>CAYSAW010000001.1:0-7884 GCA_964429225.1 uncultured bacterium
TAAGAGATGATAGAGTTGTCGATGTCTCTGTTTAAATTCCACTATGGTTCAATTCTAACCTCTAGAAATTCAGACTCGAGACGTGAGCATTCACGCGTTTAAATTCCACTATGGTTCAATTCTAACCCTTCCTAAAATACATTAAAAATTGTAAAAAAAATTGCCAATTTTTCAGTCGCTCGCCAAAATGCAAAAACCCCCAATCCACGACGAGATCCTTAAAGGATAGTTCCTATCTCCTTTTTCTCTAATCCTATAATATTACGTCCGAGCCATTTCTCTTCCATCGCATAAATTATAACAGAGTCCTCGCGGGGATTTATTAACTTTTTTACTTCGTACTTTAATCTTTCTATCTGAGACTCGCTTAATTCCCCTTCAAAAACAGAATTCTGCACCCAATTCATATACTTCCTAAGTAATTTAAGTATTTTGTTAACACGTTTCTGATTTACATCATAAACTAAGATGTAATACATTTATCTACCACCACATTTTAAAACCTTTATATTGCTCTTCACCTAGTATATGTTTTATGAGTTTATAGCATTCAAGTCTTATAAGCTGACGATAACTTACATTACGCTTTAGTGTTGGGTATCTTACTGTTGTTTTTAATTTTTCATCGAATTGCCCAATAAATGCCTTTCTTCCTTTTTCATTTAAGTGGCAGAATTCTAGGTTGTTTTCAAAGTGGTCTTCTCGAATCTGGTTATGATTTACCATGCTGAAAATTAACCTGTCTACTATAAGTGGTTTAAAGATCTCAGCTAAATCAAGGCTCAAGGAAAACCGCCTTGTACTTGGTTGATGTAAGTAACTTATAGCAGGGTTCAACTGAGTTTTATATATCTCACTAAGAACTATTGCATACATGATGGAGTTGCCAAAGGAAATAAGAGCGTTTATTGGATTCTCAGGGGGCATCCTTGTGCGTTTATCAAATAAAAAAGATTCCGATTTTAATATACTATTCCAAGCCTCAAAGTAACGTCTATGAATTTGCCCCTCAAAACCCATAAGCTCTTCAATCGAACGCGAAGTCATCAGCTCTTTATTTTTGCTTTCAATATCTGAAATAAATTTTTTAAGATCACCATATCTGCGTTCGTAGTATTTTAGGTTTTTTAGTATATTATGGTTAGAAGATTGTATGATCTCTAAAGCGATATTAAATCGGAGTCTTTGATCAATATAGTGTTCTACCTGTTTTACCAGCAGATGTCCTGAAACTGCATACTCTTTTGGATAAAGGGTTCCAGTGTAATAACCGTAGTAATTGAAAAAGTGAACAGGTATATGATTTTGTCCAAGGAAGTTTATAACTTTTGTATTCAGATCAACCTCTCCAAAGACATATAGGGAATCTATTGACTCGATGGGTATTACACGTCTTAATGGAGCGGTTGCCTTGCTTTCATCTTTATCTTCTGTAGAAGAGTCTTTGTATTCGAAAAAAATTGTATTTTCCCTTCTTCTTATTCGACCACTGCTAAAAATATAAAAGGGTTTTTCCATCTCTACCTATACCCAGCAAAACTCAAAATAACTACAGTTTCTGCAGGCAGGAATCCTTACTTTTTCAGGGCTTTTGTCGGAAGCTATTATTTGCTCAATCTCCCTTGTAACTTCTTTTAACTTCTCCCTATCTGGATTACTCAGCTCAATAAGCTCACGTTTATGGAATTCGGGGTAGTTGACCTCTGCCCTGAATCCACTTACACCTTTTGATTCAAGAAAATAGAGATAGTACTTAACCTGCCATATATGTGCCTCTTCAAGGATATCGGATTTTTTAACTTCATGGATGACTTTGTTTCTAAAATCTATCCAATCTATGGAAATGGTTTCATCTATTTTAATCTCTTTCTTTTTACGTTCATAAGAGGTTTCAGATAGCAATTTTCCAAGTGCAACCAGCTCGGATTCGGTTTCAAAATTTATTTGATGCGCAAAAAGCCAAAGTTTTCGTTTGCAAACAAAATAGTAGTTTACAAGAGTACCGGTATGTTTTAACTGCTGCTCGAGTATCATATTATTGTACTCTCGATCTTTACATATTCTTCGGCTTTACTTTTTTCTTCTACGATCCCTAAATTTTCATCATACTGAGCAGGGAGAACAAAGATTCCACATAAATACCTTCTTAGTTTTTTCTCAAAGTCATCTTGCTTATATTTACTGTATCCATAGAGCTTCCCCAATTTCTCAAGAATCTCCTCAAAGTCGTTTTGGTTGAACTTTTCAATTACCTTGTAAAAGACCCAGTCATTGACAGATAAATCCTTGCGATGTTTAAAAGAGCTATCTGAAACAACAAATTTTGAAATGACTTGCTTTTTAAAGAAGCTAAAAAGGTACTTTGGTTTCGTTAAAGTATTATTTTTAAAAAATCTTTTAATCTCTTCTACAAATTCATCAAGTCTGTTTGGGGGAATAAGTTGGATATCGTAAATTTCCCTAAATATTTTATGTGCTTCTTCTTTTCTGTCCGACATGAAGCCTGCATCTAAGATATCAAGAGTTTTATTGAATTCTCTCAAATAGGTATAGTCATTCGGAAGGGAGGAATAAAGTAATTTAACTATCTCATATTTATCATATTCAGATAGGGTAACACTTATTTTAGTGTCTTTTAATATTTCACTTGTGTCTTTTTTATTTCTTTTTAACCAATCTTCTAAATCTTGAGGTTCAGGTTTATTTATGTTATTCGACTCTTTTAAAATTTTTAAACTTAAAAGCAACAGATCTTTATCGTAGACTTTTCCATTTCCCGATTCTAGACCATTTTCAAAAGACCAGATAAAAACATTTGTTTCTGGTTGTTCATATTTTTCTCTATAATTTTTAAACTCAACAGCGCTTTTTGCTTTATCATTATAACGGTATTCAACTACTTCATCCTTAGGGTTATGTTTAATGCGTCTTAATATCCTACCCATCCTCTGCACGAGTGCATCAAGGGGAGCAATTTCCGTGAATAAAATATCAGCGTCAATATCAAGGGATGCTTCAACAACTTGAGTTGCTACGAGTATTTTCGGAACGCTTTCATTATCTTGCTTCGGATTTTCGAAGTGTTTCTTTATGAGATTGGTTTCTTTACTTTCTCTATCACTCCACGTAAACCTTGAGTGGAGAAGCCAAAGGTTGTCTTTTATAGAGTTATAATTCGGGTCTTTTTCTAGCTTATCCTTTAACTTTTGGTAAATTTCTTGTGCTTGTTTTACCGTATTTAAAATTACTAATACTCTCTTTCCAATTTTTGCATAATCCAGTATTTGAGTTATCTTATCTTCAGACAGATCAAATTTTAACCTTCCATCCTTGTCTTCGCTATTTGAAATCTTTATTATTTCAATTTTATGTTTTTTGAGAGCTCGAAACTCCTTTTCTTTTTCGCTGTATATATCAATGAGGTGGCAATTTTTGTCAATTTGTTCTATTCTAGTTTTTACAAATTCTGGTAAAGTAGCTGTCATAAGAAGAAATTTTCCTCCCATACGAACCGTATCTTCGATGAATTTTACGATAATGGCAGCAGCTTTTGGATTATATGCCTGCACTTCATCTATCACAAGACGTGAATAAGACATAGTGGCATAGATCTTCTCATAGGATGGGGGTTTTAAAGCGTAAGGGAAGAATTGATCACCGGTTGAAACAATTACAGGATAGGAAATCTGACGGGAAAAGTCATAAATCCTTAAGCTCTCTGTTTCGCCACCATCCCCCATGAGGTAAATATCAGCATCGGAATGCAATAACCCTGTTTTTTCTTCTGTAAAGATACTTTTTGCTCTCTCAAATATTTGATTAACCGCAGAGCGTATAGGCAAGGTATAGAAGAGTTTACCTCCCTTTGACCAGAGAAAGGCCAATTCAGTTTTTCCATAACCAGTAGGGGCGATGAGAATAACATTTTTGTCTTTGCAATCTTTTACTTTACTCATCTGCCATATCGAGGTCTTTGAATCGGGTGATTTGCTCTTAATATATTTTGCAACTTCTTCTTCCAGTTTACTATCTAAGCCTGGGATCTCAATTTCACTTGTGTCCTCGTTCTCTTCTTCACAAAATGAAGCAAAGTGGTCACAGCGCATTAGCAAACCGCTAATGAGAATCCAATTCTTTTTTTGCCTTTCAGATAATTCTGCTTGTTTTGGCAGAAAATAGTTTTTATAGGGTGGAGCAACATAGTCTGCTAGGGATAATCCATTGATGACCCCCATTGCCCACTCTTTATTAAATTCAATAAAGTCGATGGCGTTAAAGTCACATTTAAATTCTTCAAATTCGTTTTTTAAGTTTTCTTCTAATTGGCATTGAAACTCTCTGTCTTTACAAAGCTTATCTAAAATTTCATACAAATCTTCGTTGTTCCAGTTTAAGATTTCATCAAAGTCTCTACGCCAGTGATGAAATGCTACAGCAGAATAGATAAAATTCGTCATATCATCCTTTCCTAAGACCTCTTTTATCTTTTCTCCCTTCATCCAAAAAATTGAAAAAAGGGAGTGAGGGATGTTATGGTAAGGATAGGGAGGCTTGTAATGATTATTCCTGAGGGTTTTTAGCTGAAAGGCAGGCAAAACTTTACCAAAATCGTGGCAAAGGATGGCAATTTGAATAGCCCGTTTTAATGTTTCATCAATAGGGTTATCGGTATCGGTAAGACCTTTTAAAAGATTTTCAAAGGCATCCCATACATCACGCGTATGCTCCTTCAGGAAAACCTTAGTTTCCTCTTGGTCGTCTGCATCTTTATGCCTCTTGATACTTTTAGCCAGGATTCTATTCGGTTCCATCATCGTCTAGCCCCTTTGAGAAAAATACCGGCATCCTCATTTTTTCATTGCCTTTCTCAAATTCGTCGAAATAACCTTTCAGTCCGATGATTTTCCCATCATTCAAGAAAGCCTCCTCGTATTTAAAATTTCTGATACCATTCGTCAATTGATAAAGTGTCGGCACTCGATATCGCAAGCCGAGTGTCTGCCCGTTTTGAGCATAATGTACAGGAATCCAGAAGAAGTGGCGATAGTTTCCGTCGGGGATTTTTTCTTGTAAGTCAACTAAAGTGGGTTCCTCTCTGAAAACTATCCAATCTTCGGCTCTACCCAGATGAAGAGGGTAAAGCCTCTGGGTGGGGTTTTCTAAATTGTCTTTTACTTGAGTCAAAAAATCTCCGTCGTCATGTACCAAGTATATAAACAGTTCTACCTCATTGAGAATATCCATCGAAACAGGACTTTGACCGCCTATATGTTCTATATGACCGTTGATTTCTCTAATATTTGCAGATCCAAACCTATTGATATGGCTGTCTTTTGAAAGATTCCGAAACCAGGTGTATTCGGTTGTTTTGCTCTCAAACCTTCCGGCAATGGAGATTCGTAGTTTTTTTAACTTACAAAACGTACAGTTGCTATCGTTCCCCTTACAGCCTTGCTCATGCGGTTCTCCCTCACCCTTCGGATTCCTTATCCCTAGCACGTTGCATAAGAGTCCGATAACAGTAGAGTAGGGTGGAATGGGGTAGGTGTGCCTCCGCTGGTAAGTAAAGGGAATACGGTAGTGTGCCTGTGGTTGATAGATTCTGAGACGCAGTGCTTTTATCTCACTCATAGTTTTGTAAATGTCCCTAGGTGTTTGTATCGGGGAAAATCTCAATCCTTTTGGGTAAAAAAATCTAGGTCAATGGATTCACGATGGCTGAGGATAATAGTAAACACTGGTCTGGGTTTGCAAGCTCGAGAACCCTCGCAATAACAAAAGGACTCGTCAGATGATTCTGCACTGAAACCCCGTCATATTCCCAGAATAGAGGTCTGAGGGCATCCACTCTATAGGGTTTGTCTTTAGCTTTCATCTTTCGTTGATACTCCTATTCCGTTTAATAGTTCGTTCCAGTCAAGAGTGATTTTCGCATCTTTTTTTACATGTTCGTCTACCCTTAGCCTCTCACAATCCTGAACATAAACTCTTCCATCTATCCATGAGTTTTTGAGCGCATCCTGAACGCCGATCACTTTGTACTGACCGTTTTCACATCTTATGTCAATGAAGGGATGGAATATTGGGGTCGGGACTTTTACAGGGCCGGCTATGAGGAAAAGAGGTACGATCGTATTCGCTTCACCGCTGGACTGGGCGTAGAGGCCGTTTTTGATGCTGTTTAACAAGTCTTGGATGCGTCTTTTCTTTAGCTCTGGTTTGATCTCATATCGAACGATGATTTTGTCTTGGATTCGTTCTAGTTGTATCCTTCCATTGATGTGCTCGTACTCTTCTTCCCCAACCTGGTTGCATTCGATGTTCTTTGATTTGCCTCCAATCTCAAGGATGAGCTTGCCAGATTCATACTTAGGCTCTTGGTTTAGAATCCACGAGTCTATACCTAACATCGCAGTATCAATCGTGAAGCTAACCTTGAAGAACGAGCTATGTTCTTCTTTGTTATAAGGGTCCGGCGTGGCTTTCTCCTCCCCTTGTTGATAGGCTCTTCGAACTAAATCGTGATTGGCATAGAACGCTAAATCAGCTCCATAGGGTGAAAGCGAGACTGCCTTCGTAATACCAACGGGTGCCTTCCGGGTGATAGCCCCTTCTTCGGAGATGGTAAACATATAACCAAAGGCATCGAGCTCAGGGCACGTCAGCACGTCGTCCTCTTGAATCTTGAACTGAATGACATTTTTCTGGCCAAGAAATACTTTCGCAGCGTTCCAATGATAAGCCTTGTGCAGTGTCTCAAACAAATAGTGTCGTATCGCTGGCTTTCCGATAAAGGAGCGGACCTCACCGTTGACACTAAGCTTCTTAATCGAAAGGATGTTCCCTCCTATTTTCTCATCGCGATTCAGGGCTGAACCATCAAAGATGATGGTTACCGTTACATTCTTAAATCCATTAGTGTTCATAGCTTCCTCCTTTCAGTAGAGCAGGAAGCAAGGGGCAAAGGGAATACTCCATCCTCCCCGCTCTATGCTTTGTGCTCCGATCCGTTATTACTCGGTTTCTGGCTCTTTTCCTAAAACACCACTTAAAAACGAAAAAAGAAAAACCTTGAATAGCTCATCGGAGTAAACAAGTTTAAAAGCCTCTACAAGATGAGTCGGAAACTCCTTGTTTACCGATACAAAGATACGCAGGATGGCATGAAAGACCTCATCCCGCTTACCAGCACGCACAAGCTCCAATATCCGGTACCCCTGACGATCAAAGGCATCTTTAAGGTCTCTATTTTGTTTGAACACTAAGCCGGTTCTCTTTAAGCTCTCAATAAGCTCTGAAGCGTTCCAATGAACTATCTGACGATATAACTTCCCAAACTCTTCCTCGCTTCTGTGTTGCTCTGATGCCCACTGAAGCAACTCCTCAAGTTTATGACTTAACTTCCTAAGCTCTTGATAAGCTTGGTGAAATTGATCAATGCTAGGTCGTTCCGTTTTTAATTGCTCTTCAAGTTGTTGGAGTTTCTGTTCTAGACTGGCTTCAGACGATGGAGATAGGTTCATAGTCTTTCCCCCTTTTTTGCTTTTCTTCGATGAAAGCATAAAGTTTAAAAATTTGTTCTGCTACCCGTGCAGGGTTTTTGCGATTATTTTCCAACCTAAGATGATGATGAACAAAGTCTCTTTCGGATTTCCCTCGATCTCCTTGTGGTTTAAGTCCGATGCGTAGGAGGCTGTAGCCGAACTCAAGAAGGCGAGAGAAATCTTGATTGAGTATAAGGTTCAAAACAGTAAACTCTCCTATCTGACTCAGTAGTGAGGCAATATTGCGGTCTACAAGGAGTTGGATAACTTCGTAAGGTAAGCTGAAGAATTCAATTTTTCCACTATGTCTGCTTACGACTTCAATATTCATTCCTGTCCA
>CAYSAW010000001.1:7984-230786 GCA_964429225.1 uncultured bacterium
TTTTCCAACACCCTCAATAACCCCACCACTCCTGCGTTATAAAGCCAGTTTGAGGGATAGAGTGTTATTGCATCTCTCTTCTCTTCATTCATATCTCCCTTATAACCTCCACCATTCCAAATCCTTGGCTTCGTCTTGAACCAAGACCAACTTGGTTGATGAGGTTTAAGACCTCTGGATTAGCCTTCATGGAAAAAGTACCAACAAACCCCGGAATCTTTAGACCCATATGTTTTATAACGAGCCTTCTTAATTCAATGGGTTTAAACTCAAAGCTTTCAACTTCATCTAAGTCGCTAAGGTGTTTTACAATCTCATCCAGGTTGAACTTAAAGGCTTCTTCAAAATCACTATCACCATTAAAGTTAATACATTGAGGGCAGAGGTAGTACCTTTCATTGGTGTGGCTTCTTATGAGTATAGGAGATAAGGTTCTCAATACAACGTGGTCCTTTTCAATTTTTCTTGGCCTGGAAATGTTAATGTTTTCTACTGTAAAGAGAAGGTTATAAATAGAGAACTCCTTTTTGCCCACAAGGTGGTTATAAACCATAGTGAGAATATCCAGCTGATGGGTGCCGAATTTAAATTCTATGGGAGGTTCAAAATTTATATTCTCCCCTTCTATTTTTACCTTGTTTCCAAAAGAAACTGAGAAGGTATAGGGTTTTACTGTTCTCTTTTCAAAAAGCAGAGAAAAGAGTGTAGGGGACCCGCTCTCTACTGCACCCTTAATCATTGAGATAAATCCTCTTCTGTAATCAACCGGTAACTGACAACTTAAATTGCCTTTATTCTTAATGGATAAACGTGAGTTTAAAATCATTCCCAAATATCCTTTACTGATCCTTTGTTACCTTATCTTCCCTTGCAAGCCGGTAATGAATAGGGCGTAAAAGCGCCTTTTTACTAAAAAATAAAGAAAATAAAGGCCCTACTCCTTCTGCTTTCTTTTAGCTTAAGACGGATTCCTTGGGTCTCTATTCCTTATCCAAGACTTCTTCTTTTTTCAGAGTTTGCCCTTCCTCAGTAAACTCCTATGGGAGTTTATGGTTGCTTAAAGCCTCAACCGAAGGGTCTGGGTACACTGGAGCCAGGATAGGGTGCTCTTCGGTTAGCTCTTCTAAGAGTGCATCATGAGAAAGCTCTATGAATTCCTGCTCTAAGATTTCTGAAAGACCAAGTTCTTTGCCAGCGATTAAAAAGTTTAGGCAGTGTGGAAGGCATGAGAGGCTTTAACAAGGACCTCTAGGCTTGGGGTTCCCCGGAATCATTCTGCGCTTCCATCACCTTCTCCTTCTTTAAACAAGGACTTCTAGGCTTGGGGTTCTCTTACTGGATTCTATCATAGAGATGGATTGATTTACAACCTCAAGCCTTCTAGCAACATCCTCTTGGGTCATGCCTATTCGCCAACCCAAACCCGAGTTAGTCCGATGAAAGGGCAAGGGTTATCCTAGCCTCCTCCCTCTTTTTATGGTAGAATTTCCGAGGGATGTTTTCCCCTATCCTAGGGAAGGCCGCCGGGCGGGAATGCCTATCGGCAAAGGGCTAAAACTCTCAAGGCTGAGTCTCCTTTTTCTCAGGCAAGGAGGAACCTCAATGGCAGACTACCAAGTATTAAAATCTACCTGGCGAACTAAAGTCGGTTTGGCGGAGATGCTTCGGGGGGGCGTCATTATGGACGTTACGAACGCAGAGCAGGCGAAGATTGCAGAAGAAGCAGGTGCGGTTGCAGTGATGGCTCTAGAACGGGTGCCGGCTGATATTCGTGCCCAGGGTGGCGTGGCTCGAATGGCGGACCCTCTGAAGATCAAAGAGATTATGGAGGCGGTTTCTATCCCGGTGATGGCAAAATGCCGGATCGGCCATTTTGTAGAGGCTCAAATCTTGGAAGCCTTGGGAGTAGACTTTATCGATGAAAGTGAAGTTTTAACTCCTGCGGATGAAGAGAACCATATAGACAAGCACGCTTTTAAAGTGCCTTTTGTCTGCGGATGCCGAGATTTAGGGGAAGCCTTACGCCGGATCGCCGAGGGCGCTGCAATGATCCGTACCAAAGGAGAAGCGGGAACAGGAAATGTGGTAGAAGCAGTTCGGCATATGCGTGCTGTTCAAAGTGGAATCCGTCGGATTCAAGCCTTAAGGCGAGATGAACTGATGGCCGAAGCTAAGCGTCTCGGCGCCCCCTATGAGCTGGTCCTGGAAATCCATGAAACAGGAAAACTGCCGGTCCCTAACTTCAGCGCAGGAGGCATTGCTACTCCGGCGGATGCTGCCCTGATGATGCAGTTAGGAGCAGAGGCGGTGTTTGTTGGCTCCGGGATCTTTAAATCGAGTAACCCCCGAGCCCGAGCAAAAGCCATTGTCGATGCGGTTACTTATTACGACCGCCCAGACATTTTAGCGCAAATTTCCGAAGGGCTAGGCGAACCGATGCCCGGTATTGACCTCCGAACTCTTAAAGAAGAGGAGCTTTTAGCTCCTCGGGGATGGTAAACGGGGTATGGTGGATACCCGGAAAAAGTTTGGAGTGCTGGCCCTTCAAGGAGATTTTCGGGAACACCTTCAAGCCCTGGAGGAATGCGGTGTCGAGGGCATCCCGGTACGCCTGCCTGAAGACTTAAAAGGCTTGAGGGGGCTGATTATCCCTGGAGGGGAGAGCACAACTGTAGGAACTCTGCTTACCCGATGGGGCTTAGACGAGGCGATTAAAGAGGCTTACTTCCAGGGGATGGCCCTTTACGGAACTTGTACAGGAATGATTCTCCTGGCCAAAGAGATTGAAGGGAGCTCTCAACCTCGCCTGGGACTGATGAACATTACCGTTCGCCGAAACGCCTTTGGCCGCCAGGTCAACTCCTTTGAAACCGATCTGGTCATCCCTGCCCTAGGTGACCCTCCCCTAAGAGCGGTTTTCATTCGGGCACCGGTCGTCACCCAAATAGCTCCTTCAGTAGAGGCAATGGCTTGGGTGGAGGAGGGCATCGTTCTCGTTCGAGAAGGAAGGTGCCTGGCTAGCGCTTTTCATCCAGAGCTCACCCCTGACCGCCGGCTTCACCGGTTCTTTATCCGGCTAGCTGAGGAGAAAGGGGAAGAGTAGCTTCCTAACCTTATGCGCGAAGTAGGGGTTGACATCATCGAGATTGCTCGCATTGCTCAGGCTGCTCAGAACCAGCGTTTTCTCCAGCGCGTTTTCACCCCCGCCGAATTAGAACGATGCCTATCCCGGAAACAACCTTGGGAAGAACTAGCAGGACGCTGGGCGGCTAAGGAGGCGGTAGTCAAATGCCTTGGCCAGCGAGTGAGCTGGAAGGAAATCGAGATCCTTAATGAACCTTCGGGGAAACCTTACGTCCAGCTCTACGGCCGGGCCCAAGAATTAGCAAAGGGTCGCCGGGTTGTCATCAGCATTTCTCATTGTAAAGAATACGCTGTTGCGACCGCCCTCCTGGAACCTCCTCTTGATCAGGAGAACTCTCGTTCTTGCAAAAGTGTAGGAAAGTGAGATGGATCGTTCCGAACCCTACCCGCATTCCCTCCTCGAAGTAGCGGAAGAGCGCTGCAAAGAGCGCCTCCAACAGATTCTTGAAGAAGCTTTAACCACCGTTCGGGGCACCCGCGGCTTTATCGCTTTGGTGGATTCCGACACCGGAGAATTGGTAGTCCAGTTTTGTGCTGGAGAAGGGTGGGATGAGGAGAAACGCCAACGTCGCCTCCGCATCGGACAGCAAGAAGGAAAAGGGATTACTGCCTATGTCGCCGCCAGCGGGCAACCCTATCTTACAGGAGACGTTACTCAAGACCCTTATTATTTGA
This sequence comes from uncultured bacterium, assembly GCA_964429225.1. Lineage (GTDB taxonomy): Bacteria > Armatimonadota > DTGP01 > DTGP01 > CAYSAW01 > CAYSAW01. Next base: position 11,804 of record CAYSAW010000001.1, read on the forward strand.
AATATTTTGATGATGTGCGCAGTGAGGTGGCTGTCCCTTTAAAGGACTCCTTCCGCCGAGTTATTGGCATTATGAATATTGAGAGTGACCGTTATAATGCCTTTAACGGAAAGGATGTTACCTACCTGAATGCCCTCGCTGCTCAAGCGGCGATGACTCTCTCAATGGCCGATTATCAAACCCGGGAAAGAGCCCTTTTAGAAGTGGGCAATGAACTCGCCCTCTCCACTGACCCGGATGCCCTAATGAACAAAGTAGTGCAAACAGCAGCTCAGGTACTCCGAGCCGACGACTGTTCCCTGTTCCTCTTAGATGAAACTGGCTCTAAGATGGTGCTGAGAGCCTCAAAGGGTTCTCTTGCTCAGCAAATAGGCCAAGCTTCCTATCTACCCGGCCAGGGCCTAACCGGTTGGGTTCTGGAAAATGGGAAACCGGCCCGCACGGGAGATCCGAGGACAGATCCCCGGTGGAAGGGGATTTACTCTGAGTTTCCCACAGGGGAGCTAGGAGCCTACCTGGGGGTGCCGGTCTTCGGTATGTCCAAAGTGCTCGGGGTGTTGAGGGTCGTCCGGCGAAAACGGGCCTCTCTCTACTATCACCACGAATTCACCGATGAAGATGAAGGCCTTTTGATGACCCTGGCTAACCAAATTGGAGTCGCTATAGAAAGCGCCAAATTACTCCAGCGGTTAGTTCAAAGTGAGCGAATGGCCGCCTGGGGAGAGCTCTCCGCCCGTTCCGCCCATATGATCGGTAACCGAGTTTTCGCCCTTCGAGGGTATATCAATGAGCTAGAATATCTCATAAACCATTCCAAGCTGGATCCCCTAGAGATCAGGGAGCTGATCAATGGTCTCAAACGAGGCATTGAACGTTTAGAACAAATTTTACAAGAATTCCGGGACTTTGTTCTGGCCACCCACCTATCTCGGGAACTCGTAGAGGTAAACGCTGTGGTCAAACAAGCTGTGGACGAGGGCATCCCGTGCGACTGCCACCTGGAGATCCACCTAGACCTTGCAGAGGGGCTTCCTCCTATCTATGCCGACCCCGGTAAGTTGTTACGGGCGTTAACGGAGTTGATTGAAAACTCAGTGACCCATCAAGAGGGAAGGGGGTATTTGCGCCTCCGAACGGGCCTCGCCGGGGAGAAAGAGCTGAGTTCTTTCCCCCTCTTGAGGAGAAAGGGTGGTTTTGTGAAGATCGAGCTGGAGGATCACGGGCCTGGGATTCCGAAGGAGAACAAGACCAAGATCTTTACGCCTTTCTTTACTACCCGGGCTAAGGGAATGGGCTTAGGACTTTCGATTGTTAAGGGAATTGTAGAAGCCCACGGAGGAGCTATTGCAGAGGTTGGTGAGGAGGGAAAAGGAGCTTGCTTCCTCATCTTACTCCCTATTCCCTCAGAGGTTTCTAGTCCCTAAACCTGAATGGGATATTTCCCCACTTTTCTCGCGTACCGATAGGCGTAAACGAGGTTCTCCGGAGGGATGTCAATCTGTACGTGATTGGCCGGAGCGAGGATGAAGCCTCCTCCGGGGGCTAGGTGACGGATCGGCTTTCGGACTGCCTCCTCCACTTCCTTGAACCCCTTCCGCAAACCTCCCTTAATGTCTAACCCTCCCAGGATGGTCAGCCGATTCCCATACTCCCGCTTAACAAAATCCATATCTAGGTTCGGTACTTGCTCTAAGGGATGGTGAATATCACACCCAATCTCTATAAACTTAGGCAAAAAGGGAGTGACATCTCCATCACAATGGAAGACCACTTTCATCTCGGGGTTGTACTGCTTAATTAAATCTACAATTTTCTTCCAGCGGGGCTTGAAGTACCGATCAAAAAGGTCGGGGTTCATCATTGGTCCAGCGGTACCAGCATAATCATCCCCGGGAAGCTCCATAATATGAACATATTTGCCTGCCAAATCCAAGTAGAGGGTAAAAAGGTCCAACAAAAACTGGGTCACCTTATCTAGGAGTATCTCCGTGACTTCCGGATTGGCGAGCAAATCCATAAAAAAGTCTTCAATCCCCCTTAAGTAAGAGGCCTGGTCAAAAAGACCGTAGGAATTAGGGGCTCGGGCAATGACCGCATAATCGGTATGGTTATAGAGGTATTGAGCTCGGTTTACCAGCTCCTCGGCCCGGATGAGAGTTTCTGCAGGAGGGAAGGGATATTCCGCAATCTCCTCGGCGGTTTTCCCCTGCAAGGGAAACCCTACGGGATAAATCTGGTAACCACTTTTATCCCAAACCACACCCAAAAGGTCCGGGCCTTTGCCCCTTAGAGGGGAGTTGATATCCGTGCTTCCCAGCCACACATAGCGAACATCTACATCCAAAGCCTCCAGAACTCGGTCATCCATATAGTTCACAGTGTGGCCTTTTCGCCGGCGGAAAGGGGGAACAGTGCGTTCAAAACCGAGGTATTTACGCAAGCGGTTATAAGGTCCATCTATGATTCCATAAGCAGAGCCCCACAAGGCTAAGGGTACATAGTCGGGTTCACAATGGTTTAAAGCGGTTAATACTCTCTCTCGATGGGTCATTGCCTCCTATTACCTTTCTTCGCTCTGAGTTCTCGCTTAAGCCAGCTTCAACCAGGAAAACCGGGGGAGGAGGGGGTCTAGTACATCCGCTGAAGGTACTCTTTCCATAAAGCGGTTTGTAGGTTCTTTTTAAACAGTTCTGCAGTGCCACCCAAACTTAAACCGTTGACCTTAGCATCCGATTCGAGAATCACCCATACAATCTCCTTTTTGACCATCACCGATTTCTGATCCGGCCCAAGACGCACATCTTGAAAAGTAACGTGGTCATCCAGAATAGTATTAAGGTGTTTAGCGATGACTTCGGCCCTGCTGACACCGGAGCGGTCGTTGTCACCTGCTACCAAGATCAAACTCTGCCCTCCTAGGATGAGCTCTCCCACCACCTGATCTCCCACTTTCTTCTCTCGGACGAGAACCTGCATTGAGCGAACCACTCGGCGGCGGTCAATAGGGATCCCCAACCGTTGGAGCTGTTGAGTCAATGCCTTCACGCGCTCGGCACTGGGAGGGTGGGTACGATAGATCCCCCAGTCAATATTAGCGGTTCCAGACCAAGCTTCCTCCCGGGCCAATCGTTCCATAAAAGTAAGCACCCCCACTGGGGAATAAGGGGTCTTCAGGAGGTATTGCACCGCAGAGCGATCTGCCTCCTTCTCCATATCCACGCTGTACTGCGACATCTTCGCCATAGAGATGAGCTGACTAGCCAAAGCGGGCTGGGTAATATCTATACCCGTAGCAGCCCCTACTAAGATTAAACCTAAAGTGGTTAAGTCAAACTTTTTCTGTTTTCGGAGAAGCTTTAAAACATGGTGGTGAGCGGAGTGGGCCATTTCGTGGGCAATAACCCCTGCCAGCTCATCATCCGACTCGACTCGATCCATTAGCCCTTTGTAGATGTAAATATATCCTGCTGGCAGAGAGAAAGCGTTCACATCCGGGGAGTCAATGATGTTGAAGGTGTAGTCAATATCCGTCTCCTCAGAGGCCTTAGCCACGATTTTACCGATTTTTTCCACTCTCTCCACCAAGAGGGGGTCTTTAACAAACTTGAATTGTTTGGCGACCTCTTCGGCGACTTCTTTACCGATCCGCCGTTCTTCCTCTGTTGTTTTAGCCCAAGCGACGGAGGTGAGGAGGCAACAAAGGAGGCATAGAATCTGGGGAACCCTCCAAAGGGAGAGGAGAGAGTACAAGGCTAATCTCTGCTGGTTTTGGATTCCCCTTTTGTTCATTTTGCTCATCCCCACTATGAGACGACTCCACCCATTGCTTTGGGTTCCTTAACGTTTATCGTTTCTTATCCCGCGGTCATTCCCTCCCCTGTTAAGGAGGCAGGGAAACCGGTGATGTTACGCGGGCTAAAGCTGGCGACTACCCCATTCTAGAGAACAGTTCACCTCAACTCACACAGGGAGCAACCTGGCAGGTTATACAAAGTTTATGCCATAATTATAGTAGCCCCTACACCGTTTAAATTCCACTAGGGTTCAATTTTAACAATGATAATAGCCCCACACAAGGAGTTCGCAAAAATGGGTAAAGAGGTCTATTCTCAAGGGCCACCCTCTCTCGAAAGAGCCTTTATCCCCTCTCCTTTAGGTTGGTGGTCAGCGACAGCCACCAGTGATGGGAAGCTATGGGAATTAGGCTTCCCTAAACCCCAAAGTCCCCTATCAGAACCCTCCTTTCTGCCTCCATGGGCGGAGCTCCTTTCTAAAGCGCTGAATCGCTACCTCCAGGGTCAGAGAGAGAGCTTCCGAGAGATTCCGGTGGATCTGAGCCGACTTTCCCCTTTCACCCAGGCGGTCTTAAATTACACCCAGCAGATCCCCTATGGAGAGGTAAGGAGTTACCGACAGGTAGCGGAGGCTTTGGGATACCCCCGGTCGGCCCGGGCTGTAGGTAGAGCCTTAGCGAGCAACCCGATTCCCCTTGTCATCCCCTGCCACCGGGTGATTGGGTCTCAAGGAGACTTAAGGGGATTTGGGCCGGGCATTGAATGGAAGGAAAGGCTCCTCCGTCTGGAGAGGCAGGTGTTGAACCCGTCTTCTCCTCTCCCCACCGATAGGCACCCTAAGGGCCACACTATTCTAGCCTCACCCGAGGAGGTGTAAACAACACAGTGAAGGGGATTCTCATTCGCTGGTTGGTCAGTGTTGTAGCGCTTTATATTACTGCTTGGTTAGCAAAGTTAATCGGGCTAAAGATTGAGATCACGGGAATCCTTTCCAGCTTTGTTGCGGTTGTTGCTTTAGCGGTGGTCAATGCTGTGATTCGCCCCATTGTGTTATTCTTTGCAATGCCTTTGAACTGTCTGACCTTTGGTCTCTTCGGATTAGTGGTTAATGCCCTCCTTTTCTGGTTGGTTGGGAGCTTGAACTTTGGGTTTAAAGTAGGAGGGTTTTGGTCGGCCCTCTTCGGCTCCATCGTTATGGGGATTATAAGCGGGCTTCTCAGCCAATTCGTCGAAGATGATTAGGAAAAAGGGGTTACTCGGAAGTGGTAGTAGGGAATAATAAACTCTCAATCGAGAGGGGGGCCTGCTGCCAAGCAGGAAAGGGCAAAAAGTTGAGGAAGAAAGCTCTGGTGAGGGAGACCTTATGGAGATTGTGATCATCACCGGAATGTCCGGGTCGGGCCGAACTACTGCCCTCCGCCGATTCGAGGATATGGGGTGGTTCTGTGTAGATAATATTCCTCCGCCCTTGCTCCTCTCCTTCGCTGAACTCTGCCAGCAACACAATCAGGTGAGGAAAGTGGCTTGTGTGATTGATCTCCGGGCAGGAGTCTTCTTTGACTCCCTTATCGGAGTACTCCAAGACATAAGAAAGGTTGGCGCCCGTACCTTCATTCTTTATCTCGACGCCAGTAACGAGGTGCTGATTCGGCGTTTCAAGGAGACTCGGCGCAAACATCCTTTGTTCCCCTCCCAACGCACGGTTCTGGAAAGCATCTCTAAAGAACGGCAGCTTCTAGAACCTGTGAGAGAGCGAGCGGACAAGATTATTGATACCACCAACCTCCGCCCGATGGACCTTCGGGAAATCATCTCGCAGACCTTTGAAGCGGAGTGGGACCCAGGGCCGGCAATCGCCATCTACTCTTTCGGTTTCAAGTATGGATTGCCCCTCGATGCCGACTTGGTCTTTGATGTCCGCCATCTTCCCAATCCTCATTGGATCCCCGAGTTGAAAGCATTAGATGGCACTCACCCTGAGGTTGACCGCTGGTTGAGGGCGGACCCTGCTTGTGAGGAGTACCTCCAGCTCCTTTTTCACCTTATCAGTTTCAGCTTGCCCCGGTATGTTGAAGAAGGAAAGGCTTATCTCACGATCGCCATCGGCTGTACAGGAGGTCGGCATCGCTCGGTGTGGGTGGCCGAGGCTCTCAGGCATTTCCTTCGGGAACAAGGATACCAGGTCCTTATTATTCACCGAGATCTCCACCGTGGAACAGAATGCGACGCTTAGCCAGCTTTCTTAAATGGTTCTATCCAGGGATGAGGGTCAAACGATGGCTTCTCCTCGTCCTAGCGGGCGTTTTATTCAATGCTTTTGGCATTGTTCTCTTTCTGGGTCGGGACGTTCTCTTCATCCTTGATCGTTTTGGAGATTTGGTTTACTCTGCAACAGGACAATTCCTACCTGGTTTCCCTCGTGCTGCGGGGCTGTGTTTGATTAGCGGAGGGGTAACTGCCATCTTTGTCGGTATTCGGCAAATTGTTCACTCCATTACCAGTGCTATTAACCCCCATAGCCAAACTCCTATCGCCGACCTTCTCTACCAGCGGCGTTGTCTTGCTCAAGGGGAGCGCATCACCGCCTTAGGAGGAGGAACGGGCTTGTCTACTATCCTCCGAGGCCTAAAGGAAGTAACAAGTAACATCACTGCCATCGTCACTGTTACTGACGATGGTGGAAGCTCCGGTCGTTTAATGAGGGAGTACAACATTCTTCCCCCTGGGGACATCCGCAACTGCCTTACTGCTTTAGCGGATGCGGAACCGCTAATGACCCAACTCCTCCAATATCGCTTTAGGGGTGACCGAGAAGGGGGATTAAACGGGCATAGCTTTGGGAACCTTTTTCTCACCGCTTTGTCCCAAATTATGGGAGACTTTGAGCTCGCTATCCGGGAGACCAGCCGGGTTCTGGCCATTCGGGGGCGTGTTCTGCCCTCCACCCTTGATCGCGTCTGGCTACTGGCCGAGCTTCAGGACGGTCGCAAGGTTTGTGGAGAAACCGCCATTGTAGAATCCGCTAAGCGGTCTCCTATTCAGCGTCTCTACTTAGAACCGGAGGAGGCTCGCGCTCTCCCCGAAGCAGTAGAAGCGATCTACCGGGCTGCTGTTGTTGTTGTGGGGCCAGGAAGCTTGTACACCAGTGTTCTGCCCAACCTGCTCCTTCCCGAAATCGCCGAAGCCCTGGAGGAGACCGAGGCGATCCGGGTCTACATATGTAATGTGATGACCCAGCCGGGGGAAACGGATCACTTTACTGCCAGTGACCATCTTAAAGTGCTGATTGAGCATACAGGGAAGAAACTCTTTGATTACGTCTTGGTTAACACCCAAAAGCCAAGTGAGGAAGTTCTCAATCGCTATGCTCAAGAGGGAGCCTGCTGGGTTCAACCGGATATAGACAAAATTCGACAAATGGGTTATCGTGTAATAACGGGCAACTTTATGAGTGAAACCAATGTGGTTCGCCATAACCCCCAAGCAGTGACACAAGCCATCCTCCGAATTATCCGGTGAGGGAGGGGACCTTGGAACCTGAAGAGGATCACACTGCACGAGACGATTACTTCCAGTTTGAAGCAGACTCCCTCGAGCAACTGCAAAAAATGCTGGAGGAGCTCGGTTTAGATGCCTCCGACCTCCATTGGCGGCACTCCCCTCCTGAAGAGCGTTTTGCGGGTTTAGATCCCGGAGTTCCTGAAACCGTTACCGGAGACATTCTCTCCGATGTTGCTCGAGAAGTCGAAGAGATCGCCCAGAATCTCCCTGAAGCTGAAGAGATCCCCGAGCCCTCCTGGGAGAGGGTAGACCAGATCCGCACTGGAAGGTCGGTCCCGGTTGGGGCTGCTTTGAGGCGTGCCCGACTCCGACAAGAGAAACTGATTCAAAGCGAGGGAGCCTATTATTATCTCCATCAAGCGATGATCGCCTCCCGATCGGAGGATCGTCAAATCGCTTTACAAGAGCTGGAGATTTTGGGTGCTCTCGATCACTTGGCCCGAGTTGCGGAGCACTCTCCTCATCTGATCACCCGTAAGAACGCCGTGGACATCCTCTACCGGCTTAAGGCCGTCCCTCAACTTGAGGCGGTAGCTCTGTTCAGTAGACCCCCCCTCCTGAATGCTGTAAAGGGAAGACCGGAACTCTCGGAGGAGTTTAAGAGCCAATTTGGGGCCGAGTCGGGAACAGACCCTCTCTATGATGAGGTGCAGATTCTTGCGGTTGACCGTTTGGCTCAGCTGGCTGATCAAGAAGTGGAAGGCGCCTTAGAGGCCCTCTTCCGGGTAGCTCGATACGATTTTACCCCCAATGCCCATGCGAGTTTCCGCGCCCTTCGCCGCCTTGGAGAGAGGATACCCTTGATTGAGCGCCGGAGAGATTTCGACGGCCTGGTTTTTCTCTACCATTACTGCCGATCCCGACGAATCCAAAACCTGGTGGTTCAAACGCTGGGTAAATATATCGAGGAGCTCGCCCAAAGACCTCATGAGGACGCCCTCCTCGTCCTCACCGAAGGCCCTCCCGAGCTCGCTGAGATCGCTGAAGAACTCCTGGATGCTCTTGAGCGAAATCACGAAGCTTCCCCCAACTCCCTCGGAGGCTAGATACTAGAACCTTGCGATCGTAAGTTAGCCTCGGGAGAGGGCTTTCTCTCCCTAAAGCCTAGAGCCAAAGCCAAAGTGAGAAGAAGCCCAAGTAAACTTAGCCCTAAACCCCGCTTCCATCCCGGAGGCTCATATTCAAAGAGAACCTCTTTATCCCCCTCCCGAACCTCCACTTGTCTAAAAAGCGTATCGTATCTCCGGATCTCCAAGGAGCGTTTAGCTCCCTTCTCGGTGAGAGCATAAGCTCTCCAACCCGGTAGATAGGTTTCTCGAAAAAGGACCTTTCCAGGCCCTCTAAAGCCTTTAAGTACCGCTTGGTTGAACCCTTTCTGCCGGACTACCTTCAAAGGAATGCGGGTCCCTCCTCCCTGAGGAATAAACTCTGCAATAGGGGGAGATGCATTTACTTTGTAGAGACTCCCTTCAGGCCCTCTCAAAACCTCCTTAAAGCCTAGGGAAGAGGGGAGAGGAGGGTAGCCCGGAGGGATTAAAAGAAACTGGACGGCGGTTTTCCTAAGGATCGGAGAAGTTAAACCGGTTGGCATAATCAGATTACCGTTAGTAAGAGGGCTTACATCTTTCCCCTGCCAACGGGAGAGGGTCTCCTTATATTCTTTAGAGTAGAGGGAGTTATAACCTTGGACATCCGGAAGGCGATAGATCAAAGCGGTGTTGGGGGGGAGGATTGCCCGGGGAATTCCGCGTAAGGGCCAATGAGGATTGTAAGCAAGAATACGTCCGTTATCTAAGTGATGCTGAAGATACCGAATCAGAGCCGGTGTCCTCCGAAGCTCCTTCTCTGGGCCGATGAGGTTGTAATCGTACCAATTTAACCCTGCATCTCCTAAAAAGGCGCAGAGTATTAAAACATAGAAGAGGACTTCAGCACCCCTACGGAAGAGAACACCTACAAAACCGAGAAAAGCAAAAAGCAGATATTGTAAACAGGGGGCGAGCAGGAGGATCAAAGGGACCCTTGGGACAAGCGATGGAAGGGCCAAGGTAATACCGAGAAGAGGGGAGAGAAGGGTAACGAAAAGGGCCGAAACTACCTGGCGAGGAGAAGGTCTCTGGCTTAGAGTCTCAAAGCCTAAAGCAACTATCAGGGGAGCCATTAAGGAGAAGATGACGACCGCCCGGCTGGGCGATCCGAACCTAGAGAAGCCAGGGAGGAGGAAATAAAAAGGTGCATTTAGCAAGGTCCCTAGAGCGAGGAGGAGGCCGAAAACTGCGGTGATCAAGGGGGCCTTAACTCGCGGTTCCCTCCTCCAGGAGAGGAATCCACAAAAGAATAACCCCCAAGCCGGTGCTGGAAGTCCTGAGCAAAGCTCGGAGTACTCCCCAGGTCCCCAGTAGAGTCCTCGAGAGGGGTTTCCTAAAAAATTAGGGAGCCAGAAACGGACTAGTTGGTGCCAAGGATAGCTCAAACGGAGAAAAGCACGGTAGCTGTCCCAAGTCGCCACGGGTTGACGCGGGGAGAGGAGAGATAGCTCATAGGCGGGTTGAAGAAGAACGCTAGCCAGTAAGAGACCACAGAAGAAACTCAGGAGAGAGTAGCCAATCGAAACAAACCTGGACCGAAAAGAAGGATTGGACTTTGTTCCTTCAAAGAAGGTTGCCAAAAGGAGGTATAAGAAGACCGCCAGCGTGGTGTAAAAAGCGATTTGCAGATGCCCTGCGAGAAACATCATGCCAAAGGATAAACTGCTTCCTAGGGTCTTCCAGCTCCGGGCGAAAGCGGACTTCTCTACCCAGAGGACAGCCAGGCCCCACACTGCGGTATTTAAGAAGTTAGGAAGGTGGAGCCAGGCGACGGTCCATCCGCCTAGCTGGAAGGAGAGGGCACCGAGGAGAGCGCTGAAAGGGGATAATCTGATGGCGCGGAGCCAACCATAACAGAAGAGGCCTGCGAGAATAAGATGAAAAAAGGCGCTCCATCCAAAGGCCCGTTGGACAGGAAGGAATCGGAAGAAGAGCTGATTAAAAGGATAGAGTACTGCAGACTGCACATCCGCTAAAAAGGGGGTGCCACAAAAGGAGTAGGGGTTCCAGAAAGCCAGAAGGGGGGATTCCTTCAGCAGGATTCGAGCGGGATAGAAGAACCCGATCGCATCCCACTGTAAGGGATTCCAAGTAATGTCGGGGCTGGGTCGACCCCAAGGGGCAAGAACTTTGAGGAGAGGGAGGGGAAGAAAAGAGTAACCCCCAAAGAGAGGGCGCCAAAGCCAGAGGAGAGGAACCAGAACTAGCGAGAGAAGGGAGAGGAAGTCTTGGTAGCGGTTTCGGGAGAGCGTACAGGACCTCCTTTAGCGGTTTGAAAGGAAGAGGATTTAGCACCCGCGGAGTGGGTTCCGTTGCCTGCAATGGCAAGCACTGATACTCCGATCACGATGAAGATTAACCCAATCAAACGGTAAAGAGAAACCCTCTCCCCCAGAAGTGCCCAGGAGAGGAAGGTAACGAGAACATAGCTGATGCTTACCATCGGGTAAATCAGGCTTAAATCGGCCCTTTGGATGACGTAGAGGTAGAAGAGAGTGCTGGAGGCATAGCAGGCCAGCCCTAGGAGTACATAAGGCTGGGTAAAGATAATGCGCAGTACTCCCAGGGGATTTCCCGCTTTGGGAGCGTTACTCATCCCCGCTTTGAGAGCAATCTGGCCAAAGGAACCGAAGAGGAGGGCAATAAGGAGGATCAAAAAGGGATGCTGAAGCCACCGAAGCCCATTAGACACCGAGCAACTCCTTCGCTTTTTCTACAGCAGAGGCGGCGTCAGGAGCATAGCCGTCCGCACCAATCTCGTCCGCATACTCCTGGGTTACCGGAGCTCCTCCCACCATTACAATCACTCGATCCCGGATACCAGCCTCAAGGAAAGCCTTAATAGTATCTGCCATTGCGGGCATTGTGGTGGTGAGCAGAGCGGACATCCCTACGATTTGGGGTTGATGCTCGATAACCGCCTGCACAAACTTTTCCGGTTTGACCTGAACCCCCAAATCTATAACTTGAAAACCGGCTCCTTCCATCATCATTCCCACCAGGTTTTTGCCGATATCATGGAGATCCCCTCGGACAGTACCTAGAACCACTTTGCCGATCGGTTTCGCTCCGGTCTCGGTTAAAAGGGGGCGGAGGACGGCCATCCCCGCTTTCATCGCCCGGGCCGAGAGCAGAACCTCGGGAACAAAGTACTCCCCCTTTCTGAACTTATCTCCTACTACCGACATTCCCGCGATCAGGCCTTCGTTTAAGACCGTCATCACATCCATCCCCTCCTCCAGAGCCTTCTGGGTGAGGGTTTCCACTTCTTTATGTTTACCAATGATGAGATAATGAGCAATTTCTTGCAAAAGGTCCATCTTTCTCATCCTCAGGTGCAAAAAAGTTCCCGGCCTCAAGGATCAAAGCCAGACCGGGAGGAGATCGGGAGGGAGGCTGACCCCTAATAACTACTCGAGGAAAGCCATTTGTTTCATCGCTTCAGCATTGCCGGGGTCCAGCCGAAGAACTTCAAGAAACTCTTTTTTGGCCTCGTCGAAGTTGCCTAACATACAATAGGTCTTTGCTAGGTACAACCGGGCCTCAACCGAATCCGGATTCAACCCGACAGCCCTTCGGAGCTCTTCCAAGGACTCTTCAAAAAGCCCGATGAAACCATAAACTAGGCCCAAGTGCATATGGGCCTCGGCATGGTCCGGTTGTTCCTTAAGGACTTCTAGGAACTCGGCGATGGCTTCATCGTACTGGCCTTCGATTTTGTAATGCACTCCCCGGTTGAACCGCTCTTCAAGAGGTTCCTTTGCCGCTGTCACGCTCACTTTCTGCCTCCCTGGTCTCATCAAGGACAGATAATAAAAATAAGACCTTCCAGTGATGATCCTCCGAAAGGATATCCTCGTTCTAGCAGGATCAGGGAGGCGGTTTTCTCTCTCCTCCTGCAGTTCCAACCGGTGGTCTAAAACTAGTATAACACCCTCGTTCTCCAAATTGCAAGGGATCGAACTGCTGAATCTGATCCTGTAAAGGATAGGGATGAAAGGAGGAACACTCTTAAGAGAGTCCATCCCCCCTTCTTGAATTTATGCTAAGATAGTGTTAGTGAAACTAAAGGCACAAGATTTTGAAAAGGAGGGCCCTTAATACCGGAAAAATCCTAGAAAGGGAGTTAACGGATTTGGCGATGGAAGTTAAGACTTCTCAGGAGATAGAGACCTCCTCAGAGGAGGAAATCTCCTCCTTTGTTACCTGTATTAAAGATGATTCCGAACTGGATTTCTCTCTCCGCCCTTTCATCAAAATCACGTCCGACTTCTCCCGAAACAAGGTGGTCCTCCCTGATATAACTCACTTCTTTCGGGAGGCTCCCCGGCCGGTCCTGATGCCTGAATCCTTCTTGCTAGAGCTTCTTTACACCGCCTCCCATAAAACCCTTCGAGTAAGGACTCGCTATGCTACCCGCTTCCGGACGAGACGCTCTCGGCAACAGGCAAAAACGGACCTCCTTCTGATGTTCTTCGCTAACCGAGCTCCTATTGGTTATCTCCAGGATTTCCTCTTTGAACTCTACCAGTATTCAGGGACTGATGAAGAGATGCTGAGACTCCGGGAGGCGTTGTTTGAACTGTTGGAGGAGGAGGAGAAAGACCCAGGGCGCCTGGTTGGCTCGGGCTTCTATCTTGCCGAGGCCTTAAGAAAAGGGGAGAAAGATCTTTCTATTGCCCAAGAGTGGACGACCCCCTTCTGCTTGATCTCGGAGTACTTTTTAGCTCCCGCCCTGTTGTGGCGTCTCCGAAGGGAGGGTCTGCTCACTGAACAGGATGAAGCCACCCTTAAGCTCCTAGGAAAAGCAGGAAGAGTAGATCCTAGAACGAATGACCTCCTCACCCAATATGTCCGCTTGCGAACTGTTCCCTGGAGGGAGGAGCATCGGGTAGCCCGGTACCTCCCTGATGGAGGAAAGGAGACCTCTTCTTATCCCGTTCTGGATTTGGTGATTGACCTCCTTTGGAACCCCCTCTCTCCGGAACACCCCTCTTTAAGCCGATTTGCGAGGGAAGGGGAATCTCTCGAAGATCTGCGCTTGCGTCTGAAGAGCTTGCTTCGGGACGTGGCGAGTATGGATATTATGTCGGCCCATGTCCTGAACCCAGGGTTCACTCATTATAAACCTCGGAAAATCAACCTGGCATTAGTCCGAGCGGTGGGAAGGGATGGGGTGAATAGCCTGATTCTTGTTACTTTTAAAGGGGATCAAGCCCTCCGCCGATCCCTGGTTCCTACTTGTATCCACCCCTCCATTCGAGAATTACGCCAATGCCCTCTTAACCACCAGCCCCGTTCTATTGAAGAACCTCCCGCCCGTTGGGCTAATCTAGAGGACGCTCGCTTAGATCTCTTCAAAGACCACGATGGCCGCTATAAGATCCACCTTACCTATACCGTAGCCGGTGATGATCTTATCCCTATCTTGGAGACTACTACTATAGACGCAGAGCGGTTACTCAGCTACCTGGAGGAGGTTCCTTCAAAAGAGGTTCTTCAACCGGTTCCTGAAGAGCTTTGGGAGCGTATTGAAGCAAAACACGCCCGGGTTATTTTTGAGACTTTTGAAAATCAAGAGCCTCCTTCTGCGCCTGCCGAACCTCCTTGTTCTCTCTTTATCATTGACCCAGTACATCCTCTTTTGATTCCGGAAAATCGGGAGATGTTGCTGAAATGGGGGCTTCCCCCGGAGGTTTACACCGATCCCCGAGCTACCGTGAAAGACGCTAGCCGGATGCGGCAAAAAATCCTGTTTGGCAATGAGATCCGGGAGGTAGACCTGTGGGAGTTTCGCTCTAAAAAAGGAGGTTACCATTTCCTCAATGCTCCCCTCTATCAAGGGCGATACCAAAACCCTGATCCCTCCTGGATTGGCCGAGTCGCTCTCGATCCCAGTACCCTCCGGATTGTCGCTATCCCCCTTATGCACGACGGGGAACGGTGGCGCTTTAAACCCTATCTGATCTCTGAGGACCGCTTCGCTTGGATTGGAGGCAGTTCTCAACGCGGCGTCGAAGAGATGGAGGTGGAAAACCCTGTCACCGGAAAGAAAGAGGTCCTTTTAGTAGCGATGAACGTCATCCATACCACTCAACGGGTGGATCCCAAAGATCTCCCTCGCTGGCTACAACCCACTGAACCTCATCCCCAGGTGCCCTTATGGAAGTATGAACTTCGTTTAACCCTGGAGCTCAACCCTTTAGACCCCTTCGCAGAACCCCTCCTTTATGAAGGAGTGGCTTCCACCCCCTGGCGAATTGACGATTGGGTGGGTTGGGTAGGCCGAGTGAAGTTCAATAATAATTTCAGCGTGGTCTGCCTAGAAGAACGTCATCCCTCCCCTACCGGGCGACACCGAAGAGTCTTTGAATTCTTGATGGGAGGAGGAGACCATGTGATCCAACACGCTTGGTGCGACTTTGAGCGATTAACCCCCTTAAGCCTACATTGGGACGAGCAGGGAAATCTCCTCCTCCCTCCTTTTACTCCCTTTGTAAACCCCCAAACAGGGGAAATGTATCACCTCCCGGAAGAAAGCAACGGATAAATCCTTTGGTAGTAATGGGAGAAGCTCTTTGATTCGGACTATCTTAAGCAAGAAGGGGAGAACAAAATGACGATACCCATCGGCGAATTTGTAGAGAATCGGATTCTAGAAATTGGTAAAGGAATTTTTGTCCGCCAAGCTGTAGATAACTGCCTTTGGGCCAACTTGGAGGAGGGAGCAGTTGTTGTAGATACCTTGGAAGACCCCCGTTTGGCCCCAATGATCGAAGAGAAGGTTCGGGAGACAACAGGCCTTCCTGTGAAATGGGTGATCAATACCCATTGGGATGCGGACCATATTGCTGGAAACCCCTATTTTGCTCAAAAGGGAGCCGTCATTATTGCTCACTGCTCTTGTGCTCCGGCTACTACCACTCCTAACGGTAATCCCAACGTGGTCTTTGAGGAGAAGTATACTCTGCAATCGGGAAACCGAAGGGTAGAGATCGAATGGTTAGGGGGTACTCACACTTCCGCCGACTCTGTGATCTATTTCCCCTGGGCTAAAGTGCTTCACGTTGCCGACCTCTTTGGCTGGGGATTGTTTATGCAGAGGCAGATCAACCCCCAGCAAATCCGGAGGACTCAGCAAATTCTTGACCGCTTGCTTCAATACGATGCAGAGGTCGTAGTCTGTGGACATGGCCCCTTACTCACTTTAGACCACCTCCGTCGGTTTAAGGATTATTACCATCAGCTGATACAGGAAGTTCCCTCCCTCAAACGCCGGGGATTATCCTTGAATCAGGTTGAGGAGAGTCTCCCTCCCCCTGAGGATATGAGAACCTGGTGGCGCTTTGTGGATTGGAAGCATCATCGCAACTTAGAACGCCTTTATGAATCGCTCTAGAAGCCTTTTCAAAAAGAATTCTACTCACTTGTTGGAGGAAGTTGCACTAGATGCCCAAAAGAGCGAATGATAAGGGGCAGTAGTGCAGACAGAAATTGCCGGCTTGTCAGGCTAAGGGGGGTTTGTGACCTGCTGGTGTCTCTGCTTCGGCAAGGGCAGAAGGAGGGTATAGAAGGTACATCAAAAACGGGGAGGCGGGGAAGAGGGTTCCTCTCCTTCCCTGCCTCCCTAAGTTATAAACCGCTTTGAGAAACTACCGCTTCACCCAGGAGGGGATCTTTGGACCGTCTACATCAAAGGTCATCTCTCCCCAGACCCAATCACCGAACCACTTTACATGACCGTCAAGGAAGCCGATGTTATTCCCGCCGTTATGCCGTCCGGGGAAGTAGAGCCAGTGCCACTTGGTCCCTTGTCCTCCCGGAGCGCAAGGAGGGTCTCCATAAGCACAGATGGGAACGTTGGTCCGGGTACGCTTTGAAGCATGGTAGACATCGCCGTCGGTTTGGCCAGCGTTATCCAGATCAGCATCTCCCGTGTCGTTGGGGTTTGTCGGGAGGGTAGGATCCGGGGGACGAGCACCCGATCCGGGGCTTTCAAAGAAGTCAATGAACTTTGTAGGGTTCTTGACGTCGGAAACTTGGTGGAGGCTTTGGGGAGGACTATACCCCCCTTCATTGGTGTTCCGGCTGTAGGAGTAATTGTGGTTATCAGAGGGGCACCAGTAAAGCCCTAAGGTTTTGTTGTAGGTGAGTAAGGCGTTGGTCCAAGTGTCTGCTCGCCGGCCAAAGGTAACGTATCCCGTGTTATACCGGAAGGTCTCATCCCAGTCGTCTAAGTACATCCGATGGGCTGTGAGGATCTGCTTGAGGTTGTTAGCGCAGGAGGTAGCCCGAGCCTTATCCCGGGCCCGAGCAAAAACGGGGAAGAGGATAGCTGCCAATATGGCAATAATCGCGATCACTACAAGGAGCTCGATAAGGGTAAACCCCTTGGTTTTGGAAGTCCGCAAGCGCATGTTATTCCTCCATCCGAGTAGGTAGCCCCAGCAGGAGAGGAAGAGTATCTACACCTGCTGGAGCTATTTTTCTTATGGTACCTTTATTATACTTTTATTGCTCTTTAGGGGTCAAATGGATGGGGAACCTTTAAGGAGCGGATAAATCAATAAAGGCCCAAGGTACGAGGTTGGCAGTGGTAAATTGCCAGTACGGGGAGAATGACATCTCATTCCCTTTTAAAATTCCTGCTCCCGCCGAAGATTCGATCCATCCCTCTTTCCCCCCCTTATCCCGGTCGGTAATGAGGAAAGCGAAGCGAACAGGATTTTTCCCCTTCACCAGGCGGAGCTCTGCCCAAGGGATGGCTACCTCATAGATCGTCTTCTCTTTAACATCATCTCGGCGAATAGCAACTTTTGCCGATTGGATTAAGCCCAGGCCCAAATCAGGGTTCGTAGGGTAATAAGTGTAATAGCCTGTTTCAGGAGTATGCAGGCGAAATACCTCCGGCCCCCTAGGGGTCAGGCTGATAGCGTATTCATAGTCTGTGTCGAAGATTAATCCTCGATAGTAGTCTTTATCTCCTGGGGACTTCAGCTTATGGGGGTCTTCCGCATCCACTCCGAAGGCAATTTGAAGGGTATCACCATCAAAAGGAAGGGCATAAGGGTTCTCAGCGAAGCTACTCTGGCTGTGGACATCGTCTTGAACTTCTGCAGCGATGTAAAAGTTCTCTTCATCCCACATCGTATAAACGGTGGCGGAGAGGATTCCGGGAGTCCACTTTTTCCGATAGCTTTCTGGACACCAGGGAGATACAAAGGCGGGAGTATCTGCATAAATAGGAAAAGCTGACTTCCAATCGCTTAGGTCTCCATCTATGGTGGGGGTTCCTTTAACCGTTGCTGCGACAAAGAGGGTTTGCTTCCGGTCTATTTTCCACTCTTGGCCAGAAAGCCGGGTGCGAAAACTAGGGGTTTCGGGGACTACCCGGAGGGAAACGGGATAACGATTCTCCGGGTTCACGACCGCTTGGAGAACGGGGAACTCAAGAGTGAGAGTTTGGCCTGGCTGGATCGGTGGGAAGTGTTGGCCCTCCTTAGTGAGCTTCCATCCCGGCGGGGGTTGGAGCTCAGCATACCCCTCAATAGGACGGTTCAAGTGATTTCTGAGGAGCACCCGTAAAGAAGGGGACTTCTGAATAGGCTCTAGGAAGGGTTGAACTACTACCTCTAAGGGAGGAAGATTCCTAACCATTGCTTCCCGGAGGTTTTGTAAGAAAGTCAGTTGGTCTTGATCCGTTACCAAGTAGAGAACTTCATCAGAGAGAGGAAGGAGATATTCGTCCTTCTTCCGCTCGCCTATTGGGTTGCCAAACATATCATAAGCTTGTATCCTATTGGCCTCTTTCAGGATAAGCCTCCCTTGGCCTATTGTAGTCCAGAGTACTGCGACTTTCCTTCCCGAAGGATGTTTGAAGACCGCTCCCCAGAGATACCGGGAGTAGGGGTATAGATCCTCTACGAGGGTACAATCTTCCAGGAAGGAGGCGCAGACCGCATAAGTAGCTGCAGAGGCCCGGGGGGTGTAATCGGGTTTGAACAAACCCATATCTTCACTGGCGAGGGTGAACCAGTCTAATTGCCTGAGCCCTGCTATTGCAGCCAAAACATAGGTCC
Organism: uncultured bacterium; assembly: GCA_964429225.1. Classification (GTDB taxonomy): domain Bacteria; phylum Armatimonadota; class DTGP01; order DTGP01; family CAYSAW01; genus CAYSAW01. Next base: position 30,326 of record CAYSAW010000001.1, read on the forward strand.
GAGGAACCCAGCGGGCCATTTGGGGGGAATCCCACAACTGCCATCCCTGTTCGGTATCCCAAACCTTTGTTTTGCCGAATCTCTTACTAAGGAGGACACTTCTCTCCGCCTTTCCGAAGAAATCTTCCTCCGGAGCGCCAGCTCCATAGGTGTGAGTAGAAGTTTCATCTACAAAGGAGGTCATCTCTGCTCCTTCCACGAAAAGGACGTCGTTTAAGTGGCTGGCACTTCCTCCAGAGGCGATAATCACTGCGAGAGGATCGGTTTCCTTAGCTATGGTATAGGCAGATTTCAGCAGACTACGATAATGCTCTGCTGTATTGTGCCAGGTCCAACCCATAACATAAGGTTCGTTCCAAATCTCATAGTACTTTAGCTTCCCTCGGTAACGCTGGAGAACGGCGCGAACATAATTCGCAAAGTCCTCTACCTTTTCTGGTGCATCAAGATACTGATAGGGTTTTCCATCAGGGCCTTTAGGTTTGGCCCAGTCTGGGGCATAATCTAAGATAGGCAAGAGGCAAAGCTGGTATTTCTCACACCATTCCACCAAGCGATCAAAGCGGGACCAATCAAACTTCCCTTTTTCTGGCTCATTGCTCATCCAGGAAGTACCTGCATCGCTTCGGAGCCATCGGGCACCGATTTTTTGCAAAGCATAGAAGGCTTTCTCTTCGCTAGGGTTAGCGGCAACGCCGAAGAGAGAATTCTCCTTCTTTCCTGGTTGAGGGCGGGGGATAATGGCGATGGCGCTCTCTGCTTTTCCCTTCTCTTTTCCAGCCTCAGCGGATACCACCAGAGGATACCACCCTAGGCGTTTGATCTCCGCTCCCCATCGGAAATGGAGTGTGAATTCTTCAACACCTCCTGCTTTCAGAACCCTATTCCTTACCTTTCCTTCTTTCAATTTCTTTCCGTAATAGTCGGATAAACTCCAGGAATAGCTTATTTTTCGCTCTATCGGACGATTATTTTTTATAGTTACATTAAAAAGGATCTCTTGTTTCCCCGATTGGAGATCCTCCACGAAGAATAGCCCTACTTCATCGGAAGATTTAATAGTAATGTTAAAAGAGGGAGGTTGAGAAGGGGTGTCCGCCAAAGTAGACCGGAGGGAAAGCAACTCCCAAAGGATACAAAGAGATAGAGATAAAAGAAGCCACCTTATTCTTGCCATAAAGGAAACTCCTTCACCCGGGAATCCGATTTCTGAGAAGGGGGTTAAAGAACAACTTCCCGCAAACTCTTTCCCCTTGACGGGGAATATTCCCTCTCTCAAGCAGGGAGTGCCGTACTTTTTGGCGAAAGGGTTTTTGTGATGAAGAAATTGTTCCTCCTACTTCTTGCAGTATCTTCCACCTCTCTCTTCGGGGCGGAAACTCCCCCAGCAAACTTAAAACCAACTTCAGTCCGTGGCAGCACTCATTTTGCTCTCTATTACTCGTTCTTCAGGCCAGCGTCGAAATCGAGTAAATCCGCCTACCCCATTCAGCAACCAGATGGCACTAATCGCTTAACCCTCCTGCCTATGGAAGGAATAGGCCCTTGGTTGAATGCAGGCTACAGCGGTTGGCACCGAGGTCAACTCCAGTCTTTAATGGAGGCGGGGATTAACGGCGTACTATTCTATTTTGAAGGAGACCCCGACTCCCGGAAGGATTGGGCGCTCGCTAGTTTAGATATGTTTGTCCAGGCGCTGATAGATTTGAGAACATCCCGAAAAGAGGTTCCTTTAGTAGCCCTTTACCTCGACTTCCCTCTTAAAAACGCACCCTTAGATGCTAGCCAACCGGAGGGCAAAGCGGAGATCTATCAAGCTATCCGTGACTTCTATCAAAGAGTTCCCGCTTATCTTCGGGCAGAAGTAGCCTTGCCGGGGCAGGAAGATAAAGTGGGGAACTTCGTTTACCTCGGTGCGCCCATTGGTATAACCGTCTGCGGGCGAGACCTAGCAGATTATCTCTCCCAATCCTTTGAGAAGGACTTTGGGCTCCCTCTCGTAGTTGGAGGAGATCCCCAGTGGGCATCCAAGGGTGCAGACTTGCCTTTTACAGTCTCAATGGACCCTGCAAGGGTTCTGAATTTCTCCTCCGATCAGGGAAACACTACCTCCTCTGCAGAGAAAGCTAAACCTCTCCTTCGGATAGTAGCCATCAGCCCTTCCTATAACAATGCGGGCTTGCTTGGGAAGGAGGTACCTGTTCGCTTGCGGGAAGGAGGACGTCCTTATATCACCGCTTGGAACACTATTGGTTCCCAAAAAGTGAACCTTGTCCTTATCAACTCTTGGAACGGCTTTCATAACGGTACGGCGATCGCTCCGACTCGGCAGTATGGACGGAGGGAAATGGATTTGACTCGAGCTGCCCTAAGCCGGTGGGAGAATGCTGGCGAGTACGGGGTGAAGATTCTCAAATCCTTTGTCCCCGATCGAATGGCCCCCAAAAGCATTCAATGGTGTGAGTTTAAATTGCAAAACATTGGGAGTAGCCCTTGGGTAAGTGTTTTGAATAGCCTAAGATACCAGCTCTCTTCCCCCGATGGCTCAGTACAAACTTCCGGCAAAGTCAACCTTCCTCGGGAAGTCGCCCCCCGAGACATCGTTACTTTGGGGATAGGGGTTTCCCTCCTGGATGCCAAAGCTCAACCCCTTCCTGAAGGGCAATACCACTTGCGTTTCACTTTAGCAGTGGGACCTAATGAAAGTATTGTTCTGCCTTTGGTGGCTAAATCCATTGTGATAACTCCTAATCCTCAGCAGGTTTTGACTCTGCTCGATTCAACCCTTCCCAGGGTACTCCGTTCCGGGGCCTCTTATCGAGTTAGCCTCCGGGTCCGTAATGAAACAAAGGACCTCTGGACCAAAAATACCTTCTCATTGGTTTACCGTTGGGTCTTAAACAAAGGGGGTAAGAGGACTGTCTTAGGCCTAGGTCCTACGAAAGCGATTCTTCCCCAAAATCTTTTACCGGGGGAGCAAGGGCAGATTACCGTTAATGTGACCGCTGCCACCGCAGGCAAGCCGCTGGAACCTTGGTCTCCTGAAGCAGATTGGAGCTATGAAATTGAATGGGGAATTGAAGGTCCTGAAGGCCCCCATTTTAACCCCGAGGAGGCGGGTCAGAATAGTCGGGAGGTAGTGGAGGTTCGACCCTTCGAGACCGCAGTGGAGTTCCCTTATGGTGCTGGCCTTCCCACCCAGGTGGAAGCAGATAGGCCCTATGAAGCGAAAGCAGTGATCCGAAACTTGGGTCCTGATACTTGGCAGAGGGGAGACCTTTACGTCAGTCATCAATGGTACTACTGGGATGGTGTTCCTTTAACTAAAAGCTCGGAAAAAGTTCCGCTGGAACCTCCCCTAGGCGAGCTGAAACCCGGAGAGGAGGCCCTCGTTCGGATGAAAGTTCAAAGCCCTCCTTTTGCCGGGCCTTACATCCTCCTCTGGCAGGTTTGGTATCGAGACCGCCTGCTGAGCGATTTACCAGTGTTTCGAGGTACTCCGCTTATGCCCTCTTATACGATGGTCAATGGTGGTCCTTTCAAGCCAGTGAATCTGGCCGAGGCCTTTGATGAAGATGGATTCGCTTCGGACTTAGATCCGAGTAACGGTAACTTGGACGGTAACGGAACCACCATCCCCTCGGATTTGGTGCCTCCAGAGGTGACACCGATGCCCCAACGACCCGATATCTTCCCCTGCGGGTATTTAGGTCGCTTGATCGGAGTGGGCTATGATGCTAATCGTCACGTTCCCTTCCAGTGGCCTGAGAAGCGGGATGACCAAAAAAACCTGCTCACTTGCAATGGTCAGCGTCTCGATCTCCGCCTTAGAGGGTGCAATCGAGTGCATCTGGCAGCCTTGGCTCTGGAGGACACCGAGGGGGATTTTATTCTCCACTTCTCCGACGGGACTCAGCAATCCCAGCGGATTCTCTTCTCAGCCAGTGATGCCCCCCCTCATTTTGGGGAACACCCAGCTTTCAGTTTGCCCCTTCGGCTCAATCGTCAGAAGGTTGAACTCGTTCCTGTTTATATTAACCATTATATCCTTGAGGGGGACCCCCGTAAGGATCTAGTGGGGATTACTTTACCTTCTAATCCAAGTATTAAAATTCTCGCCTTGACTCTGGAGAGCTGGTAAGTGCTAACCGGAAGTTTGATCAATGCCGGGACTGTTCTACTGGGTTCTTCCATCGGTGCCCTTTTGGGGGATCACCTTCCCGAGGGACTAAGGCGATCTCTACGTTTGGTTATCGGCCTTTTTACTTTACTCCTTGGCCTCCAGATGGGCCTGCAGTCGAAGAATCCGGTTATCCTCCTTAGTTCGCTTTTTCTAGGGGCTTTTCTTGGTGAAGCTCTTCAGATGGATCATCGCTTAAGCCAAGCGGGAAAGTGGATGGAGAACCGTTTTGGGGGCCAGGGGAACGGGGGAGAGGCGATTGTTGGGCCCTTTGTCGTTTTCTGCATCGGCCCCCTCACTCTTTTGGGGTGTCTCCGGGAGGGGTTAACAGGGGATTATAGCCTGCTTCTGACGAAATCACTTCTGGACGGCTTTTCCTCGATGGGTTTCGCAGCTAGCTTAGGTTGGAAGGTGCTCCTTAGCGCCATCCCCCTGTTCCTCTTCCAAGGGGGACTATCTCTGACCGCTGGAGGTCTTCAACCTTGGATGACCGCTTCGGTTAAGGCGGAGCTCTTTGGTACAGGAGGGGTGATTCTGCTGGGTTTAGCTTTACACCTTTTGGATCTGAAAGCGATTCGAGTAGCAAATCTCTTGCCCGCCCTCCTCTTCGCTCCCCTTCTGGCCTATGGGTGGGAGCATAGCCCTTGGAGCAAATGAGGATCTTCCCAATTACTTCTTAAAAACTCCCTTTCTAGGCGATAAGGGGAGGATAACCCGACTTTCATCGCCTAGGTCTGGGGCAGGTGAGCTCTGCCTAGCGTTATTCATTCCTTCTATGCCCAGGGAAGGGGCATCCGGAAAAGGAAGAACTTATCAACAAAGGAGGTTCAAGAAAGGTGAAAGAACTCAAAGCGCTCTTTCTTCTAGGTCTATTTTCAATGATTCTTCCCGTTTGGGGACAACCCAATGATGAAGGTTGGATTAATTTGATTGCTGGAAACTCCTTGAATGGCTGGATGCTAAGGCATGCTGATGGCCGAAATGGCTGGAGAGTAGAGAATGGTGTTCTGATTAATCAACCGCCCAGCACTGATATTGTCCACGTCTTGAAGTTCCAGGATCATGAGCTCCATATCGAGTTTATGGTACCCCCTGGGAGTAACAGCGGGGTTTATATCCAGGGGCGGTATGAAATTCAGATTGACGACGCCTTTGGGCGCCCTCCAAGCCCCCATATGTGTGGAGCTGTCTATGGACGTATTGCCCCTAAAGTGAATGCCTCTAAACGAGCCGGTGAGTGGCAAACCTTTGATGTGAAGTTTATCGCTCCACGGTTGGATAAAAGGGGGAAGGTGATCAAGAAGGCCCGGATCACTGTAATTCACAATGGAGTCACTATCATTGATAATGCGGAGATTGATGGGATTACAGGTGGAGCCTTGGAGGGTCAGGAAGGTATCCCCGGCGGCCTGATGCTTCAGGGGGACCACGGCCCGATCCAGTACCGAAACATCCGCATCCGCCCTTTAAGGTCCGATGACGATAAGGGGAGTGCTAAAAAGTAAATGGTCTAGAGAGATCTAGCCCTGGTCTTGCTACTATTGGGGCACCCACCGAGGGTGCCCCTTCCTTCTCTGCATATTCTCCCTGGGGGCCATAGATATCCCAATCTATGCCCCCTGCTGTAACCCCTTCTATCAGGGATAAATCCCTCGGGTTAAGGTCGCCTCGGCTACTTTCTGTACCGCCAGGATGTATGCTGAGGTTCGCAAATCCGTTTTACGCTCTTCCGCGGTTGTTAACACCTGCCGAAAGCTCCGAGTCAGCATCTGCTCTAATTTCTGATTGACCTCGGTCAAAGACCAGAAGAAGGCTTGCAAATCTTGCACCCACTCGAAGTAGGAGACAATGACTCCTCCAGCATTAGCTACGATATCCGGAACAACAATGATCCCTCTCTTTTGAAGGATAGCATCCGCCTCGGGGGTAACAGGACCATTTGCTCCTTCGACAATCAATTTCGCCCTAATCTGAGAAGCGTTTGCTTCGGTGATAACCTGTCCCAAAGCGGCGGGGATGAGGATGTCCACAGGAAGCTGGAGGAGTTGCTCGTTGGTTATCCTTTCTCCTTGGGGATAATCAGCCACGGTGCCCGCGACCTGCTTATGGGAGATCACTTCGGAAAGGTTTAATCCCTGAGGGTTATAAACTCCTCCCTGAGAGTCGCTCACAGCGACTACCTTTACCCCCATTTCCTGGAGGATCCGAGCGGTTACCATGCCTACGTTGCCAAACCCTTGAATAGCGGTTGTGGAGTTCTCGAGCTTCAACCCAAATATTTCAGCAGACAATCGGGTAACGATAGCTACCCCGCGACCGGTAGCTTCTAATCTACCTTCCGAGCCTCCCACTGAGAGAGGTTTACCTGTAACTACAGCCAACTCGGTGTGGCCAATGTGCATACTATAAGTATCCATAATCCAGGCCATTGTCTGAGGATTCGTGTTCACATCCGGGGCGGGGATGTCCCTCTCGGGGCCGATCAGGATCGAGATTTCGGTGGTAAAACGACGGGTTAAATTCTCTAATTCTCTTGGAGAGAGCTGCTTGGGATCGCAAACCACCCCTCCTTTAGCCCCACTAAAAGGGAGACCTGCTACAGCGCACTTCCAGGTCATCCACATTGCCAAAGCCCGGACTTCATCTAAATCTACTTGGGGGTGATAGCGGATCCCTCCTTTGGCCGGCCCTAGAGCGGCGTTATGGTGAACCCGGTATCCCGTAAAAACCCGGATACTGCCATCATCCATCTTCACTGGAAAGTTCACAGTGAGTTCTCGTTTGGGCTTTTTTAAAATCTCGTGCAGTCCTGGGTCCAATCCCAAGTGAGAGGCTGCAATCTCTAGCTGTTTTAAGGCCATTGTATAGGCGCTTTGAGAGTTTTGGCTCATCCCTTGCCTCCTTGATCACTAAACGACGAACCTTTTTGAGAGGGCTTGGGATTTCTGTTCTCCCAAGAGCTCTTCCTCTATTCCTTTATTCCTTCCCATTTTAACCCCTGCTGAATCGTTCAGAAAAGGGGAGGTCTCTCGAATCAGAATGTCCTTTTGTTTCCTTCCACAGGTGCAGGGGAGATAAGTTATTAGCCTGAGCAAATCGTTTCCGGGTGCTGAGGAAGAAAAAGGGTACTAAGGCCTTTACACTGGAACTGAAGTAACCTCAAAAAACTCTTCTTCAATGGGGAAGTATTCCAGCGGGGGAATGCCCAGAGGGAGGAGAATCCAACGTAGAGGAATAGATAAACGCAACTTGTTATATCGAGCGATACACTGATTATAAGTTTTGGAGACCCTCCGAACATTTCTTTGAAGGTTGAGCCACTCTTGGTGCACCTCCTGAAGGGACCGTATCAGCTGAGGATCCTCTGATTCCTCAAGGATTTGGATCAACCGCTGAAGGTTCTTGTTCATCCTACTGTATAATTGGCTACACTCCAAAGGCGACATCGCCCGGGGAATCTGGTCGAGAACGGTCCTAAGACGTTGTGCGGGAAGGGAGGGGACCAGTAAGTATTGGTTCACCCTCCGCAAGATATTCTCCCCAATTTTAGCCTCCTGCCTTAGAAGGAGTCTTAAGCGTGCCCAGCTTTTCAGCGCCTTTTTATGGAGGACCACCATCTGCAGGGCGAGGATAAGGGCGCGTGTCCCCCACAAGAGAAGGAAAAAAGGGAAGAGCCACAAAAGGATCTTGCTCCCGACTCCTAGAGAGGAGAGCGGCCTCCAATTGGCTACTACATCCATAATGGGCACCCTAAATCGGTTATCTCAATTAACTTCCATCCTAGAGCAGGAAACTTTCTTCTTGCAACCATCCGCCCCAAAGAGCTTGTTAACGATAGAAGCAGACATCAATCCTAGAATATACCCGATCCACATTCCATGAAAAGTTCGTAAAAGAGAGACTTGAAGGGGGGTATGGATGTGGCAATAAGTATTCACTAGAGAAACCTGGCCGATGGCTCCTATTAACAACAAACCCACCCGATACCCCCAAGGGAGGGGAGGAGCTAACGAGAGGGCCATCACCAGGGTAGGATGCCCAATAAGAAATTCCTTGGTTCTCGGCCGCACTATTAGAACCCGGTCGAGCAAGCTCCTCACCTTAAGCTCCAAGGAGGATACTCCTACCCCTGGTTCATTACCTGTTCGAGCTACCAGGAATATAAGCATTCCTAGGACTAACAGTAGTCCTAGGAATGCCCCAATGCTAAGAGGCTGACCCAGAATCCTTCTCCATCGGGCGGTAGCAGTGAGAATTTGCTCCCTTACATTTTCCTGATCCCCCACCAAATCCCCGAGGATGATCCCCGCCAGACCTAGGAGGGGAAGGATGTGGGCGAGTTTAATCCCCATAAAAGTATCCGCCTTCACTAAGAAGACTCGATCCGCTAAAAGGCCGACAATCAGAAGGGCTCCTGTCAGAGTAATGCCTGAGAGGGCTATAAAGGCTAATAAAACCGATTTCCAGGAAATCCGCTTTTGTTGTTCTTGGGGTTCTATTTTCAAAACTCGCATATATCGGTAGAGTTGGAGCAAGGCGAGCGTTGGAAAGGTCAGGGCCGATAATAAAGCCCATCCCTTGGCCGAGAGATGGGGGGAGAAGGGGAGGAATAGGGAGGGGAGAAGGAAGAAAATCGCTAGAAAGACCACTTGGGTTAGGAGGCTAATTGGCAGAATCATTCTTAAAAGTAAAACCACCGAAGAGGCGACTCCGAGGCCGATCAAAAGAAGGGGTATTAGGGAAAGGTGAAAGGGTTTAAAGGGAACTGCTTTTCCCAGGATCAAACCTTCACGAAGGAGGCTCTGTTTTAAGGCACGGAGGTAGTCAAGCTGATCCTGCAGGCCTTTGTGGGTGGCATAGGGGGGAAACCGAAGGTATAGGATTCGGATGTTCCTCTCCCTAGCTGCTCGGGTATAGCGTTCGGTGATCTCGGGAAGGCTAAGCTTAGAAACTTCTGTAGGGGTAACACTGTGTACCCGGATCAACCGCCCCCTGAGGAGTTTGCTTAAGGCTTCATCACCTTGTTGCTTACCAAATTCAATACTTCCGTAAACCATTTGGTATTGGTCTAGTAAGCGGGCAGTCTCCCCAATCTGGTCTCGAAAACCCAGAACTGTATCGCCAGCGAAGATAAGGACCCGAATGCCCTCCTGCTTCAAGATGCCAAGAAGCCATCCCACAGATTGGGGGCTTAGGCCAAAGGTATTAAAGACTCGCCCGACAACCTCCAGGCCTGCGGATCGAATCAGGGCGAGATCTCTTTTTGAAAAACCAACAGGTAGATTCCTAACTGTGTTGAAAAGGCCAGGGGACTCTAGGGTGGCCTCGAGGGAAGGGAGAGAGGGATGCCGATTTAAACCCTCCTGAAGGTGGTAGCGATGAAGAAGATGGGACCGTAGGCGAGCTATAATGAGGGGATCCTTAGAGGAGATAAGAACCTTCCACTGGGTTGGAGAAGGGGAGGTTGACAGGATTGGGGTGACGGTGATCTGCCCATTATCTTGAAGAGAACCGATAGTTTCTTCTGTAATAGCAACCCCTTGTACACCTTCCTTTTGGAGTAAGGTCAGGAGAGTCCTTAGAGGGAGGGCATAGGAGACACTCATTTCCTGTATCTGCTCCCAATCTGCCACGATCTCCACGGCGCGGTTTGCTTGCTCTATCTGCCATCTTTGAGCTGCCATGTAAGTGGCACTACCGAGAGCTATGATGATCAAGAAGACCAAGGGCTTTTGCAAGGTTTCCTTCATTTTCATCCTAGCGGATTTGATATTTTATATAGGGGCGGGCTGAACTTAGCTCTTATCGTTAAGCGAAGGGTTCCTTCAAGGGGGTCACCCATCCTTTTTAATTTAATACCATCCTCGATAGGGTTGCCAATAGCGGGGGGAGCGAGGCCGGGGTTTTGCTCGCATTAGCTTGATGAGGATCATTCCGGCAAGGAAGCCACCAATGTGCGCCCAGTAAGCAACTCCCCCTTCTCCTACAATCTGCTGGAGCTGAGAGTTAATCAGTTGTAAGAGGAACCAGAAACCAAGAACCAGCCAAGCAGGTACGATCCGGAGTTGGATAAAATATCCCAGAGGGATTAAAGCTACTATTCCTGCGCCGGGGAAAAGGAGGAAATAGGCTCCCAGAACTCCGGAAATAGCCCCACTGGCCCCTAAGGTAGGAATCGGCGAGTTCGGGTCACTAAGGATATGAGCTAAAGCTGCCAGGAATCCGCAGAGTAGATAGAAAACCAAAAACCGCAGGTGGCCTAGGGTATCCTCCACATTATCCCCAAAGATCCAGAGATAGAGCATATTGCCGAGCAGATGAGCCCAGTTTCCATGCATAAACATTGAGGTAAAGATGGTTAGCCAAACAGGGTGAAGGGAGGGAGGAGGAAGGATATCCGCTCCATGGGCTACTTCTACAGGGACCATCGTATAAGCGAGGACTTTTGCCTCATTACCGATACTCAGGTTGCTTAACTGCCACAAAAAAACAAGAAAATTAGTGATGATTAAGCTAATAGAGACAAAGGGGAAAGTTCTACTCGGATTTTCATCACGAAGAGGGATCACGAGTAATTTATCCTGTTAGGAGCTCCATCTTATTTTACTGAAAAAGAAGGCCACGGGGAAACCCCGTGGCCTGAGAGCTGGGAAACAGTTAGGCTTGAGGAAGATCCTTCTTAATCAGGTAGAAGTCAATGCGCTCTACGTCGGTCATCTGGAGGCGTTGCTCCAGGTCGGCCACCGTTTTAGGCGGGGGCACAATAACCTTCTCTCCTGGCTGCCAGTTAGCGGGCGTAGAGACATTGAATTTATCAGTCGTTTGGAGGGCGTCTACCAGGCGGAGGATTTCATCAATATTTCGCCCGTTGGTTAGCGGGTAATAGACCATTGCCCGGATGATCCCGTTAGGATCAATCACAAAGACTGCCCGGACAGTAGCGGTGCTACTGGCCTGGGGGTGGATCATCCCGAACTTGCTGGCTACTTTCATATCCAGGTCCGCAATCACCGGGAAGGGGACTTTAATCCCCGTTTTCTCTTCGATGTTGCGGAGCCAGGCGATATGGGAGTGAATGCTATCTACACTGAGGCCAATGAGTTTAACCCCTCGCTTCTCAAATTCCTCATAGCGACGGGCAAACTCGATGAACTCTGTAGTGCAGACCGGGGTGAAATCCGCCGGATGGGAGAAGAGAACCACCCAGCTCCCCTTAAGGTCCTCCGACTTAAGGGGACCTTGGGTGGACAAGGCTTCGAATTCAGGCATCGGTTCGCCGATCTTGGGAATTTGGCTGACAACCTCGCTCATAGGAACCTCCGTTGGCTGAAATATTTTATTTTACTGTTCATCCTCAAGAGAGAATGGTACGAATTGAGAGTACTCCTTTAGGAGGCCAGGGGGCTGGGGCTGTACTCAGGCGTCAAGGGTTATCCAATTTTTAATAGCGCACCAGCCCCATTAGTTCCCGGGCTTCGTCCAAAGTTTTTTGGGCCGATTCTCGGGCCTTCTTCCCTCCTTCATGAAGGACCTCCCGGACATAATCTTTTCGGGCGGCTAGATCCCGGCGTCTCTCCTGGAAGGGGGTAAGAAATCGGATAATACGCTCGGCCAGCAGCTCCTTCGCAACCTTGTAACCCGCTCTTCCCGCCCGCATCTCCCCTTCCAGCTCCTGGATCTCTTCGGGAGTGGAGAAGAAGCGGTGGAGATAAAGGACATTTTGCTTGGCCAGCAGAGAGAAATCAGGGCCGATGGGATCTGAGTCGGTGACTGCCTTCATCACTTTTCGGCGGATGGTATCCGGGTCATCGGTGAGGTCAATGGTGTTTCCTTCACTCTTTCCCATCTTGCTTTTTCCATCCAGGCCTGGCACTCGTACGGGTTCTCTTTGAAGAGGGTAGGGAAGGGGGAAAATTTCTCCGTAGCGGCGGTTAAAGCGCTGGGCAAAGTCCCGAGCCATCTCCAAATGCTGGACTTGGTCTTCGCCCACGGGTACCAGGTTGGCTTTGTGAATCAGAACGTCTGCTGCCATTAACACCGGATAGGCCAAGAGGCCCAAGTTGACATTATCCGGTTGTTGCCGGGCTTTCTCTTTAAAGGTGGCACATCGCTCCAGCTCCCCTTTATAGGCTACCATAGAGAGGAGAAGGCAGAGCTCCGCAACCTGAGGAACACTGGACTGGGCATAGATAACTACTTTCTCGGGGTCTAGCCCTGCTGCTAAGTAGTCGAGCACAATTTCGGGCAAGTTTTCGCGCAATTGCTGGGGATCAGGATGGGTAGTGAGGGTGTGGTAGTCGGCAACAAAAAAGAAACAGCGATAATGATCCTGCAGGGCTACGAAATCTTTCATCGCCCCTAGGTAGTTTCCAATGTGCAATTTTCCCGTTGCCCGAATGCCAGATACTACAACCTTCTTCTCTTCCATAATAAGGTTACTAAATCACTCTAATTTCTTAAGTTTTCCCATATTTAATATATCACTGGAGCATAGCCCTTGTCAAAAGGGGCCTTAATGGTTGAGCACTTGGGCCAAAACAAGGATGGTTGTTAATCCCCCAGCCGAGAAGATCAGCACCGAGGCTCCCTCGTGTTCCCACAATTCTCGAATCAAGGCGAAGAAGACAGTATAAAGGAAGCTTCCCCCCGTAAGAGCCAAAATGAACCCTAGTGAGGCTCTAGAAAGATGGATAAAGATCAACCCGAGGAGAACTCCTAAAGCGGTTGTGAGCTCCACCCCCAGGGTTAACAGGAAAGCCTTCGTGGGTGAGAGACCTGCCATCCGGGCAATGGTCATCAAAGCTAGCCCTTCGGGAACCTTATGATAGGCTACAGCCAAAAAGATGAGCAACCCCACGTTGCTTCCCGTGAGCTCAGCCGCTTCATAGCCTACAGTAATGGCAACGCCATCGGTGACACTGTGGAGGGTCATCGTGACGACCATCAGGAGGCCCAATCGGAGGTAGGAATGGGAGGGTGACCTTAGCTTCCTGTCGTCTCTTGTATCTGGAGGGCTATAGGGAGCCGGATTTGAACAATGATTGTCAGTGCGAATAGCGGAGGCATTGCAAGCCGGGCAGACGAGGTATAAAAATCGGCTGATCATCAGAAAGAGGAAGAGGCCTAATCCTACCCCGACTCCGGTCCGGGAAGGCCCTGTGAGGTGAAGAGCTTCGGGAAGAAGGTGGACAATCGTTACACCGAAGAGAGCTCCAGCGGCAAAACTTACCAGGGCGCAAAGGACGCGATGACCTTTGCCTGCGGTGGAGAAAGAGATAGCCGCTCCAAAAGCGGCAGCAGCTGTGGCACCGGCAATCCGATAAAGGAGAATTTCCAAAGGAATAGAAGCAGTCATTGATTAGCGTGATCCTTAGTTCGCAGAAGGCGCATTCCATTAAGAATAACCAGCAACGCTGAACCCTCGTGACCGGCGATTCCCAGAGAAAGCCTTAACCCGAAGAGAAGGGTCGTTACGACTAAGCCGATAACCACAGCAACGCTAAAGATAATGTTTTGAAGGATGATTTGTCGGGTTTGTCGGGCCAGCTGGATAGCCTCCGCTAGCTTCCGGAGGTCGGAACCCATTAAGGCCACATCCGCTGTCTCGATAGCGATTTCCGTTCCAGCGGCGCCCATAGCAATCCCTACTGTAGCAAGAGCCAGAGCAGGGGCATCGTTGATCCCATCCCCCACAAACCCCACATAGCGGTATTGGTCTAACAGCCTTTGCAAAACCTCTGCTTTCTGTTCCGGCAGTAAACGGGCATAGACTTCATCTACCCCCAGCTCTTGGGCGACCGGAGTAGCGGTTCGCTCTTCATCTCCCGTGAGGAGGAAGAAGCGTTCGATACCCAGTTTTCGGAGCTGACGAATAGCTTGCTGGGCCTCCTTTCTCATCGTGTCGCCGAAAGCGAGGATCCCAGCACATTGGTGATCACGAGCTACCCAAACAACCGTCATCCCTTCTTTAGCCCACTTTTCGGCCAGCGACGTCAAAGAGGCTTCTTCTACCGAAATACCTCCCTCTTCCAAGAAGAGCTGATTCCCCACACGAACCCTAACCCCATCCACTTGGGCTTCAACACCTCTTCCAGGGACAACTTGGAAATGGTCCGCTCTGGCAACGGGTAATCTTTGAAGGCGAACATAGTGAAGAAGGGCCTGGGCTAAAGGATGTTCACTCTTCGCTTCTACGGAGGCTACCCAAGAGAGGAGTTCCTGGGGGTCCACCCCTTCAGTAGGCCGATATTCCATCAGTTTAGGACGACCTAAGGTCAGGGTACCGGTTTTATCTAAAGCCAAAACCTTCAGCCGAGCCAATCCTTCCAAGAAGACCCCTCCTTTGACCAGTACTCCCATCCGTGCGGTAGAGACGAGAGCGGAGGCCACAGCGACCGGAGAGGAGAGCACCAAAGCGCAGGGGCAAGCCACTACAAGCAGGGTAAGGGCTTTGCCCAAGATCGCGTTTTGGTCAACTCCAGGGAGGAATGCTAGGAGAGCGAGTCCGGAGGCAGTGATCACAACAATAGGGGTATAAACACGACCAAAAGCCTCGGTGAAACGCTGGACCGGAGCCTTTTGAGCCTGGGCCTGTTCCACTAGTTCAACAATCCGGGCGATAGAGGAGACACTTGCACTCCGGGTTACTCTAACCTTTAAAGCTCCGTAACCGTTAAGAGAACCTGCCAAGACGGAGTCTCCCGGCAGCTTCTCTACAGGTATGCTTTCCCCTGTCAACGCCGATTGATCCACCCAGCTGGTCCCTTCAAGGATCTCTCCATCAAGAGGAATCCGTTCTCCTGGTTTGACCAAGATCACCTCTCCTGGTTGAACCTCCTCAATGAAGACTTCTACCTCTTGACCTTCTCGGAGTACCACGGCCCTTCGGGGAAGCAATTCAGCAAGAGCACTAATGGCTCTCCGCGCCTTCTCCGCGGTAACGCTTTCCAAGGTATTCCCCACTGCGAAGAGGAAGATCACCATAGCACCTTCAAACCATTCTCCTAAAGCCACCGCTCCTAGGGCGGCAACCAACATGAGGAAGTTAATGTCTAAGGTGCGGGAGAGGAGAGCCATCATCGCAGAGCGGGCGGTAGGGCCTCCTCCTGCTAGAATGGCTAGGCCGTAGAAGACTTCTGAGGGAATCCCTAGGGGAAGAGAGGAGGATAGATAACCGATCAACAAGAAGCCTCCTGACAGAACAGTAGGGAGGATCAAACGGTTTCGGGCCAGGAAGGGAAGTTCCTTAACTTGATCTTCCCCCGCGACGCCGTATCCTAGGGCTTCAATCCGTCGGATAATCTCTGGTACGGCTACTTTCTCTGGGTGGAACTCCACCATTAGCTTAGCGGTTGTAAAATTGACCTGGGCAGAGAGTACTCCTGGTAAGCTTTGAAGGGAGCTTTCAACCTTGAGAGCGCAGTCAGGGCAATCCAAGCCAGTGAGGGTTAGGACCCGGTGGGCAATCTTCTCCTTCACCTCTATACCGAGCTCCTCGGCTCGATGTTCCACCCGTTCCAGGGAGACCAAAGAGGGATCGTATCGGAGGGAGAGGGTGGAGGAGCCGATATCTACCTCGACGGAGTAAACTCCTGGCAGCTCGAGGAGGGCATTTCTCAGTCGCTGGATGCAAGCATCGCAACGGCTGAGCTCCCTTAAAGCTATAGGAAAGCGGATTCGTCGAACCTCAAGGATAGGGAAGGCGTCTTCCATCTCTCCTTTTTGCCTTTACCTCCGAAGGATCAGTAGCTTCGATCAGCATCCATCAATTTTTGAGACCAGGTTTCGAGAGCAGTTTCCAACCTGAGCTGTCTTACCGCATTAGTGACATCTCCCCGAGTACGCTCAAGGAGGGACCGCACGGCGTCTACCGTTCGTCTCAACCCACCTGTTACCGCTTCGGGGAAATCAAAGGTAAAGAGTTGGTAGTAAATATCATCCGCTTGGTCTAGTTTCTTCTCTGCTTCGAGGACATCTCCTTCTCGGAGTTTATCCAGGATATGGCGGCGGAGTTCACCGACTGCTTCTCCTAAACCGTTCAAGTAAGCAGGATACTCCACGCCCAGCTCTTCCGGCTCGGGGAGGGGGTCTTCCCTAATCAGCGCTACAGTAAGGGAAGCCTCAGCAAACTCCTTAAGAGCATCTTGAACATAGCCTGCCCAATAAAGGTCCCCATAGGGGGTGGCCGTTTCTTTCATCTTATCAGCGGCGGACCGAGCTAGGGCGAGGAGTTCCTGAGCCGATTGCACCTCCCCTCGGTGGATGCTTCGGATGGCATTGGCCGAGTGCCGAATCACCTCTCGGGAAAGAGCAAGAGCTGATTCTCGAGCCCGGTTCTTCTGCTCCATCTCAGCCCGAATCCGGGAACAAATCCCTTCCAGATCCTTCACATCAGCCTCCTCTCCTTTAAGCTGACGTACCCAATACCCCCGATAATAATGTGATCCAGCACTTCTATCCCCAGGATTCGGCCGGCTTCAACCAGTTGCCGGGTTACTTGGAGATCCTCAGGGCTAGGGGTTGGATCCCCCGAAGGATGGTTATGAGCGAGGATGACCGAAGCAGCCGATTGGGTGATCGCCGGCCGGAAAACTTCTCGAGGGTGAACCAGACTGCTATTCAAGGTTCCGACGGTCACTGTGAGAACTTTCAGTACATAGTTTTTAGAATCCAGCAGGAGGACTTTAAAGTGCTCCTGAGGTTCATACCGTAGTTCCGCTCGAACCAAGCTTGCAGCGTCTTCTGGGTTTCGGATCACGGGCCGGAGGCCCTCCGGGTCTATAAGGAGCCGTTTCCCCAGTTCCACGGCCGCTTTGATCTCTATAGCTTTGGCAGTGCCAATCCCCTTAATCTTAGATAAATCCTTAACATCCGCTCGTACGATCTCCTTGAGGCTACCCATCTCCTTTAAAACCCTCTCGGCTAATCGCACCGCTGATTCTTTCTGAGTTCCTGTTCGCAGAATAATGGCTAGAAGTTCCGCGGTGGAGAGGCTACTGGCGCCGTAATTCATCAATCGTTCTCTTGGGCGCTCACTGGGAGGTAAATCCCGGATCATCGGAGCATAAGATTCCATCCGCTTCACCTAATTGGTTCGCTCTCTCTTCTCAAATACAGATTACCATTTTTAGAAGCGCTTCGTCTAATTAAGAGGGGTTTCCTCATCTCTTCCCAAGGCCTTTTTTACTCTCGGTTCTAAGGCAAAAGGGCCAATCCTATTCGCCAAATACGACGGGGGGAAGATGGGGTTAAACCGTAGGTTAGGCTGGTATCCACCTGGAGGTTGCTTTGAAGAATCCAGGTAATACCTAATCCCATCACCCAATTATCCCCTTTCCCGGGTTGATCGGGAAGGGCAACTGCGCTATGGACAAAGGCACCCACTCCTCTCTTCATTTCTTTCTCAATAGCCCAAAGAAATTGAGCTTGGAAAAACCCTCCTTTCTGATCTTCCCTTTTCTTCCAACTCGCTCCAAAGTTGGCTTCCAAGCCCCATCCTCTACCCAGTTCTTTACTTCCGTTGAGGAAAAGGTCTGGCTCTAAAGCTTTATTTCCCAGAAGAGCAGAAGCGGTAGGAATCTTACTTTGAAGGATGAGGCCCCAAGCAGGCAATCCTCTCCTCTCAGGGGATAAGACTTTTTTGAATCCTACCGCTATATCTGCGAAACCGATTGTACTTCCCAGCTTACTTTTCGATAAAAGGAATCCATCACTACTTAGGCGCAGTTCCCAACCTTGAGCGATACCATAACGAAGAAGGCTTGCTGTAGATAGGATCCTTGTTCTTAGGGTATCCCTTTCCTGTTCCCGGGTAAGGGAAGTTTCAAAAAGCCAGATTCCTTTCGGCACAGGATAAGGACTGTCGGGCAGGTCTGCAGTATCGGCCTCGATCTCATATAAGGTGGGTTTTGCCTTACTCCTTTGATCTCCACAAAACCCTCCGTTTTCTGGAAACAGGAACAACCCCAAGATAAGACACAACAAGATGAGAGGCTTCTTCACCCCCCA
The DNA here is from genome assembly GCA_964429225.1 of uncultured bacterium. GTDB lineage: Bacteria > Armatimonadota > DTGP01 > DTGP01 > CAYSAW01 > CAYSAW01. The sequence goes on from CAYSAW010000001.1 coordinate 48,513, forward strand.
GACTCCTTTTGATTAGGCTGAATTCTAATTTAACTCTATCTAAATTATAAGGGGATGAAACTCTTTCTGTCTAGGGGAGGTTTCAAAAAACTGCTGGAACAGAGTAGGGGTACGGCGACGCTATGCCCCTACTCACCCCCCCTCTCGGCGGGAAGAGTTTTTGAAGGGAAGGAGTTCTAGCCCGTTCTAGAAAAAAATGAAGTGAAATCCTAAGCCATACTCTAAGGAGGGAGGGGGTATGAAGAAAAATCTAACAGCCCCTTCAGGGGCTTTTACTCTGATTGAGCTCTTAGTGGTGATCGCCATTATTGCTCTTCTTGCTGGGATTTTGTTTCCAGTTTTTGCGAAAGCGAGGGAAAAAGCCCGCCAGACCACCTGTGCTTCTAACTTGAAGCAACTCTCGGCAGCGACTAATCTCTATTATCAAGACTGGGAGGGGTACTTTCCCAAATACGGGGGGGTAGTCCCTGAAGGTGTTCCCTATGGTTTCGGAAATGTCCTGCGCCCTTATGTTAGGTCCAAGGATGTTTTCCATTGCCCCAGCGGGGAGGTTCATTACAACCTTTGTATGAACTGGTTGATCACCGAGAAGGGGCTTAGCCAGGATGAAATTCGCAACCCAGTAAAAACCATCTATTTCTTTGACTGTATCGGCTGGACAGGTCCAGGGATTGACGTAGACCCTACGAATGAGCCTCAAACAGACGGAATGGTGAGGAAGTCGGGCAAAAATGCCTCTCCCAACCAGTTAGGGGGGTTGATTTTCCCGGGTCGCCATATCGGTGGTAATAACATCGCCTTTGCGGATGGTCATACAAAGTGGTTCCTTGATTGGGAGGCTGATCAAATGACCTTCAACCCGGAGAAGAGGCTGTAAGATTGCAGGGGCGCACAGCTGTGCGCCCCTGCTTGAAAAAATCAAGTCGCTAGCCAACGGTCTGAACAAGACCAGAGCCGAAGCGTTTCGTTCCGGAGATTATGAGAAGGTGTGCCAAGCTCTCAAGGTGGCGAAGCGTCTGGTGGAGTTCTGCTTCTCCTGCATACAGGCTTTAGCTTGCAGAAAAATTAGCATCTATACCTATCAGGGGAAGGGAGAACCCTAAACCGATTATCCATAAGGAGGTGCCCAACGAGCTACTGCGCAGATCTGGGCAAAGCTCTCCGCTTTCAGCGAAGCCCCTCCGACTAAACAACCGTCTATATGCTCCTGGTCTATCAACTCCTTAGCGTTATCCGGAGTAACACTTCCTCCATATTGAATGCGCACTGAGGAGGCGGCCTTTTTTCCGAAGAGGTCTAGAATCACTTCTCGGATAAGCCCACAAACTCGGTTTGCCTCCCGAGCGTCACAAACCTGACCTGTGCCGATAGCCCATACCGGCTCATAAGCCAAAATGATCTGCTCCACCTGAGAAGGGTTTAAGCCCTCCAGAGCCCGCCGGGTTTGGACCGAAACCACCTGGTCCGTTCGTCCCTCCTCCCTCTCCATAAGGGTTTCTCCTACACAAACAATAGGGAGCAAACCATTATTAAAGGCAGAGTGTACTTTTAAATTCACCGTGGCATCGTTCTCCCCAAAATACCGGCCGACTTCCTCAGTCAACCAGGAGGGAGGCTTGCCAAAGCGCCCCCGGGTCTCGGAGTGACCGATAATAACATATTTACACCCAATATCGGTGAGCATCAGGGGAGAAATTTGGCCTGTGTAGGCTCCGCTAGTCTCCCAAAAAAGGTTCTGGGCTCCCAAAGCAATCTCTGAGTCTTCCAATATCCGAGCGACTTCCCAAAGAGCGGTAAAAGGGGGGCAGACAACCACTTCCGCCGGGGTGTCAACAACTAAAGGCTTCAGGTTTTTTACGAGTTCGACTGCTTCCCCCACCGTTTTATTCATCTTCCAATTGCCCGCAATAATCGGTTTCCGCATTCCTCGCACTCCTCACCCGAAAAGGTTACCTAGAAGGGTTTTTAACGATTCTCTAAAGCTAAGGGATCCCTCTCCATCCTCCTCTCTTGCTAGAGAGAGCTTTCCCTCAATCCTCTCTCGCAGGAAGAAGGCTTTGAAAGGAGTTCTAAAGCTCGTTTCTTTTTACGTAGGGTCTTCCTTTAGGGATCTGACTTCCAGTGCTCAGCGATTTTCCTGCGCAGGAACTCCAGCCCTCGGTGTGTTCCCTCATCACCGATAGGATTCCCATCTTCAAGGCTGATACATCCCGAATAACCGATACTCGCTAGGGTCGCAAAGATGGGATCGAAGTTCACTTCTCCCTCACCTACAACGGTATGGAGGTACTCTCCTCGTCGGCGATCGCTGGCATGGACATGCCATACTTTATGTTTGACAACTTCCAAAACAGTCATCGGGTCATCTCCAGTCATCAATTGGTTAGAACAGTCAAAATTAACGCCTACCCAACTATCCTTAACCCGATCGAAAATTTCCAGGAAGCGGTCGGTATGAAAGGCCCAATCCACATTAGTCCAGCGTTTATCCTTATAATGGTTCTCGAAGCCTAGTTTAACTTTGCGGGGCTGAGCGTAGTCGGCGAGGCGAAGCAGGGCTTCTGCCGCCCAATGGATGGCTTGAGAGCGAGATACTCCGGGGTACTCGCATCCCGCAGTGACCCGAACACCTTCGGCACCGAGAAACTGGGCGGCGTCGACTTTAACTTTCATATCTTCTAGTTGACGTTCCCTCTCCGCAGGATCGGGATGAGTGAAATCGGGAGCGCAGGTGATTTGGGACACCTGCAGATGAAACTTTTCTAGGGCTTTCTTTACTTCATTAAGAGCCTGGAGGTCGTAAGGGTTAATCGTGGCATGGTGGATCTCGACATAGTCTAGATGAAACTGCTCTCTTGCTTGGCGAAGCCAGTCCTCAAGGGTCAAAGTTTTTTCGTCAATCAAGGCTGGGAACAAGCGTAAGGGTACCCAGGATAGGCTTGGTTTCAACCGTTTTGCTCCTTTCTATTGGAAGAACTCATCGGGGGTTTGGGCGAGCATCGTTTCTGTGGAGGCGATCCCGCGTTCCCCCGCCCTCCGCAAAATTTGATTCGCTGTAGACAGGTCCGGGGCCTCCCAGATCACCACTTCGTCATAACCCCCGTAGGTAATATAAGCTCCGTGAACTTTCACTCCTTCCAGTAGGCTCTGATGGCTTTTCAGGATTTGGAAGAATTCCCCAGCTTTACCGGGGTTGATCTTCACCAGGGTGACGAATAGCATTGTCTGCCTCCTTCGCGCCTGCCTGGGTACCCCTGGAGAGACTGACATCTCCCCCTATTTGCGTCGGGGTATTGGTGAAGCCCTCTGCTATGGGGGATTTACCTAAGTCCTCCCCTCTCTTATTATATCCGGTTTGCTTGTTCAACCCTTTATCAACAGGGTAAGACGCTCAGTTTCTTGCAGGATTTAACAGTTTTAATCTCTTGCCAGGGCAATAACGTTCACCTCTCTTGCTCCTGCTTGGAGTAAAACCCGGCTGACTTCCGAAACCGTTGAGGTTGTGGTGATAACATCATCTAGCAATAACACCCTCTGATCTTTAACTTTAGAAAGATTCCGCACTGCAAAAGCTCCTCTTACGTTGCTTCGTCGCTCTTCTATATTCAAACCGACCTGGGGTCTGGTCTCTCGAACTCGTTCGACTGCTTGGCTGTTTACAGGAATTCTATAGTGCTTTCCTAGAAACTCCGCAAGGAGCTGGGATTGGTTAAAGCCTCTCTGCCTCTGGCGTTTTCGAGTAATGGGGATAGGAATAAGACAATGGCTTTGGGTGATCAAATGCTCTATCTCCGGTTCAGAGGCAAAGAGGAGCGCGAGCGGTTCAGCAAGAAGGTATTTCTGGTGAAACTTGAAGTGCAGAATAGCGGAGCGAAGGGTTCCTGAATAAGGCCCTACAACTCGTGCCCTCTTAAAAGTAGGTTCAGAAACCTCTCGGCAAACAGGGCAGATGTTCTCGTAGCCCGGTTGGGCACACCGCTCGCAATAGGGTGGACAAAGCCTCTTAATGCTCCGAGTACACCCTTCGCATAAGTATCCCTGATGAAGCCGTCGGCATAAATAGCACTGGCTAGGGTAGATTAAATCTAAAAGGGCTTTTAAACTCTCTTTTCCCAAAGAGTAAAGGGTATTCAGAGCGATGGAACATAGTTGGGCGATCTCTGGGGGCACTTTGGTTACTCCCAATAGCCTGATTCCTAAGGGTTTGCTTCTAATCCAAGAAGGGAAAATCCAGTGGCTTGGCCCCTATGAAGAAGGTGTTATTCCCGAGGGTTGCTCTATCTTCCAAGCGGATGGGCAGTTTGTTGTACCTGGTTTCATTGATAACCACGTTCATGGAGGCGCAGGCTTTGATTTGATGCAGGATGGGGTCGAAGGGGTCCGCCGGGTCAGCCAACATCTTCTACGCTACGGGACCACTGGCTTCCTGCCGACTACCATTTCGGCGACTCACTCGGACATCCTGCAGGCTCTAGAGAACTTCAAGAGAGTGGCCCAGGAGGGAGGCGCCAAGGCCCATATCCTCGGCTTTCACCTAGAGGGGCCTTACATTAATTGCAGGAAGAAAGGTGCCCAACCCGAAGAGGGGATCCGAGAGGTGGACCTCGAGGAGGTGCGAACTTACATTGCTGAAGGGGAGGGGAGGATCCGGGTAATGACCTTAGCCCCTGAGATCCCCGGAGGGATTGAGCTGATTCGGCTTCTGGCCAGCCATCAGATTGTACCCTCCCTAGGGCATACCGAGGCGGATTATGAGACCGCCCTTCAAGCTATCTCTGCAGGAGCTCGGCAGGTGACTCACCTCTTCAACGCTATGGAGGGTTTTCATCACCGCAAACCTTCCTTATTAGTGGCCGCTTTAACCGAACCGGCTTTAAGGGTGGAGCTCATCTGTGACGGGGTCCATGTTCACCCCTCCGTCGCACGGTTAGCCATCCAGTCGAAAGGGCCAGATAACCTACTGCTGATTACCGATGGGATGTCGGCAGTAGGATGTCCTGATGGGGAATATTGGCTAGGCAGGAACCGGGTTTATGTGAGGGGCAACCTTTGCACTCTGGCCGACGGCACCATTGCCAGCAGTATGTTGACAATGAACCTCGCTGTAAAAAACGCGGTGACCTTCGCTGGAATTTCTCTGGTTGAGGCAGTTCGAATGGCCAGCTTAGTCCCAGCAAAGGCTATTGGAGTCGCCGACCACAAAGGTTCCCTGGAGGTCGGAAAGGATGCAGACGTTGCGGTTCTCCATCCGGATTTCACCGTTGCCGCCACTTTTTTGATGGGAGAGAAGGTTTATCCTCCTGAGTAGCCCCTCAAGGATCAGGTTCTGCAGCCGATCTCCTGCATAATTCGGTTCGTCTCTCGATAGGCTTCTTCAACCCACTCCACGATCTTCTCCGGTTCCGGGGAGTATTCCAACTCGATACTAACCACTCCGTCGAAACCGGTCTTATGGATTTCGGCTAAGTATTCTTTGATAGGGGTATTGCCCCGACCTGGAGGTAAGTCTCCGTGAACCTCTCCATTGCAGTCAGAAAGATGAACGTGAGCAATCCGGCCTTTAAGTTTCTGAATCTCCTCAAAAGGTGTCCGAACCAACCAAAGGTGGGATATATCACAGTTGGCCCGAACATTGGGGAGATTGACCTCTTCCAGAAACTGTACCATTTTGTCAATGCTGTTAATCAAGGAGAGGTCAAAAGGTTCAAGTTCAATGGCGATCTCGAGGTTTAGGTCTCTTGCATATTCACCTAACTGGCGAGTGTTCTCCACAGCCCACTGCCATTGAGAAGCAGGGGAGATGACCTCTTTCTGCCAGATGTACTCTCCCAGAACCAGAAGCAAGTTATGGGCACCGAAGTCGTAGCAGAGGTCAAGGTACTTTTTAACTCGGTCTCGATGAAAAGCTTGGACCGAAGGGTTAAAGTCAGTGAGGCCCAGGGCCACACAGCAGACAGAGATGATAGGAAGCCCCTCCTCTTGGGTTACCTCCCGGATGGTCTTACGATCTTTAATAGAGAGGTCTAGGGGGTCAGCAAAAATATCAATGGTGTCGAATCCGATGGCCTTAGTTTTCCGGATACCCTCAGCGAGAGAGATTTCGGGATTGTTCAACCAAGCACTGTTAATCAACCCTAATTTCATCTGTCTTTCTCCTTTCCACAGGATCAAACCAGTAAAACCTTCGGTGGGGAGGAGATTTTGCCCTGTTTTAGGGGAACGTCTATCTCAAAATCTTACGAATACGTTGATTATCTGTGTCCGCACAGTAAATATCCCCATAACGGTCTACTGCGATACCCATTATGCCGTTGAACTGTGCTTGGAGAGCATAGCCATCTCGGTAGCCGGGTTTTCCTGTTCCGGCTAGGGTAAAAACTACGCCATCTTTCATTTTCCGTATTGAGCCGTTTCCCCAGTCTACAATAAGAAGGCCTCCATCGCGGTCTTCATCAAAAGCGAAAGGGAGGGAGAAGACTGCCTGATCGAGGGGGCCATCCTTGTAACCGGCGCGGCCCGCTCCGGAGACATAGACGACCATTCCATCAGGGCGTAGCTTACGGATCATATTATTTCCAATCTCTGCGAGGTAAACTTCCCCTGTTTTCCGGTCTAGCCACAATCCGGTTAAACCCAGGAATTTGGCCTCCAGGGCAGGCCCATCTTGGTAGCCCTTTAAACCGGAACCGGCTACAGTTATTACTTCTCCCGAAGGGGTGACCTTTCGGACCCGGTTGTTTCCCGTATCCGCTATCCAGAGGGAGCCATCAGGGCCTACCTCTACACTACTGGGCTCCCTGAAAAGGGCCGAGTGAGCGGGACCATCCCGGTAACCCGGTTCGCCTGTGCCCGCTACTGTTTCTACCCACTGTCGGTCAGGCGAGATGCGTCGGATGCAATGGTTCCCACTATCCGCAACATAAAGGCTTCCGTCCTCAGCGAGGGAGATTCCTTTAGGGCGGTTAAACTGGGCTAGGGGACTAGGCCCATCCCGGTAGCCGGCGATTCCTGTTCCCGCGATAGTGGTTACCACTCCTGTAGAAGAGAGCCGCCGTATCCGGTGGCCAAAATCTTCCGTGATAAACACGTTCCCCCAGGAGTCCACCGCGACATCCCAAGGGTCGGAAAAGAGGGCATCCCCTGCGGGACCATCTTTGTACCCTCCTAATCCGTAGCGGCCGAAGGGGCCGGACCCCGCGGCGGTGATGACGATAGGCCCTAAATCCTTCTGGGGGAGGAGGCCTATAGCCACCCTTAAGGCGTAGCGAAGATCTCTTTTATCGATTTCTCCATCTCCAGGGAGCTGAAGACCTTTGGGAGGAGGGTAACAATCTCCCAAAGCCATCTGCTCTGGACTAAAGCGCCATCGTGCGCCCACCCACCCCGCTAGCCGGCGTACATCCTGAAGATCAACCTTCCCGTTCCGGTTGAGGTCGGCGGGTACAAAAGCCTTAAGGGGGCTGGAGGAAACGGTAACTAAGAGCAGGAGGATCCAGATAACCAGGCCCCCCATAGCCTATCTCCTCGTCTCTTCATTCTCAATCTCTTCTCTTCCGCAGGGAGCGGTGAAATTCCTGTTTTGCTGATAGAGTTGCTATAGTAGAGGAGAAGAGGATATAATAGAGGCGGGAGAGTTTGCAAACTCTTTCCGGGGATCACCTGTTAGACGTAGGGATAGAAAAGTGGAAGTTTGGTTTCTCTTTTTACCCACTCAAGGTGCTGAGGCAATTCATCGGGCTGATAGGGTCCATTTAGGGGATAGCGACCATTGGCAACGAGGGTGGCTATTTCAGGGAACCTTCAGCCCGCTCCGATGGTTTGCTGGAGCGGGCCTTTTCTTTAGTTATTGAGAGAAAGAGGATAAGAGACGATGCGAGGCTCACCAAAAATGGAGGGAGAAGTTCTCGTCTTAAATAGCAATTATGAGCCCCTGAACATCTGCAATCTCCGGAGGGCTTTAGGTTTGATCCTTTTAGGAAAAGCCGATGTGCTTCATACAGATTCTCGGGAGATTCATACCGCTCGGGGTACTTTTGTCTCTCCATCGGTGGTTCGCCTGCGCTACTTGGTCAAGCGCCCCCGGCCCGAACTTCACCTCAGCAGGCGCAGTATCTTTGCCCGAGACAACTACACCTGCCAGTACTGTGGGGCAAAGGGGGGCGACCTCACCGTTGACCACGTGGTCCCTAAGCGGTTGGGAGGGGAGACTTCGTGGGAGAACTTGGTTTGCTGCTGCCGGAAGTGTAACGCCAAAAAGGGAGATAAGACCTTAGAGCAAGCGGGGATGAAGCTTCTTCGCCCTCCCCGAAAACCGAAATACATCCCCTTCATTCACCTCACCAAATATATCGAGGGGAAAAAGCATGAAATCTGGCAGGATTATCTCCCCAATGTACAAGATTATTAATTGGTTTTGAAAACCGTCCGTCCAATGATACGGGAGGAGGGAACCGGTGGTTCTCCTTCTTGTGGGTCTGCTTTCCTTATTGGCCTCTCTCTCCGTTCGGGGCGTTGAAGTAAAAAACGAGAAGATCCGGGTCCCGGACGAGAAGGTCCCCCAAGTACGCCTCCAGTATGGATTGCTTATGGTCCCCGGGAGCGAGGTGATTCGAACCCGAGACGGTAAAGTTCGTTTCCGGCGAGTGGAAGGAGAACCCCAGAAGGGGGAATACCACATCACGCCGACAGGATTGATCACCTTCCATCCGAAGGACCGGGGGAAAAAGCTTTATGCGGATTACCAGTATCGCCCCAGAAAACTCCTCCTCCTGCCCGTAGACCCCGGGCCAGCAGATAAGAAGATCGCTTCAGAAGTCTATCAACAGGTGGAATATCTGTTTCGGTTAAAGGGATATGAAGTGATTCCTGAAAGTCAATATCGTGACCTCCTGGAGCGACAGCGGTTTTACCCCAGCGGGGAGATCACTCCTGAGCTAGGTCGGTCGCTCGCTCGGGAGTGCGGAGCGGACGATTTGGCTATTGTCCGGGTGGAGGAGTGGAAGACGCAATCAGGGAAGAGTTTAATTGGTTTCCTTTGGAACCCCTTTGGGGGGAGGAAGAAACGGGTTTACCTGGGTCTAAAGGCCCGTCTCTACGATCCTCAATCGGGGAGACTTATCTGGGAGAGCGAAACCTCTACTGTGGAGCAGGGAGGGCGCCTTGGAGGCGTTCCTGAAGAGATGAAGAAGTCGGCTATTAGCCGAGCAGTCTATCGCTTGTTTTCTAGCTTTTTTAACCCTTAAATCTCTCTTCTAATCCCCCTCAGCAGAGGGCTAAAGCCGAGTGATGAAACCTATCCTCAAGCTCCAAGTGGATGATCGAGTAGTCTTCCGCAAGCCTCATCCCTGCGGGAGTTTCGAGTGGATCATTACCCGGGTAGGGGCGGATATTGGTGCCCAATGCTTAAAGTGCGGCCATCGTATCCTCCTTCCCCGGGATGTGTTCGAACGGAAAGTTCGAAAACACTTTCCCGCCGCGCAAGAAGCGGACCTCTGGAGGGTTGACCTTGAAGGCCCCTCTCCCTCAACCTAGGGAATCTGAAGATTCTCCGGCTGCCAAGAGATGGTTAGAACGGCTTTCTCTCTGTAATGGATGCGATTTATGTGGGTCGCGGTGTGTTACGGGTTATCCTATATCCCTTTGGGAGTACCAGCGGATTAAAAGATACCTGGAGCAGTTGCCTGAAGCCGAACTGGAGAAGATTCGAAGCCAAAACAAGGAGCTTCCCTGGCCCGGTGCTCCCGAGCTGACCTATACAGCCTGTCCTTTTCGGGATACCGAAAGAAAACGATGCGCCATTTACCCAGTTCGGCCTTTGATCTGCCGGTTGTTTGGTCATGTGGAATGGCTTCCTTGCCCTGCAGGGATTATCTCCGAGGTTCATCCCAGGGGGTGGCAGATAATGCAGTGGTACGCCCGACGAGAGCTACGAACCTTTGAGGAATGGGAGGAGTTGGAACAAAGGGGGGAGATCCCAAAGGAATGATCCTAGCGGTGGACGCGGGCAACACTCATATTGTCTTTGGATTGGGCCAACCTCAACCTTCTGGGGTTCGGGGAGAGTGGGTAGCCCTTTGGCGTCTTCATACCGATTGGCACCGCACTGAGGATGAATATTTCGCTTTATCTCTTCCCTTACTACAACAGGCCGGGGTGACTCGAGAGCAGATCGAGGGAGTGGTTATCGCCAGTGTGGTTCCTCCCATTGAACGCACCCTGCGGGAATTGAGCGCCCGCCTTTGCCCTCAGAGGCCCCCTCTTTTTGTGACTCCTGAAGCCGAAGTGGGAATTGCTGTAAGATACACTTTACGCCAAGAACTAGGGGCAGACCGCTTGGTGAATGCCCTGGCGGTCAAAGCCCTTTACGGTTGCCCGGCGATTGTGGTGGACTTTGGTACCGCAACGACCTTTGACGTCCTCTCCGCTGAAGGTGAATATTTAGGAGGGGCTATATGCCCCGGGGTTGGAATCGCCGTGGAAGCCTTGTCCCTCCATACCGCTCGTCTCCCTAGAATAGATTTGGTAGCGCCTTCCCGAGCCATTGGGCGGACAACTCAAGAGAGCATGCAGAGTGGGATTATTTTAGGATGTGCGGAGATGACTGATGGGTTGATTCGCCGATTTGCCGAAGAACTCGGAGAGAAGCCGAAAGTTGTGGCAACCGGAGGTTTAGCCCCGATTATTGCTCCTCACACGAAGACCATTCAACAGATTGATCCAGAACTCACCCTAGAAGGTTTAAGAATATACTGGAATCTTCTACAAGGTAGCCCCGGAAGCTGAAGAGACAATTGAAACTTTTATCCTCTATACCACTCTTCTTAATAGTGGGAAGGTATTATAAAGGGCTTTCGGGGAGATAATGCCTCAGTGACTCTTACGAGTAACTTGGCCTGACGATATTCAAAGTTGATGGATATGTACTCCCTAGTATAGGCTTAGGCGAGCATAAGATAACAATTCTCTCCAAGCCTTTCAAACGAGAAACCTGGCGATGCAAATCAGAGAAGTTTCTTCGGAGAAAAGATCTTCTGAGACCCGATCACCCTCGATTTCCAAAGTCCCCTCTCACCCTGGGGTCAGCTTCCGAGCAGTTTTGATAGGTTTGCTACTTATCCCCTTCCACGTCTATTGGATCACTGTTTTTGAGGTACGTTGGTATTCTCTGGATAGTACTTCTCTGCCCCTGATGATTACCCCTATCTTCTTGCTCTTCTGCGTAGTGCTGGCGAACCTCTTCTTGCACCGTTTTTCCCCCAAAAAGGCTCTTCTCCAGGGTGAATTGCTGACCATCTATATTATGCTGGTCATCTCAGGGGTCTTTGCCTCCCATGATATGCTCCAGAACCTCTTTGGGGCCATTGGCCATCCGGTGCGTATTGCCGCCACTCGGCCAGAGAGCCGATGGCCTGAGCTCTTCTTCCGGTATATTCCCTGGCACCTATTCATTCGGGACGAATCGGCTCTTAAAGCCTTTTATGAAGGAAACAGTTCCTACCTCCCTTATTGGAGAGCTTGGGTCGGCCCCCTTTTGGGGTGGACCCTCTTTGTAGTTGCGGTGGTAATCGTCTTCCTCTGTGTCAACCTACTGCTCCGCCGCCCCTGGACTCAGTATGAGAAGCTCGCTTTCCCCTTGGTTCAACTTCCCTTGGCCCTTACCTCTCAGGAGGATGGTTTAAACCTTTTATCCCAGAAGATGATGTGGCTGGGGTTCTTTTTAGCCTTTGCGGTCGGAGCTGTGAATGGTTTAGGAATGCTCTTTCCCTCTGTCCCTTACTTTCCCTATGTAAAGCAGTATAACATTGGTCAGTACTTTACCCAGCGTCCTTGGAGTGCTATGGGGTATACCCCGATTAGTATGTACCCCTTTGCTATAGGCCTTGCTTATTTTATGCCCCTTGATCTCTCCTTTTCTTGCTGGTTTTTCTTCGTCTTTCGCAAGCTCCAACAGGTTTTTGGCTCCGCCTTCGGGTTGGACACAGGAATCAACCGGGGCTTTCCCTTTTTTGGGGAGCAAGCCTCTGGAGCTTGGTTGACCCTTGCCTTGGTAGTTCTCTGGGGACTACGGGGCTTCCTAAGGAGAGCTTGGCAGATCGCTTGGGGGATCAAACCAGCGGAAGATCCGGAGGAGGCCTTGCAGTACCGACGGGCTTTCATCGGTATCGGCTTAGGTACCACCTTTATCGTTATCTTCTGGCTATATGCTGGTTTGGCCCTTTGGGCATTGGTAGTTTTTTTTACCCTCTATTTTCTCCTCTCTATCACTATCACCCGCATTCGCGCCGAGCTGGGCACCCCCCACGAGATCTACTTTGTTAATCCTCAGCAGATTATGGTGAACCTTTTCGGGACTGCCACTCTTGGGCCTGCCAATCTCACTTTAATCTCCTGTATGTACTGGATGCATCGGGGTTACCGCTCACATCCTATGCCGAATCAACTCGAAGCTTTTAAAATGGCGGAAGGGGGCCGTATCTCCCTAAAACGCCTCATACCCCTTATTCTTCTCACGAGTCTTTTTAGCATTCTGGTCACTTATTGGGCTAACCTTTCTGTTACCTACGAAGCTGGGGCCTCGGCCCGGTGCTTAGGGTTTAAATCTTGGGTTGGCGCTGAGAGCTTCAATCGTTTGGAGACTTGGCTTTCCAATACCCAAAGCCGAGAATCGATCCGACTGCTTTATATGGCCTTCGGTTCCCTTTTTGTCATTTTTCTCTCCTTTATGCGCAGCCTGTTTCTATGGTGGCCCTTTCATCCTGCAGGTTACGCTTTGGCAGTGAGCTATGCTATGGACTATTTCTGGTTTTGTGTCTTTATCGCCTGGGCAGTCAAGGCCCTCTTGATTCGATATGGGGGGATGAAGGTCCATAACCAGTTCGTCCCTTTTTTCCTCGGTTTGGTTTTAGGAGATTACACCGTGGGCAGTCTATGGGCGCTCATTGGCCCCGCTTTAAAAATGGTTACTTACAAGATTTACATTTAGAGAAAGGATTTCCCTCCGCTACTTTCTAAAAGCTACCTGGTAAGAAAGGCGATGTGGGTACGAAGAGAAGAACGTCTCTCCTTAAGGAGATTGTTGGAGGACCATCGGCCCTTAGTAGCAGTAGGAGCTTTTAATGCCCTCACTGCTAAGATGATCGAGCGGGCAGGGTTTGACTTGGTCTATCTTTCAGGGGCGGGGCTGGCCAACAGCTGGTCTGCCCTGCCGGATATCGGTTTACTCACTCTTACGGAAGTCGCTCAACAGACCCGCTGGGTAGCCCGGGCCACCCGGCTCCCCATTATTGTGGATGCGGACACCGGATTTGGAGAAGCCATTAATGTCGCCCGGGCAGTTTGTGAACTGGAAGAAGCCGGAGCTCAGGCGATCCAGCTGGAGGACCAACAGTTCCCCAAACGGTGTGGGCACCTCAAAGGTAAATCCCTAGTTTCCCCAGAGGTAATGGAAGAGAAGATTCGATCCGCCTGCGAAGCCCGACAGAGCAGAGATTTCTTAATCATTGCCCGTACCGATGCCCGGACGGTTACCGGTTTTCAGAACGCCCTCTCCCGGGCCCAGAGGTATGCTGAAGCCGGAGCGGACCTCATCTTCCCCGAGGCCTTGCCATCTATTAACGAGTTCCAAACCTTCGTCAAAGAGGTACCTGCTCCTATTCTGGCCAATATGACCGAGTTCGGTCAAACACCCTATTATTCAGTGAAAGATTTCGCTGAAATAGGGGTCGCTGTTGTTCTCTTTCCTGTCACCCTTCTCAGGGTGACCCTTTACGCTCTTCAAAGATCCTTAGAGATTCTGAAAAAAGAAGGAACCCAAGCTCCTCTACTAAGTCAGATGCTAACCCGGCAGGAACTTTATGACCTCCTGGGGTATGAAGATTATGAGAGGTTTGACCACAAAGTGTCGGGATGGAGGTCGCCCTCTCCGGAGGAACACTTGTAAGGCTCTATTTCTTTAAAATCTTAAAATAAGGAGAAGTTCAATGAATCCCGTAGATGAAAAGTCTTACTCTCCTGGCCTCGCAGGGGTCATTGCCGGCGTCACCAAGATCTCAGAGATTGATCCTGAGCATCACTATCTTGCCTACCGAGGGTATGATATTGAGACTCTTGCTACTCAATCCAATTTTGAAGAGGTCGCTTATCTTTTATTATATGGTGACCTACCTACAGCTAGTCAGTATAAGGACTTTTGTGATACTTTAGTCGCCGAACGTTCTCTTCCGGAAGACCTCAAAAGGATTTTTGCCCAGTGCCCCAAAGGCTCCCCAGTGATGGATCTCCTAAGGATTGGGGTAACCTATTTAGGGTTATTGGACCCAGACCTGAATGATAATTCTCGGGAAGCCAATTACCGCAAGGCCCTTCGGCTTACCGCCAAAATGGGGACTTTGGTGGCTCAATCCTATCGAATTACCCAAGGGTTAGAAGTGATTGAACCCCGCTCTGATCTCTCTCATTCGGCCAACTTACTTTATATGATCACGGGTGAGGAGCCTGATGCCCTGTCGACTCGAGTTTTTGACGCCAGCTTGATTGTCTATGCCGAACACGGCTATAACGCTTCCGCTTTTTCGGCCAGGGTTACCTGCTCTACCCTAGCGGATATGCATGCGGGGGTTACCTCGGCCTTAGCGGCGTTGAAGGGGCCTCGGCATGGCGGGGCCAACGAACAGGCGATGGAGATGATGTTGGAGATCGGGGATCCTTCTAAGGCTGAGGAGTGGATCCTTCGCGCTCTCGCTGAAAAGAAGCGGATCCCCGGCTTTGGACACCGCATTTATAAAACTGGGGATACCCGAGTGCCCATTATGACACGCCTCGGATTGGAACTGGCCCAGGCTAAAGGGGAGACGAAATGGACCCAGATAGCCGAGGTGATTACCCAGATTATGGAGCGAGAAAAGAACCTCCACCCCAACGTGGATTTCCCCATAGGTTACGTTTATTATCTGTTAGGAATCCCTATCGTCTTAGATACCCCGATTTTCGCTGCTGCCCGAATAGTAGGTTGGTGCGCTCACATTATGGAGGAGCTGGAAGGAAAATATATCATCCGGCCGGATGCCCTTTACCAAGGGGAACGCGGTCGGAAATACATCCCGATGTCTGAGAGAGGCTAAAAGAATTTGTTCCCCAACCCTCCTAGGATAGGTTAAATTAAAGAAGAGGTTCTGAGGTTGACCGAGGAGCTAAGGATATGTAACAAGCTCCTCGGTTTTCTCCTTAAGGGAGCTAACAGCTCTAACAGGTGCGGGGGACCGTATTACCCTCAAGAAAGGAAATGAACATGGTAGGCAGGCTGGAGTGGAGTATTGAGGCAATGATGGTTTTTTCTATAGTTTGGTTGTTTGCTCATAGTTCAACCAGTAGTCAAAGGGTAGTACCAGCAAGGGAAAGGGAAATCAGTCGCTCAACCCTTCCTCAAGGCCCCGGTCTATCGGCAAAGTATCCCGGTGATGCAGGTATCGCCAGCGATCCAGAAGTGGTCTTCGTAGAGGATTTCGAGGAGCAATCCCTGGAGGCGATGAAGAAACGCTGGGATAATGTGCAGAGTCCTGAAATAATGTCCTTTTCAGAAGAGGTACCGAAAGGGAGTGCAGGTACTCACTCTCTTCTTCTGACCTATGTAGGGGGAAAGGGCACGGGTGGACATCTCTATCGGAGGTTACTACCCGGTTACGAGCAATTGTATATTCGTTTTTATGTCAAGTTTGATCCCCAGTGTAGTCCGATCCACCACTTCTTCCACGTTGGCGGTTACAACCCACCAACACCTTGGCCTCAAGGGGGTGCAGGAGAGCGTCCTCGCGGCGATGAAAGATTCAGCACCGGAGTCGAACCCTTTGGTGATGCCTGGGTTTGGGATTATTACACCTACTGGAGGGAGATGAGGGGAAGTCCACCTCGCGGACAAACGTGGGGTAACAGCTTCATTCGTGACCCAAAGTTAAAAGTGCAAAGGGGGGAGTGGATCTGTGTAGAGTTGATGATGAAGATGAACCAACCTGTCCACGAACATAATGGCGAGATGGCTTTGTGGATTAATGGGAAACTGGTGAGCCACTTAGGCCCAGGATACCCCCGGGGGAAATGGGTTTACGACAAATTCATCCCCGGCGGAGAGGGAGAGAGTATCCGTTGGAGTGAGGAGAAGGGTGGGCCTGAGCGTTTTAGAGTTCCTCCAGGTGGTTCCCCTTTTGAGGGTTTCCGCTGGCGAAACTCTGAGAACCTAAAGATAAACTTCCTCTGGGTTCTGCTTTACATCACTCAGGCTCCTGAAGGGCATATCAGCAAGGTATGGTTTGACCACATTGTGGTGGCTAAGCGTTATATCGGCCCCTTAAGCAAGCGATAGAGAGACGACGGGGTACTTGCCCCGGCCTTTTCTTTTTTATCCTTCTTCTGCCAACTTCTGGATCCACTGAGAGGCCTCCTCCCGAATTTGCTCCATCAGCTCCTTAGAGCGGGCTTCCACGTTAAGGCGAAGCAGAGGTTCAGTGTTGCTAGGGCGGATGTTCATTCGCCAATCGGGATACTCTATTGAAAGACCATCTATGTAGGATTTTTCGGCGTCAGGATAACGCTCCTCAAAAAACTTGAGTACTTTCCGGTAATCTTTTACCCGGAAGTTGATCTCACCGCTGATAAAATATTTTGCCCGTAGAGGAGCAAGCATCTCCCTCAGGGATTGATCCTTAATACTCATCAGTTCGAGAAGAAGGACCACTGGGATAAATCCACTATCGCAATAGTAGTTCTCCCGGAAATAGTAGTGGCCACTCATCTCTCCACCGAAGAGAGCATTCTCTTGGCGCATTCGCTCTTTCATAAAAGAGTGCCCGCCTTTAGTCACAATGGGGATACCCCCCTTCTCCCGAACTATTTCGATGACTGCCCAGATATTACGGGGGTCACAGAGGATTTTTTCACCAGGACTTTTCCTCAACATCGCTTCTGCCAAGAGTGCAGTAACAAAGTATCCCTCTACGAAATAGCCCTCGGAGTCTATAAAGAAACAGCGGTCTGCGTCGCCATCCCAAAGGATACCCAGGTCGGCTTTCTCCTGCAGAAGCCGTTCTCTACACTGTTGCTGATTCTCCACAAGCATAGGGTTTGGCTCGTGAGAGGGAAAGGTTCCATCGGGTTCCCAATTCAACCGGATCAACTGGGGTTTGAGATGAGTGAAAAGGCAGTCCGCAACCTTTCCCCCTAGACCATTCCCTGGGTCTGCTACGATCCGGAAGGGTTTGATCTTCTCGGGATTCACAAACTTGAGGACGTGCTGAGTGTAATCGTTATAAATATCAAGTGCCTCAACGGAGCCAAGGGCAGGAGGAGCGGGAAATTCCCTTTTTAGAGAGATTTCCGCGATCTCTCTCAGTCCAGAGTCACTACTGATGGGGATTGCCTCTTCTCGGATGAACTTCAAACCGTTCCACTCAGGAGGATTATGGGAGGCGGTTACCATAATTCCTCCCGCAAGCTGGTAATGGGGAACCGCAAAATAGAGCATATCAGTGCTGATCATCCCTAAATCCACTACATCGGCCCCTTGATCGGTTAATCCACGAATCAAGGCTTGGGCTAGGGAAGGGGAGGAGAGACGCATATCACGCCCCACAGCTACTTTTCTAGCCCCGGTGAAGAGGATATAGGCACGCCCAATTCTATAAGCTATCTCTTCGTTGATCTGCTGGGGGTAAATACCTCGTACATCATAAGCTTTAAAAATGCTCGGATCGAAAGCAGACATCAGCAAACCTCCTTGAAATTGTTCCTCTTAACCCTTCCTAAATATTATCCCAGAAGGCTCTAGTTTAAACTTCTAACTTGCTGGTTACCCTCCGCCAACCCTTTGTAACCCTCTATACGGGGAGTAGGGTTTGACAATCCCTCTCTCTGCTCCTTAAGCTGGAAGCGTGGAAAGGGATTCCCAGCAGGGGAGCTTTCTTAAAGCCCTCCCCCACCATCAGCGAATCAATTTTTTCGCTTTAGCAGTGGATGCTACCGGCTGGTGGCTGGGGATGAGTTTTATATCTTTCTCAACCATTTTACCGCTTTTTATTCGCTACCTTGGTGGGAATAACACAGTTGTAGGCTTGATCCCCTCTTTATGGTCTCTCGGTATTTTACTCCCTCAGATCCTGGTTGCCCAACGATTGGAGCGCAAACCCTATGTAAAGAAATATACCTTTACCTTGGCAATTCTAGAGCGCTTGCCTGTTTTGGTTCTCGCTCTATCTACCTTCTTTCTGATCCATCGGTCTCCTTCAACCTTGCTCCTCACTACTTTTTTCTGTCTGGGGATGAATGCCCTTTTTATGGGGCTGAACATGCCAGCCTATACTCTATTAGTTGCCAAAGCTATTCCTCCTCATTATCGGGGAAGGCTTTATGGAATTTCGGGAGCTTTAGGGGGCCTTTTGGGAGTTGCAGGCTCTTGGTTATCAGGTTGGTATTTAATCGCTTTGCCCAAATCCCTGGGTTTCGCCCTCTGCTTCACAACAGCCTTTGCCCTCTTAGCCTTAAGCGTCTTTCCTATTGCCTTGGTGAGGGAAATACCAACTGAACCCTCTCTTGACCAGAAAGATCAGGGAAGGTGGTACGAGATCTTCCATCTTTTCCGAAAGGATAGAGGCTTCCTGGCTCTGATCATTGCTGAGGGGTTCTTTGCTTCTGCTAGTGTCGGACCTTCCTTCTATATGGTCTACGCAGTTGACCGTTTTCCTTGGGAGAAAACTCTGGTAAGATTGTTCAATGTCACTGCCACCGCCAGTATGTTTATTGGTGGACTTTTATGGGGACATATGGCCGACCGCTTCGGTAACCGGCGAGTGTTAAGAGCCGGAGCGAGTTTAATGGCAGGAGGGTTGATCATTGCTCTTTTAGCTCCCTCAGGGCTAGTCCTTAGCCTAGCAGTTTTGTTGAGCGCTTTGGGTGCTCAAGCTTATGAGTTGAGCAATTTTAACATCTTGATGGAGTATGCGGGGCCAAGAAGAGTTCCTACCTATACGGCAGCTCGGAGCCTGCTGATAGCTCCTGTCCGATCCCTTCTACCTGTTGGAGGAGGGAGGATCGCTGACCTTCTAGGTCATCGTCCTCTCTTCCTTATAGGGATAGCCTCCGCAGGAATTTGTCTCTTCTTGCTCCAAAGAGTTCGGGAGCCCCGCTACGCTCTAAGTGAGGGAGAAGCGAACAAAGGGGGTATCTGAGTGCTCCTATCACCTAACGAAGTCCTTTTTCTTTGGGCTTGGAATCTGTTAATGGTGGTTACAGTAGGAAGCTGTCTCTATAAGGCGTTGAGGCACCCTCCCGGCTACCTCCAGTGGGGGTGGTGGCTTTTAAGTGTGGCCGGTGCCCTCTGGCTTATAGGTGGGGTGACAACTCTACTAGGAGCGTCTCTCTTTTCCTTCTTCTCTCGCTTGGGAATGATTATCGCGGTCATCGCTTTTGGGCTTTACCTTTATGGATTAAAAGGTAGATTTTGACAGTTTTTGAGGGAAGCAGACTTTAAAAGAGGGGGAATTGCGATTCGGCAAGAAGCTCTGTCCTTTCCTAAGAGAGGGAAGGGAGAATCTAGAGGGATGTTCGGTAGTCGCAGGTTTTAGCCTGCGACAAATACGCACCCTAGAGGGTACGACTACCACCGAATATTGGTAGATTCGCTTGCCGGATAAGCCAATAAGCTGGAAAGGGAGAGAAAATGGGTAGAAAGAAGCGGGAATTCCTCTCCAAAAAACTTGACCCCGAAGAAACGCGGCAAACCATCCTTCAGTCGGCTTTAGAAGCCTTTGCCCAGAGGGGGTATTCCCAAACTACAATGGATGAAATTGCAGATAAGGCAGGCGTTAGTAAAGGAGCACTCTACTGGCACTTTAAAGACAAGAAAACCCTCTTCCTCGCAGTATGTGAGGAACGGGCCTCTGCTCTCGAGAAGGCGATGCGGAGTGCTTTAGAGGAGCCTGGGACCACCCTTGATAAAATTGCTCGTCTTCTTATCTCCACCCTGAGGTTTTGCGCAAAGAACCGTCCTTTTGCCGTGATTCTAGGATTCTTAAGGGTAAGACAGGACCCAGCCGTCGGTCTCCAAGCGGGTGAGCCCCTAAGAACCTGGTACTCCGAAGCCCGGAGCATCCTCTCCCAAGTGGTTCAAAAAGGGATTGAAACAGGGGAGATTCGAGAGGTGGACCCCTCCCTAACCGCCTCCCTGATTATTGGAACGGTAGATGGCTTGGTTTTTCAATGGCTTATGGACCCGGAAGGATGTCCTCTAACCCCCAAGGTCACCGAGGAAGTCGCAGAACTCATTCTTAGGGGGTTGCAAAAGCGAGATAGATCTCCCAAAGCACCTTTAAAGTCCGGATACGGGGGGTTAGAGGGCTAAGGTCTCCCTTTAGGGTTGGCCCTGTCCTTTAGGCGGGTTCACCTGGGTTGAGATCAGAAGACAAAGGGCAACAAGAATCGCTCCTACTTCAAAGGGGGACTTTATCCCTAAGTGATCGAAGAGCCATCCCCCCAGGACTGGACCAATTACCCGCCCTATACTGCTAAGGCCTTGAGCTAAGCCTAGGGTACGCCCCTGAACATCCTCACTCGCGCTTTTGGAGATAAGGGCTTGTAAAGAGGGATTACCCAATCCATTACCCAAGGCGAGGAAGGCCAAGGGAAGCAAAAAGAGAGGATAGGGGATAAGGGGAATGAGAAGGAGGGCCAAGGCAGTTAGTGTGAGACC
Organism: uncultured bacterium; assembly: GCA_964429225.1. Lineage (GTDB taxonomy): Bacteria > Armatimonadota > DTGP01 > DTGP01 > CAYSAW01 > CAYSAW01. The sequence goes on from CAYSAW010000001.1 coordinate 69,244, forward strand.
GGTGACTAAGAGGGTTTTTTCTCCAAAACGGCGGGTGAGAGGACCTATCATTCCACCTTGGAGGAGGGCCATCAGGAGGCCGATGTAGGTGAACATCAGGCCATTAGCAGTTTGATCGAAATGGAAGCGGTCTTTGGTGAAAAGCCCCAAAACGTTCTCCATTCCTGCAAAGGCGATCATATGGAGGAGAACAATCTGCAGGAGCCTCCCAACCCGGGGGTCTTTTAAGGAGGAGAGGATACGGACGAGGTTGGCGGTTCTCGAGAAAGTCAGTTCCTGAGGAGTATTCGGTCTTCGAGATTCAGGGAGGCGAAAGTGAACCATTAAGGCGTTGAAAAAAGCCATTATTCCAGCCGCAAGAGCCGGAACACCGATACCAAACCTCCCCAAAAAACCGCCTAAAGCAGGACCTAGAACAAAGCCCAAACCGAAAGCGGCCCCGATTAACCCCATCCCTCGGGAGCGGTCCTCTGGCGAGGTGATATCCGCAATATAAGCCTGGGCCGTTGAGATGTTCCCCCCTGTTATTCCATCCACGATCCGAGCCACAAAAAGCAACGAAGCCCAGCTAGGAGGGCCATAGCTCGCATAGGCGAAGAGAAGATAACCGGCAGAAGAACCTAGAAGGCTGAAAAACAGCACTGGTTTTCTTCCCACCTTGTCCGACAAAGCACCAAGGATAGGAGCAAAGAGAAACTGTGCTAGAGAATAGCAAGCGTTAAGGCTGGCTACCGCAAGAGCAGACATTTGAAAACGGTGCCAATACTCCGGAAAAAGAGGGATAATAAAGCTGAAGCCGAGGAGATCCAGGAAAACAATAAAAAAGATGATCCCTAAACTGGGGCTTCTCTCTTGGGTTCGTCGCCTCATTTCGCTTTTGTAAAATTTCCCGATGTAAATCTTTCTTAAAATTGATTGTCCACGCTTTTATTGTCAGGCAAAAGCTGGAGGGAGGTCAACCCTCTCATACAAGGAAGAGGGAGGGGCAGGCGAGAAAGAGTTATTGGATGAGCCGATGATGAAACAACCCTTAGGATCGCCTCAGTTGAAGGAGTGGCTTCCATTTCTATATAGTCAGGGATAAGGCGGTTTCTCTCTTAATGGATGATGGGTAAAAACATAAAGGTTTGCTCGGCTCCAAAGAGCTGTAGCATAATTTCAGTTCTTATTCTTGGTTGTTCTACCTTCGTTTAGCAAATTAAGGGAAGGAGGCTAGGATTAATCGTGAAAGGGTTGCTTACTCTGGTTTTTGCATCGGCTGTTTCTCCCGTGATGGCAGCGGAAGCCATTGAATTGCCTCCGCTTAGACCATCAGAGATTGCTATTCTCTATGTGGTTTTAGCCAGTGCTTTAATTGCTTTAAGCTATGGAGTCTACCTCGTTTTTCGGGTTCTCCGCCGGGACCCAGGTTCTCTGGAGATGCAGAGGGTTTCCTCAGCGATTGAGAAGGGGGCCTTGGCCTACTTGGCACGCCAAGTCAAAACGATGATCTGGTTTGTAGGGGTCCTCTTCTTCGGTCTTTACTTCCTTTACCGTCCCATCTATCGAGACGACCCTGTCTTAGCCTGGGGTATTGCCCTCTCTTTCCTTTTGGGGGTAGGGGCCTCCTATTCCGCTGGTTACGTTGGGATGTGGCTTGCGGTCAAAGGGAACGTCCGCACGGCGGCGGCCGCTCTGCGCAGTTTCCGGGAAGCGATTGAGATCGCTTTTCAAGCGGGGACGGTTTCTGGGATGTTCACAGTCGGGTTAGGTTTGCTTGGGGCGACCATCATCTTCCTCCTCTTCAAAGAGAATGCTATGAAGGTGTTAGTCGGCTTCGGCTTTGGTGGAAGCTTAGCCGCGCTCTTTATGCGCGTTGGAGGAGGAATTTTTACCAAAGCAGCAGACGTCGGAGCCGATCTCGTGGGGAAGGTGGAGAAAGGGATCCCTGAAGACGATCCCCGCAATGCAGCGACCATCGCAGATAACGTCGGTGACAATGTTGGGGACTGCGCGGGTATGGCTGCGGATGTCTTTGAGTCTTACGAGGTGACGCTAGTCGCAGCGATCATTCTGGGAGCTGCCGCTGGGGCAGTGGTCGGCTCCGGAGCGGTAATGAAATTGATTATGTACCCCCTTATGGTACGGGCAGTTGGTGTCTTCGCCTCAGCTTTAGGAACTTGGAGCGTTCGGGCCACTGATGAAACGAATATTGATCCAATGACTCCTATTAACCAGGGCTTCCGGGTCTCGCTGATCTCAGCGATGTTAGGTATTGGTCTGGTAAGCTATTTCTATATGCAGAATATCCCTGCTGGGTTTCAGTGGTGGCACTATTTCCTAGCAACTTTGATGGGAATCATCCTTGCATTGATCATTGGCTGGTTAACCGAATATTTTACCTCGGTGGATAAGCGCCCGGTTACCGAGATCGCCTATGCTTCTCGAACTGGCCCGGCAACGATGATCTTGTCCGGTTTTGCGGAAGGGCTGGAGTCTAGTGTATGGGCTATTTTAGCCATTGCAGCGACTATCTTAGGGTCTATCGTTATCTTCCACGGGAACGTTCTTCTGTCGGCCTATGCTATCGCCTTAGCGGGCTTAGGTCTTCTTACGACCACAGCCTTTATCTTAGCGATGGACACCTACGGCCCTATCTCTGATAACGCCAACGGTATCTTCGAGATGTCAGGAGCCCTCCGGGAAGAAGAGCAGAAGGGGAACTTGCGCCCGCAACAGATTGTCGCTCGTCTGGATGCAGTTGGGAATACGACTAAAGCTTTGACTAAAGGGTTTGCTATCGCTACGGCCGTTATTGCAGCTACCGCCCTATTCCGCTCCTTTATGGAAGATGCAGGTCTCTTGGGAACTGGCCTGCGGGTGGATCAACCGGAAGTATTTATAGGATTACTAGTTGGAGCAGGAGTACCCTTCTTGTTCAGTGCAATGGCCATCCGAGCAGTAAGCCGAGCTGCTTTTGAGCTGGTGGAAGAGGTGAGACGGCAATTTCGAGAAATCCCCGGCATTATGGAAGGCAAAGCCACCCCTGATTACGCCCGATGCGTTGCTATTTCCACCCGAGCCGCCCAGAAAGAGCTCCTAGGCCCGGGTATTCTCGCCACCTTTTCACCAATACTCGTGGGATTTGCCCTCGGTTATGGAGACCCTAAGGTCGGAGCAATGGCCCTGGGAGGGTTCCTGGCAGGAGCTATTGTAGTGGGACAGCTAATGGCAGTCTTACTGGCTAACTCCGGCGGTGCCTGGGACAATGCTAAGAAAAAAATCGAGGAGGGCCTCTTTGGAGGCAAAGGCACTGAGTATCACAAGGCTGGGGTCATCTGCGATACAGTGGGAGATCCCTTTAAAGATACAGCCGGCCCCGCCTTGAACCCGATGATCAAAGTGATCAACTTAGTGTCTATCTTGATCACCCCTGTGGTTATTCAACCGGCTATTACCCCTATTATCCGTTGGGCAGTGGTGGTGATTGCTGGTGTTGTTCTAGGAGGAGCTATACTCTTCAGCAAGCGAGGCTCTATCGTCGAGTTAGAACAGCAGTTAGAGGCTTTTCCCACCACCAAGGAAACCACGACTACATAAAATAAAGGGAAGCTTCACCTTCGCCCCAGAGGGTATAAGAGCTTCTGAATTTCCGGTTGATTTAAATTCTCCTTCGTCACAACGGTCACACCCGTATCAATCCGTTTAGGAACGGGGCGTTTTTCTATAGCATCAATCGCCTTTTTCACTCCTAGATAGCCCATTTGGAAGGGGTTCTGCACGATGAGGGCCTGAATCGTGCCTTTCTTGAGAGCTTCAATCTCCGCTTCGGCGGCGTCGAAGGCTACCAGCTTCACCTCTCCTGCCTTATTGTGTTGTTCAAGAGCTCGTGCTGCGCCCAGAGCCCCTGGTTCATTAGCTGCAAAAATGCCAGCTAGATCCGGGTGCTGAGTTAAAGCGTCCTCGGTAATACTCATTGCTTTATGGGCATCACCGTAACAGGGGATGTTAAAGGCTAGTTTTAGTCCTGGATGCTTTTTCATCTCTTTCAGGAAACCTTGAACTCTCAAAGTAGAAGTTGCTGCTCCAGGCACAAAAGGAATAATTCCTACTTTTCCCTTCTCCCCTACCAACCGGGCTAGCACCTGGCAGGCTTTTTGGGCGCCCAGGAGGTTATCGGTGGCGATAAAACTGAGAGGATCATCGCTATCCACCCCGGAATCAATGGTGATAACGGGGATTCCCTCCCGCATCGATCGCCGAATAATGGGGATGAGGGCTTTAGAATCGCAGGCAGCCATCACGATAGCGTCTACTTTACTGGTGATAAAGTTTTCTAGTATGGCTATCTGGCCTGCAGTGTCGGTTTCTTCGGAGGGGCCTTTCCAAAGAATCTCAGCCCCCTCCTCCTGGCCTGCTTTCTCTGCTCCCGCTTTTACGGTTAACCAGAATTGATGGGCGATTCCCTTGGGCACCACTGCGATGCGGTATTTTCGAGAGGTCGGGGCCTGGCCCTGGGGAGCAGAACCTTGTTGAGGAGTTCTGCTACAATTGGTGAGGGTTGCGGCTAAAACTCCAATTGAGACCAGCCAAAAAATCCTTCTCTTCTCCATAGTAATCTCTTTCCTTAAGCTTCCGATCGTTTTATTCCTCCCTCAACCCACATCAGGGGCCAATGGAGCGTGTACCCACACTGGGGGCAAACTAGGTCTAAGGTATAAGGATTCTTCCACACCGGTTGCATGACTACGCCTTTTTCGTAGCACTCCGGGACCGGACAGAGGATTTCCCCGGCTTTGAGTTTGGATAAGAGAGAAGATCTGGGCATTTTTCTCACCTCGTCCAAGGCATTGAAGGAGGACGGAGATTATGGCCGGCCTTGGCCATAAGTGGCAATCCAGTTGTCATCAGTAAGGGTTCCCCGTTTTACCCATTTAGCATGACCATCAGCGAAGGCGAAGATTGCTCCTCCCAGATGGCGGTAACGAACTTTCCGGGCATATTGATTGTCTCCTTCCTGAGGTTCAGGGTCTCGGTCATGGATGCCTCGGGCCTCATCTTTTTGAGGAGCAATGCCGTTGAAGGTAGCACTGGAGGCCCAGTTCCAGGCTCCGACTTGAGTACCATCTCCGAAGGCAAGGGTGATGGCTGGATGAATGAGGGCTCCTGCTTCCAAGGCATTCAGGTTCGTGTTATAGGAATAGGAGAAAGCGGCCCCTTTTAAGGCAGAGGGGCAGGAACGAATGCCTCCTTCCTTCCAGCCAGGGCCGCCCTCGCCGATGTAGCGGGATATGGTGATCTGCCAGTGCCCATAGGCACTAGGGGAACTGCCCTCCCGAGGGTGGAGGTACCATCCCATCGGGTAAGTTTCGTCGTTATCTTGGACATAAAGCATTAGGGCATGCCCCAGCTGACGGACGTTGGATAAACATCCAGACTGCCGGGCTTTTTCCCGGGCCTGAGCGAAGACAGGAAAGAGAATAGCCGCTAAGATAGCGATAATGGCAATTACCACCAGAAGTTCGATCAAGGTGAAGGCCGAAAGCTTTCTCATAAAATCCTCCTCTTAGAGCGTGAGGAATTCCAGAATCTTCTTCAATATCCAGTGCTGAGTTCCTTTAAGAGAGGGAGGAGTTATCGTTCCACTTTTTACTTCCGATAAGATATATTATGTTGTATTATGACGTCTCCGCCACGCGTTCCCTAGTCCCGCCAGAAGAATCACAATGCCTTTCACTACTTTCTGATAAAATGCCGAAACTCCTGCCATCACCAGAGCGAGGTGCGCAATGGTCAGGAACCGTTTCGGGCTGTGTTGTGTTACCGTAGAGTGAGAGAGCGCATTTGGCGCAGGCATACAGGTCCTAGCAGACCCGATGGCTGAAGGGGAGAGCCCTTCTGCCACAGCCTCCAGGTGGTAAAAGTGTATCGCCCGGTGGGGCTTGGTCGCCCCGCCAGTAACCATTCTGGCCACTCGCGAAGGGTGCCGTCCGGGTTGCGCAAACTGTCCTCCGGCAATTCCTCATCGCCGATCATACGGTTGACCCACAGATTGGCAACCGCTACCTCTATCTGATTGGAACCCGGGCGTAACATATCCGTAACGTCTATATGGAACGGCGGCTTCCACAGAATGCCTGCCTGTCTGTTGTTTACTTTGACTGAGGCGACCACCTCCACACACCCCAGGTCCAGATAGACGCGACTGCCCTTTTGAAGCCATCGCGCGGGAATCTGTACGTTTTTGCGATACGTGGCTGTGCCCGAGAAGTAGCGAATGCCGGGATCGGAGTGCTTGCTCCAGGAGATAAGCCGTGCAAAAGTCACTTCAGCAGGCGCACCCCAGCCCGGAGCGAACCTAATACGCCAGGTACCCTGTACGGACTGTGCCTGCGCAGGAGCAGATACCCGAAAACTCCACTTCCTGCCCGCACGAGTGACCAGTACATACTCGCCGGGCAAACTGGCTTCTACAAGCAAGGCACCATCTGGCAAACACCGTACGCGCACGGCAGGCGCAGAGTCGGGCTGGGGATAGAGCACAATCGTCTCCGGGTCGGTGGCAGAGGCGGTGTAAACCCTGCCCGCGTATTCATACTCCACCCGAAGCGTCTTCACCACTCCAAACGCAGGGTCACCCTCCGAAGCAAGTTCCGCAACGGTAAAAGCCAGTTTTCCGGAATCCACCATGCGCTGAACCTGTTCGGTAACGTCCTTGGTGCGGGCGATATCGCCCCCCGGTCCCCACAGCGCTTTGCGAATCCGAAGTGCAGGTTGAGATACCGGCACGAAGAGCACCTCGCGCCCATTACGTTTCGCCTGCACTACGGGGTCATCGGTGCGCGAGGATGCCCGAAAGACCACAAAAAACGCCTCCGCAGGCTCGAAGAACAGGGGAATCTGGGTTACCTGTCCCACCTGCCGATACACCGCCAACGGCTCGATACGTCCTGTCTCAGGATGCCAGAGTTCGGGGCGTTTGCCCGTCACTCGAAACGTGCAGATGGCTCTCGCCGGGCGATCACTGCCGTTCGCCACGAAGTACACATCCACGTTACCAATTCGCCGGTGCGTGAACTGAATCAAAGGGTGATTGGTGCTGAAGTCTGGAGGTATACCCAGCGACGCCAGCACCTGTTCCACCGATTTGCCCCGGATAATCTTTCCGCTGTGCCACAGCTGTTGCGCCAGATCCTGAACCTCCACGTCACAGCGTGGATAGCCCGAAAGGCTGGGGGATTTAACGGGCGGCACCTCTCCGAGAACCGTTGCCCCAGCCTCCACCAGCTGTTGAACGCGCCGCAGGAGGCGAGGCGTCATGGTCGGCACGGATGGCAGTACCAGCACGCGATAGCTCATGCCATGAGGCAGGACAAGCCGTCCGTTCCTAACCTGCAGAAGGCGAAGCACCACATCCGCTGGGCAGGCGTCAGCACTGTAGCCCGCACGCTTGAGCAATGCTGGAGGAATGAAATTGCGAGGTGCACCTTCGGGTGCCATGTAAAGCACATCCACCACCGGCATACCCTGCTGAAGCAAATACTGACATCGCGCCAGATAGCGGTGCCAGGGAAGCGAGTATTCCCACCACGTTTGCGTGCGCTCGTAGTGCAAGCCCCAGGGTCCCATGGTCATGCCGGGCGAGCGGTTTTCCTTCCAGGGCTGAAGCGCATATCGGTGAAAGACAAAGCGATTGATTCCCTGACAAAACGCCCAGTCGCCCAGCGTCTTAATGGACCCCGGATGGTGCAGCCAGCGTTCAGCGGCGTCTGCGGTAAAGGCTTCTGCGCCCACAACACGCTTGCCGTAGACATGTGCAGCAGATACCATCAGAGGTAACGTCGTACCGCCACCAAACCTTGGGGTCGTCCAGAACTCCGCCATAGGTTCATCAGCTTCACCCGCATAGCGCATGTCGTCAAACACGCAGTCGCCATAAGCCTCGATACTCAGGCGCAAACCATGCCGCCTCGCCAGCGTGCGCAGGTGACGAGCGTAGTTCTCCACTAGTAGGTCGGATATCGTCTGTCGCCAGTCCCACAGAAGCCGTTCAGACACCTCCACGCTATCCACCACATATCCAGCGATAACGGGAAGATAAGGTAAGGGGTCGTACCCGCGGAGGCGAATAAACTCCTGCCGGAAGTTCGGGGTCCAGTTTTGCGAACCGACCTCCCAGCTGTCCACATGCGTTGCCACAAGCGTCTTGCCCGTCAAACCACCTACATCCTCAATTAGCTTTTGCATAAAGCCCGCGAAGTGCGTCTCGATGCCCTGTTTGCTCAATTTATCGCACTCCAGGCCGCGCCCGGAGGCAGGGGAAGGAGCGTTGACCGCTCCGGTAGGCGTGTGTCCGATGCGAAGAATGGTCCAGCGTCCGGGCGGTACCTGCCACTGTAAATGTCCGTTTGCCTGCATAAATGATGTAAGAAAGAATACATTTTTAGTAGAGATTACGGAATCTTCAGAAACGGCTGGATACTCAGCGGGAGAACCAAACTCCCGACGCACAAACCCAGCTTTGCCTGCGATGTCCGGGATTCGAAAATTTCCGGGCGTGGGGAAGGCAATCACGGCGACGTCACGGTAGAAGCCCGCAACAGCAGGCGGCTGAGGCAAAACGCCGTCAAACAGCGCAGGACCCTCAACCCGCGTCTCCGTCCACACGAGCTTCTGCATCGCGTGTTCAGGAGGGACCCAGGGACCACCGCTGCCGCACCAGCCGGCGTCGTTGTTCATGTTCACCTGCAGACCGAGGCGATGCGCTTCAGACACCACGTGTTTAAACAGCTCGCGCCACTGCGGACTAGCAAACGCCACACCGCCAGCAGGCACGCCCTGATCAACCTCCATAATCAGCACACCGCCAATCCCGACACGACGCATCGCCTCGAGGTCGCGGGTGATACCTTCGCGTGTGATGTTGCCGTTAAGCCAGAACCAGTAAACCCACGGGCGCGCCCAATCTGGTGGGTTTCGGAACCCGGCTTCCAGCGTTTGCGCCGTTGAGCAGGTGGCGAGCACAAAGAGCAGGGCACAAACAAGCGCACAGGAGCTCCGTATCATGTTTCTCCTCCCGGTGGATAGATAACGTCCGATATTAAGCTTCCCCCCCTCCCGGATGCAATTTTGGGGAAAGAAGGTTAGCAACATGGGCAAACTCTTCTAGGCTCAGTGTCTCTCCGCGGCGATGGACTTCAATCTGAGCCTCTTGCAGAACTTGGGACAGTACCTCTTTAGGAAGACCTAAGACACCCGACAGAGCATTAACCAACGTTTTTCTCCTCTGCTCAAAGGCGGCCCGAACAATTTTCAAAAAAATCTTCTCCTCTTTTACCTCCACCGGAGGTTTATCCCGGACCTCAAGACAAAGTAGACAGGAATCTACCTTTGGCACAGGAAAGAAGGACCTCCGGGAAACCATCGCCACGATTCTCGGCTTGCTGTAATAATGGGTGGTCACCGTCAGGGAGCTATAGGCAGAAGTCCCAGGTGGAGCGATGATTCTCTCCCCAACCTCTCTCTGCACAGTAAAGACCAACCGATCTAAGTATTGATGATTTTCAAACATAAGCTCGAGAAGAGGGGAGGTAATCTGGTAAGGGATGTTGGAAACCATCCTGACCTTCCTCCCCTGCCCTATCTCTTGAAGGAGGGAAGAAAAGTCTAATTTAAGAGCATCGGCAACAATCAAACGAACGTTTGAATAGCTTGCCATATTTTTACGCCAAATCTCTGCAAGCCTAGGGTCAATCTCTATAGAGGTGACTTGAGCGCCTGCTTCAGCTAAGCCCTTAGAGAGGGTACCAATCCCCGCCCCGATCTCGATAACGGGCATTCCCGGTTCTAGGCCAGCGGTTTCCAGGATTTTCCGAAGGACGTTATAATCCACCAAGAAACTCTGACCTAGATCCCGCCTCAACCAAACTTGATGTTCTTTGAGGAGATTAACCACTCGTCTGGCTGCTATAAGATTTACTGGGACTTCAGATCGCCTGCCTTGTCCTTTTGATGAAGGCTTTTTCTCCATTGTTCGCTTGACCATCCCTCTTGCCAAAAGGTGGATTAGTGCTATAATTATTGTAACCTATTATTGCAGGGAGAGGTTGGCTGGCTGGTGAGGTCTAGGAGGTCTCCCCACCACTCAGAAGCGATCCTCTCGCTCTGCCCTCTCCTTCGGGGGAGGGAGGTTCTCCGAAAGGAGGTAAAAAGATGTCTTCCCTCCAACTCTTCTTTATTTTTTGCCTTGCGGTAGGAGCTTTCTATCCCCTGTTATCCCTACTGATTGGAGGCCTTCACAGTCTGGGCCATTTTGGTGGGGATGGAGGGCACATAGGCGGTGATATGGGTCATGGGGATGTGGGGCACCACCCCGCTGGACATCACGATGTTGGCCAGTCCGAGGCTGGGGGGGAAGGCCACCTAAGCCTATTGAGCTTGTTAAGCCCCTTTGGTATCTCAATGTTCCTAGCCTGCTTCGGTTTAGGGGGGTTAGTAGCCACCGCTCCCCAAGGGCTGGCAGGAAGCTCGGTTGTGGGCGTCACTACTGGACTTCTGGCTGGTTTGGCGGGAATGGTAGGAGGTACCCTCCTCTTCCATCGCATTTTTGTTCAGTCCCAAGCAAGCAGCGAACCCCAATTGGAAAAACTGGTAGGACAGGTGGCAGAAGTGTTAGTGCCTATTCCTGGCGGGCATCGTCCAGGAACCATTACCTATGTCTCGGGAGGAACTCGCTACCAGATGCTCGCTTTATCCGAGGAAGGCCCAATCCCTAGAGGGACCCCTGTATATATCACTCAGATTCAAGGGACATCCGCCGTGGTTCGTTCTGTTCGCCCTCCTCGGACCGATAAACCTCTCTCCCTGGAAGAGGCCCAAAACCTCCTGCCCCAGGATCCTCAGAAGGAAGACTGTTAACGCTCGGACCTAAAAAAGGAGGACCAACCTCCCGACCATCCCCTAGTTGGGGGATAGATAATAGGGACTTATAAGCCGAAGACATTAGCTCAACTCATCAACTTGGTGACAAGGAGGTTAACGGATGAATGGTGACTTGATCCTTCCCGTCTTAGGCGGTGCAGGAGTCCTCGCGGGATTAGGAATCGCCTGGGCAGTGATCTGGGGAAGCTTATACCGCAAGGTAGGCCCTAACGAAGTGTTGATCATCTCAGGGCGCAAACACCGGATTCCAGAGACAGGAGAGACCATCGGTTTTCGAGTGGTTAAGGGAGGAGGCACCCTAGTTATCCCTATCCTGGAGCGGGTGGATGTAATGTCCTTGGAGCTTATCACCTTAGACATCGTTACCCCTGAGATGTACACCCGCCACGGTGTGCCAATTAAGGTAGACGGAGTTGCTCAGATAAAGGTGAAAGGAGACGATGTCTCTATCCGTACAGCGGCTGAACAGTTCCTCTCCAAGACTCGGGATGAAATTTTATCCGTTGCTATGCAGACGGTTGCCGGTCACCTTCGAGCCATCTTAGGCACGATGACTGTTGAAGAGTTGATGGCTAGTCATGAAGCCTTTGCCCAAAAGGTTACTGAAGTGGCTGCTGCTGACTTGGCTAATATGGGTCTGGAGATTGTCTCCTTCACCATCCGGGAGATCACGGATTCTCATGGATACTTAAACGCCTTGGGGAAACCCCGAACTGCCCAAGTTCTAAGAGATGCAGCCATCGGAGAGGCGGAAGCCAAGCGGGATTCGACCATCCGGTCCGCTCAGGCCGAGCAGGAAGCACAGATGGCTAAGTTCCAGGCGGACACCCGAATCGCCGAGGCGGAACGGGATTATAAGCTCAAAGTGCAGGAATTTACCGCTATCGTCAACGCAAAAAAAGCGGAGACAGATCTCGCTTATGACCTACAGAAGTTCAAAACAGCTCAGATGGTGAAACAAGAGGAGATCCAAGTCCAGCTGGTAGAGAAGAAGAAGCAGACGGAGGTGCAGGAGCAAGAAATCCTTCGCAGGGAGAAGGAGCTCATTGCGACCGTACTAAGACCTGCTGATGCAGAGAGGCAGCGTATCCAAATGTTGGCAGAAGCCGAGCAGTTCCGGCTGAGGACAACCGCTTTAGGTCAAGCCGATGCCCAGAAAGCAGAAGGTTTGGCCCGAGCGGAAGTGATCCGTGCCCAGGGTCAAGCCGAGGCAGACGCAGCCAAGGCTCGAGGCCTTGCAGAGGCTGAGGTCATTCGGGCGCAAGGAGAAGCTGAGGCAGAAGCAATGGCTAAAAAAGCCGAAGCCTGGAGGCAATATAACGAAGCAGCTCTGCTCCAGCTCTTCTTTGAAAAGTTGCCAGAGTTGGCAAAGGCCATTGCTGAACCCCTGAGTAAGGTAGAGAAGGTCGTCATTGTCAGCTCGGATGGAGAAGGTTTAGGAGCCAGCCGCCTTACCGGTGAAGTTACTCGGATCCTCAGCCAATTGCCCCCCGTTGTGGAAGCGATAACCGGGATCAAAATCCAGGACCTAGCCCAAAGGGTTCCTACCCTAGGGAATAATCCTCCGAAGGACCAGCAGGGACAAGAACCGAAAGAGACTCAGGCAGGGAAAGAGTAGCCTACCTTATCCAATCTACAACGGATTGAGAGAAGAGATGAAAAACCGATTTGGTACTGCGCTGAATTGCATAGACGGGAGAACTCAGATCCCTGTCATTGAATGGTTGAAGGACAATTACTTTCTGGAATACGTTGACCTCATTACGGAGCCGGGAATCGATCGAGTTTTATCTCAAGGAGAAGCCTCCCAGGTTGAGGCTCTTAGAGCTAAAGTAGAGGTCTCCCTCAAAGCCCATGGCTCCGAGTTAGTAGCCATCGTTGGCCACCACGACTGCGCCGGTAATCCTGTTTCGGAAGAGGAACACCGGGAGCAGATCCGACGGGCGGTGGAAGTGATCCGATCCTGGAGGTACCCCGTCCAAGTACTGGGGCTATGGATCAACGATCAATGGAGTGTAGAAGTGGTTAAAGTTTCTCTACTTTACTAAAAAAGAAGGGGGAGCTACAATGGAGGGATCGGCTGTTGGTATTGAGGAGGAGCAAAAGCGTAAGGAGGATGCCCTTTTGAGGGGGGAGGCTGGTGGAAAAGGAACTCTTCCCCAATGGGCCGAGCGGATGCGCCGGAGCTATGAATCAGGAGAACACAGCCTCTTTATCCTTCACGGGAACGTTTATGACCTCTTCCCCTACCGAGAGAAGTTCCTCTGGCTAAGAGACTTCCTCATTAATGCTCTGGCAGGGGGCAAAGACTTGGTCCTCTCCTACAACCTAAGTGAAGGGATACGGCTTGCTACCCCAGAGATGGCCCGGGAATTCCAGCGTTTCTTAGAGGTCTTAACTTCTCTAGGGCAGACCCCCCCTGGGCTCACCCATCCTGCGCTCTTCGGAGAAAGGCCTGACTTGATCAAGGACCCTTCCCTAGCTTTGGCGCTTATTGAGAAACTTTTGGAAACCCGAAATCGGATTTTCGTCCTCATAGAGCATGCGGAAAAGATTGTTCCCCACCAAGATGTGGCCTTTCTTAGTTTTGAAGATCGACGCAATTTGGCAACCCTCCAGCGCTGGGCCTTTCATCCCTCTTTGATGTCTCGGGACAACATCGTCATCTTGGTCACCCGCAATTTAGGGGACATCCATCGGGATCTTCGGTCTAACCCGATGCTGGATGCGGTGGAGATCCCCTACCCCGATCTCAAGGAGCGTGAAGATTTTATCGAGACCGCAGCTTCCAGCGACGGCATATCCCTAGAGGCCCAACCAAGCCAGCTGGCCTTTCAGTCAGCCGGATTGAACCGGGTAGCCCTCTTTGGTTTGTTCCGGGAAGCTCGAAAGAGTAATGTCCCCCTCTCACTCTCTATGGTAAAGGAGAGGAAGATCGAGATCTTCCGAGAGGAGTATGGGGGATTAGTGGAGGTGATTGAGCCAGAGTTCGGTCTTGACCTTGTTGGAGGATTGGATTACGTCAAACAGGATCTGCGAGAAGTGATTAGGATGTTAAAGGAGGGGGAACGAAGGGAGTGCCCTATGGGAGTAGGGTTGATTGGTCCCCCCGGCACGGGTAAATCAATGATTGCGAAAGCTATTGCTAAAGAAGCAGGCCTCCCCTTTCTCAAAATAGGCGACATTCGGGATAAATTCGTTGGAGAGTCAGAGCGGAACGCTGAAAGGGTGATCACCCTCCTCCGATCCGTCACCCCTGTGGTGGTCTTTGTGGATGAAATTGATCAGGCTTTTGGAAGCAGAGGAGAGAGGGGGGACTCAGGGGTTTCCCAGAGGATTTGGGCCAAGTTTGCTGAGATTCAAGGAGATAGTGCCTATCGGGGCTTGATCCTCTGGCTGTGGGCGACCAATCGCCCGGATATTATGGATGAAGCGACAAAGCGTCCCGGAAGGCTAGGGGACTTAAAGATCCCCCTCTTCTTTGCCGCTCAGGACCCGGAGGCGGTGATCCGGGCCTCGGCACGGAAGAATAATATTATCCTAAAAGTGGACGACCTCTCCCCTGTTTTGGAGAAGGTGAAGGGTTATAGCGGAGCAGAACTGGAGGCAGTGGTGCTTTCGGCCCGCTGGTTTGCCCGAAGAGCAGGACGGAAGAAGGTCCTTATTGACGACCTTCTCTCTGCGGCCAAGGACTATATCCCTGCCCGCAATGATAAAATGATTCGTTATATGGAGATTTTGGCCATCCTAGAGGCCTCTTCCCTCCGAATGCTTCCCCCCGAATATCGGCAAAATTATGATCGCTCCCAGCTGATGGAACAAGCTCATCAGCTGCGGATGGAGTTGGTGGCAAGAGGATTGATTTAGCTTCAATACCCCCAAGGTGCGATTAAACTCAAGCTCTTACTACTGAGGTTCTCTTCCTGAAAATCAATAGCCGCACCCTTTAGGGTGCACTAAACCCCCTATAATCCCCCGTAAACGGGGCTGAGCGCAGGCTGAAGCCTGTGCTCAGCGTTCCTACCAGGGGGAGGAAACTAAAGGGGTAGTAGGGGCATAGTATACTATACCCCTGCTAGTGGAATTCCTCAGGCTCGAGAGGGAAGTGGTGCCCTGCGGATAAACCGCCGTCCACAATGAAAATGGCGCCGGTAACAAAGGAGGCTTCTTCCGAGGCCAGGTAGAGGGCACAGTAAGCGACATCCTCTGGGCGACCAAACCGACGCAGAGGGTATAATTGCTTCACCTGCTCCCGAAACTCAGGGCGGGCATCATAATACTCTTTCACAACTTCCGACTCAATGGTGCCGGGGCATATGGCGTTGACCCGGATGTTGTAAGGGCCATACCGCACTGCCAGGATACGGGTGAGGCCGAGTAATCCCGCTTTGGCGGTTGAGTAGGCAGTGTAATGCAGGCCGAGGAGGGCATTGATAGACGAAATGTTGATAATAGCTCCTCCCCCTCTCTCCATCATAATAGGAAGAACCGCTTTACAGCAGTGGAAGGTTGCAGACAGGGTACCTTCCCAATGAGCTTTCCACTGGGTTTCATTAATCTCGTGGAGGTCGCCATCATCCCAAGTCCGAGCCGCGTTATTCACCAAGATGTCTATCTTGCCATATTGCTGGAGGGCGGTGTTCACAAACCCCTGCACCTGGGCACTGTCTGAGACATCGGCCAGAACGAAGAGGGACTGCCCTCCCTCCGCTTGGATCGCCTCGGCGGTTTCCCTTCCTTGATCCCCTAAGCGATCGCAGATCGCCACCTGTGCCCCTTCCCGGGCGAACATCTCGGCGATACAGCGGCCAATTCCCCGGGCTCCCCCAGTGATAAGGGCGGTTTTCCCTCCTAGTCTCATAGTTTCCCCTTAGCTATGAACAGAGGAGTGATCTTCTGGATCACCCCCTATCCCAAGGAGCAGAGAGGGCGTTATCGAGCTTTTTGGAGAGCGAAGAAGACCCTCTCCGGGGTAAGAGGAAGCTCATTGATCCACACCCCAGTAGCATCCGCCACCGCACTCGCTAAAGCTGCAGGTGTGGGGGTGATAGGGGGTTCCCCAATACCCTTCATCCCAAAGGCTCCATGGGAGGATTCCTTTTCTACGATGACTGAGTGAATTGTTGGGACATCCGATGGGCCAGGAAGCATATAATCGAGGAGGTCTGGGTTCAGGAGCCGGCCCTGCTGATATTTTAACTCCTCCATCCATCCCCAAGCCAAACCTTGCACTAGGCCCCCCTCCATTTGGCCCTCAACTTCCAAGGGATTGATTGCTCGGCCACAATCAAGGGAACCATAAAGCTCCAAAACCTCTAGACGCCCGGTCTCCGGGTCCACTTCCACTTTGACAATCTGCGCACTAATGACGGGTTGAGTTCGCTCATTGGCGAAGGTCCCGACCCCTACGATGGGACCACCGGTGGTCCGCAGACTGAGCTGACCCACCTCCGCCAAACTCATTGAGAGATCAGGGTTATCCCTATGCTGAACGCGCTTATTTTTAATTACCAGATGGTCTGGGTTGCACTCCAACTGTTGAGCCGCTAGCTCAAGAACCTTCCTACGGACGATTTCAGCTCCCCGTTTTACCGCATTCCCAATGCTGAAGAGAACGACGCTTCCTCCTGATCCAGTAGCGTAAGGTACAGAGTCCGTGTCCCCGTGGATAACCCTAACATCCTCAAAATCCACTCCGAGGACTTCTGCAGCAATCTGGGCCATTCCGGTGTCGGTGCCCGTCATATCCACAATACCGGACAAAATGTGGACTGTGCCATCTTCCTGAAGGGTGACCACGGCAGAGGCAGGGCCAGCTCCGTGGTGCCATTCACCGATAGCCACTCCCCATCCTTGGTTAGGGCCTTTCTTTCTATTCCACCAATCTGCCTTCTCCGCCACAGCCTTCAGCGTTTCTTTGAAGGCGATATGAGTGAGAGGGTGTTGCTGGCCTGGTCGGGGTTCACCCTCTTCCAGCATATTCTTTAGGCGAAGGTCTACAGGATCAATTCCGAGCTCAGCAGCAATCCGGTTCAGTTGGGTTTCGGAGGCAAAGGTTCCCTGAGGAGCTCCTGGGGCACGGTAAGCTGCGGTTCCCGGTTCGTGGGTGTAAACGGCGTAAGCATCCCACTTGATATTGGGGATACGATAGACTCCTGCAATTCGCCCGGTGGCATAGATGCTTGCTCCTGGAACACAACCTGTATCCCAAAGAGCGAAAGCTTGCCGAGCGACGATGGTACCATCCTTCTTAACACCTGTTTTGACCGTGATCAAGGCTGCTGGGGCAGGACGCCCATCTAGGAATTCCTCCTCCCGGCTATAAACGATCTTTACCGGTTGTCGGGTGATCTGGGAGAGGATCACAGCGTAAGGATGCACTAGCAAGCCGAACTTGCCTCCAAATCCTCCTCCCAACGTTGTACCGATAACGTTAATCCGATGCATCGGAATCCCCAAGGAGCTAGAAAGCCCCGATCGAATCCCAAAGATGCTCTGAGTGCTTGTCCAAACTGTTACCTTGCCACTGGGGTCCACATAGGCAACGCAGGCATGGGGTTCAAGGTAGAGCTGATGAACCCGAGGGATCCAGTAGGTATCTTCAAAGATGTAATCCGCCTCAGCGAAACCCTTTTCAACATCTCCTACACTGTGATGAGCCTCGCCGGCGATGTTATGCAGCTCGGTACCATCGGGAAGCGTAACCGTTTTAGCATCCTCTCGAACCCGAGGAGCTCCTGGCTTTACTGCTTCCCGGATGTCGGTAACTGCAGGGAGGACCTCATATTCCACTTCGATCAACCGGATAGCATCTTCTGCGATCTCCGGACTGACAGCGGCGACGGCTGCGATCTTCTCTCCCTGATAGCGCACTATATCTGTGGCAAATAGCCCCTGGGACACCTTCAAGCCATGGACAGCATCATCAGTAGCGAGACGCATCCCTTCTTGAAGGCTTTGC
This sequence comes from uncultured bacterium, assembly GCA_964429225.1. Classification (GTDB taxonomy): domain Bacteria; phylum Armatimonadota; class DTGP01; order DTGP01; family CAYSAW01; genus CAYSAW01. The sequence goes on from CAYSAW010000001.1 coordinate 87,125, forward strand.
CCGGTTATCACCGCCCTGACGCCCGGTAGTTTCTCTGCTTTACTTGTGTCAATTCGTTTGATTCGGGCGTGAGCATAAGGGGAGCGGAGGAATTTCCCCCAAAGCATCCCCGGAAGATTTATATCAGCTGCGTATTTAGCTGCACCAGTAACCTTCTCTACTGCATCCACACGAGGTAAAGGTTTTCCGATCACTGCAAACTCCGCCATTGGTCTCCCTCACTCCTTTTCGAATTCACGAGCAAACGGTTAGGCATCACCCCCCTTGTAGAGGGGGAAAAATGCTTACCTCATCTCCCTCTTTTAGAAGGTAGTTAAAATGGTCTACCACGCTATCATTAACCGTAACTACTAGGGTACCCTCTTCCACTTCATAAGGGATGCCTAATTTTTGAATGAGGTCAAAGGGGGTTGCCCCTTCGGAGAGATCCACCACTGCTTTCCGCCCGTTAGAATCCTTCGGCAAGTATTCCGCTAAAGCTCCAAACAATTTAACGATGACGCGCATAAAGGACCTTGCTCCGTGCAAAAATCTCGGGCATCTTTACCACTCCCTACTTTCTTCACCTTAAGGTTTTACTCCTTGTAACGAGATTGAAAATATTCTCTAGGAGGGAAAAAGGAGGAGGAAGGGGAAGGGGGAAGAGGAAGCATTGCTTTATCTTAATCTTTAAGGTTTCCGGGAGGTGGAACAGAAAAATGAAGCGGAGAGAATTCCTAGAAACCGCTGGTAAAGCGGCTGTAGGAGTAGGGTTAGGAGCGGTGGTGGCTCAGGCCTTGGCCTCTCCTACCTCGGCTCAGGAGAGAAGGCGTGTGAGCCCTAATGAAAAGGTCATTATGGGAGTGATCGGCTGTGGGGGCCAGGGAAGAGGAGTGATGCACGAACATCTGGGCCACCCCGAGGTTGAGATCGCTGCTGTGTGCGATGTAGACGCTCAACATCTCGCCCAAGCTGCCCAAGAAGCGGAGCAACGCCAGGGTTACCGGCCGAAAGAGTTTAAGGACTTCCGTCAGTTGTTGGAGATAAAGGATATTGACGCTGTTATTGTGGCGACTCCAGACCACTGGCACGCCCTCCCCACTATCTACGCCTGTGAAGCGGGGAAAGATGTTTACCTAGAAAAACCTATTTCTCACGACATTGTGGAAGGCAGAGCCATTGTCAATGCAGCTAAGAAGTTTAACCGAGTCATCCAGGTAGGAACGTGGCAGAGGAGCGTTTCCCATTTTATCAACTGTATCGAGTTTATTCGCCAAGGGAACGCAGGAAAGATCGCTGTGTGTCGGGCCTGGACGCTAGGGGGAGGAGGAGTGGGCCATCAAGAGCCAACGAATCCCCCACCTCACTTGGATTGGGACTTTTGGCTAGGCCCAGCCCCTAAAGTCCCCTACCGCCCCAATCGGTGCCATGGCAGTTGGCGTTGGTTCTTCGACTACGGCTCCGGCCTAACCGGAGATTGGGGAGTTCATATGATGGACATTGTTCTGCTGGGGATGAACGAATGGCATCCTCTGGAAGTCGCCTCTGTGGGCGGGAAGATCATCTCCGGTGAACAAGATGACCGAGATACACCGGATACCCAAATCGCTATCTTTAAATTCCCCAATTGGATCCTCCAGTGGGAAGTTCATGTGGGGCCTCCTGGTTTAGATGGTGGAGGACATCACGGCGCTGAATTCATTGGCTCAAAGGGTACCTTGATCGTAGATCGAGGAGGGTTTCAATGGAAGCCGAACGGCGACCATCCTGGCCCCTCCCGAGAGCCGAAGGGGGGTAGCCATTCCCGAAACTTCTTGGATTGTATCAAAACCCGGCAAAAGCCAAGATCGGATATTGAGAGTATGCACTGGACGACTACCCTCTGCCATCTGGCGAATCTCGCCTATTTAACAGGGAAAACCATCAAATGGGATCCAGTTAAGGAGGAAGTCATCGGCGATCGGAAGGCGATGGAGTGCCAGTCTTATCGCAGGGAGTATCGTAAGCCTTGGAAACTTCCAGTGCACAAAGTTTAAGTATCTACGATACCCAAGTTGCACCTTCCTCAGGGAATTGATAAAATGGGGATGGTAAAGTGGGTTTTTGTCTTTTTCCGAGCCGGTAGCTCAGCAGGTAGAGCACCTCCCTTTTAAGGAGGGGGTCCTGGGTTCGAGTCCCAGCCGGCTCATTTTTTATTTCCTCGCGTAGTGTCTCCTCCAGCGCCTACTCCTAACCCTCCCCTCGGTAATCGCAGGCTTTAGCCTACGTTCAAAGAGATAACCCACATACCTCCAAAAAGTAAAATTAGGGAGGAGGTTTATTTTCAAAAGAGAAAGGGGAAGTGAGAACCTACTAAGGTTATCCAGGAGGTAACCCCTATGGGTGTTCTAACAGAACAACAGATCCAGGAGTTTCGAGAAAAAGGCTACTTGAAAGTAGGAAAACTTTTAACAGACGACCAGATTGAGGCTTTGCGAGAACGATTGGATTGGGTGATGCAAGGGCGTAGCACTCATCGGCCAGAACTGCTTCGTAACCTGGCAGGAGGAGACTTATACCGAGAAGAAGGACCAGAGCAGAGAAAGTTTGCCGAAAACGTTGTCGTCCAAATTGTGAACATCTGGGAGGCTGACGAACTCTACTTTGAACACTTATACCATCCTATAATCACCCAAATGGTGGCCGAGCTCATTGGCTGTGACCAGATCCGAGTTTGGCACGACCAAATCCAATACAAGCCTCCCGAGGTGGGAACGAAAACCGGCTGGCACCAAGACTATCCGGCTTGGCCTATCCTGGAACCTGCGGACCTCGTAACCGCTTGGGTTGCCTTAGACGATGTCACCGTGGAGAACGGATGCTTGCGGATGGTTCCTGGCAGTCACAAATGGGGCATCCACCGAGCCTTAGGCAGTGGGCCGGATTTTGAACCTCTCTATGATCCCCAGCAAATCCCTGAGGGAGCAGAGGTAAAGGTCGAGTGCATTGAGGTGAAGGCCGGAGAATGCTCTTTCCATCACTGCCTCACCTGGCACGGAAGCGCGCCGAACACTACCCAGCGCCACCGCCGGGCTATCGCAGTCCACTATATGCCAGGTTACACCCGGTTTGTGCCCCGGGGACGCCACGCCATAGATCACCTGGTAGAGGTTCAACCAGGTGAAATTCTCCAGGGAAAATTCTTCCCCCTGGTTTATGACCGCGGTCCGCTAACCCCCCCTCCCTTCCCCTCCGCCAAAACCGAACCGACTGTTGTCTCTTAAAAATAACTCCCTTCAGTATGCTTTGGGGAAACCCCAAAGCATACTGATTATTGCCCCCTTACAGACTTTGAATTTGTGAGTTTTTTATTTTGTTAGAAGGAACGCTAACCTCTCACCAAGAAAGATGTTTATGGGATGCCCAGTTAACGGATAACCCTTTAAAAATCCGTTAGAGAGGAGGAAGGAGTGTCCGAGAAGTGGGGTTTAGGTTTTACCCTTTATCTGATACTCTTGCTACTCTCTTTCTTTTGCTGTAGCTCCGAGGGGATGGCAGTTCAATATGTGGTGAAAAAAGGTGATACTCTTTATTCCATTGGACGTAGGTACCATATTCCTCTCAAACGCCTTATTCAACAGAACGGTGGCTCGGAGAAAATCCGAGTAGGCCAGGTACTTAACCTAGAGGTTTCCCCTTCCCGCCAGAAAAAAAACAGAATCAAGGTTCAGCGGGGGAGTCTTTCGCCACGAGCTCGTTATCGAAAAACCCTGGAAGAGATTCTGGCAGAAGAGGATGCAGCTTGGGAGCCTGAGGAAGGAGACCTACCAGACTGCGAAGCCTCAGATGCTGTTATAGAAGCCCGTCACAAAAAAGAGGTTCGGCGCCGATTGGTTCGGGTAGCCCTTAGCTACCGAGGAGCACGGTACCTTCGGGCGGGAGAATCCCCTTCTAGGGGATTCGATTGTTCCGGGTTTACCCGCTTTGTTTACCGCCGATATTTAGGCATTGAATTGCCACATAATTCTCGCCTACAATTTACCAAGGGCAAACCCGTCCCCTTTAAAGCTTTAAAACCGGGGGATTTGCTCTTTTTTAAGATTCGAAGCAGAAACATCAATCATGTGGGGATCTATATCGGGAATGGTAGGTTTGTACACGCCGCTAATCCTGGCAAGGGAGTGCGGGTCGATTCTCTTTATAGCTCTTACCGTCGTTATCTTGCGGGAGCCCGTCGCTTAATCATTGAGCCGATGGCCGCGAAACTTCCCGGCACCCAGTAAAATTCTCTCGTGGAATCAATTCACCAGCTTACGGTTGGCCCTGGCCCACCCTAACCCCTCGTAGATTTTTATCGCTAACGTTCCCTAAAAAGAAAAGGGGTAGAGTCTCTTGCCCCTTGATATGCTATCCTAAAACCAGCATGAGGATGTTCATCAGGGTCGGAACAAGCGAACCAAGTTGCGTTCGGGGTCATAAAGAATATGGAGATTCAATGCGGTGGCTACAAAACGCAGAGTAACAATGGTTCGTCCTTGCTTAATAAAAGCCGGCCGGTCCATTATTACCTTCTCTCCATTAAGAAAGCCTACCGGAGAACCAATCTTGATTTCTACCTGGGTTCCCGGGCGATAGGCCCGAACCACCCGCTCTGCAGGAAGCCATAAAACCACCCCGCCAGAGTGCTCAAAAATCTGACGGAAGGGCACCATCGTTAAACCATCTTGTATCCAGGGAGCAATATCCAAATCCAAGGGTTGATCGTTCAAAGCGATCTTTAGCAAACCAGGAGCAACAGATGGAGTTGCTCGAAGCCGGTAGGGACCCTCTTCCCAAAAGGGTTTTCCGAGACTTTCTCTCTTAGGGAGACGAGCTACAAGAGCTTTCCCCTTGAAACTTCCTTCCAAGGGTCTCTTCACCTCTTTCACTTGAACTGGGCTTGAGGGCGTAGAATTTGGGGGAGTAGCTGTCCTCTTACTTTGTGATACTGAGGGGGAAACCCCCGCTCCCGACGATAGAGAGGGTTTTGTTGGCCTGGGGTGGGCTTCCATCATCTGCGGAGGAGATATGAGTGGCACAGGTTTTTGTTCCGAGACCTTTGAAGGAGAGGAAGGCTTAAGATCCCGCGGAATTTCTGGAGAAGGTTTAAGGTTTTTCTGCTGAAGGCTTATTCCTTCCTCAGCTTTCCTCAAAGGGATCTTCATCTCCTCCCGAAGGCCCCTTGGGCTTCGCCTCACCTTCTCCTCCTTTACTGGGGAGGGAATCGGCTTCAGTTCCTTGGTTGGCATACTACTGCCAGGAGCTTCTTCTTTCAACGCGGTCTCAGGGAGTTTAGGTCGAGTCACCCTAGGTTCTACAACCACTGGTCTCGCTTCTTCTGTCGGCTGAACTGGAGGGGTCATCTGAGGCTCCCTTTTTAAGGCCTGGGGAATTCGAGGGATCGGAGGCGTTGGTGGGGAGACTGCCACTGCAGGAGGTTGGGCTAAAGAAGATTGCCCATCCTTCGGGCTAGCCTTCTTCCCTTCCCGGGGTTTCAGGATGAGGCTGGGGGTTTTCTTAGTTGGAGGACCCTCCTGAGGTTGAGGCTTTGAAGGGGGCTGAGAAGTTTTCTTCACCGAGCGGGGTGCGGTTAATGGAACTCCTCCATCTTGCTCCAGCCGCTCTTGTTGGTAGGAAAGAGCTTGGGGTTTTTGAGAAGAGGGTTTCAATACCTTCTTCTCTGTAGACAATCCAGATGGGGTTGGAGGAGATGGAGAGGCTTTAGAAATCTCCCTCCGGGCGGGAGATTGTAAGGCCTTGGGTTGCTCGGAGGAGGGTTTTTGAGGCAACGAAGGGATCCCCTCCTTAATCTCCTTAAGGTCTGTCCGACCCGCCGGGTTATTGACAAAGACCCTTATAGGCCGGGCCTCACCTTTATTCTGGGCAGAATCATAGGCCCAGACCTCTATCTCATGGGGGCCGTTAGGATACAAAGTGGTATCCCATTGATAACGATAAGGAGGGAAGTTTTGTAGAAGTTTGAGCTGTTTATCTATAAAAAGGGTGACCATGGCGACCCCTCGGTTATCAGTCGCTTGGATACCTATCTCAGTGGTACCGGAGACCACCGAATCAGGATGGGGGAAATAAATATGGACTTGAGGGGGGACGATGTCATTGCCCGCATTACTCACATTGATGGTGATCGTGTCCATCCCCACAATGGTACTCCCGGCATAGGCCCTGACTGTTAGGCGATGGGTGCCATCACTCACTTCCCGAGCGTCCCATATAAAGGTAGCAGTAGCCTGCTGAGCTGGAGGTTGATAGCGTAAAGCGGTTAAAACTTGATCATCTACGAGGAAATCCACCTTGGTTATGGGACGACGAGAACTCTTAAACTCAGCTATGCAGAGGATATTCTCTCCGCCCACTAGATCCCCCGGCCGAGGAAGAAGAATTTTTAAAGGCCCTGCCCAAGCAGGAGATAAGGTTCCCCATAAAAAGACTACAGCCAAGCGCAAAGCCCATTTTCGCTGAACCCGTTTTTTCATCATCCATCCCTCTAACCAGGATTTTATCCCCTCTGCTTTAGCGCTAATCTCTATAGAGCTCCTCTTCCTTCTGCCTTCTTCCTGTACCCCTAAGCGCAGTGTAACACAACTTACTTCCCAAGGTCAACGAAGGCTAACAAGAGGAAATGCTCTAGCCTCGGCTGAAAGCGAGGACAAAGAGGTCATGAACCACCGCTGAAAGCCAGTGCACATAAAAACCCGGAATAAAACTCCGAACCCTCCAAGCAACAAAACCCAAGACTATGCCTGCGGGGAAGGAGCCGACTACCTCTGGCCAGGGCTTGCCCCAGTGTAGAAGACAAAAAGGGATTGTTTGCACTAAAATTGCCCAAGCACCAATACCCTGTTCCAGGCCAAAGAGAAGGAATCCTCGAAAAAACCACTCCCAGCAGAAAAGATAGCCTCCATAGGCTATCTCAAAGTAGAAAAGTCGGGAGGGGGAAAGGGCTTGGGATCCCCAAAACCTGCGGTAAAGAGGGTAGTAAGATTGAGTTGTAGGGAGAAGAGCGCTAATCACAAGAAAAGGAAGAATTAGGAGAAAAAGACCCACTCCATACCTCCAACCGAGATTATTCCTCGAAGGACATAGTCCGAAAAGATCAGGAGTTAAGTGAAAACTTACTAAAAGGAGTACCGGAAGCCAAAACAAGAGGAGAAATTGGAGAACGAGGTAGGCTTCAAAGGAGGGTAGAACCCACTCATACTGGGAGAAAGCAACCCCAATACACAACAGTGAACCAGTAAAAGTAACTATAAGAAAAACGGGATTTCTTATACCCCTAACAGGTTTCTCCTGAAGAATAATGGAAAACCTCCTTCCTAAGATCTTCTTCCTCCAACCCCCAAAGGCGCGAACCATCCCAAAGAACCTTCCCCTCTACGACAGTCAAGACTACCCTCTCCGGGCCACAGGAGAAGAGAAGAAAAGAGAAAAGGTCCTGAAGAGAAGGAATCAAACCCTCCTCAAACCTTACCACAATAAAGTCTGCCCGCTTTCCCTTTTCTAAAGAACCGATCTCATGGTCAAGCCCTAAAACCTCAGCCCCTCCTAAAGTCATCCATTGGATCACCTCTTGGGGGGGAAAGAGATGGGGGTCTTCCTCTACCGCCCGATGAAGATAGACTAAGAGGCGTGCTTCTTCCCACAGATTCAGCTGGCCACTACTGGCACTACTGTCTGTCCCCAGGCCCAGAGGGATAGAACAAGCCTTCATCTTCTGCAAGGGAGGAATGCCCACTCCTAGGAAGCAGTTGGACTTCGGGCAAGTGACTACCTTCGCTCCTGTCTGGGCTAAGATTGCTACCTCCTCCTCGTCGAGATGAATGCAGTGGACGCCGATAAACCGAGGATCTAAAACTCCTAAGTCATAGAGGTAGCGAACCGGGGCTTTTATTGGAGGGGGCCAATTTAAAGGTTGATCTCGCACAGGGGACTGAAGAGGCCTCAGCCCTAGGAGCATCTCTCTCTCCTGCCGCGTCTCGGCCACATGGGCCATCACGAAATACCCCTCCTTCCTAGCAAACTCCACCAAAGCCTTAAAGAGGGAAGGATAGACCGTATAAGGAGAGTGAGGGCTGATCCCCAACTGGACTCTCTCATTACAATAAGGCTGGAGAGATTCTAACCGGTGGGAGAGTTGATCCACAACCTGCTTAGGAGAGAGAGAGGCATCACTCCCGAAGGCCTCTAAGAAGACAACACCTCTAAGACCGACCTGGTTTAGGGCCAAAAGGGAGGTTCCTGTAGGCGTAGCATCGGCAACGGTGGTTACCCCCCCTTTAACTAGTTCTCCAGCACCCAAGAGAGCGAAAGGAAGCAGATTTGGGGAGTTAGAAGAGGGATATAGAAGCTGGCTTGATTGAATTAACCTTCGAAGCCAAGGGAATAACCCTCCTGAAGGGTCCACCGCCCGTAAAAAGCTGTAGTCTAAATGGCAGTGGGCATTAACAAGTCCTGGAAGGATGACGGACTGGGGGAAGTGCCTCTCCTCCTCCCCGGGATAGCGAGCAATTAACTCTTCCCTAAGGCCAACATCTTCAATATGACCTTCAAGGACTCGTAAAGCCCCTTCTCGGAGGGGGAGTGAGGAGATAGGAATAAGCCAATCCGCAGAGTAGATCACCGCTTCACCTAGAGGTGAACCTCAGCGAGGCGGAGAGGACACCGGGATTTTGTGGCCTCCCTGACCCTCGGGCAGAGGGGAACTTTCGCTGAGATACCCCAAAAGCCTCAGCTGAGTCGGCGGAAGACAGCGACAACTTTCCCTAAGATTTGGGCATTCTGAGTGTAGATCGGTTCCATATGAGGGTTGGAGGGTTGTAACCTCACTCGGTCTCCCTCAAAATAGACTCGCTTTACTGTAGCTTCGTCTTCGATAAGAACAACTCCAATTTCTCCGTTCTCAACGGTCGGTTGAGGTCGAACAACCACCAAATCCCCATCAAAGATACCATCACCGATCATTGAGTCTCCCCGAACCCTCAGCATAAATGCTTGGTCGGTGGGAAGAAGGTCTGTAGGGAGTTCAAAAACCTCCTCGTAGTTCTCTTCAGCAAGGATGGGTTGGCCTGCAGCCACACGACCGATTAAGGGGACGCTGATTCGTCGGTGTTGAGGAAGGGTAATCGCCCGGGTTAAGGAAGCTTGACGATGGATAAACCCCTTCTCCTCCAAGTATCGGAGGTGTCCGTGAACCGTTGAGCTGGACTTTAACCCCACCGCTTCGCCGATCTCCCGAACAGTGGGAGGATAACCCTTCTCCCGAATATGCTTCTCAATAAAGTTAAGAATTTGTATGCGCCGGTTTGAAAGTTTCTGTGCCATATACCCTGCTCCTTTAGCCTCATTGATGAAACAGGTCTAACTGTAAGGAGGGAGGATCGAGAAAAGCTTTTTTCCTCTGCCGAAGATAACTTTCAATAGACAGAAAGGATTTTCCTTTAAGAAGAATAAACGGCAGAGCTCGGCCAACAGCTACTCCGAGGTATTTGAGCTCTTGGGGGTCTTGAAAAGAGCGCAGGGACCTTCGGGCGAGAATTCTTTTGGCTGAAAGAGGGCCGATACCCGGCACCCGGATCAACTCTTCGTAAGAAGCAGTATTAACCTCGATAGGAAAGACATTGACCTGAGCTAAAGCGAAGGCTTCCTTGGGGTCTAAACCTAAGGGGAGGTTTCCGTAAGGGTCGAAGTGCAGGTCCGAGGGGTGGAAACCGTAGTCTCTTAAGAGAAAGCTCGCCTGATAAAGGCGTTTTTCCCGAAGGGGGGAGGTGAAGGGCTTTCCTTCCAAGGGGGTATCGGGAATAGGTCTGAAAGCCGAGTAGTAAACCCGACGGAGGTGATACTCTTTATAAAGCTCATAAGTACGAAGGAGAAGGTCCCAATCACTCTCCCCCGAAGCTCCCACGACGAATTGGGTCGTTATTCCAGAAGGAGCTCCCCCCAACAGCACCGCCTGCCTGGTCCACTCTAGAGAGGAGAGGATGTCTCTCTCCATCTGCTTGATTTGGGACAACCGGGAGAGGTGTTCCGATGTAGGAGCCTCTAAATTGACCGAAACTCTGTCCGCTAGCTGGACTGCACGTTCGATCTGGGCCTTCTGGGCCCCTGGCATAATCTTTAGGTGGAGATAACCAGTAAAATCCAGCCGATGCCGGAGAATCTCTGCGGTCGCCAGAAGGTTATCCATCGCTCGAACGGGGTTTTGAGGGATTCCGGAGCTTAGAAAGAGGCCCTCAATGTAACCGGCATTGTAAGCCCGAGCCACGAGCTCAGCCAGCTCTTCAGGCTTGAAGTGGGTCCTCTGGATCTTGCGTCCTGCCCGCCAAGGGCAGTAGGCACAATCATAAGAACAAGCGTTTGTCTGAAGAATCTTTAAGAGAGGAATAGGCCTCGATCCGGACCAAACATAGGTAACTCCCGGAAGGGGAGACCCACAGGGAGCCACCCCTCTTCTCCTCCCCTGCCCCTCCCCTGAGCCAGTTACCTCCAACTCCAGAGGTGAGGTAAGATGTCGGATTTTTTCCTCCAAATCCAAGCCCATCGGTAGCGGTCTCCTACCCATGTTATTGTACCAAAGTTTCTTTTCTCTTTACAAACACGTGTTTCCATTTTTTAAAGTTGACCCTCTTGCTCCACGGTGCTAGAATTGAGGAGGAGGAACAAAATCTCCTTCCAGAGAAAGGGCCGGTAGCTCAGTTGGGAGAGCGCTGCTTTCGCACGGCAGAGGTCGGGGGTTCGAATCCCCTCCGGTCCATTTTTAGTTCTTCCCCCCATCCTATCCCGGTCCCCGAGACCCTCAGGATCCTTGTCCTCTTCTGGTGGAAAGGGGCTATCTTGACATCTCCAACTCAAAAGTCCTGAAGCTGATATAAGGACTCCCTTGAAACTCCCCGGTTCACTCAACGGCATTTCTCGCACCCGATTCCATCCTTGTCACCATCAAAATGGTGTGGATCCGGGGGAAGCACTCGGAACCGGCAAAGAGGGAGAACATCTTTACAGTCAAGGTCTGGTGGTGGAGGGGGAATACATACATCAGGATAAGAGGGGTCACAAGGAGGTTTCGCTCTTCTTTGCGAGGGGGGGCTCGCCCATAAGCCTCGGTGATTTGCTTGTGCCTCCCGCTGGGCCGAAAGCAGGATCTGTTGGTATTTGACATCCGGGGGCATCGTCATCACCTGAGCGTACCCCAAGCGAACGAGCTCTGCGTTAACTAGCAAGGTACCCACCCAGACATAGCGTAGTAACCTTCCATATCGGTCGGTCTCGGAAATATCTTTCTCTAAAAGAACTGTTTTCCCCTCTACCAGCTCTCTATTCTTAGCGGTCGCTTCGGGTCCTAAGGGTTGGTTGGCTTCCGGTGCGTTCACCCCGATATACCGAACCCGGTAACGTCTCCCCTGAATGTCAACCTCTATCGTATCCCCGTCTGTCACCCGGACCACTCGGGCGGTTTGCTTCACTGGAAGCGACGTTGGGGGAGGAGGAGAGGGAGGAGGTGGCGGAGCAACGGGAGGAATGACAGGGGGACGAAGAGATTTTGCTGGTGGAGAAGAAGGAGTCTCGGTTTCGGGTCTCCCCTCTAGACAACGGAACCCTCCCTCGAGGCTATAAGAGGGGTCTACAACCTTCCTTAGCACCGACCGGACTTCCGCTACGTCGATTCTGCCATTTGCGTTAAAATCTAAGGCATTCCATTGCCAAGGCGTGGGATTCTGAAGCATTACCGCAAAACGAAGAGCCAAGACAACATCGGTGAGGGTTACTTCTCCATCCCTATTGGCATCACCACAAAGGATGGGGGTTTGAGCAAAAAGAGGAGCACCAAAACTACTGAGAAGAAACCAATGAACGAGAACTAAGTAAGCAAGAAGCTTGTCCATTGTTCCCCCTTTGCAGTCGTGGAATTAAAAAAGATGATGGTTCTGGCCAAGTATCCGTTAGGGGCCTTCTCTAATCCTTTCTTCAGTTTTTCAAGAGGCTTTCCTCCTACGCAGGGCGTAAGAGGCGTTCCAAAGCATCCTTAAACCTGCGGATCTCTTCTCCCTCCTTCTGTTTCCGCTCGAGTAGGCTCCTTATTCCTTGTAAAAACCCTCCTATTCCCCAACGAGTAGCCACTTCCTCTGGGGAGAAAGGCCGATGGACCTGGGCTTTCCAATACCATTTCCGCAGGCATCCCCCGGATTGACCGATCTTTTTGAGGGAAACTTCTGAATAACGCGAGACTAACAGAAGCTCTCCTCCCGGCAACAGGTAAAGCCGGCTTCCACTATACACCCTCTTTATATCCTTAACACCCAACTCAAAAGTGCCGAAACTAACAAAGGGTTCTCTCTTCTCGTAGGTAGTAAAGTCATCTAAGATGAGAAGCCCTAAAACCGGTTTGCCCCTCCACCAGCGGTCTCGGAGGACTCGCCGCAGGGAGAAGCCTGTTGGGCTAACCCCTTCACCGATAATGATAGGCTCTCCCCAGGCAGGAATCAGGCAGGCAAAGAGCGAAGCCACTTGTTGGATTAAGTCTCCTGGCCGCAGGGAAGTGGTACCATAAACCTCCAAAGCCTGGAGAAAGATTTCCCTCAACTCCTCCGCGGAAGGGGGAAGGGAATAAGTCACGTGGAGGTCCTGGGATCCGGGCTTTGAAGTCCGTTCTCTCCTCTGAAAATCCATAGGCATTGGGGGATATGCCTCAAAGAAAATGAGCGACTTACAAGTTTGGTCACTGGCTAGCGGTTCGAATGGCAATTGTTATCTTCTCAAAGCGGGAGAAGCCCTTTTTCTCGTAGATGCGGGTCTCTCTGCCCGAAGAATCTTAGCCCATCTTTACTGGCTTCGCTTCTCTCCCTCCCAAGTCCGAGGGATTTTTATCACCCACGAACATATTGACCACATCGCTGGAGCGGAGGTCTTCGCTCAGCGATGGCAGATACCTATCCTTACTAACGCCAATACCCTCTGCGCCGCTTTCCCCAAAGGTCTAGATAGCCCCGTTATTATATTCCCCACCGGGGGAGAAATCTCTTTTGACAGCCTCTCTGTTCATTCTTTCCCCCTCTACCATGATGCAGTGGACCCGGTGGGCTACACTTTCCTTTTTGAAGGAAAACAGATTACCTTTGTTACAGACACCGGGAAGCTTTGTCCCCGCCTTTTCCAGGAGATGGCCACGGCTCATCTGCTCATCCTGGAGTCTAACCACGATGTTACTCTGCTGAAGAGAGGGCCTTATCCTGAGCCTCTTAAGGCCAGGATTTTGAGTGACCAAGGACACTTATCCAACTTAGTGGCTGGGGAAGCGATTGCCCAGCTGGCCCAGGAGCCTCTGCCCCGCTGTATCTGGCTCGCTCATTTATCAGAAGTGAATAACTCCCCCCAGCGCGCCCTCAACAGCGTCAAAAGTAGTTTAGTCGGAGTGAAGCAAGATCATCTCAAGGTAGAGGTTGCTTTGCGCGGTCGTCCAAGTGTCTGCTGGAGTGCCCAAGAGAATTGGTATCAGAAGAAACTCTTTTAGTTTAATGGTACTTTCCTCTTCGGCCCACCTAGAGGCTTACCCTCTCAACCCCTTATGACCCCCCTTGTTAAGAGAAGACTTTCTGCCCCACCCCTAAAAGAAACCCCTTAGAGAACCGAATATTTCAAATGATGAAGAAGAGACACCGACTTCCTCCCGAGGTCATCATTCGACGGCAGAGATGGATCATAGGTATCCTGTTATTGGCTAATTTAAGTGTTGTCTATTTTGCCTGGCTTGAACCCACGGGGATTGCCAGCGCTCTAGCAACCCGGGTACAGAGCGAGGCGAGGAATCTTATTAAACGCTTGCCCAGAATTGAACTGAAAAAACCTAACTCTTCCTCTTCTGCCAAGAACACCCGATCCACTTAGGGAAAGGGATAGCAAACCTGCTATCCCTTTCCCTTTATAAGTAGCTCCTAAGGTAGCTCTCCGTTTCTTCTGCAAGGCGGAGGGCTTCCTGAGAATCTCGAGCTTCTGCAATCACTCGCAGAATCGGCTCGGTGATAGAAGCCCGAATGTGGACCATTCGATCCTCGCCCCAAACCAACCGAACTCCCTCAGTCAGGTCTAGCGAGGCTCCCGTCTCCACCGCAATTTGCTCTGCCTTCTCCCGAAACTGTTGAAGGGCCGAATAGGTGGTTGAGGGGGGACTCTCCAGTCGGCGTTTCACCATAGTATAAGAGGGGATTTGGGAAGCCAACTCGGAAATGGGCCGAGACCTTCGGGCTATAAAGGAAAGGACCTGAGCCATAGACATCAGGGCATCGTGAGCTAGCAAGTGCTGGGGGAACACAACCCCTCCACTCCCCTCTCCCCCTAGAACCGCTTTATGGGCCCGAAGGGCCTCGACAATATAGGCTTGCCCTACTCGGGTTCGGTAAAGGGGAACGCGATACCGCTGAGCAATCGCCTCCAGAGCTAAGGTGGAGGAGACATTAGTCACTAAAGGTCCCGGGTTTTCTTGGAGAACTTGGTTAGCTAAGATGCAAAGGGTATACTCTTCTGATAGGGCTTCGGCCTTCTCTGTTACAATGCCTAAGCGTTCTCCATCGGCATCAAAAGCAAAGCCGACGTCCGCCCGACTAGCCTTAACCAGGGCTTTAAGCTGGCTCATATTAGGGGGATTCGGTTCGGGGTCGTGAGGAAAAGGGGCATCAAGCTGATCATTCATCACCACGATTTCACAACCTAAAGCTTCTAGAAGACGGGGAGCTATTACCGAACAAGCACCGTTGCAACAATCGAGGGCAACCTTTAGCCTATAAGAACGAAGGAGCTCTTGATCCACCTGTTTGAGGATACTTTTTAAATGATGTTCAACCGCTTCCTGATCCTCCTGAATCGGCTGGTAGCGATCCCAAGGAACGCCCGAAAACTTTCCGCTATGGAAAACGTCTAATAATTCTTCGCCTTGGTAAGCGTTGAGTAACAGTCCCTCCTGGAGGATGAACTTGAGAGCGTTCCACTCAATGGAGTTGTGCCCAGCGGAGATGGCGATTCCACCGGTAGCCTGGGTGTCTCGGACTCTCATCTGAAGGGAGGGGGTGGGACAAATCCCTAAATCTATGACTTCGCACCCACTCGCCAACAAGCCGGCAAAGACAGCCGACCGGAGCATCTCTCCAGAGGGACGGGTGTCCCGGGAAACCAAGACACGTCCCCCTTCAATATAGGTACCAAAAGCCTGAGCAAAATCGCAGACGAGTTCTGGAGTTAAGGCTGAGCCTATTACCCCTCGAACGCCAAGAATGGAGAGCTTCAGTGGAGGCATAGTCTCAATCCGCTAGTGGATTATCTCTCCCCAGTTAAGTAAGATAACACTGCTAGCTCCGTAATGAACGATACCGCTCTTACTGTGACATAAGGGGGGACTTCCAAAGGTTTAGGGGCAAAATTGAGGATGCCTCGGATGCCAGCGGAAACCATTAAATCGGCGCTTTCTTGAGCTGCTAAGGCGGGAACCGCCAAGATTCCCATCCTAGCTTTATAATCCGCGACCACAGCCGGCAAATCCTGGGGTGAATAAACCTGGACCCCTGCAATCTTCTCTCCGATCTTCGCAGGATCAATATCAAAAGCAGCGACAATAGATAAATTATATTGTCTCCAACCGGGGTAAGCCAATAAAGCCCGCCCCAAGTTCCCTACCCCAACAAGGATAACTCCCTGGGGTCGGTTAAGTCCCAAAATACCTGCAATGGTGTGTCGAAGAAGAACAATATTATACCCTACCCCTCGGCGACCGAACTCCCCAAAATAAGAGAGGTCCCGGCGGACTAACTCAGCCGGGTTTTGGGTCCTCCGTCCCAACTCCTCCGAGGAGATAAACTCCTGTTCCGGGTCTTGGATTTCATTCAGACACCGAAGGTACTCAGCAAGACGCTCTAACGTCGGTGTGGGAATATTTCTCTGGTCCCCCAATAACCCTAATGCCTCCTGCAAAGGAGAATGTTAAATAAATAACTTCCTTTATTGTTTTCTCCATTAGACCTGTTTCCTCCTCTTTTTCCGTTGATATCCAGGGTATAAAAAGGAAACACTTTATACCAGAGGGTTCAAAAAACGGGTCAGAAGAAAGGGCCCCACCTTGCACCGGCAAGGTGGGGCGTGGATTTTATCCCTTAACAGAGAATTTCACTTTCTCCTAAACGCGTGTCTGAGACCCCAAATGGGCGCGGAGGGACTCGAACCCTCACGCCTTTCGGCACATGATCCTAAGTCATGCTCGTCTACCAATTCCGACACGCGCCCAGAATTTATTTTATCATAACTGCTCCAAGAGAAAAGGGGGTAAAAAAGAAGTCCCGCGGTCGGGAGTTTTTCGAGGAGGGAGCCGACCGCGGGTATTGAGAGGGGGAGTAGGGTGAGTGCTCCATATTATATGACGATAAAGGTTCCCAAAATGTTCCAAGGGAGCTTTAGTCCCACCGCCCCGGTATAGGGCGGGAACAATCGGGGCAGAACCCTCCCGGCTCCAGACGATACTTCAGAATCCGGTAACCGAAGCGCTCAATTAAGAGGGTATGACAATCAGGACAATAGGTGTTCTCTAAGTCCCCCACCTGTCCCGGGAGATTTCCTGCATAAACAAAGCGGAGTCCCTCTTCTTTGCCAATACTTGCTGCTCGGATTAACTGCTCCGCGGTTGTATTTTCAGGATCTGTCATCTTATAGTCTTTGTGGAAGGCGGTCACGTGCCAGGGGATATCGGGGGAGAGGCGGGCGAGGAACCGGGCAATACCCCGGAGTTCCTCCTCCGAATCGTTAAAACTAGGAACTACTAAGGTGACTACCTCTACCCAGAAATCCCGAGCCAAGAGGTTTTCTAGGGTTTCTAAGACAACGGAGAGCCGGCCTCCTAAACGACGGTAGTTTCGGTCGTTAAAGGATTTTAGGTCCACTTTATAAAGGTCCACCCAGGGGCGTAGGTAATCCAGCACCTCTGGGGTAGCATTGCCGTTAGAGATATAGGCACCAACAAAGCCTCTTTTCTTGGCTTCTTTAAAGATAGCTACCGCCCATTCACTAGTGATGAGCGGCTCGTTGTAAGTGCTGGCAATGACCTTTGCTTCGTATTGCCGGGCTAGATCTACTAGGGCATCAGGAGTGATCCGGTAGGGCGGCGCGATGGCTGCGGGATCTCTGAGGGCTTGGGAAGTAAGCCAATTTTGGCAGTAAGCGCAGTGATAGTCACAACCCAACATTCCAAAGCTAAAGGCCAAGGAGCCCGGATAGGCGTGAAAGAAGGGTTTCTTCTCGATGGGATCACATTGGAGGGCACCGACATAACCCCAGGGTACATAAAGCTTCCCCCCTACATTGAAGCGCACTCGGCAGACCCCCGGACGACCCTCCAGAATGGTGCAACGGTGCCCACAGGCAAAACAGAGAACCTTGTTGCCCTCTAAGGGACGGTAAAGCTCCCCCTCTCGGGAGAGACTCTTCAAAACTTCTTCAAGCGTTTTCGCGGTGGTAACGGCCATAGTCGGCTCCTGTAAAACCGTTCTTCTGAATTAGATTACAACACTTCCGATAGCAAAGGTCAAGAGTGTGTTTCTTTGGAAAGAGGCTGAGGTAATAAGCCAGGGATATACAGGGGGAGAAGGGTCCTTTTCTCCTGCCCCTCTTCTCCCCCTCCCTTCCACCCTCCTATACAAGGCTTTACACTCTTTTCCTAAAACGAGACTCCAGCCTCCTTCCACAAGGTGAGAGACCAGGACAAAGATGAATAAAATAGTGTAGGCTTCATTTTATTGGGAGAGGTGAAGCAATGAGGCGTCCTATTTGGCTTTTGCGGATCTGTTTCCTCAGTTTGATACTCCTGACTCTACTCTGGAATCAGGCTACCCAGCAAAGGGGTGAGACGCAACGCAAGGACTCAGATCCTCCCTTGGAAATGGAACGGTTAGCCCCTAACCTCTATGTTTTATACGGTGGGGGAGGAAACACTGCCTTCTATATCGCCAAGGAAGGAGTTTTGGTGGTAGATGCCAAGATTAATGAGCAGTACGGGAGTGAGATCCTGGCTAAGATCCGCTCTGTCACCCCAAAACCGATAAAATATCTGGTGAACACTCACTATCACGCTGACCACACCCATGGTAACCCCGCCTTCCCCAAGGGGATCGAAATCTTAGCCCACGAGCGTACCCCCATCCATCTCAAGATGAGGGACGCTGACTACTGGAAAGGCCCCCGAGAATCTTTCCTCCCGAACAAAACCTTTCGGGATCGGTTGACTCTCTTCTCCGGGGAAGATCGTGTGGAAGTGCTCTATTTGGGAAGAGGTCACACTGATGGAGATGCCATCGTAGTTTTCCCTACTCTAGAAGTCGCCCATCTAGGAGACTTATACTTTAACCGGATTATCCCCTATATAGATGCCCAAGCGGGAGGAGGAACCCTGGAATACGCTAAAGTGCTCCGAAAGATTTTGAATCTCAAAGGAATAAAGACCTTTATCCCGGGGCATGGGCGAGTAAGCGGTGTAGAAGGAGTAAAAGCTTTCCTCCAGTACCACCTCGATTTGCAAAAAGCAGTGAGGAAGGCCCTCCAAGAGGGGAAATCCAAGGAGTCGGCTATGTTGGATCTCCGTCTGCCCCAATACGAGACCTGGGATGGCTACCCCGGTCGTTTTGCAACCAATGTGGGGATTGCCTACGAAGAACTCGTCCGGCCTTAAGAGGTGATCCGAAGGTCAAGGTGTTACAGAAACGATGTGGTTAACACGCCTAGCACTCCAACGACCTGTATTAATATGGATGACCTTTGCCGCCCTGGTGGTCCTAGGCCTTCAAGCTTGGATCAAGCTGCCCACAGAGCTGAACCCCCGGGTGGATTTGCCCTCCCTCACGGTAATGACCATCTATCCGGGAGCGGGGCCTCAGGAAGTGGAAGCACGTGTGACTCGCCCTATTGAGGACGCTGTGGCGACGGTAGGAGGTGTCCGAAATGTCTTCTCCTCCTCCCAAGAGGGAGCTTCTTTCGTGGTAGCCACTTTCCCTGTAGGCACCGACTTGGACCGAGTGACCGCCGATGTCCGAGAGCAGGTGGACCTTGCCCGCCGGGATCTCCCTGAAGAGGCCCATCCCCCCATAGTCTATAAACTGGACATCAATGCCCAGCCGGTTTTGGTCATCGGTTTCTACGGAGATCTTCCCCCTTGGGAGCTTCGATCTCTAGCAGATGAAGTGGTGAAATACCGCATCAGCCAAGTGCCCGGTGTGGGAGATGTAAGGGTTATTGGAGGCGAGAAGAAAGAGATCCGGATCGAGGTGGATCCCGGGAAGCTGGAGGTTTACCACTTATCCCTATCCGATATTATCGAGCCTCTAAAGGCTGCTAGCTTGAACGTTCCGGCAGGAAGAATTACTCGAGGCACAACTCAATTGGGGGTCCGAATCTCCGCCGGGTTTCAATCTCTGGGACAGATCCGGGAAGTACCTATCCCTGTGCCTCCAGCAAACCAGGGAGAGGCTTTGAGGACGATCACCCTAGGGGATATTGCAGAAGTCAAAGAAACGGTTGCTCCTCCCGAGGAGATCACCCGGGTTAACGGGAAGGACAGTGTTGTTCTATTAGTCACTAAAGCCTCCGACGCAAATACAGTAACCGTGGTAGACGGGGTAAAAGGAGTTCTAAAGAAATTAGAATCTCTCCTCCCGAAAGGGTGCCACTTTGTCATCTCCCAAGATCAAAGTATTCTTGTTCGAGAGGCTCTCACCGATGTGAATATGAGTCTCTGGCTTGGGGCTTTTATGGCCGTAGCCATCGTTTTCCTGTTCCTCCATAACCTCAAGGGGACCCTTATTGTCTCCCTGGCTATCCCCACCTGTATCATTAGCACTTTTCTAGTGATGTACTTTGTTGGTTTTACCCTCAATCAGATGACAATGTTGGCCCTCTCTCTTTCGGTGGGTATCTTAGTGGATGATTCCATCCTGATTCTGGAGAGCATCTATCGCCATATGGCTCAGGGGGAAACCCCTCGGGAAGCAGCTTGGAACGGCCGGAGTGAAATCGGCTTAGCAGATACTACCAATACTCTTGTGGATGTGGTTGTCTTTGTACCCATCGCTTTTATGGGGGGAATCATCGGCCAGTTCTTCCGATCCTTTGGCCTAACCGTAGCCACAGCGACCCTGCTCTCCCTAGTTGTCTCTTTCAGCTTAACCCCGATGCTCGCTGCCCGTTGGTACCGCTACGGTGAGCCTTTGGAGCTGAAAGGCCGATTCTTCACTCTCTTTAACACTCTCTATCACCGCCTCGACCGCCAATATCGAGAGGTTCTCTACTGGGCCTTAAGGCATCGCCTCTTAGTAATCGTGGCTGGGTTCGGTTCTTTAGTCCTCTCCTTCGCTTTGGCTTGGGCAGGATTGGGGATTGAATTCCTCCCCCAAGTGGACCAAGGCCAGGTCTCCATAGCTGTGCAACTTCCTCCTGGTTCCTCTCTCTCTGCAACAGACGCCATGGTTCGCCAGGTAGAACGCGAGGTGAGAGAAATACCGGAAGTGGAAACCATCTTCAGTGAAGTGGGGAGAATCAGTGGGGGATTTGGGACTCTCCCGGAGCAAGGGGAAGAATTTGGGCAGGTCGCTCTTCGCCTCATCCCTAAGGAGAGCCTTTTAGAACAATTTTTAGGCCCCCTAGGGCCTCATCCTCGCCGGAAACGGTCGGATTCCGAAATTGCTGAAGAGATTCGGAAGCGCCTCCGGAACTACACCGGAGCTCATTTCGTTGTCTCTGTCGTTCGAGGGTTAGGTACAGGAGGTGCTCCCCTCGAGGTGGTCCTCCGTTCTCAAGATCTCAGTGCTCTGAGCAAAGCGGCCCAAAAGGTGCGCCAAGAGATGATGAAGATTCCGGGGGTTCTCGATCCCGACATTTCCCTCCGGGTAGGAGCCCCGGAGATCGAGGTCCAGGTGCAGAGGGAGAAAGCTTCCGCCTTGGGCCTGCTACCAGGGCAAATCGCTAAAGTCCTTCGGTCGGCCCTCCATGGGGAAACTCCCGTGAAGTTCCGAGATAAGGGAAGAGAACTGGAGGTCCGAGTAGTAATTGCCGGCATCAGCCAACAAGACCCCTCAGCGCTATCGGCTCTTCCCATCGCCACAGTAACAAACCCTTCTTCAGGGGTGGTCACTCCTCTTCGATTAGGAGAGATCGCTGAAATCTCTTGGGGGCAAGGACCGATCCGGATAGACCGCTATAACCGCATTCGGCAAGTAGTGGTTACCGCCAATTTGGCCCGGGGTTATCCTTTGGGCAATGTCCAAGCACAGATTGACGAACGTTTAAGGGACCTCGGCCTCGAGGGGGTGAGCATCTCTTGGGGAGGGGAAGCGGAGGAGCTTTCCGAGAATATCCCTGTTGTTCTCAACGCGTTGTTCCTAGCCGCTCTGCTCTCTTATATGCTGATGGCAGCGTTATTTAACTCCTTCTTACACCCCTTCACTATCATCCTAAGCCTGCCAATGGCCTTGGTCGGGGCTATTGTAGCTTTGGTTCTGGCAGGAGAAACCATCAGTCTTGTTGCGATGATCGGGATCATTATGTTAACAGGCTTAGTGGCTAAAAACGCTATTCTTCTAGTAGACTATACCAACACTTTGAAGGCCCGGGGTTATCCCCGAATGGAAGCCTTACTTCTTGCGGGGCCTACTCGTTTACGACCGATATTGATGACCACCCTCTCCACCGTCTTCGGAATGTTACCCGTGGCCTTGCGAATTGGTCGGGCTTCGGAGATCCGGGCTCCTATGGCGATTGCGGTGATCGGAGGCCTACTCCTCTCTACCCTATTGACTTTAGTGGTTATCCCCACAGTCTATTCTCTTTTCGACGAGTGGCTTGAATCCCGGGAGAAGAAACAGGGTTAGGGATTGGGAACTAGAACCTAATCCCTGTCATAAGATATCTGACCCCAGGGAGAGATAAGGTTGGATGGACTACCTGGAGGGATAGGAGAAGCGAGCTGAGTAGTGAAAGGAGATGGGCGAGGAGGGATTCGAACCCTCACGGGTTGCCCCGGCGGATTTTAAGTCCGCTGCGTCTACCGTTCCGCCACTCGCCCTGGCTACCGGTGATAGGCGATATGATTTCTTGACAAAAGCTTCACTCAACGCCTGCACAGCTATTATAACACTATCGCTTCTCCCACTGGAACCCCACTCACAGTAGGAGTGGAATGAATGGCTCTTCTACCTTCGCGAAAACCCTCCCCAAAGGAGGCTTAACCTATTTAAGCCAAGGCTCCTCCTGAGAGAAACTTATCTTAAAAGAGCTTCTTTGTATTCTGCCCTTGACTGTGGTACAATAAACCTGTGCCTCAATCCCTGAGAGGCGAAAAAGGACAATCTTCCCCCTTCGCCTAACAGGTAAGAGGTAAGGCTGAACTTTCCTCCTAAGTTTTGACGTGTTCACAGAAGCCTATTTTTAGTTAGGAGGTTCTTACCTTGCCCCGAAGGATACATTATGTCAAAGGGCTATTGCTCCTATTCCTATTGATGCCTTGGCTCCATCCCGCCGCTAGTGCCGATTCCTCCCCTCAGCCGAGTCCTCCCCCCTCGAAAACTACGGACTCCTCGGCTAAGGAGGAGAGGGACATTCTGAGACCGGGTGATGTGATCTCCATCAACCTGGCAGGTTTTCCTGAGGAGAGCATTAAAGAATTACGCATCCCGGTAGACGGGCGTATCTCCTTTTATAATGTCAAGGATTATAAAATTACGGGTAAAACCCGGGCTCAAGTGGAGCGGGAACTCCGGGAAAAGGTTGGGGAGCTGATTCGTGATCCTCAAATTTCTGTGAACCTCATCAGCTCCCCCTACGCCCAAGTTGTGGTTAACGGGGCTGTGGAAAAACCTGGAGCAATTGTCTACCGAGAAGGCCTTACCATCAGCAATGCCCTTGCGGAGGCTGGAGGCCTTAAAGCGACCGCGGGCAAGGAGATCCGCCTAACCACCCACAAAAAGGGTGAAATCACTACCTTCAACCTTAACCTGGAGGCTGTTCTCCAAGGAGATCCCCAAGCGAACCTTACTTTGCAGCCTGGAGACCTTCTTTTCATTCCCGAAGCCACTATTCATATCGTCGGTGAAGTCTCGAGACCAGGGGCCTACCCCCTCAAAGGGGCAGAAAATGTCCTCAAAGCCTTAGCTACTGCGGGCGGCCCCACTGCTCTAGCAGACTTGACCAATGTCTACATCCGTCGAGGGGATCAGACCCTTCAAGCTAATGTCCAGTTTTTGGTACCAGGACAAGCCTCCGTAGAACCCCCAACCAATCCTTATATGGAGCTTCAGCCCGGGGATGTTTTGATCATCCCTCCCCTCCGGGAAAAGGTCTATGTCTTTGGAGCGGTTACCCGCCCTGGTGAAGTGCCTATTTGGCCCAAAACAAAGGATAAGTTGCTCGATGTTATCTCTGGTGCCGGGGGCGCCCTTGCTCAGGCAGACCTAAAAAATATTGTGGTTCGGAGAATCGGCCCTCAAAACTCCTTTATTGAGGTTCGCGTTAACCTTAGCCCTGAGGGACCACCGGGAGACAACATTATTCTCCAACCGGGAGATCAGATCTTTGTTCCCTTCCGAAGGCAGAGAGACCAAACGACACCTCTAGTATATTTGGGGACTTTCCTAGGGTTGATCTCTACGCTACGAGGTCGCTTCTAGAATGGATTTGGAATGATTGACACCCATATTCATATCTTGCCAGGAATAGATGATGGCTGTGCCAATTTCACCCAGAGCTTGCGTCTCGCCCGGTTGGCAGTAGCCAATGGGATTAACGAAATTGTGGCTACCCCCCACCTTTTTTACGAGGGGAAGGTTAATGATCTCTCAGTGGTAACTCCCTTGGTAGCAGAGCTCCAGAAAAAACTTGATGAAGAGGGTATTCCCCTGAAAATTTGGCCGGGGGCTGAGGTTCCCATAGATGCTGGTGTGGGAGAGCTTATTCGGAAACGGGAGGTTCCCACTCTAGGGCCTCAAAGCCGATATGTTTTAGTAGAACCCCCTCTCCTCCAACTGCCTTATAGGTTGGATGACTTTTTATTCCGCCTGCAAGCTTTCGGCTACGCTCCTATCATCGCCCATCCTGAAAGGAATGCCCAGATCCAGGCGGATCCTTCCCTCATTTATGAGATCTTTCCTGAAGGGGTCGCTCTTCAGATCACCAGTTTTAGCCTTACGGGGGAAATGGGGAAACCTGCCCAGGACTGCGCTCTAGAGCTACTTAAAATGGGCTTTCCGATCCTCCTCGCCAGCGATGCTCATTCTCCGGACTGGCGTCCTCCTCAACTGAAATCGGCCCAGGAGATTGCTGCAACTATCGTAGGGCCTGAGTACGCCCGGCAAATGGTGGAAGATCTTCCCTGCGCGGTGCTTCAGGGAAAAGAGCTCTGGCCTCCCCCACCTCCCCAACCCACTTTCTGGGAACGCCTGAAAGGCCTGATTAAAGGGAGAAAACCCAAAGAAATCCTTTAAAAGTAAGGAATATTTTCTAGGGATACTTCTTGGATATTGCTTAATTGGGGGAGGGGTCATGACATTACTCAGCCCATCTGAAGTTGAAAGAGCTTGGAAAATGTTCAAGGAGCAGAAGAATCCGTCCGCCCGGGAGTCGTTGATCCTTCATTACTCTTACCTTGTCCACATCACCGCCAACCGCATTATCTCGGCCCTTCCGTCCCATCTAGAATGGGATGACCTGCTGAGCGCAGGAGTGATGGGACTTATTAAAGCAGTGGATCAGTTTGACCCTTCCCGAAAGGTGAAGTTTGAGACTTATGCCATCGCCTTGATCCGAGGTGCCATCCTGGAGATGCTCCGAGTGCAAGACTGGGTCCCCCGGTCCATTAGAGACCGCCAAAAGCGCTTGGAGAAAGCCTATCTGGACTTAGAGAGACAATTGGGACGACCAGCTACGGAACAGGAGGTAGCCCAAGAACTCGGGATCAGCCTTGATGAGCTCCAAAAACAGCTGGCCCAAACCGCTAAGGCCTCCGTTTTGTCCCTCGATGAGCTCCTCTTAGGAGGAGAGGGCCACGAAACCGGTGTTACCCTAGGAGAGACCATCGCTGACTTGCAAGCGGATACCTATACTCTCGTGGAAGGCAGTGAACGACATCGCCTGCTTTGTGAAGCCATTGATCGTCTTCCACCTCGGGAGAAATTAGTAATGCAGTTGTACTACGTGGATGACCTCACCTTTCGGGAAATCGGCCAGGTCCTGAATATCTCAGAATCCCGAGCTTATCAGCTCCACTCTCAAGCGATTAAGCGTCTCCGAGGGTACCTCCAAGAGTATGAACACCTTTTCACTGGTAAACCCTTAGATGAAACCGAGTAAGACAGCTTCAATACCACCAGGGTGCGATTAAAACGCTTTTGTCTCCCTTTCCCTCCTCCCTCAATTGGTTTATCCTAATTTAAGGAGATGGATTCCAATGAACTTCGCAAGGTTACTTAGTGTCTGTTCGCTTCTAGGAATATTGTTCAGTTTAACAGGGTGTACCCCTCCTCAAGAGAGGGTTGCGGAGGTAGACGGCGAAATCATTGGAAAAGACGACTTTCTTCTCCAGCTTAGCTCCGTCCCTTCCCCTCTTGGCCCACCGATTGGAGGATTGGTTCTCTCCCAGCTCATTAATCAACGTCTGCTAGTAATAGAAGCTCGAGAGAAAAAGGTCTACCCCACCGAGGCAGAAGCCCAGGAATACTATCAATACCTTAAAGAAGAACATCCAGAAGTATTAGCTCAATACGCTGGCTGGTCGGATGAACAGATCCTCCGCCTGGTGATCAAACCTGAGCTGTGTAGCCGATCGTTGGTTCGCCTTCGGGCTGGCCTCCCAGGAAGAGCCAACGTTTCATCGAATTCCCTCCCTAAAGAAGTGATCGATTATTTCAACCGGAATAAGGACCGTTTTCGGATTCCGGAACGGGTGCTAGCCCAGTTCGTCGCAGTGCCTGATAAAACCCAAGTGGATGAAATCCTCCGCCTGATCAAAGCTGGTACCCAATTCGCTTCGGCGGCTCGGACCGTCACCAACCAAGAAGTGGCCCGGGGAAAGGTTACCCGGAACCAACCAGGCTTACCTCCTGAATTCTTGAAAGTTCTTTTTGAAACCCCGGAAGAGCAGGTCACCTCACCGGTTCAAAGAGGGGGACGGGAATGGTGGCTTGGTTATGTGGAGAAGAAAGAACCCGCTCGGGAGGCTCGGTTAGACAATTCGGGCACCCTTCATAACGTTCTGGATATGCTTGCCGCTGAAAAACTTCAGAGGGAGGGGTTAACCCCTCGTCAGTACTTACAAACCCTTACTCGACAACTCTACCAAAAATATCGAGACCAAATTAACGTGGTAATGCCTCCCTTGAAAGGGGTAGAACAGCTAGCTCCTAATGTGCCCTCCTTCTAGCTGGGGAGCCTATTACCTATGAGCATCCTTTACCTAGTCGGTTTAGGCCCTGGAAATCCCTCGGCCCTAACCTTAGAGGCCTTAGAGGCTTTACAATCTGCCGATCGGATTCTGGTCCGTACCCGAAATCATCCTACTGTCACCTACTTAGACCAGCAAGGGTTTCAGTACGAGAGTTTCGACTCCCTTTACAAAGAGGCAGAAACACTAGAAGAAGTTTATACCTCCATTTGTGATCAAGTACTAGAGCGGGCACAAAGGGAGAGGGTGGCTTACGCCGTACCGGGCCACCCTCTCTTTGCCGAGAAGGCTTCTCAGCTCCTTTTGGAGCAAGCACCCCAAAGAGGGCTAGAAGTGAGGATTGTACCTGCAGAGAGCTTTGTAGACGCTTGCCTCACTGCTCTGAAAAGGCCCCTAGACCCTGCCTTGCAAATCCTTAATGCCTGGACCATCAGCCAACACCCTCCTCACCCCGAAAAACCCGCTCTAATTTACCAGATAGACAGTAGAGAGATAGCGAGCCAGGTTAAAATCACCCTCTTAGATTACTATTCTTCTGACCACCAAATTACCTTGGTAGACTCTGCAGGAGTTCCTGGAAGGGAGCGGATCAGCCAATGGCCCCTCCATCGGTTGGACCGAGCCGATTTCACCCCCCTCTCTTCCCTCTATGTTCCCCCTGAGCCAATGGGTAGTCGTCCTCCTCTCTTCGAGGACCTAGTTAAGATTGTGGCAATATTGCGAGGCCCTCAGGGATGCCCCTGGGATAGAGAGCAAACTCATGAGAGTATCCGACGCCATCTCCTAGAAGAAGCCTATGAAGTCCTAGAAGCTATTGATCGCCGGGATTCGGCCCAACTCTGTGAGGAGCTCGGCGACCTGCTTCTCCAGGTGGTGTTACACAGCCAGATGGCCACCGAAGAAGGCGCCTTCACCCTTCAGGACGTGATTGCGGAAATTTCCTCTAAACTCATCCGACGGCACCCCCACGTCTTTGGGGAGATCCGGCTACAAACCTCGGAGGAGGTCCTGAAACAATGGGAGGAGATTAAAGCTTCTGAGAAGGGAGGGAGACCTTTCTCATCAGTGATGGAAGGCATCCCTAAAGACCTCCCCGCCTTAATGAAAGCTTTAGAAGTGTCTAAACGAGCAGTGAGAGTAGGTTTTGAATGGGAGCGGTTAGAAGATGTATGGAATAAATTGTACGAAGAGCTCGAAGAGCTCCACCAAAGCCTTCGGCAAGGGGAGATCACTTCGGTAAGAGATGAGATCGGGGATCTCTTATTCACTCTGGTGAATATCGCTCGCTGGTTAAAGGTGGATCCAGAGGAAGCTTTACGGCTGATGGTAGACCGGTTCATCCGGCGATTCCAATATATGGAAAGAAAGCTTGCCCAGCAGGGCAGGGAAATCTCTAGTCTCTCCTTAGCAGAGATGGATACCCTTTGGGAGGAGGCGAAATCGGCCCTCGGTTCCGAGTCAACCTGAGAAGGGAAAGCCCCGGCTAGGAGGATTTGGCAATGCCCCCCTCTGAGAAAACTCAAGAGAGAAAAGAGACTTTACAGGAGCTCCTT
Source organism: uncultured bacterium (assembly GCA_964429225.1). Classification (GTDB taxonomy): domain Bacteria; phylum Armatimonadota; class DTGP01; order DTGP01; family CAYSAW01; genus CAYSAW01. The sequence goes on from CAYSAW010000001.1 coordinate 115,136, forward strand.
CCCCTCTACTTAGCCGCCTATATTGTTATTTTATGCGGGATATCCTCGGTCAACTCCACCGTTGAAAACTCTCAGCTCACCACAGCCACTGTTGTCCTGAGTTTCATCGGTACTTGCCTCAGCTTGGGGGTCCGGCTATCGGGGATTAACCCTCGAACGATGGGGTATCTTACAGGGTTGGTGGTTCTGGTTGCTCTACTCTTTAACCCGCAGTGGCTGGGAAGTTTAGTCTCTGTTAATGCTTTTGCGGGAGAGCTGGGGTACTCGGCTATTGGACCGGGCGTCTTCTTTGAATGGTGTACGGTTGCCTTCTCTTTTGCTTTGGTCTCTGACTTCTCCCTCATCTTTAGCATCGTCCCCTCTATGGCGATGATCGGATTGATGGCTAGTGAGAACCTGAATCCCGAGATGATCACCTATTTTCTAGGTTTTAGCTTGGCCTCGGTATTTCTTATGGGCTATGAAGCCTATTTGAGCCATTCCCGACGGTTATCCTCCCAACCTCTCTCTCCAGCAACTACTCGTCTCCTCTTGATTCTTACGGTTTGGATTGTTTTGGGTGCAGGAATTCTGGGTATCAGCCTAGCCTTCCCGCTCCAAAAGTTTGGGCGTGAGCTCGTGGCAGTGGTAGCTGAACGCCTCACTGGACCCAACCTCCCCTTCCTGCAACCCCGCCTGCTGGCTGAACCTGGGGCCTTGAGCTTATCAGGACTCCCTCCCAACCTCTCCGACCAGATCGTTATGAGGGTGAAGTGCTCTCAACCCCTCTTTTGGCGTAGTGCTGTTTACGACCGCTACCTCGGGAATTACTGGGAGGGAACCTCCCAAGTGACCCGGATCACGGGTTCCTCCTATTATGAAGAAGGCCCCTTCTCGGGGACCTCTCTCCAAGAATTTGACTTAATTCTCCCCCACTTTGAACCGGTTCTCCAATGGCTTTACAACAAACGGCAACCTATCCGACAAACTTTTCTTCTAGAGACGATTCCTCTCGGTACCCTCTACGCAGCAGCGGAACCAGTGAAAGTTTTAGGAAATATAAACGCCCTCGAAATAGATCCTCTTCTATTAACCCTTCGGCCGGACTCCTCGGCTAATCCTCCTACTATTTACCAAGTCATTTCCCTGGTTCCCCAGGTGACGCCCGAGGAGCTTCGTAAGATCCCGGATGAACCTACCCCTCCGGACCTCTACCGCTTCCTCCAATTACCCCGGTTCTCTCCGCGAGTAAAGCGGTTGGTTGAGAGGATTGTCGAAGGGTTAGACAACCGTTACGACCGGGTGATAGCAGTAGAACGCTTTCTAAGAGAGAACTGTACGTATACGCTTGAGCCTCCTCTCCTTCCCGAAGGAGAAGATGCAACAGAGTTTTTCCTCTTCCGCTCCCGCACGGGTTATTGTGAACAATTCGCCAGCGCAATGGCTGTAATGCTTCGGCATTTAGGGATACCCGCCCGGGTAGCGGTAGGTTTTGCTCAAAATCCCCATGATAAAGACCCTCGAACGGGTTTGTGGAATGTAAGGGAGCGGGATGCCCACGCTTGGGTAGAAGTTTTCTTCCCCCAATACGGATGGATCACGTTTGATCCTACTGCAGGAGCCACTCCCGAAAACACCGGTCCCTTCAACCTGGCTAAAATTTGGAATCGTATCCAGCGGGCCCTCACCTCCCGACAATTTGTACCCCGCTTAATCCTCTATTTCGCCCTTGGTTTGATTCTCTACGCCTTTAAAATTGAGTTTGTGGACCGGTTTATCTCACCCTACTTCAAGGAGACTTGGCAATCTTGGAAATATTATCGCTACACCCCCTACGGAAAAATTGGGTGGGTTTACCGCCAGCTCTGCCGATGGGGTTCCCGTCTCGGGGTAAGGAAAACCCCCTCAGAGACCCCCCTGGAGTTCCAAAATCACTTGATCCCTCTAGCAACCCAAGTTGGTGCCCCTCCCCACCTTATCCAACGTATTATCTCCCTCTACCTTTTAGCCGCTTTCGGCCCCTATCAAGTGGATGAAAGTCAGGCTCAGGAAGCCTTATCCCTTCTCCGCCAACTCTACAAAATCAAGAGAAAAGGTCTTCAAAGAGCAAAGACTGAGAAGAGAAAACAATGAAGGGAGCTGAACTCCTTGTTAAATGCTTAGAAGCTGAAGGGGTAGAGTATATTTTTGGGATTCCTGGAGAGGAAACTGCAGATATTAATGAAGCCCTCGATCGCTCCGATAAAATTACTTTTATTCCAACACGTCACGAGCAGGGCGCCGCGTTTATCGCGGATGGTTATGGCCGTGCCAGCGGAAGAGCTGGGGTTTGCTTAGCAACCTTGGGTCCCGGAGCGACCAACCTCGTAACCGGTATTGCGGATGCCACCCTGGACCGAGCTCCTGTTGTAGCCTTAACCGGGCAAACCCGCCTCAACCGAATGCATAAAGAGAGTCACCAATATGTGGATTTAGTCAACATCCTTCGCCCCATTACGAAGTGGAACCAGAGGATTTATGACCCGCGGATGATACCCGAGGCAGTTCGGAAGGCCTTTCGGCTTGCAGAGCAAGAAAAACCTGGTGCCACCCACTTAGAGCTTCCTGAGGATGTAATGGGAATCCCTGTTGAGGGCCAACCGTTACCCCGTTCCTGTCCACCGGTTGTTCTTCCAGAAACTTCGGCTATTGAAAAAGCTGCCTTAATGCTACGCCAAGCTCAACACCCCCTTATTTTAGCGGGAAACGGCGTGCTCCGATGCCAAGCCTCCTCTCTTCTTGCCCAGTTGGTTAAAGAAACTCACTTGGCTGTATGCACCACTTTTATGGGGAAAGGTGCTCTCAGTGCGGAAGATCCTCACTTCCTCTTCACCGCCGGCCTCCGGGATCGTGATTATCCCCGCGGTTTTCTGGGCCAAGTAGACCTCGTCCTCTGTCTTGGGTACGACCTGGTAGAATGGGCCCCTCAAGCCTGGAATCCCACCGGAGAGAAGAAAGTAATTTGTGCTGATACCGAACCGGCAGAAACCGACCAGTATTTTCGCCCGGAGGTTGAACTAGTCGGAGATCTTCGCCTTGTCCTGGAAGGCCTAAGACAATCTTTAGCAGGGTGGACCTGCGAATGGACGCCCCCTCCCTTTGGTCAAATGGCGTTGGAAATCCTTCGGTCAAAGGGTGTGGGAAATCCTTCAGTCCCTGTGAAGCCTCTCAAAGCTCTCTGGGACCTCTATGATCTCCTCTCACCCGAAGATATTCTTGTCTCCGACGTGGGGGCCCACAAGTTATGGATTGCACGCTTTTTCCCAGTGCGCGAACCGGGAACTATCTTCATCTCAAATGGTTATGCGGCTATGGGATTCGCAGTACCCGCGGCCATCGGTATCAAACTTGCCCAGAAGGATCGTCGGGTCGTCGTGGTAACTGGAGATGGAGGCTTTTGGATGAGCGCTAATGAGCTGGAGACAGCCGTTCGCTTGGGGTTAGACCTTACTATTCTGGTTTGGACGGATGGAGCTTACGGAGTAGTAGAATGGCATCAGCAGAGGCGTTTCGGGCGCACAATGGGCACTCGCTTCCGTAACCCTGATCTCCTCCTCTTCGCCCAAGCCCTCGGGGCTACTGGCTTCCGAGTGAAGGAGGGGGCGGGGGCCGATTCCCATCGACAGATTTTGGAGAAAGCCCTTCAAACCCCAGGAGTGACCCTTGTAGAAGTTCCTATTGACTATAGTGAAAACCCGAAGCTAGGCCTGCGCCTTAGTGAACTGCTCTAAACCTAGGAAAAGGTTTTTCAAACTTTGCCGGTTCGCACTCAGCTTCGGCCTCCCAATCTCTCAACGTTAGCGCTAAGACCCACGCAAAGAGATCCCCTTCCGACCCTCCTAAGGAAGCAGACTGCTGAGACGCCTCTTTGCCTGCGTTCTCAAGGTAGCGAGCTACTGCTCTCTAAAAGAGACTAGACTTACTAAAAGCTCTTAACCACTTCGCCAGGATGCACCCCTTTCTTGATCAGGGGGCTAAGAAGGCGGGCAGAAAGGGCCACCTGTTCCCCTCGGGCTTGAGCCAGGGTAAAATCCCCTTGGCGCAAAGCAACTCGACCCAAACTCAACCGCTTCTCAATCATCCGTAAAAGAAGTCGGACCTCTTTAAGATATCCAGAGGAAGACTCTTGGTGATAAATCTCAGCCCTTAGATCCGCAATGGCTCTATTGGCCCCATCCAGAGCTTTTTTCGCCGAGGTTTCATTCCCTGCCCCCCTTACAGCTGAAACGAGCCCCTCGCTATCCCATAAATGCAAAAAATGAGCAAAGCAATCTAAAGCTAAAGTATGATCCTCCTGTCCGTGGTTGGCCATCCACTGAACTAGATCTGTAAACCTCTGCTGGTACCACTCTTTAGGAGTGGAACCCCATTGCCAGCCAGCAGGCACCGAGATCCCCAACAGAGCCATCTTCTGGGTGAAGGTCTGGTACTCCTGCTCGAAAACCTCTTTGGCAGAGAGAACAACTTGGGGTAATAAGCCAGTGATAAAGACCGGTTGTTTGGTCAACCAGACCTTACTCTCCTGGACCCTGGCAAAGGTAGCTCGGGCAAAATAAACATCTCTTACCTCAGGAGATCGCCCTAAAGGTAGGGGTAAGGCGATCGGGGTGGAAGCTTCGGCCCAGGCGATGACCACCGGTTCTCCCCGTTTCAGGAAAAGGTAGGCAAAGATTTCCGGAGAAGAGGATAACCGGCCTACAAACTCGGCCCCAGTTAAGTAGTGAGAAAGAGTGCCCAGTCCGATAGAGGCCAAGAGAGGTTTTTGAACACGTAGAAAAACGCGTTCAAAACCGTTGGCTAGGGCCAAAACAGAGGCTTTAACCAAGGTCTCAGCCGACTGAGAGCCTTTCTCCTCCTCCTTAACCAGCCACCACAAGCTCTTCCCCGGTATCCTTTCATCCCTCAAAGAAGAAAACCGTTGGCTGGTATCTGCCATCACCTGGGGGGTATCTGCAGTGAGAATAATAACATCCGTGTTATCCAGCCCTCCCTCCGAAACTAATTGAGAGTATAGCGTGGGATCACAGAGAACTCCTACCACGCTATCTTTATGGATGTTCTTGGCAAGATGGTAAAAGGCTTCTATTCGCTGAAGAAGAGCGTTCTCCTCGGAGAGGGGAGAGGGGAGAGCATAAATCCAGGCACCAGGCTTCCGAATAAAATCCTGCATCGCCCGAGTTAAGGCCGAGGCCTGAACCTCCCACTGGCCATCAAGATTTAACAGGCTACTAACAAATAACCCTCGTTTTTCCGCCGAGCTGAAGAACTCTCGAGAGGTAAAGCCTCCTCCCCGGGGACTTGTCCAATCTCCTTGACCGTTACTCTCCCAGAAGGGCCAAGGACCTAACCACCACTTAGCTCCCAGTCTCTCCGACAAGGAGAGATCCCCATTGGCAATACCAATAGGAGCATCTGGGGCGAAGATCTCCACCGAAGGAGGAGCAGTCGCTAGAATCTGCTGATCCGAAGAGATCTCTCGTCCTCCCTGCATTAAGGAGACCATCAGCTTTAAAGGCCCAGGCAGAGTAGCCTTTCCTAACTTCATCAAAGCAACTACTGTGCTACCCTCCGGGACTGTCACCGGAATCCTATCTCTGGAAACCTTCAAGCCAGCCTCTGTCCGGAGATCATAGCCCAGATCATAGCGGGCGGGCATAGGGGTCGAGTTTTTGAGAGCAACTCCGATAAGGACTTCATCGTTCAGCCGGGTAATACTTTCACCCTCCTGGGGGATCAGAGTTACTCCCGCCTTACTCATCTGAAGGGGGAAGTAGAGCTTCTGAAGGCTTCTCGCAAGAGAACCTGCTTGAAGAACAGTAAAGCAGAGAAAACGCGCTGAAGTATCCCTCCTCAGGCCGTTATGATGGATCACCGGGCAAGTTAAAGCACCTTCTGCTCTCCAAGTCCAAAAGTATCTTCCAGGGGGTTTAACTCCTAGGGAAACCTTCGCAACCGGTTGGGTAATAGCCTTCAGTAAGTTTCCCTCTTCATCTTGGGCCACGGTCTCAACCGTTAACAGGATAGAGCTCTTTGTAGGGACAACATAGCTAAAGTGGAAGGTGTTTGGCTCCCTATCCTGGGTCATCACCCAAGCGAGAGCCCCGGGGATGCTCAGAGAAGCCCTAGGGAGGGCCTCGGCCTTCCCCCGGAGGGCCGAGGGTCTGGAAGAGACCGAGGAGCGGGCTTTTTTAGCTGGTTTCGCTAAAACTGGCAGGGACCAAAGTACTGAAAGAAGGAAAGCTCCTAATAAGAAGAACAAAGCTCTTCTACCCCCTTGCCATTGCCTTCTCATAGTTTCCTCCTTCATCGGTTGGAATAGACTACAATCCAGGGAGTTTTTCCTCTTTCTTAAGGTCTTATGAAACCGGGTTAACCCCCCCAATCCCCTCCCCGCAAGGGGAGGGGACGGTGGTGAGGCCTTCATCCTCCCCTCCCCATAGGGAGAGGGTTTTTGAAAGGAGTTCCAGGCAGGCTAGAAGATGTAGCCTCCTTTTGACTAAAGGGTGATAGATTAACTAACCCTATCAAGGGAGCCGAAAGGGGTAAAAAAGGGCACGGTAAAGGAAGAAAAAGTGCAGTAAAGTTGTGCTTTTCTCTTACCGTGCCCTAATCCTCTTTGTAACTAGAGTACCCCTTTTTATTTCTTCTTAGAGTTAGCTTTCTTATCTTTCGGGTTGGCCTTCTTACCCTGCTGGGCTAGGAAAGCGGCTAGATCCCGAAGGTCTTTATCCGGCCCCGGAGTGGGCGGCATAATCGTTTTCGGATTCTTGGATTTAGGGTTTTTGATCTTCTCAAAGAGCCATTGCTCGTCGTGCTCCGCACCAATGTTGGTTAAATCAGGGCCGGTGGTGCTCCCCTTCCCTCTGAACTTATGGCAGTTCAAGCAAGAAACTGAGAGCTTCTGCCAGACTTTCTCTCCTCTTTTGGGATCCCCAGAGGGTTTTTTCCCTGAAGCAGGGAAAGCCACTCCCACAGTCACTGCAGTCGCAGTAACTCCGAGGAGGACGCAGCGTTTGAGAGAGCTCAATGTTCCACAACCTCCTTACTGAGAAATAAAAAAGATTGTGGCCTCCTAACGCTGCCCTTTACCTGGCTCCTAGCTGGTGAGGAAGTTTTTCTCGGCGCTTCTTCCCAAGAGGCCACCAATCTCTATTATACAACCACTCTGTGGGAGGAATGCCCCCTTATAATATAGTCCAAACAATTCCTAAAGGTTCCCTACTTTAGAAGCATCCCATGGGATTCGGAGGAAGTAATACCCTTTATTTATATTGGCTTATTTCCCTGTCAACTTGAGTTTACATCAGCCGACAGGAGAGTCCTCAGCAATGCCAAGACGGCGAAAAACCCGGTCTATATGACTTCCGTGCCAGTAAACACGATCACAGGCAGGGCAATAGGCAAACTCCTTATAAAACTCAAAAACCTTAGGAGGGACTCGAGAGCGAACTTCCTCCCGGGGGATAGGAACGAGAAGGCTGTTACATTCTGTGCACCGGGAGAGGAGAGGGGCTTCTTGAAGGTTCAGATGGAGGGTCGTTAACACCTGATGAACCTGCTGGGCCACGTCCTCCGAGGTGATAAACACATAACGGTTGACTACTTTTCGCTGGACAATGCCGTTGTCCCGGGTGAGGATAATCCGGTTTTCAGCCAAGGCCCTTCTTACTATTTCTCGGTCGTCCATTTGGGGGTCATAAAGAACATCATATCCTAAGATGCGGAGCCATTTGGCCAACTTCCCTACATTGCAATCTGCAATAAACTTCGGTTGATCCGGGGAAGAGGAGTACCGTTCAGACATTGGGTTCTTGAGAGAGGGTTTTAGGAGAAACAGGAAGGGTTACTTGCCCTAAAGAGTCACTCACTTTTTCAGCGATCTGGAGGTTCTCCAAGAGAATATCCAGGTCTGCGGAGAGTTGAGGGCGCAGGTGGGTAAGACCCCAAGTAGAGAATTTTTGAGAAATCAGCAGAAGGGAACTCTCAATCGCTTCGGACTGGGTTTCCAGTTGATCCACCATCTTAACAATCCGCTGGTACTCCTCTAACCGCTTTTGATGGATTTCATAAGTTTGCTGTAAGAGAGACCTCGCCTCAGGATCAGAAGCTTTCTCCAGACGCTCCTGGGCCTGCTGAATCTTCTCCATCAAGAGATCCGGTTCTTCTGACAGGAGGTATCGTCGGCTTTCAGACAGAGCTTGATAGATCTTGAAGGCTGAGTCCAGGACTCCTTGAATCCTTCTTCGCTCTCCTTCCAACAGGGGGTCTTTAAAATCTGCGATCTTCCTTTGAATCTCTTCAACAAGACGCTCTAAGCGCAAATAACGCTGGCGTTCCAAACCGGAAAGTGACTGGAGGCGGTCTAGTCTCTGCTGACTCCTAAGCGCTTCCGAACTCTCCTCCGCCGATCCCTTCTCTTCCAGCGAGAAAGCAGAGATTAAAAGATAGAAGGCTTCGCTTCCGAGGACAAAGAGAGGAGCCCAATCCATATTCGGATGATGGGACCAAACAGCTAATAACCAGGAGGCTGGGAACGCCATCCCAAACAACCATTTGTTGATTGGCTTTCCGAAAGCCATTTTCACCTTCCGCCAGTAGATCATTTTTCCAACCTAGAGCAAGTTTGATCCCTCAATTTTTTTTAGGAACTGCCTTCAGCTCTGAGGATTTTGCTCGGGTTGCTCAGGAAGAGGGGTCAAGGAGCGTTCCGAAGGGGCTGTCTCTGGAGGCAGCAGTCCTAGCTGGCGCTTATACTCGAGGAGCTTAGCATCCACGTCCGCCTTCCGGGCCTCCCGTTGAATATCTCTCAGCCGGCTTTCCACCGAACCGGTGGCCAACTCCACCTTTGCTTGAGCCTTGGCCGCTCGTTCCTCGATCTTTTCCGTCATTCGCTCCAGAACATCCGATTGATCCCCCGTTTGGAAGGAGAGCATCAAGCTGGAGAGCTGTTCCTGCATTTTTGCCTGCTTCGCTTTGCTAATCGCACGCATCGCTTGTTGGATCTTCTGATCCATCTGGCGGAGGTAGTCTTCCCGGAAGCGTTTAGCCTGCTCCGAGGCTGCCTTAGCCGACTCGTAGGCGGATTTCGCTTCTTCTAAATCCGCCTTCTTCTCCTCCAGCCGGCCAATTAATAACTTAGCCTCCTCTTCGTACTGAGGTCCCAGCTTAACCGCGGAGATCACCTGCCGCTCCAGGTCCTCCACCTCTTTGGTCAACTGCTCAACCCTTTGCCGCTGAAGGATTTCCATCTTCATTACTTCAGCCACATTATCGTTCAGCTTGGGAACCTGGGCACGAAGGTCATCCATATACTGCTGGAGCATTGTTTCTGGATCTTCCAATCCCCGGACAAAACGCCCAAAAAAGGCTCTAAGAGCCATTATCAAGCGCCTGAACATTTTTCACACTCCTTGATAAAAGGGTTCCTTACCTAAAAAGTTTTCATGGCTGGTACTAATATTTTCTCCCCTTAAGAGCTTCTTCCCTCTCCCCGTACACTTCCTCGGGATTAAATTGCCTCTCTTCTTCTATGGTCCATTCCCCCGTTTCTGGGTGAAATCGGCGGAAGTAGCAAGAGGGATAACCTTCGTGGCACCCTGGACCTTGGGGCTTCACCAAAAAAAGGAGAGAGTTATTGGCACAGTCCACTCTTACCTCGCAAACTTCCTGGATCATTCCCGAGGTCTCCCCCTTCATCATTACTCTTCCTTGGCTCCGGCGAAAAACGTGGATCTTTCTGGTCTCCAGGGTTTTTTGCAGAGCCTCGGGGTTCATATAGGCCAGAGTGAGAACTTGCCGGGTTTGGACGTCTTGGATGACCGCAGGGATTAAATGATTAACGAAGTTCAGACAGCTCAAAAGACTCTCCATTGCTTTTTCTGCCTCCGAAAAAAGATAACAGATTACTCCGGTTGAGTAAAGACCAAAACGGTTTCTTTTTTTACATTTTTCACCCAAAACCCGAGGGTTCACCTCCTCGGAGCTATAGGGGTAAGTCTTGTTCCTGCCTTTGCACCAGAATGCTCTCTATCATCCCCTGTACATTGATTGCCCTACCCCGGAATGAGAAAGAGGTCTTTTCGGCCTGATTCCTCCAGGCTCCTTAGGGGTAGCCACAAAGAGGATTTCCACTCCTCTTCGCTCGGCCTCCCGAGCGAAATGTCTCATTCTCTCTGGGACCGCATCTTTATACACTAACACTCCGATGGCCCTCCTCTCTCGAACTAGCCAGGGGGCGATGGCCTCGAAGATCTCCTCTTCAGGACTGGAGGAGAAGAAGAGGAGTAGACCCGTTTTGATATGAGGAAGGTGCTCTTGTAAAACTCTACTAAAAGGCTTGGAGCAGTTACTTCGGGCGCGGGCTAAAGCCTCCATGATCCGGTAATAATGCGTTTGCCCCAAGCCTAGGGGAAGGGAGAGGTCTTGTTCTCCCTCCGCCACCAGAGCTACTGCACTCTGGTGGCGGAGCGCCTCCTCCAGCAGAGCGGAGATTGCTCGACAGGCAACATCCAACGTTGTATGGGGAGGGGTGCCCTTCTCCGTTCCCCGAGTGAGATCTAAGGCGACCACCCAGGTTTTATCTGCGATCTCTTCCCTCTCGACAACGATATACCGCCTCAGCCGGGCAGTTGAGGGCCAGTGGATCCGGTATAAAGCATCCCCTGGTCGGTACTCTCGGGTGGACAAAAAGTCGGGGCTTTCCCCCCGCTTACGAGTGGAATAATCTAGATAACCCTCCGAGACCCCTCCTTGAAAACCGTCAAATCCGTAAAAGGGGGAAGGATGAACAACCAAGGAAGAATAACAAGGAATCCGTCTTTGAAAAGTAACCAACCCTAAGGGATCTGTGACCCTTATAGTAACCGGCCCGATCCGGTAAAGGCCTCTTCTGAGAACTTCGAATTCTTGTTGAAGGGTATCAGGATCGATAAACTTCAGGGAATGGGGCATCGGTCGAACCCACTGAGGGCTATTCTCCTCAGGGGTGATAATGGGGCCGATAAGAGGCCCTAGGTTACGCAGTTTGAGGCGAGAGGAGATATAGCTCCCCTCCACCGCAGTAGGGGGCATTTCCCGCTCTACTTGTATCTTTCGGGAGACCCAGAAACCGATCAGGGCAGAAACTAAGGGGATGCATAAGAGGACGCCAGCCATCAGAAACATCTGCTCTATTTGAAGCCGCATCGCGACGATCAAAATGAAGAGGGATGCAACAATCAGGGGCACTAATTTGTAAAAGCTCTGGACTCGAACTCGCACAGCCCCCTCCGACCACCTTAGACTAACTCAGGGACAGGTACCCTCTCCAGAAGATCCTGGATCACTTCTTTAGACGACCAATTCCGGGCCCGGGCTTCTGGGGAGAGAATTAAGCGATGGGCCAAAACTGGCTCAGCCAGGGTCTTGACATCGTCCGGAAGAACATAATCTCTGCCTTCCAGAGCAGCCAAGGCCCGAGCGGAGTGCATTAAACAGATAGAACCCCGGGGGCTGGCCCCTAAGCTGACCTGAGGATGGGACCGCGTCGCGGTAACCAGTCGAACGATGTACTCCTTAATCCGATGGTGAAGGTAAACTTCCCGAACTAAGGCTTGCATCTCCAGGATCTCCTTGGCAGTGAGAATGCTACGCACCTTGTGGACGGGATGTTCCTGCAACTGCCGATCTAAAATAGCCATCTCCTCCTCCACCGAGGGGTATCCGATGGAGAGCCGGAACCAGAAACGGTCTAACTGAGCCTCTGGCAAGGGATAAGTCCCCTGATGTTCAATGTTGTTCTCTGTTGCAATAACGAAGAAGGGTCGGGGTAAGGGATAGGTAAACCCATCCGCGGTTACCTGCATCTCTTCCATACATTCCAAAAGAGCAGATTGGGTTTTAGGGGTAGCCCGGTTGATCTCATCAGCCAAGACCACATTAGCGAAGACAGGACCTTTTTTAAACTCAAACTCACTGGTCTTCTGATTAAAAATCGCTGTACCCGTAATATCCGCAGGGAGCAGGTCTGGAGTAAATTGCACTCGTTTGAAGGAACATCCGAGAACTTTCGCCAAAGAGCGAGCCAGCATCGTTTTCCCTACCCCGGGGATATCCTCAATGAGGATATGGCCGTTGCAGAGAACAGCAACCATCACTAACCGGATAACAGAACGCTTCCCTACAATGACTGTTTCAATCTCTTCTATGGCCGACTGGGTCTTCTCCCTGAGTTCCTCGAGATTCACTGCCTCTTTTCCCTCACTGAAAGGAATACGTCCCTTCGGGTTTAAAGGGGGCTTATCTACCGTGTCTATTCTAGTGTACAAGATAACAGGGTTTAGGGCAACTGTTTGAAAACCCAGCTTTCCCCTCCCAAGAGTTTTACGCAGGCTACCGAGGTTCCCCCTCCCCACCCCCTACCCTGTTCCTAGAAAACGGGTTATACTAAGAATAAGAGAGAAGTTCTTGACCTCCAAAATTGTGAAAAACCTGCTCAAGAGAAGGGATAGACATCCGTGAGAAAAGAGCCAGACGAACCCATTTTTGAAACCTCCTTGAGAGCTCTCAGCCTTTTAGATGAAATTATTCGCATTGCTCGCCGACGCCATCCCGAGTTGATGGATTACCTTTACCTCCTCCGCCACCAACTGGAAGTAGATGAAAAACAGTTTGAAGAGGCCCAAAAAGCTCTCGCGGAATTCGAAGAGATCTATCAAAAGCTGACCTCCCCAGCCAACCGCATCGCTACCTTCCTCGACTCCCCTGAAGAAGGAATTGCCAACATCGCTGTTGGGGATACCGATTACTACTCCAACATTGACCCCAAATTCGACTCTGCCGGCTTGAAGAGAGGCACTCGAGTCAAAGTGAACGAAGCCTTTGCGGTGGTCGGAGACCTAGGTTATTACCCCGCCGGGCCCGTGGTGAAGGTGCAGGAAGTCCTCCCCGACGGGCGATTGCGGATCTCAACCGATCCCCAAGGGATTACCGGCCGCATCGTCCTCCGGAGTACCGACCTCGAAGATGCTCCGATTAAACCCGGCGACGAAGTCCGAATGGACCCCTACTACCGAGTAGTATTAGAACACTTCCCCGCCCAAGATGTCCGGGACTACTACTTAGAGGAGGTCCCAGAAATCCCCTGGAGCAAGATAGGGGGGCAAGAGGAAGCGATTTCAGTGATTCGGGACGCTATAGAACTACCTCTCCTCTACCCCGAACTTTACGCCAAATTTAATAAGCGCCCTCTGAAAGGAATCCTCCTTTATGGCCCTCCTGGCTGCGGAAAAACCCTTATCGGTAAAGCCACCGCTTATAACCTAACCCAAGAGTACCGGAAACGGGTGAAGCGGGATGTCCGAGAATACTTTATGTTCATCAATGGCCCTCGAATCCTTAATATGTGGCTTGGAGAGTCTGAACGGATGGTTCGGGAGATTTTTGCTATCGCTCGGGAGAAGGCCAAAGAAGGCCATCTCGTCTTCATCTTTATTGATGAAGCCGAGTCCATCCTCCGCACCCGTAGTTCCGGCCGTTGGCTCAACATCGCTAACACCGTCGTCCCTCAATTCTGTGCCGAGATGGATGGTCTGGTCAACTTAGAAAACGTAGTAGTGATGCTCACCTCCAACCGACCGGATTACATTGACCCCGCTATCCTCCGACCTGAACGCATTGACCGCAAGGTAAAGGTCGGTCGACCTGACCGAAGAGCCTCTAAAGATATCCTCTATATCTATCTTACCCCAGACCTCCCCCTAGACCCTCAACTCGTAGAAGAACAAGGAGGCCCCGAGGCAGCTCGGGAATATCTGGTGGAAACTACTCTCGACCACCTCTTCCGCAAGTCCCCTGAAACAGAGTTTGTCAACGTCTACTACCGCAACGGCAGTGTGGAGACCCTCTACTGGGGTGATTTAGTGAGCGGAGCCTTGCTTGCCTCCTTAGTGGAACGAGCCAAGGATTTCGCTATTAAAAGAGCCATTGAGAGGAATAACGACCAAGAAGGGATCTGCCTTGAGGATATGCTCCGTGCCCTGCGGCTGGAGTACAAAGAGAATGAAATCTTCCCTAAAACGGATAGCCAGGAGGATTGGCTTAAGCTCCTAGATGTGGAACCGGAAAACGTCGTGAAGGTCCAACCGATCCGTCCCCAGGAGAAAAAACTGCTCACCCGACAAACCGTTATTTAACCTGGAGGGAGCAATTCAGGGTGAGGCCAGAATTGCCTCCCCGCTTTGGGAAAAAGGAAAGGTGACAGAACTTCAGTAATGCAAAGACTCGTTGGAATTGAAACGGAATACGGTCTCCTCGTAGAAGGCAAGCATCCCTCTGACCTTGTGGAGGAAGCCATTGCAGTAGTTCAGTCCTGCCCCTACCCTTGGGCAGGGCCTTGGGACTACCGGCTGGAAGACCCTCGTAGAGATGCCCGAGGTTTCCAGGTAGAAAAACTAGCGACCGACCCCGAAGACGCCAAGTTTGAAAAACCTCCCCCTAAACCCCGAACGCGGGAAGAGGAGAGAAGTGACCGGGTTCTTGCTAACGGCGCCCGCCTCTATAACGATCATGGCCATCCGGAGTACTCTACCCCTGAATGCCGAGACCTCCTCGACCTCATCACTCATGACCGGGCCGGCGAGTGTATTGTCCTCCAATGTGCCCAAAGGAGAAGTGCTCAGGAGGGGGCACCTCAAGTCCAGATCTATAAAAACAATACCGATTTCCACGGAGCCTCCTACGGGTGCCATGAGGACTACTTGGTTCAAAGAGAAGTCCCCATCGAGGTTCTCATTCAAAGTCTTATCCCTTTTTTGATCACCCGACAAATTTATGCCGGGGCGGGGAAAGTGGGCCAGGAACCTTGGCCGATGTTCGGCAAAGGTTGCAAATACCAACTCTCCCAAAGGGCCGATTTCTGCACCGTGGAAGCAAGCGTAGATACCTTGGCCCAACGCCCCATCTTCAACACCCGGGATGAGCCTCACGCTGACCCCCGATATTGGCGACGCCTTCATGTCATTGTCGGG
Organism: uncultured bacterium; assembly: GCA_964429225.1. Taxonomy (GTDB): domain Bacteria; phylum Armatimonadota; class DTGP01; order DTGP01; family CAYSAW01; genus CAYSAW01. Next base: position 130,159 of record CAYSAW010000001.1, read on the forward strand.
GATGCAAATATGAGCGAGTACGCTACCGCCCTAAAAATAGGTACGACTTCCCTAGTACTAGACCTTCTCGAGCAAGGCTGGAGGCCAATGATAGCGGTTGCCAACCCAGTGGAGACTATTAAAAAAATCTCTCGAGATCCCGACTTTCAATGGATCGTCCCCTTAAAAGAGGGTGGGACTATCTCGGCCATTGATCTGCAACGGATTTACCTGAAGGAGGCCGAAAAAGCCTTCTCGGGAAGAGATCAGGAAACCGACTGGCTTCTTGAACAATGGCGCTGGACTTTAGATTGCTTGGAGCGTGATCCCCTCTCCTTGGCAGATCGCTTGGACTGGGCCATTAAGTATCATCTTTTGGAAGAATTCGTGAAGGATGAAGGTCTAGATTGGTATAAAGATTTGTCCTACTTACAAAGTTTGGACCTCGAATATCACAACTTGGACCCTGAAAAGGGCTTGTTCCGAGCTTTAGAAGCCGAGGGAGGGGTCCTCCGGCTCACTACCGAGGAACAGGTGCAGGAGGCGATCCACCTCCCTCCCCGGAACACTCGGGCTTTTTTAAGGGGTTTTTGCGTCTCCCGGTTCACTCCCCAAATCCGTTCCCTTACTTGGGGACGATTAACCTTGGCCGATTCCCAAGGATTGCTGGAGGTGGAACTTCGAGATTTAGTAGACGGTCGGGTGGTAGACTATAATCGCAGGGTGGAGAAAGCAGAAACTTTGGAGGATTTCCTTCAAGTTCTAGCAGAAACAGATCGAGAGCAGAGGGCGTCTTCCGATTGCCCCCCATCCTAACCCCTCTACCAAGACCTTTCCCCTGCGTAGCAGTTTCGGTAGTTGCACAGGCTTTAGCCTGCTCTCATCCCCCCTTGACGAGGGATTATAGAGGGGCACACCCTAAAAGGGGCGATTATCAAGTTTTACTCCTTTTCTCTCCCCCCTAAAAGATTTGCTCCCTTTGCCCTCCTGCGGTATGATAGGAGTACCAGGAGGTGAAAAGATGAAGACCCAAGAACCCTTCCCTATCCACCTTGAAGAGCGCATCCGACGAGTGCCTGTTCAGGAACCCTGGCGAAAGACCGGTGGTGACCCTGAAGGAGGGCCTACCCGCCCCGAGGTGCGACGGCCAGATACCCGCCAACTGCTGGAGAGAATGAAACGAGTAGACCCCGACCAAGCCAAGCGCTATCGTCAAAGGAGTGGTGAGTAACAATGTCCCTCTCCCCCTCACGCCTTCCCGGAGATTTCCTAGCTCTCCTCCAAGAAGTGGCCCACCCCTTCGCTCAACCGGTGGACCCAAGCCTGGTGAAGAACCGGCCCCTGGAGGTCCACGGTACCACGGTTATCGCTTTAAAATACCGGGATGGCGTCCTTAACTTAGGAGATCGCCGAGCCACCGCAGGGAACGCCATCCTCTATGACCGAGCCGAGAAAATCCTGGCCCTGGACGACTACACCCTCATCGCTATCTCTGGTTCCTATGCCCGAGCGGTGGAAGCTGTTCAGTACCTCAAGCACTCCTTCAAATACTATGCCCGAACCCAGCTCCAGGAGATGAGCTTGGAGGGCAAACTCGCCGAGGTCTCCCGAATCCTTGCGGGAAACCTCGGCGGAGCCCTCCAAGGGATTGGAGCCTTTATCCCCGTGCTTTCGGCTTATGACCGAGAGCGAAAGGAGGGCCGGATCTTCTTCTACGATGCTCTGGGGGCACGCTTTGAGCAGATGGAATACGGCGCAGCGGGTTCAGGCTCCGAGCGTATCCGAGGGGTCTTTGACTATATCATTAAAACCCGAGGGCCTTTCCGGGAGATGACCTTGGAAGAGGCCCTCCTTCAAGCCCTCCTCCTCCTCGACATCGCTTCCGAGCTGGATTCGGCTACAGGAGGCTATGGAAAGGTGTTGCCCCAAGGGAAGTATATCGATCCGGAAGGGGTTCGGGACATTCCTGAAGAATGGATGGTCCAAGCACTTCAGAAGATAGGAGGCGGGAGGGGTGGCCTTTAGTCCCTATGATTGGAACGAAACGGTTCGGCACCGGACCGAATATATCGAACGACGGCTTCGAGAGGGAAGCCCCGTGGTAGGATTAAGCCTACCCGAGGGTGTTCTCCTGCTTACCCTGCGCCGGAACCAGCGCAAAGTCTTTGAGATCTACGATCGTCTGATGTTCTCCGCTTTGGGGCATCAGGCGGATATTGAGAGTATCCGCCTCTCAGCCATTGATTTCTCTCATACCGAAGGCTTTAGCCGAAGCCCGGATGATGTCACCATCCAACGGGTGGTCGGCTCTGCCATCAGTCCACTCCTCCGCCGAGCCTATGGAGACCCCTTCGGAAGCCCCTTTGTGCTGAGAGCTCTCTTCGCCGAACTCGGCAAAAACCCCTCCGGAGACCAGTTCTATATCCTTAACTATGATGGGGAGTTTGAAGTAGCTCAAGAGATCGCTGCTATCGCCGGTACAGCGGAAGCAGAGGCGAAAATGCTGGACCGCCTTCAAGCGGAAAAACCTTTTTCTGGGTTGGATCAGGCTATCCCTTCGGCTCTCCGGGCTTGGGCTTTGGGAAGGGGTCTGGTCACGGGAGATTATAACGAGGAAGCCCCCTTTAGGGAGAAGGAGCAAGCTCTGGAGAAGATCCTGAAAAAGGCTGGAGAGTATGGTCTAACCCCCGAAGCAGGTCTTTTGGAACGGAATACCCACCGAGAAAGTAAGTTTCGGTTGCTAGAAACTCATCTCCTCTTCTCTTTCTTTCCCGATTAGGAGGACAACCTCGCGCAGGCTCAAGCCTGCGATTACCGCCGCCATAGGGTGGGGGCAAAGAGGTAAAGAAATGCGGATTCCTCTAAGATATGGCCGCACCGGGCTTGAGGTAGAGATCCCAGACCGGAATCTGATGGCGGTTCTTCGGATGAACCCTGTACCCCCCTTAGAGGACCCTGTCAAAGCAGTAGAAGCCTCCCTGGATAATCCCCTTTGTTCCCCTCCCCTCTCTCAATTAGCTCGAGGGCGCAAGAACGCTGTGATAGTAATTTCCGATATTACTCGGCCTGTTCCCAACAAACTCCTCCTTCCCCCGATCCTCCAAAAATTAGAATCCTCCGGCATCCCTCGGGAGGCTATTACCCTCCTCATCGCTACAGGCTTGCATCGCCCTAATGAAGGGCGAGAACTCGTGGAAATGCTGGGGGAAGAGATCGTCAAAAATTATCGCATTATCAACCACAACGGTCGAGATGATGACTCCCATGAATACCTTGGGGAAACCCAGAGAGGCACCCCTATCTTCCTAGACCGAACTTTCACCTCAGCAGATTTGAAAATTCTGACCGGCTTGATTGAACCCCATCTGATGGCAGGATACTCCGGGGGGAGGAAGCTGGTTGCTCCTGGAGTTGCCTCCTGGCGAACTATTAGCCATCTTCATGGGCCAGCCCTTCTGGAGGATTCCCGTTGCACCAGCGGCGTTTTAAAGGAGAATCCCCTTCACCAAGAGCTGGTGGAGATCGCCCGCCGGGCAAGAGTAGATTTCATCGTTAATGTTACCCTGGATGAGCCTCGGCGGGTCACCGGGGTTTTTGCTGGGGACCTAGAACTGGCCCACGAAGCGGGAGTTCATCGGGTGAATCAAACTGCCCAGGTACGAATCCCTGAACCCGCGGATATTGTGGTAACCAGTAGTGCGGGTTATCCCCTAGACACAACTTTCTATCAAGCGGTAAAAGGCCTTACTGGAGCATTACCTGCGGTTAAACCCGGAGGCACCCTCATTCTTGTAGCCTCCCTCTCAGAGGGGATCGGAGGGCCTGAGTTTCGCCAACAGTTATTTGCAATGGATTCCCTCACCCGTTGGATGGAGGACCTGCGCAGGGAGAGGGTGGCCCGGGTGATTGACCAATGGCAAATCGAGGAGTTAGGGATTGCTAGCAGGAAGGCAGAAATCTTTGTTTACTCCCAGGGTTTACCTCCCCAAGAGCTGGCTCGATGCCACGTCCAGCCCATCTCGACCATAGAAGAAGGCCTTGAGAGAGCCTTAAGGAAGTATGGGCGGGAGGCAAAGGTGATTGTTATTCCTGAAGGGCCCTATGTGTTGCCGGTTTGTGACCCATTTTCCTGAACCCAGGAGGTTCAAAATCCTCTGTTCCCTTTTTCACCTCCTGCCAAAGGGCTTCCTCCTCCGCCTTTGAAAGATCCCTCTCTGTCAAGCGTCGTATCCTTGGGACCTTCTGGGAAGAAGATAGGTGCTCCTCTTTTGTCCCCTACTCCTTCTTTAAGGGCTTTCTTAGAGGAGGTGAAAGATCTCCATCTTTGGTCTTTCGGGGAGAAGAGGTTGGGGGAGATTCCAAGGGAACCAAGTCCGCAGCGGAAACAATAATGGAATATCTCAGGGAGAACCGCTTCTCCTCCTCCGTTAAGCGTCGGCGGGCTTCCTCCGATAAACCGTTGAGCCATCGTTCTCTCATTCCGGCCTCCACTGCTTCCTGCCTCCTTCGAATCGGTTCCGGAAGGCTTCCCCGATCTACCTCAAGGCAGACTTCCCCATCTTCATAAACCCGCTGGACCGTACCTCTTAAATTCCGAAAGTGGTCAAAGAACTTCCTCTCCTTTCTCTCTTGAGCTGTTGCAGGCCGATCCACCACTCGAACGCGATCTCCCGGTTTGAAAGTTGGCTTCATCTCTTGATCCTCCAAGAAAAGGGGTTCTCCCCTCCCAGGATTCTCGGAAGAAAGTATTCCTCTCTTTCCCTTGAGACCCTCCTCAATCCTGCTGAAGGCCCGGGAAAGTAGGGGAAATTCGGGTAAAGCTCGAAAAGACTCCTGGAGGGACCGATGAAACGCTACCGGTGGAAGGATTTAAAAGAGGTTGTTTCCACACACTTTTTGGAAGGGATTCTTCCTGGGAGGCGCCTTTGCACCGGAGGCCTAAGTTTTCACCCTCCGGGGTTTCGAGTCCACGCCGAGGAGGAGAAACATACTCATCCTGATTGCGAAGTCTTCTGCATCTTGCAAGGCAAGGGACTTCTGGAGATCGACGGGCGCTTGGAACCTCTGCAAGCTGGAGATATAGTGGTCATTGAGCCTGGAGAGAATCACCACCTGATCTCCGATGAAAGGGAACCTATAGTCAACTTATGGCTCCACGCCAACGATATTGGCCATCCTAAGCAGTATGGAGGAAGATAGGCAAGGAGATTTTCCCTGATAAAACAAACCCCTTAAGAGGAGGATGCGATTGCGTCTTGTGACTTTTGAAAGGGATCATCAGCCGAGGATTGGACTGGAAGTAGGGGGCCGGATTATAGACTTGAAAGCCGGCTTGGTTGCTCTTCGGGGAGGGACTCCCTCCTCCGAGCAGGAGGCGGATTATCTCTTCCCCCCTTCTATGGTGGAGTTCTTGAGCCGAGGGGAGGAGGCGCTTAACTCGGCCCGAGAGGTTGACGAAGCCAGCAAAGAAGGCCGGCAAGTACTGATGGAGCCCCCTGCTAGCTGGGCCTTCCATGAGGTCCGACTCTTGGCCCCTGTTCTGAACCCCCCTAAAATCATTTGTATCGGCCTCAACTACCGGGACCATTGTGAGGAGAATAATCAACCGATCCCCGAGAAGCCTATTATCTTCGCTAAGTTTCCCAACGCTATTACCGGACCTAACTCCCCTATCCTTCTTCCCAGGATTTCTGAAAAGGTGGATTACGAAGCCGAGCTCGCAGTGGTCATCGGTAAGAGGGGCAAAAGGATTCCTGAAGATCAGGCCCTGGAATATGTCGCCGGGTACACCTGTGCCAACGATGTTAGCGCCCGAGACCTGCAATTTGGAGATGGGCAGTGGGTCCGTGGAAAAACCCTGGATACCTTCCTCCCCTTAGGTCCCTACCTTGTCACTCCCGAGGAGATTCCGGATCCCCATCATTTGGGGATCCGCTGCACCGTTAATGGTCAGGTTCTTCAGGACTCGAATACTCAGCACCTGATTTTCAACGTTTCCCAACTGATTGCTTTCATCTCCCAAGCCATTACCCTTCAACCAGGGGACATCATTTCCACGGGAACTCCAGCCGGGGTGGGTGTTTTCCGCAAGCCTCCTATCTTCCTCCAACCGGGGGACCAAGTTACGATTTCCATCGAACGCATTGGCGACCTAACTAACCCGGTAATCGAAGAGGGCTCTTGAAAAGCTTCCGATAGGTACGAAAAACAGGCCCCTACTCGCCGGTGGAGGAGTAGGGGCCTTGGATTCTCACTTCCCTTTAGGCTTTGCGTGCCGAGAGCCAAAGAAGCAAGAAAGCGAAGACACTAAAAGCTCCACCAAAGACCAAAGCAATCACCCACTGATATTCATCCAGAAAATGACTCAAGGCATTCATAGGTATCTGATCACTCCTTTGACTAAAAGAGGCTCAAGACAAGATTATCAAACCGAGGCCAGGTCTTCAACCGGCTATCGCCAGAGGGAAACCCACTACTCCTTTCGCCTTCTCTTCCTCTGGCTCCTGTAAAAAACTCCGGTAAAACTAAAGGACGAAAGGGAGATGCTTCTTACTGTGACTCTGAATACAGCTATAGACAAAACCTATATAGTGGAGAATTTCACCTTGAACAAGGTTCACCGACCTTTAGAGGTCCGACGAGTAGCAGGGGGAAAAGGGATCAACGTGGCACGAGTAGCCCGGACTTTGGGTGAGGAAGTTCTGGCCTTAGGATTCGCAGGAGGCTCCAATGGCTCTTTCCTTCAGGCGAGCTTAAAACGGGAGGGGTTACCCCACCGGCTAATCCCTACCAAAGACGCTTCTCGGGAGTGTATCGCTATTATAGACCCAGTGAACCAAACTCAAACAGAGATCAACGAAGAGGGACCTAGGATCTCCTTGGAAGAATGGCAACAATTCTTAGCCGTTTTTAAAAAGCTCTTATCTCAAGCCCACTGGGTTGCTTTCTGCGGGAGCTTGCCTCCAGGTTGCCCTGTCGGAACTTATGCTCAGATGATCTCGATTTGTAAAAGGGAGCGGAAACGGTGCGCTTTAGATACAAGCGGTGAACCTTTAAGAGAAGGTATTCTTTCTCAACCAGATTTGATAAAATGTAATAGGAGTGAGCTTTCTGCCCTTTGTAACTGCCCCTTGCCAGAGGATATCTCAAGCCTCTGTCAGTTTCTCAGGGAAGGTTTCATCAAAACTCCCAACACTTTAGTTGTGATCACCTTAGGGGCCCAAGGGGCAGTGGCCGTGAGCTCTACAGAAGCCTGGTATGTGAGCTCCCCAGAGATCTCTTTTGTCAGTGCAGTGGGAAGCGGTGATGCTTTTCTAGCGGCCTTTTTATGGGATTGGCAGAGAAATAGCCATCTCGCCAGCGCGCTGGAATGGGGAGTAGCGGCCGGTTCCGCCAATGCAGAAGTTTATGGTGCAGGTTTCTGTCGTCGGGAGCGTATCTATCAGTTGAAAGAAAGCGTCCGGGCTGAGAAAGTTTTAACCTTCTGACTTTGGGTTTGCTACTCCTTCTAGGAGTCGCTGGAGAAACTTGGGAGTCTCAGCCGGGGAGGATGACAATGTTTATGCCCGGAGGATCTGAAATCCTTGTCATTCTTCTGGTGGCCTTATTGATTTTCGGCCCTAGAAAGATGCCCGAAATCGGCCGATCCATCGGCCAGGCTCTGAGAGAACTGCGAAGAACCTCCCAAGATTTAATGGGGCAAATTGAGCGTTTGGGTGAAGAGATTGATGAAAAGGACCCCTACCGCTAAAAGGAGTGGAAAGATGATCAATCTATTGGCAATGCTAGGATGGCAAGAGCTTTGGCCTGTTCTAATTGTTGTGCTCCTTCTGTTCGGGGCAAAGCGCCTCCCGGAGTTGGCCCGCTCAATGGGAGAAGGAATTAAAGAATTCAAAAAGGGACTCCGAGAAGTAACTCAAGAGGAAGAGACCCCTAAGAATAAGGAACTCTCCCAAGGAACCCCCGACAACTAAAGCCGGCTTATGATTCAAGACTATCTCCTCCATATCCTCCGGCAGGCGATTGGAGAGCTTCAGTTCTCTGGGAAGGTTTCCTTTCAAGAGATTCCTCCCTTGTCCCTTGAGGAACCCCCAGATAAAACTTTTGGAGACTACTCCTCTAATGTTGCTTTGGTTCTGGCCCGGCAGGCCCGAATGGCTCCCCGAGCCTTGGCCGAGCTCATCCTTCAACACATCCAGGACCCCGAAGGCGAGATCGAAAAGATCGAAATCGGAGGGCCAGGTTTTATTAACTTCTACCTGAGCTCCGACTGGCTCTACCGCGTCCTTCGCAAAATAGACCGAGAGAAAGAAACCTACGGACGGTCGAATATCGGCCAGGGAAAACGAGTCCAGGTAGAGTTTGTCAGTGCCAACCCCACGGGGCCTATTGTAGTGGTACAGGGGCGTGCCGGAGCGATGGGGGATACTTTGGCTAACTTACTGTCTGCGGTAGGCTATAACGTCCAGCGAGAGTACTACATTAATGATGCAGGCAACCAAGTTTATCTGCTGGGCAAGTCGGTTGAAGCCCGCTACCTCCAACTCCTCGGCCAAGACGCCACCCTCCCCGAAGATGGATACCAAGGAGAGTATGTGATTGATATAGCCAGGCATATTTTAGAGACAGAAGGGGATCGCTACCTAAATATGCCTTCCGAGGAACGGGCTTTACGCTTTAGAGACCTATCGGTTCAATATATCCTCGAGAACCAGCGACGCACTATGGAGAGGTTTGGAATCCATTTTGATTGCTGGTTCTCTGAGCGCACTCTCCACGAATCAGGAAAAGTAGAAGAGGTGATCCACCGTCTCCAGGCGTTGGGTTACACCTATGAATCGGAAGGAGCCCTCTGGTTTAGGTCCACTGCCTTTGGTGAGGAGAAGGATGAAGTCCTGGTACGAAGCAATGGAGTACCTACTTATCTTGCCGGAGACATCGCCTACCATGTGAATAAATTTGAACGAGGCTTCGACCACGTGATTGACATCTGGGGGCCAGACCATCATGGCCACGTTTCCCGATTACAAACCGCTGTCCGTGCCCTAGGGTATCCAGGCCGTCTCGAAATCCTTCTCCACCAATGGGTCCGCCTCCTGTCGGGAGGAGAATTAGTGAGTAGCTCCAAGCGGGCAGGTCAGGTAGTCCTTTTGGATGAACTTTTGGACGAAGTAGGGCGCGATGCAGCCCGGTTCTTCTTCCTTATGCGCAGTGCAGATACCCCTTTGGATTTTGACCTCGAGTTAGCAAAGAAGCAAGCGAGTGAAAATCCTGTTTATTATGTACAGTACGCCTATGCCCGGATCTGCTCCATCCTTCGGGAAGGGGCCAAAAGGGAGGGAAAGGAGGAGCTAGAGATCCCCTCTGCCGAGGAAGCCAATCTATCCCTCCTCACCCATCCTGCAGAGAGGGACTTGCTCCGCAAGATGGCCGACTTCCCGGATGAAGTGCTCGAGGCGGCTCGAGCCCGGGAACCCCATCGGCTAACTCGCTACGCGCAAGATTTGGCCTCTGCCTTCCACCTCTTCTACCGAGATTGCCGCGTCCTCACCGAGGACCCTGAGCTCCGCAAGGCTCGGCTAGTGCTGGTTAATGGTGCTCGGATTGTGCTGAAGAATACCCTTCAGCTATTGGGAGTTAGCGCTCCAGAGAGGATGTAGTTCTTCAAAACCTTTGTTAAAGGCCTCCGAGCTCCCCTCAGCTCCTTCCGGAACATAAGACGCTCTCTTTTCCAAGACATAAACCTTGGGCCATAACCCACCCACATTCACATCAAAAGGCCTTCGGATTAGCTGGAGGGAAGGAAGCTCTTTCAAACTCCTTTCAATAAGGCGAGATTCCAAGGAGATTAAAACTAACCTCCCCCCTGGAGTAAGAATTCGATGAATTTCCCGAAGCATAGAGGGATAGAGTTTGCGGTTCCGCAGATGACTCCCTATCCTCCGCCCCCAAGGAGGGTTCGTTACCACCCGATGAACAGTTCCCTCCTTTAAGGGCAAGGAGACCACGTTCCACTGAATAAGGGGAATGGTGAGGTGATTACTCTCAATATTCAACCTTGCCTTCCTTAACTCGTTGAAGCTGAGGTCCCCTCCTAAGCAATAGACCCCCTTATATTCCTGACTCGCCTCTATAAGAATAGTTCCTGTTCCACACATCGGGTCTACTAGGATCATACCTTGTTCAAGCCTAGCGAGCCATACTAGAGCGAAAGCCACGGGGGATTTAAGGGAGGCCCTCCCGTAAACTTGATGGCTTCTCCTTTGTAAGCCCTCTCGAGTAAGGCCTATCCCCATTAATACCTCGCTATCCGTAACTAGGACCTTTACTTCCAGGTCGAAGTGTTCTAAGTCCACCCGCCAACCGTAGCGTTTTTGGATCCCTGCCCCTACCGCAGAAGCAATCTGGGGAGAGTGGTAAGAATGGCTCCCGGTCCGTTCAGCGGTGACGCGGAAAGAAGGAGGCCAATGGGGAAGTAAACCACTGGCTCGGATAACCTCTATGGCGGGCAAAAGGTCTATTCTTTCAGAGCGTTCTTTGAGGAGGGTTAAACCCGTCTCATCTAAGGGGAGGTCATCCCATTCTGCGCAAACCAGGCAAAGATGGTTAACCGACCGGAGGATGAAGAGGGACAGGGCTGGGCCATCGTAATCGAAGAGGACTTTACCTCTTCGGGGTTCCAAGGAGCTCGCTGAAGGGAAACGTTGGTGAATCTCCTCTAAAGCCACCCTTTCCAAACCGGTGGGCACCGTGCAGAAATACCTCATCTCAACCCATCAACTCTTTTAACCTCCCCAAAAGGGGATTCCTTTTATCAGCTGTTGGGGTAAAGCGGGCCTCAACTCTACTTTATCTCCCCCCTCATAGGGGAAGGTTAAGGCAGGGTAAAGTTTTGGTCCTTTTGTCCAGCCTACTCGGAGAATCAGGTTGGGGAGGGCGTACCTCCCGGTGAGCCGAGGGAGCGAATAGGTGGTTTTGTCCCCACCCTAACCCTCCCCCTCTGGAGGGGGGAGGGGACCGGTAGCCACAGGCTTTAGCCCGCGTTTAGGCCAGGTAGCCAGGACAAGTACAAAACCTGTCCCCCCATAGCCTGCACAAAGCACGTTCTAAAAGGTGGGGCTACTCTCTAACCTCAGGAGAGCCAACCTCCCGGTTACCCTCCAGAGGAAGGAGTTCCAGTAGTACTCCCTCCTGTCGCCCCACCCGAACTCGGAGCCGGAGTAGTCGTCTCAGGAATGCCAAGGGCGCGTTTAAGGATCACTGTTGCATCCGCTAGAGTGATCTTTCCATCTCCCAAGGTTCCGTCAGGGTTAACAGGAGAGAGGTCTCCAAAGCGTAACTGCTTAGGGGTCGGTTTGATCAAACCGATAGCAATCCGAAGGGCCAATACCGCATCGCCTACATTAACTTCTCCATCCCCGTTCAAATCCCCAGCTCGCCCTCCTTCAACAGTTATTTTCCCATCTCGGGTGGTCACGGGAATCAGATTGGCATCGGGATCAAAGAGGGCCACTTTTTGAAGCCGAATAGGATATTCCGCATTAAAGAAAATCCCAGAGCTAACGACCACTGTCATCCGAACAAGCACTCCAGGCCCGTTAAAACCCCGGGCCTGAGCGATGCCCACCTGGAAACGACCGTTGAAATCATCTCCCAAACGCTGTTCGACTAAAGGCGATGTCTCCCAGAGAGGACCTGGAGTGAATTGTTTGATGGATATGGGGACAAAAGTTACTCCCCCTTGGGAGATCGTGCCTGGGGTCTGAACCACAATATCTGCTCCGGCGACGTTTTGAACCTCAGGGGAGATTGTTATATCCACCGTCACTGTATCTCCCGCGAAAGCAGTGGCGGTGCCTACAGCGACCTCCCCTGCGGAATAGGCCCTTCCCATAATCAACAGAAAGAACAGGACTAAACTCAACCGTTTTTTCATCCTCTTCCCCCCTTTTGGGTTTGCCAAGAACCCGTTTAAGGTCGAACGACCAACCTAATTTCACCCATATTAGTTAAACCTGCCTGATTTTGCAAGGTCACTCGTACCAGATAAATAGCTTCAAAGGGTATTTTTTCTGGTGTTACAAAACGAGCAGTATCACCCCGATTAATAGTAAGCACCCCCATCGGTACTCCAGGGGGATTAATGACGTCCCAGGTGATGTCCCGGATCGGGCTGTTGCCAGGATCGAAAGAGACCTTCAAATCAACCACATCCCCTGCCCGGATGTCGGGGCCAGGACTTCCTATCTTCTGTAAAGAGATGGAGTTAATGATGGGATGACCCGCTTGGCTCACTAGGATTTGTGTTTGGGCGGTATCCGTTCTCCCTTGGGCATCTGTCACTACCACTTGGATATTGGCTACCTGATCGGTTGTGATCTGGGTTGGAGCCACCCAAAGAGCCACAGGGCCTCGATCCACAGCCAGAGTCCCCCGGTCCGCTGTCCATTGGATTGAGCGTACCGATTCTTCATTAGTCACACTGACACTGATTTGAACCCGAGTTCCCGGAGTAGCAACCGCAGTTTGGGGAGAAATTCCTACGATTCTCACCTCCCCAACACCAACGCCTCGAGGGCGAACCGAAATTTTTAAATCTGCCGAAGAGATTTGCCGGGAGGCATCAGTGACCACCGCCTTAAGGGTTACCAACCGAGGTTCCGTCACCTCTGGAGCGACCCAGGTAGCGGTCTCTCCGGTTGCCACAGCAAGGACTCCTTCCTCGGCGGACCAATCCACTCTAAGGAGAGCTTCGGGATTAGAAACATTGACCTTTACTCGAACCACAGTCCCTCCATCCACCACCGGGCCGCCTGTCTCAAAGGTAAAGCCGGTGATCCGGAAGGCTACTCCGCCTGGGCGCCCCGCTGAAGGATCCACAAGGAGTTGGATAGACCCCTCTGCCTTCTTACCCTTTGTATTTGTCACCACCGCACGCAGAAGGGCAGTAGTCTTCTCTGTCACTTCTGGGGCTAACCAGGTTGCCTCAACCCCCTGAGCCACCAGCAGAGTTCCCGTGGAAGCGAACCAGTTCACCCCTATGATGGAGCCTGGATCCAAAGGGACCACCCGTACTTTTACTTTCTGGCCAGGCCCCACTATCTCAGAGCCTTCCGTCACCTGAAGAGTCATCACCGTTGGGGCACGGTTACCGGTCCCACACCCTGTTAACCCCATGCCTATCGTCAGGGCTACTATCCAAAGCAGAACCAAACCTTCTAGGAAAAGGTTTCTCCGTTTCGGTAGACAAATGTTAAGGGTGGTCTTCTTCACAGCACTCTTCTATAAAAATTGTTCCATAAAAAGTCCGGATTTGGGCAAAGAAATCCAGGCAGGTGGGAGTACCCCCTGTCGCCCTTGCCCAGAGAGGACACTTCCCACCAGCTGACATAAAGGTGGCTGACGAGCAACCAATCCGGCTGATTGCAGTCTATCACGAAGCCCAAAACCCTGTCAATTGAGTACTAGGTGTGAAAAGAGGTTAGTTTTATAGTGGTTCTCTCCATTTTTTCTATGGATAGCAAAAAATAAACCACTTCACCGGGGGATTCGTTCCCCTCAGGTTAGAAGCGCCTCCAGGGTGTACCTTATGCAGGCTATGTAGGGGCAGGCCTTGTCCTTGGCCCCGGCTGCCTGAACCGACGCAGGCTGAAGCCTGAGACTACCGGTTCCCCCCAGAGGGGGAGGGTTAGGGTGGGGACAAAACCACCTATTCGCTCCCTCGGCTTACCAGGGGGTGCACCTTTCCTGAAACCCTCGATAAATGAGGTGGGGAGTCTACCCGGAGGGACTCCGCTCAAGATATTGCTTACACTTCTGAATTTGGGTCATTAAGCCAGATATAAATTGATCCAACTCCTCCATTCGGCGTTGTTCAGCCTGGATCCGCTCTTGCTCGGCCTTACGCAGACTGTTCATCACTCCCGACACATAGCTCTCTAGCCGGTTCACCTGCTCCCAAACCCAATTCTCAGCCTCTTGCCGAAGACGCTGGGCATCCTCTTCCGCCTGGCGCTTGATCTCCCGAGCCTGTTCGGTGGCCAAGCGCTTAATTTCACTCTCGTTGACGAGCTGGGCTGCCTTAGCCTCAGCTTCCTTAATGATTTTCTCCGCCTCCTGATAAGCCCGGGCTTTGATCTCCTCGGCCTCGGCCCTCGCCTCCGTCTTATAACGCTCGGTATCCCGGGCTAAACGACCAGCCTTCCGAAGCTCCTCGGGGAGAGCCGCCTTAATTCGGTTCAAAAGGTAGAAGAACTCTTCTTCATTGATTAAACGTTTTCCAAAAAACTGTTTACTTCCCTCAACCATACTCCCCATCTGGTCTAATAAAGCAGGAATATCTACTTGGGTTAAACTTCTAATAGCCATTTGAGCTAACCCTCCTCTTCTTTCGGATAACCCGGAAAACGTTCTCGGAGTTTGGCCTCCACCGGTGGAGGCACCAATCCCGAAACCCTACCCCCTAGACTGGCAATCTCCTTGATCAAGCTTGAGCTCAAAAAGGAGTGTTCCGGACGGGTCATCAGAAAAACGGTCTCAATGTCGGGAGCCATTCGGGAGTTCATCAAAGCTTGTTGAAGCTCGAACTCAAAATCGGAGATGGCTCGGAGACCACGAACAATCACCTGCGCCCCTTTGCTCCGACAATAATCCACCAGCAAACCTGTTAAAACATCGACCTCAACATTGGAGAAGGGACGACAGACTTCTTTCAGCATCGCTTCTCGTTCTTCAAGGGTAAAAAGAGGTCGCTTCTCGGGATTTATAGCGACTGCTACAATCACCCTTGAAAAGAGGCGGGAAGCCCGCTCGATAATATCCAAATGACCTGTGGTTACTGGGTCAAAGCTTCCGGGACAAACCGCTATGATCTTCAAGGAAGTAAAACCCCTTCCCCAACTGTTTATGCCATAATCGCTAAAATTCCTTCTTAGGGAACCATACCTTTGTGGGGATGAATGTCTGCTTCCTCCCCTGTTCCCAGGGTTAAGGGATCGGGGAGGGAAAAATCCTTAACTCACTGTAAGGAGAGAGAGATTCTCAAATTTCTCCAAAAGGATTCGCCTTAGAGGGGAATGACTCTTGTCTTGGAGGTCAGGGTCTTGTTGAACCAGAGAGAAAGCAGCTCTTCGGGCTTCCTCCAGAATATCCAAGTCCTGAATCAAGTCAGCGATCCGGAGGTCTGGTAGCCCACTCTGGCGAGTTCCATACAATTCCCCTGGCCCCCGAAGGCGCAAGTCTTCCTCAGCGATCCGGAAACCGTCGTTCGTTTCGCACATCACCTGAAGCCGACGTTTCCCCTCCTCGCTCTTGGGGTCTGCCAGAAGGATACAATAGGACTGGTGCTCCCCTCGGCCGACCCGGCCTCGGAGCTGATGGAGCTGGGCCAAGCCGAAGCGGTCTGCATCCTCAATAAGGATTACCGTGGCATTGGGGACATCCACCCCCACTTCCACAACGGTGGTACTCACCAGGATATGGATCTCCCCCCGGCGGAAGGCTTCCATCACCGCATCCTTCTCCGCCGAGGGGAGAGAACCATAGAGCAGACCTACTCGGTATTCCGGGAAAATCTCCCTCTGGAGGTAGTTCGCCATCTCAGTAGCCGCTTGGACAGAGAGGTTCTCGGACTCCTCAATGAGAGGGCAAACCACGTAGGCTTGCCTCCCCTGCTGGAGCAACTGCCTTAAACCCTGGTACACCCGGTGGCGTTGATCAGGAGTCCTCCAGTGGGTAATGACCGGCTTCCTTCCAGGAGGTAACTCGTCAATAATCGAGATATCCAGGTCGCCATAGACCGTAAGGGAGAGTGTGCGAGGGATAGGGGTAGCAGTCATAATCAGCACATCCGGATTTTGCCCCTTCTCCCTTAGCAGTGCCCTCTGCATTACTCCAAAACGATGTTGCTCATCAATGATTACCAACCCTAAACGATTAAAAGTTAAGCCTTCTTGAATTAACGCATGAGTTCCCACAATGAGGGAGATCTTGCCTGTAGAAGCCCCTTCATAAATTCGGGCCTTTTCTGAAACAGGGAGACTCCCAATGAGGAGGTGAACTTCTACCCCTGTAGGCTTTAACAAGCGGTGGAATACGCGGAAGTGCTGTTCCGCAAGGATTTCAGTGGGGGCCATTACCGCAACTTGATAGCCGTTTTGCACTGCCACCAGGGCAACAGCCGCCGCCACCACCGTCTTTCCCGCTCCCACATCCCCCTGCAACAAACGGTTCATCGGATGCGGGCGGGACATATCTTCTAAAATCTGCTGGAGTACCCGCTTTTGTGCCCGGGTAAGGCTAAAAGGCAGGGTCTGGCAGAATTCTTGGACAATCTGAGGGCCATTCTTGTAGGCGATTCCCGGAGCTTCTTGCTCCCTCTTTTTAAGGGCCAAAGCGGTTTGGAGGATAAAGAGCTCCTCAAAAACAAAGCGCCGCCGAGCGAACTGCCACCGGTCCCAATTCTGAGGAAAGTGCATCTCTCGAATCGCCTCCTCCAAGGGCATTAGGCGAAAATCCTCTCGTATCGCCTGGGGGATAAAATCCTCCAGAAGGGAGGCATAAGGAAGAACACTCCGGAGGAGGCGTCGCAATTGGCCTTGATTCAATCCTTCGGTTAAAGAGTAAACAGGGAGAAAGGGGTCAGCTTGACCTTCTGGCCCCAATTCCTCCCACTCCGGGGTTTTAAAAGCAGGGGAATAACCGTCCTCGCTCACTTCTCCAAAGACAATAATCTCTTTCCCCATTAAGGTCCGGAACCGGTCAGCGAGGTAGGTTTGGTTGAAGAACATCAATCGGCAATAGCCGGTGCCGTCGGTGAGAGAAACCCGAAGCACGGGTAATCCGGACTTAGCCCGCTTCGCCTGCACATCTACTACACGCCCAATAATGGTAGCTTCTCGACCGGGCAGAAGGGTACGAATGGATTGGATTTTCGACCGGTCTATATGCTTGCGTGGGAAATATCGGAGCAGGTCTTCCAGGGTAAAGATACCCAGTCGGTTCAGGCGTTGGCCAACCCGCTCTCCTACCCCCTTAATAAAGCGCACCTCGGTTTCCGGACGGATCTCCCAGCCTTTTGTCCTCAAGGGTTTCTCCTGGAGCCTCATAAAAGTCCGTACCCGAATTCATCTTAAAGGGCAAGCGCGATGGAATGTCAACCAAAAATCCCTCACTATTTTTATTGTAGCCATAAAGGGTCGTCTCCCTAAGGGGTCCCTTGATCCTGTTCCTTGAGGATCATTGGTTGGGGAACTCCAGAAGTTAAACCCTAGGGAGGAACGAAAAAACTTCTCCTCGAAAAGGATTTTAGCACCCTTTGAAACTTTTTATCTTTTTGAACATCTATAAAAAATAGATATTAACAAAAATCGGGGGGAGTGTATGATGGCAAAGGCTTTAGCCTGGCCCCGGTTTAAAGGAGGTATTCTCCTTCTTTTTCTCTCTTCTCCTCTCCTAGCCCTGCCCCAACCTTCCCGTTTAGGGGTTGAACAGCTTTCTGTCTTTCCCGAGGCTGTTGTCCTGAGAGGAAAAGAGGCCCAGCAGAGGATCGTTGTCACTGCGAAAATAAGAGGCTTTTCGGTAGATGTAACCTCCCAGTGCCGGTTTCTACTCCCCAGAGAGAACTTTTTCCGGGTCACCCCGGAGGGGATACTAACGCCGGTTCGTGATGGTACGGGTTTCCTCACCGTGGTTTATGGTAGCCAGAAGAAGACGGTCCCGGTGAAAGTGATAGATCCCTCCAAAATCGAACCCGTTCTTTTTGACCGGGATATTATCCCGATTTTCACTAAAATCGGGTGCAACTCAGGAGCTTGCCACGGAGCTGCTGCTGGAAAGAACGGGTTTAAGCTCAGCTTGCGAGGGTACGACCCCGCTCTCGATTATGAACAAATTGTTAAAGCTGAAAAGGGGAAACGAATCAACTTGAAAGTTCCGGAACGAAGTTTGATCTTGATGAAACCTTCCTTACAGATTCCCCACGGAGGGGGACTTCGGCTCTCCCGGGGGTCTCCAGAGTATCGCCTTCTTCTCCGGTGGATCCGGGAGGGAGCTAAACCCCCTACAGGAGAAGTCCAGATTACCGGCCTTCAAGTCTACCCTAAGGAACATCTCTTCCAACGCTCGGGGCAAACCCAACAGATGGTGGTTCTAGCTCGGTATTCCGATGGTTCCCTCCGAGATGTCACCCGCTTGGCCCGTTATAGCTCCTCGGATGAGGCAGTAATCTCTGTGGATGATGATGGGAAAGTAACCGCCCAACGCCCTGGCGAAGTGGTTATTATGGTAAGCTACGACGGATTGGTGGAGGCTCCTCGCTTTATCCTACCTATAGGTAAAACTCCTCCAGATCCCAAGAGCTTCCCCTTTAATAACAAAATTGATGAGTTGGTCTTCAAAAAACTGGTTCAGCTGCGGATTCAACCCTCCCCTCTTGCCAAGGATGAAGAGTTTCTTAGACGGGTTTACATTGATACTTTGGGTATCCTTCCGCCTCTTCAAGAAGCCCAACGTTTCCTTCGGGATCGGCGTCCGGATAAGCGACAGCGGCTGATAGATGAGATTCTAGAACGCCCCGAGTTTGTGGATTACCGAACCTTGAAACTCGCCGAAATGCTCAGGGTCAACTCCCAGTTCCTCAGTGAAGAAGGTTCCTACGCTTATTATCGGTGGCTTCACGAACAGGTAGAGAAAAACACCCCTTATGACCAGCTGGTGCGCGCCTTGTTAACCGCCCGGGGACCTACTTATCGGGTCGGGCCGGCAAATTACTTCCGGGTGGCCTCCGACGCTAAACAGATGGCCGAGACCACCAGTCAGCTCTTCCTGGGAATCCGCCTCCAATGTGCCCAGTGCCACAACCATCCCTTTGAAAAATGGACTCAAAAAGATTACTACTCCTTTGCTGCTTTCTTCGCCCGGGTCTCCCGAAAAGGAGGGCCCGAGTTTGGTGAAGAAGCCACTTTTGTCCGCACTTCAGGAGAGATGCTCTTCCCTAAAACGAATCAACCCATAAAGCCGAAGTTTTTGGGCGCAGAAGAACCCACCATCCCTGAAGGAGTGGACCGAAGAGAAGTCCTCGCTCGCTGGCTGACCAGCCCACAAAATAAACAGTTCGCTCGGAGTGCAGTTAACCGTCTCTGGGCTGATTTCTTCGGCCGAGGGATTATTGACCCCGTAGATGACTTACGAATAAGTAACCCTGCCTCCAACCCTGAGCTTTTGGACTGGCTGGCAGAAGAGTTTATCCGTTCGGGTTACAATATAAAACATATTATTCGACTGATTCTGAACTCTCGTACCTACCAACTCAGCTCCCTCCCCACCCCAACAAACCAACAGGATTCCACCCACTTTGCCCGTGCCCTACCTCGCCGCCTAACCGCTGAAACCCTAGCTGATGCTATCGGCCAAGTGACCGGCAAATATGACCGCTATGGTTTGCTTCCCCCCGGCACCCGGGCCTCCCAGATCCCCGATAGTAGGGTGGGTTCTTATCTTCTAGAGGTGTTCGGCCGACCCAAGCGCGAGATTCTGTGTGCCTGCGAAAGGAGCTCCCAGCCGAATTTAGCCCAATCGTTATTCCTCATCAATAGCAACTCGATCCAACAGAAGCTTCAAGCGGAGGATGGTTGGCTAGCCACCCAAATCAGAGCAGGAAGGAAGGATGCGGATATTATCACCGACCTCTATCTCTCAGCCCTCAGCCGATACCCTAAATCTCAAGAATTGAAAACTGCTCTTCGATATATTCGAGAATCCAAAGACCGAAAAGCCGGACTAGAAGATATTGCTTGGGCCATCCTAAATAGCCAAGAGTTCCTCTTTAACCATTAAGTCTCCTTTTAAAGGAGCTTCGGAAACCCAGCAAAGGAGGAAGGTAGATGAACCAACCGCAAAAATGTAACCATGGTTTAAAACGTCGGGACTTTATTAAAGTCGGAGTGGTGACTTACCTAGGACTAAGCCTCTCCCAACTTCTGGAGCTAGAGGCCCTTTATGGGGCACCCGAGGCTCAAGCCCGATCGGTGATTCTCCTCTGGATGGATGGAGGCCCCCCGCACCTCGATACCTTCGACCCAAAACCAGGAGCGGGGCAGGATATCCGAGGAGAGTTTGGGGTTGTTGAAACCAAAGTTAAAGGGGTCTACTTTGGGGAGCTTCTCCCCCAGCTGGCCCAACAGATGGACAAACTGGCGCTGATCCGCAGCTTCTCCCATGACGAAGGTGCCCACGAACGGGCTGCTCACCTCACCCTCACGGGTTGGAAACCCCTCCCCTCCCTAGTCTATCCGAGCATGGGGTCTGTTGTCGCTAAGGAGCTGGATCCTGGAGGCCCCTTGCCTCCTTACATCGCCATTCCAGGGAGCGGGTTCGGCTTCGGCTACGGCCAAGCCGGCTACCTCGCCGCCGCCTTCAACCCCTTCTCTGTAGGAGGTGATCCCAATAACCCCCACTTCAGCGTTCGAGATGTTGCCCTCCCTAACGGACTAACCCTCGAACGGCTCGACCGCCGACGGACGCTCCTCCAAGCAGTGGACTCTCTCTTTAAGCGGTTCGAGAAAACCCCTGAAGTCATCTCAAGAAATGCCTTCTACGAACGGGCCTATAATATGATTAGCTCGCCAGAGGCGAAAAAGGCTTTCAATATTCAATCGGAACCCGATAAAGTGCGCGACCGCTATGGCCGGCACACTTTTGGTCAATCTTGCCTTTTAGCTCGCCGATTAGTCGAGGCTGGAGTCCGATTTGTTACCGTGAGCATCGGTGGGTGGGATACCCACTCGGATAACTTCAAGCAGATGAGGAACCTCCTCCCTCAAATTGACCAGGGGTTCTCTGCCCTCATCGAGGATCTCCATCAGCGCGGGCTTTTAGAGAAGACCCTCGTCCTGTGGCTAGGAGAATTTGGCCGGACTCCTAAGGTAAATGCCCTAGCGGGCAGAGATCACTGGCCTGATGCTCAAACTGTTGTGGTCGCAGGAGGCGGTGTCCCCGGAGGCCAGGTAATCGGTCAAACCGATAAAATCGGCGGTGCTCCTACCGATCGCCGCATTCGACCGTCAGACCTTGTGGCTACTGTCTATAAGAAGTTGGGGATTGATTGGGAAAAGACTTATGAAACTCCCCAACAGAGGCCCGTCAAAATCCTAGATGGGGGTGAGCCCATTAAGGAGCTCTTTTCTTAAAACCCTAGGAAGACAAAAAGAGTGGTAAGGGAGCTCCTTGGCGCACAGACGGCCCTTTGTTATGAGAAAGAGGGGAAGAGGGAGTTATGTCCCTACCCAAAGGATGGCTCCGTGTCCGCCTTACCCTCCCACACTAAGGAAAGCAAGCCTCCCGGCAGGCCACGGGGAGAACGAACTTCTTAGCAACCGTAAGGAGGACAAACCTCTCGGTGAGGCGAAAAAAGAGCATAACCTTCAGGAAATGGCTTGTTTTCCAGAGCTTAGCAACTCTTCTTGGTCTTATCGCCCCTCAAAAGGTTTTCTCAGAGCCAACCCTCCAATGGATGTTCCCTATCGGTGGACAAAGAGGAACCACCTTTCAGGTGGAGATCCACGGAAGTGGGCTAGAAAAGATTGTGGGGGTCTTCTTCACCGGGCAAGGCATCCAAGCCAGAGTCCTTCCTCCTACTCTGGGTCCTGATGGAAGGCCTAAACCTGAAAACTCCGAAGTTCGCCGGCTTGAGCTCTCGATTGCCCCCTCCGCACCCCTGGGAATCCAACACCTTCGGGTTTATGATGCTACCGGAGTCTCGAACCCGAAGTTCTTCTATGTAGGCCAATGGCCAGAAATCACCGAAAAAGAGCCTAATGACGAGCCAGCAACAGCCAATCGGGTCACTTTGCCCGTCACCATCAACGCACAGGTCTCCCGGAACACGGATATAGACTGTTTCCGCTTCAAGGCCCAAAAGGGCCAGGAGATTGCTCTCGAAACTTATGCCCAACGCCTCATCTCCAATATGGGGGATTCCTGGTTAAAAGGTTTTTTGGAAGTTCTCAATAGTCAGGGTAAGGTCTTGGCTTCTAACGAGGGCCGATTTCACTGGGACTGCCTCATCTACTTCAAAGTCCCTGAAGACGGTGAGTACATCGCTCGCTTTCGGGACCTCCAGTATCGGGGATCTCCTTCAGCCTCTTATCGCCTTACCATCGGCCAGATCCCCCACTCCTTAGCAGTTTACCCTGCAGGCGGTAAGAGAGGGACAAAAGTTCAAGTACAGTTTATTGGTATTAACCTAGGAAAACATCCCACCGCTTTGATAGAAATCCCTGAGGACGCGGAAGGTCCCTTCCCTATCCGTTTAGAAACCCCTCAAGGGGCAACAAATGAAGTCCTTTTCGATCCTGGCAACTTGCCCGAAACCCTAGAAACCGAACCTAACAATACCCTCCAGCAAGCCCAGCCAATTACCCCTCCCTTGATCATCAATGGGCGCATCCAAGAGGCTGGAGATAAAGATCTCTATCGTTTTCACGGAGAGAAGGATCAACACCTTATTTTCCAGGTCATCGCTTGGAATATTAATTCCCCTCTCGACTCCTTCATCACCCTTTACAACACCCAAGGGAAGCCCATCGCCGAAAACGATGACGCCAGAGAGAGGGATTCCCTCCTTGATGTACGCCTCCCTGAAACAGGAGACTACCTGATCGAAATCCGAGACTTGGATGAGAGAGGGGGGCCGGACTTCGTCTACCGCTTAATGATCACCCCTCCTCCTGCCGACTTTAAACTCTTTGTCACTCCGGATAAGCTGAAACTCCCCCTAAAAGGGACCGCCTCTTTGGAAGTACGAGTTCAACGGGAGTGGGGTTTCAACGGCGAAGTCCAGGTACAGGTAGAAGGCCTCCCACTAGGGATTACATCTACCCCTTCGGTTATCCCTGAGGGCCAAGAGCGGACAACCATCACCCTCATCTGCGACCCTTCTTTCAACCCCTCCTTGCCAATACCCTTCTACGCCAAAGTAACCGGGGAAGCGACCATTGGAGGGAAGAAGATTGCCCATATTGCTCATACCCAGGAGACTTATAATATTCAGGGGACAGCCTTTATCCGAGAATTGATTGGACCTATTGTTGTGGTTGGGGAGGCTAGCTCAGCCTCCCTTAACACTCAAGTCCCCAATCTCGAAAGGAAGGGAGGAGAAAACCATTCCTTATCCACTGTTCCTTCAACTCGTTTCAGCTTCGCTTTTCCGAAGATTATTCCATCACCTCCTATTCTTGTTAATGATCGTTCTCCCCCTTCTCATTCCAGCAGCCTGGGGGCAGGAACCCTCCCGCCTTCCTCCCGATGTAGTACTCGATTACAGCTACGATGCGGTTCATCTACTGAATGGAGCAGGGGGAACCTTGTATCCCTATGACCCTCGATACCACCTCTTCCTCAAAAGGCTGAAGCAGTTTCCACCAGAAATCCTCATCGTAGGAAAATCTGCCCCTTTTACCCATAGCCTTGGCCCTATTCTCTCTTTTGGAGGAGAAAACCGGGTTTTTCCTTCTGTTCCTCAACATCCCCATGAGGATCCTCGGCGTCTGCTCTCTCCCCAAGAGCTGAAATATCGTATCCAGGCCATTCGGCAATTTGTAAGGGACGTTCATTCCGCGGGCGTTCGGTATCTCCTCCCCTACTTCTCTCCGATGACAATGTTCACCGACCCCGAGGGGAAAAGGGGCTTCCTCGCCTTCTACAATCAGTGGAATCAATATGCCCCTTTATACGGCCTAGGTCCTCGCCCTCCAGGCAACCCTCTGGGCTGGGTACAGAGGGACTTTAACGGCAAGCCCTCCTTCCGCTTTGCAGGGGAACGACCGGAGTATTTCCCTTTTCGTCGTTACAGTATGTGTATCAACGCTCCTGGATGGCGTCTCTGGCTAAAAGTCCTCACCCAGTGGATCGCTAAAGTGGGCTATGACGGTTTATTTATGGATAACTTTTTGGAACATCGGTGCTACTGCCCCTACTGCCAGCAAAGAGCTAGAAAACTCGGAATGACTCTCTCCCCCTCCTCCCCACAATCCCAGTATATATGGCTGGACAGCTATTTGGACCTTCTGCAAGAGCTCCAACAAACTTTTAGGAGCATCCGACCGCGGTTTTACTGCGCAGTCAACTATCTGGAAATCCCTTTCCAGGAGAAGATCGGAGATGTAGTGGACCTCCTAATGATTGAGATGGCTTGGCTAGGGCCAACTCGTTACTTTTGGCCTTTAGGAAAAGCACCTGGCCTTTACCCGACCATTACTAAGAAGAATCCAGGTTTCCTCCCCGAAAAATCCCCTCCTGGGCTAATCCGGCAAAACATCTGGTTGATGCAATTCGCTTATGCCTTACGGGGCCAAAAGGGGGTTCACTTCCTTCTCAGCGCCCCGCCAGGAAAAGGGGAGAAATTTCTCCACAATGAGGATTCCGCCCTCTTAGCCTTGGCAGAAGGAGCCTCTTTCGGTGGGGGGACAGCGGTCCACGTCGTCAGAGGCCTCCGAGGAGTCAGCCCTTTTCTCTTTGATAAAGCTTTGCCCAGCCACCGTGCCCGAAAACGTTTCTTCACCTTTATCCGGAAATACCCTTTCCTATTTAAAGGCCTCTATCCCGCAGGGAATATCGCCCTTCTGGTGTTCCCTGACCAGGATTTAGAAGGTCTCTTGGAAGCTGAGCAGGTCCACCAAAACTTACTGGGTAAAGGCCTTCTGATAGACGTTCTCAACGGAACTAAGGTCACCCCCCGCAGATTGAAACCCTATTCGGTGATTTTAGTGCCTGGAAACCCAACTCTCCCTAGATGGATGGAACACTACCCTCTTCTACGCAGTCCAGATCCTCTTCGCCGTTCCGAGTGGGTTCCTCTCTTGAAGAGACTTCAGAAAAGAGGCCTGGAGACCGAGGTAGGTGAAGGAAAAGTCCCCTTAAGAACTACTTCTCTTAATCCCAAAGTTCTGAGGAAGGTCTCTCAATGGCGCGCGCTCTTTTTCCCCTCCCGGTACCGAGTAGAAGGCTGTGCTTGGTCGAATAACCGACGTTTTGTTCTGCATCTACTCCACTATCAGGTACCTTTAGGACCAACC
Organism: uncultured bacterium; assembly: GCA_964429225.1. Lineage (GTDB taxonomy): Bacteria > Armatimonadota > DTGP01 > DTGP01 > CAYSAW01 > CAYSAW01. The sequence goes on from CAYSAW010000001.1 coordinate 155,208, forward strand.
AACGGGGGAAAAGTGCCTTCTGTTCCCCGCTTCACTGTTCGGTTAACCCTTCCCGAAACCCGGCGGATTGAAAAGGCTTTCTTCTATACGCCGGACTCTCCCAGACCTCTGGCTCTGAGCTTTCAGCAAAAAAAGAGACACCTAACCCTTACCGTCCCTGGGCTCAGAGTCTACGGAGTGTGCGAACTTCTGTATGGGAAGGGAGGGTAAACCCTTTCCTAGGGCCGAAGGAGGAAACCTTCCACAAAAAATGAAATTATAAAAGGAGGTTTATTGCTCTAGCAAAGGAAAAAGAGTTTTAGATACTAACCTTTGCAGCAAGCTAAAGGATGAAATCCTAATCGGCTGGGTGAAATATACTGCCGGTTGTGTCAAACGGTCCACAGACCTCAGCTGTTGGGAGACCTATTGCCAACACTTTCTGAGATGAAAACCCTAAAGGGTTTTTAAACAAGAGGAGGCCTCCGGAATGCAAAGGAATATGGCTCATAAAGGGATTTTCGCAGGAATCCTCTTTTCCGTTCTCCTAATGAGCTGGACTTGGGCCAGCAAGACACCCATTAACCCAAGAATACGCCCCTCTTCCCGATCTTCCCCCACCGCTAACCAAGACCCTTATCAACCCTTTATCCTGCGGTTTAAGAAGGAGATCTGGTCTCTAATGACCCAAGCCCAAAGCAATTGTCTTTTGTGCCACGGTAAAAAGAACCCATCCCAACTCCTTCTCTTACCCTCAGCGGAGGCCAGCTTCAAGCGGTTGCTCCGAGAGCACTTCTTTGACCCCCAAAACCCTTCCTCCCTTCTCGCCCGACTCACCTCCAAGGATCCTCACCGGCGAATGCCCCCTCCTCCTATGATGGCCTGGACAGAAAAGGAAACCGCTCTTTTACACCGCTTTATGAAAGACCTTCAAGCGTTTCAAACTAAACTGGGCACTCCTAAAGAAGAAGAACAATTTCCCGCCGAGCTCCTGGAACCTTACCGAGGCAAGCCGAAAACCGAGGAGCCAGATAATACTTTCCTTACCTACTACCAACTAAAAAAGAAAATTTGGACCCTCTTCGGTGATGACTGGGTTCGAGATGATAAAGACCTGTTTAATGAAAATATTGCCCTCTTCGGAGGAGCGGATTTTGTTCGGAGTTTTAACGAAAGCAATAAAGCAACTCCGTCTTTCCTCACAGGAGTAGATATGATGGCCCGGGACGTGGTCAGCCGGGCTTACATCAACCGAACAGGACCTTTTGAGAGGAGACCGGCAAACCTTCCCAACCCCTTAAAGATGAAAAATCCGAACTCCCTCTACCGCCAAGAGATCCGACGGCTTTACCGCCACCTCCTCTTCCGAGAACCAACGGAGCAGGAAGTTCAATCCGCCTTCCGTTTCCTCCAAAACATTTATCGAAACCATCAGCAGTTAACCCTGCTTCCCCAAACTCTTCGCTTTGAATTAATCGTCCAGGACAGTCAGGGTCTAACTACGCGCAAGAACTTCAGCCTTCGGGTAACCCATAACTCCCTTGGACTCTACCAAGAATTTATTAATCAGCAGCGATCAGGAAGTAACGGTTTAGCCCGGCAAAAGCTGAACCGGCGCTTTACCTTCAAGGCCAAAACGCCAGGTCAACAATTCCAGATTTCCAATGAGGATACCAGTGGAAACGTCTCTATCGCCGGCATCGAGATTAAAGGTCCCTTGCCAGAAGAGACCACCAAATTTCTCTCGGTAAAAGACCCATCGGTTCAGATATTAGGAGCCTGGCGGTTAAATAACAGCAACGGGATCACCAGCTATGAAGATAACAACGAGAACAAAGGGGATAGCACCCTCCTTATCCCTATCCAAGTTCCTCTAGACGGCAAATACGAAATCACCGTCGTCTGGCGAGAGCAAGAGAATCTGGCGACAGATGTTCCCGTAGAGGTGCTCTCTTACGATCCTACTCAGCATTCCCTAAAGCCCCCCAAACCTGTTCCCCCTCAAGGGGAAGCTCACTTTTGGATTGACCAAACCCTCGACACTATCCCCTACTGGGATCTAAAAACTGCCTTTCAATTCGGGCCGGAGGATGGAGTAGAAATCAACAATGCGAATACGAAGCGGACTGTAGTAGCTGATGCGGTTAAGTTCGTCCCCCAGAGAACAGGGGATACCCTTCTCGTTCGGGGGACCGAGGCGGAAGGGTATGAACAATGGGAGAAGTTTGATCCAGGAGGCTTTGAACCCTACAACACGATTGGGCCTCAACTCTTCTCGGATGGGAATAAGAGGAAGGGTGAGCTCAAAATCTTTTACAAACCCTCCCGGAAGAAGGAGGAGTGGCACCCCAAAGAGTTCTACCGGGTTCAAATCGTCTTCCCAGGGAAAGCAGGGAACGAAACTCAAACTCCTGTAATTGTCCGGGCACGAGCCTCCTCCCCCATTATCCAGCTGCGCTATCCCCATCACGCTCAAGTGGGAGGGAAAGTTTTTATGGATGCCTCAGCCTCCTATAACCTTCAACAAAGCCCGCTCAAGTTCCGATGGATCCAAACAGGCGGCCCTCAAGCCTTATTAAAAGATCCTTACTCCCCCAAAGTCTCCTTTATCGTACCCTCTCTATCCCCCCAACAGGCGGCCTGGGAGGGTCTGTGCCGAGCCTTGATCAGCCACCCGGACTTCCTCTTTACCCGCCCTCGATCCCTGGCTATCACCCGAGATCCAAAAGAACGCCGACGTCTCCAACTCGTTAAAATAGCCCAAGACCTCGTTGCCCGCCCTCCTACCCGAGAAGAGATCCGAAAACTCGATCAAGGAACGCCCCTCTCGCAGTTCATAGACACCTATCTCAACAGCCAGGAGTTTAAGGACTTCTACTTCCGTCGAATTCGCCTCTACTTAGAAAGCCATGGCACCGAAGAAGAGGATGAACCAGCGCGCTTGTGGAGTTATATCGCCTTTAATGACCGCCCCTTCAAGGAGATACTCACCGCGGATTATACTGTGGACAAAAACTTCCAGCGACAACCCCGTCCCGCCTACCACGGTAAAACAGGCTTGCTGACGATGAAAGGATTCATCCAAAACAAGCCTGGCCTGCCTCATTTTAACTATGCCGCTCAGGTCTGCGAAAAGTTCTTAGGTTATGTCTTTGAAGTCCCTCCTGCTATCGTCCAGATGCGTGAGGGAATCACCGCGGCTGCAACGACTGATCCCCATTCCATCTGCTACTCTTGTCACAAGATATTAACCCCCTTAGCCTACCAGAGGCTACGCTGGACGGATAAAGGGGAGTATGTGGAGAAAGATGAGAGCGGTAAACCGATAGATGATAGTGACCGAGGGCTAGTATCTTCTTATCCTTTTAAAGGAAGAGGGATGGAAGCCTTTGCTCTTCAGGCCCAACATACAGAGCGTTTCCTTCGTTCGATCATCCAAACTCACTTTATTTTCTACTTTGGCCGCGAAATGCGCTATAGCGAGGATGAACGGGGGCTTTATAAGAGGCTGTGGGATGTGGTTCACCAGAATCACTTCTCCATTAAGGCCCTGATCCGGGCGATAGTAACCAGCAAAGAATACTTGGAAGGAGCCTCCTCCACGCCTCCCCCTAGGAGGAAGTCCCCTTCCTTAACGCCTAGGCGTACCGCGTCCAGGCACCCTTCCTCTCCATCTTAGGAAACAGAAACCCCTTTTGAGGAGAACAGAAAATGCGAAAATGCGATTGCGAACCTTATCTCGGGGATGGTTATCTCCTAGAGAAGCCCACCCAACCGGAAGTCCAAGAACAGTTGGACAAACTTAATCGCCGAGGCTTCCTAAAACGAGCAGGATTGACCACTGCTGCTCTCACCTGTGCAGATTTTTTCGGCTTTTTTGCCTGCTTCGGCCTCCCCAATACTCCCCGAGCCTTTGCTGAAGCGAGCCGGGACCTCACAGAGAGGAGCGAACCCCGGTTCTTAATCTATTGGTTCCTCGAAGGAGGGTGGGAAGGCTACGATATGTTCAACCCAGTGGTTACTCCGAATAACATCTTTCCCCATAACCGCTTACCTAATATTAGTCAAGAACGCTATCGGGTCCTCCATTTTGGAGAACCTGGCTACGGGATATATAAACACGGAAACATTCGTTATGGCTACCTCGCTGAGATGGGCAAAAGCCTCTTTGCGGATATGGCGGTTCTCAGCTCGATGCATACCGGGGAATTCCACTCCGGCGAAAGATTAAAGGCCCATATGGGCGATTACAACCTCTCTATCTCTGCGGATCGGGAAGACGATGAACGCTCAGTGATGCAAGCCTTCGCCGAGGTTTACGGTCAACCCTATATCTTACCCAATCTCTCCTGGCATTATTGGCTCGCCGATGGTGAACTTAACGAGGTTCAGTTCACGGGGAGAAAGGGTTACTATGCTAATCTAGGCCCCGTCCATGCCCACACCCTCTACGCAGGTACCCCTGCCAACCTGAAACGGTTACTGATGAAGATGTACTATAACTCTACTGATGTGGTGAACCAACAAATCCTCCATTTCTTGGACTCGGCCGATTCTCTGTGGCGCAAAGATACTCATATAGAGGCCATCAAAAGCTACTACTCGGCCCGGCAGATCTTCGAAAATCTCTCCCGCAAAGGGTTGCGACTCAACCGATCCTTACTCTCTCAGCTCTTCACAGACCCCGAGTTGAAGGAACGGTTCAATATTACCCCTGAGGATGAACTGATCACCTATCAGAGTATCAACGGGAACAAAGCCCGAACTAAGTTTAGCCCTAACACCAATGTTCAAGCGATGATGACCTACGAGCTGATGCGGGCAGGCCTATCTTGCGCCTTCTGGATCGAAAGCCGAGACATTCGCCGCTTTGATAGCCACTTCTCAAGAGTTAACCTCTGGGAGAAGGATCGCCGAACTCCTCGAGGCCAACCCGATCAAACCAAAATGATGAACGACAACTTGTGGAAGCCTCTCCTCGTCCTCGTGGACCTCCTCAAAAAGACAGAGTATAAGAATTCCGGAAAAAGTTTATTTGACTTTACTACTATCGTAATTACCTCAGAGTTCGGTAGAACCATTCACGGAGATGTAGACGCTATCCTCAAAATGAGTATCCCCGAAGAGGAGAAGCAGAAGCTCATTGATGGTCAGGACGTCTCCCAACATTGGAGGGTCACATCAACCGCCTTCTTAGGAGGAACGGTCAAAGGGAACAGCCAATACGGCAATGTGGGAGAAAAGACTTTAATGGCGATTCCCATAATGCCAGACGGAAGTCTGGACCCCGCTTATGATCCTGTGACAGGAGAACTTCTCCCTGGAAGGCAGAAAAGCGACAAGTCCTTTGTCCCCAATCATGGAGATGTTTATGCGACTGCCCTCTATCTCTGTGATATTGACCCCAAAGGTCGAGGGCGGAACCAGCGACCTCCCTTGAAGTTTATGAAGAAATAGAGATCCGCTGAAAGAAAGGGAAAACTGATGAAAGTGGGTATCACCCAAATTATTCTAGGAAATGCGACTCTAGAAGAGACCCTCCACCTCTGCCAAGAAGCCGGCTATGAGTGTGTTGAATTGGTCTTCCGCCCGGGGAAGGATCTCGACCCAGAGATGAGTATAGAGGAGCTTCAGAAAGTGGGCCAGAAATGTGCTTCCGCTGGGGTAGAAATTGCTAGTGTTATTGCTAGCTACGCGGATCGGGGGAATCTGCTGAGCCTTAATAAAGAGGAGAGGGAACGAGGAAAGAGAAGCTTAATTCGCTCTTTGGAGATCGGATCAGTGTTAGGGGTCAATGGTACCCTGCTTCATCCAGGCCAACTCACCCCTGAGGGCACCTATGAAGAAGCCTGGGATCATCTCCTCGGAATTTTAAAGGAGCTGGTACCAATCGCTAGCGAAAAGAGAGTGGCCATCTGCTTAGAAAATGTATGGAACAAGTTCCTCCTCAGCCCCAAGGAGATGAAAGACTTTATTGACGCCGTTGGGAGTGATTGGGTTGGTGTCTACCTAGATACTGCTAACATGATGGCTTATGGATATACAGAACATTGGATCCGAAGTTTGAGAAATCGGATCAAAAAAGTTCATCTGAAAGACTTCCGACGCAGTGAACATCGGTTTGTGCCTCTAATGGAAGGAGATACTCTGTGGCCCCTGGTCATCAAAGAACTGCAGGCAATCGGATACAATGATTCCCTTATTCACGAGGTAAGTGGAGACCGAACGATGCAGATAGAGATGGCCCGCCGGATGAAGAAGATCGTAGCAATATCCTCCTAAAAAGATCCCCAGCCGAGCTTGACAAAGTTTCGGTAGATAAATTATCACTATATTCAGTAGAACGGTACTTAAGCCCCTACGAGTCCGTCTATTGATTGCCAAGGGAACCTTGACGGAGAAGAACCTCCTAAGAGATGGGTGAAGGGGCCTCTCGCTCGGCACCTCCTCCAATTTTATGAGACGAAAGTAGGTCTGAGGAATAAGCTCCCAAAGGTTCCCACCCTTAACCCCTCCCTGTTGGGGGAGGGGTTTTTCTTTTCTACCAGGGTCAGGTTATTATTTAATCAGGAGGAGAATGTATGGCGGAAACTCGAATCGGGATCCAGATGGCAAAAGCCTATGACCCTAAGTCCATCGAGCTGAATCGCTATGCTTTCTGGGAAAAGAGCGGTTTCTTTTATGCTGAAGTAGAACCAGGACGACCCCGCTATTGCATCACTATCCCTCCCCCCAACGTTACCGGCGAACTCCATATGGGCCATGCCCTTCAACATACCATCCACGACACCCTCGTCCGTTGGAAAAGAATGCTAGGCCTAAATACCCTCTGCGTCCCTGGCACCGATCACGCAGGAATAGCAACGAACCGCCAAGTAGAAAAACTGTTGGCCGAAGAAGGCACTAACCGATGGCAAATCGGCCGTGAAAAATTCCTTGAGCGTTGTTGGGAATGGACTCACAAGTATGGCGGCACAATTATCCAGCAGATGAAGCAATTGGGCTGTTCTTATGATTGGCGACGGAACCGCTTTACCCTTGATGATCACTATGTTAAAGCGGTGCTAACCGCCTTTGTCCGCCTCTATGAGCAAGGATACATCTACCGGGGGAGTCGGGTGACCTCCTGGTGCCCCCACTGTTTAACGGCTGTTTCTGACCTCGAAATCGAATATAAAGAGATCCAAGGCTATCTCTGGTACATCCGTTATCCCTTCACTGAGGGTTCGGGATACCTCGTTGTTGCCACTACTCGCCCGGAAACAATGCTGGGAGACACCGCCGTAGCAGTACACCCCGAAGATGAACGATATAAAGACCATATCGGCAAAAAGGTCCGACTCCCCCTTCTAGGGCGGGAAATCCCGGTTATCGCAGACCCCATCCTTGTGGACCCCCTTTTTGGAACAGGTGTAGTGAAAGTCACTCCTGCCCACGATCCTAACGATTTTGAAGCCGGCCAGCGGAATCACCTCCCCACGGTAGTGGTTATCTCTAAAGAGGGAGTGATGACCAAAGAAGCAGGGCCTTATGCTGGGTTAAATCGTTTTGAAGCCCGCCAAAAAGTCGTGGAGGACTTGGATCGCCAAAACTTGTTGGAGAAGGTAGAGGAATATACCCTCTCTGCAGGACACCACGACCGATGTAAAACCCTCTTGGAACCCCTCCTCTCGGAACAGTGGTACGTGCGGATGAGGGAGTTGGCCAACCTTGCCATCCAAGCCATCGAATCCGGTTCAGTGCGGATTATTCCAGAACGCTTTGCGGAACCCACTCTGGAGTGGCTAAGGGATATTAAGGACTGGTGCATCTCCCGGCAAATCTGGTGGGGACATCGTATCCCTGTGTGGACTTGTAGTGCTTGCCACTATCAGTTTGCTCAAGTTGAACCCCCAGCCGAGTGCCCGAAATGTGGGAGCACCTCTTTAGAGCAAGACCCTGATGTACTGGATACCTGGTTCTCCTCCGCCCTTTGGCCCTTTGCTGTCTTGGGCTGGCCGGACTCAACGGCCGAAATGGTATACTTCTATCCCACCGATCTCCTCATCACCGACCGCCAAATTCTCCGCCTCTGGGTCTGCCGGATGATTTTTATGAGCTGCTTCTTCCTTAAAGAAATCCCCTTTAAGGAAGTGTTCGTCCATGCCACCGTTCTCAACCCTGAAGGCCGACGGATGAGTAAATCCCTGGGAACGGGGATTGATCCAATGGAGTTGATTGAAAATTATGGCTCCGATGCCACCCGTTTCGGCTTATTACTAATGGCCGCGAAAGGTCAGGATATCCGCTTTTCAGAAGAGCGGATTGAAACCAGCCGCTACTTTTGCAATAAAATCTGGAACCTGACCCGCTTTGTCTTGATGAACCTTCAAGGCCCTCCCTCTGAAGAGATCGGGGAGCCTGAAGAGTGGAACCTGGAAGATCGATGGATCACCAGCCGTTTACACCGCACCCTCCGTACCGTCAACCTTGCTTTAGAGGATTACCGCTTGGATGATGCAGCTCAGGCTCTCTACTCCTTCCTCTGGGACGAGTTTGCGGATTGGTATGTGGAAATCGCCAAACCCCGGCTTCAAAGAGGGGGGGTAGAAGCCGAACGGGTGCGCCGGCTCCTACTGGATACTCTGGAAACTTCTCTTCGCCTCCTCCATCCCTTTATGCCCTTTGTCACGGAGGAGCTCTGGCAGGTTCTGAAGTCTGCTGTGGATGAAGAAGATTGCTGGGGGCCTGCGGTTATCGTCGCTCCTTACCCTCAACCTATGGAGAGGATGATCAACCCCGAGGCTGAGGCCCAATTTGAACAGATTATGGCCCTTGTCCGCTCGGTCCGCAACCTTCGGGCTGAGGCAGGTGTTCAGCCTGGCCAAAAGGTTGAGGTCTACCTCGTAGATCCCCCGGAGACGGTAGTAGAGCATTTGCCCTTTTACATTGAAGCTTTGTCCCGAGCTACTCCCCACTTTACCACCCGGCAAGAGGTCCCCCACCCCGCCCTGTCCGACTTAGCCGGGAAGACGGAGGTCTACCTCCCCCTCTCCGAGCTAATGGACCTTGACCGGGAAATGGAGCGCCTCCGAAAAGAGATGAGGTCTCTGCAAGGAGAGTTAGCCCAGGTAGAGGGCAAATTGAACAACCCTCGCTTTCTAGAGAGAGCTCCCCAAGAGATTGTGGATAAGGAGAGAAGAATCTACGAAGAGCTTTCTGATAAACTCCGAAAGGCGCAATCTCGACTAACAATGTTGGAGAAAGCGGTTCAAAACTCCGGACCTCATTAGAAGCTGGTTTTCACCAAAGAGATACCGTCTATCCCAACCGGAGGATTCAGTCCTTTTGGTAGCTGCAGGTTTTAGCCTGTGCCTACGCACCCTAAAAGGTTGGCTACCCTCGGAAGAGGAACCAGTGATAAGCGCCATAGTATGCTGTGCCCCTACGCTTGGACCATCTTTCGGAATTCGAACTTCACAATGGAGAAGAGGCCTCAAAACCTTTGGAAAGGATTACATAATGATGGAGGAGAAGATTCCCCCTTGGCGGGTTCTCCATAGCCGCCAGCATCGGATCGGGATCCACACCATTTGCGAAGAAGACATCGAGGAACCCCGGACAGGAAAACGCCTTACTTGGACTTACCTCCTAGGAAGGAACGCCGTCGGCACGCTAGCCTTGGACGAGGCTAACAATGTTGTCCTGGTTCGAGAGTATCGTCATCCTCTTCAGGAATATATTATTGACTTACCAGCAGGAGCCGCCCACAAGGCGTCTAACGAAGAGGAACTTCTTCAGGCCGCCGCCCGAGAGTTCGCCGAGGAAACAGGGCTTCAGGCCCTCCACTGGCAGAAACTCGGGTGTTACCATCCCCTCCCGGGCTCCTCAAGCCTAACTTACCACCTTTACCTGGCTAGAGGTTTGAAACCTTTGGGACAGAAAGGCGAAGGCCCCGAGTGGAATGAAATCGAGGAAGTCCTTCGGATACCCTTTGAGAAGGTTTACCACCAAATATTAGAAGGAACCCTTAAGGACGGTCCTCTAATCATTGCAGTTTTGCTGGCTAAAGCAAAAGGATTAGTTTGAACCCCTCTCTCCTTAAAAGGGTAACCCTTCTTAGGGGCCACCCAATCCGCAGGTAGAAGCTTGTGGCTACTAGCGAAACTTAGAAAAGGAGAGGAGCTTAAAGAAGGGGAAATGATTAAAGGAAGGAGAATTCATTATGGGGTAATTCATCCCCAAGCTCCAAGGCGTTGGATGGGGAAATGAAGACCTTGTCATTACTGGTCATCGGAGAGGAAAACCCACCGGAGGATTGGTGGGGCATCTTGGAGTCTTCTCCCTGCTGTTTCCGTTTTTGCAGGCCTGAGACCGCCCGAGATGCCCTAAAGGGTCGCCCTCAAATTCTCCTCTTTTACCTCCTCCCTCCTAACCAAGTGGAGGAAATCCTCCAAAGTTTCTGGAAGTCCAAGGACGCTCTGACGATTGCAGTCGTCCCTGACAATACCTCTCCCAGCACAGCCCGGCAGCAGTACTCAGAGGCCCATCTGCTCCTCCCCCAAGAGTGGGCCACGGCTCTTCTCCCCTCCTTACTCCCCTCCCTCTCCGCCTTATATACCCTGCAGAAGCAGAGGAACTTCGTCGAAGCGCAACGCCGACTCTTCCTTCAACATAAGGACCGAATTCTGAAGAGCGTTTTAGAAACAGTGGGCAACCTCGATGAAATCGAGGAGAAGTCCTCCCGATTCTTCCACATAATGGTGGAGACAGGGGCCTTCCTGGTGAAAGCTCAATTCGGAGCTTTTGCCCAATCGAAGGAAGAGGCTTTCCAGATCCAAGATTGGTGGGACGGACGGTGGCACTATGGACGATGGACTCTTCCTAAAGATCAACTTCTCAGTGAAAACCCCTTAAAGGTTCAGGGGGAGGTCATGGCTGTGGACCACCCTAACTCCCTTTTTCCCCATTTCCTCCCCCCAGAGAAAACTTGGATCCTTAAAGTCCCTCTCCTCTCTCGGAAAGGGGCCTTGCTGGGAGTGATGATCTTCGGCAAAAAGGATCTCCCCTTTAACTCTACTGACCGCAAAGCAGCGGAACTCTATGCCCATCATATGTCCCTCGCTTTAGAATACATCTTCCTCAACTATGAGCAGAGGCAACACTTAGAGCAACTGAGTAAAGTAGACGCCCTCTTGAGTGAAGCAGAAAACCAGAAGAAGCAATTCTACCGCGACGTGGTTTACTCAGCAACGGACCGGAAACTCCTGCTCTGTGACCGCGAGGAGATGGATCCCCGCCCGGAGAAAGTAGAAATTGTACAAGAGATCCGCTCGGCCCAAGATATTAGCCACCTCCGAAGACAGCTGGAAGATCTCTCCCATATCCTGCCAATGACAGAAACCCAGAAGGATGCTCTCCTCGTATGTGGAGGAGAAGCGGCCACCAACGCTCTCACCCACGCCGGAGGGGGAGTCGCTTACGCTTGGACTCAAGAAGACCGAGTCATCCTAGAAGTGGAGGATAAGGGAGAAGGGATTGCCCATACCTATCTCCCAAGGGCAACCTTGCTCCGGGGATTCTCCACCAAAGCCTCCCTAGGAATGGGGTTGAAGTTAATCCTCGGCCTGAGCGATCGAGTTTACTTGTGCACCGGTGCTGATGGAACGGTAGTAAGAATGGAGATTAGCTTCCAAGAACGGCCTCCTGAAGTAGACATCGAGTGGCTTCTGACTTCCAGCGAATGGTGAGAGAAGTTTCTCTTATGCCCTCCAGCGAGTACCTTCTCGAGGCTCAGCAGATCACCAAAGTTTTCTTCTCGCGGAATTTCCGGATTCCAGCAGTTAGAGAGGTTAGCTTAAACCTTAAAGCTGGGGAAACCCTAGCAGTTGTAGGAGAAAGTGGGAGTGGGAAGTCCACCTTAGCCCGCTTACTCCTCCGGTTGATCCCACCTGACCAGGGTACCATCTTCTTCCGAGGCATAGAAATCACCCGTTTATCCCCTCGTCAGCTCCGCCCTCTCCGACGGTATATGCAGATCGTCTTTCAGAATCCTTATGCAAGCCTAGACCCTCGACAAAGGATCGGCGATGCCTTGAGAGAAGCCCTGCGCCTCCATCGCCTCTGCTCCAAGAAGGAAGAGAAGGAGCGGGTCCGAGACTTACTAGAACAAGTTGGTCTAGGGCCGGAGCTTGCCTATCACTATCCCTATGAGCTCTCTGGAGGTCAGCGGCAACGAGTAGGCATCGCCCGGGCGCTAGCCGTCCAACCGGAGCTCATCATTGCAGATGAACCCGTTTCCTCCCTGGATGTTTCCGTCCGGGCTCAGATTCTGAACCTTCTGAAGGACTTACAAGAGCAATTCCACCTCGCCTACCTCTTCATCAGTCACGATCTAAGCATTGTTCGGCACATCAGCCACAGGGTCTTCGTAATGTACCAGGGAAAAATTGTAGAAGAGGCCCCGGTCGCCACTCTCTTCAGAAACCCCCTTCACCCTTATACTTGCTCTCTGATCTCTGCAATCCCTGAGGTGAAACAACTGGGGAAATATCGGGGGAACAAAACAAACCCTCAGTGGGACCTACAACCACCAGAAGGCGTAGCAACTTCCTCTTCTGGCTGTCCCTATGCTCACCGGTGTCCTTTAGCAAGGCCGGACTGCTGGGAGATGACTCCTCAATTAGTCTCTGCCGAGCCGGAGCATAAAGTGGCATGCCCGGTCGTTTTGTCTGGCCCTTAATGAACCTGAAACCGCTTCAGCAAAAAGGGATGGATTTCCTCGAAGGTGCTTCCCTCTCGAACGAGTCGGCAAATCCATTCTGCAGTAATAGGGGCCAAAAGGATTCCGCTTCTGAAGTGGCCGGTAGCCAAGAGAAACCCTTCCCATCCCTCTACAGGGCCTAAAATAGGGTGATGATCGGGAGTGCCAGGGCGCAACCCTGCCCAGGCGGACTCAAAAAGAGCATCCTTTAAACCAGGGGCCAGCGTCCGAGCTACCGTCGCCAACTTCTCCAAACCTTCCAAGGTGACAAAGGGATTGAACCCCACCGGTTCCATCGTCCCACCAATGATAATCCGTCCGTTCGGTTTAGGGACGAGATAACCGATAAAATCCTCCAAGTTGCCGAAGACCACTTTCTGCATCGGTTGAGGAGGTTGGATGACGCTGAAAACTTGCCCTCTTACTGGGAAAACGGGCAGGGTGATCTCCAGGGCACGCGCTAAGATTCCTGACCAGGCTCCTGCGGCGAGGATGGTTACCCCGGCCTGAATCTCCTCTTGAGACAAGGCCACTCCTAAAACACGCCCTCCTTGGGTAAGGAACGCTTTTACCGGCTGACCATAGAGATACTGCACTCCTCGCCGTTGTCCTGCATAAATCAAGGCAACCAACCATCGGGAGCTCTCCAGCTGGGCTTCTTCCGGGGACCAAAGGGCTCCGAGAATAGCAGGGGAGAGGTTAGGTTCCAGTTCCCTGGCTTCTTCAGGGCTTAACCAAAAGGTTGGGAGGCCCAAGTTCAAGCGGGCCAAGGCGCTCAACTTCTCCGCTTCCTGGGGAGTAAGGGCGACGCGCAGGACCCCTGTACGCTGGAAATCGGGTTCTACTTGGCTATCGGCCACCACGGACTGGATGAAATCGGGGTAGATTTTCAAGCTCTCCAAGGCCATCTTTTGGAAAGGCCCAGGCTCCGAAGCCTCTGCCAGAGGCGTCAACATCCCAGCGGAAGCCCTCGTTGCACCGGTACCGGGGTTGCTCTGATCAACAACCAGAACCTTTAGCCCCTCTTGAGCTAACCGGTAAGCAGTAGCACAACCGATAACCCCAGCCCCAATCACAACTACATCACTTTTTAAGGGCATCTTAGCCTCCCGCCATCATCTGAAGAATTTCCAAACGATCCCCCTCTTGTAATTGCACCTGGTCGAACTGGTCTCGGGGAATGACCCTCCCATTATGTTCCACAGCGATCAAGCGCGGCTGAATCTGGTGCATTTCTAAGAACTCCAAAAGCCCCATCGGCCGTTCGAGGTATCTCTTTTTGCCATTCACGATGAGCTCAATCATTGGTACGCCTCCATCAAAGCCAATCTTAAAGCACTGGCGGATCTCAAAGGGTCTTCTGAGGACAAAATGGCTGAGATGACCGCGACACCGTCTGCACCAGCTTCGATACACTCTTTTACTCTTTCCGGAGTGATCCCACCAATAGCAATAAGAGGCAGATCAGTGAGGGGTCTTACCTGCCGAAGGAGCTCTACTCCAGCCACAGGGCCTTCAGGATGAGAACTCGAAGGGAAAATGGTTCCGAGGATCAGATAATCTGCTCCTGCTTCCATCGCTTTAACTGCTCCCTCCAGGGAGTGAACAGAGCGTCCGATGATCAACCGCTCCCCACACACACTTCGGGCTACTTCTAGGGGTAAGCTCTCCTCACCCAAATGGACTCCGTCCGCCCCGCAAGCTAAGGCTACATCTATCCGATCATTAATCAAAAGGCGGGCACGCCCACTGCTGATCCTCCGCAATTCCTCCGCGAGGGTGTAAAGAGGGCCAGCAGGAAGGTCTTTCTCTCGTAATTGAATCACATTTACCCCTCCCTGGAGGGCCTTTGTGGTAGCTTCTACCAAAGAGTAGCTTTGACATAAATGCCGATTGGTTACTAGTACCAAGGCAGGTTTGGGAAGAACTCCAATCCGGTGATGCGAGCTCATCATTTTCAACTACGGAGTACGCCCTCCAGAGGGCTGGAAGCAGTGGCGTAGGGGAGTTTGGGGATTCGGCCTGCCAAAAAGGCTTTACGTCCTGCCTCAACCCCTAGCCGAAAAGCGGTAGCCATCAAAGGGGGATTTCCTGCCCGAGCAATCGCCGTGTTGACAAGTACCGCATCACAACCGATCTCCATAGCCAACGCTGCATCTGAAGGAGCACCAAGACCGGCATCTACGATAACCGGAACGTTCGCTTGCTCGATAATGATTTTAATCTGCTCGAAATTGACCATTCCTTGTCCCGAGCCAATGGGGGAAGCCAAAGGCATCACCGTTGCGGTACCGACCTCCTCCAACTGCTTAGCCAGT
This sequence comes from uncultured bacterium, assembly GCA_964429225.1. Taxonomy (GTDB): domain Bacteria; phylum Armatimonadota; class DTGP01; order DTGP01; family CAYSAW01; genus CAYSAW01. Next base: position 170,247 of record CAYSAW010000001.1, read on the forward strand.
ATTGGGTCATCGTTAATATAAGGGAGGACGACAAAGCCTTCTTTGACTAAAACTCTGGCCGCTTCTAAGGTACCCACGGGGTCTGGCAAAAGGTACTTGGGGTCCGGGATGACTTCTAACTTCACCCAATCGGAGAGGCCCATAGACCGGGCCAAGCGCGCAATTCGGATGGCCTCTTCAGCGGTGCGTGCTCCTGCCGTGTTCGGCAAAATCGTGTACCGGGTCCAGTCAATATAGTCCAAAACGGTCTTCTTTCCAGGAGTATCCAAGTCCAGTCGGCGGAGCGCCACGGTAACAATCTCCGCACCGGAGTTTTCGAGAGCAGCGGTCATCTCCTCTAAGCTTCGGTACTTCCCCGAACCATCTGTGGTAATTCCGGAACCAACAATCAAGCGAGAGCGGAATTTCTTTCCGGCAATAATCAAGGGGTCCTCAAAGAGTTCCATCTTTCTACTCCTTCGTATATAAGAGGCAAGGGGATAAGAGCCAGGGGTTAAAACAGTGGCAGGAGAGCTAGAGAAAAGCCGCCCTCGGAGGCTGGCGGCTCTTCCAGGCCCGCTTCCCTACGCCGGTATTAACCGGATCAGGTTCCGAGGGTCTCTCTCAGCCCGCCTATAAAGAGCGAGCACCCCTAGCGGCCTCGATCACTCTTTCCAATTTCAGTCTATCCTTGGTACCAGCGGGTTGTCAATCAGCACCTTCACCCGATAGAGGTAGTCACAAGCTAAAGCCAGCGTAGGCGGTAGAGGGCAACCGTCCGGTCACTCCCACCGCCTACACTATCCTTCACTCATGGGGGGTTATAGGGGTCTTTCGATAATTATAAGAGGGTATAGGATGCTGTGCCCCTTTAACCCTATACCTCTGAAGTGAACAAACCCACCCCTATCCTCTGCAGAGGGGTGTAGACAAGGAGATTCTAACCTTTCAACCAATAAAGAACCCCTGTAAAAACTCCTACAAGGATTAGAGCCACACTGAGATAGATGAACCACTGACTTAAAGTTGCACCAATATCCATCGTTTTATTTACCACCTCTAGAAAAATTTTACCCAAAACCCACTTCTTGTTTAGAGGGGTACCTCCTTCCCCTTTGTCTCGATAAGGAAGAGCGAAGGTCTCACCAAGCTATCTCTTCCTCTCCGATTCATCAGGAGGTTCTCCCTCCTTAGCCTCTGGTAAGTGGGGCAACCTCCCTTTGGGGTTGATTGAGGAGAAGGAAGTCTCCTTGGAGTGGGTTAAACTTCCGGCAGACCCGCCTGTCTGCGAAAAGTATTGATTGTTTTGCGAATCCCCTCCTCCATCCGATAACGAGGGACAAAACCCGTTTCTTCTTGGAGCTCGCGGGTGTCACACCGCCAGAGAATACCAAACTTCCCCGGTTCCAATTGCAGGTCGGCCTCGGGGAGTAAACTTTTGACGTAGGCTAGCGCCTCCCGCATCGGGCGAACATCCCCTTGGGTATTAAAGACCCGCGTCCGAGTAGTGGGCACTTTTAAACACGTGAGCAGAAGCTGGGCCACATCTTCTACATATTGCCAATCAATTTCGTCATCCCCAAAAGGCACTCTCCCCGGCTGGCCAAGGGCAGGCTTAGCGATCAATTCATTCACAAAAGCAGTTGCCCCCCTCAAACGTCCATAACCATAGACAATAGTGAACCTTAGGCCGATGGAATCCACCCCGTATTCCTCAAAGTAATGCTGAGCCAACCGCTCACTAAGACTTTTGCAAGCCCCATAAACTGACTTAGGGTAATGAGGAGAATCGTTCCGGAGGATGCCTTCCGGATAGTCTTCAGGCCCTCCAAATACTGCAATGGAGCTGGCCCAGACGATTCGGGGGATCTCCATAATCCGTCCCACTTCAAAAATATTGCAAGTACCTTCTGCAATCACTCGGAGGGCCAACAAAGGATTAGCTTGAGCAGCAGGAATCAGCAGAGAAGCTAAGTGGACAATCCGGTCTACTTGATACTCTTTGGTCACCCTCATTAGATGGGCTAAGTCGGTAACATCGCCAGCTAGGATTGTAACCTGAGATTTCTCCTCCGGCGTGAGAATCCTCTCCATCGCATTATGATCAGGTTGCCAATCAAAGGTAACAACCTGATGGCCTTCTCTGAGCAGTTCCCGCAGGAGGTAGGAGCCAATAAAACCCGTGCCTCCTGTAACTAAAACTTTCATTGATAACCGCTCTCCTCCGATTTCGATAGGTATCAAAGGCATTATAGCATAAGCTCCTATTAGGGGTTCGAGGGGCATTCTATTATGTGGTTGTGTAGAGGGGCCAGTTTGATCCTTGCTTTCTTACTTCTCTGCTTCAGGAAAGACCAAACCTTATAAACCTAACATCCAGCCTGATTGACGAACCCTCTTCTCTGTGGTACGCTTCTCCTTGAGATGCCTTTCGATACAATGGCCACCTTAGCAGTTACGGAAGAGCTCAAGCAACTCCTCGAGGGATCGGAGGTTATCAAAGTTTACCAAACCGAGGATCAGAGGGTCTTTTTGGCTCTCCGAAAGCCGGGTAAGCGCTTCTTCTTAGAAATCTCTCTTCATCCTAAACGATTTTACGCCATTTCCGTAGAGGATCACCCCCCCTTCCCCCCAACCCCCCCACCCTTCTGTATGGTGCTAAGGAAACACCTGGAAAGTGCCTGTCTCCAGCACATTGAAACCTTAGGGTTAGAACGGGTTATCCTCTTCACCTTTCAAAGAGAGGGGAAAACCCGGCAGATGGTTGCGGAATTAATGGGCCGATGGAGTAATCTCCTCCTCCTTGGAGAAGAAGGAATTATCATAGACTGCCTAAAGCATATTGGGGCCAGCCAAAATTCCTTACGCCAGTGCCTCCCCGGCTTACCTTATACGCCACCTCCCTCCACTGGCAAACCTGATCCACACACCCTTTCCCCAGAAGAGATCACCTCCCTCCTAAAAGAAGTTGTCCCCTCAGGAGATTATCCAGAAGAACCCATCACCGCCCATCTCTTGGTACAGCTCTTTGATGGCCTTAGCCCCTTCTCCGCCCAGGAGGTCCTTGCTCGAGCGAAAAGCCGGGAACCTGCAGACATCGCTTACTCTCTTAAAGCTCTTTGGAAAAGTTTAGAGCAAAAGCAGTATCGCCCCCTAGTCATTCTAGACGGGCAGGGGAAAATCAAGGACTTTTGGGTTTTTCCTCCCGCTCAGATTCCCCGGGAACAGCAGAGACTTTGTTCTACCTTAAGTGAAGCCATTGCCCTTTGGGCCAATGCTAACCGCGTCCAGGAGCAAGAGGAAACCCTTCGTAAAGAGCTCCGCCTTCTTATCCACCGGAGCGTCAAACAGTTACAGAGGAGAATCGGACAACTAGAAGAAGATCTAAAGGAAGCCGAGAAAGCGGAAAGCTATCGTATCATGGGGGAGGTCCTCTCTACCTATCTCCACCAAGTCCCGGAAGGAGCTGACCAAGTAGAGTTGCCCAATTTTTACGATCCTTACCAACGCCCTATCAAAATCCTTCTAGACCCAACCCTTTCACCAGGCGAGAATGTGGAAGCTTACTTCCAAAAATACCGGAAAGCCCGTCGCTCTTATGAAGCCCTTCAACCGCAGATACAAGAGACAAGGGAGCGCCTTAACCATTTGAACCACCTTCTCCAGGAGGTAGAGCACAGCGACAGCGCAAAGTTAGAACAAATCCGATCTCAGATCCAACAAAGAGAGATCACCCCTGTCCACTCTGAAAAGAATCAAGGGAGAGAAGAAGGGACTTCCAGACCTGCCCCCGGTGTCCGGCGTTATTTTTCTCAGGATGGGTGGGAAATCTGGATTGGGGAGAACAAAGAGGCTAACGACTTGCTAGTGCAAAAGCTCGCCTCTCCGGAGGATTGGTGGCTTCATGTCCGGGTAGGGACCTCGGCCCATGCTATTATCCGTACAGGCAGGCAGCCAGAAAAAGTTCCACGTTCTACCTTAGAGGAAGCAGCTCGCCTTGTAGCTCGGCAAAGTGATCAAAAGCACAGCAGTATCGTCCCTGTGGATTATACCCTGAAGAAATATGTCCGAAAGCCGAAAGGTTCTCCTCCCGGTTTTGTCCTTTATCAGCGGGAGAAAACCCTCTATGTTTCCCCTAAAGAGAGGACTTAGTTCCTCCGAAGGGCAGATAGAACCTAATTCCCTCGCCGGCTTCCTCTTCCCCCATAGGGGGCTAAGGGGGTTTCTTTTGAATCATCACTCCTTGCTGGACTGAGCTTCCTCTTGTCTCTCAAAAGCAGGGAAAGATGGTCTTCCTCCGAGAGGAGGGGATAACTCCCCAATCGGTGAAAGGGGAGACGGTAGAACAAGATTCTTAACTGTTAGGGAATAAGGGAGACTGAGGAAAAGGAGGAAAAATGGTTCCCCCTTTAAGGTTCTTTCTTACTTCTCTGGGAATTGCTTTACTCTTCTTGGGAGGAGGCGGGAAAATGGCCGAAAGCGCCGTTAAAGTGCAGAACCTAAGATGCGAATATGAGGTAAACCCTGTAGGAATTGATGTACTCACCCCTCGTCTGAGCTGGGAGATCCAATCCGACCAACGATCCCAAAGGCAAACTGCTTATCAAATCCTGGTGGCCAGCACGGAAGATCGTTTAAGGAAAAACCAGGGGGATCTATGGGATTCTGGGAAAGTTGTCTCCGATCAATCCGTTCATATCCCCTACTCAGGGAAACCCTTATCCTCTCGGCAAACTTGCTACTGGAAAGTCCGGGTGTGGGACAAGGAGGGGAAAGCCTCCGATTGGAGCAAACCTGCCTACTGGAAAATGGCCCTCCTTCACCCCTCCGACTGGAAAGCCCAATGGATCACCTTTCTAGGAGACAAGAACCCCACAGACCCAACCGTTGGGGAAATAAAGCCCTGCCCTTATCTGAGGAAATCCTTTCCCTTAAGCAAACCGGTAAAGCGAGCGCGCCTCTATGCCACCGCCTTAGGGCTTTATGAGCTCCACCTTAACGGGAAAAGGGTAGGAGATCATATCTTCCCGCCTGGGTGGACCGATTATCGGAAGCGGGTGATGTACCAGACCTATGATGTAACTTCCCTACTGAAACCAGGGGAGAACACTATAGGAGTAATCCTCGGTGACGGATGGTATGCAGGATTCGTCGGCCTGGGAGGACGCAACCGGTACGGGAAGTTCCCCCTTTTCCTGGGCCAACTGGAGATAGAATACACGGATGGCAGCACCGAAATCATTATCAGCGACCACTCCTGGAAAGGGAATTACGGACCGATCCTCCAATCAGATATGCTGATGGGAGAGACCTACGATGCCCGAAGAGAGATGCCCCACTGGGATCAACCGGGCTTTGACGACGCTAATTGGCACCCTGTCCTCGTTCTAAAGCCAGGGGATCAGGGAATTCCCTCTCCTCAACTGGTCGCTCAAGTCGGTCCTCCTGTTCGCAAGATTCTCGAGTTAAAAGCTCAAAAGGTCACCGAACCCTCACCGGGGGTTTTCGTCTTCGACTTAGGACAGAATATGGTGGGATGGGCACGGCTAAGGGTTAAAGGGCCCAAAGGCACAGAAGTCACCCTCCGCTTCGCCGAAATGCTCAACCCTGATGGCACCCTCTACACCGCAAATTACCGAGGGGCCAAGTGTACTGATAAATATGTTCTTAAGGGAGAGGGAGAAGAAACTTATGAGCCTCTTTTTACCTTTCGAGGCTTCCGCTATGTGGAAGTAACGGGGTATCCAGGCAAACCGGGACTTGAGGCGATTACGGGAATCGTCGTTCACTCCGACACTCCCCCCACCGGAAAATTGGAGTGCTCTAATCCGATGATTAACCAGTTACAACACAACATTCTCTGGGGACAGAGGGGAAACTTCTTGAGCGTTCCTACTGATTGCCCTCAACGAGATGAACGCTTAGGATGGACCGGCGATGCCCAGATCTTCGCCCGAACCGCCGCCTTCAATATGGAGGTGGCCAGCTTCTTCACTAAATGGATGATAGACTTAGAAGATGCCCAATCTCCTAATGGAGCCTTCCCCGATGTGGCTCCAAGAGTAGCCGCTGGAGAGGGAACTCCTGCCTGGGGTGATGCAGGCATCGTCATCCCTTGGACGGTTTATCAAGTTTACGGCGACACTCGTATCCTCGAGAAACATTATGAGGCAATGGCAAAATGGATCGATTATCTAAAGAACCATAGCCAAAACCTTATCCGCCCTGAGGTGGGCTACGGTGATTGGTTGAATGTCAACGCGGAAACTCCTAAGGATGTACTAGCCACTGCCTTCTTCGCCTACAGCACCCGCCTGCTCTCGCGAATAGCTCGAGCTATAGGTCGGGAGGCGGATGCAAAGAAATACGAAGATCTCTTCCAAGAGATTAAAGAAGCTTTTAACCAAGCTTTCGTGAAGCCGGATGGCCGAATCAAAGGAGACACTCAAACTGCTTATGTACTAGCCCTTCACTTCGACCTCCTACCCGAGGAGAAACGCCCTCTAGCTGTCCGATACCTTGTCGAGGACATCCAGAGGCGAAACTGGCACCTCTCAACAGGTTTCGTAGGCACTGCTTACCTACCCCACGTCCTCACCCAATATAGCCACCTGGAGGTGGCCTATCGCCTGCTAAACAATGATACCTTCCCCTCCTGGTTGTTTATGGTCAAAAATGGTGCCACGACGATTTGGGAGCGATGGGATGGATGGACACCAGATAAAGGTTTTCAGGACCCCGGAATGAACTCCTTCAACCACTATGCCTTTGGTTCCATCGGCGAATGGATGTACAAAACGATAGCAGGCATCTCAGAGGATCCAGAAAAGCCGGGGTTTAAACATATCCTCCTCCACCCACGTCCTGGAGGAGGGTTAACCTCTGCTAAGGGGGAGTATCACTCCCTTTATGGCCCTATCCGTAGCGACTGGAAAATCGTTAATAACATCTTTACTCTGAAACTCTCCATCCCAGCTAACACTACCGCCACCGTCTACATCCCCACTGCTGACCGGGAAAAAATTCAAGAGAGTGGGAAACCTGCCGACCAAGCAGAAGGAGTCCGTTTCCTGAGGATGGAAAAAGGGACAGCGGTTTACGAAGTGGGGTCAGGGGAGTACCAGTTTACATCGCCCCTGGCTTAATAAAATAACGGGCTGATGTTCCGCAAGCTCAATCTGACGATTTCCCAAAAGGAAAACGGGTAGTCGCACCCTTAAGGACGCGTAATATCAATGCGGATAGGGGTAATCCTCCGGGGTTACCCCTATCTATTGTGATGGTCGTGGGACTATTCGAATATAATCTACCTGAACGGCACCACGATTCCAGATGCCGATTCCTACTCGGCCCGAGGGGAGAGCGTTATCTTGGACTGTAAAAACCTCTTTACCGTCAAAATAGGCTTTGATTTGAGGCCCCTGGCAAACCACCCGGAAAATATGCCAGCGTTGGTCAATGGGAACTCGGACCAACGGCCCCAAACGGAAGTACATCGGCCAGCGAACCAGCTCTAACCCAGACAACCCCGGTACATAGCCGAAAGAGTATCCGTCACCCCCATCCCGAACTAAGCCTTTTGCTGAAGGGGCACGAAACCATATCCCAAAACCCCCCCAGTACCTGGGGTTACTTATCAAACGGGCACGAACTTCAACCACAAAGTCTGTATATTCCCCTTTGCTGAAAATCCAACAGTCCTCGGTGTTATTTGTCGGATCACCTAAAAAAAGTGAGCCTCCGGAAACTCTCACTGTTCCCTTCTGCTCCCATAAAGTTAACTGAGGGCGATTAAAGTTCTCGTTTATCGGAAGGTTCTTCGGAGTAACTTGTGCTTGCACTACCGATAATTTTCCAATGATTCCGATTGCCACAAGCAATGACCAAGTCAAAAAGTTATAAAACCCACCTCTCCTGAAAAAAATCCTCATCAATTGGATTGAGCGACCCCGAGCCCGTGGTTGTAACGGAAAAGAAATTTCTTTATTTCTAAAAACCACCTTCACCTTCCTAGTACCTCCGGCGATGCTAAGCCTCTAGAGGAGGACGATTTATTCTTAGGGATGTGGTTCTCCTATTTATATTAAAATAACATAGGGGATCGAATACCACTCTCCCCGGACTCATTAAGCTCCGGCTGTCCTCAGTCCTCTTACTCCCCACAGAGCAACCTTAGAAGTCAAAGTCTGAACTTCTCACAATCAACATTGGTATTCCTTCCCTGTAATAGAGGTCTATGATGTCCGCAATATCCCCGGTTTTTTCCTCATGTCGGGCCAAAATGCGTTCCCGGTTTAAGTCCGTGGGCACCAAACTTCGCCGCTCCAGTAAGTGACCCTCTTTATCCATCACTTGGAGCATCACTCGGCCCCGATATTTCGCTAAACCAATCCGAACGGGGCGACCAAACCTCTGCTGGTACATCATATGGAGGCCATAAAGGTCCAAATCATGGAGAGTTACGGGTCGGCGTTCAATAAGGAGGGGGCGATCCATTGCCCTCTCCCGAGCAGTAGCATAAACGTTAGCGAAGAAGGCAAAAAGATAGAGGGCAAAACCGGCAAAACACAGAACCAAACAGAGGAGAACGACCTCCCCATATCGGCGGCGGAGGTTTTGCAAACCCCCAGTAAAGGCATCTGTAAAGGTACTGGTGGGAGGGGGCATAAAAGAGCGGCGAATAGGAGTTCCGGTGGAGTAACCGGTCATCCGAGGAGCTTTTTGACGCCCCGGGGTTGGTGCTTTAGATGCGGTACCCTTACCACTACGACGGAGCCTCATTCCCCTTTCCTCCTCTCAGCAAAGCCCCTCAAAGCAGAGGAAGCACCCGGAGGCGAATTCTCTCCCCTTATAAATTCAGGAGGAAACCTCAGATCCTTAGCCTTCCCTCCTTTATTACCCAGAGAAAACTTGCCCGAAACTCCTTAGGCCTCAACTCAAAGCCTCCGAGATCCCCTAGCCTCTCCCTTCAGGAAGCTTGCCAGTTGGTGAGAACCTCTTCTGCACGATCAATGTCCAAAACTCTCAGTACAACTAAGGCAGGCTGGCCTATCTCAGTAGTACTCCCATAGAGATATTGGATATTTAAGCCTGCATTACCGAGCAGGCGAGCGAGTTCAGCGAGAATTCCAGGACGGTCGGGCAATTTTACAGTAAGCACCTCGGCCTCTAAGAAGTTAAACCCTGCCTCTTGAGCCTTCTCCCGAGCTTTATCCGGTTGATCCACTAGCAATCGAACTAACCCATGCTCCACTGTATCCACCACGGAAACCGCTCGGATATTGATATTTGCCTCGGCAAGTATGCCACAAAGATCCGCTAATTGCCCCGGCTTGTTCTCGAGAAACACTGAAAGCTGCTTCTCCCTCCGTAACATCCCTACTCCTTTCCCTGAAAATCTCCTGGTTAATCCAGATATAGCATACTATTGGGATAAAAAGCAAGTAGAGGAGGGGAGGAATGAAGAAAGAAGTTCTCAGAGAAAAAGGAATAGCCGATTGCCCCGAAGCCCTTGCTCCTTAATGGCCGAATTCAGCCCCTTGACCGACTAAAATACTCCCCATCAGAAGGTTCACAGGAATCACATTCGCCTCCCCATCCACAACCACCACATTGGAGAGACCAATTTGATAGAGAGTCCCTAAGGGAGCTGTACTCGGCACCCGAACCTTGAGGTAGAAGAGGGTCCCCGTAGGACTTAACAGAGGATCTTCAGGCTGGAAGAAAGCAGTAACTAATTGGGAAACCCCCTCCTGAGGAATCCTCTCAGGAGAGGTATCTACTACCCCCAAAAGGGTGGTCGCATCGGTAACCACTTGAGTAACGACTGCGGGGGGTGCTCCTTGAGAAGCAGTGATGGAGATGTCCAGGGACATTGTGGGTAGCTGAGCTATTTGGGAGGCCATTAGACGAACGGGAAGGAGAACCTCGGCTCCCGGAGGAGCGACGACTCGATCCACTGAAAGGGAGAGGGGAGGAACGACCAAGATTTGTACCCGAGCAATTTTTGAGACATCAGCTACACTCTGAACCGTTAAGGTGGCAAGGAGCTGATCACTAACTTCTGCTGGAGCAGTGTAAAAAGCTTTTTGAGTGAATACCCCTTGGGCATCTCGGGTTCCTGCCTGCAGACTTATAGTCCCAGTACCTTGAGGTAATTCCCAGAGAAGATCAGCTCCTGGGGAGGAAGCCACGAGAGTAGCAGTAAATTCCTGGCTAGCACCCGCCGGTAAGAAGACAAACTCCGGGGTAACCACAACGCTCACTGCCGGGATCTTCACTTGCACCTCGGCAAAACGGTCAGGGTCCTCCACGCTAACCGCCCGGATCAGGGCGCTTGCCGGAGTAGGAACAGGAATCCCTGTCCGATAAAGGCCGTTCTGGTCAATCGCTCCTGGTCCACTCACCATTTGCCATGATACCCGAGGATTATCAGCAAAACCCACCACAGCGCTAAAGCTCTGCTGGCCTCCTGCTAATACAGTAACCTCAGGTCCAGGGGTGATGGCTACCGTGATATGCGGGCGCAACTCCACCAGAACCCGGGCTTCCTTAGCCTGATCCGCCACACTCTGGGCCACCAAGCTGATTTGGACCGGCTGAGAAATCTCGGAGGGGGCTAACAGAATTACCGTGTTATCAGTAATATCGGTCAGCTGGGCCCCGGTAGTAGGGCCTTCCAGACGCCAAAGCACCTTTCCTAACCCTGTTGCCACATTATCTACTACTGCGGTGAAGAGCTCCTGCTCTCCAGGACGGAGGATCAGTGCCAGCTTGGAAGGAGGAGGTTGAGGAGTGATGCTCACCGAGACCGGAAGGATGGTAATAGTCGCCTCGTCAAAACTCAGGCTGTCCTCCCTACTGGTCGCCCGGACCACCGCTTGTTGAGGAGTGTTGTCCACTCGATCTCCTGGACGATAAACCCCCTGGGGAGTCACTGATCCAGGCCCGCTGACCACACTCCAGAGAACTCCACTGTCTGATGTGGCGAACTGAACCTGGGCTGAAAGGGACAGAGCCCCTCCCACCACTACTTGACCTGTCTTTGGACTTATGGTAACCAATACCCTAAGGACTCTCAGTACCACTTCTTGTATTGTGAGATCCCCGCCAGCATAGGTTATTTGAAGGGTGCGATTCCCCGTCTCGGCGGTTTCTTCCGCGATTATTCGCACAGGCAAAGCAGTATCCGTCCGACCAGGAAGAATCTGAGCAGTAATCCCCGTCCCACTGAAAGTTACCTGAGTGACTGTTCGCAAACGCTGACCGTAAAGAACGGCGTCCATCGTCCTCCCCGGCGCTATCTGTCCTGGATCAATCCTCTCAACCACTGGCAAACCAACATTGACAACAATGGAACCTGAGGCGATAGTCCCCAAGGGGTAAACTATTTGGAAGAACTTAGGACCGGGGAGAGCAGTCTTCTTCACTGTAAGGCGAACAGGAAGACTCTGTCCCGTTCGGCCGGGAAGAATTTCCACGGTAATATCCCCGCTGGGGAAAACGACGGAAGAGACGGATTCTAAATTGTTCCCCTGTATCTGACCGTCAATCACTTCTCCCGGCACGACCTCACTAGGAGTAACGCCCTGAAGCGTAGGGGTTCGGAAGGGAGAAACCACCACCGTGGCTGTACCTTGCGCCAGGGGATCGAACAAGCTAACAGCTCTCACAGTGAAGGTTCCGGGAGTTGATGGAGCCTGATAGGTACCATCGGAGGAGATCGTGCCGTTAATACTACCTCCATCCACCGACCATTGAACTTGCTGGTTGGGAGTCCCCTGCACCACCGCAGTAAACTTGATGCTTCCCTCTAGGGGGAGCGTTACCGACTCGGGCTGGACCAGTACTTTAGGCCGAATGAAGAAGGGAATACTGGCCTGCCCCAGGTTATTAGTAACCCGGAATTCTACCGGCCCTGCTGGAGCGGAAGGAGCGATGGTCACGGTAAAAGTGATATTAGACAAACGAGCACCAACGCGTACCGATACATTGCTTATGCCCACTTTATCGGAGGAGGTGGTAACTGTAGCGCCAGTGAAATTCCTGCCCAAAAGGGTAACCGAAACAGAGGTACCTACCGTAGCCCCGGTTGGTTGAACCGCGGCAATGACCGGCTTTCCCGTCGTTGCGGAGGAGGCTCGGTTACTCCGGACATCATAGGTATAAGTAGTGATGTTTCCAACGGAGTCTCGAACCTCTATTAACCGGCGTAGCTTGTCATACTTATATTGTAGTTTTCTACCCGCTTGCTGAGCCTCTACAGAAGTTAGGTTGAGAGAGAAGAAGGAAAAAACCATCAGAAGGGAGAAGACGAAGAGCCTAAAGCTCGGGCTCTGGTACAAAGGGAAATCTCTCGCTACCCCCCCTCCCCACTCCCTCCAACCCATGGTTTTCCCTAAGAGGGTGGGCCTACATTCTTTTTGTTCCTTCCAAAAACTTCCCGATCTCATCCTTTGCGTCCCTTCTCCGTTGGAGCCTGTTGTTCAGGTTGCTGAGGTGTTGTGACCGTTGGCTCCGGTGCCTGCGGCGCGGGAGGAGCACTAACCGCCCCCGCCTGGGTTGCCTGGGTCTGAGTTCCGGGGGTCTGTTGCACGGATTGAGCAATGTTGAAAATGGTCAGTCCTCTTAACAAGACTTCTCGAATCTGGATCTGCAAGCCTGTAGGATCAACAAAAGTCGTAGGGTTATTATTCACATAATTGTACAGGTTTGGCTCGGCCAAAGTGAAACCCGTAGGGTCCTCAGAGATAAAACGACCCAAAGGGGTATAGAGGTACCGGGCACGATAGTAGTAAAAACCAGCGCCATCATTCTCTCGACCGTTAAACTGGAAAGGATTCGGATTCCCCTGACCAATGACATCCGTGTTACCGAAGCTATCGTAAAGATAACGAGTGACCACTTGACCAGTAGCATCCGTGAGGGCAATCACACTTTTAAGAGCATCGGTAAGGTAAAAATGCAACCTACCACCCACTTCTATCCTAGCCAGAAAATCATCGAGACTTGCTCCGCGTAAATAGACTGCGTTTACTGAAGTAGGGCTTACTTCAGCAAGGATATTATTCCCGTCATAGAGATAGTCTATGGTTTGGAAGTTAATCACTTTGCGAATCCGGCGGTTCAAACCGTCATACAGGTAAGAAGCAGAAAACCCGGGGCCATTAATAGACACCAAACGGTTCCGAGCATCCCAGGTTAATTGCGTGACTCCCTCCGGCCCAGTGATCTTTACTAAGTTACCATTGGCATCATATTCAAAGAAGGTATCCTCCACCCGGGTGATCCGATCCGCTAAGTTAACCTCATAATTACCGACCAAGGGACTCTCCGGCAAAAAGTCACCCCCTTCTCGGGAGAGGACATTCCCTGCGGAGTCATAGGTATAACTGATAGTCGGCAATAGCTCAGAGCCTGCCAGCTTATAGGAGATGGCTAAGATTCGCCCCGCAGGATCATAAGAGGTTTCTTGGACAACACCGTTGGGAAAGATGATCCGAGTTCGCCTGCCAACCTTGTCGTAAGCCAGCTGAATTGAGAGGTTCCCAAAGAGTACCCGGGTTTGCCTGCCGACACGATCATATTGGTACTGGATCGGGGTTACGTTACCAGGCTCTAGGATCTGTACTACTGTCTTCCTTCCTAGAGGATCATAATCATAGCGCACCCTCCCCGTAGGGCTTGCTTCTTCAATCACCCGGTTGAGGGCGTCATAAGTATAGGAGATAGTACCGGAGAGAGAATCCTGAATCGTCTCAATACGCCCAACAGCATCATAGGTAAAAGAAACCACTGATCCATCAGCATACTGCTGTCGGATCCTCCGATTGGCGCGATCGTATGCGAAGACGGTTCGCAAGCCTCGGCGATCGGTGAAAGCTATCAGATTTCCGTTGGTATCATACTCAAAGCGTTCACTATTCCCTAGAGGGTCTATAACCTCCGAAAGCCGATCCATATTGTCATACCGAAATTGGGTGACTGCGCCACCGGGACGAGTGATCTTCGTCCGCAAACCGTTCGGGTTGTACTCAAAAGTCGTTACCTGACCCTCCGCGTCAGTGACCTGGGTTAACAAGTGAGCTTGGTTGTACGCAAACTGAGTGATATTCCCTAAAGGATCAACAATTTGAACAACCCGGGATAGGGCGTCATAGACAAACTGCTGGGTGTTCCCCACAGGATCGGTAATCCCCGTGATATTTCCCGCGCTATCGTAGGAATAGGTTGTTACCCCTCCTTCGGGGTCTATACTACGAATCAAGCGGATAACCGTGTCCATTATTTGGTACTCAAACCTTCGGGAATTCCCTTCTGCGTCAGTAATTTGGGTGATTAATCCCTGGTCATTGTAGCTAAAGCGAGTTACATTACCCAAAGGATCGGTGATCTCTTCTGGAAGGTTGGAAACCTGTTGGACACCTTCCGGGAGCGTTAACGTTTTGTAAGTTGCGGAGACTACATTCCCCGCAGGGTCAGTAATCTTAACAATGTTCCCCGAGGTATCATATTCATAAGTAGTACGACGACCTAAGGGGTCTTCAATGGCGAGAACTAAGTTAGTAACCAAATCTCTCTCATAGCGAACGACTTGACCCAAGGGATTTTCTACACTAATGATGAAGCCTGCGGGGTTAAAGCGATAGGTTCGAGTATTGCCTAACGAATCGGTGAACCGAGTAGCCACAATAAAGCTCCCTTGGGTTTCGTATTCAAAGAGATTAACTCCTCCATCAGCAAAGGTTTGAGTCCGGATCCGTCCGTCCAAAACTTGCCCTTTCAAGGGGTCATTAGGGAAATCTTCGGCGCGGTAGTAGGTATTCCGAATAAAGGTAATACCCCTGGGGTCGGTGATGCTACTGAGTAACCCTCGCTCATCATAAGTATAGCGTGTAACTCCTCCCAGGGTGTCGGTAACGGTCTCCAAAAAGCCTACAGAATTATAGGAGTATTGAACAGTTCGTCCGGTATGGTCCGTCGCTTGAAGAATTCGGCCAGCACCATCGTAGGTAAGAGAGATGAACCTGCCAGCGTTGTCCCGAATCCGAGTGATCTTACCCGTTTGATCACGCTCCAGGAGAATCTGGTTGTTGGCCCGGTCGGTAATCTCAATCAGCTTCCCTGCTCCCCCAGTAGGCCCTAGAGGGTTAAAACGGTACACTGTCCCATCTACAAAGCGCAAGATTAAGCCAGTGGGGTTTTTAAAAAGAAGGGACCCTAGAAGGAAAGGTGTGGTAACATTCTTGTAGGCCCCTAAGTCTGGGTCAAAGCTGTAGCTGTACTTCACTTCACCGGGGAGGACTAGGCTTAACGCGCTGGGGCCGACCTCTTCAACCCGCACATCAAAACCCAAGCTAGTGCCGATACCAAAGGGGCCTTCCCCGAAGAAGAGCTGTCGGTAGGTCCGGGTAACGGTCAGAGAGAGAGGTCCGGGAACCCTTAGATCCGTCTTGCTAAAATAGAATACCCCACTAGCCACATCTACTGGGTCTCCTTCAGAAACGCTCCCTGAGGTGGGGCTAGGAGGCTCTTGGGAGACACCCGGCAGTGGGGCAGGAAAGGCTGAGGTCAGTACCGGCAGTCCTTTCCCCCGAAAATCACCAACCACCGAGAAAGCCTTAAAAGACTCTGTACTAGCCGGGCCAAATCCAGGCCCAAACCGGATGGAGAGACCGTCTTCACTAACTACTCCAATAATGTCCTTGGGGTTGCGTGGGTCCGTCTTATCATCGGTTTTCGACCACTCTCCCGTTGAAGGATCCAAATACCAAAGGTTCACTTGAGTGCCCGGCTTCAACCCAAGGATGTTCGGGAAGATGACGGGGACCGGAGCCACCGATCCATTCAACTTGGGAATCGCCCCACTCGGCTTAAAGGAGAAGATAGCTTTAGCGGTTACCCCCGAAGGCAATGGCTTGGGAGCTCGGTCTACAGTGGTGACATCCGCACCCACTTCGTCCAACCGGTCTGTGGGGAGGGAGGTACCATCGGGGAGAACGATAGCCACTTGCTTATCAATCTGAAGGCTCAAATGGGCGATACGCTTATCTTCCACAATGAAGCGATCTGTCTCGGTAATAACCCGGGAGGTCTTCGGGGGTTGTTTAGGAAGGAAGAAGGTAAAGGGAACTCGGTTGGCTTGCCCAGGAGTCAGAGTGACGGGTACCGTAATCTTAGGGAAAGAGAAGCGATCGGTGCTTGCTGGGCGACCATCAATTTCAACGGTTTGCGTTCCTGCGGGAACATCTACTAACACAAAGTTACCCCCGAAGTCGGAAGTAGTCTTCTTCCCTGCCAAGGTGATTTCAGCTCCGCCCACCGGAGCAGGAATATCCTCTGCAGTTAAAATTCGGCCCGATAAGGTGGTAACGTTTAGAGGGATTACATTGATTGTCGCTCTTACCGCCTGCGTGAAAATCTCTCCTTTAAACCGGGTACTAAAGGAAAGGGAGATGTCTAACCTCCCTGCACTTTGGGATCGAGGAACCTGGAGAACCAGGTCAAAGGATCGTCCCGGGGCTACCTGGTTGGCGGACAACTTCGCGGTCAGGCCAGCCGGCAGACTATCTATGGCGACATTAACCAAGTTCGTAAAGCCTAAACCTCCGACTACTAAGAAAGGGAAAGTAACTTCATCTCCGGCAACGACGTTGGCTGAAGGGGTGGGAGGCACTACTTGGAAGGGGGTAGGCTTCGCTAAGCCGATGGGCGCCCCGGCGCCAGGCACGAAGGTTTGAGAACTCACCCCCTTCCCTCCCGCCGTTATCACTTCGATAGGACCTAAAGGCACTCCAGGAGGAACTTCAGCGATGATCTCGGTGGGAGTAGCTAACTGAACCGTGTTAGAAATCACTCCTCCAAAAGTCACCACATTATTCTGGGGGGCGGTATAGTCAAACCCTGCTCCCTCAATGGTTATAAAAGAACCAACAGGCGCCGATCGAGGCGAGAAATCTGTTATTACGGGGATCACCCCAAAGGGTTGGGGAGAAACAGCGGATCCCCCAGGAGTGGTTACTGTTATCGGTCCAGTCAGCGCTCCTACCGGTACCGTAACCACAATAGTGTCTGCTGTCACTGCCCCAACAATCCCCCGCACGTTCCCTGAAAAGGTAACGATGTTGGACCCTAAGGCCACCGTATTGAAGTTCTGGCCTCGTAAGGTGATCGGTTTACCTACAGGTGCTGAGGGAGGGTCTACCTGCAAAAGCACCGGAGGAGGATTGACCGTAAAAGCGATCGCTGAGCTCGCTGTTCCAGAAGGAGTGATCACCGTAATGGGACCGGTTCTGGCCTGATCGGGAACCTGAGCAATAATTTGGTCCTCCTTAACCTGCAGAAGCGTAGCAAGGGCACCCCCAAAGAAGACCTGGTTAGACCCAGGATTGGCTTCATTAAAAGGCCCTCCCTGGAGGGTTACCAGAGTACCTGGGAAACCCGCTTTAGGGTTGAAATCTCTGAGAGCAGGTGCCGGAGGCACTTCAAACAGGGTAGTACTCAACGTGGTACCTCCGGGAGTCCGAACCGACCAAGGAGAGGTTACCGCTCTCTCAGGTACCATCACTATGATACGCTTCTCAGTGATAGACAGGACCTGGGCTGGCAGAAGACCGAGGCTCACCACCGCGTTGGGGGTGAAGTTTTCGCCTTCTATAGTCACCTGGGTTCCTGCAAAACCCCTCTGAGGAGTGAAAGAACTGATGATAGGAGGCGGTGTTACATTAAAAGATTGGTCACTTAGGGCGATCCCACCAGCGGTGGTCACACTAACTGGCCCAGTTCGAGCTCCAACAGGCACTCGAACTACTATCTGAGTAGCCTCAATCGAAAGGATCTCCTGGGCTAAAACCCCACCGAAACCGACAACAGTGCCTGCAGGGTCAAAGAGATTCTCCCCCCGAATCACCACTTGCTGGCCCGGAGGACCTTCCAGAGGGGAGAAGGAGGTAATGCGAGGCTCCTGCACATTAGGGTCCTGAGTACGAGTGACTTTCAAAAAGATTACCGCGTCCGCAGTTGGCTCTGTAGAAGGGCGGGTTACTAAAGCCACGATTTCGGGCACGGGAACTAAAGCAGGGGCTGTATAAACTCCTGTCCGAGTGACGGTCCCCCTAACAGGGCCTCCAGCCACAGCCCACTCCTGAAGGGTAGGCAGAACAAAGGCGGAGAGAGCAACAAACCTTTGGGACTTGCCTACAGGAATCTCTACTACTCCTGTAGGAGCGACCTGGTATCGAATGCCTGTGCGAAGGATAGAGCGGATTCGGCGGTTTCCGACATCAGCAACAATCAACCGGCCCTGGTTGTCTAAAGCAAGACCACTAGGACTTACAAAACGAGCGGTTCGTCCCGGGCCGTCTTGGAAACCCCGTTGACCACCGGCCAGCAGTAAGAGCTTTCCATCCACAGAGATCATCCTAACTTGGTCTTTGAAAGGTTCCGTGAGGAAAATCCGACCCTCTGCATCCGCAACTACCGAGGCCGGGCGATCCACTCCACCAGGAGGAATCAAGGTGGCTACTTCCCCAGCGGGAACGCTGATTCCTCCTACTATCGCCGGTTGGTTTCCCGGGTTGTAAACTCTTAGGCTGGAAGCTCCCGAATCTGCAATGAGGATTACGCCATTCGGCCCTAAGGCCAGGGCCACCGGCCGGACAAAACGAGCAACTGAGGGAGGTCCATCTCCATTCCCTTTCTCCGGGCCACCCAAAAGGGTCACCACCCGACCTTGTGGAGTCAAGGCCCGGATCTTTCCATTCTCCGCATCCGCGATGAGCAGGGTCCCATCGGCCAAAAGGAGGAGCCCCGAAGGGCGGTTAAACCGAGCATTCTGAGCCGGCCCATCGCTATCTCCTCGACCAGCGCCAGCGACTACCGTGCTTGTACCATCAGGGCCGATATAAAAAATTCGGTGCTGGGCCTGGTCCGAAACGTAAAGGCCTCCTCGGCTATCGGGAGCAAGCCCCGTGGGTTGGACGAGGTTCAAAACGGGAAGTGTACGAACAACTCTATCAGGACCTAAGGTGCGAATCGACCGGTTGGAGAGATCAGCGATGAAAATTACCCCATTGGGGCCAACCGCCACATTAACCGGCAGAGAAAAAGTAGCAGATTCCACCGGCCCATCTCGACGCCCGCTTTGCCCTGTCCCTGCCAGCGTGCTCACCTGAGGGGCTAACTGAGCGGAAGCTTCCCCCCAGACCGAAACGACCAGCCAGCTAATAAATAATGGAAGGCACCACCCTCTCAGAGCTCTCTTCATCCCTGTCCGGTCCCATCCTTAATGAAAGGCTTAAGGTTTCCCAT
Organism: uncultured bacterium; assembly: GCA_964429225.1. GTDB lineage: Bacteria > Armatimonadota > DTGP01 > DTGP01 > CAYSAW01 > CAYSAW01. The sequence continues at coordinate 189,534 of CAYSAW010000001.1, forward strand.
CCTCACCTTACTATCCCCGGATTTAGCTCTATCCTAGTTAAAAGCTCAGCAAAAAGCAAGCGGGATCAGCGCGATCTTTTCCCTTATCTTCTATTTTCTATCATCCCATATTTTATGAGGAGAGAGTCTTTTCTCGTTTCCAATTTTGCCAAGAGGAAATAAACTCCTCCCATTTATATGGGAAAATTCCCTTGAGGAAGCAAAAATTAAGGGAAAATCAACGATGCGAGGAAAAACAACTTTCTGGTTAGCAGTCATTCAGGCCTTGCTCCTCCTAGCCTCTCTTACGAGTAAGGTTGAGTCAGCAACTCCGGTCGCCACCGTTCAACTGGCAATCGGCTCCTTTACTGTACGACGCCAAGGAGCTACTCAATTTATCCCTATCGGGATTCGAGGATCCCTGTACGTGGGGGATATGGCCCGGACAGGCGCACGAAGCAAGGCTTCCCTACTCTTCAACGATGGTTCTCAAGTCCGGCTCAACGAGAACACTACCATTTTGATTACCCCACCAACCCCTGTTGGAAAAGGAAAGCGGAGTTTGTTCCGGGCCATTCTGGGGGAAACCTGGGCCAGCCTCCGTCCTGACCAAGCTGCTCAAACAACAAGTGCCATCGCTGGGGTACGGGGCACCGAGTTTGATTTGAAAGTGGAAGAAGACGGTACTACAACGATTACAGTTTTGGTGGGAGAGGTGGACTTCTTCAATGACTTTGGAGCAGTAGTTGTCGGGGAATCCCAGCAGAGCATAGCCCGGCCTGGGCAACCTCCTACAGCTCCGATCACCATTGCCAACGCTAACTTAATTATCGAGTGGACTTTTGACCTGGATCAGGCAGTGATCCCTCGGGAGAAGTTTTTTATCACCTACGACCGCAGTGCCTTAAAGGAGGAGCTGGAACAACGCGCGGAAAGGGTGCGTAAAGAGCCGAATTCGGCAGACGCCCGCGTCGCTTATGGTGATGCCCTCTTTGATAATGGCAACTATGAAGAGGCTTTGAAAGAGTATCAGGAAGCCAATCGCATCACTCCTAACCAAGCTTCTATCCTCACTCGCCTCGGCTATACCTTGTTGGAACTAGATCGGAGGGAGGAGAGTGAACGAGCTTTTCAACGGGCTATTCAGGTTAGTCCTCAGTACGCCTCCGCCTATATCGGGATAGCCTCTCTCCTTCTTGCTCGAGACAGGCCTCAAGAAGCCCAAACCTTCGCCGAGAAAGCGGTTAACCTTAATCCTTCTTCCGCTGAGGCCTATATCGCCCTTGGATTGTCGCAAATGCGCCAACCAGGGAAATTAGAATCCGCAAAAGCATCTTTTCAATCCGCTCTTAAGGTTCCACCAGCTTCTTATCATTATCAAGCTAGGGCTTGGCTTTCCTTAATCTACCTAGCCCAAGAGGATGAGTCATCAGCCTTAGACGAGGCTCAGCTCGCTACCCAGCTAGCCCCTCAATCTGCTCTAGCTCATGGAAATCTTGCCCTTGTCTATTTCTTCACCGGGAGACACCTCTCTGCCGAAAGAGAGGCACGCACTGCCTCCCGTCTCAATCCGGATTCTGTTTCCGCCCGAGTCGCTTTAGGCCAGGTTCTCTTAGCTCAGGGAGATGTGGATGGAGCAGCTCGAGTAGCCGCCCAAGCAGTCGCCCTGGACCCGAAACTTCCTCAGGCTCGCTACCTTCTAGGAGTTGCGGATGCCCAACGTCGAGATTACACCCATGCAGTTCGGTCGCTGAGAGAAGTCCTACGTTTGACTCCTGATTACCTTCCTGCAGTCTCCCTTCTGGCCCGAGTCTACACCCTTATGGGGAGAGACGAGGAAGCAGTTAACCTCCTCACTAATCTCCTCCCCCGCCACCGGAAAAAAGATGAGGTCCTTGCCGCTTTAGGTTCGGTCTACTATCGTCAAGGAAGGTATAAAGAAGCGGTTGCTCAATATAAGGAGGCAATCAAATTAAAACCGAACAGTGCCCTCTACCACGCTGAGTTAGCCCGGCTTCTCTTAGACTATAACCGCTTAAGTGAGGCGATGGTCACTGCTCTCAAAGCGGTTCAAAGTGCTCCCCAGGTGGCTCAATATCACGCCATCTTAGGCCTATGTTACGACTTCAGCGGATTGAAGTCCCAAGCAGAACGGCAATACCGAGAAGCTCTCTCCCTCGATCCTCAGAACTCCCTAGCCAGGGCTCGCCTTGCCTTAATCGCCTTTGACCCAACTACCCAAGTGAACAGCATCACCCAAGCCTTCCTCTTTGACCCAGCGATCTCCATCCAGCTAATGAGAGGAGGAGTTACCACCGATGTAACGACAAGTGTCGCTACCGAGGGACAGTGGAACTTGGATGTAGAACACCGTCGTATCCTCAGGCAAGGAGCCTTCCATGAATATGGCATTGCTGATCGAGGAAGGAATTCCACCTTCCCTGGGGATAACCTAGATGAGCCTCCCAACCGTAACCGGCGGAGAGAAGGGCGTACCACAACAACCTATCTGCAAAATATTACCTTGGTGGCAGACCCTCAAACAATTGTCTCCGCCAACCTCCTCGGTTTAAGAGAGAGAAGACGGCTTCCTGGACCAGCCAATCATCCTCAGGGGGAAGATCTGAATGACCACTCGAGCTTTCGAGGAGACATCTACCAACTCTCCTATAAAAGGAGGATCGGTTTGGGACAGCATCTCTGGCTAGGGATGACCTATGAACCTTTCCAGAACATCCTCTCCTCACCCGACAAAGAATCCTTCCCCCCCTCACCCCTAGGGCCTACTTCGGAGATCGCCTCTCGGGCTCGTATTTGGGTACCTGAACTTCGCTTCGATTTCTCCCTAAATCGCTCTCCAGAAAAACCCGTCCTCCTTACGATGGGAGTATCCCGGGTTCTCTTCTCAGCAAAGAACCGGATAGAAGCAGATATAGGCTCCATAGAGCAACGCGTTGATGGGCGTCTCTGGACGAGCTACCTTCAGCTCTCTCAAAGGATTACTCACCGGTTCTCTTTTGTGACCCAGATGCGATTACACCATAGCGATATCGAGACCCGGATTAATGGTGCTCCTTCAGGGGCAAGACGGAAGCAATTGCTCCTGCCTAGCCTTATCATCACCTATTTCCCGGACCAACGGTCTACCCTTCGCTTCTTCTATAACCGACAAACTCAAGAAGGATTGTTCACTACCCTGCCTTTTGTCCCTACCGAAACCCTGCTCACCACCGAGAAAGTGGTCCTCCCTCAAGGCCTTTTCCTCTTTTCCCGGACCTTTGAGCTTGACTATGAACGCTACCTTTCTTCCAAAGGTCTGCTCAAGTTCTTCCTTTTCCACACCCTTACTCGAGACCATGAATTAGGGGGTCAAAGTCTTCCTGCCTTCTCTCCACCCTCGATCCGGATGGCCCGGGTGCGGAGGGTCGGCTTTGGGTTACGCTATGAGCACCAAATCACTCCTAACCTCTATGCTAACCTCATCTACAGCTTGAATAACACCACTAACAGAACTCCTGGCGCGCCCTATGACGGGAAAACCGCCCCCTACCAACCCAAACATACCACCACATTAAGCTTAGATTATGTGGATCCTACTGGGACCAAAGTTCGCCTCCGGGTTCGGAACACGGGTGGGTTCTTCCAAGATAGTCCTCTGGTGCAGGGCCGGCCTCGCTTCCCCGCCCGTACCATCGTAGACTTAATGTTCGCTAAAGAACCCACAGTCTACAGTGAGTTTTTCATCACCCTCTTCAACATTTTCAACAGCCAGCAAATCCTCTTTAATGAGTTCCCTACTGACGGCCGAGTTCTAGTGATTGGCTATACCCGACGTTTCTGATTTAGCCTGACTTTGCCCAGGGTCAAACCTGCCAACCCCGAGGTAAAAAGGGTAAGATTTTCGGTTTTCACCCCTTTGCCTGGGGGAGAGGTTAGAGATGAAGTACGTCATCTACAAGGGGTTCCCCTACAGAGTTGGGACAAGCAGATCGCTCACTCTTATTCAAAGAAGAGGCCCCTTGCGCAAGTAAAGACCCCGTGTATAGGAGCCATCTAGAAGAAAACCTAACTCCACCAGAGATTGTTCAAAATCTCTTAGCCAACGGCAGGGAGTGACTTCCTTCTCCCGGCACCATTCCCAGTACCTTTTATAGAGAGAGGAGGTCTCCTCGAACAAATCCTCTCCACCAATACAAGTGTCCTGCAGAAACTCCTCCACCCCAAACCTTTCTGCTGGAAGAAGAGCACTGACGAACATCGGGTAAAACCCCAAAAAGGAACATATGTTTCTTTTCCTATTCAAGGATATAGGAACGTATGTTCTTTATTCAAGGGGGGCTCCAGGTAAAAAAGGGAAAAGAAGGGGTATCCACTCTGCTTTTAGAAAAGGATTCCGAGAGTCGAAGGGGGAAAGGGAGAAAAACCCTCAATCTGGAGGTGACCCGATTGCCTTCTCGGTGGATAGGATGGGGAATTTATCACCCAAGAGGAAAGGATAGGAGATCAGCCGCCGGTTTAGACCAGCTGAAGCCCCTCTCTCTCAAAACCCGACTTGCTACATACCTTAGCCTACTTCTCCTCTCGGTAGTGGTCTGCGGTATTCTAGACCAGAGGGGTTTTCAGTTTTTTGAGCAGTTCCCCTATAACCTTCGGGCAAAGGTTTATACTTCGAGGCACCAAGACCTTATTAAGAAAGCTCGAGAAAGTATTGTTTTGATTGAAATTAATGAAGAAACTATCGCCAACCTTAACCTCCCTGGGCCTCCCATTCCCCGAAACTACCACGCCCGGGTGATTCAGAACCTGCAAAAACTAGGAGCCAAGGTCATCGCCTTTGACCTGGTGTTTGACTTGCCCTCCTCTCAAGATCGGGATCTCGCTGCTTCTGCTAAAGCCTTTGGAAACGTTCTTTGGGCTTGTGTATTCCTCAGGAAAGGATCCAACGGGCAGCGCCTCCTTCTTCCAGTCCCCTCCCTCCGCTCCGCTTCAAACCATTGGGGGCATATCAACTTATCCTTTGATGCGGACACTACTGTTGCAGATTGTATTGAACCTTTCCTGTTGGCAGGAAAAACGCCTGTTCCGGCCTTTAGCCTCCAAGCGGTTTTAATGGCCCTGGGAAAAGAGAACCTCCCCGTCCACCGAGTTCCCGGAGGCTGGAAAGTTGGGGAAAATACCTATCTCGTAGATCAACACGGGGGAGTTCCTGTTCTCTTCTTAGGAAAACCTAGCCGAGAGGACTTCATCTCCGGCACTTTTCACGTTATCCCCTACGAAGCAGTTTACGGGCTCTCTAAGAAAGAGGAGTTCCTCAGCCTTGAACCCTCTATTAAGGATAAGATCGTCATTATAGGAGATAACACAACGGTAGGCAACGACCATCGGATCACTCCTGTTGGGGATATGTGGGGGCCGGAAATTCACGCCCATGCGATGAGCACTTTCCTCCAGAGAGGGACGATCCGCCACGTATCAGGCAAGATCAACCTTCTGGTTCTCTTTCTCCTTTCTCTGGCAATCTGGCCTATCACCTCCTTCTACCGCTTAGGAAGCGCAGTTCTCTCCACCTTCGTTCTTCTCCTCGGATATATTTTCCTAAACTACTGGTTATTTGTGGACAAAGGAATTTGGGTTAATATCATCGGCCCCTCAATAGGGTTACTCTTAACTTCCACCTCGATTATGGTTTTTCGTGCGTGGATTGAAGAGAGAGAAAAGAAGAGAGCACAAGGATTGCTCCAGCGATATGTTAGCCCTCAAATCGCGGAATACGTGATCGCTCATCCTGAAAAATGCTTCCTAGGAGGAGAAAAAGTTGTCGCTACAGTCCTCTTCTCAGATATTCGAGGCTTCACTGCTATGTCGGAAAAGTTATCACCAGAACAAGTTGTCGCTCGCCTTAACGAATACCTTCAAGCAATGACGGATAGGGTTTTCCAACACGACGGCGCGGTAGACAAGTATGTAGGGGACGCTATTATGGCTTTGTTCGGTATCCCCGTCCCCTATCCGGACCATCCCCGGCGCGCAGTAGCCTGTGCCCTGGATATGCAATCCGCTCTAATGGAACTTCAAGCAAAATGGAAGGCGGAAGGCCTTCCCATTATTGACATCGGTATAGGAATTAATACAGGAGAGATGGTAGTGGGCAACATCGGATCCAAAGACCGTCTGGATTTCACCGTAATTGGAGATGCTGTAAACACCGCCTCCCGGGTTGAAAGTTTAAATAAAGACTTGCACACCCGGATTCTCATCACCGCCGCCACTTACGAACACGTCAAGGAGGAGGTAGAGGCTCGAGGGCCTATTCAAGCTTATGTCAAAGGGAAAGAGGAGCCAATTATTATCTATGAAGTCCTCGGTTGGCGAGAAGGCCAAAGTCCCTTTTCAGAAGGAGCACAGGAAGCGTTAAAAACCTCCCAGGGATAAAGGAGTAACAGAGGGCGAAGCTCAATGAAGCTCCTAGAAAACCTCCCTTTCGGGTGGTCCCTCTATTGGATAGAGACCACCCCCTCCACAATGGATGAGGTGCGTCAAAAGGCCCTAGAAGGGGCGGAAGAGGGGCTGGTTATCCTTGCCGAGGAACAGACTGCCGGCCGAGGCCGGCGAGGCAGAAGCTGGTGGGGAGCTCGAGGCAAAAGCCTCTTGTTCAGTTTTCTTCTTCGCCAGAAATGGCCTCTTAACCAAATCGGTTTGCTCGGTGGAGCCTTCGGGGTAGCTGTGGCGGAAGCTCTCTCCTCCTATACCTCCACTCCTGTCGGAATCAAGTGGCCAAATGATCTCATCTTAGAAGGGAAAAAATTGGGAGGTATCTTGATTGAAGGCCCCCTATCAGGCTCTTTCCTTGAATGGGCGGTTGTCGGGATCGGATTGAATTGGGCGATGACCCTTGACGATTTCCCTCCGGAAATTCGAGATCAAGCGATCTCCCTCTCAGATAAGGCGAGAGTACTCCCCGACCGATTCCCTCTGCTGAAGCAAATCGTGGAAAAGATCTACGATTATTACCTCATCGTCAAGGACCATCCGGAGTCTATCTTAAGAAAATGGCGTGAGAAAGAAGTGACCCTGGGTAAAGAGATTTGGGTGCAACGGGAAGAAGGATGGAAAGAGCAGGGTATCGCTTTAGATATTACTGATCAAGGAGGCCTGTTATGGAAAGGCCCTCGTGGCCCTGAAACCCTTCTGTGGGGAGAAGTCACCCTTGGAGAATAATCCTTGGGCGCTATTAAGGTACCCTTACCTCACCATCTCCCAAAGCAATCGGCAGAGTTCCCCTCGAGTAATCTGCTGAGGATTCTTAAAGAAGCCTTTGAGGTCCCTTGGTCTCCTCCCAAAAGGAAGCAAGGAAAGCCACCTCTGGAGGTCCTCCTCAGAGACTCCCCCTTTTCCCGAGAGGAGTAACTCCTCTTCAATTCCCCGGCGTTGAAGAAAAGAACGAACACCCTCCTCAATTTGAGAAAGGGTTAATCCCTCCGGAGACTGCCGAGGATATATCTGGGAACGCACTCGGGGGTCGGAATAGGCCCAAGCTTGGACCCACCAGCGGAGAGCAGTATGCTCTTCAACGGGATCTTCCGGCCGAGCGGAATACCCCTCGAAAAACCCCCGGGTTCCCCAAAACTGCAAAGGAAGAAAATCAGGGGTATCCTCCTCAATATCCCTAAAAAAGGTGATCTTACATCCTCGCCTCAACAATTCTTCTTGAAGGATCCGAACGGGTAGGAAAGTGAGAGGGATCCTCCGTCGAAGGCTCAATCCTGCAGCTACTCCACAGGCTTCCCCCATTGCCATATAAATCGGTTCCAAACGCAAAGTTCCATAACCGACGTGAGTGGCTGAAACAGCACAAGGGACCAGTAAACCCTCCCAATGTTGAGGAAGGAGGATGCGATAAGGGACTTGGGAGGGAACGGTAATGCGTGGGAGGTAGAAAAAGCCCTCCAGTTCCTGGGGATGGTTTGGCTCACGGTTCCGGGTAGCGTGAGAATCGAGAGGATAGTCTGCAATAGCCACACTATCTGGATGAACCGGTGCCCGCTCCTGCCCCGGTAGGCTCCGCGCATCCTGCTCCTTAAAAGTGTAATAACCCACAATCCGACGGGCCTCCCGGACGTACAACTGGGGAGGGAAGTGATCTGATGCTGGATATTCATCCTTGGGAAGGCCCCACTGCCGGGCCTCCTCCCGGAAGGATTCAGGAAGAGACGGATCGTTCTGCATAAAGTAAAGGAGGCCCAAAAGATACTCTCGATGGCGACGGGCTATCCACTTCCTTGCCTCCGATCCTGTCTCTGGGTAGTCCTTATTCTCTTCAATAAAATCAGTGGAGGGCCAATATCGGCCCATATTGTTAATATCATACTTATCGTTGGGCAATCGGCCAAAGTAAATGACCTGACGGATACTGGTAATCCTTCCTTGGCGAACATCCTCAGCAATAGGAAGATAACGATGGTAAAACACAGAGTATAAGGAAGGGCGAAGAATCGCCACTCGATTGGCTGGCCGGTTCGTTAGAGTGACTCGATAGTTATAGGCTTGGATCCGGCGATCTCCTATCCCGCTACCGGCAACCCTCTCCATTGTTTCCCAAGACCAATAAACCTCCCCAGCATACTCCTCCCCCGTCTCCTTAGCCGATTCTCGCCCTATTCTATAGCGCGCTCCTGCCATCGCAGATAGATCACCCTCATAGGAAGCGTCTATGAAGATTTTCGCCCGAACTGTGGACTTCCTGCCAGTCCGCCCGTCCTGGAAACCCACTTCTGTCGGTCTATAAAGGGCTAGGAATTCCTGATTCCATCCTCTTTTCAAGCGCACTCTCTGCCTTTTCACCGCCTTTAATTGCTGAAAAAGAACAACCCGAATCCGGCGCTGTTCACCGATCATCTCCTTAAGAAGGGCCTCGGCTACTCCGGGTTCAAAGTATAACCCTTCGTTACAATCTCGGTATTGAAGGCTATCTCTACCGTAGGTCTCCTCGTAAAACCGGCGAACTCGGCGGACAAATCGCTTGAAAAGGCCCCCCATCGTTTGCCGATAGCGAAGGTCAGTGATCCCTAAGCCTCCAGACATCATCCCCCCCACCCGGTCCTCAGGAAGGACCAGCAAAACTTCCGCTCCCTCCTCCGCACTAGCGATAGCTGCGGCTACTCCCGCTGGGGTCCCCCCGTAGACTAACACCTCTACCTCTAAGTTCTGGGAAAGGTCTGCAGAGGGCAACTGTCGATAAAGGGGGATATAAACGGTGGCCGGCCAAGTAGGAAGGCTTTCTCCATCTTGAGTAAAAGCTAGAACAGTATAAGCATAACCTCTCCCTGCCGGCAGGCCGGAATCTCTATAAGTTCTCCGCTGAGGTGAAACCATCCCTAAAAGATGGCCTGATCGCTCGATCCGAAATCCCTTCACGTTAACAGGATAGGGATAACCCCAAGTGAGGACGACTTCTTGAGAGCCTAAAAGCTTTGCAGAAAGACCGATGGGAGCAGGGATCCCTGGCTCCCAAGAGAAATTCTGAGCAGTTACCCAATTCCCACTGCCCCAATTATGGAAGAAAAAGTACCCTACTGAGTCAGAGGGGAAGGTAAAGAGGAAAGGGGGTGTGAGGATATCGTTCGCCTGGATCATCGCCTCTGCCAAAGGAACATCCACCCGGAGGGTTAAATGGTACTCCAATCCGGGAGTATAACGAAGGAGGGGTCTCCAGGTGGCTCCGTCATAATAACTCAAAGTGTGATTTCCCAAGAAGGCGAGAAGTAAGATGGGGATTTTCCGGGAGGAGGGGTAACCCTGGCTTAGCCCAAAAGTTAAGCCTCGGTTTAGTGGGTTATCCGGAGCCTGAGTGGAGAAACGGATCACAAAAGCCGGAGTTCTTTCCAAAGGGGTGAGGAGGTAACTGTTCTCTATAGGATGGGTCCTTGCCTGAAAAACTTCTCCCTGGGGAGTTTGTTGAATCTTCCAATATTTGCGCTCAATTCTTCCCTGTTGATTTACCTCAAACCAGGGCCTGGTACCTGATGAGGAGCTGGCATAACCCAAAGGAGGATTGGTGATCAGGAGAGATAAAAGAGTAAAGAGGAACTTATACTCCCCGACTCGCTTAAGCACTTTAACCTCCCTCTTTTACTCAGGGATTCTTCCTTTTAACCCATCAACTCACTCCTATTTTCTCAAAGGAAAGGGGTAGAAGATGAAGAAGAAACGCTACCGAATCGGAATGATCGGCTACGGCGGATATGGGCGATTCCTCATCGAATCCTGGCAAGAGCTTCCGGAAGTGGAGATTAGGGCGGTGGCGGGGCGAAATCCCGAACGACTGAAGCAAACCGCCGAGCGTTATCACATTCCCCAAATCTATATCGGCGCCGAGGCCCTCCTCCAAGACCCTGAAATAGACATCGTCGTTATCGCCACTCCCCCTCACCAACACTCACCCGAAGCGGTTGCAGCCGCAAGGGCTAAGAAAGCCATCTACTGTGAAAAACCTTTAGCCACCTCTCTTAAGGAGGGGGAGAAAGTAGCCGAAGCCGTGGCCCACCACCAGGTCCCCTTCGTAATGGGCTATGTCATGCGGTACCATCCCCTCTTCGAGCGTCTCAAACAGTTGGTAGAAAGCCAGATGCTTGGTGAGCTTCGAAGAATTGATTTCTCCAACACTGCAGCAGATGAGAACTTACCTCCCCACCATTGGCTCTGGGATTTCTCCCAAAGTGGGGGGATTTTCATTGAGCACGGTGTCCACTTCTTCGACATCTACTCTTGGCTGGCCCAAAGCGAAGTGACCCGGATCTCTGCTCACATCACTTTTCGGCCCGAAACTCGACAGGCCGACCGGTACATAGCAACTTTGGAGTATCAATCTGGTTTAATAGCCACTTTCTTCCACTCTTTTGATAAACCAGAAAGGTTAGAGCGAACTTTTTGCCACCTGATCTTTGATCTCGGGTATCTTACCCTTCAAGGGTGGATTCCCACAGGGTTGGAGATGGAGATTGGGCTTGCCGAGAGAGATCGTCCTTTCCTCCAATCCCTCTTTCCTGGATTCACCGAAAAAGTAGTTCTTCCCTCTCCTGAAGATAAACGCCTTTGGAGAGGAAGGGGAAGAACCTTTCAAGTGGACCAAATCCTTAAAGGGGAGTGGCAGATAGGCCAAACAAAACAAGAGCTTTACAAGAAGTGTGTCCAAGATTCTTTGAAAGACCTTCTCCAGGCCCTTGAAGATCCTAGCCATCGGGTACGCGCGGGTATTTTAGAAGGATTGAACAGTTTAAAAATCGCTGAGATGGCCACTCAGCAGGCCTTGAAAGGGGTATCTTAACGGGGGAAAAGATGTAGGACCGAAGCCAGCAGAATACCGCGAACCTTAACCAAGTATTTTGCCAACGGTTTCTCTCCCCGAATGAAGAGGCTAAAGGATTTGATCTATTGAAAAGCTTTCTCAGGAAAGACTGAGGGGGAGCCAGCTACGCTCCCCCTCAGTCCTTTACCTCTTCCGTTCGTGAGGAGTGGGACGGTTCACACCCCATAAGTCTCTCCTTATGAAGTCTCAGAAGCCTCTAAAGCTTTCTTCCCACGCTCAATCAGCTCGCGAACCCGGGCACCCCCTTTGGGGCCACCGATCTTGCCACCCTTGCGGCCGATCTCCTCATAGAATTCGTGGCCATGGGTGCGAGCTGTGGCCAAACCACCCTTGCGACCGATCTCCTCGTAGAACTTGCTTCCGTATTTGCTCTTAGTGGTTTGACCACCCTTGCGGCCCGCCTCACGGACGGACATTTCACCGCGAACCTCCGCCATACTGTTTCACCTCCTTCCAATTAGTAAGACAGCTATTCTATAACTAAAGTTCCATCGAACTATTTCTTCCTTCACTATTGATTTTACCCATTGATTAATTGCCTCAAACCAATTTCGTTCAATCCCCTTAGGTTTCAGAGAAGAGTAGGAAGGAAAAGAAAACCTCGGTGCAGAATAAAAAGGTTGGACTTTGCGATGAGAATCGGTATCTTTACTGAAGCTTACAGACCGATCATCAGTGGGGTGGTCACTGTAACCCAAACTCTCTTTCATCAACTCCAACGCAAAGGACATTCTACTTGCTTGTTCGCCCCCTCCTTCCCCGGTTATAAGGATCAAGAACCGAATGTTTATCGTTTTCCCTCGGTCAAATTCCCTATATCTTCCTGGATCCCCATCACTATCCCTTTCGCCCCTAAAGCTTTGCTTCAGGTAGCCCAAGCCGAACTCGACATTTTCCATACTCAACATCCCTTTCTTATAGGAAGATCCGCTAAAGCCATTGCTCGACTGCAAAAAGCCCCTCTCATCTGTACTGTCCACACCCAATATGAACACTACGTCCATTATGCTACTCCTTGGTCGCCTCGGCTAGGCCAAGCCATCGCCAAAGTCCTTATCCGTCGTTTCTGCAATCAGTGCGATGCGGTGATCACTCCTGCTCTAGGGATGAAAAAAATTCTTCTCTCCTATGGTATCCACCACCCCATCCACGTGATCCCTAACCCCATTGACCTAACCCCCTATCTCTCTACAGAGGGAGCAAAAATCCGCCAGTCCCTCGGCTTGGAGAAAGCCTTCGTTCTCCTTTATGTCGGCCGATTGGCTCCAGAAAAGAACCTGGACTTCCTCCTCCGGGTAATGGGGATTCTCCACTCCTCTTTTCCCCGAGCCCGGCTAATGATCGTGGGGGACGGTCCCTCGAAACCCGCTCTAGAAAGTCTAAGGCGGGAATTAGGATTAGACCAGGTGGTCCTCTTTATTGGAGCGGTGAAAGCCGAAGAAACCCCTCAATACTACAAATCTGCGGACATCTTTCTTCTGCCCTCCAAAACCGAGGTAAACCCCCGAGTGCTGATCGAAGCCTCTGCTGCTGGCTTACCCACAGTAGCCCTGGATACTTTTAGTGCTCGAGAGGTCCTCCCCGAACCCGAACAGGCGCTCCTATGCCCCGAAGATGAAGAGGCTTTCGCTCAAGCAATCCTTCGACTCCTTAGAGAGGAAGACCTTCGGCGAGAGATTGCTAGGAAGGCCCAGGAACGAGCTTTCTCCTTCTCAGCCGAGAGGGTAACAGATCAGGTCCTTAGCTTATACCAGCATCTCCTCTCTCGCTAATGTATAGGGTGCAAAAAGAGGATACAAATTGGGGAACTAAAAGGGGCCCTCGGTAGCCGAAGGCTTCAGCCCGCGTTCCATCCCCCGACGATGAAGGATCACAAAAGGTTGAGGCGGGCGAATCTCCCCCTCTGCCCCGCGTGTGGGGAGGATAAGGGGTTTATAAGCCGAAAGAAGAACTCCTCCTCTTTCTCCGCATTAACCCTAGTTGTTAAAGCTTTCCTTGCTCTCCTTTAAAAAGGCTTCGATTCGTTCACAGGCCTGCCTAAAATAGTCGTAGGAGATCTCAAAGCCGATAAAATTTAACCCTAATTGAATACAAGCAATCGCAGTATTTCCTATCCCTAAGAAGGGATCGCACACTCGCTGAATCCGATGAAGCCCATGGAGCTTAAGGCACTTTTCGGGGAGTTGAACAGGAAAAGTAGCGGGATGCGGCCGATCCCGGTCCCGCCTTCGGATGGTCGGGTAAGGAATAAACCACGTATTTCCTCGACAATGTACCCCCTTTTCGGCCCCCTTCCATCGGCTGAGGTTGCTTCGATCCTGATAAGGGACTCCTATGGCGAGGCGGTCAAGGGGAACATCCCCTCTATGAGTGAGATGGAAAATATACTCATGGCAATCATTTAAGAAGCGCTGACCGTTAATCGGCTTGTAATGACCTACGACCACATCCTGAGTAATTCCTGGATAGTTGCCCACGTCTTTCTTCTCTATAGCAATAGATTTAATCCAATGGATGACATTCTGTAAGACAAAGAGATCCTTTAAGGCAAAGAGGACTTGGTAAGGGACCCAAGGGTCTTTAGGTTTAGCACCGATATTGAGAAAGAGAGAACCTTGTTCAGCCAAAACGCGTTGGGCAGATCTCCCCCACTCTTTGATCCAATCCAGGTATTCTGTCCGCGATTGGCAGTCCGAATAACCGCGATAGGGTACCCCTAGGTTATAAGGGGGAGAGGTGACGATGACATCAATAGAGTGAGGTTCCAAGAGATGGTTGAACCCCTGGATAGCATCACCATAGTAGAGTGTCAATGAAGCTCCAGAGTGAGGGCACCGGAAAGAGACTTCTTCTTTCACAACGGAAAAGCTCATATTTCCACAACCCCGGCTAAGCGAACCAAAAGAAATATCTCTTAGAGGAGCCACCGCCGATCTCCCCAACCTCGATTATTATACTCGGAAGGAGGAGGGTTCAGGAATAAGAAAGCTTTTGAGGGGAAAAGCCCCTTCGCAACTTTCTTTCCTTTTCCGTCGTCTAAGAAAGAGGAAGATAAAAGGACTATGCCGGTCTTTCGATACTCAGCCTTAGACCCCTTGGGGCAAACTCATACCGGAGAAATCCAGGCGGCGGACCTTCGGGAAGCGACCAATCGCCTGAGGGATAGCGGTTATTTCCCCACAGAATTAGTGCCCGTTGAAGAGAAACCCGTTGAGATCATTCTTCAGCGCGGCCGACGCCGTCGCATTGGCCGGCAGGAGCTGACCATTTTCACTCGTCAACTCTCCGACCTTATCGGAGCGGGGATGCCGCTGGACCGATGTCTTACGGTTCTGATCGAGCAGAGTGACAACCCAGCTTTTCAAGAACTGCTAGGGCAAGTTCAGGCGGAGATTCGTGGAGGCTCCCCCCTCTCCACCGCCCTGGCCCAATTCCCCCGGATCTTTCCAGAAATGTACACCAATATGCTCCGAGCTGGCGAGGCGAGTGGTCAGCTTCCAGAAGTTCTAGCCCGTTTAGCGGACTTCCTCGAACGAGAAGCAGTTCGCCGAAGCCAGGTGATCTCGGCGCTGACCTATCCTGCGGTCTTACTGGGAGTAGCGGTTTTGGCAGTGACTTTCCTCCTCACTTTTGTCATCCCTCGCCTTTCTCAAGTCTTTGAAGATTTAGGAGGGGCCCTCCCCCTACCCACCCAAATTCTACTAGCAGTCACGGGGTTCATCGGGCATTACTGGTGGTTGATCGCCCTTGCTCTAGCTAGCGGATACTTCTTTCTTCGCTTTTATGCCCGAACCGAAACCGGCGCCCGTCAGTTAGACGCTCTCTTCCTCCGCCTTCCTATCGCAGGGCCTATCATCACTAAGATCGTCATCTCCCGATTCGCCCGATCCTTTGGGACAATGCTAGCAGGAGGAGTACCCCTCCTAGAGGCCCTAGAAATCGCAGGAACTGCTAGTGGAAATCGGGTGGTCCTTTCTGCGGTTCGGGAATTGATTGAAAGTGCCCGTCGAGGAGAAGCCTTAAACGTGGGAATGAGGCAAACCGGCCGATTTCCACCCGTTTTAGTCCATATGACGGCGGTAGGAGAGGAGACCGGAGACCTCCCCCGGATGCTCTCAAGGGTATCCGATAGTATGGACTTTGAAGTGGACGCCACCCTTCGCCGACTCACCAGTATGCTCGAACCTGCTATCGTCCTCACGGTGGGAGGGTTCGTCGGTTTTGTCGTTCTTAGTATTCTACTCCCCATATTCCAAGCAAATACCCTGGTGCGTTAAATGAAAAGAGGCTCTCAAAGGAAAAAAATTGCCCTTTGGCTGGCTCTCCTAGGAGGGCCAGGAGTTCTGCTCTTTTTAGTCGGATGTGGAGGAGGAGCAAAAACCTCGATCATCACAGGTATCCGGGTATCTCCTTCCGCCACGGTTAACCCCGGCGATCAGGTCACCTTAACTGCAACAGTAACCGATTCGACCCAGGTACGTACAGCAACGTGGAGAGCGAGCGGGGGAACGATGGCGGTGAGTCGAGGGTTAACCGGAGTATGGGTTGCCCCTGCCGAACTGGAGGAACCCGCTGGTTTCGCCATCACCTTAGAAGTGTTTATGAACGATGGCCGAAAAGATCAAGAAACTGTCCATATTCAGGTTATTGCTCCCGATGTCAGCCTTTCAGGGGCCCGGATCATTAACCTAACGAGTAGTGCCTCTATCGTGGGGCCGGGACAAGAGGTTTCCCTCCAGGTTTCAGTAGCGAACTCCTCAGAGACCGCCCGGGTGAGCTGGTCGGCCTCTGCAGGACACCTCGTCTCTGAGGAGGGGTTCCAGGTCAAGTGGATCGCTCCAACCCAAGTGGAACAAGACTTACCCGTAACCATCACCGTAACAACGGTCGGCCAAAAAAGGGAGGTCTTTAGCGCTAGCCTTAACCTGTTGGTTTCTGCTGCTGGATTTCCTCTCATCACTGGCTTTCGCGTAGGCACCGGAACGGGATCGGCAGTAGTGAACCCTGGAGACACGGTACCTCTTACGGTAGAGGTACAAAACGCGGCGGAAGTGGCTACCGTTCACTGGTCGGCTTCTTCCGGTATTATGGCAGTCGCTGAGGGAACCCAAGCCACTTGGATCGCCCCCACAAACGTCACCCAGGACACTATTGCAGTGATCACTGTGGAAGTCACGAATAACCGGGGGCTGAAAAACCAGGGGAAGATTCAGATCCTGGTGAGGCCCACCGGACGATAAATCCACAATCAAACCAAGGAGGAGTAAATGAAAACTCTCAAAATCTACTCTGGCCTTGCTTTACTCACCCTTATCTTGATGGCCTGTCCCGGCATCTCAGCCCCAGCTCCCTACCCCGGAGACTTGGATGGAGATGGCCGAGTGACGATCCGAGATGCGGTGGTCGCCCTTCGGATGGCCATCGGGATAGCTAAACCGGACCAACTTCAGATCGCAGTAGGAGACCTCTTCCCCCAACCCGGTACAGAGAAACGGTTAATTGGTGATGGACAAATTACACCAGGAGATGCCCGGCAGATTCTCTATCAAGCCCTCGGCTTTACCCTTTTCCAAGCCGGGCCGAGGCTAAGCGTCTCCACTTTCGCAGGGTCCGGAAACCCGGGTTTTGATGACCGTCCTGGAATCCGAGCCCGTTTCTCCGGCCCTACAGCGGTTGCGGTAGACTCAACGGGGATCATCTATGTGGCTGATCGGAATAATCGGCGCATTCGGCGCATCGAGCCTGATGGCACTGTAGTCACCTTTGCAGGCAGTGGGCAAGCAGGCACCGCCGATGGCCCTCCCGAAGCCGCCCAATTTACCGCTCCAATGGGCATTGCAGTTGCCCCTAACGGAGACATCTACGTCTCTGATAACCATCGCATTCGCCGTATTGCCCCTGATGGAACAGTTACTACCATCGCTGGTAGTACACCGGGTTTCGCCGATGGTTCAGGGACTAACGCCCGATTTAACGACCCAAGGGGCCTCGCGGTAGATAACCTAGGGTTCATCTATGTTGCAGACTGGGGTAATAACCGGGTTCGGGTGGTCAGTCCCTCTGGAGATGTGAGAACCCTTGCTGGAGCTACCGCTACTTCCATCCTCTTCGCTCCTTCAGATGTTGCGGTGGACGCCTTTGGAAATGTCTACGTAGTGGACAGCGGTAACCACCGGATCCGAAAGATCACTCCTGATGGCATCATCGTTACTCTAGCAGGGCAACCCACCCCCGGCTTCGCCGATGGTCAAGCTTTCGACGCCCAATTCAACAGCCCTCAGGGTATTGCCCTCGACGCCAGCGGAAACCTCTGGGTAGCGGATACAGGCAATAACCGGATCCGAAGGGTTACCCAGACCGGTGAAGTGACCACTGTCGCAGGCCAAGCTACTGCTGGCTTCCTAGATGGGTTAGGACCTAATGCCCTCTTCAACTACCCTACCGGGATTAAGGTGGACAACTTAGGCCGCTTGATCGTCGCTGATCAAGCGAACCACCGGATTCGCCGGCTTACGCCTCAATAGAAGATCGGGCATCCCTAAAGAGTAAGGGATGTCCTATAGGCTTCAGCCTGCGCCTTGAGTAACCATTACAGGCTGAAGCCTTACTTTATCTATCGCTAGTCACATGGCAAAAACCTCAGAGCACTTGTGAAGACAACTTCTTTAATTTCCATCTAAGTTCCCCTCCTTCGCTCTCTCTTGTAGAATCTCTATAATGAATGATAGGAAGGGGTATATCAAGAGTGCTTCTCCTCCCTGAAACTTGGGTTAAAAGAAATCGTCTAATTCTATGGATTTACCCCCAAAACCCTTTTTAACTTTACTACCTAAGGAGATCCAAAATGCGAGTTAAACACCCACGGCGCTTCTCCTCCTCAGCATTCACCCTGATCGAGCTTTTAGTTGTAATGATCATCTTGGCCATTCTGGCCGCTTTCGCCGTGCCCCGAGTGATCAACCGAACGGAGGATGCCCGCAGAACCCGTGCCCTTAGCGATATCGAGGCTATCTCCACCGCCTTGGATATGTATAAAGCGGATAACGGTGAATATCCCACTACTGAACAAGGCCTTGATGCTCTGCGTCGCCCTCCAACCACCGATCCCGTTCCGAAGAACTGGAATGGGCCTTATCTAAAGAAACCGATTACTACTGACCCTTGGGGCCATCCTTACGTTTACATCTCTCCTGGGGAGCATAACCCGGATTACGACTTAGCGTCCTATGGTGCTGATGGTCAGCCGGGAGGGACCGGCAAAGATGCAGACATTACAAACTGGGAGGAAGGAGAGGGGTCTTAGAGAAGCCTTCACTCTCATTGAGCTCACTGTTGTCCTCTTCATGATGGTTTTGGCGGCCGCCCTGGTGGCTCCCCGCTTCCCTGGGTTCCTTCAATCTATCCAACTGAAAGATGCGGCAAGACGGGTGGCTGGCTTAGTTCAACTCGGGCGAGAGCAGGCGATTTTGGAGGAGCAGACCATCTCTTTAATCTATGACGCTAACTCTCACCGCTTTCGCCTGATCCGGGAAGACCTCCAAAACTCCTCTCCAGGAACTTCCCCCAACCAGGGAGAAACCGGGGAGGTTCCCCTTTCGGGGGTGCAAATTCCCCTCCCAGAAAAGGTAACCGTCTCCTTGGAAAAAGTCGGAGATTCCTCCGCCAATACCTCCGATACCCTCGTCTTTGAACCGGACGGCCGTGCCGAGGATGCCAACATCCTTTTGGAGATTCCTGGCCAGTCCTCCCTGGCAGTGGCTATCCGGAGGAATGCCACCCGCATCCGAATTGTTCCCGGCGAGGAGGCTCTCAATATCGAATGACAACCAGGGGTAAAAGTGGCTTCACCCTAATCGAGGTAATGGTATCCGCTGTACTGTTGGGCATTGGGATTACTGCTGCTCTAGGAGCCTTGCGCCATTCGGTTTTAGCTACCCGACGAGCAGAGGAGTACTCTCTAGCAGCTATACTTGCCCAAAGTAAACTGGAGGAGGCTAAGCTTCTAGCCTCCCAGGGCCTTACGAATGACCGAGGGGATTTTAGCCCGGATTACCCCGATATTCAGTGGGAGCAGGAAGTTATTGAAGGCCCGGAAAGTAACTTGGACCAGGTAACCATCCGAATTATCTGGACTTCCTCAGGCCAGGAGCAAACCTACGAGTTAACTACTTACCTCTATGTCCCTCCTTCAACGGAGAGTGGAGGAACTTTGTCAGGAAATAATCCGTAAATGGGTAGTCGCAGGCCAAAGCCTGCGATGGTTGGAGCGGGCGAACCTCCCGTTCATCCCTCGCGGACAGGGATTATTATAGGGGGCTTATAAGTCGAAAAAGGAAAACCCCGGCTCAGCGGAAGCCCCCGCTGAGGAGCGCTAGGAAAATGAAAAAAAGGGTAAACCTCTCCCCGACCCAAAATCAGAGGGGATTTCAAGATGAAGGGTTCACCGTTACCGAATTCCTGGTGGCTATGGCCATCCTAGGAATTTTGGCCCCGGCGATTACCCTCTGTTTCCGGTTGGCCCTGGAGGCCACGGGAAGAGCAGACCAACGGATGGAAGCCTCTCAGGAAATCCGGTCGGTAATGTCCATAATAGAGGAGGACCTTCGCAAGGCTTTTCTACCAACCTCTGGCTCTGGTTGGTTCCTAGCCACTGATAATACCCAAGGTAACCAAGATGCAGATAGCTTGGCTTTCACCTGCCTCGGTTATCGCATCCCTTATGCTGATCTTCTCCAGAACCCCACGCCGGAAGAAGCCCAAACTCCTTTAGGAGATTTCTATTCCGTGGAATATCTTCTTGAAGCGGGCGGAGAAGGTCAACCTGGCCGTTTACTCCGCCTGGAGCTCGTACCCGCAGGGGAGGATTCCACTGATACCGAATCCCTAGGGCGCCAGCAACTCCTTTCTGATCGGGTGGTTAGCCTAAATTTTCGCTACTATGATGGAACCGATTGGCTGGATACCTGGACCGCTGCAGTAGGCACCGCAAGCGAAGAAAATGCTTCTTCAGAATCGGAAAACCAGCTCCCTCAAGCAGTGGAAATCACCTTGAGCTTTTATGAAGGAACCCACCTTCGGACACTAACAACGGTAGTACAACTCGAGTTTTCTGGGGCGAACCAATCTCAGATGGGTGAAGCCCCTCCAGAAGGAACTTCCTCCTCAGCCCCCGGGTCCACAGGACAGCCATCTCCCTCTCCGGGAACCCCTACTCCTCCTGGAGGTGGAGTAACCCCCGCCCGGTAGAATTGCTTCTCCATAGGATTACTTTTACTTCCCTTAACTTGCTCTACCTTTTTCACCACCTTCTAACCTGGCCAGAATCATAGGAAAAGGGCAGAAACGCAAGAAGCCTAGAGGGAAGTCAAAAGGTTCCCCTAGGCTTCTTGCGTCCTTACCCTTCTTTAAGGTAACCCGGCTACAATTCTCCGAAACTCCTCTTCTGTAAAGGCTTTCAGCGTTTCCGTTCGGATGTCACCTTGGGCTCCTGTAGCTAACATCATCCGAGCTACAGTTTCATCATCGGGAGCCTCGATAATCACTACACCGTCATACCGGCCCATAGTCAGGTAGAACGCTTTGATTTCTGCACCTAAGGAGCGAGCTGCCTCCTTCGCCGCGTCCAATCGGCCGGGGCTGTTCTTCACCGTCTCGATTCCCTTCTGCGTGTAGTGGAACAAAGTGATGTAGGTAGGCATTGTTCTCCTCCGTTGTTAGGGTAAAGGATGAGGCGATACACTCTTGGACTAAAGCGTAAGACCTCCCTCCTCATCTCTTCCCTAATAATTTCGACAAAGAAGGGAAAACTCCTTTTTAGAAATCGTACTGGTCTATATTCTCCTTGGTGAACAGAAGGGGCTCCCCTAGTAACACCTGGTCCCCTTTCACCTGGACAGTACCCAACCGCCCGGCTTTAAGGGAGGTCGTGCCGGGTTTTAGAGTGCCTTCTGCCAAAGCTTTAGCAGTGTAAACCGTGAGGTATCCCAGGTCCACCGCGTTCCAGAGGACTACCGTTTTGACGGTGCCGTCTTTCACATAAGGCTTCATCTTATTCGGGGTAGAAAGACCGGTTACCGCAATCTTTCCCTTTTTTCCTGATTGACGCACCGCCTCCGCAACTCCGGGGAAAGCAGTGGAGGAGATGCCCCATATCCCCTTAATCTCCGGATAAGCCTTCATTAAATCTTGAGCCACTTGAAAAGCAAGCTCCTGTTTCTCTTCCGAGGGGCGGATATCCAGGATTCGCATTTTCGGATATTTCTCTGCAATCCGTTTCCGCATCCACTTAATCCATTCATTCTGGTTAGGAGCAGTGAGGCTGGAGGTTACAATAGCTACCGGGGCATCAGGCCCCGCCTCTTTAGCCATCACATCCACTAACACCCGTCCAATGGCTTCAGGGGAAGCCTGATTGACAAAGAACTCCCTCTGAGAGGTTTGGGGGTTGGCATCCGCATCCCAGGTAAGGATATGGATACCTCTTTGGCGTGCCCGGCGGAGAGCCGGCGCTAGAGCATCGGGATCATTGCAGGCCACCCCAATGACTTCCACCTTTTGCACTGCCCAGTTATCCACAAATTCGCTCTGGCGGTCCGCTCGAGCCTCGGTGGGACCATCATAGATCAAATCAATATTTCCCAGCTCCTGGGCTGCCTCTTGAGCTCCCCGCTCACAGGCATTAAAGTACTCAATACCCTTAAGCTTAGGGCATAGAGCAACGGTGATCTTCCCCTTCGCGGGGCCAGCCCCAGGGGAGGACGGAGACGGGGCCTTTGAAGAAGGTTGACAACCAGAGATCATAAGAAGCAAAGCGACCCAAAGAATCCTCCTCATCTCTTCAGCATCCTGAATACGCTTCATCCCATTTTTTCTCCTGAGAAGAGTCCTCCAAGTAGCGATTCGCTCTCTCTCCGGAGGAAACCTGCTCTTTGGGGATTCGCCCCCTTTTGCCGATTGTAGTACAATCTCTTCTGGCGATATTTTCTGAAATTTTAAACTTTCTAAAGGAAAGGGGAGGTTATGTCCACCGTACTTGACGAAATCCTACGCCCTGTAGATGGAATTACTCGTCCCCGAGCGGGGTTAGTCACCTTAGGTTGTAAAGTTAACCAATATGAAACGGAGCGAATTGCCGACGCCCTCTGGCTGGCCGGTTTTGACCTAGGTACCCACGACCAGCCTCTGGACCTCTGTGTCATTAACTCCTGCTCTGTTACCAGCTTGGCAGGAGCGAAGTCTCGCCAAATGATCCGCAAGCTCAAGCGGAGAAATCCCTTCGCGGTGGTGGTAGCCACGGGATGCGGAACAGAAGCAGACCGATGTGCCATTGAGGGCGTCGAAGAGATAGATTTAGTCATCCCCAACTTAGAGAAGGATGTTGCGGCGGAGCGTATCTTGGACTTTTTGCGAAGAGAGAAGCGTTTTCCCTTGCCTCCGCCTCGGCAAAACGTTGATCCTTTTGAGCGGGAGTCCAGCCGAACCCGTGCCTTGCTGAAGGTTCAGGATGGCTGTGATTATTTCTGCTCCTTCTGCATTATCCCCTACACCCGAGGGCCGCGCCGAAGCCAACCCTGGGACCGAGTCCTTCGGGAAGCCCGGGGCTTCGTTTCTGCCGGTCATAAAGAGATTGTCATCACCGGAATCTGTGTTGGAACCTATAACGATAACGGGCGGGGGCTTCCGGAACTTTTGCAGGCCTTGGCGGAGATCGAAGGCTTAGAGAGGATTCGCCTCTCCTCTATAGAGCCAAACGACGTAACTGATCGGTTGATTCGTTATATGGCGGACAATCCAAAGATTTGCCGCCATTTCCACATCCCGCTTCAAAGTGGGGATGACGAAATCTTGCAGGCGATGAACCGACGATATAACACCGCCCAATACCTCCGTACTATTGAAAAGATGCGAGAAGCGCTTCCGGGGGTGGTATTCACCACGGATCTAATGGTGGGCTTTCCCGGTGAAGAGGAGCGCCACTTCCAGAACACCCTTCGGGTGGTGAAAGCGGTAGATTATTTCCGCCTGCATGTCTTCCCCTATTCCCGCCGATGGGGCACCAAATCCTACAATATGCCCAACCAAGTGGAAGACCGAGTAAAGGATGAGCGCGTGAAGATTCTCCTAGAGATTTCCCGGGAGCAATCCCGGCGTTATTACCAAAAGGCTCTGGGGCAGGTGGTAAAAGTTTTGGTCGAGCGTCAGCGATCGGAAGAGGGAGAATATACGAGCCTTACGGATACCTACCTGAGAGTCCATTTCCACTCCAACAAGGATTTAGAGGGGCAGATAGTGTCCGTCCGCATTACCGAAGCCCGCGAGGATTCCTGCTATGGAGTGTTGGTAGAAGGGTAAAATCTTACACCTTCACTGCTACCGGCAGTGAAGGAGACTAAGAAGGTTCCTGTACTAGAAAAACCCCCTGGAAGGCAGATAAAGAGAGGGAAACCTGCCTCTTCCTTCCAGCAGGGGTTGCTTCGACAGGCTTTACTTCCCCGTTATCGGGGCTCCAAAGAGAGATCCGCCCTCTCCAAGGCAAAGTCAAACGGCTTTGAATCTCCCTCTGAGAAACATTCACTACAAAATAGATACGCTTGCCCTCCTTCTCATAAGCGCTGATCCATAAATCGGGGTCCTGAGGGGTTACTTCCACTTCAGCACCCCCTGCTTCTTTTATCCGCTGGAACAATCTCTCGTCCCTTTGAGGGTACAACCGGTCTCCACCAAGCCATTGTTCAGCCAAAGCTTTCACCACTTCATCCCGTTCGTTCCGGCTCGCTGCAAAGAGAGGGATTCGACCCACGCAAATCACCTCAACACCCTTTTGGATCATCTGGGCGATCTTCTGTAAGGTGGCTTGATGAAGAGCATCCGTAGGGGGTAGGACCAAAACCCTATAGCTCTCCTTCCCAATACGAAACGCGCCTTTTTGAAGTCTAGCCCCCTGAAGCGAAGATTCATCTACAATATCATAGTCTATCTGATGTTGAAGAAGTCCTCGGCAAAGCTCTAGGAACTGAGAGTCAATCTCCCTTACCCGAGGGTTTGGGTGAGGTTGGTACATTGAGAGAGTGGTAGGATAGAAGTTAGCCCAAATACCCGCAATGGGGTATAAAACCGCTACTCTGCAGTGGTGCTGGGCTTTTCGCAACATTAGGCTAAGCCGACCGACATAGGGGTTATACTGAGCATAATCTCTCCGCTCTTCCTCGCTTCCGTAAGGATGGGCGTAGTAAGAGGTAATAGTATTAATCCCCAGAAGATAGAGGATATTAGCTGTTGCTTTCATCATAGTGAGGTTAGCCCGGGTATTACCGCCCCTTTGGATATAATCTGAGGTTTCACTCATTGTTTCATTACGCCCGGCGAGATGAGCGGCTGAAGCCACCAGCTTAGGCACCAGGAATCCGGACCCCACCACAATAGCCCTAGGATCCGAAGTCAGCATATCTATCCCTGGCGCGTCCATACTCCTCCAACAGGAGAAGGGATCGCCATAATACATCGCGTGCCAGACTAAACTCTCCTCCGCCAGGAGATGCCCACTGGATAAGAGCCCATATCTCTGACACCATCTCTGAATTGGTTTAAAATAGCGCTCAGCCAAAAGCTGGCCCACTACTTCATAAAAGTCACAGCGAATACCCTGGTAATTCCCCGTGTCGGTAAAAAGGCTCTCGAGATAGGGTTCTAAATCGTACCCTTTACGTCGACGAAACTCCTGGGGTAAATCCTCCACCCATGGAATCGCCGGCCAAGCCTTTTCCGGAGGGCGGATATAGGTGGTTACCAAGGAGGGTTCATCGGTGAAAACCGCATGGAAGAGTTGGCTGATCCGAGGTAAACGCTCAGCATAAGCTTGGTGAGTGACTTGGAGAAAAATTTTCACCGCTTTGGGGTTTAAGAGATTAGGATATCGCCGCTTCTTATAAACGTTTTCTGTGCAATGGGTACCCTCATACATCCGCTGGACCTCATAATGAACTTTTCCACCCTCTTCGACCTTGCGCACTAGACCGATGGCCTCTCCCTCAGGATACCGTTCCAACACTAATCCCCCAGCAGACCCGCTAGGATAACCCTCTTCATCATAAAGCCAGAGGGTAAAGCCTAATTCCTTTGCTACCTTAACACCTTTAAGAAAGATCTGCCACTGCTCCTCACTTCGCATATAATCGTGAAAGCTGACATTGACGACTAACCCACCTATCCCTAGAGCCTTAAGCGCCCCGAGACGCTCCCGCAAAGTCTGCTCGTCTCGGCCAAAGGCATCAAAGTTGTGGATAATCTGCAGGGTACGGAACTCATTCGGTGGGTTTTGAAACTGCTGTTCCATTAGAGTCGCTCCTTGCACTGAAACAACCCAAAAACTCAAGAGGAGGACCAAGAAGCTGATCAAGTGGGTAGCCTCCTTTCCTTGGCTTACTCCTAAGATTTTTGACCAAGAGATCCTTGGACCTCTTGCTTCTCCGGGGGATTTTGCCCGGATAATACATCAAGGGGCTCCCCCCCTTAGTTTTACTTAGTTTAGGGGATAAAGAGGCAGTTCACAACCGCCATCCTCTCCGATATTCCCGATGGAGGAACCGGTTAGACGCCGAACAGTTAACAATTTGGCCTTTCAAGGGATCAAACTCAATAGGATGACCCACCAGAACCGCGACATTCCCTAACAAAACTATCTCGGTGAGAGGTCCCCCATAATCAAAACTGGACATCGGTTTTGGCCCTCCTTTACAGGCTTCAATCCACTCCCGATGGTGTCCTGGGGATCGAGGCAAAGTTCGTGGGGGGCCTTGAAAACCCTCAAACTTCTGTCGAGGAAGTAAAACAAATCCTGTATTCCAGGAGTCAGTGGAAAGCAACGAACCTTTGCTTCCTACCAAAAGGCATCCCCCTTCAGGCATTGGGTATCCCCCAAAGAGGTCCTGGGGTGGTTTTGGCCCGCCATTATACCAGGTCAACTTGACCGGTGGGAGGGGACCTCGGGCAGGGAATTCATAATGAATAACCACCCATCGGGAATAGGTTTCGGGATGCACCTCCGAGGCCCTAGCTTCAACTCGAATGATAGGACGTTGTCCAGCTCGCTGAGTGGTCCACAATTCATTTAGCCTTAGGGCCATACAAGCGACGTTCATCGTGTGGCACCCGAAATCGCCCAAGGCTCCTGTTCCAAAATCACGCCAATTGCGCCACCCTCCTGGCAGGTAAGCAGGGTGATAAGGGCGATAAGGAGCGGGTCCTAACCATAAATCCCACTGCAAAGTTGGGGGCACCGGTGGTTCTTCTTTAGGACGATCCACGGGAGAATTCCCTCCTCCAAACCAAGCGTGTACCTCGCGAACCTCCCCAATAACCCCCGCCCGCACTAATTCTACCGCCCGACGGAATCCTTCACTCGCAGTGCCTTGATTACCCATCTGGGTAACCACCTTGTTCTTAATAGCTGTCTCTCGCATCACCCTAGCCTCATACACTGTGCGGGTTAAAGGCTTTTCACAAAACACATGCTTCTTCATCTTCATCGCCATAACAGAAGCTACCGCATGGGTATGGTCAGGGGTGCTCACCACAACCGCATCAATCTGATGTCCCTTCTCTTCTAGCATCCGACGGAAGTCATAATACTTGGGGACATTAGGAAAACGCCGGAAGGCTTCTCCAGCCTGCCGTTCATCCACATCGCATAAAGCAACGATGTTCTCACTACTAACCTCATTCAAATTGTCCCAACCTCGCCCCCCTGCACCAATGATCGCAATATTCAGCTTGCTATTGGCCTGATAGCTCCACACGGTTTGACTCCTCGTTAAAATGAGCAGGCCAATCCCCCCCGAAACTGCTTGCTTGAGAAACTCTCGCCGAGGGACGGAAGATTTCTCTGAAGACTTCATTGCCAAAGCCCTCCTTTCCTGAACTCTTTCTAGCCTCTACTCCCTTCGACAAACGGCTCTTTTAAACCTCTATCCCGGTTTAAAAGGGAACTCAAATCCACCCCACTTTAGCCTTCCTAAAGACTGAAGTCCTTTCCTCCTTATCTCCCCAGAAAGAAGAAACCCTTGGAGGGGAGAAAAGAGAAGGGGAATAGGTGAAAAGGGTAATGGGAAAAAGTGTTTCAGATTGGGAAAAAGAGAAAAGAGAAGTTACTTGGTATCCCAGCTGGCGATCTATCCTCATCGGTCTTCTCCTTATCCCTCTCTTTGATTACTGGGTTCTTGATATGGAGGTTCGGACCTCCGCAGTCGAACCCACAGATCTCACCTTGGTAGCTCCCGCAGTTGTGGTTTTAGCTTTTTTAGTAGGGGTTAACTCCCTCCTCCTAGGGAGATGGTCTCACTGGGCCTTGAAGCCAGGAGAGTTGCTGACTATCTTCAGCATCCTCGTTTTAGGAGTGGCCCTTAGCAGTATGAATGCGATGCCCGTCTTGGTCTACCTAATCAGCTATGGGCGGAACTATGCTACCCCCGAAAATGGTTGGGCCGAAAAACTCCTGCCCTACTTTCCTAAATCTTTGGTGGTGGATAATGAAAAGATTGTTAAAGATTGGTATCGTGGCTACGGAACTTTGTACGACCTCCCCACATTCCTGGCTTGGGCAAAACCCCTAGGACTATGGATGATCTTCGTAGCATGCTTTATCCTCTCAGCTTATTGCATTAATGCGTTGCTCTGGCGGCACTGGAGCAAACACGAACGCCTCACCTTTCCTGTAATTCAATTACCCTTAGCAATGGTTACCCCTGGAGAGCATAACCTTTTCCGGCAAAAACTCTTTTGGCTGGCCTTTCTCCTTGCGGGAACCATCAATATGCTCAATGGCCTCAACTTCCTCTACCCTTCTGTTCCGGGTATCCAAACCCGTTTCTTCTTAGACCTAGGTCAAATGCTGGTAGGAAAACCCCCTTGGAGCGCTATTGGATGGACCCCGATTAACCTCTATCCCTTTGTTATTGGCTTAGGCTTTATGATGCCCCTGGATCTCTTATTTAGCTTCGTCTTTTTCTATTGGGTTTGGAAAGTAGAGAGAATCATCGGAGCTGCTCTAGGGCTCAATGTAAACTACAGCGCTCTTTTGGGGAGTGGTTATCCCCATTACCGCCAGCAGATGATGGGAGTGTGGATAGCTATCCTCATTGGAACCCTGCTTAGCGCTCGCAAGCACCTCACCCACGCTCTGCAGATCGCCTTAGGCCCCCGCGACCAAGACCAGGAGGAGCCTATCCCCTACCGATGGGCCTTCGTAGGAATCTTAGTTGGTCTTATAGGAGCCATTGGCTTCCTCCGATGGGCCGGCCTATCCACTCCTCTAGCCATCGCTTTTGTCCTGGTCTTGTTCGGTATGTATGTCGCCATAGCTCGGATTCGGTGTGAGCTGGGACCTCCTTGCCAAGACCTCCCCGCTAGCGGACCTGACGTTTTAGTCTCCACCCTCTATACTCCTCAGGCTCTTGGCTTCAAAAACTGCGCGGGAATGACTCTACTCTTCTTTGTCAATGCAGAACACTACCGAACCGCCCCCTCAGGTACCCAAATGGAGACCCTTCAAATGGCGGATCTCCACCGTCAGGCAAACCGACGTTTCTTTTGCGCGATGTATTTTGCAACCCTCTTAGGAGCTGTGGTAGGACTTTGGGGTGCTCTCCATATGGGTTACAAATTTGGTGGGCACGGAGGGTTAAGAGGTGCTCCAGAATGGTACGCCTGGCAAGCTTACACCCGAATGAACGCTTGGATTAATAATCCGGTATCCTTGCCTGGACCAGGAGCTATTGTCGGAGGAGTTATCGCCTTTCTTGGAAGCATCCTTCTGATCGAGCTTCGAAAACGCTTTTTCGGGTTTCCCCTTAACCCCATTGCTTATGCAGTAACCGGATACTGGACTGGTGACCACTTTTGGTTTCCCCTCCTTATCGCTTATATTTGTAAAGGGATAACCTTGCGTTATGCAGGCCTCAAGGGCTATCGCCAAGCTCTCCCTTTCTTCCAGGGACTTATCTTAGGAGAGTTCACTGTGGGGATGGTTTGGCAAGGAGTCGCCCTTATCCTGAAAAGTAATGTCTATACTTACTGGAGGTGAAGCCTCGCCTCCTCTCTAATCGGTAGTCGCAATCTTTAGCCTGCGTTAGGTTTTGGTAACAATTTGCACCAATCTGTTCCCAAAAGGAAGGAAGAATGACTCTCAAAGGAATAGCGCCAACTCGGATTGACCTGGCGGGAGGTACCCTTGATATCTGGCCGCTCTACCTGTTTATGGAAGAAGGGCTTACCGTCAACGCAGGGATTACTATTAACAGCGAAATCACTATCACGACTCGACAAGACTCCCAGGTAAACCTCCGATCGGAAGATAGCGGAGATACCCTCTCCGCGGAATCTCTAGATAACCTACCTTTAGGTAGCCCTCTAGACCTCTTTGTGCGGGCCTTGAAATTTTACCATCCTCATACAGGCCTGGAGGTCCTCTCTCATAGTTTGGCCCCTCGAGGCTCCGGTTTAGGAGCCTCCTCTTCCCTGCTTATCACCTTCAGCCACCTTCTCAATCATCTGAAGGGTTGTCCTTATACCCCGGAACAAATTATTGATTTCTCTGCCAATATCGAGGCCCAGTGTATCGGTATTCCGACGGGAAAACAGGACTACTATCCGCCTACCTATGGCGGGGTTAATGCTATCTGGTTCCGAGTGGGAGGCAATACCCTCGAGCCTCTAGGGGACGAGCGAACCATCCAAATGATTGAACAAACAACCATCCTCTCTTTCACCGGGGTTTCCCATTTTTCGGGGACTAATAATTGGCGGATGATGAAACGGTATATTGAGAAACGCGGAAACACTGTGGAATGTCTCAACCGGATTAAAGAAACCGCTTACAAAATGCGCGAAGCCCTCCTTAACTTGGACTTCTCGAAATACGCCCGACTCGTCGCCGAGGAGTGGGAGAACCGGAAGCAGTTAGCCAAGGGGGTAACCACTGCTCGAATTGACCGAATAATGAACGCGGCTCTCTCAGCCGGTGCTCTAGCTAACAAACTGTGTGGGGCAGGAGGCGGCGGCTGTATGATCACTGTGGTCCCTCCAGAACGGAGGCTCCAAGTGGAAACGGCTCTTCAAAAAGCCGGAGCCCAAGTCCTCAAAATGAAGATCGCCCGGCAGGGTGTCCAAATCCATAAATAAGGGAGGAGGTAGGTACTATGCCCCCTGAGGCTGAGGATCCTGTTCCTTCGCAGAGGGAGGAGGAAACCTCCCCAGAAAGGGAGTACCGTCCCCCCTGGAGAATGGTGAAACAGCGTATCCTTAAGGAGGACGGACGCTATTTGATTTACTACCGGTTTCTTCCCCTGCCTGAAGAGGAGGCAAGAGAGGAGTAGCCCTCTATGTCGGAGAGGCGATGGCATCCCCTCCTTCAACAGTGGGTACTTGTGGCCACCCACCGTCAAGAACGCACCTTCCTCCCCCCCAAGGATTACTGTCCCCTCTGCCCCACTCACCCAGGAGGGTTTCCCACCGAAGTTCCCTCCGAGACCTATGAAATTGTGGCCTTTGAAAACAAATTTCCTTCAATGAGGAGAGAAGCCGGGCCACCCTCTCTCCCCGACACGGGGCTCTACCACTCCCTCCCCGGGCAGGGGATCTGTGAAGTCCTCCTTTACACTCCCACCCATGAGGGAACCCTTACTGACCGTCCTATAGAAGATATTGAAAAGCTAGTGTGGGTTTGGGCAGATCGTACCCTAGAGCTAGCGGAATACGATTTTGTGAAGTATGTGTTCATCTTTGAGAACAAAGGAACCGTTATTGGGGTAACCCTTACCCATCCACATGGACAGATCTACGCTTACCCATTTATTCCCCCTGTTTTGGAGAAGGAAATCGTTTCAGCCCGCCAACACTTCGCTCAGAAACAGCGCTGTCTCTTCTGCGATATCCTAGAGGAGGAGATCCGGGGGCAGCGCTTGGTTGCCACCAACCCTTCCTGGGTCGCTTTCGTTCCCTTTTTTGCCCGCTACCCTTACGAGGTTTACCTAATGCCTCGCCGACACCTCGGCTGGCTTCCGGAAACCACTCCTACAGAGCGCCGAGACCTCGCCCAAATCCTTAAAGCTCTTCTTCTGAAGTATGACAACCTTTGGGGATTCTCCCTCCCTTATATTATGGCCCTCCACCAACGGCCCGTAGACGGACAGGATTACCCCTTCTACCACTTACACTTTGAGTTCTATCCTCCCCATCGTACCCGGGACAAACTGAAGTACCTAGCAGGCTCTGAGAGTGGAGCAGGGGTTTTTATCAACGACACTTTTGCTGAGGAGAAAGCTGAGGAACTCCGCCGGGCGAAACCTGAAACCGAACTTCCCGAGGCACGCGTGAACCCCTTTACTCTGTTATGAGCAGTTTACCTCGTCGTGTCAAGGCGTATATCACCACCTCCCCTTTAAGTCAGGGAAGGCGTCGCCAGCTATCCGCCCCATCCTTGGTAAGCTTTAGTGAACATCATTGGTTCCCCTCCGGGAATTCCTCCAAGGCTTGCACAGTTTGTGCAATGGTGCTGGCATAGTCGGGATAAAATCCCGCCAGCAATCTGCACCTTATGCCTGGGATAGTGGCTATTGCCCTTCAAGCGGTGGGGGTGGTTGCGAGAAGACGATGTTCCCGTTTTGCAATTTACCTCGCTAAGTTAAAGCCTTAGATCATCATCTCCCCTCGTCTAAATGGGCTATACTATCCTTTTCACCGTCTGTGGAGAGGAGAACCCGGTGATTATCCACCACTGTTTCAAGGTGTACCGGCCTTCCCCAAAGCTTCTGAACATAGCGAAGGGTATGTTTAGCATAATGAAGGTCTAGTTCCCTTCCCTCATAGTAGTGTTTGAGGTAGAGCTCC
Source organism: uncultured bacterium (assembly GCA_964429225.1). Classification (GTDB taxonomy): domain Bacteria; phylum Armatimonadota; class DTGP01; order DTGP01; family CAYSAW01; genus CAYSAW01. Next base: position 221,758 of record CAYSAW010000001.1, read on the forward strand.
GAGTTCCTGCGATAATCTCCATCCTCCACACAGATATAGGGAAAGCCTAAGTTCGTCATCTGGTGGACCAGCTGGTCGCGAACGTGCTCCCAGTCCTTGTCCACAATAATCCACTGATCCCCCTCCTTACGGTAGATAAAGAGATCTAATTCTTCCACCAGCTCTTCCGTGAGATAATTACGGAGGAAGGAGACATCATTCTCCAATTCTCGAACCTCAAAGATCTTCTCCAAACCTTTGCCGGGTTGTCGCCCCAACTCCTTCCGTTCCTGGTCGGTCGGTTCATCCCAGCGTCTTCGGATGTCCTCCCAGATCTTCAAACCGACGTGATAGGGGTTAATCCTTCCCTTCCCCAAGGGTGCAGTCACTGCTGCGTTGAGCTCAGCGTATTCCAAGAACTCAGCTTCGGGGAGGTCGAGCTCCCGCATAATTTGGGCGTGCCAATAAGAAGCCCAACCTTCATTCATAATCTTAGTTTGGATTTGGGGAACAAAGTAAAGCATCTCATCCCGAACAATCCAAATGATATCCCTTTGCCACTCCTCCAAGTCGGGAGCGTTTTCAGCGATAAACTTAAGGATATCCTTCTCTGGCTCCGGAGGGTTTTTCCTCGGCTTAACCGCTCCTTGCGGCCGGGGCTTCTTTCGCTCTTCCAGCTCCCAGAGGTCGTCAAACTCGGTATGGTAACGAGTAGGCTGACGCCGCTCTGCTTCATACTCCTCCCGGGACTTCTTACGAATTCGGAAATGAGGGTCAACATGCTCCTGGATGGATAACACTGCGTCCAGGAAGGCCTCAACCTCCTCAGGGCCATGTTCAAAGACATACTGATCAATGCGCTGGGCGTGGGTAGAGACTTCCTCGACCATCTGGCGATTGGTATGAGAGAACCAGATATTGTTTTTGAAGAAATCCGAATGAGCCATCACGTGGGCAATCACCAGCTTATTCTGGACAAGGGAATTGCCCTCCAAGAGGAAAGCATAGCAAGGGTCGGTATTAATCACCAGCTCATAGATCTTGGAGAGGCCATAATCGTACATTGTCTTCATCTGGTGATAGGCTTTCCCGTGAGTCCAGTGAGAAAAACGACCGGGTAGCCCATAAGCCCCGAATTCATAAAGGATATTTGCGGGAACTACTTCAAAATGGGTGGGGAAGGGATCGAGGCCTAATCGTTCACCGATCTCCCAAATCTCTTTCACCGCTTCCGCAATCGCTTGGAGCTCCTTATCTTCTTGCATAGGCCTTATTCCTAGCTAACGGGCGTTTTACTCACGCTGAAAAACTTTCTCAGAGCAGGATAAACGTCACTCTTATCTGTGATCGTCACTCCCACAAACTTGGGGTCGTTAATTTGGGAGAAGACAGACATTAGAGTGCTGGACCGGGACCAGTGAGATTGATTGATCTCGCCATAACCGAAAAGATTGCACTTTTTCAAAAGTTGCTGGACCAGGTCGAGGCAGAGGTCGTTATCCGAATAGAGGTTATCCCCATCGGAGAAGTGAAAGGGATAGATGTTCCAATCGGAAGGAGGATACCGGCGTTCAATAATGTCCAGGGCCAAGCGGTAGGCCGAGGAAGCTCGAGTCCCCCCACTTTCCCCCCGATTGAAGAATTCCTCTTCCGTGACCTCCTTCGCCTCCGTATGATGGGCGATGAAAACAATCTCCACGTTTTCATACTTAGTACGAAGGAAGCGAACCATCCAGAAGTAAAAGCTTCGGGCGATGTACTTTTCAAACTCCCCCATTGAACCCGAAGTATCCATCATCGCCAGAACAACGGCGCTACTCTCGTAGCGAAGATCTGGCTCCCAAACCTTAAAGCGCAAGTCATCCATCTTAATATCGCGGAATCTCGGCTGACCAAGAAAGGCATTCCGCTTGATACTCTCTTTGACCGTCCGTTTCTTGTCCAAATTGGCCCAGATTCCCGTCTTTCTGAGGTCATTGTACTTAGAACCCTCGGAGACGACTCGTTGTTGCTTCTTCTCCTCCAAATTCGGCAGACCCAGATCCTCGAAGATCAGTTCCGCCAATTCATCTATGGTGATCTCGGCCTCATAATAATCCACTCCAGGCTCTGAACCGGCCTGCCCATGACCCGTTCCCGGAGAGGCATCTCGGCCCAGGACATCGCCAACCTTAGAGTCTCCCGTACCTTGGCCTACTTGTTTCCCCTTGCCAGGATCAAAGCGGAATTTGTACTCTTCTAAGGTGCGAATAGGCACTTTGATGATCTTTTTGCCATCCGAAAGGATAATACTCTCTTGGCTGACGATATCCGCGAGGTTCTTCCGGATTGCCTCTTTAATCTTCTCTTGATGTCTCAGCTGATCCACGGGACCTTTTCGGTGTAGGGACCAGTCATTTCGAGAGACGGATACAATCATAGGCTCCTCCCCAAATTTTTAGCGATTCAAGAGCGAACCGACATAACGGAGGAGATCATTCGCACAGACATGGCAATATCCATGGTTGGCGACTAATCGCTCGACGACCTCATTAATCCTCCGGAGCTGCTCTGCGTCGGGAGTCTTAGTAGAAGTCGTAATCTTCACAATATCCTTCAAATCAGCAAAAAGCTTCTTCTCAATAGCCTCCTTAAGCCGCTCGTGGGAAGTATAATCAAAGGTCTGGCCCTTGCGGGCAAGGGAGGAGATGCGGATGAGAATTTCTTCCCGAAAAGCCTTCTTAGCATTTTCCGTCACCCCGATCTGCTCCTCAATACTGCGCATCAGCTTCTCATCCGGCTCTACCTCCTCATCCGTGATGGGATCACGCAGCTTCGTTCGGTTGCAATAGGCTTCCACATTGTCCAAGTAGTTGTTGAAGAGAGTCCGAGCCGATTCTTCAAAAGAATAGACGAAGGCTTTCTGGACTTCCACCTTAGCGATCTCGTCATACTCTTTTCGAGCTTCATCAATCAAGTTGAGAAGCCGTTCATGTTCAGAAGGAGGGATACTGGTATGTTGTTCAAAGCCGTCCCGCAGGGCACGGAGGGCCATAATAGGGTTAATACAAGAGATGCCCGGTTTAGAAACCGCCTGAGAAAGCCGGTTAATCACATAACGGGGGCTAATGCCATTCATCCCTTCCCGGGTAGCCTCCTCCTGAAGGTCTTTAATATCCTTGGAGCTGAATCCCTCCACATCCTCACCGTTATACAACTTCAGCTTCTTCATCAAGCTCATCCCCGCTTTTCGCGAGGGTTCTAGTCGAGACAAGACCGCAAAAATGCTAGCTACCTCCAGAGTGTGAGGAGCGATATGAACATTCTTCAGCTCACTCTGGCGCAGAAGCTTTTCATAGATTTTCACTTCATCGCTCACCCGGAGGTTGTAAGGGACTTTGACAAGGATAATGCGGTCCTGCAAGGCCTCTGACTTCTTATTAGCCACAAAAGCGTTATACTCGTTTTCGTTAGTATGGGAGATGACGACCTCATCGGCGTAGATCATACTAAAGCGGCCGGTTTTAATGTTCTGTTCCTGGGAGAGGGTAAGCAACACGTAAAGGAACTTCTCATCGCACTTCAGCATCTCGATGAATTCCATTAGTCCTCGGTTCGCAATGTTCAGCTCTCCGTCAAACCGATAGGCCCTCGGATCTGATTCAGAGCCATACTCCCCGATGGTGGAAAGATCAATTCCTCCGACCAGCTCGGCGATATCTTGGCTTTTGGGATCGGAGGGGGTAAAAGTACCGATGCCCACTCGGTTCTTCTCAGAGAAAACCACCCTCTGCACCCGAATATCTTCAATACGGCCTTTGTATTCATGTTCGACCATAAACCGGCAGCGAGGACAGAGATCTCCCTCAATATAAACGCCCAAATCTTTCTCCACCTCGGGCCGAAGGGGCTCGGGGATAAGATGAAGCGGTTCTTCATGCATCGGGCAACCTTTAATTCCATAGAGGGCACCCTCATCAGTACGAGTATAAGCCTCCAACCCTCGCTTCAAAAGGTTGACAATAGTGGATTTCCCACCCCCTACAGGCCCCATCAGAAGAAGAATCCGCTTCCTCACTTCCAATCGCTGGGCCGCCGAGCGGAAATAATCCACAATCTGTTGAAGGGACTTATCCAGGCCGAAGAGCTCGTGGGTGAAGAACTTATATCGAATTTGCCCATCTTTTGTCTCCTCGGTCCCTGCAGACATAATCATATCGTAAATCCGTTGATGCGACAGCCGGGCAACTTTGGGGTTCTTCCGAACGATTTCATAGTACTCCGCGAAAGACCCTTCCCAGTTGATCTTCTGCTCTTGTTGCCTGTACTCTTCCAGTTTCCTCGCGAGTTCCATAAGTGTGCTCCTTTCTCCCCCTTAAAACCGTAGGAGAGGGATAACTTCGGGGATAGAATAATGGAGCAAAAGGAAGATCTCCCTTTAGAAAAAACGTTACGGTTCTCCAGGGGAATCAAGCTAGCGTTGGAATCGTCGTTAGTTTGGCTAAAAATGAACAAGGGCAAGTCAAGCCTTGCGTACCCCTAGGGATAGAGTCGTCGGCTTGAGCCTGCCCTTTCCTTTCCAGGTTACTGCCCGCGATCGATAGGGATAGTCTTACCCCCGATTTTCTTGATGTCAAAGGACTGCAAAACGTAAAAGGGCTTTGCCTTTCTAGGCAAATTCTCGGAATAGTCTCAGGCAGTCTAGAGATTAACCCGGATAGCTTTCCCTATAACAGGTTCCTCTTCATCTCTCTTCCAAGATTTTTTATTTTGTACTGATATTTTAAATCAACTGTCTCACCTGTCAAGTGTCTTGGAGACGAGAAGGCCTTTTCTTTGGACAGACGGTGCCTTCACTTTTCTAGACTTTCTCAAAAGACGGAAAGTTCCGTTCCTCTGCCTGTTTTACCCCCATAACCCCCCCTTCTTTAGAAGAAGACCATGACTAAAACCGCGGTAGCAAGAGCATTATTAACAGCGTGCAAAGTGATCCCCGGGATGAGCGAACCTGTACGCTCGTAAAGATGGTTCAAAATGATTCCCAAGATAAAGATTGGCAACCGGGCTGTGGGAAGACCGTGCATTAAAGTGAAGATAAGGGCAGAAAGAAGGCTGGCCCCGGGGACCCCTAGGAAGATACGAAGACCTTTATAGAGTAACCCCCGGAAGAGGATCTCCTCCGCAATGGGTGCGACCAAGGTCGTTACGAAAAAGAGAGAGAGAAGGGTTAAAGGCCCAACGGTGCTGGCCTTTAAAAAACGGATGAGAGCGATGTTCTCCCGGGAAGGATCGGACCAGATTTGGGTTAGGAGAAGTGCAAGAATTAAAAGGGGAAGACTGCTTAAGTAGACAACTACTCCATACCGAATGTGGCTCCAGGAAGGAGGCCACTCTAATCCCAACTGGCCTGGCAGAGGACTCGGAATTCGGGAACGCAGGAAACCTAAAGAGAAGAGAAGGGCAAAGAGGTAACCCAGAGTCGCTAAAACCAGAAAAAGAGAGGCGATCTTCTTAGTGGGGAGAAGGGGTAAAAAATGAAGCATAAGACTAGCAATTACGCCAATCCCTAAAAATCCCAGAACAAAGCTCTGAAGGTAAGGAGCGGATTCTGCTAAGGGGCTTCGGAGCCTCTCTAGAGGGGCTTCAGAAGGAGAGGAGCTCTCCTTCCCTCTTTCCATCTCCTCCTGGGAGGTTTGTTCCTGATGGTCATCGTAAGGGTAATCGCTCATCTTCCTCCTTCTTTTGGGCTATAGCCCCATCGAAATGAGCAAACGGATAACAAATCCTTCTATAAACCAGAGGAGAATCATCAAAACCATAGGGGAGAAATCTAAAGGGAGGTTCCTTTGATAAGGATGGAGCACCCGGCGGATAGGACGGATCAAGGGATTCACAATATCTTCAATCAGGCGGAAGGAGGGGTGCTCTTGGAGATTTGGAAACCAGGATGCAATCACATAGACAAAGATCAGAAGATAAAGGATGCGGAAGGCCCATTCAACCAGTAGGAGAATCACTTTATTACCCCGAGAGCTCTTTGGAGCGGAGAGTTGCGGACTCCACCGCCCGGATCAATGCAGAACGAAAAGCTCCTTGCTCCAACTCTGCAATACCTGCAATGGTCGTTCCGCCGGGAGAAGTCACCTTGTCCTTCAGTACAGCAGGGTGTTCCCCGGTCTCTAATACCATTTTAGCAGAACCCAACACTGTTTGGGCAGATAGTCTCAGGGCCAAGGCCCGGGGCAACCCCATTTTCACCCCTCCGTCGGCTAGCGCCTCTATCATCATAAAGACATAAGCAGGTCCACTTCCCGACAAGCCAGTAATGGCATCCATATAACGCTCCTCCCCTAGCTCCACTAAACCTACTGCTCCGAAAATCTCCTCTACAATCCGACAGTGCTCCTCTTGGACGCTATCCCCAAGAGCATAGACTGAGATAGCCGACCGGACTTGAGCAAGGATGTTCGGCATTACCCGAACCACAGGAGTACCCACCGGAAGGCGGCCCTGAAGGGTGGCTAGAGAGACTCCCGCAGCAATAGAGATCACCAGGTGCCGTTCGGGTTGAATCACGGGGCGGATCTCTTCCAGGACTTCAGGCAGAACCTGGGGCTTTACCGCTAGGAGGACAACCTCAGCTCTCTGAACCGCTTCACTGTTGGAAGAGGCTAGGATAACTCCTAACTGCTGAGCCAGTTGCTGGACATACTCTCGAGCAACATCATAAAGGATCATCTTTTGGGGAGGGATGACTTGTGCTTGAAGAAGTCCCCGCGCCATTGCACTCCCCATCGCGCCCGCCCCAAGGATAGCTATTCTCTCTTCCATCGTCGGCCTCAGCGCGAAGAGGTATGATCCTCGAAAAAGAGGCTCTTCTGCTCTTGGTCGAGATCATCCTCAACACTGATTAAGGTGTTACTGGGTGTAAAAAGGAAAACTTTGGCGCCTACTCTTTGATAATACCCATCGAGAGCATAAGTTACTCCACTAATGAAATCCACAATCCTGCGAGCCAAGTTCTCCTCAGTATTCTCTAAGTTCAACAGTACGGGTCGTCTCTCCTTCAAACGGTTAGCTGCTCCTTCCGCATCCTCTAGAGTTTTCGGTGACATCCAAACCGAGATCTCATGGGGCCTAGGGCTATGAACCTGCAACACCATTCGCTGGTGGGAGGGGCGTCGGGAAGAGTATTCCTCCACTTCTTCCTCATAAGCTTCCTCTGGTTGGAATCCTAAACGGCGTTTTAAACGGCTAAACCAGCCATCCACCGGTTCATACGCTTCCTCTTCCGGGGCTTCCCGATGGTATTTGTCCTCAAAATAACGATTCACCGTCTCTCTCCTCCCTGGGTGAAGAGTTACTTAGGCCTTGGCCCAAATAAAGCGGTACCAAGGCGCACAAGGGTAGAACCCTCTTCAATAGCAACCTCGAAATCGTGACTCATCCCCATAGATAAGCAATGCCTGAATTCATTATCGAGCTGGTCAAAGAGGGTCTTTAGGGTACGGAAGTAGGGACGGGCATCTTCAGGGTCAGGAGTGAGAGGGGGAATCGCCATTAACCCCTGAATCTGCAGAAAAGAGTACTTTCGAAGGACTTCGATAGTTGGGAAAAGGTCTGAGACCAGAACTCCCCCTTTAGTGGCTTCCTCCCCTAGGTTGACTTCGATCAAAATAGGTATTCGCTTTCCCGCTTGCTCGGCCCGGCGGTTTAAAGCTTCCGCCAGCCGCAAGCTATCTACACTCTGGATCATTGAAAAGTACTCCACGGCCTCTTTGGCCTTGTTCCTCTGCAATCGCCCAATGAAATGCCATTCAATACCCGATCCCAAAGCGGAGATTTTCGGCAGGGCCTCCTGGATATAATTCTCCCCAAAGAGCCTTAAACCGGCTTCCACCGCTTCAAAGATCCTCTCAAGGGGGACAGACTTCGTCGCCCCCAATAAACGGATCTCTTCAGGTTTTCGACCCACCCGCTCCGCCGAGCGGACAATCCTCTCCTGAACCCGCGCCAGGTTATCCGCCACAACTCCCATAGATACCTGAAGGGAGAAAGCCTAAAAAAGAAGGGAGTAAAAGGAGGTTTTCAATGATCTCTCTCAGAGAGTCAGAGACGTCCGACAAAGTCAGATGAGTGGTCTGAACGACTAATCCACAACTTGAATAGTGGTTTGGACCATAGCCTCTGGCTTCACCCGGTTCAGATCCCGGACGCGGAGGGTGACCACATACTCCCCTGACTTCCGATAGACCTTCCGAGGCTGAGGGATTTCACCGTAGGCCTCCTCTTGAATACCATCAGAGGCATCCCAATCCCATATAAACTCCAAAGTGGCCAGCCCTCCCGAAGCCACAGCCATTAGCTCTACCGGTTCCCCCACAGAGACCACCTGGTCCTCCAAAGGGTCCACCGTGATCTCCTCATCATCCACAACCGTTCTCAACTCTCCCAGGTACATGGTATCCTGTCGATCTCCAAAGATGAGGATTCGGCTGAGCAAAGCCCTCCCCTCAATCTTAGGGCCAGAAAAGGCCTTTAAGGGGATGGCAACCGTTGTCCATCCATTCTCTGTACGCCGGGGGTCAACCGGCTGATCCTCCGCAATCAGTTTCTTCCCATTAACCACTAAGATGACTCGGAGGAAGCCTGTCATTGGAGCAGAACCCTCTCCGGGAACTAATCCGAAAGGAGAATAGGGAGACCCTCCGTATCCGGGAAAACCGGGAAAAGCTGGCTGGGCACCCAGCACGTCTGACCCGTAGGCGTAGGCCTCAGGGAGATTTCGGAACCGGAGAGTGAAAACCAAATAGCAGTTCGGTTCCGCTAAGGCATCGGTGATATCTACTGGTTGCAGGAAGTCAATTCGGCCTCCCGAATAATATCCATCTGTACGGATCTCGATTGAATGACTTCCTGTAAAGAATTCTCGCTGGGTTTCCAGGGCTACACCACTCCCCCATCCCCCCAGCTGAACTTGGTTGGGGTCCAGCTTCTCGCCCCGATAAAGCACCATTTCTGGAGCCGAAAAAGCCAAAGAACCCCCCCAAAGCAGGAAAAACGATAAAATT
>CAYSAW010000001.1:230886-584924 GCA_964429225.1 uncultured bacterium
ACGATAAAATTAAAGAGCGGAAAATCAAAGGTCTATTCCTCCTTGGGAACTATCGGGTTTTGGCACTTCCTAATATAGACTTCTCATAATTTTAAGTTCGGGGTCAAGTATTCCACCTCCTTCCCAAAGGCGGGAAACCCTGAAAGAGGAGCAAAAACAAGGGTTTAGGAGAAAGCATTGAGAAGGAGAAATTGAGAGGAATGGAGGTAAAGAGATGGATACCCTAAGGATCGGTCTTATTGGTTGCGGAGGAATGGCCCTTCACCTAGCCCGCCGGGCTCGAGAAATTGAGGGAGTAGAGATCTCTGCGGTTTGCGATATTGATTCCGAGCGAACAGCATCAGCTGCCCAGGAGTTTGGGGCAGAAGGCTTCACGGATTACCGAGAGATGATCGCCCAGGCTCCTTTAAACGCGGTGATCATAGCCACCCCGGGAGTAGCTCACGCGGACCCCGCAGTCGCTTCGGCGCAAGCAGGTTTGCATATCTTCTGCGAAAAGCCGATGGCTACAACTCTAAAGGATTGCGATCGGATGATCGAATCAGCAGAAAAGGCCCAGGTTCGGCTGATGATTGGGCAGGTTCTCCGCTATTATCCTACCTTCTTTAAAACTCGGGAAATTATCACCTCAGGTTATCTCGGCTCTCCCGTAGCGATTTCAGTGGCCCGCACGGGGAGTGCTGGCCTCTTTGACCGGGGATGGCGAGCCCGTTTCTCCGACACCGGTGGGATACTGATGGAAGTGAACGCTCATGAACTCGATTATATGCGCCATATTTGTGGAGAAGCCCGGTCAGTTATGGCGCAAGCCCGAAAAATTCTCCCCGGCCCCCACGACTATCCCGACCTCTATTTTGTAGAGATTACCTTCAAATCTGGGGCATTGGGGATACTCCACTCGAGCATTGCAGACGCTATCGGCCGTTACCAGATGAGCATTCAATGTACCGAAGGCTCACTGGCTAATGATGGCTTTGCAGGCAATCTCCGCTATGCCCGTTTTGGAGAGGAGAGAAAAACGGTTCCCCCTGAGGAACTCCAGAAGGAGGAACCTTATCACCACGAACTGCGCCTCTTTATTGAGAGCATCCGTAATAATCAGGAGCCCCCGGTAACCGGTTATGACGGTCGAGCAGCTGTGGAGCTGGCTCTCGCCGCTTATCGTTCCGCAGAAACCGGAAGGGAAGTGACCCTCCCTCTTTAAAAACTCCTAGAGGAGAACTAAAAAAGAAGAAAATTCTTGTCCTTGACTTTCCAAAGCAGGAGATGAATCTGTGATCAAGGAATTTCTTGAATTCCTGCGCTACCATGAACTCCTCTATCGGTTGGTTTGGCGGGATATCAAACTCCGATACAAAAACTCCGTTCTTGGCTTCCTCTGGTCCTTTGTTAACCCTGCCCTTCAGGTTCTCGTTATCTGGTTTGTTTTCAAATATATCGTGCTTCATATCCACGTCAAGAATTATTCTGCTTGGGTGCTCAGCGCCTTTCTCCCCTGGACCTTCTTCCAAATGTCCCTGATGGATGCCAGCCAATCGGTTCTCCTCCACTTTGCCGTTCTAAAGAAAGTCTACTTCCCCAGGGAGATTCTTCCCCTGTCCACGGTGATATCCAACCTGGTACATTTCCTCCTCTCCTTGGTCATCTTCTTTCTTTACGCCAGCCTGGTGAAAATCCGCTTTACTCCGGCTCTGCTCTTCCTCCCTTTTGTTATCCTCCTCCACTTCTTGTTGACCTCGGGATTGGCTTTGGTTGTCTCGGCCCTGAATGTCTACTATGAGGACATTAAATATTTAACTTCAGTCCTACTTAGCCTGCTCTTCTACGTTACGCCGGTGCTCTATCCTTCCAACTTCGTTCCCAATGAATGGTTCACTCTCTACCGGTTGAATCCTATGGCCCATTTGATCATTCTCTACCAAAAGGTGCTCCTCGCAGGAGCAGAACCCATTGACCCAAGGCCCTTAGATCCCTTTCTTTTGGGGATCACAACGTTGACTTGCCTTCTGGTAGGATTACTCGGGTACGCTTTCTTCAATCGCAGGAAATGGGAATTCGCGGAACTTCTGTGAAAACCTCTCCGGCCATCCTAGTCGAAGACCTCTGGAAGAGCTTTAAGCTCCCTCATCTAGGAGGGAGATCCCTCAAAGAACGCCTGATCCGCTTTTGGAGAAGGCGAACGGAAGTCCTCTGGGCCCTTAAAGGGGTTACTTTCTCTGTTGAGCCGGGAGAAACCGTAGCCATTGTGGGGAAAAATGGGTCAGGTAAAAGCACTCTCTTAGGCATCCTGAGTAAGATTTACCGACCAACTCGGGGGAGAGTCGCCGTTCAGGGGCGTGTGGCCTCCCTTCTAGAATTAGGAGCAGGTTTCCACCCCGATCTAACAGGCCTGGAAAATATTTACCTAAATGGGGCGATCCTTGGTCTCTCTAAAAGGGAGATTGACCAAAGTTTGGAGGATATTATTGCCTTTTCAGAGCTAGAACCTTTTATAGATGCCCCTCTTCGAACCTACTCAGCAGGAATGGTAATGCGGTTAGGGTTTTCTATAGCGGTCCAAACCCGGCCCGACATCCTCCTGGTAGACGAAGTTCTTGCGGTGGGAGATGAAGCCTTCCAGCAGAAGTGTTACCAGAAGATTCACTCCTTCCAGGAAGAGGAGAGAACCATTCTCTTTGTCTCTCACGATTTGGAAGCAATCCGACGTGTGGCTCCTCGTTGCTTATGGCTCCACCAAGGAGTCCTCCGAGCGGATGGGCCTACTCCAGAGGTACTCAACGCTTATATTGCCTTCAGCCACCAGTCTTAGGAGAAATGGATCTCTCCATCATCATCGTGAATTATAATACCCGTGTCCTGCTTCGCCAATGTCTGCTCTCCCTTCAAGGAAGACAAACCCATCCTATCCTTAAACGCGGCCTTCCTTTTTCCGGCCTCCAGGAGGTAATTGTCGTAGATAACGGCTCCACCGACGGTAGTCCCGAAATGGTAGCGGAAGAATTTCCCCAAGTGCACTTAATCAGTAATCCCCAAAACCTAGGATATGCCCGGGCGAACAACCAGGGCCTTCTGTTAGCCCAAGGGGACTACTTCCTCCTCCTTAATTCTGACACGGAAGTAGAAGCCCAAGCGCTGGATTTTCTGGTGGAGTTTCTCCGCAATAAACCCGAAGCTGGAGCGGTGGGGGGACAGTTAATTCTCCCCTCGGGTCAAACCCAACCCTCCTGTTCCACTGATATTACCCTACTAACGGTCTTTTTTGAACAATTCTTGCTGGATAAAGCTCTTCCTCGATCGCGCCTTTTCGGGAGGCACTTTTATACTTGGTGGAATTACCAAGAACCTCGATCTGTAGAAGTGCTAAGTGGAGCCTGCCTGATGATCCGCCGGGAGACCCTTCGGCAAGTGGGTCTTTTGGATGAGGCTTACTTTATGTATTGTGAAGATGCGGATTGGTGTCGCCGGGCACGCCAGAAGGGATGGGAGCTTTGGTATGAGCCCCAAGCTCGGGTATTGCACTATCACGGGGCAAGCAGTGAAGGGCATCGGGAGGCAATGATTATAGAGTACAACCGCAGTCGCTTGATCTACTTCCAAAAGTTTGAGTCTCTCCAACAAGCTCGATGGGCTAAGAGGATGATGCTTGGAGGCGCCCTCCTTCGCCTTCTGGTATGGGCCTTTCAAAGCCCCTTCTCTCCGAAGGCCCGCCGGCAATGGAGGATGTGGTACCAAGTATTTAAAGCCTCTTTGAAACTCGACCCCCAACGCGTGAGGTAAGCCTCTCCTCCTTTCTCGCTTTTAGAGCTCCTTGACCATTCGCCAGAAGATTCGGCTTACGGTTGCTCCCACCTCCCGAAAATAAAAACAGAGAGGACCTACCCAGGGGATAATCGCTTGATCCCGCCCCTCCGCCTTTAAATCTCTTAGGCACCGCTTTAACAACACAGAACCTATACCTCGTCCCCGAAAGTCGGGGTCTGTTCCCATAGGGCCAAACCAACCGGTGCCGGGATTCATTGCATTATAAGCTGAAAAGGCGATGATTTGACCCCCCTTCTCGGCCAGATGGAGGCTCGGAGGAGTATTACGGAAAGTCCTTTCTACTTCAGGTACCCAGTTAGGGAAGACTTGAGCCAACCACTCTCGAACTCGGGGCCAATCCTCAGGTTGAGCCAGGAAAACCCTTATCCCTTGCTTCGCTAGTTCCTCCTCCTCGTCTTCAGTGGCAAAATCCTGATCCAAGGAGACTCTCATATGAAAAGCCTCTCCAAAGAGTTCATACCCTCGTTTTTGGAGAAAGCAAAAGCCTTCTGTGTAGCGGGGGTCTAGACCCGGGTTAAGATAATTGGGAACCCGCTCATCTACCCAAAGCCGTTTCACTCCGACCGAACGCAACCGGCTCTCCAAGGTATCGAGGAGGGAAGAGCCAATCCCTCGCTTCCGCCATTCCTGAGCGACTACAAGAAATTTTAAATGCCCCACCTCCCTATCCAATCCAGGCACTCCAAAGCCGAAAGCAATGATTCGATCAAGATGACGAACCACCAAAGCGAAGTCATCTCGGTAGTGATCATCTTCCCAGATCTTCTCTCGAATCACCTCATCCGTCAGGAGGTCCCGGTCATAGGGTAGGTATCGGCGAAGGAAATCCCCCAATTCCTCAAAATCCTCTGGGCGAAGGAGCATAATCCCTCCTCTCATTTCACTTCCTCCTTCTCCTCTCCTGCAGGCCCACTTTCGCCCCCCAAGAAACTCCCAAGTAGAAGCAAAGGATAGTGAAGAGTGCGGAGAGCAGGTTGAGGCCCAAGGAAACGCTTTGACCCATAGATTGTCCCTGATACCAACCGAGGAAAGCCCCTCCTAAAACCAAGGCCCAGTACCATCGAAATAACCAAGCCAAACGGCGAAATTCCCCTGGCTTAATTTGCAAAGCGAACCCTACCCCAACTCCCAAAAATAGCATTAACAGCCCTAACCCACCGAATACAAGGACAAAACGCACCATTTAAGACGCGTTCCTCTCGAGCACCGACCCTTCACCCTCAGCCCCCTCAAACCATATTTCCCGACCTCTAGCCCGAACAAGATCAGCAAAAAAATCTTTGGCCTGCGCAAGGAGAACGATCGCCTTTTCTTTTGAACTTGCTGTAGCCACTAGATCAACAGGCATCCCCCGAGAATCCTGAGAGCGAAGGGCTACATAAGCTTTCAGATAAGTGCCTGGATAACGCTCCATTACTTCCTGCATTAGAGGAGAAACCTCGGATTCATACATAGCCACGTAGGCCCGCAGGGCCAAAGTTTTCGTGGGATAGACTTGAGAGAGATAAGGCTCAATATAAGCCCGGAAATTGGCTTCCATCTCTCGCGGGGGGCCAGGTAAAGCGAAAATTACGGAAGACCGCCAGGCTACTTTAAAGCAGGGTGCCCATCCTGCTACATTGGGATAAACCTCCGCCCCTTGGGGAACAGTAGCCATCTTAAGCATTCCGGAAGTCGCCTCTTCTCTCCTCTTCAGATTTCTCCTTCGGAGGTGCTCCTGCAAAATAGTTTCATCCACTATAGGAGAGGTTCCTACTAGGCGGGCAATCGCCTCTACCGTGACGTCATCCGGAGTAGGGCCTAATCCCCCACAAACGATCACTATCCGAGACCCTCGCTCTATAGCCTCCTGAAGAGCAGATTGAATCTCTTCCAAATCATCTCGTAAGATGGAGGCCCGACGCAATATCCCCCCTAATCGGGCTATTTGGCTCGCCATCCAATGAGTATTCGTATCTAGAATTCTACCCAAGGCTAATTCAGTTCCTATGGCAAAGATCTCTATTTGTGGAAGAGTATCCATATCACCGAACCTCTTCTACCCTCTTCGCGAGGAGACTATCAGCCTCCTTGAACCAGAGAAGGAGTAAATAATAAGGCATTGAAGAAGAGCTGAGCAGTAACGTTCCAATAGTCCCGAAAATTGGGGTCCTCAGCAAAGAGAAAAATCCTCCCCCTCCTTATCGTTTCTTCAACAAGATAGCTTTACCTGCCAAAAAGAAAATCTTGCCCGAGGAACTTCTGATAGAGGGAGGGATTACCATTAGGGAGGATCAGCACTTCGTAAAGTAGTGACTGCGGTGATTCATCTCATTGTAGGTCTACAAAAAAACTAAGGGCACCCGTGGAGAAAGGCTCTGACACCGAGTTCCAGCACCAGCAGGTAACCTCTTTATTATTCTAATAAGGCTTATTATCGATAGCCGCAGACTAAAGCCTGCGGAGAATCAATACACCCTAAAGGGCGTAATCCCCCATCTCATTGCCTCCTTGGCGGGGAAGGAGCAGAAGGGGGCAAATCCTTTGATTTTTCAAAGTTCATATAAAAACCATTAAGAGCAGTTACCGTTCTGGCTTCCTTTGAGGGAAGAGGATTACCTCCCGGATACTCGGTTGATCCGTGAAGACCATCACCATTCGGTCAATTCCGATGCCCAGTCCCCCCGCCGGAGGCATCCCATATTCTAAAGCCTCAAGGAAGTCTTCATCCATTGGATGAGCCTCTTCATCTCCTTTGGCCCTTAGATGAGCTTGGTACAAGAATCGCTCCCGCTGATCAAGAGGGTCATTCAGCTCAGAGAAAGCATTGCCCACTTCTTGACCCGCCACAAAAGCTTCAAAGCGTCGAACCAACCGAGGATTATTTGGGCACTTTTTAGCCAGAGGAGAAGTTTCAATAGGATAATCTACCACAAAAGTCGGCTGAATAAGAGAGGGTTGAACGAACCTCTCGAGGATCTTCTCGAGAATTCCCCCAATACTCTGCTCCTTCTCCATTGGAAGCCCCAACCGCTCTCCGGCAGATTTAGCAGATTCAAGGGTTTCCCAGGCCCCAGGTCCTATACCCGTGGCTTCTTGGATTCCTTCCAGGAGTTTAAGCCGCCGCCAAGGTTTTTGGAAACTAATCTCTTGTCCTTGGTAAGTAATAGTGAGGCTTCCAAAAACCTCCTGGGCGACGAAGGCAAAGAGGTCCTCGACGAGCTCCATTACATCTTCAAGATTGCTATAAGCTTCATAAGACTCCAACAGAGTGTACTCAGGATTATGACGGGTGGAGATGCCTTCATTGCGGAACACCCGACCGATTTCAAAGACCTTCTCAAATCCACCGACGAGAAGTCGCTTGAGGTAGAGTTCCAAGGAGATCCGGAGGTGGAAATCGTAGTCGAGAGCATTATGGTGAGTGATAAAGGGGCGTGCAGCCGCCCCTCCAGCGGTGGCTTGAAGGACAGGGGTCTCCACCTCAAGATAACCCCGGCTTTCGTAGAATCGGCGAATGGCAGAGAGGATTCGGCTTCGTTTGATAAAGAGGTCACGGACCTCCGGGTTCGCCATCAGATCGAGATGGCGATAGCGGTATCGGAGTTCTACGTCCCGAAGCCCCCCCCACTCCTTCCCTCCAGCCACTTTCCCCAAGGGAGGTGGGCGGAGGGCCTTAACCAAAGGAGTGTATTGCTGAACATAAACTGTCACTTCCCCGGTCCGCGTTCGGAAGACGAAGCCCTCCACGCCCAGGAAATCCCCTAGGTCTAGAAGCTCTAGAGCGGAGTAGAGGTCCTCACCTAAGTCATTCATCCGGAAATAGATCTGGATACGCCCCGTCATATCCTCGATATGCATAAAAGTGGCTTTTCCCATCTGACGGATGGCAACGATTCGGCCAGCGATCCTAACAGTTTGGTTCTCGAGAGAGGAGAAGTTTTGATGAATAGCTTGGGCCGAGTGCGTGCGAGGGTAGCGCTCCACTGCAAAAGGGTCTAATCCTCTTCTCCGCAGCTCTTCGAGCTTCTTCAACCGGGTTGCGATTAATTCACTTTGAGTAACAGCCATAGAACTACTTGCGGATATTCATCACCTGATAACGCAGGATACCCACAGGAGCAGAGACTTCCACGATATCACCCACGCGGGCATCTAATAACGCCTTTCCCACCGGGGACTCATAAGAAATGAGATCCTCTTCTGGGCTTGCCTCAATCGGCCCTACAATGCGCCAGTCCCACTCCTCTCCTGTTTCCATATCCCGAACCGTGACAAGACTCCCCACACCCACATAGTCGGTGGGAACTTCCTCCTCTCGGATCACTCGGGCCTGAGAGAGCAAGCTCTTGAGCTCAAAAATCCGGCCTTCTATAATCGCTTGCTCGGCCTTAGCGTCTTCGTACTCTGAAGCAATTTCAGAGCTATCCCCGTAGGCACCGTACTGCTTCGACTCCCGAATGCGGTGAGCCACTTCTCGACGGCTCGCATTAAGGCGATCCAGTTCTTCCTCTACCTTCTTAAGACCTTCAGCAGTTAAAATAATCTCTCGAACCTCGTTCATCTCCATCTCCTTATGATGTCAACTCTTCTGCCGGTCAGCTTCTAGCTAACCGGAATCCTATCCAGCGAATCCTTTCGCTGAAGCTCCGGTGATGAGGCCAAGCCCAAAGAGGAGGCATTCCCCTTCGGCTCCTCTCTCCCTCTACCGGAGAGCAACAACTCTTATTGACTATCCCCTATCCACAACATCTCCCAGGGATAGTCACCCCTTTTATTAAACAATAACGGGACCCCAAAGTTCCCTGTTGACGCCTCGTTTTTTGGGGGTATCGAAGTTTCAGGGGAACGAGATGGTTGGTATAGACTTTCGCCCTCTAGCCCTCCGCACCCTTTCTATTTGCTCCTCTTCAACCGGCTTTTCAAAGGAACGAAAGCCTGCAAGCCGAAAGCCATGTTTTTGGGCCAGCTGGTGAATTTCTTTTACCTGCTCGGGCGTCACCTCCTTACCCAGGGTAAAATTCTCATACCGCTTCTCCAAAGCCAGGATTATTGTCTCCGCCATACAAGCATAACTGGTCCCTGGAGGGAAACCGAAGGAGAATCCAAAATCTACCGGGCCGGGCACAGCGACAACCCCTCCTTCAATCACTAGCACATCTGGCCTCTCTCTGGCAACTTGTTGGGACACATCCCGGGGGCGAGCAACATCACAAATCACCGAACCTGTTTTGAGCCACTGGGGTTGGATAATGGCATCAATAGCACTAGTGACGGTTATCGTGATGTCTGCATTTCTCAGGGCTTGGGGGAGATCCGTAGTGATAGAGACCCTCCCTCCCCTCTCTTCCACCTCCCGAGACACGAGGCGCAGGCGCTCCTTATCTCGTCCAACCAAAATTAATTCGGTTACTTGATCAGCTAGCAAAAGAGCGCAGGTCCGGCCGATGGAACCCGTAGCCCCAATCACTGCAGTAACCGCTGAGAGAGGGTCAATCCCGACCCTCTCAGCGGCCAATAAAGCGCCTTCCACCGCCGTCGCCACTGTGTAGGAGTTGCCGGTAGTGACCGCGATAGGCAACCGCTGAGCAATGGTGATTCCTCCATCTCCTACTACTGAGGTAAAGGCACCTAACCCAACGATTTTAGCGCCTCGTTCAGCCGACAACCTCCCCGCCTGACAAATTCGCTCATAAACCCATTCCAGGGGGAGGTTCAGCAACTGCCGAGGCGTTAGAGGACAAGCCACGAACCACCCCTCTGCTTCCGCGCCGGTAGCCGACCTGATCCCCGTAATGTGAGAGACCACCATCGGCTGAAGGTACTTCAAACCCCATTCCACCCACCGCTCCGGGAGGTACCGAGCAATAGGATATTTCCGCCCAGCATCCCGACGGGCACTTAGAGGATGAAGGATGAATCCAAAGGTCCCTTTCTCCACCTTAACCACCTACAATGTTTGTATCCTCGGCTTCAATCTTAGCTGCCGAATCGCCTCGAGATAATCTTTCGGCGTCATCTCCCCGGGGCTCTTCCCAGAGAGGGCGACAATTATCCCTTCTATAACATTCGTTCCAAAGGAGCGTCCCTCCATTTCTGGCGTGGTCGTAATCAATAGAGAAAGCCCCCGTCGCCTTAACTCTTCCACATCTTTATCCGTCACAGTATTGGTTATCATTACCTTCCCCGCCAGAGGTTTCCCCTCTGGTGGCGGAAGATGGCGGCGGAGGTAGGGAAAATCCCCCGCTAGGATATCGGCCCACCGGTACCAGTGAGTGAACTTGGGTACAATCTTATCGCCTTTTTCTCCCGTAGGATAAAGCCATTGAAAAGGAAGGCGAACAATGACAGGTAAAATCATTCTACCCAGGATATTAACTGCTGTCAACGAGCGCAAGGCAACAGGAATACCCAGCCCAAACATCAAATCTCCAATAGCCAAAGAACAACCCGCCTGATCTAAAGCTTCTGCCATCCCAAAGCGATCTACTGCAGAGCTAATAAAGGCTTTTTTCCCCTTGAAAAGGACGATCTTCTCCTCCGCCAGATAGGTAATGACTTCTCGCTCCCAGCTGTTTTTTAATCCACTACCATCTACCACAGGGGTATGCCTAATTTTTTGGGCTACTTGAGCGATTTGCCGGAAGGTGTACCTCCACCCTCCACAATGGATGTAAAGATCTACTCCCCCAAGGCCTAAGGCATCTACCTTTCCATCCAAGTGATATAACCATTGTTGAAATCGGCCAAAATCCCCATCAGTTCCCACCCGGCAAATCCAAAAGGGGGTACCTCCCAATTCCACTTGTACCGTTTTATTCCGGCTGGAAGGCCCTAAGCTAACACTCACAACGCGCTTGTAGCCCACCGGAGCCTCTCTCAACAGCTTTTCCACTTCCCAACTTATGCTAACAGAACTCTGAGAGAAGAAGGCCCTGCCTTCCCTCCAAGCTTTTGGGATTCCCGTCATCTCTTCTTGTCCGGCTTGATCACTACAGGTCTCACTCTTATGCTAGTATATAAGTTTGTGAAACCTGTGTCAAACCCCCCTTCAAGTCCTGAAAACAACCCTTAAGAAGGAGGAATCTCCCGGCTCTTACCGAAAAGGAAAAAGGCTGACCCAATTTCCCTTTAGGGAAAAGGATCTCAAGCCCAATTCCCCTAGCACCGAAGTCCCCCGGTTAAAGGGGGAATCGGGGTGAGGAGTATAACTTCTCACTAGGTTTCTGAGGGAGGTAACAATGCGGAAAACCAAAGGCCCTTTTAGTTTCCCTCCTACCGGCTTTACTTTAATCGAGCTGCTGGTGGTCATCGCCATCATAGCCATCCTAGCAGCTATTCTGTTCCCGGTGTTCGCCAAAGCCCGGGAGAAAGCTCGGCAGACGGCTTGCATTTCAAATATGCAACAAATTGCTAAGGCGGAAGGGATGTATCGAGATGACTGGGATGGCACCTTCTTCCGCTACCCTGAAGAGATTGGGGATTTTCGCCACGAGGGCCTGCAGGGTCACCAACCCTATCAGAAGAACTTCAAGTTGGTGATCACTCAAGTTTTTCAAAGCTATGTGCGGAGCCCCAATGTGTGGGCCTGCCCCAGTGATGATGGAGTAGACCCCAACTTGGTGCCCAATATGCGCCCCACTTCTTACCATTATCGCCACTACTTGACCTGCTGGCCGGGTTATACCTATGGAGGTGTTCCTGCCGCCCAAGTGATCTTTCAGGAGAGCGACTTCAAAGACCCTGCCAGTACCTTCATCTTTCACGAAATGTGGCCTTGGCATCAATGGAGCTTCACCGATGCGAAACAACACCCCGCTAAGGTCCGAGGTTGGACTCCTCAATCCCAGATGAACTTCATCTTTATGGATGGCCACGCCAAAACTTACTCTGTTGGGAAAATCCTCTTGGTCGCTCCTTGGTGGGATGGACAAGGTTACGACTACCACTGGTCTAAAAACGACTGGAAAGGAACTATTCCAAACCCGGATCTACCTTAGTGTGAGAGAAGGGAGATCGCCGATGAATCGAGAGTTGAGTTGGGGAACTGTTGTCTCTATCCTGGCGGTGGTTCTTTTGCTGATTATTGGAGCTTGGTTTCTCTACGAAGGCAAAAGGAGACAGCAGGCCCAGGAGATCGAGAAGATCATTCAAAGAGGAGTGGGAGCTCCTTCCCCAGCGCCGGGGACCGGAAAACCTTAAGCTCAGTTTCCTTAGGAGGTCTAGAAGAACAGGAAGGAGGCTTTATACGCCTGCAGATGAAATTTGTCTTTGTTGAACTCATCCCTCACTTTTTGAACTCGAGGATCGAGAGGGATTCTCCTTGCTTCAGAAGAGAGGTGTTATATGAGATATGTACGAGTAACCACTCTTTCCCTGCCGATGCAAGGGTCGCCAGAAAAAGCACGCCAACTGGCTTTGCAATGGATTGACAGAGCAAGCTACCAACAGCCAGATATCATCTGCCTTCCGGAGACCTTTACCGGCTTAGGGTGTGGCTCGAAAGAGTGGTTCGAGTCTGCCGAACCTGTACCTGGCCCAACCACCGAGGCCCTTTCTGAAGCGGCTCGCCAATATCATTGTTATATTATTTGCCCCCTCTTGGAACGAACGGACGAAGGGGTCTATAACAGCGCGATCTTGATAGATCGGAAGGGGGAGGTGATCGGCAAATACCACAAAGTTTACCCTACTATTGGAGAGATGGAACAGGGAGTTCGGCCAGGCACTGAAACCCCTGTTTTTGAGACTGATTTCGGCCGTCTCGGCTTTGCCATCTGCTTTGACCTCAATTTTCGAGAGGTTATGGAGGGACTAGCCAAGGGCCACCCGGAGGTCATCTTCTTCCCCTCAATGTATCGAGGGGGAAAACACCTTCAAGTATGGGCTTTAGACTTCAGCGTTTATATCATTGCGGCGACTCCCGGGGAACAAAGTGCTATGGTAGACCCCTTAGGAAGAGTTTTCGCTGAATCCTCCCCTTATGAACCTATCCTCACCCGAACTATCAACCTGGACTACGTAGTCTGCCATATAGACTACAACCATTCCCACTGGGACCGGATCCGGGAGACTTATGGAAAGGATGTAGAGATTGCGGTCGCTTCTCCAGAAGCCTACTTCGCCCTGATTTCCCATCATCCCCAACGATCAGCTCCAGAAATCGCCCAGGAATTCGGTCTGGAACCCCTGAAAGATTATTACGCCCGGGCCAGGGCCACGCGCCAGCACTATCTGCGCCAACATCAGCCAATCCTCCACGGCCCGAGGGAAGAGAGACTCTCAACCCTTTGAAACCCGAAGATGAGGAGATACCTCCCCTACCTCCTGCTTCTCGGTTTAGGTCTGCTTTTGTACCTCCCAGGCGTCGGCTCCTATCCCCTTCAAGACGATGTTGAGTGTTTAAACGCTTCCGCCTCCCGGTATATCGCCCGAACCGGAGATTGGGTAACCCCTCGGGTGAACACCGTTCGCCGGTTGCAAAAACCCCCTCTTATGTACTGGGCCACTGCGGCCCTTTATAAACTTTTTGGGGAGAAGGACTATGTCCCCCGTCTCTCGGTAGCTTTAGCAATGGTCCTCTCTGGCTTAGTGACCTCAGCCATTGGAGAAAGGACTTTAGGTCAGCCCGGAGGTTTCCTCAGCGGTCTGATCTTTCTCACTTTTAGTGGCTCCTACCTTTTCACCCGAACCCTAATGGCGGATGCTTTCCTCGTGCTCTTCACCAACCTGGCCTTGCTGGGGCTAGTTCTCACCCTTCAGCAAAAGAGCAAGCTATGGCCTCCTCTGATCTTTTGGATAGGGCTGGCCTTGAGCTTATTGGCAAAGGGGGTCATCGGACTTGCAATCCCCACACTAACCCTCCTCCTATGGATGGGCCTTAAAAAGGACACAGCCCTTCTCTATCAGCTCAAGCCTGCGATAGGCTTCCCCTTCTTCCTTCTTATCACCGGGCCTTGGCACCTTATGGCAAGCCTACATAACCCCGGCTGGCTGGAGTACTACATTGTTAATGAACACCTCCTCCGTTTCCTAGGCCATCACTTCCCCAAAGATTTTGTCTCCACTCCTCGTCCGCTCTTCCTCTTACTTCACTTTGTCTGGTGGCTCCCTTGGACCCCCCTCCTCCTAGGATTTCCCCCAAACGGTTTGAAGATTTCTAGTGCCAAGACCTCTTCAGCTGACCTCTCTTCACTGTTACTCATCTGGGTTGCCAGCTGGTTTCTTTTCTTTACCGTCTCAGCCCGCTTAGAGTATTATACCCTCCCCTCCTACCCCGCCCTCGCCATCCTCCTATCCGAAATCCTGCTGAGAAACTTTCACCCCCCTTCCGAAAGGCCCCCAAGCGCCTGGATTCTGAGAGGCTGGACCACTCTAGGCGTCGCTATTTTAGGGATAGGTTTAAGCCTGTTTTTTTCAATCCCTCCCCAACCCCAACAAAAGGCCTCCTTAATTAAAGACATCACCCGGGTGACCGTCTTCGGTCCAATGGATACCCTGAGCCTCCAAAATCTTTCCCCCCTACGCCTCTCCCTCTTGGGAGCGAGTCTCTCCCTTGGATTAGGCTTTCTTTTAATGGCTCGGATAGGGGCGAGGAGAAATTGGAAAGGCTTGATACTGGTCTCCTTTCTGATGATGGGCTGTTTTGACCAAGTAGTAGTGAAGTCTATCGAGCCTTTCTCTCCTTACCTCTCGATGAAACCTTTGGCAGAGCGTCTTCGGAAAGACTTTGGGAAACAAGCTACAGTGGTTTTTAACGGTGACTTCTGGATCGCCTCCAGTTTAGGATACTACCTTGACCAACCCGTATATCTTGTGAACGGGCATCCCGAATATGAATTCGGATCTCGCTTTTCGGAAGACCGCAAGATTTGGTTATCCAAAGATCAATTTCTTCGCTTATGGTACTCCCCCCAACCGGTGGTCCTGGTCACTGAAGACTCCCGTCTATCCCAAGTTTTGCCGATGATTCAAAGGGGTAAGTATTTCTATGCTCACCAAGGAATACGAAGGGCTTATGTAAACCCTGCAGGAGAGAGATGGAGGATTAGGGAAAAGAGCTGATAGAAGGGAGGATTCTTTAGCCCACCTCCATTAAACCTCCTTTCGTAGGCACAATCGCTATGCAGCAACATCCGAAGATCTCCCGAAGGTTAACCCGGGTTGTCCTCTTAAGCCTTCTGATTGTTGTTGGCGTCATATTGAGCAAGCGCCTTTATGACCTCCAGCATGAGGCTCCCCAAATCCTCCTCCGAACCCTCCAAGCCCGGTTGGGCCATCCCCTAGAAGTTAGCCAAGTCATTATTCACCCTTGGGGTAAGATTACTTTCCGGGAAACTAAGCTCCTCCTCAAAGGATTCCCCCAGGTGCCGTTGTTCACCGCACCCCAGGTAGAAGTGAAGATCAGTCTCTGGGGCCTCCTCCTTAACCCCTCTAATTTGGAGGGTAGTATTGACCAAGTAAAACTTCTCCGCCCTCAATTCTACCTTTCAAGGTCCTCCTCGGGAAGATGGAACTTCCAGCAGATACTGAAGCCGATTCCAGGAAGACCCCCTTCCCGTTTCCAAGGAGTCATAGGGATCCAGGAGGGTCAACTCCGGATCCGAGATGCCTTCCCTTACCCCTACCTCCACTCTCCCTTGGAACTTCGATTCCTTCACCTCCAAGGCCAAATTCAGGGAGAACCCTTAGGCGGATTGACCTTCGCCTTTTCCGGAACCTCCCCCTCTACGGGTTTCCTCCGGCTAACAGGTACTTATTCTTCCGCCCAGCGGGAAGGAATCGTCCATCTTTCTGGGGATCACCTCCCTTTGGACTCGTGGCAAAAGCGGATAAAAACTCGACTCCCTCTAACTATCGCCCGAGGAATTGCCCAAATCACTCTCACTATCCCCATCCACCAAGGAAAACTTCAACTGTCCCGAATAACTGGCCAACTTCAAGGAGGTCGGATTGATCTTGTCGGAAAACCCCTTCGGAAAACTTTAGCCCTGCCTTTTTCTTTGTTAAAGCTTTATGATCAAAAGTTATACTTATCTGCACAAGGAAGGCTGGGAAATATCCCCTTCTCTACCTCTGGTTCCATCTTCTTAAAACCGAAACCTTTCTGCAACCTGGGCTTTCGTCTTTTGATTCCCACTATCCCCTCATTAACCCAGTCTCTCTCTCTACCGGATCGCCTTCAACCTCTTCCTCAATCAGGAAGGCTTCTCCTCGAAGGAAGGGTTACTGGTGCTCCCTCCTCCCTGCAAAATCAAGGGCGTTTTGTCTTCTCACACCTCCAATGGAAAAATTTCTCTCTTTCTTCTGGTCAAGGCACCTTTAGACTAACCCCCCAACTGCTGGAGATTCCCTCTCTATCCGCCCAGATTAGCGGGGGCACCCTGCTTGCCAAAGGAACAATAGCCCTTAATCAACACCCTCTCTTATGGAAAATCAGTGGGAGCATAAACCTCCTCCCCTTACACCTTTTTCCTATCCGAGGCATAAAAGCAGAGGGTCAGATATCGGGAAGATATTCCCTTGCTGGTCGGGGAGAGAATTTTACTCTGACGATGGAAGGCCGGGGGGATAACATCATCCTCCCTAACCTCCGAACATTGGCCGCTCGCTTCTGGCTAAGGACAGAAGGGGGTCGGCAAGGGCGCTTCTCCATAGCAGCTAAGAAGGGGCAATACAAGCGATGGCCTTGGGATTCGGCAAACCTCCAGGGAACCTGGAGAGGTTCAGAGTTCCAGCTAACTACCAGCCACTTTTATTCGGCAGGAGGTCATCTCTCCTTCCAAGGCCTCATCTCCGAAAAGGAGATAAACGGAAGAGGCAGAGCAGACAATCTTCCTCTCCGCCTTCTCTTCCCAGACGGACAAAAGATAGGCCTTTCGGGAACCTTCTCCTCCTCCTTCCAGATTTCTGGTCCGCGAAGGAACCCCTCTATCGCGGGAACTGCTTTCTCCACTCAATTCCACTACCGCAACTTGGTGCTCGATCGCTTTGCCTTCCAATTCCAAGGTAATCTCCTCCAAATGACCCTCCAAAAGGGGTTTATAAAGACCCAGAGAGGGCAGGCGACTTTCACCGGGAGCCTTTCTCTTCTCTCAGGTCCGCCTCCTCTTTTAGGGATTAACGCAACTTATAGCAACGTCTCCCTGGCTCCCATTCTCCAATCCCTTAAGATCCCTCTTAAGGGGGAGGCGATAGCGGAGGGTCAGATTAAAGTAACGGGGACCCCCTTCTCACCTGAAGTAACCGGCTCTATCACCGCTCGAGACCTCCGCTTGGGTGACTTCCCTCCCCTCGATTCCGCGGAAGGGATCATATTCTACCGCAAGGGTTCTTTAGTTTTCACTCAAATGCGAGTTCAAAAGGGGGAAGCCTACCTCCACGGAGCAGTTTCCCTTCGTCATAACCTCCTCTCTCTATCTCTTGCCGGTCAGAACCTTCCCCTTAGGGAATTCTCTCCCTTTATAGAAAAGTACGCCTCGATTGATGGAAAAGGGGATGTAACTTTGCGGCTTCAAGGCCCTCTGAAACGCCTAGTGTTTGAGGGTTTGATTGATGCTAAACCCCTGGTACTGAACCGATCGATCTTTGATCACGCTCAGGGAATCTTTACCCTAGCCCCTCAGTATAGGGAGGTCAAAAATCTTCTCCTCGCCCAATCTGAAGGCTCTCTCCAGGTTAAAGATTTTCAATGGGATCTCCTTACCCAGTCCTATAAAGCGGAAACAGAATTCTCCCAGATCCCTCTAAAGCCTCTGTTGGAATCCTTGGAACAGAGTCCTTATTTAACCTCACCGGGGGCCTCTAACCTTCGGGAATTCCTCTCTCAGCTTCCTCGCCCCTTCGACGCGCGACTATCCGGGCGATGGCTACTCGTCAAATCTCCCAAATCTATAGAAAGCCAAGGGATTGTAGAAGCTGCCTCCTTAACTCTAGGAACAGAGCGCTTTCGTTCGGCCCACCTCAACTTCCATTTAGACACCGAGGGACTCTACCTCACTGATGCAGTTCTCTCAGGCAAAGACTTCGCCCTCCAAGCCTTTGGCCAGGCCGCAGGCCCAGCCCCTCTCAATTTGAGGGTTACCTTGACCCAAACCTATGTCCCCTCCCTCCTGCGCTTGGTGAAAAACCTTCCT
Organism: uncultured bacterium; assembly: GCA_964429225.1. Taxonomy (GTDB): domain Bacteria; phylum Armatimonadota; class DTGP01; order DTGP01; family CAYSAW01; genus CAYSAW01. Next base: position 248,823 of record CAYSAW010000001.1, read on the forward strand.
TTTTTAGAGCACCACCCTTCAGGAAAACGGTTGCTTCAATGGATCCGCCGCATCCCTTCCTCTGTAGGTGGATACAGCGATCTCTCTCTCCAGCTTACAGGCCAAGCGGATAATCCCTCTGGGACTGCTCTCTTCAACCTGGCAAAACTCAGAGTGGCCAATGAGAATGTAGACTCAATCCAAGCCCATCTCGACTTGGCTGATCGCCGGCTTTACCTCCGCTCTCTTATTGCCACCTCCCGGGAAATGACTCTCCGGGCAACCGGGCAAACCCTCCCTAACGGGGAACTCGACTTCTCTCTTGACGCCAGGAATGTGGAGCTTTCAACCCTGGCAAAGCTGGCCGGATTCTCCCTCCCTCTCCGTGGGCAAGCCACGATTAACGTAGACATAAAAGGCGACCCCTCCGAGCCCCAGGTGATTGCCTCAGCCTTTGCCCGAGAAGTAAACCTGGAAAAGGTCTCTTTCGACGCTGTCTCCCTCTCCGGGGTTACTTTAAAAAATAATCGCTTGATCGCTGATCGCTTGGTGTTATCTAAGCAGGGTTACGAACTCTCTGCCTATGGGTCCGTTCCTATTGAAACGGAGCCTTTCCAGGTAGTTAAAGATCAGCCGCTTGATCTTTATATCGCCGTTGAGCAACAGGATCTAGGTTTCCTTAAGCTCCTTAGCCCAATGCTCCCCGCAACCCTACCCCCTTCTAGAGGGAATGGTGTCCTCCCTCCGGAACTTTTGATCTCCGAAGCGTCTGGCCCGGTGACTGGGAACCTTCACATCACTGGCACTCCAGAAAACCCCTGGGCAGAAGGTTTCTTAGCCGTACAAAAGGGGAAGATTCAATTCGCGCGGAGCCAAACCACCCTGGAAAATCTGGAAGCCCGGATTGATTTTCTGGGAGATCGAGTGGTAATCTCCCAATTTGTGGCTAAAAACAATTTAGGCGGACAACTTCTCCTCACCGGACAAGCGTCGCTGAATCATTTCCCTAAAGGCCCTGTTAAAGTGGAGCTCGTCAGTCAGGGGTTCAAAGTATCCGCTCAAAACTTGACAGGGATGGGGGAACAACTTTTAGCCGACTTAAACTCCCACCTTCTGCTAGAAGGGAGTTTAAATAACCCCAGGCTAACAGGGGACCTACGTCTGCTGAGAGGCAGGGCTATACTCCCTGTCGAGACAACTTTAGAGAAGGCGAGTTTTATCCCTCTCCTACCTTTAGAGACCCAAATCAGGGTTCTGATAGGCCCCGAGTTCGAGATGCGCCGGGGGCCTCTCCGTGCCCTCCTATCCGGCCAGTTCAACTTCCAAACCCAACGGGATAAAGCCCCCCTCCTTACAGGAAATCTTGTTGTGGAACGGGGTGAGGTTCGTTTGGCCATCGAGCGCTTCCGACTGGACCCTGGAGGAACGATCTCCATCACCTATCAACCGCCTCTTCCTCTAAGAACAAATGTAAGTCTGGTCGCCCGGTCAACAGTGCGGGCACTCTCTCCTGCTACGGGCCAAAGAGAGAGGTACCAAATCCGGATCGCCCTCTCAGGACCTTTGGAAAACCCCCATTTAGAAGCGACTTCAGATCCCCCGGATTTATCTCAGATGCAGATTCTCGCGGTGGTTGGACATATCCCCTCCCTCCAAGCCCTAATGCAAGGAGGCCCTAATGCGGAGCGCATTTTCCGCGAAGAGCTGGCTCGCGTCTTCACCGGTGCCGTACTCCCTCAAGTGATTGACCCGATGACTGAAGCCTTCGCCCGAGCTCTTGGATTGAGTGAGCTCACCCTTGTGGTAGACTTTGGAGCACCTGTAGAGTTACTCATTAGCAAAGACATCGGAACCCATTGGATGATTTCCCTCCGTCGCTTCCTAGCAGGACCTCGGCAAGATTTCCAAGCAAAAGTGGGATATCGAATTACCCGCCAGCTCCAGCTAGGTTTTCTGACGGATGATCGAGGGGTAACCGCGTACACTTTGGAGGGAAGCTTGAGGTTTTAAAGGCCTACAGGAAGAAGGCCCCGGGCAGGGGGAACTCTCGTAGTTATCCCTACTCCTTTATTCCTTGCTTAAGCGACTGCCTAAAGGCCCCGCCTGGTTCTTATATTTTGCGCTTTTGCGCCTGTAATAGGGGACCTCAGCAGGAGAGGTAAGCTCCTCAAAGGTCATTGAGCAAATTCGCATTCCTGGATAGAGAGCTACAGGCAACTGACCGATATTGCCTAGCTCCATCACAGCATTGCCCCGCCAACCCGGGTCAAAGCGGGGGGCAGTTCCATGAACGATGATCCCCAGACGACCCAAGCTACTGCGCCCTTCTAACCTCCCCAGGATATGATCGGGAAGCTCAATCCATTCAATCGTGGTGGCAAGGACGAATTCCCGAGGTTGCATAATGAACGGTTCTCCCTCCTCTACCACTACCTCCCTCATAAAATCCTCAATATTGGGAGCCTGCTGGATGTCAATATAAGGGCATCGACTATGCTCAAAGACCCGAAAGGTTCGGCCCAGGCGGAGGTCCACTGAGCAAGGACCTAGAGCCTCCTCAAAATCCGGAAGAGGGTCTATCCGAATAACCCCTTCCCGAAGACACCGTTTAATATCCCTATCGGAGAGAACTGCCATTACTAGATGTCCAACTCGGTCACATCCCGGATCTCTCGGGAGTGTTGTTCTATAAACTCTTTCCGGGGTTGTACCTTCTCCCCCATTAAAGCGCTGAAAATATCTTCTGCAAGAGCCGCATCCTCAATAGAGACCTTTAAGATGGTTCGGGTGTTTACATCCATTGTCGTTTCGGCTAGTTGTTCAGCGTTCATCTCCCCCAAGCCTTTAAACCGGCGAACCATCACATTTTTGCCCTTAAACTCCTCCAACACCCGGTCTCGCTCCGCATCTGAATAAGCATAGCGGACTTCCTTTCCCGCGCGGATCTCATAGAGGGGGGGCTGAGCGATATAGATATGCCCCTCTTCGATCAAGGGTCGTAGATAACGGAAGAAGAAGGTGAGGAGCAGATTGCGAATATGGGCACCATCTACGTCAGCATCTGTCATAATAATAATGCGGTCGTAACGGAGCTTACTAATATCGAACTTCCCTTTAGAATTCTCTTCTTCTCCTCCATTTTCGGCATTAGAGTTGCCGTTCTTTCGGGGGTTTTCCGCAACACCATTCGCTAAGCCGGTACCCAGAGCAGTGATCAAGGCCCGGATCTCCTCGTTTTCTAAAGCCCGGTCAACCCGAACCTTCTCCACGTTAATAACTTTCCCTCGGAGGGGAAGAACCGCCTGATATTTTCTATCCCTCCCCTGCTTAGCACTCCCTCCAGCGGAATCCCCTTCTACTAAGAAGAGTTCACACTTGGAGGGATCCCGTTCTGAGCAGTCGGCGAGTTTACCGGGCAGAGAGGCGTTCTCCAAAGCGCTTTGCCGTTTTACTAGCTCGGCGGCTCGGCGGGCAGCCTCCCGAGCCCTGGCCGCTGTGATGGCCTTGTCTACTATCCGGCGGGCTACCGAGGGGTTCTGCTCAAAGTACTCGGCTAAAGCCTCCCCTACCAAAGAGTTGACCACACCTTCCATATCGGAATTCCCCAGCTTGCCTTTGGTTTGACCTTCAAATTGAGGATTAGGAAGCCGAACCGAAACGATAGCGGTCAACCCCTCCCGCACATCTTCCCCCTGAAAATTCGGGTCTTTCTCCTTAAGGATCCCCACTTTGCGAGCATAGGTGTTGATCACTCGCGTGAGGGCAGTCTTAAAACCCGAGACGTGCGTCCCTCCATCAGCAGTATTAATATTATTAGCAAAAGAGAGAATATTCTCTTGGTAGGTATCGGTATATTGCAGAGCCACTTCCAACTCTACGTCCAAGTCTTCCCGGCGAAGGAAGAAGTAAATTACTTTGTGAAGAGGATCCTTATTTCGGTTCAAGTGCTCAACGTAAGAGGCGATGCCTCCCTTATATTCAAAAACGACTGGCTCTCCTTCTACCCGTTCATCTAAGAAGGTGATTCGAAGGCCCTTGTTCAGGTAGGAGAGCTCACGCAACCTTTGGAGGATAAAATCTGAGTGCCATTCCACTTCTTCAAAAATGAGGGAATCGGGCAGGAAGGTAACGGTTGTTCCCGTAGCCTTAGTTTTGCCGATGGGGATTAATTCAGTAACCTTTTGGCCCCGTTCATAACGCTGGTACCAGATTCGACCATCCCTCCGAACCATCACCTCAAGCCACTCAGAGAGGGCATTGACACAAGATACCCCCACTCCGTGTAAACCCCCGGAGACCTTATAAGCACTTCCGCCAGACTTTTTGAACTTTCCTCCGGCGTGGAGCATCGTCATACAAACCTCTACGCCGGGTAAACCAGTCTCTTGGTTAATATCCACCGGGATCCCACTGCCATCATCCGCCACGGTAAGGCTGTTGTCCTTATGAATCACAACTTCTATGTTTCTGCATCGCCCGGCCAAAGCCTCGTCAACAGAGTTATCCACCACCTCAACGAAGAGATGATGGAGGCCTCGGGACCCCGTACTCCCGATATACATCGCAGGCCGCATTCGGACTGCCTCGAGGCCTTTTAACACCTGAAGCGAATTAGCATCGTAAACCGTTTCTTCCGTTTCCTGGTTTTGGGAAAGCAAATCCTCAGTCACTCTCCGCATCTCCTATTTCAATACCACAATGGTGTAATTGGAACACTAAGGTCTACCAATCAAAACCCTTCCTCTTACCAGGGGTGAAGGGGCAAGTCCTTCGCTTGTCCCAATGAACAGAAAAGTTAGGAGTAACCTTTTCAACCCGTCCCAACAAGAGGAGAAACCAGCTCTTTTCTTAAGAAGAAAACACCTAAGGGGATAGTGAACCCAATATTATTCTACCATAATATTACGCCTTATTCAAGATTGAGAAACAAACGTTCCCCGATCTCTACCCCCCTCCTCTGATTATCGGGTAGGATCTGCTCATCTATAGACTGCTTGGAGCTCCCCTCCTGACCCTACACCTCGCCTGACTTGACGCACCTGAGTACTCCCACTAAACTGGAGGCAGAAGAACGCGGAGGTACACCAATGAGCACCAACACCAACCTCGACCTTCACAACTTATGGAACCGTACCGTCAGCGAAATTAAAAAGAGAATCCTCCAACCCTCCTTCTGGCAAGCTCTGGAAGCAGTAGTTCCCATCGCCCTTGAAGGAGACCTGCTGGTTCTTGGATTACCTCCTGAGCTCTCTTACTTCTCTAGTCACGTCCACTCCCACGATAACCAAAAGAAAATTGAGGCAATTTTAGAAGAACTGACAGGACAACACCTCAGGGTTCGGGTAATTGACGGTGCGGGGCTAGAGGATTGGAATCTTATTAAACAGCGGGAGGCCATCGCCTCCCAGGCCCAGCAAACCCGACTCCAACAAAGGGCTCAGGAAGCCCTCCTTGAAGCCTCTTGGGAAACTCTCTCCGATCAAGTTTATAGTCTCTTTACTCAAACTCCCCTTCGCCAATTGCCCCAAAACCGAGCTAAGTACCTTAGGCAGGCAGTGGCCGCTATCTCTGATTTTCTAAACCGAATTCCGAAACCCAGGACCCCGGATGAAGAGGAGCGTTATGCCCGCTATCTCGCCCGAGTCCTTGACAAGGTTGCCCACCTCGCCGATGTCACCGGAACGGTTGTCGCCCTCGAGCTAGAACGGTACCGCAAGGAGCAGAATCTCAGTTAGCTTCCTCCTCGTTTACCCCCGAATCGAAAAGGGTATAATCTAACAGGGAGTCTTTCCCACCCTTAAACCCTTTATAAAAAACCATCTTTAACCTCCTTTATTGCCGGATCAATCTCTCCCTTCAGAGTTAGAAGCGAAAGGCTAACAGGAAGAGAGGGAAATCCGTTAACGCTTTTTTCCCCTCATCAGGAGGTGTTGCTATGAAAGACGGCAAAGAAGAACTTTTTATGTTCCCCTTCTTAAGAGAACTGCTGAATCGCATCAATGTCTGCACTTTGTCCACCTATCCTCCTCGAGAATGCGGAATTGCCACCTTTACCAAGGACCTTCTCGATGCGATGTATAAGTTTGTTCCCTTCTCGGAACCTTGTGTTATAGCCATCAATGAGGAGGGAGCGATCCATCGCTACGATCGCACCCGGGTGAAGTTCCAGCTCCAGCAGAATGAATGGGAGAGCTATCTTGAAGCTGCCGAATGGGTTAACCGTCAAAAGCACTTGGATGGTGTCAGCATCCAACACGAGTTCGGTATCTACGGCGGACCGGATGGTGAATACCTTTTAGAGTTCCTATCTCGGGTGAAAAAGCCGATGGTAACTACTCTGCATACGGTTCTCACCCAGCCCAGCTCTAACCAAAAAAGGATTATTCAAGAGATTTTCCGATACTCCGATCGCGTGGTGGCTATGGTAGACATTGCCCGAGACATCCTGGCTCAGAAATATAACGTGGATGTCTCCAAGCTTGTCATTATCCCCCATGGGGTGCCCAATATCCGTCGAATGCCTCTTGAGGAAGCGAAAGCGAACTTTGGTTTGGAAGGCCGAGAGGTAGTGGGAACTTTCGGCCTCATCTCTCCTGGTAAAGGGATTGAGTATGCGATCCGGGCCATTGCTCTGCTGAAGGAGAAACATCCTAATATCGTATACCTCGTTTTAGGACAGACTCACCCCGTCCACCGGAGAGAATATGGTGAGGTCTATCGCAACAGCTTACTGGCTCTCGTTCATGATCTTAAACTGGAGCGTAATGTCGTTTTTGAAAACCGCTATCTCAGCCTGGAGGAGATTATTCTCTACTTAAACGCGGTGGATGTTTTTGTAACCCCTTATTTAAACCCAGACCAGATTGTTAGCGGTGTACTCTCCTACGCTCTAGGTTGCGGAAAGGCCATCGTTTCCACCCCTTATCTCTACGCTGAATCCGTGCTGAGACCTGGGAGGGGGCTTCTGGCAGACTTCCGAGATCCCAAGGCTCTCGCAGAAGGGATAGACCAGATTCTTAGCAACCCCTCCCTCCGTCACCAATTGGAGGAAGAAGCCTACCGCTACGGAAGACGCACTACCTGGCACAACGTCGCTGTGGATTACCTCGATCTATTTCATCAGCTCAGTCAAAACCGAACTCCTACCCCTCCAGAAGAAACGATTCCCTCCGCGGTAGGCAGTTAGTCCATCCGGATCTAAATCTCAAGAAGTGAGAAAAAGGAGAACCACTGGGTTAAGGCCTTGCAGACTGGAGAAACCTTTGGTATAATGAGAGCTGGTGGAGAGTGCCGGGATAGCTCAGGTGGTAGAGCACGTGACTGAAAATCACGGTGTCCCCAGTTCGAGTCTGGGTCCCGGCACCTTTTTCTTTTGAATAAAAAAGCCGGCGTAGCTCAGCGGTAGAGCAATCGCCTCGTAAGCGATAGGTCGTGGGTTCGAGTCCCACCGTCGGCTTTTCTTCCCGAGGCCGAAAGGAGTGCGCTTCTCCGAGTTTCAGTACCACTAAGGTGCGATTAAAACCTCCCACCCTCAATCTCCTAGAGCATCGCTTCAGAAATTCTTAGCTCTCTCAGGGCCAGGGGTCTGGCTCAATTCCCACGGCCCTCCGTAAAAGCCGTTGGACATCCGCCAAAGTTATTCTCCCATCACCGATCTTTCGAGCCTCGGCAAACCGCTGAACGGGGGCTACGTCCCCCACTTGCAGTTGGATAGGGGTAGCAGAGCTGATACCGATGGCAATCCGAAGAGCTATCACAACGTCTCGCAAATCCAACCGGCCATCCCCATTGAGGTCCCCTGCCCGATACTGAGCCTTCATCTCCCCTACTTTGCCAATCAAACGCACCCGGTGGTTCATCGAATCCGCAATCAGCAAGTTCCCATCCGCATCCAGACTTAACCCTCTCGGCTCAAAAAGAAAAGCCTCGACAGCCCAACTGTCATCCCCTCCAAACCCCGGAACCCCCTGCCCAGCAATTACCGAAACCTTCCCCTGGGGGATGAGCTTCAAGATTCGATGATTGCCTGTATCTGCCACAAAAAGGGTACCAACAGCATCTATGGCCAATCCTTCGGGGTGATTCAAGGTCACTTCCTGGGGAGATCTCCCTTCCGGCAAAATGCTCCCAGGTTCTCCCGATCCTAAAATCACAGAGATTCGCTGAGAGGAGAGATCCAAAGCAAGGATTCGATGGTTCCCTGTTTCCGCAACATAAAGCCGACCATCCGGTCCAAAAGCCAAGGCAGTAGGTTCTCTTAAAGGAGAGGTCAAAAGAGGATCTCCGTCTTTAGCCAGGCCGGGTTGCCCCGTGCCGGCTATACGCTCTATAAACCCGGAAGGGGTCACCCGGTAGATCCGATGCCCGGAGCGCTCGGCAATGTAGACTTCCCCTTGGGGACTCACCGCCACCCCGGAAGGCTCCCTCAACTCTACCTCCCTTGCGGAGGGAGTCTCACCGTTGGAAGAAGGCGGCCCTTGAGAGAAATCGGCTCCTACCCCTCCCTTTCCGGCAAAGCGGTGAAGGATTCCATCCGGTGTCACCTTCCAAACAACATTCAACTCTCGATCAGCGATGTACCAGCTCCCATCCGGACTCCAAGCCAGACTAACAGGTTGACCTAACCCGGCCTCTGTGGCTTTAACTTCCTCAACTAAGCTTAAATCACCATTGCCAGCCACTGTAGAAAGGATACCATCGGGAGCAATCTTTCGCACCCGATGATTACCCGTGTCTGCAATCAAATAGGCTCCTCCAGGAAGGGGCAAGACCGCATAGGGGAGAGTAATCTTCCCTTCTACTGCCAGACCGCCGTCACCTAAGTGCCCTCCTACTAGAGTTTTCAAAAACCCAAGAGTATCCAGGCCTCTGAGCATACCATTCGTGTGATCCACTATCATAATCCGCCTGAAGGAGGTATCTGCAAAGATACCCCAGGGGTCCCGGAACTTCGCCCCGGTAGCCTGCCCCTCCTCAACCGCAAAACCGGGAGTATCCGAACCAACTAAAACCCTTACCTGATCATCGGCGTCCCAAATGAGAACTCGGGAAGCATCGGAGATGAGGAGCTTCCCTCTTTCTAGGGGCAAACTTACAGCCCTTGGTTCCTTGAGGGCTACCTTAAGAGGAGGTTGGCCCTCAGGAGGTTGATCTCCACCCCCCACAAGGGTGCGGATAATCCCCTGATTATCAATGTACCGGATGCGCCGGTTCCCCTGATCCACCACATAAAGGCCATCAGAGGAGTCCGCTAAGAGAAACACCGGGCGATTCAACTGGGCCAGACGGGCAGGGCCTCCATCCCCCGAAAAACCGGGCTTCCCATTTCCTGCAACAGTGAAGATAATGCCGTCCGGAGTCACCTTTCGGATCCGATGAGACCCTGCGTCCGCGATATAGAGGTTTCCCTTAGAATCTAAGGCCAACCCCATTGGCCACGTTAAACCTGCTTGCAGAGCGGGAACCCCCTCCTCGCCGTTATCCGGAAGGCCATTCCCCACTACAGTTTCAATAATCCGTTCATAAGCTCGAATACGCCGAATCCGGTGGTTCCCTGCATCCGCAATGTAGATGTTCTCTTCGCCATCTGCCACGACCGCCGTGGGGGTGTTTAACCGGGCATTAATAGCCAACCCTCCATCCCCCGAAAAACCGGGGATACCGTCCCCCGCCTCCGGGTCTGTAACTCCCCAGGGGTCTACCCGGTAGAGCATATGAGCCGAAGTATCACATAGAAAGAATCCTCCCCGAGGGCTGGGACTAATAGCAGTCGGGCCGACTAAGTTAGTCGTGGCACTATAACCCGCTCGGCCTATACCGAAACCCGCTAGGGTGTAAATCTTCCCTTGTTCCAAGAAGAGGGGTTGGCTTTGACCCCAAAGATCTTCAAAGGCGAGAAAAAGGAAAAAAACTGTTAAAAGCCCTATTATTTCGCCCTTAAAACCTTTGAAAAGAACCAGGCTTTTCTTCTTTCGGAGTATCATTCTCGAAACGAATTCCCCCCTTAGACACAAACAAGTAAACAGAAGACAGAATTTTTCCTTGCCTACTGTAAGAAGTGGTTTTCAAAGCCCTTATTGCCCGCTTCAGCAGGGGTGACGATTTTAGACGAAGATAATCCTAACTTCACCTTATTGTTCTTCAGATTTGGGTGTTTCTCCCTAACCACCATCAACCTTTTCATCAGCCTTAGAAACTTCAGGGCTTTGGGAACCCCCTACAGCTCAAAACAGATACTTTGCTCACATTAAAATTATTTCTCCGTCACCTTCAGTCTCTCCTCTTTATTTTGCTTTTGCCTCGCCTCGGCAAGGGGCCTCCAGGCTCAGAAGACCTTTCGCCCGCAAAGCAGAGATAATGATCTCCACCCCCTGGTCCACTGTGAGGTGATCGATATTCAGAGTAAGATCGAAGAGATAAGGATCATGGGGGGGTCTACCAAAAAGGGCGCGCATAAAATCCCTTTGATCTTCGTCCGCCTGGCGCACCAGATGCCGGGCCTCCTCCCAGGAAACTCCTTCCTCCTCCTTAACCCGAGCAACGCGCTTCTCCTCCGGAGCAATAATGCAGACTCGTAATCCCCTCTCTTTATAGCGGGAAAGCAAAATATAAGAACCTCGCCCCACAATCACCGCGGGATCATGGGAGATAAAAGCGTGGAGCACCTGGTTAACTCGCTTAATATAGTCGTATTCGTCTACAAAACGCCCATAAAAAAGGGACTGAAGCCAAGCGTTAATCTCTCCAAGAGATCGTTCATCCAGAAGCTCCAGCAAACGTTTTTCGATCCGTGATTCCTGGGCAACATAATCAATAATGGCCCGATCGAGGTAACACCATCCTAAGCGTTTTGCTACTAACTGAGCGATCTCTATCCCTCCGCTCCCTTTTAACTGAGAAATAGTCACAAAAGGGTAAGGTGGGTGCGGGCGCTCCCTCTCAGCAATCTCTGCTAAAGCCCGGGACTTCGCCTCAATCAAACGAATTTGTCTCTCAACGAGATCGGTAACATTATCGAGTTTTGGCATCCTCTAACCCCTCTTCTCATCAGGAGATTTACCCCCAATTTTCCCTCCCCGTAATTGTTTTCTCCATTCCTCAGCAGAATCAATCCTCTTTGGAGGAAACCTTTTCCCTTCTGGAATCGTCAAGAAGGTGGAGGAAAATTTCCTCCTCACCCCAAAGGAAGGTTTGAGTTTGTGGTGAATAAGGGAGTTGGTAGTCGGAAACCTACCACCAGAATCACAGAAAGGGGTTGATCAGATGACGATTTTCCGGCTGCCCCGGCTGTCAGATTTACTGACAGCCATCGAAGAGAGGCTGGCCGGCCCCGAGGGAGAGTGCACAATGACTTTTGATCGCTTTCCCGATGAAGAAGGGCACATCGCCTACCGCTTTACCGTGAAGGCCCCCAATTTTCATTTTGAGACTATCGCGGGGTCTAAAGAAGCAGCTGCTCATCGGTGTTGGTTAATCCTTACTGGCGATGAAGCCCTGGTGACTTCTGCCTTAACAGAGTAGGCCAGCCTTTCCGGCTCTTATTGTCTGTCATCCTTTTATCTTCCATACCCGCAATACTGAAGGCTCAGGCGAGGTTGCCTGAGCCTTCAGCGTTAGAGGAGAGAGGTCCTTGGGAGGGAATTCCTTATCTTAAAGGGATAAGCTCAACTGAACCAAAGCCTTATCCTCAAGGATCAAGGTGCCTCTCTTAGCTTGCCGGCTGATCAGAAGCAGGTTTCCACTGAGTTTGGAGGACAGAGCCAGCAGAGGGAGCGGTTGTTTCAACCCTCCCCAAAGCACCCGGCAAGAAGGAGGGATAGGCTTCTGCACCCATTTCAGGAACATCCAATCCTTGAAGCTCCACCTCTGGGCTAACCCGAATCCCCATAATAGCATCCTGAACCTTAAAGAAGACGTAAGACACACCCCAGGCCCACAGGAACACGGTAACGCAACCGATAAGCTGAGCCAGGAATTGGCCGTAATCCCCGTAAAGCAATCCTTTCACTGTGCCTTCAACACCATTCCAACCTGCTCCCCAGGTGCCGTCGGCAAAAATTCCAACAGACAGCAACCCCCAAAGCCCACAAACCCCATGGACGGAGATCGCTCCCACGGGATCATCTACGTGAACCTTATCAAAGAAACGGACAGATGCACAAACGAGGATGCCGGCAATTAAGCCAATCACTACTGCTTGCCAGGCGTTAACGAAAGCTGAGGGAGCAGTAATAGCAACCAAGCCAGCCAACATCCCGTTACAAGTCATACTAGGATCTGGCTTACCATACCTCAGCCACCAGTAGAGAGCTGCCGATACCGCTCCCCCTGCTGAAGCGAGCATAGTGACCGTAGCAATAATTCCTATGCGTAAGGCTCCTCCCCCGGAAGCGGCTAAAGTGCTTCCTGGGTTAAACCCAAACCACCCAAAGGCGAGGATAAAAGTACCCAGAATCGCCATCGGAAGGTGGTGCCCAGGGATAGGATTGGCTGATCCATCTTTGTTATATTTGCCGATCCGGGGGCCAAGGGCCATAGCCCCCGCTAACCCGCAGAAACCTCCAACAGCGTGGACTACCCCCGAACCAGCGAAGTCCACATAACCGTGGCCTAAACCGAAGTTCTTCCCCAAGGAAGCTAACCATCCTCCACCCCAAGCCCAATGGCCAAAGAGGGGATAGAGGAACATCGCCATAAAGAAGGCGTAAATCATAAAGGCAGAGAACTTCCATCGCTCGGCCATCGCTCCTGTTGGGATCGTGCAGGCGGTGTCCATAAAGACCATTTGGAAGAGGAAGAGAGCAAAAACGGCGCTATCGTAGAGATCACCCCCAAGGAAGAAGCCTTTGCTCGCAAATAAGCCAAAAGGCTTACCGAAAAGATGGATTGCAAACTCCTTACCACCCAAAGGAGGTGTACCCCCTAGGGAACCCACAGCTCCTAAGGAGCCAAACATCAAAGCGAAGCCCGCTATCCAGAAGCCGAGCATTCCCAGGGGATAGACAAGGAAGTTCATCATCATCGTGTGAGCCGCATTCTTCGCCCGGCAGAAACCGGTCTCTACCAAAGCGAACCCCGCTTGCATAAACATAACCAGGAACCCGGTAATGAGCGTCCACACTAGGTTAATAGCCACCCGATTCTGACCCACTACATCGGCCAGCTTCACAGCGAAGGGTTCGATCCTCTCCGCCTGTTTTAACTCCTCCACAGTCGGAGCACCTGCTGTTGCCCCAACGACATCTTGCTTCGTACCGGTCTTATCCCCCCCAGGGTCTCCCGCATATACCGAGACACCCCCCGAGAAAAGGAGAAGACACAACGCTAAAAAGGCAGTTACCCAAAAGAAGACTCGCATCTTAACTCCTTCCTTACTTATAGATTTTTTAAATCTGTCACCTGGACTTCCCTTCCTCAAGAAATGTCTTAGAAAAAAGAGAGAGTGTCCGCACCCCCCTGCAACTGGTCCAGTTGCCTAGGAACGGACACCCTCGTCCTCTGCCGTCACACCGTCTTCGGTAGTGACTACCTCTGTTTTACCTCAGCCACTCATCCTATAGACATTAAAGCCCTCTTTTTTAAAAGATGACAATGAACCCTCCTAAAACTATATCCTGGTTCTTAACGGGTCTGCCTCTTTTGTTAAACACCGAGGCGGTTGACCAATCTCGGCGATACTCCCAGCGGGTGATAAGATTCTCACTGAGCTTCCGCTCGTAAGTAAGCGTAGCCTCCATTACCTGCTGTTTTGTCCCAGTGGAAACCCCATTATGATCCCGGAAGATCTCGCTCCGAAGGGTAAAAGCATCTTTAGCGCCAGGAACATACCGGATATAACCGGCTAACCCCTGCCACCGGATGTGACCTGGATCTGCTTTTTGATTCATCCAGTCGAAGTTCAGAGCGAACAACCATTTACTACTCGCAGTATAGGTAAGCGTAGCATCAAAAAGGTGACGCCAGTTCCCATCCCCGGGGTCTGCTCCCAAAGGCTCGGGGCCACTCATCCAGTTGGTGAGAATACTCCACTTGGGATGGGGTGCCCAGCTAGCTTGAAGGCCAAGGGTTTTCCCTGCGTTGTTCTCTTTGACATTATTCCATCCGTTTGCTAAATAGAGGTTGATGTATTGGGGCACTAGCTTATTCCCCGAGTTCAAGGGCCAGAAGGCCCGAACCCCTGCGTGATAGTAGGGAATAGCCCAGGCAAAAAGAAGGCTTCGGCTGTAGTTCCAATTGTCTTTAGTCTCAATGACTTCGGCTCCGTGCTGGGTTACCCACTTCCCAATCTCGATCCGATCCGGTAACCAGGCACTCCCTTTCTCTCCTCGAACAGGAATGGAGAGATAAGCCTGCTGGATATGCTTTAAGACATCCAACCCAGAGGGGTCGGCAGAATGTACCCAATCGGTAGCTGGGCCAACATCCAGGTCCACCCGGAAACCAGGTATCCCCTTCGCCAAGTCGGCTGGCCTCTCAAGAACGATCTCCGCAAGGTTAAGCGAAAGAGCGTTATGATTAAAGTCGAAGTTGTGGAGCAAATTGTCTACGGAGCTAACGCTACCTGCGGGGAAACCCGTAGGGACCCCCACTGGTCGGTTGAAGTTCCAGGCGTAGTAGGTATCCACAAAACCACTGACACTCAGCGCGGGGCCTTTCTCCGGAGGAGCTTTCTCCTCGGTTTCTTTCGCCGCCTCTTCCTCCAGCTCCCGAGCCTCTTCCTCAGTCAGAATCCCCTTTTTGATAAGAAGACGGATGAGGGGAGATCGTTCAGAGGGATCAGAAGGCTTTTTCGCGTGTTCTTCCCCTCTCGTCGGAGAAAGCCCTACTAACAGACTTAGGGTGAGGTTAAGAACAAGAACAGCCTTTAGGGACCAAATTTTACGATAAACCATCCGCTATAAGCTTCCTCCTTTCGAAGATAGGTGCTCTAACCGTTTAAAAAGGACGCCCGGTTTCCTGAGGCGATGCCTTCTTAGCTCATCCCTTTCCATCCAGGCATCCTTCCCTGTGGCTATCAGAGGCGCTTTCCTCGTTTCCCGTCTCTTTGCCAGGTTCTGAGCAACCTCTCACTATTCTATCGAAAAAAGTCTTCACTCTTTAAAAGAGGCCTTCTCTATCCTTACCGTACAATGCTTCAACTCGGGTTGCTTGGACAAGGGGTCAAAGTTTCGCAAGGTAATATCGTTGATCGCCACCTCTGAGCCAAAGAGATCGTTCCAATGGAAAGTTGCAAAGAGGATCCCCGGTTTGATTCGATCGGTGATCTTAGCCTTCGCCCGCGCGCTCCCTCGCCGGCTGTAAAGGAGGACTTCTTCACCATCAGAGATACCATATTTTCGAGCGTCTTCAGGGTGGATCTCCACGAAGGGTTCGGGAGCAATCCGAACTAGCTCGGGAACTTTTCCTGTGCGGGTCATTGTATGCCACTGGGAAGCGATCCTCCCCGTAGTTAATGAGAGGGGATATTGGGAACAAGGTTCTTCTACAGGAGATTGGTGATGAGGAACAATGAAACGTGCTCGACCATCAGGAGTGGGAAAACGACGATGGATATACCTTCTGGGGGTACCAGGGTGAAGAAGATGAGGACAAGGCCACTGAAGAGAGGCTCTACGGAGACGCTCATTCGTCATACCCCATTGGTCACATAGAGTTCCCCGAGTTGCCCTGCGGTACTCATCCCAAACTGCCTCAGCAGAGGGATAATCAAAGTTACGAAACCCCATCGCTTTAGCAACCCGACAGAAGATCCACCAGTCCGGCCGGGCCTCTCCAGGAGGGTCTACAAGCTTCTGGCTACGAGTAACCAGGCGTTCACTGTTCGTGGAGGTTCCTGTCTTTTCACCCCATTGAGCGGCTGGGAGGAGGACATCCGCATAGAGGGTGGTTTCCGTAGGATGATAAATATCCTGAACAATCACGAGTTCTGCTTTGCGGAGGGCTTTTTGAACCAGGTTGAGGTCAGGCATAGAAGCAGCGGGATTGGTAGCCGCGATCCAGAGGGCCTTTAACCTGCCTTCCTTCAGAGCTTCAAAGATCTCAACAGCAGTGAAACCCGGCTGAGGAGAAATGCTTCCTGGAGGAAGTTTCCAAATCTTTTCCATCTCCCGGCGGTGCTGAGGATTATCTACAAAGCGATAGCCGGGAAGTTGGTGGGATAGATAACCTGCTTCCCGGCCTCCCATAGCATTGGGCTGCCCGGTGAGAGAGAAAGGCCCAGCCCCCGGTTTAGCTATCTGGCCTGTCAGCAGATGAAGATTAATCATCGCGACACTCTTCCAAACCCCTATGGTGCTCTGGTTGGCTCCCATTGCATAGAAAGAGAGAAACCCTTTAGAATCCCCAATCAGCTGAGCAACTTCTTCGAACCTCCCCAGATGAAGGTCACAAAGGTGAGCTAATTCCTGAAGATTCAGGATGCGGAGGTACTTCTCAAACTCGGTGAACCCCGTGGTATGCCGAAGGATAAAAGGGCGGTCCACCCTCCCCCGCTCCCAAAGGACCTTTGCCACCCCACTCAGAAAAGCGATGTCACTCCCTGGCTTAAGAGGAATATGAATATGAGCCTGATCAGCAGTAGGAGTGCGCCTTGGGTCTACCACTATAATTCGGGCGTTGGGGTTTTTCTTACACCTCTGTCTGATCAACTGAAAGAGAACCGGATGGTTTTCCGCCATATTAGCGCCGAGAATCAGAAACAAATCCGCATAATTAACGTCATCATAGCAAGTGGGAGGGCCATCACTGCCCAAGCTAAGACAGTAACCCACTACCGCACTGCTCATACAGAGGCGGCTGTTACTATCGGTGTTGTTCGTACCGATGTAGCCTTTGAAGAGCTTGCCGGAAATATAACACGCCTCGGTATCTAATTGACCTGAACCGTAGAAAGCGACAGCCTTCGGCCCATACTTCTGGAGAATGTCATTAAGCCTCCAAGCAATATAAGTTGCCGCCACCTCCCAAGACACCCGGGAGAACTCGTCCTTCCGCCCCATCCGGAGGTAAGGAAAAGCCAAACGATCAGGAGTATCTAACACCCGGGCAAGATAGGCTCCTTTAGGACAAAGCTTGCCAAAGTTTGGCCGAGAATCACCACAGGCGGTGACCCGACTGATCTTGTTCCCTTCCATCACTGCCATGACCCGGCATCCCACACCACAATAGGGGCAAATAGTCTCGTTAGGGCGAATCTTGCTCGTGCGCATCCCCCTTTTTCCTCCTTCTGAACTATAAAAACGTGGGCAATGAGCAAACTCTCAGGTGAAGGCAATCAACTAAGATAACCTATCACTTCAGAACGATGAGAAATCTATCAGGAACTCTCAGTCTGAGATGTTACATCAACCGCCGCACCTCCATCCTCTAAGTCTAGGTTGAGAGGGATTACTCGGCGGCGTTCCTTTTTAGGATAATGCTGAACAAAATAGGCGAGGACCTCCGAAAGTTGTTGACAGGGTACATCCTCCATAATCTGCTGTCCCACGGTTGCTTCCGGTCCAGAGCTTCCGCCAATGAAAACATCTACCGCGTCTACCACCTGACCTTTCACTTTGGCCCTTCTCCCTAGCAAGCCAATATTAGCCACCTGATGATTCCCGCATCCTGCAGGACAGCCGGACCAATGGATAGTAATGGGGTCTTTCACGGTATCCCCCAGCCTCTGCTCCAGCTCCTGAGCAATTTGCAAAGCCCATCCTTTGGTCTCAATAACTGCTAAGTTACAATAATCTATACCTGTGCAAGAGACTAACCCCCGCATAATAGGAGAGGGGTTGTATTTCAACTCTTTCTGAACAAGCGGTTCAGAGATAAATTCCCGAAGTTTCTTATCAGGAACATTAGGGATGATGAGGTTCTGGCCCGGGGTCAACCGGATCTCCCCGTTTCCATACTTATCCGCCAAATCAGCAACGCCCAGAAGTTGTTCTGTCGTAATCCGTCCTACGGGGACAAGAAGACCTACGTAGTTCATACCTTCCTGCTTCTGCCGGAAGACCCCGATGTGGTCGTTGTACCTACCAACGCGCTGATCTTTGCCCGCTGTATAGAGAGGTTTCCCATAACGCTGTTCCATCTCCCTTCGGAAGCGCTCCTCCCCCCAATCCTGAAGGAGAAAAGCCAACCGGGCACGGTTGCGGACCTCTCGAGGCCCATAGTCTCTGAATAAAAGGACTACCTGCTTGCAAATCTCCACTGCTTCTTCATAAGGAACAAAAACGTCAAGATTAGAAGCAATACGATAACCCCCTGAACCACATTTCCCCCCCACCAAAAGGTTAAACCCAAGAAGGGTTTCACCATTAACCTCCTTGGTTGCAGGGACCAAAGCCAGGTCCTGCGTCTCGGCGTGGCAACAATTTTCCCGGCAACCTGTAATAGTGACATTAAATTTCCGGGGAAGGTTCGTATACTCCCGATTACCTAAAAACTCCTTGACAAAATCCTGGATGATTGGAGAAGCGTCGAAAAGCTCTGTGGTAGTAAGCCCAGCAACCGGGCAACCGACTACATTACGAATGTTATCCATCCCGGTTTGCAAGGAGTTAAGCCCCACTTGATGCAAAGCCTCCCAGATAGCGGGGACTTCATTAATAGTAAACCAACGGAGTTGAATCTGCTGGCGGGTGGTAATATCCACAAAGGCCTTACCGTGTTCCTTGGCAATAGTTGCAAGAGCCCGGATCTGCTCCGAATGAGTGATGCCATTACTTATCCGAACTCGCATCATAAAAAAGCCGGGTGTATGCTTTCTATAAAAAATTCCATACCATTTTAAGCGCTCCAAATCCCCTTCGGTAATGTCTGTCCAGCTCCCCCGAGCGTAACGGTATAAGTCCTCCAAAACATCTAACCCATCCTTTTCGCGCTTCCAAACCTCGATCTTGTTCATTTCTAAACCTCCTGTGGGAGCAAAAAGGAAAGGGTGTCCGTGCAGGCACAACTTTGTGGATTGTGCGAAGCAACAGACACCCTTGTCCATCCACCAGCTCTGCCGCCTTTGGTCAGAACCAGCGGAAAGGAGGAGAACTCTCTCCGCTCAATCTATAGAGGATTCCCTTGGCTTTTTTAAAAGGGGAATTTGGGGAAAGAGGAGGATCTCAACAATGCAGATGGTTCAAAGGATTCTGCTTACCTTTCTTCTGCTTCTCGTTGTAACTTCTACTTGGGGGTACCTCCCCTCCACTCATCAGTGGCTAGCCCAGCAATCCCTTAATCTTCTGATAGAAGATCGCACTCTACCTCTTCCTGGAGAACTCTTGGAAGCCCCTGGAAAGCTCGCGCTTCTCAATGGAGTGGCAGATCCGGATAACCCAGCTTCCCAAGCCTCCAGCCCCGCCTTTCTCGCTTTTCCCAACCACGCTTGGCATCCCTTAGAACACCGGGGGTGGCTACGGTTTCGGGGAGCTGCTTCCGTCGCTGCTGAACTCTTCGAGAGGGCCGTGGTGCAATGGAATGGGGGCAACAAGAATATCGCCCTCTTTACTCTAGGCCAATCCCTCCACTTCCTGCAAGATGCAACGATCCCCCACCACTCAAATGCTAACTGGATCAACCAGATCTCAGGGGATGGCCACGCTTGGTACGAAGATTGGGTGGAGCTTAACAGGCAGAAACTTCTAGCTTCGCCTCCAGGGATGTATACTTTCTCTTCCCTAGAGAAGCATTACACTCCGGACACCCCTTGGGGATGGGTGGATTACGCAGCCCATCAGAGCTGGGAGTTCTATCCCGCAGTGAAGAATGTTACCTTCACCTTCAATCAGGAAGGTTATTTTAAACAGGTCGCGGATTCCGGAGCCCCTCAAAAGCTGGTTCCTCTGGCTCAAAAACTCGGTGCAGGATACCTGGCTCTCTTCTTTCGTCGAATTTCCTCCGCCTCTGGAGGGCCGATTGTTCTGGCCGGAGACATCAATAGAGATGGCAAAGTCTCAGTAACAGATGCGGTTCAGGTCTTACGGCTCTCTCTTACCAGCGGAACTATCTCTCCTGAGGACCTCGCTATCGCCGACGTGGCCCCCAAACCAGGAAGCGAAGGACGCCCCTATGGAGATGGCCGAGTGACTCTAGCGGATGCTGTTCGGATTTTGAAGCGATCTCTGGGTTTGGAAAAAGACCCGTGGCCCTAAACTATCCCTATAGGCTATGAACCACTTTGGCATACTCCATCAGTTGGGAAATTGGTCCTATAGGGAAGGTCATCAAGGAAGCTTTTAGGGAATCAAAATCCCCTGTCACCAAATAATCAGTATGCCATCGGCGTTGGAGGGCTAAGAGGCGAGTGATCCCTGCCGGGGGTTCTGGTAAAGGCCCGAAGGGAAGGGGGTTCAACACCAAGCCTTGCACCTTTACCGTAACTTCTACCCGGCTATCAGTAGGAATATTGGTCACTGCTGAACGATTCTCCACTTGAAGAACCACCCGTTCCGCTTTCCCGGTGCTCCTCCCTTTCAAAAGCCGAACCAAAGCCCTTCCCGTCCCCAGATACTTGACGAAACGCCTTTCCGGGTGTTGGGAGAGACCGAAATCCAGAACCCGGTTCTCCCGAACTGCCTCCTCCACCGCTTGATAAACCCTCTCCCTTGGCACCCCAAAATCCTCCCAGCGCTGAGGACCTGGATAAGGCCCCACTTCCAGGGGCCAATTATGGTAAGCCGAGGAACGAAGCCGGCCTGTTGCCTTGAAGATCTCCACCATCCCCCAGTTCCCTGGGTGGAAATCCGGCCGCTGGGGCCATTGCTGAATCTGGGCTTTCAAAAGAGAGAAACCTTCTACCCCTTGGACCCAAAGCCCTGTTACCCAGCCATCATGGTTGACCCCAGCGTGTTCCAATTCGATCTCCTCTGGGCGACACCCCAGGTAATAAGCCAAGTGATCCCGCAGGTGTTCCACTTCTACACAAAGACCACACGCAATCACGCCGGTTGCCCTCTGCACAGCTGCTGAAAGCACATCGGTTGGATTGGGCAAAACCACAAGGAGAGCCTGAGGAGAGCGATCTCGCAGCTTTTGACCCAATTCCCTTAAGAAAGGGAAAACTTTCTTGGCGTAAGCGTAAGCGGGGGGACCATCGTGAATGCTCTGCCGGGGAAAGTGAAATCTCTCCCGCACCTCCTCCGCCAATTGCTCAGCCTCTTTGAAGCCAATAGATAAGAAAACCACCTCTGCTGAATCCAAGGCGGGGTCCAGTTCCGTTAAAACCTCAGTGGTAATCCGCGCCAATCCCTCTTGGTTTAATACTCCAGCGTACCGAGACCAGAGTTCCGCTCTTTCAGGGTGAATATCATATAGGGCCAGAAGAATCTCTCCTGGATAGCCTCTGTTCTGCTGAGACTCGTAAGCTAACCCTTGGAGAAAGGTCAAAGTGAAGATACTTCCTCCCCCTAGAAATGCGATCTTAGTGCTCATAAGGCCTCCCTCCTTAGGGATAACCCCAAGGTTTACCCCTACTCTTGAATGGCCACTGGCCGGTAGCGGCAGGTACATCCCTTATGAAGAGGAAGCTCGGGAAGGTCCTCCACTTTGTAGAGGTGTCGTGCCGCTTCTCTACAAAGGGGGCAGGGGTTTGCGGTAGTAATGATCTCCACCCTCAACTCCGAGGAATATTCTGCAGCTAAACGGATCTGTTCTAAATGCTTGCGGTTAAACTCCTCAAGGGTCTGCGCTCGGAATCGGGGTTGAACTTTAGAGGGATGAAAACGACTCCAGAGAACCCGGAGCCACCGCCTCCACCAACTCTCGCGTTTTAAGGGGAGCCGCATCCTAATTCTTCCCTTAACTGCCTGCAATGAAGCAGGCGACTCTCCGTTGCAAGGTAATCGACAGGTTGATCCCAAGGATCCCGAGGAAGATGGTCAACAACCTGAAGATCAAAGGCTAACCCTATACGTACTCCTCTGATTCCCGGTTGAGACAGAAACCGATCAAAGTATCCTTTGCCGTAGCCGATCCGATAACCCTGGCGATCAAAAACAATCGCCGGAACCACAATGATATCCAAAGCGGAGGGGGGAATAGAGACAGGTTCTTGGGGTTGAAGAAGACCATAAGGCCCTTCTACCAAAACCCTACCCTCCCCCCAAAGGGAGGGAATAAAATCCACCTTCCCCTTCTCCAACCAAGGAACCGCAATAGCCACCTTTTGAGAACGAAAGGCCCGAATCAAAGGCTCTGTGGGCATCTCGGAGCCATAAGTAAGATAGACCAAAGCAGACTGAGCAGATTTTGCCTCGGGGATTCGGAGAACCTGTTCTACGCATCGCTCACCCGCCCACTCCCTGTAGGCCGAGGGGATTCTTCTCCGCAAGGCAAGAATACGCTGGCGCAACTGCGCCTTTTCTAAAACGGCAGTCCTTTGCTCTGAGTAAGCCAATAGAGGAACCTGGCCTCCTTAAAAGCTCTATCTAGCTCTATCATACACTATCTTTTAGGAATGCCCAAGGAAGATCAGCGCCAAAACCTCCCCACCGAGAAAGAGTGCATCCCCTCCTAGAGAGAATCCCTTGACGCAACTCCCAAAAGGTATTAGTCTAAAATTGAGGCAGTAAAGGTCAAAGGGGAGTAGCAGAGGCCCTAAAGGCCTTGGTAGAGCCGTCAACACGACGGGGAATCCCGTTCGGACTCTACCGACCCACCCGGGTCAGCGAGACCTTTGGCGATTAGTCTTCTCTGTCTCTCTCCTAGGAAAGGAGCGAAAGAGGGGCTAATCGTCAAAGGTCTTTTTATTGGCTCCCTGGGCCCAAAACGAGGAGGCATAATGACCACTTCTTATTGGATTTGGGGAAGCTTTACCCTTTTTATCGTTGCCCTTCTTATCCTCGACCTGGGGGTTTTCCACCGGCAGGCCAAGGCCGTCAGCATTAAAGAAGCCTTGTGGTGGAGCCTTTTTTGGGTGATGCTGGCTTTGGCCTTCAACGCCTTAATCTACTTTTGGAAGGGGAAACAACCTGCCTTAGAGTTTCTCACAGGTTACCTCATTGAACGGTCTCTCAGCACCGATAACCTCTTCGTCTTTCTTCTTGTCTTTAACTACTTTGCGGTACCCTCCTCCCAACAGCACCGAGTCCTCTTCTGGGGAATTCTAGGAGCACTTCTCTTCCGGCTTCTCTTTATTATTGCTGGCGTTGCCCTTATCCAAAAGTTTTACTGGACCGTTTATATTTTCGGGGCCATCCTCCTTTATACAGGCGTTAAAATGGCTTTTAAACAGGAGAAGGAGCTTCACCCAGAGAAGAACCCAGCCCTCAACCTGTTCCGCCGATTCATCCCGATCACCTCTCATTACGAAGATGGTCGCTTTTTCGTCAAAAAGGGAGGGAAAACTTATGCCACTCCCTTGTTCGTAACCCTCCTGATTGTCGAGACTACAGATATTGTCTTTGCGGTGGACTCCATTCCCGCCATCTTAGCCATCACTCTAGACCCCTTTATTGTGTGGACCTCTAACGTGTTCGCCATCTTCGGTCTCCGCGCTCTCTACTTCGCCCTGGCAGGGATGATGGAGGTTTTCCGTTACCTGCACTATGGATTGTCCATTGTACTCATATGGGTAGGCATTAAAATGCTTCTCTCCCACTATTACAAAATCCCTACCTCTATCTCCCTCACTTTCATTGGCTTTGTTCTACTTCTTTCGATCCTCCTCTCCCTCCTCCCCCACAAAAAGGAAGAGGGTTCGACTAACTCCCCTCCCTCCTCTAATCCTCAGAAAAAGGAGTGAAGCCAAAGAAAGAGAGGACCAGGGTTTTCCATCCTAGTCCTCTCATCCCCTAGAACTCCTCTCAAGAACCCCCCTTGGGGGAGAGGAGGAAGGTAAAGGCCTCATCCCCTACCCTTTCTCCCATTGGGAAGAGGGGTGAAGGGGTTAACTTGGTTTGAGGAGATTTTTGAAACCCCTGCTAGGAATTGATGATATAAAGCATTCCCTTGGAAAATCCCTTCCTTTTGAGAATCCCCGGAAGGGATCCAGCTATTTCACTTCCACCACCTGACCCGTCTCTGCTGAGGTGTAAACCGCCTCAGTGAGCTGGGCTACCCGGAGACCGCATAAGGGAGGCGCCTGCACGGGCTCTTTACCCTGGATAGCGTTGATAAAGTTCTGGAGGGGAGGACGGCCCCTGCCGGTAATTCTGGGGATAATGATATCCCCTCCCTTCCGCTGATAACGAAGAGGTTCATCCGCTCCGAAACGCATCACCCCTTCAGTTCCGTAAAAGGTAAATTCCTCCCTCCACTCCGGCGAAAGAGAAGTGTAAGAGAGGCTTCCTACCGCACCATTGGTGAACTCCACTGCCACTGCAGTGAGCACATCTACCAGGGTTCCATATTTGTTAATAAAAGCGAACACTTTGGCGGGTTCCAGCCCAGTGGTCCAAAGCATAATATCATTGATGTGACTCCCCGTATCCATAAAGTGCCCCCCGCCGGATAAAGAGGGATCAGCGCGCCACGAAGCCCCAGGACGGAAAATATCCAAGCAATCCTGAGCGATGATCACGTGAACCAATTGGACTTCGCCAATCACCCCTTCCTCCTGAAGGAGACGGCGAGCGGTGATAAACTTGCCCTCCCCATGCCGTTGGTAAGCAATTGCCAGGATCTTCCCTTTCTTCTCTGAAAGCTCTATCAACTCCTTGGCATCTTGGGCTGTGGTACACATCGGTTTCTCCACCAGCACATGCAAGCCCGCTTCGAGGCAAGTCTTAACCTGCTGGGCATGCTGAGTATGGGGAGTCGTTACCACCACTGCGTCTAACTGCTCCTTCTCTAACATCTCCTCCAGGGAGGGATAACCTCTAGCCTCAGGGGCAAATCGCCCCAGAGTCTGCGCCATATGATGACGAGCTTGCTCACTCGGGTCACAATAAGCTACAATCTGCACATCCTCTCGCCGGAGAGCTTCCCGAGCGTGGTGATTACCCATCCCGCCTGCGCCAACCATCCCTAATCGAATGACTTCCATAAGAGTCCTCCTTTAAGATGAACAGTGATAACCTTCTCCCCCGGAATACTAGGATTCCAAGACAACTCGGCAAATAGTTTTATGGACGCTAAGCCCCTTCATCGTGGGGAATCTTCTCCCCAAGACTTAATTCCTAGGACAAGATCTCAAAGCCTCCCTCCCCTGCTTAAAAGGAACTCTCCCCTCTCCAATTCCACTCTTGACGGCGGTACCTCTTCTCTAACAAATCCTCGGCCCGCTTGATCTCTTCGGGAGTCATCCCAGCAACCTCCGGGGGTACCCCAAAGAAACACGCATACCCCTCAATGACCCTCTGTCGCAAATCCTCAGGAGGAATTGGCCTCCCCAAGACCTCTGGAAGCGTCTTTGGAGGCGGAGTGTGGAAAAGGGTCTGGTGAAGGTCAGGGTCCACTTCAAGAGGAATTGAACCCTGCTGTAGGACGGCTCTCTGCCCCCGGAGCTGGGCACTTCCAATGACTTTAAAGCCTCGGACTAACAGATCCGACCTTACCGAAGCGGTAAAGCAGAGAATAGGGGTTGAGGAGGGAGAGGATACCTTTGCCGAGTAACCTTCCCTCCCCCACTCAGGGGTCACCCCTAAGATATTAAAAGCCAGGATTAAACCCTGGCTAAGAAAGCAATAGCTTTCAACAACAGTACCTGGGGGTTTAGGGCCTATAAGGGCATAAGTCACCTCCTTCTGGTGAAGAATAGCCCGCCCTCCAGTCGGCCTTCTTACCAGGTCTATTCCCCGACGAGCGCATACCTCAGGGTTGAAGGTCCAGCGGGAGGAGAAGACCTGTTGCAATCGGCCGAGAGAGACCGCGGAGGGCTCCCAAGAGTAGAGGCGAAGAGTATAATCATAGGGGAGAGATCTTTTTTGAGCCAGAGCCTCCTCCGCAGTTCGAAATAGAGCTTCATCGCAGGCCATATTCCAGAAACCTGAGCTCGGAGGGCTGAGAATCAACCTCCACCTCACTTCTCAGTCCCCCCCTCCTCCATCTGCTCCTCTCTCCACTGAAGATGAGGCTCCCGAGCAGCCCGAGCCTCATCTAAGCGTAGAACAGGAGTAGCGTAAGGAGCATTTTTAACGGTTTCGGGATCTTCTTCTGCAATCTGTAATAAAGCTTGGGCATAAGCCAAGAGAGTCTCCTGACTCTCGGTTTCGGTAGGCTCAATCATTAAGGCCTCTGGAACGATCAGTGGGAAGTAAATGGTAGGAGGATGAAAACCATAGTCCAACAAGCGTTTGGCGATATCCGAGGCCCTAATCCCCTTCTGCCGTTTGAGGGGGTTCGCTGTAACCACAAATTCATGCATACAAGGACCAGGATAGGGAGTAGGATAAACCTCCTTAAGGAGATGCATTAGGTAATTCGCATTGAGAACCGCATCCTCTGCGACCTGGCGGAGAGTAGGTCCAAAGGTACGGATGTAGGCATAGGCCCGGACCAAAACCATAAAGTTGCCGTAGAAAGGGTGAACCTTGCCGATACTCTGGGGATAATCATAATCCCAGACCAATCCCTCGAGGGTTTCCTTAATGCGAGGGATAGGAAGGAAAGGCTCCAAATGTTTTTTCACTGCCACCGGACCTGCACCAGGGCCTCCGGCTCCATGGGGGGTCGAAAAGGTTTTATGTACGTTGAAATGCATCACATCAAAGCCCATATCTCCAGGCCGGGCATAACCCAGAATAGCATTCATATTGGCTCCATCGCAGTACATTTGCCCCCCTCGGGAGTGAACGATCTCGGCGATCTCTCCTATTTGATCTTCAAACAACCCCAGGGTGTTAGGATTGGTTAGCATTAAGGCAGCAACAGTATCGTCCATCCGACGATCTAAATCGGCCAAGTCCACCCGTCCCCGAGCATCACTCCTTACTTCCACAATTTCGTACCCGCACCGGGCTGCCGTAGCAGGGTTGGTGCCATGAGCCGATTGGGGTACTAAGACCTTCCTGCGGTGCCCCTGGCCCTGGCTCTGAAGGTAAGCCCGGATCAGCAATAAACCGACCAACTCCCCCTGAGCTCCTGCGGCAGGTTGGAGTGTGGCCGCGTCCATCCCTCCAATCTCGCATAAAAAGGCTTCCAGGTCCTTAAGTAAACGCAGAGCACCTTGACAAGTACTCTCCGGCTGATAGGGATGAAGCCCATACCATCCCGGATCCCGAGCAACCTCTTCATGAACCATTGGGTTATATTTCATTGTGCAGGAACCCAAAGGGAAAAAAACGGTGTCTATAGCGAAGTTCTTTTGAGAAAGACGGATAAAATGACGTACTACATCTATCTCAGCCACTTCAGGTAAAGGGAGGTCCTCACGCAAAAACGCAGAAGGAATTAATCTCTCTAAAGGTTCTTCAAGGACATCGCTATCAGGGAGGGACACTCCTTCCCTTCCGGGGGAGGAGAGTTCAAAAATAACGGGTTCACTCCCTCGCGGGAATTGTCCACCTGGAAAAGGCTTCTTCTCTCTCTCCATCTCCTCCTACAAGCTCCTTCAAAGGAAAATTTTCCCGCCTCTCCGCTACCGGGCATACTTGCTTAAGGCGGAAAGAAAGCGATCCATCTCCTCCCGAGTCCGCTTCTCAGTCACACACACTAAAAGGCGATTTTCCCAACTGGGGAAGAAGCGTTCCAGAGGGCAACCGGCCAAAATACCCTCCTGGAGAAGGTCCTGAAGAAGCCGTTGAGTAGGGAGGGGACATTCTACGACAAACTCCTTGAAAAAGGGCTGAGGATAAGCTAAGCGAAAACCAGGGATCTGGCTGATATTTTTGGCCAGATAATGGGCTTTCTGCAAGCAGAGGCGAGCGACTTGACGAAGGCCCCGAGGGCCTAACAGCGAGAGATAAATCGCCGAGGCTATAGCTAGAAGAGACTCACTTGTACAGATATTGGAAGTCGCTTTCTCTCTGCGGATATGTTGCTCCCGAGTTTGCAGGGTCATAACGAATCCTCGTTCTCCCCGGCGATCCACGGTTAAGCCAATCAGACGCCCTGGTATCCGACGAAGGTACTCGGATCGAGTAGCGAAAAACCCCACCAGAGGTCCTCCATAATTCATCGGGGTTCCCAAAGCCTGGCCCTCTCCTATCACCACATCCGCGCCATAGTCACCCGGAGGCTTCAACAATCCCAAAGAGATGGGGTCTACCGAGACAACCCAGGGAACCCTCCTTGACTGGAGCAATGCTGAGATCCGGTCGAGAGGCTCAAGACATCCGAAAAAGTTAGGTTGTTGGAAACAAAAAACCGCAAGATCCTCCCGCTGACCTAGTAGAGAATCGAGCGCTTCTAGATCAGTAACCCCATCCTTTGAAGGAACGGGGATCTCCTCACAAGGAAGACCTTGAATGTAGGTTCTCACCACTTCCCGAGCTGAGGGGTGAATCGTCTCACTCAACAAAAGGCCCGGTTTCTGAGTGGAATGGTAGAGCATTAACACCGCTTCTGCTAAGGCATTGGCCCCATCATAAACCGAGGCGTTGGCCACTTCCATCCCCGTCAACCGGCAGATCAAACTCTGATACTCATAGAGAGCTTGTAGAGTTCCTTGGCTCACCTCCGGTTGATAAGGGGTATAAGTCGTATAAAACTCCTCCCGCCCAGCCAACTGCCATACCGCGGGGGGAACATAGTGGTCATAAATCCCTGCACCTAAAAAGCTGATCAGTTGGGATGCCGGACGGTTCAGACCAGATAACCGAGACAACTCCCGGAGGAGTTCGGGTTCGGACAGCGGAGAAGGAAGTTGAAGGTCGCGTTTTAATCGAAAATTTGGGGGGATGACCTCTTCAAAGATCTCCTCAACCGAAGGACGGTCTATCGCCTCGAGCATAGATCGCCGATTATGTTCGGTATTAGGTAGGTACGGCACTTACAACTCCTGTAAATATTCACGATATTCTTCAGCGGTCATCAAACTCTCCACTTCCGAAGGATCATCCATTTTAACCACTATCATCCATCCACCCACATAAGGATCCTTATTTATTGTCTCTGGGCTGTCCTGAAGAGCGGGATTCACTTCCACTACTTCCCCACTGACAGGGATAAACAAATCCTCTACCGCTTTCACCGATTCTATTACACCAAAGATATCCTCCTGCTGGAAACGCTTTCCTGGTTCAGGAAGCTGGACAATTACCACATCCCCAAGCTCATTTTGAGCGTAATCGGTAATTCCAATGGTAGCCAAATCATCTTGGACGCGAACCCACTCATGGGTCCGCGAATACCTTAAGTCAGGGGGGATATTCATTGGGTACCTCCTTAGGACAAGGGGCAAAGCCTTAGCAAAACTAAAAGGACGTTGATTAAAGACCTCAACTTCCCCTTTGCCCCCGTTATTTTTCCTTTTATCCCATCATTAAGGTTATGGCCTCTTAAGGTTTTCCCCTTTAGTACTCCTCCCCTAGCTCACCCTATCCCACCCTACCTTTTGATTTTTAGGATTTGGTCTCCCCTAAAGGAATCCTCCTTTAGGTAGCCAGAAAGGTCTTTCACCCTCTCATCTGTCCGGAGAAGGGGGACTTTGTTGTTATCTTTAGCCCCCCAAATCGTATGATCTATTGAAAAGGTCCCTATAAAGGGCCTTCTCTTAACATACTATTCCAAGGGAGGTCCAACTGAGTGTGTAGAAAGCTTCGGAAAATCACCCACCTTCAAAGAATTGCCCGTTATGACTGGCTTTTAATCCTTTTCCTGTTTGCATTGCTCCCCCAACCCGTTTTTCCTTCCCCTGATATAGCTCCTCTCTTCGCCACCTTCTCCTTTGCGGGCCAGCAAACTACCCGGATTTTTGTCACCGCACCGGAGGCCTGCCGTGTTCTCCGGGAGATTGCTTCTGGCAAGAGAAAGGATATGATTCCCAACGGCATCATTATAGACGATCGCCCAGCAAAAAGCCCTTATGACTCCCGGTGGAGCTGGCACTTCCAACCGGATTCTGTGGAAATGGCAGAATTCACTATAGAAGTTTGCGATGCTACGCCAACCTATGTGGAAGAACATATGGACGAGTGGTTTCAAGGGGAGAAAACAGCCCGATGGTGCCCTTGGTCAGCCCATTTAGTAAAGATAGAGGACCTGCTCTATGGGGATGTCAATCATAACGGAAGGGTTACCCTCGAGGACGCTCGCCTGGCCCTCCGAATTCTTACTGGACAAATCTCCCCCACCGAGTCCCAACGAGTAGCCAGTGACGTTCATCCTTCCCAAGGGGCTAACAGTCTTCCCGGCGATGGGCGAATAACCCTTTCTGATGTGATGATCATCCTCCGGCAAGCCCTCGGGTTAGAAAGAGAATCTTAAAGAAGGAGGAAGGAGGGTTAGCTCCCTTCCCGCCTATTTCCCAAAAGGAGGGGTGCACCACGGGGCACCCCTCCAGAACCTCCCTCCCAAGGCTTTATAGAAGCTAGGGGATATACTCATCCAAAGCGGTGATAAACTGTTGGTAAACCTTCTGAATTTCAGAGACGATCCCCTCAGGACCTAAAGACCACCACTCTTTCGGGGTGAAATACGCACTGACTTCGGCCTCGCTACCCGACCTTCCATACCACTGCATCAGATGAAGGTTATCAGACATCAGTAACCAGAGGGCGAGATCCTCCAGGTCGGGATCGCCGGTCAATCGGGCTTTATTATAAGTATGATGCATCAGTTGGAAAAGGGCCTGCTGAATGGAGTTCCCCAAAAAGAACTCTACTCCTCCACTTCCCGCCCAAGTGGAAGGAAACTGTGGAAGAGGCAGAAAAAAACTTTTATCCCCTAAAGCCTCCAGGGCTTGCGAAGGGGTCATCGAGACAATCCCTGAAGGCTCTAACAATTCCACAAACCGCTGGAAGAAATCAAAAATCCCAGTACCCGCCGAATGATGTTCTCCAAAGGTTTCAAAATCCCACCCCAGGAAGACCAGATCACCCTCTGTCTCCTTGATCCAGTAAACATAAGTGTCTGCCATCAGGGGCCATCCTGGCCAAGACCGGTCGGAAAAACGGTATCCCACATCATCGCTCAACCGGTAATGACGACAGAAGATCTTTAGACTCTCCTCATAATGATAAAGGTAGGAGGGTTGTCGCCAACCCATCACCCAATCGCGCCCATCCATCATACAACCCCGAAAACCTAACTGCTTCAAGGCATAATAGATGTCGTTAGAGAGGAACATCTCTGTGGTATCCGTCACTTGAGGGGTCTTACCGAATTCCTTTTGGCATTGGTCTCGCATCCAAGCCATTCGTTCCTGAAAACGGCGAATATCCAGGTAAAACAAGAAGCTATGATAAGGTTCAACCCCGATTAATTCAACCCGGGGATGGGCGATCACCTGCTTAAAGATCTCCAGCAGATCAGGACGCCAAGCCTTAAGTTGTTCTACCAAAGACCACGAGAGACCCAAGGAGAGATGAAGGCCCTTTTCGATCTGCTCTAAAAAGAAGCGTAGGGCAGGATAATAGCAAGTGCTTGCCACCTTCTCCAGATAGCGCCGGTTCATTGAGGTGTCGAAGAGAAGCTCGGCCATCTCCTCCGGCGAAGCCCCTTTGGGGATCTCAGGAGCAGGCAGTCGGGGACGACGCGGTTGGTGGGCAATCAGATAAAGGACAACATGATCTGCCATTCTTTACCCCTTTGCATCGGACGCAAGCTCCTTAAATAAAATAAATAAATTCTTCAAGGCCTTTGTTGACAAGGAAGAAAACTTTATCAGCGATCCGTTCCAATTCCCAACCCTTGCATATAAGCCGTGGCTTCAATACGCCGGCAAAGAAGGTCAATCACCCGGGACCACCGATACCGTTCAGCTGTATTGCGGGCTTCTTGGCGAATTTTCTCCGCTAAGTCAGGTGAGGCCCTGAGCTGAAGAAGGGCAGCTACAATCTCTCTGGGGTCCTCGGTCTCAATGCAGAGGGCATTCTCGTACGGCCTGGCGTAGTCCTCCCCGGTAGCACCAGTAAAGGCAATACCTCCTTCAGCCATTGTCTCTAAGCCAACCAACCCAAAGGGTTCAAAACCACTATTCGCTAACACAGCATCCGCCGTCTTATAGAGAAGCCTTAACAAAGCTTCCGGGACATAAAATCTAAGGTTCAAGACCTCCGCCTCTCGATGCCGGGCAATGGCTTCTAAAGTATCCTCCAAAGAAGGCCGTCCTGGGCAGTGGACCTCAGCAACCTGAAGGCCCAGATGATGGGCGGTCCAGAGAACTTCTGCCCCATGAGGTTCAATGCCTCCCCGCATCAGGAAGACCACTGGAATCCCCTCCCTCTTCAGAAGAGCTACGGAATGGATAGCCTGAAGCCATCGCTTATCCGGGTCAAAGCGAGCCACTTTCACCAACAAGAGGCGATCCCCGAAAATCTGGCGAAGGATCTGAGGGTCTATCTCCAGCGGTTGGAAGAGGCGATCGGGCACCCCATTGGGGATAACCACGGGATTCACTCCCCAAGCCCACATCTTCTGCTTCATAAACCGGCTGACTGTAGTCAGATAAGCGGTGTAGGCCAGCCGGCCCCAAGGGATCTTCTCAAAGCCCATAGT
Organism: uncultured bacterium; assembly: GCA_964429225.1. Classification (GTDB taxonomy): domain Bacteria; phylum Armatimonadota; class DTGP01; order DTGP01; family CAYSAW01; genus CAYSAW01. Next base: position 281,316 of record CAYSAW010000001.1, read on the forward strand.
ATTATTAGCATTCCAGAAGACCAAGGTCTGCTGTCGTAGCCCCCGGGCGTGGAGAAGGTCACTCAAGCTCATAGTAGCCCAAACGGTGTGCCACTCTTCAGCAAGGATGATGGGGTAACGTTTTTGCCTTAGACAAGGTACCACAATCTGGTCCACCACAAAAGGGGGCAAGGATCGGGAGAAATCTGCGATCTTACCCTCCTCTCCGTCATAAACGCCCTGAGGATGGTGTCGCGAAATCCACTGGCACCAGCGATGGAGTGTCAAACGCCCCCCCAAGAGTTTTTCCTCTCCTGGCAAGTCTGGGTCCCCAATGAAGAAGAGATGGGTTTCAAATCCCTTCATTGCCAAGCTCTGAGAGAGTTCCCGCATTCGGGTGCCCAATCCTCCTGCAAGAGAATAGAGGTCGGGCCCCTCAAAGGAGATGAGAACAAAGCAAATCCGGTCAGGGTCGAGGAAATTGAAACCCGCCATCAGGAAGAGCCTCCTATCTCACACAGCTCCGTTAACTCTTCCTCGGCCTCCTCCACCAGCTCCTGCAGGCGATCAGGGCTTCCCGCTTCAGCATAAATATGAAAGGCTGGTTCTGCAGCATCCGGCAGATAGAGCAACCAACCATCTCCGAAGAAGAACTTCACTCCATCGGTAAAATCGGCTTGACCCTCCTCAGCCTTTTCGCTCAGTAGACGCATAACCTCCCCTTTACGCTCCCAAGAACAAAACACTAAACGATGCTCCAGATAGTAGGGAGGGATCGCCCGAGCCGCCTGGCCCAGGCTGATATTCCGCTGAGCCAATAACTCCAAAAGCCTCACCAGAGAAGAAATGCCATCAAAGGCTCCCTGAAAAGAGGGATAGATCAAGTGTCCATTGATATCCCCCGCGAGACTCACCCCGGGCAGGGAGGTCGCAGCACTCTGAAGACTGCGTTCATCACTCTTACACCGCACCACCCGACAAGCACAGGCGGAAGCGATGTTCTCTAGGATGGTCGGTGCAGAGATAGGTACCACTACGGTTGTTCCCTTCTGAGAATAGAAAAGGAGGGAACAAAAGAGCGCCAACATCTCATGGTCTGCGAGAACACGCCCGGTATCATCAACCAGGTGGAGAGCGGAGCCATCTTCGTCAATCATTACCCCCATATCCGCTCTAAGAGTTGTTACCATTGCACTCAAATCTCGGAGCAAGGCCTGCCGCTCCTCAAGGGTGCGAGGTTGAGCTCCTGGCTGGGGAAACCCATTAACGGTAACCAACTTGCATCCCAGCTGGCCTAAAAGGGCGGGAACCAGCGTGGAGGAGGTATTGTAGGCACAGTCTAATACTATATGGAACTTGCGATCTTGAATAGCCTTCTGGTTTACTACCCTTAACAAGCCCTCAGTATAATATTCATTCACTCGGCCGAGAACTTCCAAATGACCGATATGCTCAGGATCGGCGCGGCGGAAGTCTTCCCGAGCAAAGGCGTTCTCAATCCGCCGTTGGAGGTCCCGGCTGATGATAACCCCATTATGGTCAAAGAACTCCATCGTCATAGCACCCCGTTCACTTACTGACATATGGATATAGAGGCCTCCGCTGGCATTCGAGGTTCGAGCAGTATAACGAGCCACAGGCTCCGGAACCGCATGGAGGTCCATCACATCCACGCCGGCAGACATTAAGCCAGCGATCACCGATCTTTTGACCATTCGGCAGGCAGGATGGCTATCTCGACCGGTAAGCACCGCAGAACCCATCGGTAGACACGCTCCATAAGCGGTGGCTAGACGGGTGGCGAAGTCCGGGGTCATCTCTACATTAGGGATACCTCTCACTGCTCCGTCTCGGAAGAGGGTACCGGCCCATCGAGGCCCCCAAACCAAGCTCATGGTTACCCGAGCTCCACTCTCCACAATTTTATGGGGCCAAATCTTCACTTGAGAGGCAAGGACACACCCCTTTCCCAACTGACAATGCTCGCCCACGACCACCCCTTCGTTTAAAACTGCATCCTTTCCTACGGTGGTATTGCGCCCCACAATAGCACCCGTAATCCGGGCACGTTCTCCAACGAAAGTACTATCCCAAAGAAGGCTATTGACAACTCGTGCCCCTTCTTCCACACGAGTATGATTGCCAATCACGGAATATTCAGCGATTAAGGCTTCCCTCTTCACCTGGGCCCCTTCCCCAATGAGAACCGGCCCCTGGAGAACAGCCTTCTCATCAACTATCGCTCCTGGACCTATCCACACCTTATCTCCTCTCAGTTCCCCAGGAATCTTCACCCGCACTTTTCCCGAAAGGACATCCACCTGAGCCTGACGATAAACTTGTAAACTTCCTATGTCGCACCAATAGTCCTCAGATAAGAAACCATATAATGGCTTTCCCTCTTGTAATAGACGTGGGAAAACATCTTTACTCCAATCAAAAGATTTTCCCTCTGGAACCCACTCAAGGACCTCTGGCTCCATATAGTAGATCCCAGTGTTAATAGTGTCGCTGAATACTTCACTCCAATCCGGTTTCTCCAGAAATCGGCGGATTCGGCCATCTTCTTCAGTGATCACAACTCCATATTCGAGGGGATTAGAAACCCGCACCAGAGCCAGCGTCACCATCGCCCCTTTTCTGTGATGAAACTCCCGTAAAGCAGAGAGGTCCATATCGGTCAGAGAATCCCCGCTGACGATGAAAAAGGGTTCGTCCTTGAGCCACTTCTCTGCAAGCTTAACGCTCCCCGCCGTCCCTAAGGGAAGATCCTCCACCGTATAGTGGATTCTCAGGCCGAAGTCGCCCCCATCCCCAAAGGTGGCCCGAATCTGATCTGCAAGATAATGGAGGGTAACCACAACCTCATCCACTCCATGGCGACGGAGCAACTCCAGGATATGCTGCATCACCGGTTTGTTCACCACCGGTACCAAGGGCTTAGGACAATGAAAAGTGAGGGGTCGAAGACGAGTACCCTCACCCCCCGCCATTACGACCGCTTTCATGGGTTCCTCCCAGATGCGAAAATAGGGTAAATGCTTGATAAGAGGGTTTTTGACCTTGCCCCGGAACCGAAGAAAAGGCTTTACTTGACCTACAACCCCTCAATACTACTTTTCTCTGTTACTCTCCTGTTCCATCCCCCGGGGATTTTTTCCTTCCCCCTACCCTGTCCCCTCAAATCAGCGGATCCGCTATCCTTGTAGGCGACAAGATTTCCTTTCCCCACCCCTCCTCCGCTAAACCTCAAAAAAGCCCCGGAGAGTAAAAGTCTGTTAGAATAGATTTTAGAACACCTTCCCAGGGATAAAGAACCCGATGTATAAGCGGATACCCCCAAGAATTATAGAGATTTGGGAAAGAGAAGGTCGCCCCCTAAAAGTAGGTCATAGAGGGGCGCCAATTAATGTGCCGGGAAACACTTTAGGAGCCTTTGCTAAAGCCTTAGAACTAGGAGTCGACGTTATAGAAACCGATGTCCGAATGAGCTTAGATGGCCACTTGGTCTTAGCCCATGATCCAGTAGTCAGAGGAACGACCAAATCCTATGAAGTAAGACTAACCACCCTACCCGCTCTAAAAGAGCTGGATTTAGGAGAAGGTTATCGGATTCTCACCCTCCCGGAATTAATCGAGTGGTTGGAAGGCCGGGCAACGCTTTTGATTGATGTAAAGGAGGAAGGATTAGAGGAGCAATTGGTACGAACCCTTTGGGAGATGGAAGTCACTGATGTCATTATCTGCGGGGCCAGCCGATATAGCCGAGAGCTCCTCCGAAAACTGAATCCCTCTCTAGCTCTATCCCTAACCTTGGGCCTAGAAGTACGACCATACGTTCTTCCTCGATTAGCTGAAGGTGTAGATACGGATGCAGTGACTTGGCATTGCGCCCTTTGGGAACTTGAACTCCTGAAAATCTTCTCTCGAAGGGGAATCTTTACCTTCGCCTGGACAGTTGATGAAACCCGGGAGATGCAACGCCTGCTTAACTTAGGAATCCAGGGAATCATCACTAACCGCCCAGACTTACTGAACACTGTGATGAGGGTCTGGGGAAAAAAATGAATCCGAAGAGGCAATCGTCGTCTGGTAAAAAGAAAACTCTAAGAACCTAAGGCTTGTCCTAGATCATTTTAACCAAGGAAAGCTGCGTGAAACACGTCCGTGCCCACAGCTTGAGCGGGAGTCAGGGGATATAGCGCTAAGAGAAAGGGTACAATAAGGGAACCGTCCCCTACCGACGTCAACGTGACCATAGAACCAACTAATCCTCCAGGCCTACTCCAAAACCCATCGATAGAGCTAAAATCCCCTTTCCTCTTTACACCAAGTCTGCTATCGTACCTTCCATCTTCCGGAAGTAAACCAGTCCCCCAATGAGAGCAAGCAACACTGCAGTAATGGAAACGCCAAAGAGAATACCTGGAGGATTCCCCTGCCCGGTTAAAGCCCACCGGAAGCCTTCAATCACTCCTGCCATAGGGTTCAAACCATAAATCCATTGCCACCGATGGGGCACAAGGCTACTGGGATAGGCCACCGGGGAGGCAAGCATCCAGAACTGCACTAAGAAGGGCACCGCATACCGAACATCGCGGTAAATCGCGTTCAACGCCGAAAGCCAAAGGCCCACTCCTAACGCTGTCGCTATGGCCAGAAGTAAAAAGAGGGGAAGAGTAAGCAAAGCGAAAGAAAACCCTATCCGGTAAAAAACCATCATCCCCAGCAACACAACAAAGGCTATCCCAAAATCCACCAAACCCGAACAAACGGAGGCCAAGGGAAGAATCAAACGGGGAAAATAAACTTTGGTAATCAACCTCTGGTTCTCTATGATAGTGTTGGTGGAGTTTGTCAGAGCGTTAGCAAAATACATCCAAGGAAGGAGGGCACTGTAGTAAAAGATCGGGTAGGGAATCCCATGAGAGGGGATCTTCGCTAGCTTGCCAAAGAAGAGGCTAAACACCACCATCGTGAAGAAGGGCTGAATAATCGCCCACGCAGCACCGATAACCGTCTGCTTATAGCGGACCTTTATATCCCGCCAGATCAAGAAGTAGAGTAACTCCCGGTACTCCCAGATCTCCCGGAAATTCAGGTCCCACCAACCTCGAGAGGGCCGGATAACCAAAACCGGTGTATCCTGCCCAGGAGAAATTTCTTGGCCCCCTCCTTCTTGAACAGCAGTACCCTGGGTTTGGGTATCATCAAAGGCCATTACTCTTCCTCCTCTCCAGGTGAAGCAGGGAGTTTTTCTTCCGCTCGCCGCCTGCGTAGGAATCGGAAGCCCCTCCTACGGCGGCCCCCATTCTCGCTCCCATAACCGTATCCATAATAACCGTAATAGCCGTAGTAGTAATAGTAGTGGTAGTAATAGTGGTAATAAGACTCTCTCCGCAGATCCACCTTGTTCAACACCACCCCCAGAATTCGGCAACCCGCTTTAGCTAGGTTGTCAATAGACTGTGTTACTATCCTGCGGTCAGTATTCCCAGCAGAGACGACCATGAGAACGCCATCAGCAACCCTTCCTAAAATGCTAGCATCGGTCAAAATAGAGCAAGGAGGGGTGTCTAAAACCACTACATCCATCTGTCCCCTTAACAAGTTTAACAGACGGTACATCTTCTCACTGTCCAGAATCTCGGCAGGATTGGGAGGGATAGGTCCGCTAGGAAGGATCCATAAGTTTGAGGTTTGAGAGGCTTTCCAAGCCTCCTCCAAAGGGAGGTCACCCACTAGAAGGTTCGTCAGACCTGGTTCCCGATTAATATTAAAGATCCGGTGCAAATTGGGATGGCGAAGGTCCGCATCTACCAAAGCGGTTCGCAAACCGTTTTGCGCCATAGTGAGGGCTAGGTTAGCCGCGGTATGGGTTTTCCCCTCCCGAGGCACCGCACTGGTAATCACAAAAACTTTTAAAGGTCGATCGGTACTACTGAATTTGAGGTTGCTCCTCAGCATCCGATAACCTTCAGACAGGAGAGACCGGGAAGAAGCACGCAAAGCCATTCGTTTATTAGGATCCGCAACAAAGGGGACCATTGCCAAAGTGGGTAAACCTAACCACTGTTCCACTTCCTCTGGTGAGCGAAGGCCCATATCCATTGCAGCCAATAACAGGGCGGCTGAAAGTCCAAGGAATATCCCCAAAAGGGCGGACAGAGCAACCGTAGGGATTTTTTTGGGGCGAACAGGTCTTGAGGAAGGTAAAGCCCTATCCACAATCCGGGCGTAAGGAATATAAGCGGCTTCGCTCATCCTCAAGTCGGTTAAACGCTGAAGGAGATCCGTATAAGTGGTTTCCAAAAGATTCCCTCGCTTCATCAACTCTGCTAAAACCGATTGTTGGGCAGGAACTCTTGAAAGTGCCTCCCTCTCCTGCTGAATCTGGTGAGACAAAGAATTCATCTGAGAGAGGAGAACCCGGTTTTGTAATTCTAGATCTTTAATCTGGCTCAGAAGGGTCTTCCGATCAGGGTTAGGCTCCCGGATATAGTCCTCTGTGGTAGAACGCGAGGATAACAAGCTTTGCAATCTTGCTTTAGTAGAGGTGATCTTCGCATCTATCTGCTCCAGATAAGGGCTCTGAGGAGGATAATCCTTCAACATCGCCTCCCGCTGAATCTCTAAGTCTATGAGTTCCTGTTCCAAACGATCTATTTGGGGATTTTTGACCCATCGCTTGGTGGTCACCAAGCCGGAAGACTGCTTCAGCCGTCGCTTCAGATTATTGATCTCAACCAAGTTTGCCCGGTATTGGGATTCGAGTTGCATCCGGTCATTCTGGAGACTAATCACCTGTTCCAGCCGAGCTGAGGTCTCTGCATCCGGGTCAGAGGTTTGGCGTCTCCGCTTAAATCCTACTATCTCCTCCTTGACTGCATCTAAGTCTCTTTGAACTTTCTCTATTTGGCGCTCCACAAATTTCCGAGCAAGTTGAATACCATACAACCCCTTTTGAACGGAACGCTGAATGTAGACCTCTCCAATAGCATTGGCCACCCGGGCGGCTGTCTTGGGATCAGGATGTTCTACTCGAATTTGCACCAAAGAAGTGCCCTTAATAGGTTCTACCGTTACCTTGACCGATCTCCCTCCATCCCTCAGATTGGCCCGCCGAAAAGCTTCATCCAGCACACTTCGGCTCAAGATAATCTGGATCTGGGTGTCCAAATTCTCGGTATTAGAAAGAGCCAAGAGCTGGGAAATCGCAGTGGCTCCCTCCTTCCCCTGACCGGTTAAATCTCTCTGCTGAATCCACAGGGTGCTTCGCGCCTGGTAAATCGGCGTTTGGAGGTTTACCAAGGTGACTGCTGTTCCTACAGTGATAACAAAAACCAGGAATATCACATTCTTATATTTGCGGAGCGTTTGCAAATATCGCAGAAATGCTTCTGGGTCCGCCATCCCGGGTTCTACGGGGCGCGATCCAACCCCTGTTTGAGGGGGCAATGCTCGGGGCTCAGGAATATCCATCTTTCTCCCCCTATCCTTCTAGAGATCTCCCTAAGGTTGAAAAACTTCTCCTTTTCTCGACACTTCATATTATCATTTTTCCATAAAGGAAGGAAAGTCCTTGTCTACTCCTGGGGTTTTCAACAATTTCCCCTCTTAAAGATGAAAAGGGATTATCCTTGCGTTATCGAAACTTACCTAATGGGATCGGTTATCGCCGAGGCGAAGATGACTAACGAAGAGATCGCTGAAATTCTAGAGGAGATCGCGGATTTTATTGAACTCCGAGAGGAAGAAGAGGGTTTTCGAGCCAATGCCTACCGTAGGGCAGCTCGATCTGTGAGGGAATCCTCGATCCCTATCGAGGAATTAAGGAGACAAAACCGTTTGACACTTCTTCCTCACGTTGGCGCCAGCATCGCTGGGAAAATCGCCGAGATCCTTGAAAAGGGCTACTCTCCCTATTTGGAAGAGTTAAAGGAAGGTTACCCTGAAACCCTCCTGGAACTCCTGGCCATTCCGGGGTTAGGCCCTAAAAAAGTGGGTCGCCTCTATCGGGAGCTAGGCGTTGCCACTCTGGCAGACCTGGAACAAGCCTCCCTTTCCGGAAGGATTCGGAATCTTCCTGGCTTTGGCCCCAAAAGTGAACAGAACCTTTTGGAAAGTATTCAACTTTATAGAAGGCTTCGGGGCCGTCTCCCCATCTTTGAAGCAGACACCCTGGTTGAAGAACTGCTTAAACGGATAGGGGAATGCCCAGCAATCCAAAAACTTACCCCAGTAGGAAGCTATCGCCGTCGCTGTGCCACTATAGGGAATATCAACTTGATTGCTATCCTTTCCAACCTAAAGGAAATCTTCTTCTTCCTAGAGCATTCCCCGCTCGTAGAAGAAAAGCGCCTTTCCAGCGAGGGAAGAATTACCTTCACGCTTAAAAGTGGTTATCAGGTCGATTTACAAGCGGTTCCGGAAAACTCCTTCGGCTTCTACTTGCTTTACTATACCGGCTCTCGAGAACATAATCACCAAATCCAACACCTGGCTCGGCAAAAGGGATACCGCTTCAGTGAGTCTGGCTTGATTTCTGAGAAAACGGGGGAAGCTCTGCCCTTTAAAACAGAGGAAGAAGTTTATCAGCTTTTGGGCCTTCCGTGGATTCCCCCCGAAATCCGGGAGGGGACAGGAGAAGTCGAAAAAGCGCTTCAAGGGGAACTCCCTCGCCTCGTAACCCTGGAGGATTGGAAGGGAGATTTCCACACCCATACCAACTGGAGTGATGGGGCCAGCTCCCTCCTCGAAATGGCCCTGATGGCCCGGGAACTCCACTATGAGTATCTTGTCATCACCGACCACTCCCCTTCCCGAGCCCATGCTGGAGGGTTAACGATAGAACGCCTTCGCCAGCAATCTGAAGTCCTCCGAGAGGTCCAACGCCAAGTTCCAGAAGTTCGGTTGCTTCATGGCTCGGAAGTGGATATTCACCCTGATGGCACTCTGGACTTGCCCGACGAAGTCCTATCTCAGCTAGATTTTGTCGTCGCCTCTGTCCATTCAGCGATGAGACAGGAATCGGAGCAAATGACTCAGCGTCTGATTCGTGCCTTAAGAAACCCTTATGTGAATGTCTTGGGCCACCCCACCGGCCGGATTCCAGGAAGCCGTGAGAGCTACTGCTTTGACCTGTCAACCCTCTTTGAAGAAGCCTTGGAAACGGGTACCGCCTTGGAGATCAACGGCGCCCGGCTGGACCTAGAAGGGCCTCTTGCTCGGCAGTTTAAGGATCAAGGAGGTCTTCTAGCGGTCAACACTGATGCCCACCACAATACCCACCTCTCCTTATTTCGCCGGTACGCCATCGACCAAGCAAGGAAGGCTTGGTTGGAACCACAGAACGTCCTTAATACTTGGCCTTTAGAACAAATCCAGGAGTGGGTACAAGCAAAACGGAAGCGATAAGGTAGGAGAACCCCCTGGGGTTACTCCAAATCCCAAAATAAGATATGGGGAGAACTATGAGGAATTTCCCCCTACACCCCCAATAGGGAGCACTGATTATGGCTTATCGCTGTGTAGTTCTTTTGACCGATATGGAAGGAGTAGCAGGGATTACCGTCTGGGAACAAGTTATAGGGGGTTCCCCCCAGTTTGAAGAAGGCCGCCGCCTCTATACCGGAGAGGTCAACTCTGCGGTCCGCGCTTGCAAGAAGATAGGCGTTCAACGAATCATTGTTGTAGATGGCCACGGAGCGGGAGGTTCTTGGTCCTTTCGGAGTCTTATTCCCGAAGCTTTGGAACCTGGCGCCGAATATATTTTGGGTTGCCGGTGGGGGCGATATATCGAACCCTTTATAACGGGTTGCGACTGCGTTCTGCTGATCGGCGCTCATGCTATGGCGGGCACCCCGGAGGGAGTTTTAAGCCACACGGTATCTACCGAAGGTTGGCACAACGCCTGGATCAATGGCACCCTGGTCGGTGAATCTGGGTTTCTTGCCGCGCTATGTGGAAACTGGGATGTTCCGGTAGCTTTTGTCTCAGGCGACGAGGCTACTTGCCGAGAAGTGACCCACCTGCTGGGAGAAAAGGTGGTTACTGCACCTGTAAAGTGGGGCCTTCACCGCTATGCTATCCGCACTCTCAGCCATCGCTCAGCCTGCGAGTTGATCGAAGCCAAGATTATAGAGGCGCTAGAGCGAAGGGACTTCCCTCCCCCTTTCAAACCCTCCTCCCCTGTCGAGATCCGAGTGGAGATCACTAACCCGGACAAAATGGCCCCTTTCCTCCAAAGACCTGGAGTAGTACAAGAGGGCCGTTGTGTTGTGGCTAGAGGAAACACCTTCTGGGAGGCTTGGGACGCCTTTTGGCACAATGCCTAACAAGTAGGGATGCAACGAATTGCATCCCTACTCCCCTCCTATGTTCTCATAGCGAAAGAGCTGTTTGGCTCTGTCGGACAACCGTTCATAGGTTTCCCTAGGGATGTTAATCGGTGGGTAATGGGTTTTCAGCCAATGGCGGGAGTAAATCAGAGCCATATTAGGCCGAGCTTCTTTCGATCGGTTCGGGGTACCCCGATGCCACATCCGCATATCTCGAATCAGCAAAGACCCAGCGGGCATCAACACTCTTTCTGAATACATCAGAGGAGCAACCTCCTGGATATTGATCCCGTTAGGCATTAAATGGGTTCCCCCAGGCCAAACTTCAATCGGCCCGTTATCCTCCCGGAAATCCACCAGAGGGATATTAAGAACAATACTGTAAGGCGGAAGGGAGAGAGAAGTCTCAGGAAAGAGAAGATGGATATCCGAGTGAACCCGCTGATAATCGGAACCTGGAAGAGGGGTATCCGAAGCGAAATAGTGGCAAACGCAGTCTTTCCCCAGCAACTCCTCGATCACCGCTAGAGCGAAAGGATTAGTGATGACATCCGGATGGATAAAAGGTTCCCGAAAAGGAAGATGCATCTGATACCGATTAATCCCTCGGTTAGGGTCAGTCCTCTGAATATATTGCTCAAAGACCTCCATAAAAGCGGAATGAAGTTCCTCCACTAATTCCTTGGGCAGAACTCCCTCAAACACTACATAACCCTTCATCTTAACCAGCTGAACCGCTAGGTGAAGGGTCTCCGGCTTCAGGGTTCGCTTTCTCATCTCTTCAGAAGACAATATCATCGCATTCCCCCTTCCTATGAAATGGCTCTTCCAGGTTCCGCAGAGGACTGGATTTCCACTGCCTTGCCTGTGCGGCCCGACTCTAAACCGGCCAAGAGAATTTCAGTAACATGCCGAGCTGCCCAAGCGTGGGAAAGAGGAGGCTGAACCCCTTGGCGAAGGCAATCCAGAAAATGCTGGTGAAGGTCTCCAACCCCTAAAGAACATTCGATCACCTCCTCCTTAACAGGAGCGTCCTCCCGCGTGTAGGAAGTTGGTGTCCACTTGGTAACTTTAGTTCCAGAAGGCCCCTCTGTTGTAAACTTGCCAGCGGTTCCATGAATATGCAAAGCCCAAGTACGAGCGGGATCACACCAGCTGGTTTCTGCGGTAGCCAAACCCTTATTCTCCATTTGAAGCACTAAAGTTGCCTCGTCTTCCAAATCGGTGGGCTTATCAAAAGTAGTGACAAACCCTATAACTCTCTTTACTGTGCCGAGGATCGCCACCAGAGTGGAGACTGCGTAAACGCCCATATCAAATAAGGCTCCAACACTTGCCCTCCGAGAATCGAAGAACCAAAGGTCCTCATCCTTCTCTCCGAAGATATCCCGAATCTCCGCATAATAAATCTCTGGCCCGCCATGGCTGGTGCGACACCAAGCTCCGGAAACCTTCCCAATTTCCCCCTCCCGAATCAACTTCCGGAGGGTATACACGCGATTATCAAAGTGGGGCATACAAAGCACCGTACGGTCTGTCTTCTCTACTGCCGAGACAAAGGCGTTCGCCTCCTCCATATCCCCGCACAAAGGTTTCTGCATTAAAATATGTTTGCCCGCTTCCAAAGCCTTAATCCCCCAGGAAACATGGTGAGGATGAGGGGTAGCAACAATTACCGCATCAATGCGATCATCGGCAAGGACATCCTCGTAGTTCTGAGTCCATCGGGGGACTCCAAAACGCTCAGCTAGGAGACGGAGACGGGATTCCTTCCGCCCGCTGATTAGAGCTACTTCAAAAGCAGGGTTTTTCGCCAACTCCGGCAAGTGAAGCTTGGCCGCTATACCACCGGCTCCAATAATGCCAATCCTAACTTTGTCCATCTCTTCTCTCCGCTGGAACTTGAGTCATCGAGATTCCCCCCTCAGGGGACAAATCCCATAACCATATTTCTGCCTTTTTTAGGGCTTTAACCTTCTCAAATCTCAAAAAAACCTCTTTGTAGGAGGTTCCACCCAAAGAGAAGGCTTTTCCCCATTATCCCTTTTACCCGAACCAAACCTGATAACCCTGCAGGGCTTCCGGGTAGTACATCCCTACTAAACCCCAAATAACTCCTGCAACGAAGAAGTGGCCCAAGGCAAAGCCTAAAAAAGCAGGGATCATCCGCCGATAGAGCTTCATCCCCCCATAGCGCAAGATCAATAATTTGAGCACCCAAACCGCGAAAAAAGGCCCCCAGACTAATTCCCCATAAGAGGTGGACATCAGGTAGCCCACCGGGTGAAAGGGAAAACCCACAATGGAACGTCGTAGAAGAACAAGAGTCAAAGTAACAATACCCCCAACAGAAGCAGCAGTGATGGAGGGAATATGGGGAGGGCGAGGAGTTTGTAAAAAGCCAACCAGCTCCGTATATTCGGGAATCGCCAGCCAGGTCCCGCCCCATATTTGGAGAGGGGCAGCACCATATCGGTAATAAGCAGCAAGATGAATATACCAGGCTAGAACTAAACCGACCGGAAGGGCTACCACGCTCAACCGGAGGAGAGCTTTTCGAGAGAGAATACCTCCCTTAGAAGCCCCATCCCCGGTTAAAGATTGGGAGCGAAGCACCCTGCCCATCTGAAGTCCTTCTATAGAATAGGCGGCTAAGGAGGGGAAATATCCCCGAGAGAAAATAACGAGCAAGCTTAAAAGGACAAGATTAGAGAAGTTCCCTCCACCAGTAAAAGCTTCCGTACCGAAGATCTTAATCAGCATCCGCTTCTGCTGATAGAAAGGGAACATCCAAATAAGGGGGACGCCGACTTCCGCTCGTATCCGAGCGTAAACTAAAGCCACCGCACCTACCACCCCAAAATAAAGAACTGAAACCCATAGATCCATCCCTGCCCAGCGACACCAAACAACAACCCCTACGAAGCCTAACCCAGCCATCAAGGCTGGACTCCCCCAGAAGCCTTTTCTCAGCAACGCATTCATCGAAAGAGCACTGGATGTTCCCTTGGTGTTAGCATAAGCTCGGCGAAGGCTCCAGAGAAGAAACCCCGCCATAACCAAGTACCCTCCAAAACTCTGCTCCTGAGGAAAGGGAAAACCTGGTAGCTCAAGGGAACGGCCTCGACCGATCACAGCTACTAATCGCTGGAGCAGATAGAAGAACCAAGCAGAAAAACTCACCTCCAGAGAAACCAAATAACCAAATCCCACCAACTCAGGGCGGATCCAGAAGATCAAGGGACGGCCTGCATCCCAGGGAGGATTAGTGAGACCCACACCGAGGTCAAAAAACTTCCCTATAGAAGGCACAGCCGGAATAAAACAGTGCAAAATATTAATGCCATTATAAAACCCCGCGAGTCCAAAACCGATCCACATCAAAGGGTCCCGAAAGAAGGTGGGCATCCCCCAACCCCGAACCCCCTCGGTCACTCTCAAGGGGAGGTCCACCAGGGGAAAAGTCAGCCGTTCCTGCTCCGACCAAATCCGCTCAAAGAGGAGAATCAACCCCAGTAGAGTAATCCATAGGAAAAGATATAAAAGGCCCCAAGCTACTAAGGGCACTACCCAATGACTCCAAGGGACAGAACCATCGGGAGAACCCTCATAAAAATAACGGAGGGTTTTGGGATCTCGAGGAGCAAGCCAACTCGGGATGAAAGGATGAAAGCGCTGAAAACCATTTTCAGGAGTAGCGTAGTAAAAACCTGCTGTAAGGTTGGAAAAGAAATAACGGATGACCCCACACCCTGCTAAGGAGATAGCAATAGAGATAAAAAAGTAAAGGGCGAGAGTCTCCGCCCGATTGGGGATGATTTTGGGAAATCGCTGATGAAGAATCCCGCTTAACCCGGCGAGAAGGAGAAGAACCGCTACCCCGGGGACAGGGGGTACGCTCTCGGTGATTTGGCAGGCTAAAACAATAACCTCCGCTCTTTGCACCCAAAGGCCGCAAAGAATTAAGAGAACGAGAGCATATAAAGCACATAGGAAAAGTCTTTGCACGATAAGAAGCCTAGCAATAATCAGAGAAGAGAGGGCGAACCTCCCGGCGAGCTAAAAGAGGTGAAGAAAACCGGTAGCCGCAGGCTTTAGCCTGCATAAAGTAATCGGGAAAAACTTTCTCCCTTTTAGGCCGTGAAGTCATCGCAAATTTTAAGCATAGAGAAGGATCCTCTTTTTCAGGACCCCCTACACCAATGGCCTTCCTCCCCTTCAGCTTAAAAAGACCACTTGCAGGCTCTGGTAGGATTCTATAGCCGAAAGAGTGCATTTTAAAGTGAGTAAATTATCTCTTCCACTACATACAGGCGGATGACCTCTTTCAATAGCCTGCATCAGGTCGGCCATGGTAGCAATAAAGGCATCAGGGAGATACCGATACAAGGAGCGGAGCGTTACTAGGGAACCTCGGCAGGAATCTCCGATCCATTCAATGAGAGAAGGAGGCATGTTCTGGGCTCCTCCTGCGTTAAACTGCTCTTGCCCTCGTACCTGGCCTTCAGTCCCACTGACCTCCACCCTCCAGGCTTCAGGTTCGTTAACACAAGTATTTTCTAAAGCAACCCCGGTCAAATTCTCGTCAAACTGCAAAAGAATGCTCACACACATCCGGTGATCGGGAGCTATGGACCGGTAAGCGATTAAGCTCTTTGGAGTTCGCCCCATAATCGAGCGTATAATATCAAAGGTATGCACGCTAAAATCGAGGACCATATCGGGGTGGCGATTGGGGAAACGGGATTCCAAAAGAATGTGCAAAGGGCGACCAATAGCCCCCTCCTCGACCAACCGTTTTACCCCATAGAAGGTAGAAGCCCATCGAGAATTCTGATTCACTGCTAGGAAAACTCCTTCTCTCTCCGCAACCTCAACCATCGCCTCTGCCAACGGGTAAGTGCTAGCAATAGGCTTCTGAACCAAGATATGGACGCCTTTCTCCGCTGCACACTGTACCGCCGAGAGTTTGGCTTCGCTCTCCTTCCAAGAGATGGTAATATCCACTATATCTATCTTCTCTCTCTCCAACATCTCTCGAAAATCGAGATAAGTGGAAGAAATCCCCCAAACTCTTCTGGCCCGTTCCAAGGCCGAGGGGTTAACATCCGCTCCCGCAACCACCTCAAAACCTCCGGGCATCCCTCGAAGTCGAGCTTCTTGATAGGCAGGTAGGTGAGCTGAAGAAGCAATCCCCCCTAAACCGATGATACCAATCCGATAATGACCTTTAATATCCCACCGGGGGACCCGGTCGATAGAAAGAACCTGTTCTGGCGTCATTTCTCTGCCCCAATCCTCTGTTTGATCTCCTCCCAGCTTAAACCCTCTATTTGGAGGACCTTGTTTCTACTTTTCTCCCCGGAAACCAGAGTGATACTCGATCTCTTCACCCCCAACTTTTCGGCAAGAAATTTCACACAAGCCTCGTTAGCCAAGCCCTCCACCGGAGGTGCAGTAAGGTGGAGGCACAACACTCCTCCCCTCCAGCCAACAACCTTATTTTTAGAAGACCGAGGCTGAACCCGAACCTGAAGAAATGTTTTCTCCCCCATCGGATTTCTCCCGAAATCCCCACAATAGCCCTCTGGGTTCCAAAAGAATCCCGTTTTGAAATTTCCTGAGGTTATAGGAGAACTCCTCCAAAGCCAAAAATAGAGGAAGCCCCCTTCTTCCTTCAACAAAGGGAAAGGGGAGGAGGGAAATCCCTCCTCCCCTTTCCCCCAAAAGGGCAACGATCTCATTCAGACTACCGATATTCTCGGGAGAGACTTCGGAGATACCCTTCCATCATCTTCTGATCCCGAGGATCATCCGTCCACATCTGCTTCGGCACTATCGTCTGCTGCATCCTCAACCACTTCGCATGCCCATCTGCAAAAGCCCAGTTCAACCCCTTATTGTGGGTCTGAAACCATCCTAAGCCCGGAGCAATATCCCCCGCTCCCAGCATCCAATAACCCAAATCCGGGAAGGAACCCCGGCTCTCCAAAATCACAATCAAGTTCGCCGGGTCCCTAATCTCCCCTAACTCCCTCGGCTGCATGATGCCATACTTGGCTAAAGCAGAACCCTCGTGGAAAAAGCCCCCATTGTAGGCATAACTGTTGGGAATGTAAGGCCCATTGTTCTTCCGGACCTCCGGATCTGCATTGCTCTCATCCCCTCCGTTCGGTCCTGGGTTGATTACTCCCCCAATGGTCATCCAGGCATATTGATTGGAAGGACAGAGCCAAATGTTGTAGTTGTTCAGGTATCGGGCTAAAGCCCTCCGCCAAGTGTAGGTGGTGCCATGGAAGTTCCCGGCTGTGAAGGACATTCCGGGGCGAGGGAAACGGTTGAAGGGGAAGGTATCATCCCAGTCCTGGATATACTGGTAAAGACCTTGGCCCAATTGCTTCATATTGGAAGCGCAGGCGGTTTGGCGGGCTTTTTCCCGGGCTTTGGCGAAGACCGGGAAGAGGATGGCGGCCAAAATCGCTATAATCGCTATGACCACCAAAAGCTCGATGAGGGTGAAAGCTTGATACCGTTTCATTGTTACCTCCTTTGTTTACTCTTCAGAAAAAAGAAGAATAAAGGGTAAAACCTTTGATGAGGGGAAAGGGCTAACCTTTCAAAAATTATTTTAACCTGAACACCCCAAAAAATGAAGCTTTCCCTAAGAGGGGATTAAAACCGGAACACGGATAGCCCACCATCCGTGTTCAGGATACAACCAGTGACTTGTGGGGATTCATCAGAAGCAAGGAATAGAGCTGCATAAGCGGCGTCTTCAGGAGTTTGCCCTCGGCCCATAGGCAAACGGCTACTCATCTCCTGGTACCACTGCTCGTCATGACCCTCCAGGGCTTGGACCCTCTGTTCACCTTCACTGTAAACCCACCCCGGAATGATATAATTCACTCGAATATTATATCGAGCATAAGCCCGGGCCAGGTTTCGGGTTAAGGTGAGCAATCCCCCCTTGGACACCGAATAGGCAAAAAGATTTCCTCCGCCTCCTAAGCCATGGATCGAGCCAATGTTAATAATACTCCCTCCCCCTCTTTTGATCATTTGGGGAATGGAATACTTACAAAGGAGGAAGGGGCCTCGGAGGTTCGTAGCCATCACTTGTTCCCAAAATTCCACGGTGGTCTCCTCCAGAGTTGCCCGAGGGAAGATCCCCGCATTATTCACCAAAACATCCAGCCCGCCAAAGGTCTTTACAGCAAAATCTACTACCGCTCTACAATCCTCCTCCTGGGTCACATCCGTCCGATGAAACACCGCTATGCCTCCCGCCTCCTCAATCCTTTTGACTGTCTCGGTGCCCGTAGCTTCTGAACGATTAGCCACTACCACTTTAGCCCCTTCTCGGGCAAAGAGAGTCGCAATCCCTCGGCCAATCCCTGTGCCTGCGCCCGTAACAATCGCGACTTTATTATCCAACCGTCCTGCCATAAAGCCCATCCTTCCCCTTTTAAGAATTTGCCTGAGGAGAATCCGGCATAATCTGCATTAGTTCAATCCGGTTACCATCAGGATCGGTGATCCAATATTGCCAATTGCCGTCCTGGCCTTTCTTAGGAGAGCCTTCAATCTTTAGGCCCCTGCCTGCTAACTCTTCTAAAGTAGAGGCCATATCATCCACCAATAGGCAGAAGTGGGCATAGCCTATTGGATTGGAAGGAACTTGCAGAGTGTTCTCCCCTCCCGGAAAGAGTTCCAGAAACTGGTTATCGGCAATTTTCAAATAGACAATCCAGACCTCTCCTTTCTCGTTGGTCAGGCGAAAGGCCTCCTTAAAACCTAAAATCCCGCAATAAAACTGCAAGGATCTCTCCAAATCTTTTACCCGAAAAGCGTTATGTCCGATACCAAGAATCATTTTCTTCCTCCAACCTCAAGAAAAGCCTTTCTACGGTCCCAATAACATTTTTTCGAAAAAATCGCCTTGCTCCTTGTGCCGAGAGCCCCATTCCTCCCCCAAGACACAAGGATATCGAACTTCTAAAGAGGAAAGGGATAGAGGGAGCGTTACAGGAAGATGTCCGAAGTTGTATATTATGTGCTCTCTGCTTTGGCGGAAGACCGTCCTGGATTAGTAGCGGAGGTTGCCCGTTTCTTAGCCGAAAGGGGTTGCAACATCGAAGACAGCCGAATGGCCATCCTGGGGAGCGACTTTGGGATGATGCTTCTGATCTCCGGCACTCCAGAGAAATTAAAAGCTGTAGAAGAAGCTCTTCCTCAATTAGAACACCGCCTGAAACTCAGAGCAACTCTTAAACCGACCCAGCGCCCGACCGAGCATCAGCAAGGAAAAGCCAATTACCTTGTAAAAGTTCACTCGCTGGACCATCCTGGCATTGTTTATTCAGTAGCGGACGCTTTATATGCCTCAGGAGCCAACATCGTAACGATGGAGACCGAGGCTTACGATGCTCCGGAAACCGGTACCCCTTTCTTCAAAATGATTGCTCAAGTCAATGTCCCTCCAAAAGTGAATCCCGAAGAGCTCTTCGAGCGTTTACATATTGTGGCCCACCGAGAAAATTTAGACCTGGAAATCACCCCTCTTAATGCTTAAACTTTTTACTCCTGTACCACCCTTGCGTCCTTCTGAAGTCCTCCGAGTAGAATCAAATATGGGAGGTTCTCTGATGACTCATCTTTGCATTCCTAGGGAACAGGTAGTCCGAGAAAACCGCAAAAAGTTGCCCAAAACTTATCAGCGCCCGGAGATCCGCTCTCTAGAAAAGCAAGAGTGGATTGACTATATGTTGGCGCACCGAATCAGGAGGGAAGACTTGAAGGTACCCCAAACTTAATTTTTTCAATGATAGTGTGATTAAAACGCTGTTATCAAAGGGGGGAGACCACTTGAACTTGGTGGGAGGGTTCCTCCTCCAAAGAGGTTTGGGGGAGGAGATAGATTCGTCTGAGACGAGCACCTAAACTGGCAAGAATAACATGGGGAATTAAGCCGGCCTCCTCAGCTAAATGATGTACTGTTTGTTCCTTCTGCCCTTGTTGCCCCAAGAGAACTACTTCATCTCCTACCTGCACTCCTGGAATGTCTGTTACATCAACAGTAAACTGATCCATTGAAATCCGCCCCAGAATGGGTGCCCACCGATCTCGAAGGAGCACCCTACCTCGATTAGAAAGTTGCCAAGGAAGTCCATCCCCATAGCCCAAGGGAACGAGAGCCATCCGAGTGGGACGACGGGTGGTGTAAGTACAGTTATACCCCACTTTTTGTCCAGCAGGAACTTCCTTAATCAACGTGATTCGGGCCTTAAGAGAAAGAGCAGGACGGAGGTCCGGGGAGGGACAATCCCTTGTAAGCCCTCCGTAAAAGGGGTTAACTCCATAGACTAAAAGCCCACAACGGACCATATCGAGATGAAATTGAGGGTCCAAGAGAGTTGCCGGACTATTAGCACAGTGGAAGAGAGGGGGTGAGGGATCCTCCTTGAACCAGCTGATAACCTTTTTGAATTGCTGGAACTGGTATTGGGTATATTCGAAATCTAAATCGGCCGAGGCAAAGTGGGTGCAAACTCCCTTCAAACGTACTCCCGGAGAATGTAGGATGTGATCGAGGATCTCGGGTACCTGATCCATTAAAACGCCCTGGCGGGCCATTCCTGTGTCCACCTTAAGGTGAACCTCAGCGGGCCTCTCCCACCTTTGAGCGGACTTTGATAAAGCCTCCACCATCTGTTTATCCGAGACAACACATTGAATCTGGTGATGGACGATCTCCTCTGCCTGATCCGGAAGGCTAGGTCCCAAGAGAACTATAGGGGCCTTTACTCCGGCTTCTGTTAACTCCAAGGCTTCCTCCAAGCAAGCTACTCCCAGGGCATCTACTCCCGCTTGGAGGAGAATCTGAGTGGTAGGCACCAAGCCGTGCCCGTAAGCATTAGCTTTCACTACCGCCATCAACCGGGTGTGAGGCCTGAGAATCTGACGAATCCACCGCACATTATGGAGAATAGCCTCTCCATCTACTTCTATCCAGGCAGGACGAAGATTCATCGTCAAGGATCCTTCATCTTTCTATTGTGGCCGAATCGGCCACCGAAGTTAGACTCTATTCCATCCAGTAGAGAATATACCCTCTACTCAAGGAACAAAAAATGCAACACCTTCTAAGGGGTAACCGTACGCCTAGGCCCCACCCCTGGTCCCCCTCCAGAAATCCACAAGGTAGCACCGGATTATGGTTCCGTTAGCCGCAGGCTTTAGCCCGCACGGGGTTTTGGTCACGCACAGAAGGCTTTAGGCTTTAAACAGGTGATACCCATAAAGGTAAACCTCTGAGGAAGGGGGATTGTCACTGAGAAGGAGCGATGGCTATCATCCTTGCTAATTCGGAGCAACAAGTCCACTCCAGCCGAGGATCTTGAGCAACCAACCTCCCCAATTCCTCCAAAGCTTCTAGTCCTATTGCTAACCCATTGGAGAAGAGGGACTGCCAATGGGTGAGGACTACCGGTATTCCTCCCTCCCCAGCAATTCTCTGGCACCGCTGGTACAAATCCCAAGCAATCTCTTTGGGGCTAGCGGTGGAATCGTCTATTGTCTGCCACCAAAGGTCCGGCACTGTTGCGGGAATGGAAACCAGACAAGCTTTCTCATCCTGATAAGCGATCCAAGGGCGTAGGGAAGGCCGATCGTAAATCATATGGAGGAAATACCAGCTAAAGCCACGGCGGTAAACTCGTCTCTGAGCCGCGACCATCGCCAGGATATACTCCTGCTCAACCTTTATGCCAAAGACCCAAGGAGACGTGAATCCGTTAGCGTCAATCCCCGCCTCTTTTAACAGCTCTAACTGATAAACGAGATAAGGGGTAAGGGTCTCCCGGTCTTGGGTTTGAGACCAATCGGACTCCCCAATCGGGAGCATCCTGCCGGTACTAAGGTCCAGCGCCAGGTTATGGGTAATCCCTTCGGGGGTAAAGTCAAAGAGAGGACTCAGACGTTTTTTCACTATTTCAAGCCAAGCAAAAGTCTCCTCAGGGGGAAAACCTTGGATTCCCCGAACAATGTCACCTAAACCTGCTGGAGCAGGAACGATGGAAAACTTCCCTCGAATTCCCCAGCGTTCGCATATATCACAAAAGTCTTCTAGGAAGGAATTAGGGATATAATCCTGCAAAGCTCTTCCATCTTTTGTCACCGGTTGCTGATGGTGAACCATTTCCCAATGAAACCGGTAAACATGGATTAAGGGACAGCTATCATCTACCAGAAGGGCAATCCTCACCGGTTGATGACGCATAAAGCCTCCTTTTAACCTTGTTGAGATCTTGGGAGAAGCTGTTGAATATCTTGTTGAAGATTCAGCAAAAGGAAAAGTAAAAGCTCCACCTCAAACTCTGCTTTACGGTTGATAGCATAGTCTGCCTCGGCGGTCAGCTGAGCTCGGCGAGCGTCGAGATTTTGACCCAAAAGGATGAGAGGGAGCAGGGTTAGCTGGATCAGGTTGGAAAGAAAAAGCCAGAGAACAAAAGCCGGCGCAGGGTCAAACCGCCAAGGTTTAGGAGCTAAGGTGTTCCAACTCAGCCAGAAGAGGCTCCAAGTAACTATACAGAGAAAGAAACCGATAGAACCTACCTTCTCCGAAACCTTGACTGCTAGTCTCTCCAAAGGAGTGAGACTGTTCATAAAATCCGCATGAACATCTCGGGAAACATAAGGGGTTTGCTCTCTCCACTGAAGGAGTTCCCCAATGCGCCTAAGCCTCTGCTCCAGCTGGTGGTGGTTGAAGGGCATAGGAGAAGGAAAGAACCTCTCCTCCCCCCTTCCTCCTTTGTCTTTCATTGCAACCTCCTCATCAATGGGATGAAAGTGGATAGTAGCCCCCAATCGAAGACCGGTCTACCCTTTATGAGTTTCTAGAAATTGAAGGAGGAGGCCCAACAAACCTTACCCTCGGCAAGCCGGAGGCTTGCTCCTCCCTACCTAACTTCACCACCGAGGGCATAAAGGCTCCCAATCCGGGATATATTTCCGCATTTCACTCACATCATCTCTTCGGGTAATACCCACTCGATAATAAGTCTCCTCCATCCTGGCTAACTGGTCCAGGTCTACTTCAATTCCCAATCCCGGCCCCTTAGGCACTACCAGGCACCCCTCCACAAAGCGGAATCTTCCCCCTACCAAGATATCCTCCTCCTGCCAGGGATAATGGGTATCACAGGCATGATCCAGGTTAGGGATAGCAGAAGCGATATGGACCATAGCGGACAATGAGACTCCTAAATGGCTGTTGCTATGCATAGAAACCCCCCAACCTACCGCCTTACATAGCTGAGCCAAATGCTTGGTAGCCCACAATCCACCCCAATAGTGGTGATCAGTGAGAACGACATCCACCGCCTGATGTTCAATGGCAGGGCGAATATGCTCCCACCGGGTTACCACCGCATTAGTGGCGAGAGGAACTGAAACATTCCTGCGAACCTCGGCCATTCCTTCCAGACCTTGCGTCGGGTCTTCCAAGTACTCCAAGCCCACCCCTTCTAGAAGCCGAGCAACACGAATCGCGGTGGGAACCGACCAAATACCATTCGGGTCAATCCGAAGTTTATACTCAGGGCCGAATTCTTGGCGCAAAAGCCGCAGAGTTTCGATCTCCTCTTCAGGAGGGAGGACCCCTCCCTTCAGCTTGAGAGTTTGAAATCCGTAGAGCTCCACAAAGCGTTTGGCCTCGCCGACCATTGCTTCGGGAGTCAGCACTTCTCCCCACTCGTCATCCCCGGCAAATTTGTAAAAAAGATAGGCTGAGAAGGGAACCTTATCCCGTACCGCTCCACCTAGCAAATCGCAAACAGGCCGGCCAAGGGCTTTGCCTATAATATCTAAACAAGCAACCTCAATAGGACTGAAATGACGGGGATGCTCTATCTTCATCGAGAGCCTTTCCCAACAGAAGGGGTCCTCTCCCAGGACTCGTTCCCTTAGGCGGCGAAAAGATTGAAGAGCCTCCTCCCCTCCATAAGCCTCTCCAACTCCAACAATTCCCTCCTCCGTAATAAGTTGGATGATAGTGCGGAGGGCATAAGGCTGGTGCACTCCGGTAGAATTGCGTAGAGGAGGGTCCTTAAAAGCCACGGGAGTAACTATCATATCCACGATCTTCACCGCAACTCCTCCTAAACGTCTAAGTCTCCCATCCTGTGCTCCTCCATATACAAAGGGGTTAGAGTGTAGCTAGCAGTAGGAGCTAAAGGTCCTCCACCTTTACACTAATCCCAGAATACTTTCCCGAGAACTCCGGCTTTTCCTTGCAAGAGACCTGGTGAAAGCAAAATCTGCTGATAAAGGACAAAGAGGAGACTTTTCGGGAATAATTAAATAAAGAGGGTTTTTATCTCTAGGAGGAAAGAAGGAGTTGCAGGGCGAAGTTTCCCTTGGCGTACCTGTTAACGGAGAGGAAAAGAAGATGCATGTGAGCTGTGCTGCCTATTCTTTTAGAGATGCCCTCAATTCCAAGCAGATGACCCTAGAAAAATTCCTGGAAAAATCCAAGGAGATGGGGCTAGATGGCGTTGAGCTAACTGCTTACTACTTCCCTGAAACCAGCGAGGAGTATCTGAAACGACTGAAACGATTAGCTTTTCGGTATGGTCTGGATATTTCAGGGACCGCAGTGGGAAATAACTTCTGCCAAGCGGACCCCGAGAAACGTCGGGAACATATCGCAATGGTGAAGAAATGGTTGGATATCTCGATGATCTTAGGCGCCCCTTGTCTTCGGGTCTTCGCAGGCTCTGTGCCTCAAGGGTACACCGAAGGAGAGGCGCGAAAATGGGCTATTGAGGCTCTAAAAGAATGTGCTGAATACGCTGGTTCAAAAGGTGTGATGCTTGCCCTGGAAAATCACGGAGGGATCACCGCTACAGCAGACCAAACGATCTCCCTGGTTAAGGCGGTCGAGAGCGAATGGATAGGGATCAACTTGGACTGCGGAAATTACCGCCAATCCCCCTACCAGGAGATTGAAAACACTGCTCCTTACGCAATTACCGTCCATGCGAAAACCCATGTGCACACCCCCTTGGGGATTCAGGAACTCGATTACGATCGAATCCTCCAGATCCTTAAGAAAGCAGGCTACCGGGGATATATAACTATTGAGTATGAAGAAAAAGAGGATCCCTTTGTAGCAGTACCTCGGTTTGCTAGGCAACTACTTTACCTTGTTCGCAAGCATGAAGGGGTTCCTCAGTAACAGAGATTATACCCTTACATACTCTAAAGGGGTACGGCTATCGAACCCTGTTGGTAGGTCTGGGGTTTTGGTGGTCGTAGGCTTCCGCCTACGCCACACTCCCCGCGTGCGAGGGATGATAGAGGGTTTGGTAGCCCCTACTCTAATCCTTCCTGTCTACAGAGGGAGGCGGAGGTAGCTGCAAGCTTTAGCCGGCGTAACTCTCTTCAGAGGGAAAAACCCAGAGGGGCTTTTTTCGGATAAAGGTTTCAGGGAGTACCATCCCTAACATCCAAGGAAGGAAAATCTTCCTCTAAAGCGAAAGGATTACTGAACCGTTGATTCGATTCTTCTTCTCAGGAGGTGCCAAAAAAGAAATGAGGGGGCTAAAAGCTTGGGGTTTGCTCATCGTAATGGCTCTGTTTACAACCTCTGCCCTAGGTGAGGGTATCATTGTTACGGTTGCCGGCAACGGGGTTGGTGATGGTGTCCCCGCCCGTCAAGCTTGGCTCAACTTCCCTTCCAGCGCTGCGGTAGATAGCGCCGGAAACATCTATATTTCCGACACCCTAAACCACCGCGTCCGGAAAATCGCTCCTAACGGGATTATTACCACCGTTGCGGGTACCGGCGTCGAAGGTTTTGATGGAGACGGTGGACCCGCTGTTCTGGCTAAACTCAGCCGCCCAACCGGCCTGGCTGTAGATTCCCAAGGTAACCTCTACATCGCTGATACTGGGAACAACCGGATTCGGGTGGTAACTCCTGATGGCCAAATCACATCCCTCAATCTTGTTGGCCCAAAGTCTGATTTAAATTCACCCTATGGAGTAGCTATTGGGCCGGGAGGAAGCGTCTACATTGCAGACACTTTCAACCACCGGGTCCTTCGAGCGCAACGAGTAGTATCTGCTTTTTTCATCTCCGTGGTGGCTGGAACAGGAACCCCCGGCTTTGGAGGCGATAACGGTCCCGCTACTAAAGCCCTCCTTAACCTTCCCTTTGGGATAGCTGTGGATTCTGCGAGGAACATCTATATTGCCGATAGCGAAAACCATCGAATTCGGCGAGTTAGCGGTGGAACGATCACCACCATAGCAGGTACAGGTCAACCCGGTTTTGCTGGGGATGGTGGGCCAGGAACCGCTGCCCGTTTGAACCGCCCACTAGGGCTAGCCTTAGATGCAGCAGGAAACCTCTACATTGCAGACAGCCTCAATCTGCGCATTCGAAGACTATCTTCCAATGGAACTATTACAACGGTTGCTGGAATAGGTGCCCGAGGTTTTGGAGGAGATGGTGGCCCCGCAACCCAGGCCCGATTCGCAGGTCTTTTGGGAATCTTTGTGGACCAACAAAATAACTTATACATCCCCGATCGAGAGAATCATCGCCTTCGCCGGGTTACTCCAACAGGTGTTATTGACACTATCGCTGGCACCGGCTTCTCCGGTTTCATAGCGGGAGGTCAACCAGCTAACCAATCTGTTTTAGTCTTCCCCTCCGACGTGGAAGCCCCAAGTCGAGATGTTTTCTACATCGCCGACACAGGTAATCACCGGGTGGAACGGGTTAATCCCGATGGCACCCTTACAGTTCTTGCCGGAACAGGTGAACCTGGGTTTTCAGGTGATGGTGGCCCAGCAAATCAAGCTCAATTGACTCTACCTGCTGATGTGGCGGTTGACCAACAGGGGAATGTCTATATCGCAGACCTGGGGAATAACCGGGTAAGACGAGTGACTCCTCAAGGGCAGATCAGTACTATCGCCGGAGGAGGAACCGCCTCACCGGGAGATGGAGGCCTCGCTACCCAGGCCATCCTTAATGGCCCAGGTGGTGTCGCAGTGGATAACCGAGGCAACCTCTTCATCAGTGAGAAGAATGGACACCGTGTCCGAAAAGTAGACCTCGCCACAGGGATTATCACCACTGTTGCGGGAACCGGAGTAGCCGGATTTAACGGTGACAATATAAAAGCCACCGAGGCTCAGCTGGATGGCCCTACCGGTCTAGCAGTGGATGGAGCAGGGAACCTCTACATTGCCGACTCTAACAACCAGCGGATACGCAAGGTCGCCCCCGATGGAATGATTACCACAGTAGCGGGGATAGGATTTCCCGGTTTTGGAGGCGATCAAGGTTTCGCTACTCGAGCCACTTTAAACAACCCCTTCGGAGTGAGTGTAGACCGAGCCGGTAACCTCTATATTGCTGATACTGATAACCATCGCATCCGAAGAATCGGCAAGGATGGCCGAATTATCACCATTGCTGGTACCGGAGAACCCGGCTTTGCAGGAGATGGGGGGACATCAACCAAAGCGAAACTTACTACCCCTGAAGGCCTTAGTGTAGACCCTGATGGCAATATTTACATCGCGGACACAGGTAACAACCGGATCCGAAAAATCCTCGCCGCTATCCGAATTCTCTGCGGAGATGCTAATGGGGATGGGCAAGTGAACTTCGCCGACGCCACCCTTGGCCTGAGGATCGCTACCGGCCGAGCCGAGCCCACAGACGCCCAGCTCGCCGCCCTAGACCTTAATGGCGATGGGAGAGTGACGATTCCCGAAGTTGGCAAGCTTATCAAGAGGGCAGCAGATCCCAACTTCCTTCTGATCGGTCCTTCCTGTTTACCAACACTCGAAACCCCCGTGTGTGGAGACTTGAATGGTGATGGTCGGGTGACCACAGCGGACGTGACTATTGCTCTGGCAGCCCTTGCCGGACGTGCCACCCTTACCCCCAGACAATTTGTAGCCCTAGACCTCAACGGCAACGGCCGGGTAGACTCCAGTGAAGTTAAGCAAATTCTTATCAAAGCCACCAATCCGGATGTCCCGTTGATCGGGAAAAATTGCCAATAGTTGGAGAGGTCCTCTCTCTGCCTGAGAGGAACCCTCTATCGGAACGATTGGCCGGTGGAGAAGGAACAGCTAAAATAGCTCCCTCCCTTTAGCAAGGTGCTTTTTCATAAAGGGGGTTGGGGCCAGCTCCCAACCCCCTTTTTGTCTAAAGACCTCATCAAAAAGAAGGTTGACTCTAGCGATGCTTTTGGAGTATTCTTGACTTAGGGAATCTACTCAGTAAGGAAAGGAAGAATGTTCTCCAGCCGGGAAGATTACGGGCTTCGGGCAGTTTTAGACCTAGCGACCCACGGTCTCTTTCGTCCTGTTCAAACTAAGGAGATTGCTCAGCGTCAACATATTCCCGAGGCTTTCCTGAATCAGATCTTAGCTTCCCTCAGGCGGGCAGGTCTGGTAGAAAGTGTTCGCGGAGCGGGCGGCGGGTATCGGCTGGCTCGGCCTGCTCGGGAAATCCGGGTGATTGAGGTACTCAAAGCACTTAAAGGAGATTTCTTTCCCCTCCCCTCCCCTCATCCTCAGGCAGAATACGCTTTGGCAGTACAAGAGCTATGGATGCGCGCTCGCCAATCCGCCTTGGAAGTTCTGGAAAAAATGACCCTGGAAGACCTCCTAAGGCTTCAGCAGGAACTTAATGAACGGCTCAGCATTATGGCAAACATCTGAAGAGGAAAGGTTTTTCCTTAATGGGCATTGCTAACGATATTACAGAACTGATTGGTAAAACTCCTCTCGTCCGATTGAACAAACTGACAAGGGATTGTGTTGCCACTGTTGTCGCCAAGCTGGAGTCCTTTAACCCTGCTGGAAGTGTCAAGGACCGGATCGGCGTGGCGATGATTTTGGCAGCGGAACGTGAAGGCCGCATTAAGCCGGGAATGGTTATTGTGGAACCGACGAGCGGTAATACCGGCATCGCTTTGGCTTTTGTCTGCGCCGCCCGGGGCTACCCTCTTATCCTGACTATGCCGGAAAGTATGAGCGTTGAACGGCGTAATCTGCTAAGAGCCTATGGCGCTCAGCTGATCCTTACTCCCGCCTCCGAAGGAATGCCGGGAGCCGTTCGCCGAGCAGAAGAGATCGTAGCCTCAGACCCAGAACACTATTTTATGCCCCAACAGTTCAAAAACCCTGCTAACCCCGCTATTCATCGCCAAACCACTGCCGAAGAGATTTGGAGAGATACCGACGGTCAAGTAGATATCTTCGTGGGTGGCGTAGGCACCGGAGGCACTATCACCGGAGTAGCTGAGGTCATCAAACAGCGTAAACCCAGCTTCCGAGCGATTGCTGTGGAACCGGCCGCCTCCCCCGTCCTCTCTGGAGGACCTCGAGGACCGCATCCCATTCAAGGGATCGGCCCTGGGTTTATCCCCGAGGTCCTCCGGCTCGATCTGATTGATGAGATCATCCAGGTGAAGAACGAGGACGCTATTGAAACAACCCGGCGATTGGCCAAAGAAGAAGGTTTGCTTTGTGGAATTTCCTCAGGAGCTGCCGCCTGGGCAGCCATCCAAGTGGCTCGTCGCCCGGAAAACGCAGGCAAATTAATCGTCACTGTTCTCCCCGATACCGGGGAACGCTATCTCTCTACACCTACCTTTCAGGAGATCGAGATTGTGGAAACCTCTCCCTAAAGAAGCTTCCGCTAGGCTCTCATTGGCTTCAATCCTTTTATAAAGGAGTGTGTCATTGAGTAAACTCATCCCTCCCCATGGTGGAAAGCTGATCAATCGGATATTGCCAGCAGAAGCTGCTCAAGAGTTACGAGAAAAAGCCCGCGAATTCCCTTCATTGATCCTCAATGCCAGGGAAGTCTCTGATGTTGAGATGATCGCCATCGGAGGCTTCAGCCCTCTGGAAGGTTTTATGACCCGGAAAGATTACCTCTCCGTGGTCAACGATATGCGTCTCGCAAACGGACTTCCTTGGACCATCCCCATTACCCTCTCAACGGCGAAAGAGAAGGCAGACTCTTTAAAAGAAGGACAGGAAATTGCTTTATACGACGAAGAAGGACGGTTATTAGCGGTTCTCTGTCTGGAAGAGAAGTATGAATATAATAAAGAGAGAGAAGCGGACAAGGTTTATCGCACCACGGATCCGGCTCATCCGGGAGTATCAGCGCTCTACCGGCAGGGGGAAATCCTTCTGGGAGGCAAGATCAGCGTCATTGAAAGGCCGCCCCACTACGATTTCTTAGAGTACCGGTTAGACCCCGCCCAAACCCGGCAGATCTTCCTCCAACGGGGGTGGAGGAAGATCGTCGGATTTCAGACTCGGAATCCGGTCCACCGAGCTCACGAATATCTACAAAAATGTGCTTTGGAGTGTGTAGATGGACTTCTCCTCCACCCTCTGGTAGGAGAAACTAAGAGCGATGATATACCCGCAGCGATCCGAATGAGGTGCTACGAAGTTCTCTTGCAATACTATTATCCGAAGGACCGGGTACTCCTCGCGGTAAACCCCTCGGCGATGCGGTATGCTGGCCCCCGAGAAGCCATCTTCCATGCCATCGTCCGAAAGAACTACGGTTGCACTCACTTCATTGTCGGCCGTGATCATGCAGGGGTAGGTAACTATTATGGCACTTATGACGCCCATTACATCTTTGACGAGTTTGAACCCGAGGAGATAGGGATTGAACCACTCTTTTTCGAGCATGCTTTCTACTGTAAAGTTTGTGGAGGAATGGCTTCCACCAAAACTTGCCCTCACCCTCCAGAGCACCGCGTGGTCCTATCAGGGACCAAAGTTCGAGAGATGCTTCGGCGAGGGGAGGCTCCTCCCGCTGAGTTTACTCGGCCGGAAGTTGCCCAGATCCTTATTGAGGCGATGAAAGCCCCTTCGGAAGATTGACACCCCGCCTTGGGAACCTTTAGAATAGGTAAAGGGCAAGTTGTTCCCTAGCTTTAACGAGATGGAAAGGCGTAGAAAGAGCGGAGTACACTGGGGAGTATCTGCTCCAGAGAGCCGGGGTAGCTGGGAACCGGTGCAGGAAACCCAGTGGAAAATGGCTCCGGAGCTGAAGAAGTAAACCTCCTGACGGAGCATCAGGCGGTAGCTTCTTCCGGTAAGGTTCCCGTTATCGAACCAGAGTCGGTAGGATGAGGCTTTCTCCTAAAGAGAGCCCAACTTCCGCCGACTCGATGAGGCTGGCGTCGCGAGGCGTCAGTGAACCCAGGTGGTACCACGAGGGTTAACCCCTCGTCCTGGGCACAGGGACGAGGGGTTTTTCAGGCACTCCTCCTCCCTGTAGGCCCCCAGTAGGAGCTTTCCGCATTGCTACTCCCAAAAAGGCTTTCCTGTTACTGCTAACTTCTTAGATCTTCTGTGAGGAGGATACATCTGAATGTCCACTGTGCTTGGCCTCCGGTGCCGGGAATGCGGTGAAAAGTATCCCAAGGAACCCCTTCATGTTTGTGAATACTGCTTCGGCCCCTTAGAAGTGGTTTACGACTGGGAGAAGATTCGGCAGATGGTCACCCGGGAAACCATCGAAAAGGGGCCTAAATCCATTTGGCGCTATAAACTCCTTCTCCCCCTTGATCACGATCCTGTTGTCGGCCTCCACACCGGCTTTACCCCCCTGGTTCGGGCCAAACGCCTTGGCCAAGTCCTCGGCTTAAATAATCTGTGGGTCAAAAATGATAGCGTCAACCATCCCACCTGGTCCTTTAAAGACCGGGTGGTCTCAGTAGCCTTATCGAAAGCGAAAGAATTCGGGTTTCAAACCGTAGCCTGTGCCTCCACCGGCAACTTAGCTAACTCGGTAGCAGCCCAAGCCGCTGAGGGTGGCTTCAAAGCGTTCATCTTTATCCCTGCCGACCTAAACCCTGCTAAGATCCTTGGAACCTCCGTCTATGGAGCAAAAGTTTTTGGGGTCAAGGGCAATTACGACGATGTCAACCGCTTCTGCTCCGAAGTTGCTGGTTACTACAACTGGGCCTTTGCTAATATTAATATTCGCCCCTTCTATGGAGAAGGGTCAAAGACCTACGGCTACGAAATCGCTGAGCAATTAGGATGGCGCGCCCCGGACCACGTGGTGGTTCCCGTGGGGGGCGCTTCCCTTATCACCAAGATTTATAAAGCGTTTAAAGAACTGGAGAAAATAGGCCTTATCCCTGAGGTGACAACCCGAATGTATGCCGCCCAAAGTAGCGGATGCGCCCCAGTAACCACAGCTATCAAAAAAGGTTGGGAGATCATTCGGCCGGTGAAAGAGCCAAAGACCATAGACCAATCCATCAAAATCGGTAATCCTGCCGATGGCTTCTATGCGATTCAGACAGTTCGTCAGAGTGGAGGCTGGGGAGAAGACGTCACCGACCAAGAAATCCTGGAGGGGATCCGCCTCCTTGCCGAGACCGAAGGTATCTTCACAGAAACCGCGGGGGGTATCACTGTAGCAGTCACCCGAAAACTAGCCCAGCAAGGGAGATTCGATAAGGACGACCTTGTGGTCCTCTGCGTGACAGGCAATGGTTTGAAAACCCAAGAGGCGGTTGCTCCAGCTTTGCCCCAACCCACAGTGATAGAACCCAGCCTCGATGCCCTCCGGGCGGTCCTCGAACTCTCACAGACTTAACCGTCAGGAAGCATAAAGGGCTTTTGATTTTGAGCTTAATGCCTGTAAGGGCCGAAAGGAAGGGGAAATCCCATCAAGTACCCCTCTCCCTGCGCTAAAAGAAAAACCTTGAGAGAGGAGCGGGGTACCTCTCCTCTCAACGGGTTTCCAATTTCTGAGAAAAAAGTTAAAGTAGAGATAGAGCCTTAAAGAAAATCCGACAAAATGAGTCAAGAAAGTTAAAAGTCCTTATTCCAGATGCCTCCCGAACCTAAAGGAGGGAAACTTCCGTGAAATGCAGTTCTCCCCTCAGGCCTTGCTTGGGGGAAAACATACTTGATCGCATTGGGAATACTCCTCTGCTCCGCCTTGAAAAAATCGCTCGGGAAGTAAGTCCCGTAGAAATATACGCTAAAGCGGAGTGGTTCAACCCTGGGGGGTCTGTTAAAGACCGGGCGGCGTACCGCATGATCTTGGAGGGGGAGCGAAGTGGTGCCCTGACTCCGGATAAAATTATCTTAGACTCCTCCTCTGGGAATACAGGAATCGCCTACGCTATGATTGCAGCGGTGAAGGGCTATCGGGCCTTAATTGTTATGCCAGAAAACGTGAGCCAGGAACGATACCTCACCATCCGAGCTTACGGCGCTGACGTGGTCTTCAGTGACCCTCTGGAAGGGTCAGATGGAGCCATCCGGTTGGCCCGCCAGATTTACGAGGAGGCCCCTCACCGATATTTTATGCCCGACCAATATAACAATCCTGCCAACCCTCTGGCCCATTACGAAACCACCGGCCCTGAGATCTGGCGACAAACCGAGGGAAGAATTACCCACTTCGTCGCCGGGCTAGGAACAACCGGAACTTTCATCGGCTCCTCCCGCAAATTGAAGGAGTATAACCCCTCTATCCAATGTATCGCTGTTCAGCCAGCCGAACCCTTACATGGTCTCGAAGGGATGAAACATCTCCCCTCAGCCCTTGTCCCTGGTATTTATGATCCCACTATCCCCGATGAAACTCTCTGGGTCCCCACCGAAGCTGCCTATGAACTGGTTGATCGCTTGGCTAAAGAGGAGGGTTTACTGGTGGGATTCTCCTCCGGAGCCGCCTTGTGGGGTGCCCTGGAAGTGGCTAAAAGGCTGTC
Source organism: uncultured bacterium (assembly GCA_964429225.1). Lineage (GTDB taxonomy): Bacteria > Armatimonadota > DTGP01 > DTGP01 > CAYSAW01 > CAYSAW01. The sequence goes on from CAYSAW010000001.1 coordinate 314,440, forward strand.
TCGAGGGGTGGTAGTCACTGTCTTCCCGGATAGCGGTACCCGATATCTGAGTCATCATTTCTGGAGCTAAGGAAGAACCAATGGAGACGATGGGGCGTAAAATTAAATTAACCTCTCTAGCCTCCTGTGCCGGGTGAGCGGCCAAGGTTAGCCCAACAGACCTGGTCCAGGTGCTGAACCAACTTCCTACTATAACGGACCCCCGAGTCCTAGTGGGGTTCTCCACAGCGGATGACGCAGGTGTCTACCGCTTGACAGAAGACCTAGCGATTGTTCAAACGGTAGACCTCTTTCCTCCTGTGGTGGATGACCCCTATGACTATGGACAGATCGCTGTCGCCAACTCCCTCAGCGACATTTATGCAATGGGGGCAACACCTATCACCGCCCTTAACATCGTTGGCTGGTCACCCAAAGTTCTGCCCGCTGAGATCTTAGTCGAGATTCTCCGGGGAGGAGCAGATAAAGCGAAGGAGGCAGAGGTCGTCATCCTCGGGGGACACACCCTAAGGGACAACGAGCCGAAGTATGGAATGGCAGTAACAGGAATCATCCAACCCCATCAGGTGGTAACAAACGCCAATGCTCAACCGGGTGACCTTCTGATTCTCACTAAACCTATCGGTACAGGAATTATCACCACCGCCCTTAAGGCTGACAAGGTTGATCCCTCCATTATCCGAGAGGCGGTCCGATGGATGGCCACCCTTAATAAATCCGCCTCCATAGCAATGCAGAGGGTCGGAGTAAACTCTGCCACCGATATTACCGGCTTTGGTTTACTTGGCCATCTCTATGAAATGGCCTGCGCCTCCCAACTAGAAGCCGAAGTGGAGCTCAGCCAAGTACCTGTCATTGAAGGAACTTGGTCCCTGGTCAAACAGGGAATCGCCCCAGGAGGTACCTATAACAACTTAGATTACCTGGCTGATAAAGTGGAATGGCCGGAGGACATCACAGAGGAGGAGAAACTGGTCCTGTGTGATGCCCAAACTTCAGGGGGATTACTTATGAGTGTTTCTCCCGATCGGCTGGACCTTCTGATAACGGAGCTCAAAGTGGAGGCGGTAGAAGTTGCCAGAGTTATCGGCCGTTTTACTAAAGGCCAACCAGGCAAAATTAAAGTAAGGAAGTAGGGTTTTACTTCTGCTAATTAAGGTAGGGCCATAGTGGATAAAGGCTAAGCGAGGAAACCATCCCTTCCACACGAGAAGGGAAGAGGGTAATTCCTTTTACTCTCCCCTATTGGGAGGATAGGGCCCCAGGAAGGTGAACCTCTTATATCCATGGAATCCTTCACCTTAGAGGAAAAACTCGATCTCCGGGGGGAGAAGGGACCTTATCCCTTCATCTATACTTTTTTAAAATTAAGGGAGATACCATCGGGAGCTTACCTGCGGATCATCACCGATCAGCAGTACGTAGCTAAGGAACTTCCCAAACAACTCCAGGAGCAGGGTTTCCTCGTGGTTCAGGAAGAAGAATCCGCTACAGGGCAATGGGTGATATTAGTAAGGAAACCGGAAAGCTTCTCCGGAGGTGCTAAGGAATGCCCTTCAGGCTAACCACTGAACAAATGCGTCGTTATAGCCGACACATCCTCCTCCCTGAAGTAGGGGGCAAGGGGCAGCGGAGGTTGTTGGATTCCCGGGTCTTGATCATCGGCGCCGGTGGGTTAGGTTCCCCCGTTGCCTTGTACCTAGCAGCCGCCGGAGTGGGAACCCTGGGTATCGTGGATTCTGACCGAGTGGACATTACCAACCTTCAACGGCAAATTCTCCATAAAACTCGAGATATTGGCCGGTTAAAAGTAGAGTCAGCTCAAGAAACCCTCCAGGAATTAAATCCGGACCTCCAAATCCACACCTACCCTGTTCGGTTAACCTCGGAGAATGTCCTCGAAATCTTTCAGCCCTACGATATCATTGTTGATGGCAGCGACAACTTTCCTACCCGTTACTTAGCCAATGATGCCTGTGTCCTGTTAAATAAACCCCTCTCTCACGGTGCGATCTTCCGCTTTGAGGGACAAGTTCTCACCATCGTTCCTCGAAAGGGCCCCTGCTACCGATGTATTTTCCCTACCCCCCCTCCTCCTGACTTAGTCCCCTCCTGCCAGGAAACAGGAGTCTTTGGAGCTTTGGCCGGGGTTATCGGAAGTATTCAAGCTACCGAGGTACTTCATTGTCTTTTGGGACGCCAGCCTGCTCTTCAAGGAAATCTGTTAGTGTATGACTCCTTAGAGCAAGAATTTCGTAAAATTCAGTTGGGGAGGAATCCTCAATGTCCCGTGTGTGGAGACCAACCTAGTATCACCGAGCTGTTAGATTATGAAGAACATTGCGGGATCGCCCTTTAAGTCTTTTTCAAATTTTCGGCTCAAACCCTATTAAGGAGGTAAAGACGAATGCCTGTGAAAGTTCGTATTCCTACCCCTCTTCGGAGATTGACCGGAGACCGAGATGAGGTAGAAGCCCAGGGAGCGACGATCAGTGAGCTTCTCCAAAACCTGGATCAGCAATTCCCTGGTTTCTGTGAACGCATCTGCGATGAAAAAGGAGACCTCCGTCGTTTCGTCAACGTTTATGTCAACGATGAGGACATCCGCTTCTTGCAAGGGAAAGAGACTCCTCTCAAGGATGGAGACGAAGTCTCCATTGTTCCTGCAATTGCCGGGGGATAGAGCATTATGGTTAAAAAGCGCTATCATTTAACCTTCTCTAAAGAAGCAGTTACTCAACCGATCATTTGGGAGTTAGGACAAACCTTTCGGGTGATCACTAACATCCGACGGGCTAATGTCGAGGAGGATGTTGGTTGGGTTGTCCTGGAGATGGAGGGAGAAGCGGAGGAGGTTCAAAAAGCCTTAGAGTGGCTGGAAACCAAAGGGGTGCGTGTGGACCCAGTAGAACGCTCTATAGTTGAGTGAAATGGAACCTCTGAAAATCCCTTCTTCTCTGATTCAGGCGATGGTTGAGTACTGTCGCCTGAATCTCCCTTATGAAGCTTGCGGGCTTCTGGGGGGTAAGAACAAGCGGGCAACAAAGTTCATCCCTATGAAGAATATAGCGATGAGCACCACCCGGTACGAGATGGACCCCCAGGAGCAGCTCCAGGCTTTTCGCCTCCTTCAGAGAGAGAACCTGGATTTGGTGGCGATCTTCCACTCCCATCCAGTCACGGAAGCTTATCCCTCAAAGACGGATGTCGAGTTCGCAGGCTTTTGGGAAGATGCGTATTTTATCATCCTCTCCTTCCGCTTTGGGCTAGACCAACCTGAGGTCCGGGCCTTTAGGATCATAGGCCAAAAGATCTTCGAGCCGGGGATCCAAGAGGAAGAGATATGAACCTTCACTGTTCCGTCCTTGAATGTATTGGTAACACCCCTATGGTTCGGCTCCGACGTATTCCCAACCCTCAGGGAGCCGAGGTGGTGGTCAAGCTGGAGAGCTACAATCCTGGTCGGAGTGTTAAAGATCGGCCTGCCCTAGAGATGATCCTCGCTGCCGAAGCTGAGGGGAAGCTCCAACCTGGAGGAACCATCATTGAAGCAACCAGTGGGAATATGGGGGTTGGGCTTGCTATTGTGGGCCGAGCCCGAGGATACCGGGTGATTGCGGTAATGCCCGAATTGGCCCGGCCCTCCCTGATTGCGCTCCTCCAAACCCTCGGAGCAGAAGTCCGGTTATCCCCTAGCATTGAAGGGTTTGCCGGCGCTCTCTATTTAGCTCAAGACCTTACGGAAAAAACGCCGGGTGCCTTTATGCCTCAACAATGGGCAAACCCAAACAATGTCCTTGCACACAAAAAGACCACCGGCCCCGAAATTCTCCGAGACACAGGAGGCCAACTCGATGCCTTCGTAGCGGGCGTGGGCACAGGAGGAACGATTACCGGTGTCGGCGAAGTTCTCAAAGCTTATAATCCTCATATTAAGATTATTGCAGTGGAACCTAAAGTCTCCGCAGTTCTATCGGGCGGACGCCCGGGCTGGACTTACATCTACGGATTAGGGGCCGGCTTTATTCCCCCCATCCTCAATCGAGACCTCCTCGATGAAATTATCACCGTTGATGACCAAGAAGCCTACAATATGGCCAAGGAGCTAGCCCGTTTAGAAGGCATTAGTTGTGGGCCTTCCTCCGGAGCCAATGTCCTAGCCGCCTGCCAAGTTGCCGCCCGAATGAACCCCGGTCAACGGGTAGTGACCCTCATCCCGGATACCGGCGACCGCTATATGGCTCTCTGGTACTAGGGAGAAAGCTCTTGAATCCTTAGTCACAGATCTCCTCTGAAAGAGAGAACCAAAAGTACGTTTGACCTCTGTCAACCCCTAGAGATGGAAAAAGGACACGCTTTAAAAAAGTTACTCCTTCCTTTAAGCATCTTTCTTCTCATCATCGGATGTGGAACCGGTGGGGGGAAAAGTCTCCTCAACCCTGCTTCCCCAGGAAACACCGGCAATCTCTCCGAAGTGGATCGAAAGAGTGTTGGTTTTCTCGGTCCAGGCTATCTTAAACCCTTCCCTTACTCCCGCCTGATCATAGAAGTGGACTACGCCGAAGGACTAAGGCCTAGCGCAAGCGCCCTAACTCACTTAAAAGACATCTTAGAAACCTATACCGATAAACCAGAAGGAATTTTCTTTATGGGTGAGACCGTTTTTCGCCCTCCTCGGGAAGTCTATTCCGACCAAGATATCCTTGAGCTCGCCGCCCGCACCCGGAATTTCCGAACTTCTGGCAACACCGCTACCCTGCAGATTCTCTACCTCAACGGCCGTTATGAAAAGGCATCCGCGTTGGGAATAGCTCTTAACAGCTCTACTATAGCAGTTTTCGCCGACCAAATCGAAAAATCTGCTACCCTCCCTCTATTCCCCTCTCAAATCGAATCCGCTATCCTGGTTCATGAAGTAGGACATCTGTTTGGATTAGTGAACATTACCTACCATAGCCCTATTGACCATGAAGATCCCAAACATCCTTTCCATGATGTGGACAAAAACTGCGTGATGTACTGGGCTGTGGAGGATATCAACCTTTCACAGATATTACGCTTTGGGCCCCCCACGGATTTCACTGAACCCTGCAAAGCAGACCTTCGGCTTCTAAAGGGAAATCCTTAGTTTCAATACCCCTGTGACACGATGAAAACGATGTAGGGAACAATCATCACGTTGGGACGCCCCCCCTTATCTTTATCACTTATAAGCAACCACACCAAAGGCTTCGGGCACCCGGAGCACTCGGCTGAAACCCGCCTCTTTCAAACGCCTCATTACCCCTTTTACCGTCACGCTCCCTGATTTGCTCTCTAAATCCCCTACGTAGTGGAACAATCGGCCTCCTCGCCTTAGAACCCGGTATAACTCTCGGTAAAAATCCCCCGAATAGAGCTCCCCAGCGATTCGGATAGTGGGAGGGTCGTGGAGTATCCGGGAGAAAATTTCAGAGGCCATCTTCGAGACCTCCTCTGTAGCATCCCCTATAATCTGCTCTATCTTAGGGTTATCAAAAAGAGCCTGAGACCAAGGATTACGACGGGCCATCTCCAAGACGAGGGGATCAATCTCGATGGTAACGACTCGTTCTGCGGTTTTCGCTGCCTCGATAGCGGTATATCCTAATCCCGTTGCTGTATCCAGGACTACTCCCAAAACGGGGGCCAGGCACTGAATCTTCCTCAAAGTATCCTCATAAGGGTCTATTCCTTTAATCCGGTGCATCACGATTCCTGAAACCATCAGAGTAGGAGCACGAGGAGTGGGATACAAGCTATAGAAGCGGTTCATCTCCTCCGAGAACAACTGAATGCGTTCCAAATGATTGTCCACTACCTCAAAGCAGGTAGTTCTGTTTTCCGCAATCTCTTCCAACTCCTCCCAAAAAAGAAACTGGCCGTCAGGAAAAAACACCCCTTCTTCCCCCAACTTCACTTCGCTCTGAGTAAGGCCAAGGTCTAAGGATACTAAGAGAGTTTCCCTGCCTTCTAACCGTGCCTTAAGGATCGGCTCTACCTGAAAATGGGATAAGACAATCCTTGGGTTCTTCAACGCTGAAGCCCCAGAGCTATCCTCAACAAAAGGACGATATCCCCAATAGTAATCCGGCCATCTCCCTCTTCAGGACTGAGGTCGGCAGCTACTCGTTGCCATTCTGCTGGTTTTTCAAGACCGAGCATAAAACGGATAGCCAAAACAACATCTGCTAAAGTGACTCGCAAGTCACTATTCAAATCCCCTGCTCGTAGCACATGAACAGGGAGCAAGGTTTGAACTTGCTGGCCAGCCCCATCTACAGCGACTAACCTCAGGGTATAAACGCCTGGAGTCAGGCTCCGCACATCCCAAGTCCCCAAAAGTCCCTCGACAACCTCAGAAGAAGCGGATGCTATAGGGGAAAAGGTATCAGGGGTTTCCCCCTCGCCATATTCTAACCGCCACCCTTTCAGATGCTCATCTTTCACCGATCCGAAAATTTGTACGCGGTTCTTCAAGAAATTTCTCGGTTGAGGCGAGGAAATCCTAACCGAAGGAGGGGTATTATCCACGGTGAGAAAGACCACTGTAAAAGCTTCGTTTCCGGCTAAATCCCGAGCCGTTACCCTGAGAAGGTAAAGGTCATCCTCCAAAGGAGAAGTATCCCATACAAAGGACTCCTCCTGCCCGGTTTGCTGAGGCCGGGCAATCAAAAACCAGGTTTGAGGCCGAATTCCCAAGCCATATTCCAGGCTAGCAGATCCAGGATTGCTCTCTGTAATCCTCAGCCGAACAGTGACCTTCCCCCCAACAACAGCTCGAGACTCAGGAGCAAGGATTTGAACACTGGGAGGAGTATTGTCTACTGTCAAAGTTATCTGCGCTTGAGCCGTATTTCCAGCACCGTCCACTGCTTGCACAACCAAGCGGTGTTTACCTTCTGGTAAGAGGCTAGTATCCAGCAAAAGACTCTTCTGCCGGGGGTTCTCCACCAATACCTTGGCATCAATGGATAGAACTTCTCGAGCTAATTGCTGGTTGTCCTCGGAGGTCCACTCAAGCTTCACAATCCCCCTTAGGATCTCCCCGTCCTGGGGCGTTATCCAACGGACTTGCGGAGGGGTATTATCCACAATCACCGGAAGAGAGGCCAAAGTGCTAGTGTTCCCCTCTTCATCTTCAGCCTGAGCTGACAATGTATGTAAACCATCAGCCACCGACTGGGTATTCCAAGAGTATGCAAAGGGAGCAGTTGCCAGAAAAGCTAAAGGCTTACCATCGAGAAAAAGATGAACCCCTTTAAGAGCAGTGTTATCGCGGGCCTCAACTTCCAAAGGCGCAGTCCCCTTAACAAAACTATTAGCGGAAGGCTGTTTCCATCGAACCTCCGGTGGCGTACCATCGAACAGCTCTATCAAGGCCACTGCCTGGGCCTGGGGATCCTCTTTGCTTATGGCCGTCAAGGTGATAAAACGGCTGGAAGGAAAGGCACTGGGAGCGGTATATAAGCCTGTCTCTGTTATCTCCCCTCCATTAGTCGGTTCAACCCGAAAGAAGAACTCTTTGGTCACCGCATTTTTGAAAGAGATCTTAAATTGTTGCTGGCCTCCTAAGGGAACCCTTACCCGGGAAGGTTCCAGAGTGAGGGTAATATCGGGCAACAAGTCTATCTGAGCTTTGGCAGATACCGAAGGGTCCTCCTGGCTAATGGCCTGTACCTCCGCTTTCTGGGGTTCGTCAACTCGAGTGGGAGCGATGTACTGTCCGATATCCGTCAGGGTTCCAGGGCCTGTCAACCTCCAGAGGACTCCTTGATTGGATGTGCCAGTGATCGTAACCTGAAAACTCACGCTCTGCCCTCTGTGAAGTTGAGCAGAAGGAGGGTTAATACGGATCTCTATTTTGGGGATCACTGTTACCTGGGCACTTCCTTTCACTGAAGGGTCCTCTTTACTCACTGCTTCTACAAGGAAAGTTGCCTTTTGAGAAGAAGGAGGCGCGGTATAAACCCCGCTGGGAGAGATGGTTCCCACCTCAGTATTGCCCCCAGGAATTCCTTGTACCTGCCAAATCACCTCCCGGTCTGCAAGAGAATTCTCTACAAGAGCGGTAAAATTAACGGTCTCTCCGGGATGAAGAGTAACTGAAGATGGATTAACAGAAACCGTTAGGGGCGGGAGGATGTTCACTGTTGCAGTCGCAGAAATCTCCGGAGCGGCTGAAGAATTCACCTGAATGTTTGCCTTCACCGGTGCGGAAACTTGACTAGGGGCTTTGAAGGTAGCAGTAACTCCCGAGGGTTCGAGGGTTCCTGGTCCGGAGAGGAGGATCCAACGTAGAGTTGAGGCATCCGCGCCCTGAAGGGAGGCTTGAAGAACTAAAGAGGCCCCTGCGCGGATTGTAGCTTGAGGAGGATTAAGGCTGAGAGCAACCTGGGGGGCCTCGGTCACCTGAGCAGAAGCAGTGTAAATATAATCGCCCAAATTACTCCCATTACCATTAGCTGCGTTGCCAGCAACATAAAAGACAACGGTACCTGTACCAGCAGGTGGGGCTATCCAATCGAATTCCCAGCTTACAGGGCCATCCCGAGTCCCAAAGAAGGTTCCCTGAGAGGTATGGGTGATATATTGGGGGTCCTGAGAGCCCTTCGGACTATTAAAAGCAAACTGAGTAGTCTCCCCATTAATAAGGCGGATTTCTCCCCCCCTCTGGTTCGTTCCTTGCTTTTTAACCGTGGCCTCAAATCCCCAGGCATTCTGCCCAGACTGTCCTAAAGTGATCTTAATCCTGTAAGTCTGCCCCGGCTGATAAGTGGTTGGGGCGATGATTTTCAACTGCCCTGCTCCTCCGTTCAGGGGAAAAGAGGAATGGCAACCCTGGTCATTGCAAGTCCTCTCTCCGGGAGCACCGGTCCGACCGGCGGGTGGTCCACTGGAAAACCCACAGGCATCCACAAGGAGAAACCCGGAGAGGAGAAGGGGAAAGAGGATTTGCAAGCACCTGAGGAAGGCTAGCGAGGCTCGAGGAAAGTCTTTCATTTTTGGGCGCTCCCCCTTTCAGCCCTGAAAGGCAGTTGAGCGATGCAGGGCAGCCTGTTCCCGACGCCACTCGGCAGCTAAAGAAGGGCGAAACAAAGCCCCTGTTGCACAGAGCACCGCATCTGCTCCCGCTTCCAAAAAAGTCTGAACATCCTGAGGGGATAAAACTCCTCCCACTACTAATAAGACAATGTCTGCAGCTAGCCGTTCCCAGGCTTTAACGATCCTCTCCACGTTCTGAAGAGTCGCCCGCTGAATGGCTTTCCCCCCTACCCCGCAAACCCTGCGATGGGGACCTGGGAAAGCAGGCGAACCATCCTGGTTCAGAATGGGGCGGGCAAGGGTATTGAGAGTCACCAAGCCCCGAGCTGAAGGCACCAGAGCATCTATCAGTCGAAGGGCCTCTTCTACGGAACCTATGTTCCCAATTTTGCACAGCAAAGGCACGTTTCCAATATGAGCACGCACCCGCCGAACCACAGCACGAGAGGCTCGCGGATCCCGATAGAGATTTCCCTCTCCGGTGACCACATTAGGACAAGAGAGGTTGACTTCCACAACATCGGCCCCAGCTTCCACGGCCCAAAGAGCACACTGAGCATAATCCTCAGCTAACTGATCTAAATTTCCTCCCTCTTGAGGGGTTCCTACCACGCTTACAATGAGGATCTGCCCTTGTTGAAGGGATTTTTTCGCTCTACGAACATCCTCCCTCCAGGTATCTGGGTCGGCAGAGGGCATTCCAAAAGAGATAGCCACGGATAAATCTTCTACCCTTGGGGGAAGCTCGGAAACATAAAGGCAATAATCCTCGGAGGTCTCCTCTAAGTTAGGGGGAGCGGATACCGGAAGGAGGTTAGGAGGGGGATAGGAGGGTCGCTCTACTGATCTCACCGTTTTGTAAGTGAGGATGTCAAAACCCAAGCGGGCATAAAGGGCCACCCACCTGCTGTTCAATAAGGGGCCGGCAGCAATCCCAAGGGGAGAGTTCAAAGAGTAACCTAATAAGGTCAACGGACTGGGCGAAGGGGGAACCTCAAAAGGTTCAGGCACCAAAGGCCCAAACTCATAATTCCACCGGTAGGAATGACTGAGGTCATAAAGGGGTTTCTGCTCCATCGTTATCTTATTATACTGCATTAAAGCCTTAAGCGGGTATCCCCTTTCCCCTAGTCTGCCAAAGGTCTGGGAGTCGTAGGCTTTAGCCTGCGCTAAACCGACAGCTGATATAACTTTAGTTATACTATCATAAAACCATTGTTGAATATCCTAGCCTTCTGCTCTGGGACTAAAATAATGGTGGAGAGGAAGAAAGAGAAATACCTCATCCCCCATTCCCCCTTAGTAAGGGGGTTAAGGGAATGGACTATTGAAATGCTGGAAGCCCTTATCATCACTTTGAGAGAAGGCGTAGAAGCAGCCCTGGTCATTGCTATCGTTCTCACTTATCTTCACCGAACGAATCAGACCGCTTTAAAGAGCTCGGTTTACGCAGGCCTGGTGTCCGCAGGGGTCCTCAGCCTCTTATCCGCCTCTTGGATTTCCCGCCTTGCCCAAGGTGAAGAGCTTTTTGAAGGGGTGATGATGCTCGTCGGAGCCTTCTTCGTAACTACGATGGTCTTCTGGATGCAGAGAACGGGCCATCAGCTCCGGGGACGGATAGAGGAACGAGTGGCCCAAACCCTAAGGGCGGGTCGAGGAGCCTGGCTAGGTCTTTTTTTGTTTACCAGTTTGATGCTTCTCCGGGAAGGAGTAGAGACTGCTCTCTTTCTTACAGCCATCTCCTTTAACACAGAAAGCCTAGCTCGCCTCACCGGTGCCCTCTTAGGACTGGTTCTGGCAGTGCTCCTCGGCGTCTTCCTTGTCCGGGGAACGGTACGTATCGTTCTGAAGACCTTCTTTAGGGCGACAACAATAGCTCTTTGGGCGTTAGTCCTCCAACTGCTAGCAGGAGGTTTTCATGAGCTTTCCGAGCTAGGTATTCTTCCCGGTGGGCCAACAGAGATGGCTATCGTCGGTCCGATTGTCCGGAATCAAGCGATCTTTCTCTCGATCATCCTAGCCTTACCCCTCTGGCTCCTACTCACCCCTAACAGGGAACAACTTTCCGCTATCAATGAGTTGAGGGGGGCAAGTCGTCGGTTGGCCCTCGCCCAATTTCGGAAGGAGCAATTTTGGCGACGCCTAGGTTCTGCCTTCGGCTTCGCCGTGATCCTCCTCCTTATCGCTACCCATGCCTACTCGGGAACTCCCGAAGGACCTCAGCCTATCCCTATCCAGCCGGAGGGGGATAAGGTCCTCATCCCTCTTAAAGAGATCCAAGACGGAAAAATGCATAAGTATAAGATCACCCTGAAAGGGGTTTCCCTCCGATTCTTCGCCATTGAGGCGGTTAAAAATAAACCCGTAACCTGCTTGGATGCCTGCTTAATGTGTGGAGTTCAGGGTTATGGCGAAAGAGGAGGTACAGTGATCTGTAAAAATTGTACTGCAGAAATTTACGGCCCTACTATCGGTAAACCCGGAGGATGCAACCCTATCCCTCTCAGAAGCCGGGTGGAAGGGGACCGCATAGCCATTGAGCTCAAGGACTTAGAAGCGGAACTTCCTCGTTTTGGAGGCCAATAATGTTCCTCCGACTTGTAACCTCTTCCCTGATTCGGAGGCCCCGCCGAACCCTCCTTATCCTCTTAACCATTGCTTTGGGGTCAGCCGGAGGTTCTGCCCTCCTCTCTCTCTTCCTGAATACGGGTGATCGCCTGGCGGAAGAGCTTCGGGGTTTTGGCCCCAACCTTCGGATCACCCCAAAAGCAACCCCCTTAAGCTTAACCGCGGGAGGATACGATATTACCGCCCCCGAAGAGCGTGCACGCATCAGCACGGAGTCCCTTGTTAGACTAAAGACGATCTTCTGGAAACACAATATTAAAGCCTTCGCTCCTTTCCTCTCCCTCCCTGTTCAGCTGGAGGGGAGGGGGCAAGCTGTAGCAGTGGGTACCTGGTTCCAACACTCCTTGAACACAGATGATGGTCCCTTCCTTACCGGCCTGCCCTACCTCTATCCCCGATGGAAACTGCGGGGTACTTGGCCTCAAGAGAGTCAAAAAGCTTGTGTTCTAGGTCAAAGACTCGCAGAACAACTTCAGAAGAAACCGGGGGATCACCTACACCTTCTCTACAAAGATAGGAAGGAGAATCTCAAAATCACCGGCCTTCTGGAAACAGGAGGGCCTGAGGAAGAACAGCTTTGGGTACCTTTGGGTTTTTTGCAAAGGATGGCCTATCTGCCTGGCAAAGCCGAGGAAGTGTTAGTTAGTGCCTTGGCAACTCCGGAGACAGGTTTGGCCTTGAAAGATCTTCACAAGATGACGCCAGAAGAGTATGAGCGATGGTACTGCACTCCTTATATCAGCTCCATTGCCCGCCAAATTACGGAGGCCCTCCCAGGAGTAGAAGCTCACCCTATCTTAAAGGCTTCTCAAACAGAGGGAGCGGTTCTCCTACGGATGAAATCCCTCTGGCTACTCCTGCTAGGAGTAGCCCTCGCCTCCGCCCTTCTGGGAGTTTTCGCTGCTCTCTCCGCTTCTGCTCTAGAGCGTCGTTCAGAGATCGCTCTGTTAAGAGCTTTAGGAGCAGATCACCAACAAATCCGCCTCCTCTTCACTGCGGAAGCCCTGATATTGGGTCTAGGAGGGGGGATTATCGGCTTCGGAGCTGGAAACTTGCTAGCGAATGTTCTCTCTCTATTAGCCTGGAGTCACCCTCTTCCTCTCCAGCCTTTTAGCTTCGCTTCCGCACTGTTGTTTGGAGTAACAACCGCTCTCCTTGCCAGTCTAGGCCCTATGAACCTTATCCTTAAGCCCCCTCCTGCCTTGTTGCTAAAGGAGGGATAAGAAGAGGGATTTTTATGACCCAAAGAAGCCAGATGTTCCTTCGTCTTCTCCTGCGCTCTCTGCGCTACCAATGGCGCAGAGTGTTTATTGCTTGGGTTGCTTTAGCCTTAGCTGCTTTCGGCTCCACGTTGAGTATTACCCTCGCCCTTTCCCTTGATCACCGCTTAGCCCAGGAGCTTTCAGCTTATGGAGCGAACCTCACCCTCTTCCCCCACCCAGGTTATCCTCTCCACTCCTCGGATTTAGAAGATTTAGATTACCCCAAGGCTCCCTTCCTTCTGGGCAAAGTGTCTCTCTCTCCTCGCTTTCCCTCCTCCCCTCTATCTTCAGCCATTCTTGTAGGGACCCAGTGGGATCAAAAGCTGAGCCTCTTTCCTGGCTGGAAAATCGAAGGGCGATTGCCTCAGGAAGAGGCGGAAGCTTTGATGGGTTCTCGCTTAGCTCGTATCTTGCATCTCCAACAAGGGGACACTTTTTATATCAAAAGCTCGGAAGGATGGCAAAAGCTCCGGGTGATTGGCCGCTTAACCACGGGAGGCCCGGAGGAGGAGCAAATTTGGGTACTCCTCTCTTCGGCCCAAAGGTTATTACAACGGAAAGGGGAGATCACTTACGCTCTGCTCCGAATACCGGGGAATCTTCGCCAGATAGAGCGAACTGCTCTCTTCCTGGAGAGAAAATACCCTCATCTCCAAGCCCGCCTTATTCGGCAAGTAGTTGAATCCGAAGCTATAGTCTTACATAAAGCCCGGTATCTAGGGATAGGGTTGACTCTTCTCGTTCTCCTCTCCAGTGCTCTGACTTTTGGAACCGCTATGGCAGTCACCGCTTTAGAGAGGCATCGAGAGATCGCCCTAATGAAAGCGATCGGTGCATCCTTTGCCCAACTCCGAAGCTTACTCCTCACTGAGGCAGGCCTACTCGGGTTCCTGGCGGGGATAATAGGTTGGCTATCTGCCCGCCTCGCTACGCCTTGGGTTCTCTCCTACCTAGGAGGCTATCTCTATAGCCTCCCCTACCCCTCCCTCTTCCTTTTGGGTTTTGTCTTCAGCTCCTTTGCTATCCTCTGCAGTTTTACCGCTATAGAAAGAGCGGTTCAGGTACAACCAGCCTCCGTTTTAAAAGGAGAATAAGTAAGGAGAAGGACCAGTGCCCAAAGAAGTTGTTGTCACTCACCAGCTCACCAAAAAATATCCAGGAGGAGTTCTAGCCCTGGACCGAGTTTGTCTGGAAGTTCACCAAGGAGAATGGGTCGCTCTAACCGGCCCTTCAGGTTCAGGAAAGACCACTTTACTGAACCTGATCGGAGGTTTAGACACCCCTACCAGCGGAGAGATTCTTGTTTGTAATGTACCTATTAACCGGCTGAGGGAAAGTGAGCGTGCTCGGTTTCGCCGAGAGCGTGTCGGCTTTATCTTCCAGCAGTTCTATCTGGTCCCTTATCTCTCCGCGGTGGAAAACGTGATGCTCGCTCAATACCTTCACAGCCTTCCAGATGAAAAAGAGGCGATTTATGCTTTGGAACAAGTAGGGCTAGGACACCGCCTTCACCACCTGCCGAGTGAACTATCCGGTGGGGAGCAACAACGGGTTTGTATCGCTCGTGCCCTGATCAATGAACCTGATATCCTCCTGGCGGATGAACCAACAGGCAACCTCGACGAAGCGAGTGAGGAGGTGGTCCTCGAAATCCTCTCAGAGATTCACCGGAGTGGACGAACCATCATCTTGGTTACTCATGATCCTAAGGTAGCAAGCCGAGCTGATCGAATCCTACGGTTGGAGCATGGAAGGCTGAGCGTAAACGAAGGAGTAAAAAGACTTTAGCAGTAACCTTTTGCCCTTCCCCTAAAGAAGCTCTTCCCGAGTGGCCTTAAAAAGCTAACTCATACTAACCGATAGAGCAGCCGGTGGTAAAACGATCAAGACAGGAGAAGTGATTTCCCTTCTTCCTACTCGCGTCCCATTCCCAGCAATTCTAGCGCTCGAGCCGGATCCGTCGTTGGGAGCTGGCAGGTGTAATTCTGACAGACATAGGCGGTTGGCTGGCCTTCCCGATCTAAATAATCCCGGAGGAAAGGGGCAATTTTTAAAATGGGAGGGTCAGAGAGCTCTGTGGGGCGAAAGAGAAGGACCTTGTTGGGAAGGAAGGGTTTTCTTAAAGCCTGGAGTAACTCTCGGGTAGCGTCGGCCTCGGTCCGACCGGCTATAACCACTTCATAAGCCGGTCCTAAGGCAAAATCCAAGGCTACCATCAGCTGAGTATAAGCAGAAGGCACTTGGCTAACCTTCTGGGCAAAAGCCTTGCTGATGCGCCAGGCCTTTTCCTCCAGGTCTCTATTACCGGAAATCCGCCCTAATCGGAGGAGGTTGAGCATAGCAACCGAGTTTCCCGAAGGAATAGCCCCGTCGTGAATCTCTTTCTGCCGAACGGGGAGCTTCTCGCCATCGTCCGGAGTAAACCAGAAGCCTCCCCCCTCCTCATCCCAGAAATGAGCGATTAGCTCCTCATTGAGATCAAAAGCAAACTGGAGATAGCTCACTTCAAAAGTGGCTTCGTAAAGCTCCAATAAGCCCCAGATAAGGAAGGCATAATCTTCTACATTAGCTAAAATCCCTGCCTCTCCTTCTCGATACCGATGCAACAAGCGACCTTGAGAGTCCCGCAGATTCTTGAGGAGGAAATCAACAGCTGACTGGGCCACCTGAGCGTACCTTCTCTCTCCCAAAACCTGGGCACCTTTAGCCAAAGCGGCAATCATTAGCCCGTTCCAATCAGTCAAAACCTTATCGTCTTTGAGAGGATGCACCCTTTTCTCCCGAACCATAAACAACTGTCTACGAGCGTGCTCTAAGCGGTTCTGAAGCTCTTCCACAGAGAGAGCCATCTCTTTAGCGATCTCGAGCAAGGGCTTTTTCAGGTGCAGAATGTTTCGACCGGTTTTCTGCCCGGTCGCCTCCTCCCTAAAGTTCCCCTCCTTTTCCACATTAAAGAGGTGGATTACCACCTCAGCCGTTTCGGGATCCAAGGCTTGCCGTATCTCCTCCTCGGTCCACAGGTAAAACTTGCCCTCTTCTCCCTCACTATCCGCATCCTCGGCAGAGAAAAACCCACCCAAGGGAGAGGTCATATCCCTCAAAACATACTCGAAAATTTCTTGAGCCGTTTGGGCATAAATCTCTCTCTGGGTCACTTGATACGCCTCAATATAGGCCATAGCCAGCATCGCCTGGTCATAAAGCATCTTCTCGAAGTGGGGGACTAGCCAAAAAGGATCGGTGGAATACCGGTGAAACCCAAAGCCAATATGGTCATAAATCCCTCCTAAACGCATCGCTTGAAGGGTTTTTTCAACCATTGAGAGGGCGAAAGACCTCTTAGTGCGTTTCCAGTACCGGAGTAAAAAGAGTAAGTTATGGGGGGTAGGGAATTTAGGGGCACGGCCAAAACCCCCGTATTGGAGGTCGAAGCGCTGGGCGATCTGCTCATAGGCTTTGTGGAGGTGCTCTTCTCCTAAAGAGCCTCCTCCCCCCTCTCTCTCCTGATCTTGCAAGTAAGCGGTAATCTTCTCAGCCGACTGGAGAATATCCTGACGACGAGTCCTCCACAGCTCCTTAATCCGGGGGATTAAATCCATTAGCCCTATTCGACCATAGCGGCTATATTTGGGAATATAGGTCCCTGCATAGAAAGGCTTCTTATCCGGGGTCATAAAGATTGTCAGAGGCCAACCGCCCCTTCCGGTCATCTCTACGCAAACCCGCATATAGAGATTATCTATATCCGGCCTTTCTTCCCGATCCACTTTGATACAGATGAAAGTATCGTTCAGTAATTGGGCCACTTCGGGGTCTTCAAAAGACTCTCGCTCCATCACGTGGCACCAATGGCAGGTTGAGTATCCAATAGAGAGGAAGATAGGTTTGTCCTCCTCCCTGGCTCTTTCAAAGGCTTCAGGCCCCCAGGGATACCAATCCACAGGATTGTGAGCGTGTTGAAGGAGGTAAGGACTTTTTTCTAAAGCCAAACGATTCTGAAAAGGTCGGTTATTAGATGGATTCATCTTCTATCTCCAAGTTTCAACCTAACATAAAATGCTCGGTATTTTGGTAGTCGCAGGCTAAAGTCTGCGACCATCCCCCGTTTACGGAGGATTACAGAAAGCTTGGTAGTCCCCTAACCCCCCCGTTTGCAGGGAGGAGAACCTTCCAAACCTTATACCTGGCTCCAGGGATATTTCCATCCATGAACAAAGGCGTGTTTCTTCAGCTCTTCTAGCTCCTGTCGGTTGAGCAACCTCCCCTCTGGTGCCCGGCAATTCTCCTCAACGTGACGAACCTTTCGCATCCCAGGAATGACCGTAGAAACTGCCGGACAGCTAAGGCAGAACTTCAAAGCAAGAGCAGACAAAGTTGGTCTTTCAGGGTTAAGAAAAGCCTGGAGTTTCTCCACCCTCACCCACGCTTCTCTCAAACGCTCGGGGGTTAGCCAATTCTTACGCCAATCTCCTTCTTCAAACTGATGATCCGGCCCGTAGGCTCCGGTAAGTAATCCCTCCTCAAAAGGCACCCTAGCGATAACTCCCACCCGATTTTCCCAAGCAGAAGGCAGAAGATCCTCGGCTGGCCGCTGTTCGAAAAGATTGTAAATCACTTGAACCGTGTCCACCAAACCAGACTTTACCAAATTCACCGGGCCATAAGGGTCCCAATCATTGGCAGAAACGCCCAAAGCTCGAATCTTTCCCTGCTCTTTAAGGCGGAGTAATCCCTCATACCAATCCAACTGCTCCCGGTAAGTATCAGTCCAAGCGTGCAATTGCTGAAGATCAATATAATCAGTTCCTAAATTCCTTAAGCTCTTCTCTGTACACTCAATCACCCAGTCCGCAGGAAAGGTCTCCGTAACAGGTTCATTAGGGAGAACAGGCCAACGGAAAGTTTTGGGAGGAATTTTGGTAGCGATGAAGACTTTTTCTCGAACTGGCTTTACCACCCGGCCGATTAAATTTTCACTATGGCCATCCCCGTAACCCAAAGCGGTATCAAAGAAGTTCACTCCTAAATCCAAGGCCCTTCGAAGAGCTCTTTCGGCCTCTGCATCATCCCGTAAACCCCAACCTCCTCCAATTCCCCATCCTCCAAAACCGATCTCGCTAACCACAAAACCTGTTCGACCTAAAACGCGGTAGTACACTGATTTCCCTCCAACACCTGGTGTTAATAGGCTATGACCTCTCTTCTATCCTCACACCAGGCCGGTAATTTGTCAAACGGGAGACTCATTCTATGAAAACCACCCCTTGGGAAAAACCACTCAGAAGAAACAAGGAGTATCCCTAGCCTCAGGGGAAAGAGAAAGGGGAAAGCAATACACACAACCCCGGAAATCCTTTTCTGAAAACCATAGGGGAAAATGCCTAAAACGCTCCTTTTAACCCGCAAAGAGATCCTCAACCTTCTTGACCTTCGGGATGCGATTCCCCTAGTAGAGAAAGCCTTTGCCATCCACTCCTCCGGGCAAGCGCAGGTTCCTCCAAAAGTCTTCTTGCAGTTTCCGGAGGGAGATGTAAGGGCGATGCCAGCTTATTACCCTGATTGGGGAGCCTCGGTAAAGGTGGTCAACGCTCACCCCAATAATCCCCACAAACACCATCTCCCCAGTGTTATGGCCCTGTTGATCTATGTGGACCCCGAGACAGGCTTCCCTCTAAGCATTATGGAATCGGCGACCCTAACGACTTACCGAACAGGAGCAGCAGCTGCTGTCTCGGCTAAGTACTTAGCCTGCCCAAACGCCCAGAGTCTGGGGTTCATTGGCGCAGGAGTACAAGCTAGAACCAGCCTCCGAGCACTTCGAGAGGTGGTCTCCATCAAAAGGGTAATCCTTTGGAGTAAAGATGCAGACTTAGCTGAGAGTTTTGTTGAAGAATTTAGGGATCAAGAATTCCCGTTAGAAATCGCCCCTTCCCCCGAAACCGTGGCCCAGCAAGCGGAAATCCTGGTCACTGCAACCCCCAGCAGAAAGCCCCTGGTGGAAGCAGAGTGGGTACAACCGGGAACCCATATCATTGCTTTAGGAGCTGACGCTCCCGGAAAACAAGAATTATCTTCGGAGCTGACCGCCCGGGCAAAAATCGTTGTGGATAGCCGGGAATCAGCCTGCTATGGAGGCGAGATTAACGTCCCTCTCTCTCAAGGCATCATCACCCGAGATCGGATCTGGGCCGAGATTGGTGAAATCATTAGAGGCCAAAAAACGGGGCGGGAAACCCCCCAAGAAATCACCCTCTTTGATTCCACAGGCTTAGCCATCCAAGACCTAGCCCTTGCTCAACATTTGTACCGAAAGGCTCGCGAGAAAGGAATAGGGGAGGAGAAGGAGTTGATAGGATGAGCCTTCTTCTGTTTGCCAGAAAGCCCCACCTAGAAAAGGAATGGCCTTTTCTCCCCAAAAGATTAACCCGTAACTTGCAATCCTTAGGAGAAGTTAGCGTTCTCTCGGCTACGGATGCCCCCCTCTCTGAACAAGAGGATTTGAGAGAAGTGATTGGTATTGCCTATTTTGGAGGTCGGATTACCGAGCAATGCCTTGATCAAGCACCCCGTCTGCGGGTGATCGGAGGCGTTTTTGATCGCACGGGCTTTGGCCTCCCCCTTGAAGCCCTATTCGCCCGGGACATCGCTATTATTGATGCTACCCCCGCCTGGGCACCCTCTGTCGCAGAATTGGGCCTCTGCCTCGCCCTCTGTGCCTTAAGAAGAGTTCCCTGGTGGCACCGGCGAATGGCCGACGGCGAACCTTTATGGCTATACGAAGCGGGTCAGTTCTGCGATGCCCAAGAGTTTGTCAACGGAGACTTAGGTACCAAGCGCGTAGGTGTGGTTGGGCTAGGGCAAATCGGCCGGAGAGTCGCTCAATGGTGTCAGGCTCTAGGGGCAGAAGTCAAAGGCTATGACCCCTTTCTCCCCCAAGAGTTGATCTCCTCCTGGGGAATAACCCCTACTCCCCTAGATGTGTTGATAGCATGGACTGAGGTCCTCTTTCTCGCGGTCCCCCCTACACCTTCAGCTAAAAGGATGATCAACCGGGAGCGGATTTACCGTTTGCAAAAAGGGGCCATAGTAGTTCTTGTCACCCGGTCGGACGTGGTGGATATGAACGCCCTCCGAGAGCGGATTCTAGCCAGCGAGATCTTTGGAGCCTTCGATGTTTACGACGTCGAACCTCTTCCTACAGACGACCCCCTCCGGGGACGGATGAACGTCGTCCACACCCCCCATATCGCCGGCCGGACTCGAGATGCCAACCTCCGGGTCGCAGATCTCATCACTGAGGATTTCCGAAGAGTGCTCCAAGGAGAGCAACCTTTAGCCCGGCTTACCCGGGAAATGATTGAGGTAAGAACCAAAATTGGCAAGATACCGGCATGATTAAGAGGAAATGCCCTTTAAAAATCCTCTCGTCGTCACCAGGTTCCGGAACTCCCGAACCCTCCTTCTCCCCTCTCCGTATCGTCTAAAGAATCGACCTCTTCCCATTCTCCTTGCGCCACAGGACAGATAACCAACTGAGCAATCCGATCTCCCCTATGAATGGTAAAGGGTTCTTGCCCTAGGTTAACGAGAATCACCCCTACGGGTCCGCGATAATCACTGTCAATAGTTCCGGGGGAGTTTAAGCAGGTAATTCCATAACGAAGGGCCAGACCACTTCGCGGTCGGACCTGGGCCTCCCAACCGGGAGGGACAGCAATACGAATCCCTGTGGGGATAAGAGCTCTCTCTCCGGGTTTCAAAGTAATAGGCTCTCTATTGGCGGAACGGAGGTCCATTCCAGAAGACCCCGAAGTCACATACTCCGGGAGAGGAAGCCCTTCACTCTCCGGCAAACGCTGGATAGGAATTTTTATCTTCTTGAAACCTTCGCTAAGCATCGTCTGCTCTCCCTCCGGTTCCCTCACAGAAAATCGCTGAGAGGCGAAAGGAAAAAACCTTCATCCTCGCCGCCGTTGATCTGTAGAATCCACGCTGTCCTCTCTTAACCTGGTACTTAAGCTTTTTTCTCTGTTGGATCTCCTCGAAGTGCTTAAGATCAAAAAGAAAGATCCCCCGACCAAAGCCTGCAGGATCCCCGGTCTTGGCCATTTGAAAAGCCATAAAACATCCGTCATCGCTAATAACCGGGTTGGAGGCTTTGTAGCCTTCATAATCACTAAAATAGGTCAACCGTTCTAAATGCCCACTCCCATCTAAACGCAACTTCCAAATATCAATATACTGAGGCCCCTTGCGATTCTGTCGGTCACACTCTACGCAGGTGTACTTGCCATCTGGGAAAATCCCCTCAGGTTCATCATACTGCCCTGGTGCCTTCGAATAATTAACTACCTTTTTTGTCTCCAGGTTAATCCCACACACCTCCGTTCCTTGGTACCCATAGGCAGAGAAAATTAATTCCTTCTCCTCAGGCGGCCTGAAGTTCTGAGTTTCCAAGCTACACCGGAAAGGTAAATCTCGGCTATCTAAGACCAGGCGTTTATTAACCAAATGTGGCATCCCCCTCGAATAGCGAATATCAGCCATCCAAATCTGAGAAACCCCTTCGGGGATACGGTCGGGGTAATCATCGTGGTCAATCGTCCAGGCAATGCGCATTCGCTTGCGCGAAACCGCCGGCCCCTCGCTACATTTCTCCCCCAACCTTACCGGGGGTTTTGTTAGGGATTTGTCCAGGATCCAGAGTTCAGCTTTAGAGGTCCGACTAGGCCAAGGATTACGCGCATCAAACTCTGGTGCGCCCGAGAGAAGGATGTCACCGTTAGTCAGGTACAGAGCACGGGTATAGCCCTCATGGAAGTAATGATGCGTCACCGGGCGGATGATCCCCGTTGCCAATTCGTACTCATAGACATCGCCGAAGGTACGGGCAATAAAGAGGATCCGCTTGCCATCGTGCGACCAATCAGCCCGTTCACCAAAATAAGTCAAGCGTCGAATGTAGGGAGGCAAATGGTCTGCCGGAGAACCCCTCTTTAACGATGCGGAAGAGAGCGTGGTGAGGGAAAAACAGGTGAGAGCAATTGAACTAAAGATTATTCTCCAGGATAATCCCTTTCTTCGCCCAAGAACCGCTTTTAACATCCTTTTACCTCCTCTCGCCCTCCAGCTGAAAAGGATTTTTACCTTACCTTCCGAAGATGCAAAGCCTTCAAATCTAACCGAAGGGAGAGATCCTCCGAGATATAGTTGTTCTTCTCCACTTCCTCCACTCTCCGCATTCCCACAAGCACGACGTCCAGATAGGGATTAGAGAGGTTGTAATTCAACAAGAAACCTTCCAAATCCGCCTCCGCTAACTGGGGAAAGGCCTGCCTCATTAATTTTTGGAAAATTCCGCTGGTTAATGAGCGCATCGTCACTATCCCCATTCCCCGGGCCTTGGCGTCGAAGATAATCCCTTGCTCAGTAATAAAATCACAGGTCTGTTGGTTTAAGAAATTATACCTTACCTGGAGAACATCAAAAGCGCCTGTAGCGATGAGCTGGGAAACCCCTGGAGAAGGACCTTCCGCTGTAAAACCGATAAAACGAACCTTCCCCTCTTCTTGCAATCGCTTATAGGCTTCTAATCCCCCTCCGTTGAGAATCGCCTCCACATCCTCCGGAGGGTACCATCCACCATGAAACTGAAGCACATCGATGACCTCAGTTTGTAACCGCCTCAGGCTCCCCTCCACACTGCGAATAATCCCCTTGTAATCTCGAGCGCTGGTTTTTGTAGCGACAATGCACTCCTCTCTCCGCCTCCCAACAACCCTTCCTATAACCTCCTCACTGATCCCATCACCATAGCCTGGAGCGGTGTCAATATAATTCAAACCCAAATCTAAAGCTCGATGGAGAGCCTCTATCACCGACCTCTGCTCCTTCTCCCCTAGGGGGTCCCACTCCTCAATATAATGGGGAATCCCTACCTGAGCCCCTCCAAAACCGATTTCCGAGACTCGAAGTCCTGTCCGGCCTAAAGTCCGATAACGCATAACAGTTCTCCTCCTTCATCTCTCCAAAGACTTTTTAAACCTGGGAAAGCCTTAGACCTTGATTACTTCTTGCTCCCTGCAAGTAAATTGACAAGGGAAGAACAAGGGGGTTAAAATAGTGCAGAGATAAGGGGCTGTAGTTTGCTTAAACCCTAAGCTCAATAGGAGGAGCTCCGATGACCACTGAACTCGCTGAAAGGAAGTGCGTCCCCTGCCAAGGAGGCGTTCCTCCGCTCACTGAGGAGGAGATTCGACCTTTGCTCGCCCAGATCGAGGGCTGGCAGGTAGAAAATAGCAAGAAGCTGATCAAATCTTTCTCCTTTAAAAACTTTGTAGAAGCGGTGGATTTTGTCAACGCAGTCACCCAGGTTGCCGAAGAGGAAGGCCATCACCCTGACCTCTATGTCACTTGGGGAAGGGTAACCGTGTATCTTTGGACTCACAAAATTGACGGCCTCACCGAGAGTGACTTCATTATGGCCGCTAAAATTGACCGTGTCTATTCCCAACTCTGTTCCCAACGCCCATCAAAGGACTAGGAGTTCAAAAAGCAAGGGAGGGAGGAAGCTCCCCAAAAGAGAAAACCCCCGAGAGGTGAGGAACGATCGCCTTCTCCTGAACTCTAGAGCGAGAGGAAACCGTGGTTTCCCTAAAAGCTCTTCCTTCCCCTCCTTATCTTCTCTCCTCTCCTCCTTAGGGTCCTAGTAGTTCCGGTAGTAGTCGCACTCTTTAGAGTATGCTCCCCTACAATCCCCCGCGTGCGGGGGATATGATGCAGGCTCCAACCTGCGATTACTACCAATCCCCCCGTGAGGGGAGGGTTAGGGTGGAGGCAATCCTCGAGCAGGCTGATGTAGGGGCAACCAGCTAGTCGCCCCTACATCAAAACCTTGTGCAAGCTCCTTTAGGGGCCGCCCCAAAGGCCTGCCCCATCTACCAAACTCTACTATACAATCCTTCATACCTGGTAAACAAAACGAAGGATCTCAAAGAGAGGTAAAACCCGTTATGGCAAAGGATCAGCAGGAAAAAAATCTTAAAAGCCTGATTCCTTACTCTCCAGAAGAGCTCTTCGAAAAGGGGAGGATCAGAAGCTTCTCAGGAAGAGATCTACAAGAGATCGCCTTTCCTTTAGGCGGGATTGGAACAGGGACAGTCTCCCTGGGAGGCAGAGGTAACCTCCGGGACTGGGAGATCTTCAATCGACCTGCTAAGGGAAAAGTACTCCCTTATACCTTCTTTGCTCTTTGGGTTCAAGCTCAAGGAACAACCCCCATCGCTCGAGTACTCGAAGCCCGCTACTTACCTCCCTACTCGGGTGGGTTTGGTCTCCCCACAGCTCAAGTAGCTGGCCTTCCCCGCCTTGCTAAAGCCCGCTTTACAGGCGCTTATCCCTTTGCCTGGATTGACTTCTTTGATGATACTCTCCCGGTTCAAATAAGCTTAGAAGCCTTCAATCCTTTTATTCCTATGAATGACAAGGACTCCGGTATCCCCACAGCCCTTTTCCGATGGCGATTAAAGAACACCTCTTCTAAGCCGGTATCAGCTACGATTGCTTTCAGCCTTCTGAATGCTGTTGGCTACGACGGAATGGCTACGCTGAGCAATCGCTATCATAGCCTCTTTGGTAAAAACCTCAACGAGTTTGTTCAACAAAAAGGTTTTAGCGGGCTAAAGATGACCAGCCAAAAATATCCGACGGATGACCCCAAGTTTGGTTCTATGGCGATAGCTACCCCCGGAAAAAACATTACTTATCTCACCCACTGGGAGAGAACCGGTTGGTGGGATGACTTACAGAACTTTTGGGATGATTTCCGCACCGATGGGTTACTCCCTGATGGCCCTCCACCTTCCCTCAGTCCAGACAATCAAACGGATGTAGGTACTCTTGGGGTAAGGGTACAACTAGGTCCTGGAGAAAGGGAGGAAGTGGAATTCGCTTTGGCCTGGCATTTCCCCAACCTTTATAACTACTGGAATTCAGAGGAGCAGGTTCGCGGGAAAAGGTTGGGAAATTTCTATGCCACTCTGTTTAAAGATGCTTGGGAAGTCGCCGAGTATACCTTACAAAATCTCCCTCGGCTGGAAAAAGAGACCCGCCTCTTCTATCAAACTCTCTTCTCCTCTTCCCTCCCCTCCTATGTCCTCGATGCAGTAAGTAGCCAAGCCTCTACTATCCGCACGACAACCTGCCTGCGGACAGAAGATGGCCACTTCAATGCTTTTGAAGGTTGTGGGGACAATAGCGGTTGCTGCCCGATGAACTGTACCCATGTGTGGAATTATGAACAAGCTTTAGCTCACCTCTTCCCTGCCTTAGAGCGAACGATGCGCCTCACTGACTTCGAACATAATACGCGACCGGATGGGAATATGGCTTTCCGAACCCTCCTCCCGCTGGTTGGAGCTCTATGGGCCTTTAAACCCGCAGCGGATGGGCAGATGGGGACCTTGATGAAGCTTTACCGCGAATGGAAGCAAAGTGGTGACACCGTTTTCCTGAAAGAAGTTTGGCCTTCAGCCAAGAAAGCCCTAGAGTTCGCCTGGAAAATCTGGGATATTGACCAAGATGGCGTGATGGAGGGGGAACAACATAACACCTATGATATTGAATTCTTCGGTCCCAACTCGATGATCACCAGCCTCTATCTCGGCGCCCTAAGAGCAGGAGAGGAGATGGCCCGCGCTCTGGGGGACGAAGAATCCGCCCAGAAGTACCGAAGTCTTTTTGAGAAAGGGCGGAAAAAGGTGGCGGAGGAGCTTTGGAACGGTGAGTACTATATCCAGAAGATTGAGGATGTCAACGCCCACCGGTACCAATATGGTCAAGGTTGCCTCTCTGACCAGCTTTTGGGGCAATGGTTTGCCCACGTCATCGGCTTAGGCTACCTCCTACCTCCCGAGCAAGTAAAATCGGCCATCCATTCGGTTTTCCGCTATAATTGGTGCTCTCACCTCGAGGACCACCACAATTGCCAAAGAACCTATGCCCTTAATGACGAAAAGGGGTTAATAGTGTGCAGTTGGCCTAAGGGAGGCCGACCTAGGTACCCTTTCCCCTATTCCGATGAGGTATGGACAGGTATCGAATATCAGGTGGCAGCTCACCTCATTTACGAAGGTTTTATTGAGGAGGGTCTAGCTATCGTTCGAGGGGCCAGGGAGCGCTACAACGGTGAACGACGTAATCCCTGGGACGAAGTCGAATGTGGCCATCATTATGCCCGAGCGATGTCCAGCTGGTCTCTTCTATTAGCCCTCAGCGGCTACTACTACCACGCTCCTTCTCAAACCTTAGGTTTCGCTCCACGACTATGGCCCGAGGACTTCCAATGCTTTTTTACTACCGCTGAGGGATGGGGAAATTACTCCCAGAAACGAGGGGCAAAAAGCCAAGAACACCGGATCGAAATGCTTTGGGGAAGTACTTTACTGAAAAACCTCCTTTTTGAACTCCCTAAGGGGTCCGCTACCCCCCATTTCAAGGTTTCAACAGAAGGGGAGAACCTCCTAGCTCAGATGAAGGTCAGAGAACATTCTGTCCAGGTGGAGCTGGCTCAACCCCTCTACCTCACTGCGGGACATTCAATTGAAGTTCTCTTCTATCTTTAGATAGTGGAGCAATCTGTCTTCTATCATGCACCCCACCTCCTTTTGGCAAGTGGTCTGTCTTTACAACAGCGATGCCGTGTGCCTTTATTGTCCCAGGGTTCGAGAGTAAAAACAACAATCCCCTAGCGATAAAAGATTAGGGTTCGCCAGGTATCACCTCCCCTCTAAGAGGGCTTCCTTCTCACCTGGTATAATCATAGGGTGACAACAGAGTTTTAGCAACCGGCAACTCCTACAGAAAAAGGATAACGGAGTGATCACGAATGCTCTTTTGTGGCTTGTGGATCGGTTTACTGCTGTTGATAACAGGGGGAATACCAGTGAGTCAAGCGCAATCCGCTGATCGATTTGAAGGTAAGTTCTTCCGGGGCGAAGGCGACAAGGAGTACCTCCAACTGCTAGACCTCTCCCGAAGGATGTTTTCTCCCGACCCAGAGTTTCAAAACGTGCCAATGCTCTACACCCCTTTATGGAACGGGTTGGTGGAAGGTCCCACCTGGGGAGCTTGGTGGATACAAAACAGCTACGGGACGACTTACTGTGCCCTACCCTTCCTTGAAGAACCCCTCTTGACCTTCTTGCAAAATTCGCAAGACCTATGGTTCGACCAAATGGGGGATGGCATCACCCTGCGTCCTTATAAGTATGCGGGGCAGGAGCTTCAATGGGTCCCTCCGGATGGCTGTCTTTGTGATTGCGCAGCCCCTGGGTGGTTTGTCGCAAAGCAAGGAGATGGACGGGTGGAAATTCACGACTGGGGGTTGGAGTTTACCGCGGCAGGGTTGTTGATGCAAGCGGAGCTATTACTCATCCGTCGGGACTCTCAATCTATTGCCCACTATCTGCCTAAATTGGAACGGTGCGCCGACTTTATAGAGAGCCGGCGAGATCCAAAAACTAACCTCTTCCTAGCGGGTCCAGCAGGCAACTTGCTGGCGCCCAGCTACGCCGGCTGGAAGCGTCCTGACGGCAGCTACGGGAAAGCCTATTTAGCAGGGTTATCGGTCACCTATATCGCTGCCCTCGATAGATTGATCGAGTTGGAAAAGCTGGCAGGTAATCCTCGTCGGTCGACACTTTATGCTCGACGACGGGAACGAGCGCGGAAAGGCCTCCCCCTCCTTATGACCCCTGAAGGTTATTTCCTCAAGTCCCTCGACCCCGATGGAACCAAACATGGCGTCTATGGGGCCGAAAAACACGGCTACTTTGAAGCGGTGGTGAACCATGATGCTATCGCTTTCCGCGTTGTGGAGGATGCTCAAGCTGAAAAAATCTACGCTAAGATAAAATCTATTCCTGCATTACGCCCCTTTGACCTTATTATTACTAACTATCCATCTTTGGACGATATGTACGAAGAACCGAGAGGGTTGTGGGGTTTCGGAACCTGGGTCAACGGAGGGCACTGGTCCACTTGCGAAGCTCGGATGATTTTAGGTTACTATCGCTTGAGTAAATATGACGACGCCCGTCGCTCTATGAAACGCATCTTGGAATTTGCTCGCCAATTTCGGATGGATAACCCGTTGACGAAATTCGGTAGTGATGTATATCAACCCAACGAGCCTATCAACCTGACCTATGATGCCTTCGGTCCTCCCGCCGCTATGATTCGTGGATTATTTGAGTATCTTTATCGCGCTGACGGATTAACGCTTATTCCCCACCTTCCGTCTAGCATCAAAGCCCTGGAACAAAAATTTCCGATTCGGTTTGGCCGGAAAAAGCTCTATATCTCCTCAGTAGGTAGCGGAAGGATAACGGCGGTTGAGGTGAATGGGAAACGATGGAAGCGATTTACTGCACAGTCGGTCTTCTTGCCTTACGATAAAACTCCAGACATAGCGCATATCTGCATTGCTTTGGGCGGTGCTAAGCCCCGTAGATTCCTCCCCACAAAAGGGGAAGAGACAACACCTCCCTCACTACCAGCGATAGAGTTGCCTAAAGAGCTCTCAGATCTCAGCAAACGGATAAACCGTCTGCGGGTGTTCCACCTTCAGCTTGTCAAAGCAGGATTAGGAGAAGCCTATGAGACAGCCCATACCAGGCTTGCTATTGAGTTCGCCGCTGTCCTAGGTGAACGGTTACGCCTGCTTACCGAGGGTAAACTTCAGCGTCTGCCGGAACCATCCCAAACCGCCGCCGATAAATCTTATATAGACACAACAGTTAAACTATGTGACGGATTGGAAAAGCTTCTACAAGAATATGCCCATTCTAACGACCCGCATAAACAGCGAGTATTCCAACTGTGGACTAGGCAATGATAGACGCCGCTGAGGAATTTTTTGTATTGGCTTGCTTTTTCGCGTTACCATCGCTATGGAAGATAGTGCTTCAGACAACAGAGTAATCCCTAAACTTTTTATGTTACCGGTTTATGTTACCGGAACAGCAGGTTTCAAAGTCCAACACTGTAGACGAGCCAGCTCTAAAAGGCGAGGAGCTCGAAAACCTTCTGGGAAAATCACCCAATTCCAAACCCTCTCATCCGCTCCTACCTGCTCTTCTAAAACCAGGGGAAGGTCCCTCCATTCCACAGTCTCCCTTAAGCCTTCTCTCCTCAAATAACTCTCCGCGACCCTTGCAAGGGTCGCGAGAAAGACCGCGGGGGCAACCTCCCAGTTCTTTACCCTTATCGAGGAAGGGATACACCGGTATTTTCGGAGGTACTCGGCGACCTCCCCAACGGATTGAACAAGAGCAGTCACCTCTACCTCCCCTTGGGGAATTATCCCTCTACGCTCCTTCGGTCCGAGAGGAGAAAGGTTAAGGATAGCTCCTTCGGGGAAACGATTTTGCAGGAGGGGAGAGCTTATGGCTTCACAAAGGAGTAACAGAGCTTCAGCAGGAGAAAGAAACACCTCTCCTACTTGGCAGAAGGAGACCTGATGAGCTAAACTTTCTGCAACTTGCGCCAGTTCCTGGGGAGAAAACCAACGCCCTTGGGCTTGATCCGCGTAAATTTGGGGCATTTGGCGAGCAGTGATGAACTGAACTTCCGGGTGTCGAGCAATAAAAAGAAGATACTCCTCAAACCACTGGAAGCGTCGCTCCCGCTCCTCCGGAGGTAGTAAGGGAGCTGGCCGCCACTGTTCCCGAGGAGGGTTTGCTCCTCGAGCAAAATTAACCCCATCCCAAAAACCTTGGGTTGCCCACTCTAAAGGGTGGTAATAGATACTGATCAAGCCTCCCCCCTTCTGTTTCAAACGCTTGTAAATCGTCTCAAACTGAGCTTGGGCCGAGGTCAAAGGTTCTTCTCCTGTCCAGTGAAGCCGAGTAGTACTTTGACGCAGACGAAAAATATTCAGGATCCCGCAAAATTGGTGGGGCTGATCCTCCAAGCCAATATGGCCTCCATCATCAAGGTAAGTAGGGATATGCCAGCGCTGGAGAGCCTCGTACACCTGGGGAGCCCAGGAGGCCCCGGCCTGACCATAACAACTACAACGCAGGCCAAAGATCCGCTCTACATCCTTTAATCCCGACCTCTCCCGCCGATCAAATTCATCAACACCTTCCTCCCACCCCAAATCTTTCAGATATTCAGCGACGGTTGGGTGAACACTGTGAAAATCGGTATGATAGCCAATATCATGGCGACGAAGAGCGTGAATCACCTCCTTTCGGCCCCTCCTCTCCAGAACTCGGGCCTTCTCGCCAACCACCTTGAAAGTCCCTGGAATGCTAAGCCGGGTTAGTAGATCCGCTAACCGCCCCGCAGATAAATCAGATTCTGGAGTAATATAATCCTCCGTATCGAACCATAGAGTAACATAAACCTTTGACATCTCGCGAACCCCCTTTCTCACTCCTACCTTCCATAACGGTTTTCTGGGAACTAGGGATTAATCCTATTAGAGAATCTAAGGAAACCTTAGGAACAGCTTGCCTTGGGTCAGAGAATGATAAAGGGCAGGATTAAAGAAGAGAAGGGAAGAAAGAAAAACTAAGGGGAAAAGAGGTAAGGGCTGAACCTTTAAAAAACCTTCAGATAACTGTCCCATAATCTATAAAGCACTCTTTGCTCTCTATAGACAGTTGAGGAGAGCCTGTGCTCCAAACAAAGAAGATCCAGATCACCTGCACTCGCAAGAGATGGCGATTCCCCCTGCTCTTAAGGAGTGGGGTGGTAGGGTTTTGCTTCCTTCTCACCTTTTTCCTGACTCCTGAAGCTTTGGCAGTGATCCCAGGGGATGCTAATGGAGACAAACGGGTTGACATGACCGATGTAAGGCTCATCGCCCAATGGACTTTCCGTACTCGCTACCTTTCCCCTGAGAAGCTTTTCCGAGGAGATTGTTACCCTCCGAACTATAACCTTCATCCCCCTGGTGACGGGCGCCTCACCGATAAAGACGTCCGTCATGCCCTGAGAATGGCTCTGGGGCTAGAAAAACCAGTGGAACTCGGACCTATCGTAATCACTGTCGCCGGCTCTGGAGACTTTGGTAAACACGGGATTGGCGGCTACCGAGATGGTCCTGCTCTTCAGGCTCAATTTTCGGACCCCTGGGACGTTGCGGTAGATGATTGGGACAATGTCTACATCACCGATTCCTTGGGCCACCGAGTGAGGGTCCTTACTCCTGACGGTTTTGTCAGAACAGTTGCAGGAACGGGAACCCCCGGTTATCGGGACGGTCCGGCCCTTCAAGCCCAATTCAACACCCCCTATGCGATTACCCTGGGCCCCGATGGAAGCCTTTATATCGCAGATTTTATGAACCATTGCATTCGTAGGATCACGCCCGACCGCCAGTGGGTGGAGACCATAGCGGGAACTGGCGAACGGGGTTATCAGGATGGTCCGGCTCACCAAGCTCGATTTGCTATGCCCACCGGTGTTGAAGTCCACCTCGATGGAAGCTTATGGGTGGCCGATACAGGAAATTACCGGATTCGCCGAATCTCTCCCGATGGGATAGTCACCACCATCGCTGGCAGTGGTCGTAGAGGATGGAAAAATGGACCAGCTCTAGAGGCGGAGTTCTGGGGGATCACCGGCCTTTGGATTGACCGGATTACCGGAGAGGTCTACATTGCCGAAATTGGGAACAACCTGATCCGAAAACTAACGACTTCCGGAGAGGTGGTTACTGTAAGTGGAATAGGCCGAAACGGCTATCGAGATGGCCCAGCGGAACAGGCAGCCTTCTCGCTCCCCTTCGCTTTTGATCAAGACTTAGACGGCGGTTTACTCATAGTGGATTGGGGAAACGGAACTATTAGAAAACTTAAAAATGGAGTGGTTACCACTTTAGCAGGAATGGGCCTCCCCGGCTACGAAGATGGCATTGCCCAAAGAGCGCGATTTCGGGGCCTAATGGGTATTGCAGTAGATAAGAGAGGAGATATTTACTGCGCCGACACTGACAATCAGCGGATCCGCAAGGTGCTACGCTAGCCCTTAACTCTCTCGCTTTCTTTCCTCTCACCCCAACCTCGGAGATGAAGGCAAATTAAAATTTTAAAGAGAAAGGGCTTTATACTAAACTTTCTCTTCGTAAGTGGAAAAGGAAAGAAAGAAGGAAAAAAGTTTAAGAAGAAGAAAGAAATTTCGGAGGCCTAGAAACCCCAGGGTTCCTTCCTATGGACTCTTTGCAGGAACCCTAGCAAAAGTCTTAGAGAGGAGGTCTGGCAATGAGTGCTCCGTCTAAAGTGAGCCGATTCATCCCTTTTATTCTCTTAGGTTTCTTTCTTCTCTTAGTAAAGCCTGCTCAGGCTATAGTATTAGACGACAGCTTTGACGCGGGTCTTCCTTTCGGGATGTTCACCTACATCCCCAAAGCCGATGCCACGATTGAAGTAAAGAGCGGAAAGCTTCGCATCTCTGTTCCCGATACCACGACCTACGACCACTGGTCTTCTATTGATGATGCTCCCCAAGTCCGAGCGCCAGTAGGCAACGGGGATTTCACTTTTGAGACCAAGATGGAGCTGCCTGGCAACCCCGAAGGGAACTTTAACGCGGCGTTGATCGTCGTCTTCGGCCGAAATGATGTCTTCTACTGGGGGCCTAACCGGGCTTGGAACCGCCCTCGTGCGGAGAGGACCGGGAGAGGCGGCGTGGATGCCATTCTGCCTGACGACTTCTCCGGGCCTCTCTGGCTCCGGATCCGCCGGACAGGAAGTATCTACCATTTTGAATACAAAACGGAGGAGAAAGGGGAATGGAAAGAAGCGGGGATTGAGAATGCTCCTCAAGTGCCCCGATATGTCGGCTTTATGGTGAAAACCTGGAGTCCTCTGGCGATAGACGCTGAGTTCGACTACATCAAGTTGGATAACTACGCGGTGGACAAGGCTAAAGGAGGCATCTCTGCAAAAGTTACTTTGAATGGTCAGCCTCTCCCCAATGCCTTCCTGCAGGTCTTTGATGCGGGAGGTAAACCTATTACCGATGTGGTGACCCTTTCTTCAGATATTAACGGGATTGCTTACGCCTATAACGTGCCTCCGGGAGATGTTAAAGTTCGGGCAGTCAGCTTGACCAGCGATCCAAGCACTCTGGTAGATGCCAAGGCAGAAGCAGGGAAGCTGACTTCTATCACTATCCCCGATATTAAGGCTCCAGATATTCCGCCTTTGTGCTTCAACTCGGAAAGCCTATCTCAGAATCCAGGTATCACCAAGAAAGGATGGCAACTCCTTCCCCTGCCCCGAAACACCCGCAATGCGGAAGGGTGGGCCTACACCGATCCGGCTAAACCAGAATATGATACCAGCAAGCCTGATCCTAAATACAAAGTAGAATGGCTCTCCGATATTGAAGTGCCTCGAAACTATGGCCAGGGGAATCCGGCTAGCCCAGATGAGTCCCAACCTATCCAAATGGAGAGTATCTTCTGGTATCGCATTGAGTTCACCTTCCCAGACGCTTGGAAACCTATCCTTGGGAAACGGGACCTTATTATTAAAGGGTACAATGTAGACGACGAGGACCAAACCTGGTTCAATGGACGTCTTCTCGGAGGGCACTTCTTTAACGAACCCAATGTTTGGACGATCGTCCGGGAATATACTATCCCCGCCGATGCGGTGAACCCCAATGGCGTCAACGTTCTGGCTATCCAAGGTGGTCAAGGCGGTTGGGGCGCTGGCCTGAGTGGTGAAACAGGTAACAACCCCTGCATCGTTCCCGGCCCAGCGGAAACAGGCTCTCTTGAAGTGCTCCTCTTAGACCCCCAAGGGAAACCGTTGATCGGTCGCCAAATCACCGTCTCCTCCCCTGGTGGAGCGCATTCGATAACCAAGAGTGTTGTAGATGATAAGCCGATCCTCTTCTCCGCCTTACCCGCTGGTCTCTATGAAGTGATGATCAGCGGGCCTGGGATCAACCCTGCCCGTGGGTTCGCCGAAGTGAAAGCCGGGCAAAAAACCTCCTTAACGATCCGAAGGCCGAGCCTCCCCTTTATGGACTTGAGTAGCAACGCCTTAGCTGCCGCGGGTCTCCCTGGATGGAAGCTCCTGCCCGCCGCCTCCGAAGACCGTCAGCAACTCCTAGAAGACACGGATATCGCGAAGATTGACCGGAAGGACTCCGGCAAAGACCCCGTCTATAACCGGGAATGGATGGAGAATGTCAATGTTCCCGGAGATTACGGGAAAGGTGACCCTGCGAACCCCAACGAGGCCCAACCGATTGATAACGACAGCATCTTCGTCTATCGTCTCCACGTCAAAATTCCCGCCGAATGGAAGGATGCTATCGGCAATGGCGATCTCGTCCTGGCAAACTTTAACGTGGATGACGAAGACTACACCTACTTTAACGGCGTGTTCCTGGGAAGCCATACCTTCGCGGATACCCGATTCGTTTGGACCATCCGCCGGTTCTACATCCTCCCCAAAGACAAAATCCGCTGGGGAGAGGACAATGTGATCACCATCAAGGGCGGACAAGGTACCTGGGGGGCCGGTATCACTGAAGCAGCTCCAGTACTAGTAGCGACTACCAGTAGCATTGTGGAAACGATTGAGCTAGGAGCTCCGGCTCCTCCTCCAGCAGCGGTCTGCGGTGATGCCAATGGCGATGGCCGAATAGCGATTAACGATGCTATCCTGGCCCTGCAAATCGCTGTAGGGACCCGCAAAGCCACCGATGCCCAACTGGCTGCCCTCGACCTGAACGGGGATGGTAGAGTAACGATCGCAGAAGTTATCCCTATCCTCAGGAAAGCTGTTAACCCTGCCTTTGCCCTTACCGGGAAGAACTGCAAGTAGGGTAAACGCTGGCTTTGCTCCGAGGCAACCGCCCTAAGGGGAATCCTTAGGGCGGTTGCCCTTTAAGAAGTCTCGCTTCAACCTCATAAAGGGGATTCTAAAAACTTCCCTTGAGGATGCTTTCACGAGAAAGAGGGGTTCTGGAAGAGTTTCTAGAACCCCTCTTTACGGAGGCAAGAACCGTGAAATCCCTGTTGTTTGCTCTCCTTCTCCTGCTCGTTTTTAAGCCCGCTCTCGCCGGATTGAAAGGCTGGACCCCCTTGGGAGAGGGCCTTCCACCAGCAGTTATCTGGACCATTGCTATTAATCCCCAAAACCGCCAATGGATGTACGCAAGCACTGATGAAGGCGGCTTTCGCAGCCTGGACGGCGGGCAACACTGGGAGCGAATGCCCGATCTCCCCCAAGATACAGTTTGGATGATCCAAGTGTATAAACCCAATCCTCAATGGCTTTTCGCTACTGCTGGACTAAAGGGTATCTACCGCAGTAAGGACGGAGGATCTACTTGGCAGAAGATTACTCAAGGCCTTCCCGAAAAGGGCTTCGCCGTTTACTTCACCCCTCACCCTCAAAACCCCAACCTATACTACTTCTGCTTGGGACTGCAAGGTATTTATAGTACCCCCGATTTCGGAGAAACCTGGCAAAAGGTAGACCAAACCGGTTTAGAAGGAAAAGCAGTCGTCGTCTTGGACATCCATCCCCAAAATCCGAAGATTATGATAGCAGGTACCGTGGGAAGCGGAGCCTTAATGAGCTTTGATGGAGGGGCAACCTGGAGTCCTATTCCCTTCATCCCCGACAAAGCCCGGGTTTACAATGTGCGTTTCCGACCGGATACCCTGAAGGTGGCTTTCCTGGGAGCTTGCCGATCCGTGGGCAATGGCCTCTGGAGAACCACCAATGCCTTCTTCTCCTGGGAGAAAGCGGAAACCGGACTTACAGAAGTGAGCGTCGGGGGCATATTAATTAATCCCATAAACCCCGACATTATGTACGTAGGCACCGCTGGGGGAGTCTTCCGGAGCCTAGATGGAGGGGATAACTTCCGTTTACTCGCCCAAGGATGGCCTAACCTCTCCTTCCCTAAAGAGACTCAGGTGCCCGATTGGCTAGAATGGCTAGAGTTCGATCCCAGAGATCCTCATATTATCTATGCCGGTACCATTCAGGGACGCATCGTTACTTATACCGATGTCATTAAAGGAGACTTAGACGGAGATTTTCGCATAACCCTCCGTGATGTGGTCCTAGCCTTAAAACTGCTGAAAGGTTTATTGCCAGCAAAACCTGAGCTAATAGAAGCAGGTGATGTTTTTCCTCTCGCTTCTCCGGACCGTCGGATTACCCTAGAGGACGTGGCTACTATCTTGCGCCGGGCTATTGGCCTTATTCCCCTCCGCTTATGGCCTTTGTAAAACCCTCTGAAACCCTTTCTCTCCCCAGTCCAACAAGTAATTTCGTTCAGCCTTCCAAGACCCCACTTATAAATCCTCCAGGTACCTCATCACTAAGCTCCATTATCCTTGTGGGAGTCTTTTGAACCTAGAGGGGGGAGGGGAAGAGGGCAAAACTGGAGAAACAGGGATGGGGATCAAGGAGATAACCTCCCAGAACCAAGTAACCTTAGAGGATAGAAAGGGTGTGAGACCCCCTTGGGGCAAGGGAAGAAAGGATACCAAGGTTTAGGGCTTTTATCTCCGCTTCTATTGTTTATCCTAGGGGTTATCGGAGGGCAAAAATTGGAGGCAGTAGAGAACCAACTCCCTCAAGCTAGAGTAAAAATATCTACAAACCGGCTTTTAGGGCCGCCGGTTTCCCGACTGCTATTTGGCAAATTTACTGAACACTTGGGCCGAAACGTATACGGTGGAGCTTGGGCCGAGGCCGTGGAAAACCCCTGGTTTGTGGCCTTGGATCGCTGGGGAAACCCCCAGGCAATTCGGCATCGCCTTCAAGAAGCAGAAACCTTGCACCACCTTCCAGGGCTAGCCCAGGCCTCTGAGCGAGGTATATCAGCATGGTGGACCGTAGAAGGAGAAGCTCGGTGTTCTTTAGAGCCGGGTATCCGTGGCACCTCCCAACGGATTACCGCACCAACTGCTGGTGTTAGCTTGCAAACCCCCCTCTTTCTCCCTCTCCACCGGCAAGAGCGATATCGCTTCATCCTGCGGGGCCGAGCTTCCCAAAAGGTTTTCCTCACCCTACGCTTATACACCTCTGAGAGAAGGCTTCTCAGCCAAGAGGCGATAACATTTCAACCCGGAGATTGGCAAACTATAAGGGGCATTCTTCGGGTTTCCGCCCATAAGATGGTCCCTCGAGGAACCCCTCTCGTTTTAGCCCTCCATTTCGATTCTCCCGGTACCCTTTGGCTTGACCGGTGCTCCCTGGTACCCACCGATGCGAAGTATGGTTGGGATCCGGAGGTGGTTGAGGCGATGCGCCGGGTGCGCCTTCCCCTTCTCCGGTTCCCAGGGGGGAATTTCGCCTCAGGCTATCACTGGAAAGACGGTGTTGGTCCTCTCGATCAACGGCCCATTTTACCGAATCCTGCTTGGCCTGACGTAATGGAATGGGGAGAAGTCGGTACCGATGAATGGTTAAAACTTTGCGAGCTAGTGGGTTGCGAACCTCTTATCTGCATCAATGCGGGAGATGGTACCCCTGAGGAGGCAGCTCAATGGGTTGAATACTGCAATGGCCCTCCAGATACCCCTATGGGTGCCTTGAGATCAGCTAACGGTCACCCCGAACCCTACCGGGTTAGATTTTGGGAAGTGGGTAACGAGCTCTACGGCTCCTGGCAAATCGGGCATACAACGGCGGAAGGATATGCCCAACGGTACCTCCAGTTTCGCTCCGCTATGCTCGCTGTAGACCCCTCCCTTCTGCTCATTGCCAACGGATATGATCCCTCCTGGAATCGAACCTTGATAAGGATAGCGGGAGATAGGGTTCGCTCCCTATCCGTTCACACCCTCCAAGGATCCCATATCCGGGGAGAGGTAGACCCCAAAGAAGTCTTCCTAGAGGCGATGGGATACACTTATGCTTACAGCGACCTCCTCAAAGAGCTGGCTGAACCTATGCGGGAAGCAGGTCTCCCTCCCAAACTCGCTATCACGGAGCTCAGCATCTTCATCTTCCCCCACCATTTACCCAATATGGTCAACTTAAGTGAAGCGCTCTTCTACTCTGGAATTATCAACAGCGTCCTCCGCAGCCAAGGCCTGGTAGAACTAGTAACCCATAGCGCACTCATCAACCATCTTGGAGGGCTAGCTAAATGGCGAGGAGTGGTATACCCCCATCCAGTTTGGCTCGCCCTCTACCTATACAGCACTCAACCCGGAGTCCAACCCGTTCAAACCGAGGTAGAAGCCCCCACTTTTAATACTTCGGGGAAATGGCTAAGAAGAGTAGAAAAAGTTCCTTATCTGGATGTGGCCTCTTTAGTCAGCGAAGGAGGAGAGATCCTTACCGTTTTTGTGACGAACCGGGACCCAGATAAAGAAATGGACACGGAGATCTTACTAGAAGACTTTCCTTGTCGAGAGAGAGTCTACCTAGATGTTCTTACAGGGGATTCTTTCCTATCCGAAAACACCTGGGAAAACCCCGAAGCAGTTCAAATTCGATCCTTACGCCTTCGAACGGAAGGCTCCCTGCTTCGCTGGAAGTTCCCTGCTCACTCCCTAACACGCATTACCTTCTTTCGTAAATAGATAAAGGGGAGCAGGGGTAAAAACAAAAAGAGGAGAGGTACAACTCCCTTTCTGGTGAGTCCTTCTATACCGAGGCAACAGGATTTGTCTGAAACCATAAATCTTGATAAAATGAGAGAGAACTGAAGGAATTTTGGGGTGAGCGGACCTCTTCCTTTGAGAAAACCATCGAATCCCTGGAGGTGTCACCGATGATCCTTCACAAGCGTTTTAGTTGGCTTCTCATCATTCTGTGGATGGCCTCTCTTCCCCTCTGGGCCCAAACCCCTAGCGGAACCCGAGGGGTCACCCCCTCCCGCCCCTCAGCGAGGGATGAGGAACGGGTGAGTCTGAACGTTAAGGACGCTCCCCTGAACCTGGTTTTGGAGATGCTCTTCAGGGGGCGCAAGGTGAGTTATGTTATAGATCCTCAGGTGACAGCTACGGCTACCCCCATCACAGCCCAACTCGTGGATGTTCCCTTTGAGGTGGCCCTTAACCAGATCCTGCGCGCCTCGGGTCTCCGGGCGGTTAAGAGTCAAAATGTTTATACTATTCTCCCCCGAATAACCACTGAGACGACTTCCCCAACCTCTCCTCCCACTATGCCGGGTGTTCCGCCCACCTCTGGGACTGAGACCACTACCTCAACCTCGGTAGCCCAAACCACCGTTGCTAAAATCCCTCTTCAGGTTGCTGATCCTGCTGAAATCGCCCAAGTCCTAGGAGGTGCGGTAATCTCTGGATCACTGATTGGCGGGCTTAGCGGAGTAGGTTACGGCGGTTTTGGTGGATTAGGCTTTGGCGGTTTCGGGGGCTTTGGAGGCTTAGGAGGCTTCGGAACCGGTCTAGGAGGCTTCGGAACCTTTGGCGGCCTAGGCTCCCTAGGAGGTTTCGGAACCTTCGGAGGCCTAGGAGGCTTTGGTGGCCTTGGTGGCTTTGGAACCGGCTTAGGAGGCTTCGGAGGTTTAGGAACCTTTGGAGGAGGTTATACCGGTCTAGGCACCACCTTTGGTACAGGATTCGGGTCTTACCGCCCCTACTAACAAGGGGAAAAAGCAGGATGGCGGGAGTAATGCTCTTCCATACCCCCGCCTCTTTTTGTCATTTGTCTCCTGAATCCTTTACAATGATTCAGGAGGTCTAGCTTGGTACCGCTTACCTCAGACAAAGTGCTCGAGATCTTCCGCTCCTGCGGAGCTCTGCTCTCCGGCCACTTCCTTCTGACGTCAGGCCTTCATAGCGGAACCTACCTCGAGAAGGCCCTGGTCCTGCAATATCCTCCTTGGGTAGAGCGCTTCTGCTCTGAGTTCGCTCGAACCTTTGGAGGACAAGGGATTACGGTAGTCATCGGTCCAACCTTGCCTGGAGTCCTTTTGGCTTATGAAACGGCCCGACAGATGAATTGCCGAGCCCTCTTCGCCGAGCGGGAGAACCACCGTAGGGTCCTCCGCCAGGGTTTCTCCCTCCAACCGGGCGAAAAAGTCCTGGTGGTGGATGATATCCTCACCACGGGTGGATCCCTCCAACAAGTGATAGACCTAGTCCGGGAAGAAGGGGGGGATTTAATCGGTGCGGGAGTACTTATTGATAGAAGCGGTGGCCGAGTGGAATTAGGTATTCCATTAAAAGCTTTAGCGACCCTGGAGGTGGAAACTTACACCCCTTCAGAATGCCCTCTGTGCCAACAGGGTATCCCCCTCGAAAAACGGGGAAGTAGGACAACAAAATGAGATGGTGCGGATTTCTTTTCCCAACCCTTTTAGGACTCTTGGTAATAGGAGGTTGTAGCCCTGGCGCAGGTCCCAGAGGACGTCTCCTGGTTGAAACTAACCTCCCCCCGGGTTCTACCTTATCTCTGGCGGTTCTTACCGTGAAACAAGGTCTTCAGACGATCCAACAAGCAACAGTGTCGCCAAAAGGAGAAGCGGTCTTCACCCATCTGGAACCGGGAGAATATCAACTCATCTTTTCCGATCCCAAGGGATCCCCTCCGGTGATCTCGGCTCCTATCGGAGTGCTAGCAGGAGAAAACCGAGTCCGTTTTGAATATTCTCCATCCTAATTCGAAAGGGGGAACTTCTTCCTTATTTCCAGCGTCTTATATTAGGATGCGCCATAACGCAGGCCAAAGCCTGCGCACTCCCTCTACCGAAAACTCGGGGAACGAGTGATTACACCCTTTAGGGTGAGTAAAA
Organism: uncultured bacterium; assembly: GCA_964429225.1. Lineage (GTDB taxonomy): Bacteria > Armatimonadota > DTGP01 > DTGP01 > CAYSAW01 > CAYSAW01. The sequence goes on from CAYSAW010000001.1 coordinate 355,155, forward strand.
TCTGTTAGGATTAAAGGATCGGGGATAAAGGGAGAAGAATCTACAACTGGTAAGGAGGCTATAGAAGATGAAAAAAGTTACTTTGTTGACTGTCCCCTTATTGGTAGGATTTTTCCTACTATCCTGGTCAGTGTCTGTCTCTGCTCCGAAAAAAGCTTCCTCAAAGAAAGCCTCTGCAAAGGCGAAGGTCTCCAAAAGCAAAGTTCGCCAGTGGGAAGAGGAAGCTTGGTCCAGTAGCCCCAAAAAGAAGAAATCTTCACCTCAGGTATCAAAGAACCTGAAAGTCAAACAGGAACTGCCCACGGTTCAATGGAGAAAACCTACTGGAAGGGATATTGCCAAGCCTGAGTCCTCCAAACCGGTTGAAACCGCCCAAAAGCCTGAAGAACCGAAAGCCCCTCCAACAGTGTCCGCTGGATTGGACCCTGCAACAGGCGACCCAGAGAAAGTGGAAGAGCAGGCGATGAAGAAGCGGTTTAAAGACCCTAAAGGAGCCTTGGCGGACCTCCAGGCGATGATGGACCGAAATCCCAACGATCCGCTATGGTATAAATACTCCGCGGATGTCTATATGACGATGTATGATTTGGTGGAGAAACAGCCTAACGCAGACCTATTGATGAAAATCAAATATGCAGGATTAGCTGCTCAAGCCCTGGAGAAGGGCCAAAGTCGGAAGCCGGTTAATCCTGCCCTCATTCAAAGATACAAGGCTTTAGAAGATCGCTGGATCAACCTCTGGATTGAGACCGAAATCCGTAAAGCGCTTGCCGGAGAAAGCTCTCAATAACTTTTAGGAGGGACGCGGAGGCTGGCTGGGAATACAGCCGGCCTTTTTCTTTGGCAACCGGGAGGAGATAAGCATGCGGTCTGCCGTGCTCCAAGCCCCTAAAACCCTGAGGATTGAGGAGCGCCCCCTCCCACCGCTTAAGCCGGAGGAGGTACTGGTTCGCGTTCATACTACAGGGATTTGCGGTACCGACGCTCATATCTGGGAGGGCCACTTCCTGGCAACCTTTCCCTTAGTCCCAGGCCATGAAATCTCAGGAGTAGTAGCCGCCGTAGGCTCGGAAGTGAAGGAAATTCAGGAAGGAGACCGAGTCTCTGTGGATCCGAATATTATCTGTGGCCTCTGCTCCTTCTGCCGGGAAGGGAAACCCCATCTTTGCGTTAACCTCACCGCTATTGGAGTAAGCCGAGATGGAGGCTTCGCAGGATACTGCGTCGTCCCAGCCCGACAGGTTTATCGCCTTCCTCCTCAAGTCTCCACAGAAGCCGGAGCCCTTGCAGAACCCATCGCCTGTTGCCTTCATGGCTTAGACCGGGCTGGCTTCGAGCCTGGACAATCTGTTTTTATCCTTGGAGGAGGCCCTATCGGCCAAATTATGCTCCAACTCACCCGAAGCGGAGGTGCTAGCACCATCCTCCTCAGCGAGCCTCAAGAAAGGCGAAGAGAGCTGGCTCAGGAATCCGGGGCAACCGCAGTCCTTAATCCAACCGAGGTAAAAGACCTTCCCGCCAGGGTCTTCGACTTAACAGACGGGGGTGCAGACTTGGTGATTGAATGCGTGGGCAACCCAAGAACCCTGGAGCAAGGTATCCAATGCGCCCGGCGAGGGGGAACCATCCTGGTTTTCGGCGTTGCCCCCGAAGAAGCCATCGCTCAAGTCAAACCTTATGAAATCTTTCTGAGAGAGCTTACTCTTGTTGGCTCTTATATCAACCCCTTTACCCATTCCCGGGCCATCACTGCTTTAGCTACAGGACGGGTAAAACCCGAAAAATTGATCAGTCATCGTTTCCCCGTTTCAAACTTTGAGGAAGCTTTGCTAATCAGCCGATCGCCCTCAGCGGTAAAGGTCGTTATCCAACCCACCGAGGAGGAGTAATCTGCCTGACCTTCAAGAGCCTTATACCTGGGGCCTTCGGGAGCCAGAAGAGGAAGCCCCTCAAAGGGGGGGTAACTACCCATCGGTTTTTCGCGCCCTCCAAAAAGCGGTGATATCAGGTTATGACCACCTGGGCCTCACCCTCTCCGCTAGTTTGATAGGATGGCTTCTATTCCTAGCAGACCTCCGCTTTCTTAAGGGTATCCCCTTCTTTCCCCTCCCTCTCCTCTCCTTCGCCTGGGGACCTATCCCCGGCTTCCTTCTGGTTATCCCTCTCTTCTCCATTACTACCACCCTTTGGGCAACTTCCTATGGCTGGCTAGCACAAGCTATCCTGAAGAGAGAAGATCCGCGCCTCCTCCACCTATTGGAGGGTCTCTGGTTGAGGGGGAAGGAAGGATTTCTACTTGGGGTTTGTAATGGAGCTTTGCTCTTTCTCCTACTGACCGATCTTTACGCCCTCTTTCAGATCCGGCATCCTTTCATCTCTCTGGGCATCATCCTTCTTCTCTATCTTCTCCTCTTCTGGTGTGGAACCTGGCTTTATCAGATCCCCCTCCTCATCCGGGGTTACAAAGGCCCCATATTCCTTTTAAGGCAAAGTGGGTTACTCGTTCTCGATAACCTTATCCCCTCCCTTCTGATGGCCCTCTGGCTCCTCTTTTTCACTCTTTTTTGCCTTCTTACCTGGGTTCCTCTCCTCCTCCTTTGGCCAATAGGCTTCTCGCTGTTTCAACAATCCTGGATGGAGGAGCTTCTCACGCACAAGTACTCCAAAAATCTTCCGGTAGCATCTTAGGGAGTTTCCTTTCCTTCTGCACCCTACTCCCATCAAGATGAAATTAGCAGGCGTTTCTACTGATCCTTTTTAGTTAGAAATCAGCAGGGTGTATAGAGGTTCTTCGGGGGAAAGACCGCAGACTCTCTGAAGTACCAAAGGCAATCCCCCTTCTCGCAGGAGCTTTTGGAGCTCCTGAGCGTACTCATCTGTAGGGGGATCATAAGCCAAAGCGGATCGAATCCCCTTTAGAATCGCTTCAGGATGAATCCCTTGGCTCAAGGCCATACGTGCCCCTCCAATCAAACGCTCCTGAGGGCCTAATTTACGCCAAGGATCTCGACCAACCCTCAAAACGGTATCTTTAAGGCCCGGATTAGCAAACCGGCGAAGCAAGTCTCGACAATAGGTCTCCTCATCTCGGGGGTCCAAGGAGTAAGTATATTGAAGGGCCAGGCGGGCATCCTGCATCGCTTCCCAAACCGTTTGGCGAATCTCTTCGTCCCATATCGCTTCATGGATATAGCGATAACCTTTTTGATACCCCAGGTAAGCAGCAATCGAATGGGGGCCATTGTGGAGGAAGAGCTTCCTTTGAACTGCTACAACAAAAGGAGTAGTAGGGGTGAGACCGGTTAAAGAAGGTATAGGAGGGATCAAAGCCTCTGCATCTACTGGTAGAAAAGGATAAGTTTCGGCGCGCAGAGCCAAGGGGTCTTCCTGCTCCTCCTCAGGAAGGGGGATCATCCGCCCCACAACTGCGGGTACTAACCCAATTCGCTGACCTAAAAGCTCCTCCAAAGAGGGGTTTTCTCTGAGCAGAAGTTGGCGAAGTTCCTGGGCAGGATCTGGAAGATTTTCACAAAGGATGAGATTAACGGGTTGCTCCCGATGGGCTAAAGCCGGTGCTAACACTTGAGCAATAGCAGGAAAAGCCCTAGCTCCTGCACAAGTGAAAATCACCTGTGCCCTTCCCACCTCCTTAAGAACACTCTCTCTATCTGCCGAAGAAATCGCTCGGAGGGAGGAGATCTCAACTTGCGTTTCCACTAGTTCTCCCCGGGTGACTTCCAGAGGATCTCCCGTGAGGCGCCAATCCACTAAGGTGAGAGGGTAAGATCGCCTATGGTTTAGCTCCGCTATCAACTCCTCCCGGATATCGGCAAAGACAATCTCGTAACCGCTCAAAAAGAGTAGATGGCCAAGGAGACCTCTCCCCACGCTCCCCGCGCCAAACACCAGGGCTTCCATCAAAGTTCACCCTTCCCACCAAGAGGAGGAATAAAGCATCCTCCCCTGGTCACAGACTTTAGCCTAAGTAACATACTCCCGGAAGGATACGGAGACTAATATCCAAGCAACCTTTCCAAAAACTACTTGCCAACTGCCTTGCGAAGAATTTGAGTGACCTCCGGAATGCTGATCTTACCGTCTTTATTGAGATCCCCTGCTAACAGTTGACGAGGAGTCGGCTTGAGCAATCCGATGGCAATCCGCAAGGCGAGGGTAGCATCAGGGATACTCACCTTGCCATCACCATTCAGATCCATCGGTAGCACGGGCAGCTCAACACTGAAGGAAACCTGGGCCTGAGCGGTATTCCCGGCTTTATCCTTGCTCGTCAGGCGGAGAGTGTAAGTCCCAGGTTGAAGATTGCTCGTATCTAACTCCCCTAACTTGCCTGAGAACACCGGTAGGATCTGCAGGGGGCCTATAGGGTTAAAGGTTGAAGGAGCTTCCCCGGCCCCGATTTCCAGCTGGTATCCCGCAAAGGTATCTGCTGAGGTATCCCCATCATTGGCAGAGCCTTGGATCACCAAGACTCCTACAACTGATTGCTTACTTGTAGGCGTAGTGATAACCGCAATCGGAGGAACATTATCTACTCGGATAGGGAGGGTGATTTTACCCTCATTACCTGCCGGATCCGTGGCAGAGATAACTAACTTAAGCGCCTGGTTGGGCAGTCGGGTGGTGTCTAGATTGATCTCTGCAGAAGGGCCTTTAGCAGAGGCAAGAAGGTCTGATCCTCCCTCTACCGACACCTTAATATCCGTAGGAGCCTTTGTATCAGAAACGGTGATCCGAAGTTTAGCCGTTCCTCGGAGGTGTTGATTCGCAGAGATCCCCTCCACTGTGACCCGGGGAGGAGTATTATAAACAGTAATCTTGACACTCGTCTTCCCGATGTTCCCTGAAGAATCAACAGCAGAAACTATCAAGAGGTGGTCTCCGTCGGTGAGAGTGGTTGTATCCACCACAATCTCGTAGGGGGCTTTCTCCAGCTTGGCTAAGGGAGTCGTCGCGTCATCTACGGTGAGGGTGACGGACGACACAGAGCCTCGGTCATCTGTCGCGGAAATCTTCAGGGTAACTTTCCCTCGAACAATACTTCCCTCTTGAACGCCTTCCACGGAGACCACCGGAGGTATCGTATCCGCTTCGGTAATAACAAGGGCGCCATCCTGGGTAACCACACTTATCGGATTGGCCATTTCATCGTTAAGTTCAGCAGAGGCAATTTTAAGGGTATAGACCGTCCCCGCGGGAGCATCTACAGGCACCTTAAAGCCCATCAGCAAGACGGTTCCCGGACCTTTGAGAAGACTCCCACTAACAATTCCGAAGCGAACCTGGCCGGGAACTTGAGTGTTAGTTTGAACCAGGGCACTCTGTACCAAGGTGCCCACTCTTTGAATATCCAAGAAGGAGAGAGGAGGAGCAGTAGTAGGTTGTACCGTTGCAAAATCTATGGTGATGTCCGCTCCGGCAAAGCCGAGATTAGTAACTTTTAAAGGTACCCATACCAAGGTTCCTGGAGCGGATTGGAGGCTCGGGATAAAAAGAAGGTTGTCCGCTAGAACCCCAACAGTAACATTAGCGGTAGCCACAACATTGGGATTCTCATTACTGATGGCCTTAACTACTCCTTTTCCGGTGCCCGAGGCTGTGAAAAGCCCTGTTCCAGTGATATTCCCCAGCTCCGCGGGTTCTACGATCCAAGAGACCGAGGGGTTGGGGATAACAGCACCCTGAGCATTCTTCCCCTCAACTTTAAACTGAAGAGAGCCTCCTGGTGCTACCTGAGCTTCTGGAGGGGTAATCGCAAGACTTACCGGAGGTCCTCCCACTTGAGCTTCTACGGTGAGGGTGCCATCTTCTCCTGTAGCCAAAACCGGTTGGCCGCTAGGATTAGCCAGCTGAATATTGGTAATTTTGACAAAGTAGATCGTCCCAGGTACTGCACCGGTGGGAATCGTCACGGGCACCAAGGCGATCTCTCCCGGACCGTTGATGCCTTGAGCACCTGCCAAGACTATTCTCAAAGTTTTTTGATCGCTATCATAACGGGACTCGATGAGCATAGAGCTGGTTAAGGCGCCTTTTTCTGGAGTGCCCACCACCAGAGGAGGAGCATCCTTAGGCTGGGTTTCCGCAAAGTTCAACACAAAGTCAAAACCAGCCACATTTTGAATGGAGCCGATTTGGAGGGGAATTTTTACCATACCCCCAGCAAATCCTTTCAGGGAACCTACTCGGATAACGGCCCCTACTGGAGCCGGAAGTACTTTTATTACAAGGCTACCGGTAACTCCTGCTACAGAGGCAGAGACTTTTACCTCCCCTGGAGCCAACGCCTTAAAAAGTCCCTGAGAATCCACGCTCCCTGATGCCTGGCCCTCCACTACTCCCCAAGCGAACTGTAAGCCCGGAACAGGGTTGCCCTGATCGTCTATCCCCTGGGCGGTAAGCTGAAGCGTTTGCCCTACCACCACTTCCACTCCCGCCGGCCCAACCACCACGGTTTTCACTGCAGAAGGACTGGTGGAAACCACTTTTAGCGTACCATTCTGGATAGTGACCGGCAGGGTATTAAGCTGAAGGTCCACAACTTCTGCGGAAACTAATTCCAGCTGATAAGTACTTCCTGGTATAGCGTTTTTGGGAACATTAAAGGGGATCTTGACCAACACCCCTGGTCCTTTGACTTCGGTAGTACCGATCAAAGCCACCTTCACCTGATTCTCCATAGCATTTGTCTGAACAATCATTCCAGTAGCAATAGGGCCGGCTAGAGCATTGGAAGCGGAAAGATTTGGGGCCTCAGGAGGCGTGCGTTTGCTGAAATCCAGAGTGAAGGAGGCTCCACTCAGCTTGAGATCCCCGATTTGAATACCTACCTCAACAGTCTGCCCCGGAATCGCCGTCACTTCCTGAACAGAAACAGTCATTTGAGCGTGTCCTGGAGGGCAGAAGACGCCCAGGGCGACGAAGAGGGAAAGAAAGAACTCCTTAAACTCGGCCCTTACTCGGGATCGCTTCATCGGAAATTTCGCTCCTTGTTTTGCTTCTCGCCTTTAAAAAAGGAAAAAAACCTTGCCACTATATTTTATCCCACAAAAGAGAGTCTGCGGGCAATTTTCTCCAGGGTGAAAATAAAAAAAGCCGCCTAGGCCGGGAAAGCCTAGGCGGGGAACCTTTAAGTAGATCTCTTCACCAGATCAGGCATTCTCCACTTGAACCTCGACCTGCTTTTGGCGAGCGGAAGGAGCCTTTGGCATATGCACTTCCAGAGCCCCATTCCGATAAACCGCCCTGACACTATCAGGTTCAATCTCTATAGGGAGATCGAAGTAAACCTCAAAGGGGCCATATCCCGAGCTCCGGAAGTGCCAGGTAATCTCCTTCCCTTCCTCCAAGGGCTTCCGTTCCCCTTTAATCGTAATGGTAGAAGGAGTTACCCGCAGATCGAGGTCCTCCTTGCTGACACCAGGGATGTAGCAAGTTAGGACCAACTCCTCCGGCGTCTCGTAAAGGTCACAAGCCGGGGTGAAGCCCTTGGTTGTGGTGCTCAACAAGGAAGGCCCAAACCACCGGGAGAAGATCTCGTCCATTCGACGTTCCATCTCCCGGATCTCGCGCCAAGGATCCCATTGGAGAATGCCTGTGGTCCGGCGAGCTAATTCGGTGCTGCGTGCCATACCCATCACCTCCTTACGGTTTGGGTTTGGCTAGTTTTCTTTTCGCTTCCTCTCCTCGCTTCCACAAATATTTTACCCTGAGTCGGATAGACTTAAACTTTTTGATAGCTTATAAACTCTACCAAGTTTTCATCAGTTCCAAACGCGCCTGGATATCCTTAACATCCTTGGTCTTTGGATCCACATCGGACCAAATCCGAGCTTCTCCCACCAGCCGGAGGAAGTAATCCTCGGCAATCTCCCGGCGCAGGTTGAACTTCCACCAATGGGTAGGAATCTCCTTTTTAAACTGAGCCTGCATCAAACCAGCATAAGAGATGTCTACCAGAGTTTCCGAATCGATCTCCCCCTTTAGACCGAAGCGGAGGTTACGGACAATTTGCCGGTTCCCCAAGGATCGAGTTTTGCTAACACCCAAATCTATAAGCAGGTTCTTCTTCAAGGGGGTTTGCAATCCAAAGCCGAAGCCTTGGATAGGTAAAACCTTTTGTCCCCGCCCTGCCGATAAAGGCCCAGGGCTATCTACAGCCTCTGGGTTAGCAAACCATTCCCAGCTAATCGCTATATCTTTTCGAACTCTCCAATCCATCTGGTATTTGAAGCCGGAAAAGACTTTCTGACTGCTCTCTGCATACCGGCGGAGTTGGATCTCCCAGTGCAAGGGTTTTTGGGGGTCAGGGTTACTCTTATATCCCAGAGCATAGGTTCCATAGGAAGGTTCCGTTCCAAAATGAACCTGGCCTAAAGAGAAGAGGAGGTGCCCCTGGTATAAAGGTCGCTGAATCAAGAGAGCCAAACGATCCTCCTTAAGGATGCCCCGATCCTCGTTCCGGTAGAAGTTGAAACCAACCGACTCCTCCTTGCTTAAGGGAGAGAGCAGAGTAACATCCACTACTGAACTTGGGCGTTGGGCATCCGCAGTCGTATACTGCCATTGAGTCTTCAACTGAACCTTCTCTGAAGGGGCACCATTCAAACGAAGGTTCCACTGCTGAACATTTCCGATGGTGGTTTGATTCTTGTCGAGGATATTGCCAGCCAAGTTCCACCTCGCTGTCGGCTGAAGGTTAAACTCAAAATTATTACTCTCCTCTCGATTGCCGATCCCCACCTCTTGTAAAAGACTAGAATGCTTGAAGTTAAAGACCTTCCCAACCTTGCCGGTCAAAATAGCCGAACGCTGGAACTTTCTCTGGTCAGAAACTTTTCTCTCTCCCAAGCTATCGTAAACAAAGGTGAAAGGCCTTTTCGGGTCTGTTTCAAAATGGAGGGAGGAGCGGGAGTTGAGCTGAATCTTCTCCCCTTGGCGTACTGCAGAGGAGAGATATTCTCCCCTCAGGAGCATCGAGTAAGGAAGCCGACTGGCAAAGAAGAGACGATGTTGCTGTGCGCCACTTTGGGAACCTGTTCTCTCCGATTTATGAAGAAGAGCGAAAGCAGTGGCTTTCTTCTCATCCGTCTGTACCTGAAGCTCTGTCTTCTCTAAAGGCTTAGATTGGTTTCCCTCCTTCATAGAACCTGTAGCATGAGAAGCCTTAAGCAACAATCCATCGGGAGTCTTTCGCTCCACCTCGACCCCGGTCTGAGTCAGGGAGGTTTGTGGTCCATTAGGCTGTTGAGTCTTTTGGCTTTCTTGAACGTACTGCCACTGCACCTGGGTAAATCGGTCTGGCTTATACAAAAGGAGATGCTGGAACTGGCTAGAAGTCTTCTTCTGCCCCAAAAACTGGATTTGACGATAGGTGGAAGTGATTTTTAAAGAGGAGTTAGGGGTGTAATTAAAGAGCAGATCCCGATGGAGCTGACCTTGGGCCTTTTCAAAGGCGGAGGCGTTATTCAGAAGACTATCCTTCACTCGGTTAAAACCGGGTGAGACTTGGGTCTCTTGCAAAGCGAGTTGAAATTGCTTTCCCTGAAGGTTTAGACTCTTTTGTATCGCAGAGCCTTTATCATCTTGGGCTGAAACATAACCCAGCTGCAACCGGGAATCGGGAGAAAGAGGCAATGCTCCCTGAAGGTCCCATTGCTCCAACCCCTTGGATCGCTCCAACTGGGAAAGAAGCGTCTGCCTTTCTTGGTTTCCTCCTCCTACTCTCAGAGGAGTAAAATCAAAAGCTTTCCCTACCTTCTGATAAGAAGCACTAAACTGGCCGCCGAGGAGGGATAACCCGCTTAAATGCAATTGATAGAGGCTCTGAAGTCCAAGGGTTTTCCCTCCTGAGGGGAAGAGCTGGGATAATACTGACATCCGAGGGTCAGGGTCTTGGGACAAGCTTTTGAGCAGAGGGTTGCTCGGGGCATTCCAATAAATCATCCCACTCAAACCCAACGAATTGGCTGGCTCTCTCCCTTGCTCCTTAGAGTTTGCTCCAGGGAGGAGGGCCAAGGAACCCCCTTTTGCAAATTCCAAACCCAGAACAGGCCGTTCAGATAAGAAACTGTTATCCCCGGGGTTTACCCCTAGAACAGGCTGAAAATTCATCCCCAAGAAGGAAAACTGTGGTCCTGTAATCAGAGGTACGGAAGGCGCCCCCCCAGAGGTCTGAAACTTATAGGTAACGGTTAAAGCACTTAGGGGAGAGAGGGGATTAGCTAAAACAATCCATCCATTGGCATAGTCTATAAAATAATCAGTCCCGAGGTCTAGCTTTTGGGCGCCCAAGCGTACCACTACACTTCCTGGGATAATATTACGATGGGGGAGACGATAGGGGCCCCTCCCTCGGCCCATAAAGCGCTGAGTGACCGAGGGAGATTCGGTAGAAGCATTGCCTGCCTTCACTACTAACCCGATCGAAAGAAGTATCCAAGCAACCAGCAATACTCCTATAAGACTAAATCGCCTTAAGTGAAGGCCTTTTATCTTCATCCTTCATCACCTGAGCCTTCCCTATCGCCCCCCTCTCTTTAATGTTTGCGGAAAACTTAAGGTTAAAAAGCTCATACTCTGATTAAAGGCCCCCTCCAAGCTCTTCTGGAGGTCACCGTTGGCCTTAGAATTGAATACGGAGGACATCCACCTTCAGGATCCGCTCCTCCGAGGAACCCCATCGCTTTTGCAGCCGGCGGAGGATCTCCTGGTTCTGCTCCTCCGGGGTCAAACTCGGCCACAAAGGGGTCACCGGAGGGTTAGCGCTTGACGGTACCACCTCCGGAGGATGGTTTGCGACGGAGGCCAGCATCCCCTCCCCACTCTTCTGCGCCTCCGGAGGCTCTGGAGTAGGCTCCGGCGCCGGCGGCGAAGAAGACGGAGTAGAACCTTTAATCTCATCTACAGCTGCAGGTGCCTGCTCCTTCGGTTGACTATCCTGACCTTGAGCACTCTTCCCGGATTTAGACACCAGGCTAACCCCCTTCCCTAGGTCCCCCTTTGGCCCTCGTTCATGAAGGGAGGCCTTCTGTCTCCAACCCCCCTGGAATACTGATCGGGCATTCTTACCCTCCTCTTTAGGGGGAACTAACATTTTCTGAGCCACCTGTCGAACGGGCCGATCAAGGGTTAATTCGGCAACTTGTTCCGTTCTCTCCCTCTGTAATCTCCTCTCAGTTTCAGAAACCAGGTTTTTTGACGGAACCTGAGGTGAAGTCAAAGATTTTCGAGGAGGATGAACTTTTTCTCCTTGGACTTTTGGAGGAGGACTCCCTTCTCTTTGACTAACAATAGATTGCTTCATCCCCTGTAAGGAGTACCACCCGAAAAGGCCAAGGAGCACCGCGGTACCCACAGCGGGTACCCAAATCCTTTGACCCCAAGCCACCCTTTTCCAGAGGCACCCTCCTCCCTGGAGGTAAACCGTTTGGCTGAGGATCCTCTCTTTGAGGTCCACCGGCGGAGAAACCATCGGCAGAGACGAGGTCCAATCCACTACCTCTTGAAGGCGCTGGAAAGCCCACCGGCAAGAGGAGCACTCCTCCAAATGACGACGGACCTCCTCCTGTTTCCCCGAGGCCAGTTCCCCATCGAGATATGCGGAGAGTAGCGCTTCGTATTCCGGACAGTTTTTCATCGTTAATCCTCCCCCCTCCACAGTATTAGACACCCAAAAAGCGACTTTGTTTCAGCCTCAAACTCTGGCCAGAGTTTCGCAGGCCATCTTAAAGTAGGAGGAAAGCCCAATTAGGGAGAAAAGGAGATTGTGACAGAAACCCGAGATTAGAGTAGCTGGAAGTTTTAACCGCACTCTAGTGGTATTGAAAAAAGATGTTACACAAACCTTTTTTGAAAAAGTGGGCTATTCCCCTCCTTTTTGATCCTGCGAAATCCCAAAGGGTGGTCGGGCCTCCCGGCCAGGGCTTGGGGTATTGGGCAGGGGCACCTTCGGCGATTTTTGACGATAGGACTCAAACCTTCTTCCTCTGCTATCGCCTCCGGAAGCCTCCTCCTGATAGGGGGTACTTGCTACGGATCGCCTCGAGCAAAGATGGGGTTCACTTTGAAACCCTTTGGGAAGCCTCCAAGGAAACGTTTCCCGCAGAGAGTGTCGAACGATGTTCCTTAATCAAGGTATCCGATTCTTTATGGCGGTTATACGTCAGCTATGTGGACCCAGAGGATCGCCGGTGGAGGATAGACCTTCTTTCAGCCCCTTCCCCCGAAGCTTTTATACCCCAACAGCGTCAAAAGGTATTCACCGCGGAGGATATCAAAGCGGAAGGGGTTAAAGACCCTGTTGTTTATTATCTAGGCGGGTTATGGGTGATGCTGGCGAGTTTTTCCCCAACTCCCCCAACCCTTAACGACACTCTGCGCCAGCAGCTCCACGCCACAGGAGATGTCTTCGCAACAGGGCTAAGCCGGTCAGCTACCGGCCTAGCCATCAGTGAAGATGGAAAGCACTGGCAGTGGCAAGGGGAGGTCTTCGGTGGCCGTCCCGGAAGCTGGGATGCTTACGCAGGGCGTCTCTCCGCAGTGCTCTATGAGCCTCCCCTGTTTCTCTGCTTTTATGATGGAAGTAGGAGCGTGGAGCAAAACTATGAAGAACAAACGGGGATCGCCCTCAGTTTCGACCTTTGCCATTATGAACGAGCTTCCCTCTCTCAACCCACCTTAATCTCTCCCTACGGTAAGGGATCTCTCCGATACCTGGAGGTCATCCCTTTAAAAGGACTTCTTTACTACTACTACGAGATGTCTCAACCCGATGGGAGCCACGACTTAAGAGTAAGCATCGTTAAAACAGGGGGAGAAGAATGAGAGCTAGACTTACTGAAGAAGAGGTCCAAAAATTCCACCGAGATGGTTATCTCGTATACCACCAACCCTTATTTCCCGAGGAAAAGTTTCGGAAACTCCAACAATTTTTTGAAACGATCCTTGCCGATCTTCCCGAGAACAAACGGCCGGAAGATATAGATGTACCCCACTTTGCTTATCCCGAGCTCTTTGAGTGGCTCTTCGCGGAGGAGGTGCTGGACCTCGTGGAACCCATCCTTGGGCCTGACATCGCTTTGTGGTCCAGCCATTTTATCTGCAAACCCCCGGGCACAGGCAGAGCAGTTCCTTGGCATGAAGACTCAGCCTATTGGAAAGGAATGCTTGAACCCCAAGAAGTGGTCACCGTCTGGCTTGCCCTGGATGATTCCGATCGGGAAAACGGTTGTATGAGGGTGATCCCTGGAAGCCATAGCCACGGCTTCTCGGAGTACGAACCTGTAGACCGCCAGCAATATGTCTTTGGTGCCCAGATCAAGGCGGGCCAATTCGACGAGTCGAAAGCAGTGGACTTGGAAATCCGGGCAGGAGAATGCCACCTCCATCACGCCAAGTTGATCCATGGTTCCAATGCTAACACAAGTAGTCGGCGGCGATGCGGTTACACAATGCGGTATATGTCCACCCGGGTTAAATTCCACCAGGATCGAGTTCCCTGGAAACACCAAATCTACCTGGCCCGAGGAAGAGATCGGGCTGGAAATACCTACGGTGACCCGACAAAGCCTTTTGTAGAAGGGATTCGCTGAACTCGGAAGGGGAGGTTCTGAAAAGGGGAAAATCGCTTTATCCTCTGCAGAAGTCTTTAGCCAAGCAGGGAAAGGAGTAAAGAAGTCCCTATAAAGCAGAAAACGGTCCAAAGAGGGCTTACTCCCAGCTCCAGTAGACCCGAGTAATAAGGCCCCCCGATCTTTCTCTTCCAAACAAACCCTTTAATGCCCCAGACTACCAAACCTAACCCCCACCAAAGAGGACCTAGATACAAAATCCCAAAGAGTAATCCCCGTTCGATAAAATCTCGGGCCTTAATCCAAGTATTAACTGGAATATTATGAGGTTCATCGGGCCGAGACTGAGCTAAAGAATAAATCAAGATAGTTCCCATAAAAGTAGCCGCGATAACTCCCGAGAGCAGGAGCGCTATGCCTGCCGGCATCCATCCACCTTGCACCCCCCGGAGAGAAGTTCCACCGGCGGCAAGGCCTAACCACAAATAGTGAAGCACCTGATCCAGGATAAAGGGTCTGGGGGTATTCACTTTCTCCGCCCCTATTCGGACTTTCAAATGGTCCTGAAGGGTATGAAGGAGAAACAGAATTCCCAGAGGAATCCAAACCTGAGGCAAATTTCGAAGGAAAAGCGCTACCATACAAAGTAGGTGAAGGAACGAATGAATCAAAACCCCCCAGAAGCTTCTTACTTTCCATTGATAAATCGCGTTGGTCTGAAGGGGAAAATCGGCGAGAAAATGGGCCAGCAAGAGGTAAGAAAAAGCGATCATCATCTATATCACTTTCTTCCAATCGTCATTGAGATTTTACCCGATTTCGGGGTTTCTAAGCTGGCCAGCAAAACCTAAAGGTCCTCTTCTCTAAAAAAGCCTACCTACTAAAGTTTTTTTCCTTTTTAGAGAAGAGAATCCTTTTTTAAGGTCTTTCCTCCTTACTCCTTTCCCTTTTTATAATAAAGAGGGAGCTAGTCACCAATGGTTTCCATCGCCCGTCGCAATCTCTTCCACGATAAAGTTCGCCTAGGAGTAACCCTTCTGGGCATTACTTTCTCAGTGGTACTTATTTTCAACGCCGGGGGGATGTACATCGGCTTTCTCATCAAGGCTTCCAACCTCATCGACCACGCGGGTGCGGACCTTTGGGTCACCTCCAGAAACCTCCAGAACTTTGACTTCGCCCTCCCCATTCCGGAGAGCAAAATCCGCAAGATCCGAGAGACCCGTGGGGTGGCGGGTATCGAGAAGCTCATTTTAGCCTTCAGCGTGGTACAACTTAAGGGAGGGATTACAGATTCCGTAGAGATTATCGGATACAACCCTGATTCGGGTATTGGAGGCCCCTGGCGGATGGTTGTGGGACATCCCCGGGACGTTAAGTACGGCCCCTACCTTATTGTGGACGAAACGGCCCGACCTCGCCTCGGTGGGGTGAAAGTCGGAGACACGGTTAAGGTACTCCGTCGCCGTTTTAAAGTAGTGGGAATCTCCCGGGAGGCTACCCCCTTTATCTCTACTCCCTATATCTTTATGTCCTACGACAACGCCAAGCCCTACTTGTTTACCCCAGGTGCTACTTCCTACGTCTTGGTGAAAGTGCGCAAAGGCTATCCTCTTGAAGAAGTTTTGAGGAGCCTTCGCCGGCTAGAGGGAGTGGATGTCTACACCTCTTCCCAGCTAGCTTGGAAAACGCGATATTTCTGGACTGTTCGGACCCCCATCGCCTTGGGAGTGGGGGTAACCGCCCTCCTCGCCTTTATCGTGGGAATGGTGATAGTGGGGCAAACCATTTACACCGCTACGGTAGAACGATTGAGAGAATTTGGCACCTTAAAAGCGATCGGTGCAACAAACCGCCAAATCCTGGGGATTATCATCGAACAGGCTATTCTCACTGCCCTAATGGGTTATCTCTTAGGTCTGCTCCTCCACCTTATGAGCCGAGCTGCCTACCAAGCAGGAGGGGTCACCCTGGCAAGCCCCTGGGGGTTAAAAATTGCTATGTTCTTCATCACCCAATGGATGTGTTTAGGGGCCTCTGTTCTGGCAATTCGCAAGGCTCTGTCCGTAGATCCTGTGGTGGTCTTCAAAGCATGAAACCCTTGGTTCTTGAGCAGCTCACCAAAATTTTTGAAAGTGGGGAGGCACCTGTCGTCGCTGTGGATAAGGTTTCCCTCGAAGTCTCTTTTGGGGAACTCCTGGTAATTATGGGGCCTTCGGGAAGCGGGAAGACCACCCTCCTCTCTATGATGGGAGGCCTTCTCAAACCGACTTCCGGGAAAGTTTTTCTTCTGGGAAAGGACTTGAGCACCCTAAACGACGATAGCCTCTCTCAGCTCCGAAGAGAGGCTATCGGTTTTGTCTTTCAAACTTTCAACTTATTCTCCAGTTTAACCGTTTTGGAGAATGTTTTAGTTCCCCTGCATCTCAGGGGGATTAAAGGGAAACCCGCCCAGGAAAAAGCTCTCCAACTTCTTAAAACCTTGGGGTTGGAAAACCGGAAGGACTTTTATCCTGCAGATCTCTCCGGGGGCCAGAAACAGCGGGTTTCTATTGCCCGCGCCTTAGCCAATGACCCCCTTATTCTTCTAGCAGACGAACCCACAGGGATGTTGGATTCCCGAACGGGGTTATCGGTGATGACTCTTCTACGCTCCCTGGCCGACCAGGGAAAAGCGGTTGTGGTGGTGACTCACGACCCCCGAGCGGTCCACTTAGCCGACCGAGTACTCCATTTAGAAGACGGACATTTGGTGGATCAACTTACTCCTCACTGAGGACAACGGTGATTAATCGTTATCTTTGGGTTAAGAAGAAACATCTGTTCATCCCTTTTTTTCTTCTACTCCTTGCCCTTTTTGTACTCTACCGATGGAGTAGAGTTTCAGCTCCCCCTGCTCCCTGGGTACAGGTATCCCTGGGCACTATCGAACCGATTATCGCGGCGGAAGGAAGGGTGGAACCTATAGAGAGGGTTGAAGTTACTTCGGAAAACGGAGGAACCCTCGCTGAAGTACTGGTGGACGTAGGAGATGAGGTAAAGGCAGGCCAGGTTCTTGCCCGTTTTGAGGCTGAAGAACCTCGAGAGCGGTGGACACAGGCGAAAGCCCGATTAGAATCTCTCCAAGCCCGTCTTCGCCTCCTAACCGAGGGGGCGCGCCCGGAGGATTTGGAGCAAGCTCTCTCAGCCCTTAAAGAGGCAATGGCCCTCCGAAAAGGAGCTGAAAAGAGCTACCAGCATGCCCTATCCCTCTATCGCCAGCGTGCCTCAGAGCGGGAGATGGTTACTTCCGCAGAAAGCCGTTGGCGTTCCGCTCAAGAACAGGTTCGCCAGGCTCAGTCCGCTTTAAACCGCTTGAAAAACACCCCAACTCCCGAAGAGCTAGAGGAAGCCCAGGCGAATCTAGATTCTGCCCAAGCCAATTTATCTCGGGCGGAATCGGCCTACCTCCGGGCTCAAAACCTTTACAACCAAGGAGCTATTTCTAAGGATGCTCTAGAGCAAGCGGAGCTCCACCTAAAAAGTGCTCAAGCTCAGGTTAAATCTGCCCAAGCCCGGTGGGAGAACTTGCGGAAAACCCCTCGAGAAGAAGACCTTCAAATGGCTCAAGCCCGGCTAGCCGAAGCCTTGGCCCTAGCCGAAGGAGCCCGTCGTTCCTTAGAAAATGCCCAGGAACTCTACCGGGATCGTACCCTGGCCCAATCTCGGGTGGATGAAGCGTGGGCAAGGCTAGAATCGGCCCGTTATAAAGAGCAACAAGCCTTAGCCTATTACCTAAAGCTTCGGAATGGCCCCCACCCTAGGGAGATTGAAGCCCTTCAAAAGGAGATTGCTATCGCCCAGGCCGACCTTCGGCTTGCCCAATCCCATCTGAAAAACGTAGTAATCCGTAGCCCAGTTGATGGAATCGTTCTCAAACGCTTCCATCATCCTCATGAGGTGGTTGGCCCCCGGGAACCTCTTTTACTGCTGGGCCGTAAGGATGCGTTGGAGGTTGAAGCAGAAGTAGACGAAACAGATGTCCCGAAAGTTCGAGTGGGTCAGCAAGCCAGAGTAACCACAGACGCCTACCCCTGGAGGACCTTCCTTGGCAGGGTCGTTCGGATCGGAGGAGAAGTGGGCCGAAAGCGCCTCCGGTCAGAGGACCCCACCGCAATGGAGAGCGACGCCCGAGTTCTTCCAGTCCGGATTCGCCTTCCTAAAGGAACTCCTTTAAAACTGGGAACCTCCTGTCAGATCAGTATTCTCGTTGGGAGGCGGTCTAATGTCCCTGTTGTCCCTCGGCTAACAGTGTTCCGCCATTCTGGTAAGCCCTTCGTAGAAGTATACCATCAAGGGCAAATTGAGCGGAGAGAGGTGGTTCTGGGAGAGTACGATGAGGATTATGTGGAGATCAAAAGAGGTTTAAGAATTGGGGAAAAGGTTCTCTTAAGAGAGGAAAATCGCTGGCCCAAGCCTTAGTCCTCCTTGACCTTGAGAGTACTAGAAGTCTCTAACCAGTTCACTTAACTGACGCACCAGCTGAAAGAGCATATTATAGTTATAAGGTAAGCGGAGAGCGATCTCCACGCCATCGAAAGAATAGGGGTCTGTGGTAAAGCGAGCCGCCCTTCTAGCCCACCGGATCACCCTCTCCTTATCCTCTTCACTCACTAACTGTCCTGCCCGGCTAACCGCCATCGCGCCAAGATAGCGAAGCAGATCTTCAGTTTCTTGGTGAAAGCCTTGCTGCTCGGAAAGCCCAGATACCACCATTTTTCTCCCCCTTTCTCTTCTTACCCCAGGTCCTTCGCTAACAAACCTCAAAGTCCCCCAGAGAGAGTAGGGAAGGAAGGCCCTACTCTCTCCTATCCCTTGCTCTATATGGATTAACTACTGCTTTCTTCTTTAGCCTCTTCAGCCTGGCCTTGGGCGATCAGTTCCCGGAGGCGTGCTCCACCTTTCTGACCTCCCTTGCGGCCAATCCTCTGATAAAACTCCCGACCATGTCGTTCGGAAGTAGTCTTTCCCCCTTTTTGACCAATCATTCGGAAGAACTCGATGCCGTGGCGTTCTTTGACTTTATTGCCTCCCCGGCGTCCTGCCTCACGAACCGTCATCTCACCTGCCATAATGTTCCCTCCTTCATACGAGTTTTGATTTGACCACAACCCCAACCAGAGATCCCCCCCACTTGTGGCCTTCATACCATTGGACGACATATTCTCAGCAATGGTTCCCGAACTCTCTTTCTTTGATGCCTGATCATCCGGGAAGAAGGCAGTTCTAGGGGCAAAAATCGCCTGTTTACCCTTGAAAAAGTTCCACTTTTCCCTAAGAGGGCGGAACGAGGGAACAAGAAGGTGGGTGAGAATCGTCATAACCTATAGGAAGAAGAACCTAACCCGTCTTCGAAAGGATAAGAGATGAAAACCTCGGAGAAAGTCTCTCAAGGCTCAGTATGCGTGGAATGTGGGGGAAGGACCATTGTCGTGAGCCAAAGGGGTTGCGATCTTTTTGAGCGATGTCTCCGATGCCAGCGGACCCTCCACTGGCGGATATGCCCTCGCTGTGGGCTAGCTTCAGGCACTCGACGAGTGGCTTGTGTTTGGTGCGGGCACCCTTTTCGTCAACCCCTCCTAAGGGTTTAGGTCTTCCAGATAAAAACTTGAGGAACTCCCCGCCCCTTCACCGGAATCACTGCCCGGAAGGGGCCGGCTCTTCAGTGGGGATCAAGTTGTTCCCTGGGATTTCACGCATAGCCTCTTGAAGCATTTGGGGATTCTGTTCCACTAAGCCTACAGCGGTAAAAGCGCGAGCAATTCTCTGCCGGGTGCCTTCCCTCAAGTTGGGATCGTTCTGCAGACGATCTCTCAATCGCCGAGCGATCATCGCCTCTCGACGGTAATACTCAGCCGCCCTCCGCTCATCCTTTAATGCGCTGGCGGACACCTGGGCAGCAGCGTGAAGGGCATCCAAAGCAGCGTCTGTGCCGGGGTCAATCTCAGCGGCAGCCGCATAGAGACTAGCCGCCTCATCCCACTTACCCGCTAATAATGCGGCATTCGCTTTTTGAATCATTTGGGCCTGGTCCGGGTTATCCGTTGAGGTAAGAACTGGATTTGTACCGGTTAAGGGAAAGCCTACCAGCCAATCCGAGGAAGAGGAAGCTTCTTTTTCCTCCCTCTTATTCCCTCCTCCAGCTGGAGAGACAGATTTGCGGGAGGCCCGATTTTTCCCCCTTTCAACGGGCGGTTCCTCTCGGATGACCACTGACCGACTGGCCATACTCTGCCTCTTGGCTTCTTGCAAAGCCTGAAGAGTAGCCTTCAGGGTAGCGTCATAAGAACCCCTCTGATAAGTGAGAAAAGCGAGCAAAAGAGCGGATAAGCTCCACCCTAAAACGGCTGTCACTCCCAAGTAGCGCAGACGACGACTGAGATCCAAAGACCACCGGTGAAAGAGATCCCTTTCGATCTCCGCCCGGAGGCGAAGCTGGGACTCTTTCTCCGCTTCTAAGGGAATCGGAGGTTGGTGGAGAACAACCTCGCCGACCATCTCGATCAGCGGTTGCAAATCGGGTTCTTTAGGAGCCTCCTCCCGATGGCCTTTCTTAACTTTTTCAATCTTCTCCCAGAGATCAAGGTTCGGTTTCTGGCGAAAGAATCTCCACACGGTTAGAATCACCTCTTTGTTCTGTTTGAAAGTACTCATCTTGAAGGAGCAACTCCCGGAGCTTGTTTAAGGCTCGGTGGAGATGGGAGGTGACTGCAGTCACCGAGGGTTTCCCCATAATCACTGCTACCTCCCGGCGGGAGAGGTCCGCCTCATAGGCAAGGAGGATAACCTGACGGTCCGCCTCGGGTAAACGAGCAAGAGCTTCTCGGACCCGTCTCCGTCGCTCCTCCCGAAGAGCCATCTCCAGAGGATCTCCCCCATTCTCCAAGGTTAACCGCTCCTGCAGGTTCTCTTCCCCATCTAAAGACAAAGTAGGTTGAGGGGGAGTTTTCCTCAACATATCTGTCATCAGGTTCCGGGCAATTCGGAAGAGAAAGGCAAGGAACCCTCCATCCCGGCGGATCTGGTAACGATCTATTGCGCGGTAGGCCCGGATAAAGGTCTCCGAAGCGACATCATTTGCTGCTTCGTCGTTTAACAGGGTGCGGCGAGCAAAACGCCAGATGCGAGCATAATACCGGCGGTGAAGCTCCTCAAATAATCGCCGGTCCCCCAATTGAATCCGTTGAACGATCTCCTCGTCGGTCACCTTTACTCTCCTAGGAATTAAAACGCTGGAGATTACTTTTTGTCACACCCGAGTTGATGGCCATAGAGCGCCCCATGGGCTTTTAAAAGCTCCACAAGGGTCTGATGTCCCCTGCTAACAGCGTAGTCTAAGGGAGTTTTCCCCTGAGTCGTTACTGTATTCACTAAAGCCCCTTTTTCAAGGAGAAACTTCGCCACCTCTACCTGCCCGCCTTGCGCCGCTCCGTGAAGAGGAGTCAAACCCGTTTTATTGGCCTCACTGTTGACATCCGCTCCCTGGGAAAACAACCTGTTCAAGATCCCCCAATAGCCATCCCGAGCGGAGAGGAAGAGTAGAAGCTTCCCTGTGGGACTCTGAGGATCGCACTCCGCGCCATAAGCGAGAAGGAGTTCCGCCATAGAGGTATGGCCCTTATCCACCGCATAATCTAGAGGGGTCATCCCCTGAAGCGTTTTCGAATGGACGTTCGCTCCATAGCTTAAGAGCAACTGGGCAACTGCTAAATGGCCAGTCCAAGCGGTCCAATGAAGAGGAGTGCGCCCCATATCATCGGGAGCATTCACTTGGGCCTGATGTTCGAGAAGAAATTGAGCTACCGCCAGACGCCCCTTCCAACAAGCCCAATGCAAGGGAGTGGCTCCCGCCAAATCCTTAGCGTGAACGAGATCCGGATTCCGTTCCAAAAGCTCTTGTACCCCCACAATATCTCCTGCGGCGGACGCTTCATGAATATCTTCCTGCATTTCCCCCTCCCTCGCAGAAGAGTTTGCACTCTCTCTGAAGAGAGCCAGCACTCTTATTTTAACATATGAAACGAAAACGCTCCTCTCATTTACTCTTCGCGATTGATGAGTTATAATAAAGGTAAGCGGAAAAGAACTCCGGCCACTTTCTGATAAGGAAAAGCCCTAATGCAAAGAACCCGATGGCAAAGAGGGTGCCTGCGAGGAGGGCTGATCCTCGGGGGAATTTTCCTCCTGCTCCTCCTGGCCTGCCAAAAAGGTCCCTTTTGTCTGCATTCCCTCGCCCAAATCGTTCTCCCTACTCAACCCCTGAACACCGGGGATGTTATCCTGGATTTCGCCTCCAACTTCCGGGGATATTTGGAACCCTGTGGGTGAAGTTCAGGCCAATGGGGCGGGATTGCCCGGCGGGCATCCTTCTTAAAAGAAGCAAGGAATAACGGTATCCCGAGAATCCTCGTCTTCGGCGGGGATATGAGCCTACGCCCTGACGCGCAAGACCGCTTGAAGGTAGAGACCGCCTTTAAGTTTTTTAAATGGGCTGGTTATGACGCAGTGGGCCTTGGGGAAACCGATTTTATTCATGGATTGGAGCTCCTTCGCACCCTCTCCCGCCAATATCCCTTCCTGATCTGTGCTAACTTACTTAACGAAAAGGGTCAACCTATCTTCCGACCAGTGACTTATAAACAAATTCCCGGAAGAGGAGGGCGTAAGCCCCTTAGGGTGGCGATTACCTCCTTCTTCAGCCTCACGCTAGGCGAAGAAGCTCGGCGTACCACAGGACCCGAAGGCCAAAAACTCCAAGTAGTAGACCCTGTTAAACTCGCCAATGAAATGATCCCCCGCCTGCGTAAACAAGCAGACCTCCTTATTGTTCTTGCCCATATGCCTTTGGTGGAGGCGGGCAACTTCGTCAAACAGGTTCCTGGAATGGATGTAGTAGTAGTGACCCACTCTCCTATGTCGGGTATTTGGGAACCTGTGGCCATCAACGGAACCTATCTCGTGGCTAACGGTGACCGGGGTCGCTTTGCCGGGGAGCTAGGTATCCTCCTCGATTCTTATAACCGATTGAGTGGTGTTAAGGGACAGTTGGTTCCTCTCACCAATCGCTTCAAAGATGACCCTGATATATCTGCCCTAATGGAGGAGTACAAGAAGCAAGTCGCTGCTCTACCTCCTCCCTCCCTAGTAGTGACTTCAAATTCTAAAGACGGGAATGGCTTCATCGGCGCCGAGAAGTGCGCTCCTTGCCACGTCACCGAGTTTGTCAAGTGGGAGGAATCAAAACACCATCATGCTCTGGAAACCCTTAAACAAAAGGATAACGGGCTAGATGCCTTCAACCCCGAATGCTTAAAATGTCATGTTTTGGGATATGGCCAAGCAGGGGGATACCTTAGCGAAACCCGAACCCCTGAACTGGCCGGTGTCCAATGTGAGCATTGTCACGGCCCCGGAAAACTTCACGCAGCGGCCGCCTGGCAGAAGAAGCCCTCCAAAAATTTGATCGAGCGTGGAAAAGGCTCGGCAGTCTGCCTGAAGTGTCATACTCCAGAAAACAGCCCTAAATTCAATTACCAGGAATACCTCGAGAAGATCCGTCACTGGTAGTTTTGGGGAAAGATCACCAGAAGCATCTAGAGGAAACTTATCCCCTCGGGCCGGAGAAGAACCTCCTTCCTGAGGATTGAAAGCCCTAGGCTTGCACTGTAAAAACTTCCAGGGAAGAGGTCACTAGCGCCTACATAATCAGAAGATTCTCCCAAGGCGAAAAGGAGGATAGAGTAATGGTCACCGCAAGATTCCTTGGTCATGCCTGCTGGACCCTCTCCGATGGCACCCATACCCTCATCATTGATCCCTTCCTAAAAGATAACCCCCTCGCTCCGGTAAAACCTTCGGAAATTCGGGCCGAAGCGGTCCTGGTAAGCCATGCCCACTTTGACCATATCGCCGATGCTCTGGAAATCGCTAAAAAGAACAACGCTCTTGTGGTCTCAACTTTTGAGATCGTTTCCTACCTCCAAGGAAAAGGGGCACGAGGACACGGGATGCACATTGGAGGCGCTCACCAATTTCCCTTTGCTTGGGTAAAACTCACCCCAGCTCTCCACGGTTCCACCGTTCACGAAGGAAACCAGTTCATCACCTTAGGGAACCCCTGCGGTTTCCTGGTCCGAATAGCAAACCAAACAATCTACCACGCCGGGGATACCGGCCTCTTCGGCGATATGGCTCTCATCGGAGAGCGTCATCCTATAGACCTGGCCCTCCTGCCCATTGGCGATAACTACACGATGGGGATTGACGATGCGGTAGAAGCAGTACGTCTCCTAAAACCCCGCAAAGTTATCCCAATGCATTACAACACCTTCGACCTTATTCGAGTGAACGCCGAGGAATTCGCGAGGAAAGTGCGCGAGAAAACCTCCACAGAGCCGATTATCCTCCAACCGGGAGAAAGTTATACCCTCTCTTAAGATGACCTCCTGGGGCGGGAGGTGTTCAGAGGTACCCCGGTGCTTTGCTCACTGCCAAACTATCTTTCTACAAGGAGGGAGATAAAGATGAAAACAAGAGGGGGAGTAAGCACTCTCCATCTCAGATCGAGGACAGGAGGGTATAGGATGAACGGGTGGGCCTGTGGTTTTCTAGCCCTCCTCGGAAGTCTCTTCTGCTTGACTTCCTCACTGTTCGCCCAGGTTAAAGAATCTCTGGATGTACCTTATGGCGAGACCGGGGGACAAAAACTACTCCTGGACGTTTACCAACCGGCGGGTGAATGCAAAAGCCCTCTCCCTGCGATTGTGATGGTTCACGGTGGAGCTTGGCGCGGGGGAAACAAGCGGGATTTTGCAGGTCTTGCCCGAGAATTCGCCCAAAAGGGCTATGTTGTCTTCTCCGTCGGTTATCGTTTTGCCCCCCAATATACTTATCCCGCTCAGCTCGATGACGTTCAGCGTGCAGTCCGCTGGATCCGCGCCCATGCTAAAAACTATTGTGTTGACCCCAAGAGGATCGGTGCCCTAGGAGGCTCCGCGGGAGGACATCTTGTTGCCCTTTTAGGCCTGCGGGAGACCCGGGATAATTCAGACAAAAGCCTAGCGAAGTACAGTAGCAAGGTCCAGTGCGTGGTAGACCTCTTTGGTCCCACCGACCTAACCGTCTTTCCCGAGGATAACCCTGTGGTCTCTGTTGTATATGACTTCATCGGTAAGAAACCCAAGGAGGCTCCGGATCTCTATAAAGATGCCTCACCAATGTATCATATTAGCAGGAAATCCGCTCCCTTTCTGGTAGTTCACGGCACTGCAGACCCTATCGTCCCCGTGGAACAGTCCGACCGTTTTGTTGAGGCTCTCAAAAAAGCAAAGGTAGAGGTAACCTACCTCCGGATAGAAGGGGTGGGACATGGCTGGGATCCTCAATCTCCTGTCCACCAGCAAGTGCTCTCCGCCATAGAAGCCTTTTTTAATAAACATCTTAAGGAAAAGCGCTCTCGATCCTCCCGCTCTATCTCTGATTTTGACCATCCTTACTCAAGGTACTAGGAAAGAGGAGGGGCGAGACAGGAAGATCCTAAGCCCATCTTCACAGACACTAACCAACAGTTAAAATGTGAGGCCTTCTAACCGGTGCCTTCAGGTATTAGCCAATGCCTGAACAATTAAAACTTGTTATTCTAAGACCTAGCCAGGAGTCTCTTCCTCCTTGGTGAAGAAGAAAGTAAGTCCTTCCGCTTTTGCTCATCTCTACCAAGTCTATTAACCCTCTTCGCCGGAGGAACCCTTCTGACAGAAGCGAAAGAATCATTGGGAGGTCTTTTGAAGGATGACTGCAGAGGAAATTCGCGCTCAGCTGGCTCATTATGGTCGCCTCTTGGCAGAAAAGGATTTGGTCATTGGTCCTGGAGGGAATATTAGCGCTCGGTTGGGGGATAAAATTTATATCAAACCTAGTGGATACGCTTTTGAGGAATTAGAACCCGAGGATTATGTTGCTATTGATGTGTATACTGGAGAATTAGTAGAAGGGGATAAAAAACCCTCCTGCGAGTATCCCTCCCATCTAGCCTGCTATCACACCCGCCCCGATGTCCAAGCAGTGGTTCACGCCCACCCTCCTTTAGCTATAGGGATCATCAACGCAGGAGAGGAGATCCGCCCTCTCACCCCCGATTTTGTCGCTTATGTTGGTAAAGTGGCCCATCTTCCCTTTATTGTTCCTGCAGGACAAGAACTAGGGGATGCGGTTGCTTCTGTCATCGGCCAGCATAACGCGGTTCTTCTCCGAAACCATGGAGTGATCACAGTAGGCCGAAACCTTAAGGAAGCCTACTTAAGGATGCGTCTTATTGAAGATGCTGCTAAATCTATCCTCGCTTCTTTTATCATCGGACGTCCAACCTTTTTAAATGAGAAAGAAGTTGAGGCCATTGCTAACTTGAGTGCGGAGCACTATCGCCAGGCTCTATTAACGAAGCTATAAAACACCTTTGAGCGCTTACTATTTTTTTGTTTTCGCTGGAATAGGGATTGTTATCCCCTTTTTCCCTCTCTATCTGCGCCAGATCGGTCTATCCTACACTCAGATTGGCACTCTTTCTGCGCTCTCCTCAGGTGTTGGAGCAGTTACCCAATTACTACTCGGAGCCTTTTCGGACCGTTTAGGGCGGCGAAAGCCTTTGATTGTTGCGGTTGCCTGCCTTCAAGGGATTGCTTATCTCCTTTTCCAATGGATTGCTCCTTCCCGGGGAGGAGGGCAAAACGCTTTCTTTTTCTTAGCTCTTCTTTACAGCTGGATTGGTTTCTGCTCTTTCACCGGTTTTACCCTTGCCGCCTCAATGGTGTTAGACCTCTCGATCCCTGGGCAAGAGGGGCATACTTTCGCTCGTTCTCGGATTTGGGGGTCCATCGGCTTTGTTATGATGATGATTGTGGGCGGGGCTTTTCCCACCTTATTTCACCCACCACGCTTATTCTGGTTATCCTGGGGACTTTATCTTCTGGCAGGTCTCTCTGCCCTCCGGTGTTCCGAACCCTCTAAGAAGCACCTATCTACCCCCCCGGCTTTCCGAGAAGCGGTGGCTCTTCTTTGGAGAAAGGACTTACTCATCCTTTTATTAGCAGTCTTCTTCTTTTCGGGAAGCCTTCAAACTGCCACAGGAAATCTCAGCCTTTTGATTCGTCACCTGCAGGGGAGTGAAAGGTTGATCACCTTCTCTATGCTGGTTAGCGCTTTGGTAGAGATCCCCTTTATGCTGGGAGTAGGCAGACTTTCCGATCAATTCGGTCGCAAACCGGTTCTGGTTATCGGAGCAATGGTTCTCCCCCTCCGCCTCTGGCTCTACTCTTTAGTAGGGCATCCTGGTTGGATTCCCCTAATCCAAACACTCCACGGCCTCACCTTCAGTATCATTACTGTTGTACCCCTAGCCTTCATCAACGATATTGTTCCTGAACGTTTAAGAGCGAGTGGACAAAGTCTCCTTTTTGTCGCCTATGGTGCTTCCTCCTCTCTCCTTCCCCTCTTCGGTGGGATGGTGGCAGACCTTCTGGGTCTTCAGGAGATGTACCGAGTGTTAGCTCTCCTAAGCGCTCTCTCTTTTCTCCTGATTTTATTTATCCTACCGGAGAGTAAGGATAATGAGGTAGAAGAAGTAGAAATAGGGGCAAAAGCTAGAAACAAGGGGTTCCGATTTCTTATTCGGTAGTCGCAGGCGGAAGCCTGCGTTCCATCCCCGCCTGCGGAGGAAAAGACCCTCCCTATCCCTCCAACCGGCTGATTTGGTACTCTGCCCCTTTTAACCACTCAGGGTTAATCGTTACTCCCCAACCCGGGCCATCTGGGATCGCCACTTTGCCCCCCTCCACCCTCAAGGGAGGGTCGAAGAGACCCTGAGTCCAGTGGGTGGTTTCGATAGAAAACTCCATAAAAGGACCGGCATTGGGGATCACTGTCAAGAGATGCAGGGTGAATACACTAATCAAGGAATGGTTCGCACAATGAGGAGTACAAGGGAGGCCCCATTCCTCAGCCATTCGGGCGACGCGCAAGGCCCGGGTAAATCCACCAATATAGCAGATATCGGGTTGGACGATATCCACCGCCCGCATCCGCATCATCCGTCGGAATTGAGCCAAGTCGGTATCTTGTTCCCCTCCAGCTACAGGAATCTCGAGGGCCTCCGCAACCTCCGCAGTCCACTCCAGCTCCCAATAAGGGCAGGGTTCCTCAAAGTGCCCAATCCTATAGTTCTCCAACATCCTCCCCACTTCGATGGCCTTCTCCGGGGTGTAACAGCTATTTGCATCCACCAACAGAACTGTATCTTCTCCCAGGGCTTTGCGAACAGCTGGTATTAGGGTTTCTGTCCGGCCCGGCCATTGGTCTTCGTTATGACCGCAAACCTTACCTATCCGGACCTTGAAAGCTTGAAAGCCGTATACATCCTGCAGGCGACGCAAACGATCCGCTTCCTCCTGAGGGGTAATATCCCGGCGCATACTCGAACCATAAACAGGGATCGGCCGGGGAGTACCCCCTAAGAGTTGGCATACCTTCTTTCCTTCTCGCTTGCCCCGGAGGTCCCAGAGAGCGGTATCCACCCCGGCCAGAGCACGGCACACATAAGAACCAGGGAATTTATACTCCCCCTCGATACACCGGTCCACGATGCCCTCGATATCAGTCTCCTCGGCCCCTAAGGCATATTTGGCTACTTGGCGGTGCAGAACTAAGGCTGAGATGTCGGCATTAAAGGGGGAGAGTTGCCCCCATCCTTCGGCCCCATCCTCAGTGCACACCCGAACAAAGCCTACCTCCCGACGGGTAAAAGTCTCTACTGAAACAATTTTCATCAGCACCCTCCAATAGAAGCTCGGAACGACTCTCCTTCTCCCTAAACCGCTTCTCTTTGTAAGGGAGTCTAAAGGGAACCCCTCTCCCCTCTTCTGTAGGGAGGGTTAGGAGAGGAAACCAAACACTCTCCCCTAACCCTCCTGATCAACGGAGAGGGAGTCCTCAGCTCTCCCTCCCCAACAGTAGCTGAAGCTCTCTAGGATAAGGGAGAACCCGCAGCTTAGGGAAATTCTATAGGCGGGTGTTTGCCCTCCTGATAGGCCTACCGGAACGAAGAAGAAGCAGAGACTGCAGAAACCTTACAGGCAGGGCTCGCCTGACTAACTAATCACCGAGATATTCCTCTTTAATATCCATTAAACCTATCCTTATTCTTCATCGTAACCCTTTAAGACTCGGTACCAGATATTGCGGAAGCGCACTGGATCTCCATGGTCTTGAAGCCGGAGGGGTCCCACAGGTGGATGAGGCTTATAAGGAAGAACTTGGCGGTGAGTAGTAGGCCCAATAAGCGGAGTATGATTATGGACGACAATACCATTATGCAAAACAGTCACATAGGCCGGACGCACTAAACGGTCTCCGTCAAAGCGGGGGGCCTCCCAGATAATGTCATAGGTTTGCCACTCCCCCGGCTTTCGGCAGGCATTAACTAACGGAGGGTATTGACCATAGATCGCCGCAGTAGTGCCATCGGGATAAGTCGGGTTCTGATAGCAATCCAACACTTGGATCTCATAAAGCCCCATCAAGAAGACTCCACTGTTTCCCCGACCTTGACCCTCGCCCCTTACTTCAGCAGGGGCACACCACTCGAGATGAAGTTGACAATCCCCGAAGTGCTCCTTCGTCTCGATGTCACCGGTCCCTGCTACCACCTCCATATAGCCGTTTTCGACTTTCCACCGAGCTTCACCACCGTCTCGGCTGCTGACCCACCGGGAGAGGTCAGTGCCATCAAAGAGGATAATCGCATCCGAAGGAGGAACTCCAGGCTGATCCTGGGTGCTGAAAGTACCCGGTGTAACGACCCGAGGCTGAGGGCGATTTCCATCGTGTACCCGCCACTTTGAGTCCGGTAGGAAAGGAGTGTCCTCATAACCGAGTTTCATTACCCACTTCCTCCTTAAATAAGGTTAATCTTATCTTTGTAACACTCCACCTCCAGGGATAGGGAGATTCTCCCCCTCACCCCTTTTAATTCTCTCCCTAAAACCCCTTCGGTCCCGAAAGTACAGAAACCTTCTATATCCCTTCCTGGGAAACCTTGAGGGAGAATTCCTGGGGTTCCAAGAGAGGGAAAGGGTTGCAGGAGGGGCGCAACACACTCTGTTCCTATCCCTTTCTTGCTAGTACCAAGGCCTGTACAAAACAGCCATCTCCGCAAGGAGATTGAAACAGAGGGGTATCCCCCGCCCGGGGATGATAGGGAGTAGTTATAAATCTGCTATCCTCGCAAGGGGATTACATGATCCCCCGCCCGGGGATGATAGGAGGTAAGAAAGACCGAGTTCCCCCCCTCTTCTCAGCTCACCACCTGGAGGCTCACCCCAAGGAAATGATGGAGGATTTCCAAGGAAGGAGAGGGAAAATTCCCTTGGGGCTTACCCTCAGAAAAGCCTTCCTGAACCCTTTGGAATAGAGAACAAAGGTCCTGAATAGGATGTAATGGAGCATATCAAAATCAAAGGCGGTTAGGAGGAAAAGGAAAATGGCTTTAAAGGTAGGCATTGTTGGGGTTCACGGGATCGGCTATCCTCACGCAGATGCCTATGTCCGAGACCCTCTGGCCGAGCTGGTGGCGGTCTGCGACGTGGTCAAAGAACGAGCGGATCGGGCGGCGGAAAGGTATGGGGTCAAAGCTTACTATCGCCTGAAAGATATGCTAGAGGATCAGGAGCTGGATATTGTAGACGTCTGCACAGGTGGTTTGGAGAATGGAAGTTGGCATTTCGAACCTGCTATGGAAGCAATAGAGGCGGGAAAGCACGTTTTAGTGGAGAAGCCTCTCTCCAATGACATCCACGAAGCCCGAGCAATGGTGGCCAAGGCTATAGAGAAGGATGTATACCTTGGTTGTAACCTGAATCACTATTTCACCCCCCCTGCTGAGCTAGGTCGCCAGTATATCGAGAAAGGAGAAGTGGGAGAACTCATCTACTGCCTCTGTAAGATGGGCTTCCAAGGGGGTGAGCCGGAGAACTATCGACCCCCTACCTCCTTAAAAGTCCGGGACTTTCCCTATTTCCACCTTAAGGCTTTCCTCTCTCATCCTCTCAGTGTTATGCGCTACTTCTGCGGGGATGTTACCCACGTCCAGGCTTTTCTTAACCGTCCTGGATTCCGGCGCCGAGCGGGAGATGTAATGCTTTCTACTGCCAGCATCCATTTGAAGTTTGCTAATGACTGTGTGGGCTACTTGTTGAGTCAGCGGGGAGATACCTCCTACGGCCTAGGGGGATGGTGGAGTGTAGAAGTCGCGGGAACTCGAGGAACTTTTTGTATTGAAAACTGTATTGAAAAGATCACCTTCTGGAAGGCCCCAGACCCTCGAGGACCTGGTAAACCCAGCACCATCCCTCCCGGAGAACCGGGGGCACCTATTGTGACAGAGTCGGGGACCTATGACTTCAACCAAACTTTTGCCCGTCGAATCCACGCTTTTCTAGAAGATATTACGAACCAAGTCCCTAAACACCAGCTGCGGGCCTCGGGGCGCGATGCTTTGGCGGTCTTGGAGTACACTTTTGCTATCATCGAGTCTTATGAGCAGGGGGGAGCGTTGGTGAGGCCTCACCCCCTTCCCCCCCTTCCTACCAACCCTGCCTCCCTACTCGACTGATCTCCCCTCCCCCAGCTATCAGCTTTCCAGATTCTTGTTCCTACACCAGGGACGGATTTTCTAACCTTGCTTTTGGTGAGTGATCAAGACAGCAGGGATTTAGCCTAGGCTCTAGCTAAGGTGGAACTCCGACCTAGAAACTGGAACCTAGGGTTACCTTGAGATGATTCCCTCCCTCTTCACAGAGTAGAGAGTATCCCCTAACTTCAGTCGGGAGTCTCCAAAGCCGTGGTAAACGCGGATACGCCGGGAACAACGTAACGGTTCGCTATCTTCGCTCCGGAGAGTGAACAGGGGAGGGTCTTCATAGTGGAGACCGTTCCAACTTCGGGCATAAAAGGCTACGAAAGAGGGACCTTCCACAAAGAAGCCATAAGGAGGAAGCAAGACTTCGCCCCAGGTCTTGGAGCGATACCGGTATTCCTTGTCCCCCTTATTGACGATCACCTCCACAGCGGAAGGCCCTTGCCCAAAGACCGTGAGTTGCACCTTGCGGTCGGGGGAAAGAAACCGATGCTGACTCATCGGCATTTGGGCGGTGATCTCATTTAAAGGCGAAAGGATTTCATAGGTGTTTTTAATAAACCGATCCAAAGGATGCAACCCTTCGGCCCAACCATTATCCGCCCGGAGGAAGAGAGCTGGATCCCTTTGATCCCCCTCCACCATCGGGAAGGGTAGCAATTCCACACGACCAGGAGAAACCTTTAAGCGACCAATAATCATCCTCCGTTCCCCATCGTGGGATCCTAATAACAAAGCCCTCTCTCCCGTGGAGGGTCGGTACAAACCGACACGAATGTCAAAAATTCCGGTTAAACCCTCAGGAACCGAGACGGTAAAAGGCCCTTGTGGAACTTCGCCAACCGCCCAACGAGAGGTAGGAGGCATAGGTTGGTAGTCACCTTGAAAACGGATATGACCCTCCGAGTCCGTGAAATGGACGAAGATATGCCAGTCAGCTAGCAAAGGTTTTTCTACCCTCCACCGGTAGGAAATCCGAAATTGGCGAGGGCCTTGAGGGGTCACTTGAGGAGGCTCAGGGCGAAGTGCCAGGGGTATAGGATCTTGAAAAGGTTCCTTCCAATAGAGGTGAGGAGGAACGCTATGGTAGTTTAGGGGGCGGCCGATGCTGATATGGTGAAGCACGTACTCCGCGGACTGCGAAAGATCGTAGCCGTACTTACCATACATCGCAATGGTGTCTCGGTAAACGATTTCAAACAAGGGCACTACTACTCCACCCAGCTTACTTAATAATCCGGCATCGTGATAATAACGACCGCTTACACCGGTTAACCCTTCAAAGAAATCACTGTGAGGAATGGCCCACTCACGTCCACATTCACTCCCAAAGATTCCAAAGACTTTACGGGCATAATCGGAGAGAGCCTGCTTCCATTTCATATCCTCCTCTTTGGTAAGCGGATGGCGAGGGTCAAAACATTCATAGAGGCCAGATGCGTAGGTAGTATCAATAAAATAAGCATTGGCGTTGGTCAAGGCTTTTACAGCGGGCAGGTTTTGAGGGCGCTGGGCCAACTCCAAGGCTTTTTTAGAACAAGTAAGGTAAGCCCTTCCTCCTGCCCATCGCCCACCGAGAGCCAGACCCCCATCCGGGCGCTTCATCAGAAAACTCTCATCCCACGACGGAGCATCACGGTACATATCCTGGTAATTATCGTGAAGGCAAAAGAGGTAACCTAACTCCCGAACGCGCTGGGCACACCGAGCCAACCCTTCGTTACCGCCACACTCCGGTGCCGCTGGAAGGATGTCAGGATGCTGATTATCATAACCCCGATGAATCCATCCTCCTAAAATAAAGAGAACTCTATCCATCTTCAAATCCCTCTTCAGATGCTCAGCGATCTGGGCCGCCTCGTCGAAGGTCCAGTTCACCCGCACCGCCTCCTCCCGGGTACTCTCCTCATTCATCGTCCGGGATAAAGTGCTCCACAGCTTGAAGTTCACCGCTCCAAAAAGCTTCGCTCGCTCCGGATTCCCTTTGAGCTTCTCCGACCACCGCACCAACCAACCTTTCTTCTTCGCGACCTGGCGATAAGCCTTCGCAATGGAAACATAATCTCCTCGGCCGAGAAACTGCACTTGAAAAGATCGAGCGGTCTTACGAAGTTCAAGAGAAGGTGAGAGGATTTGTTTCCTCCCTCCCTGATCCGTGAGAACACTCTTCAGGAATAGGGTGGTATAAGGACTACGCCAGGTGATGAGAAGCGCAGACCCCTTCTTGACAATTCCCAGCATCTCCATATGACAACCTTCGTAGTCAAAGGTACCAAAAGAGTAAGTAAAGCTCAGCCCACTGTTGGCCGGAAGGAGTAAACCCTCTCGCACTGGAACCACTAGGTAGCCCTGGTCAGTATCAGTAACCCATAAAGCATCCTCTAGCAGGCGAATATTCTCAATAGGCAACCCATTATCTGCCTCATAAGAAAACTCTAAGGTTTTACCATCTCGGGAAGAGCGTATCTGCACCCTCAATCCTAAAGCAGGTTGGTCACTCAAAGGATGAAACTCGGCTTCTAAACCCCCCTCTAAGCGCCGGATGTCGCAGCGATCCAGGCTCACAGCTTGAAGCTTCCCCTTGAGGTTAAGAACCGCCTCTCCGAAGCGAGGCCAATAAGGGTTAGAATACCAAGTCACTTGCGTCTTTTTGTCCAGAATCTCGTACCGGCCTTCTTGGGGGGAAAGGCGAAAGCGTAGGAAAGGGGTTTCTAGAGTAGCGCTGTCTGATAGAGAGGGGAACTTTGACTCCGCCCAAACTTCCATACTCAACACCGCCTCTAAAGACAAGAGAAAACATAAAAAAGACAACCTGACCTTCATCTGCTCGATTTGCCCTAAACTAGCCTTTCTGCATCGTCTCCCGAAGTTTTCGCTCTGCATCGGGCGACCAATAAGCGCAATCGAGTTGGAGAAAGACTGAGGTATAGGGGATAGTGAGGTTTGTCTTCAAAACGAGGATACGGAAGGTTTTACCTGCCTCGTCCAACCGGGCAATAATCTCCTCATGAGGGAGAGTATTCACCATCCGCTGGCCTAAAAGTTGGTTCAATTTAGCCCGATAGGCTTGGATACCAGGAGCAGACTCCTCAGGCACATACTTCATCTCCGCATCCAAGTAAACAACAGGCTTGATGTGCCGAGAGTGTTCCAAGGCAGACAATACAATACGAAGCACCTCTAAATGATCTGCCCCTGTATAGAGGGTTTCAATCCCCGGACTACTTTGCCAGGGATAAGCCGAGTCCGCGATAACGATCCAATTACGGTGCCCCAAGAGAGGCAGGTCCTCAACAAGCTTCTTCTGCCAGTAAGGGGAATCTTCAAGGCCACTCCGATCCCTTTGCTTTGAATCTAAGGACATCACTCCATCTCCTTTCTTAGAGGAACCCGAAGGAGTATAAACCGCGCTCAACCCCAATACGAACAATATTAAACCCGTCCAAGCTAATCCTCTCAAAACTTTTGAGAATGGAATCCCAAAGTAGGTCATAGTGTATTTCCTCCTCATTGAAAAGCATTAACTTCCCTTAGGCTAAAGCCTAAGACCACCAAAACTAAGCCTATGGCTCACAAATAACCATCGCCCTTCAAACTCCCCTCTTCCTCAACGGGCTTGGCGGATAACATAGTAAGGTTGGTTGGAGAGGTCTGCCTCAAAACCGGGGTAAAAGTACGCCCTCCCCTCAACATCTCGTACCTCAAAGAAGTACTGAAGAGGATAGGGAGAGTCGGTATAATCTCCAGGGATAACCGCCTGGTAACGACCATCTTGCTCCCGCATCTCCACTACTGTGTAGGGTTCTGCTTGATTCACGTGCCGGTAATGAAGGCGAAGAGTACAATAGGGCTGGTTTTCTCCCGAAGAGAGGAGAGAAAGCTCGATAATGACCGGTTCACCTCGTTGGAAGGAGTCGGGAGGGTTATGTTTGAAGCTCCACTGAGGGCCTCTTTGGGAGAGGAGGGAGAGCATCGCCCGGGCAGTTTTTGCTCGCTTCTCAGCATCCTTCGGCAGAGCTAAGGGTTTCTCCGCCTCTTCTCTCAATTGCTCCATATCTTGGATATCCTCCTCAATAGCGGGCAAACGGTCTAGCCAATGCCCTCGAAGGTGACGCTGAGGCCCAAAGGTTAGGTCTTCAACATAGATCCCCTTTGCCTGCTCTGATAGCTTCCTCCAAGCATCTTGTGCTCGATGATACTCCTCAATAGCTTCCTTCAAAAAAGCCTTATCTCCGGTTTGTTCATAGAGAGCATACCCCATCCCGGCGCGCAGTTTATGAGCAAAGAAGCGGCCTAAGCCCACCTGGATAGCCACATCGACTGCCAACCTTCGGAAAGAGGGCAAGCTCGGATCTTCTGCCAACTTCTCAGCCTCCCTAAGGTGGTGCTCCGCTTCTCGGCAGAAGTCCTCCAACCACTTTGCTACTTCTAAAGGGGAGATCTTGCCACTAAGCTCTCCCCTTGTCAGCTCCTCTGCAAAATCCTCCACTCGAGAGAACAATTGCGGATCAAGAGGGCTTACCGCTCCAAACCGCTTTGGGCGGGGGGTATCACCGTAGGGATGAGGGCGTTGTTCACTCACTATGGGCATATTGGTGTAAATCTCGGGCCAGTAAGCGTTGTTAGAAGCGGAAGGGTGGTGGGCCACGGTGATCAGAGGTAAAACCCGGCTTGCTTTCGCCAGAGCTTCCTCAGCGGGCTTAGCTGCGGCACCCCACTCCTTACGCAGATAACGCCGCCAGGTTTCTGGATCCGCCTCAGGGTTATAAAGCAATCTCCCGAATAAACGATAGGTATAGAGGTACTTCTCCCAGTCCCCACCTGGAGGACGTAGCGAAGAGTCCGCATATCCATCCCGTCCCCCCGGCAACCCGGAACCCATCCGCCCCTTAAAGGATAATGGCTCACAGAGTTCCAATCCCAGACAACCGCAGAAGTTGGCCCACCGGCCATAACCCTTGGCCATAGCCGGGTCTCCCCATAGTAGCAAACGTTGGGTACCGGGCCAAATCCGATAAAACACCCCATAGGGACGATCCTCAGTGAGAAGGTCTCCATAACCGTAGCGAAGAAACCTGCGCGATCCACCGCTTAAGGCCATAAAACCCTCCTCCCGAGCCTCCTTAGGGGGAAGCTCCAAATCCCGGATACTCGCTTGGTGGTAAGGCAAGCCCATATGCTCTGCCCAGTACTTAGGTGAGACGTTTACAGGCATTCCTGTAGCTAGGGCAACCTCAATCATCTTCTGGTCTATGCCCTTGGCGTGCATATCAATCTCTACCTGACGACCGCATTGGACTATCCCCTGGAAAACTGTCCTCCAAAAGTCATAGCTCCGCTCCGGAATACCACTTTCACCATGAACGCGAAAAGTCACCCCTGCAATACTCGGGCAAGCCTCTAATAAGGTTCGCAGAGCGGACCGACAGTACTCTGCGTGATTACCCGGAGTTAAGCCTTCAATGGTATAGTTGGCCTCAGGACTATCTTGCCACTCGTAGGCATGAGTCCAAAGACCAAGCTGGAAATGAAGCCCCCGGGCAGAAGCTTCATCACTAATGAAACGGAGCATTGCTAGATTCTTCTCGCGTTCCTCCTCCGGTAAACCAACGACTTTCACCGAGTAGCCGGGAACTTTCAGGAAGAAAGGGTAAGCGAAGTAGAAATAAGCATCCTGGATGTGGCGAGGAAAGTTATAACCTAACCCTAAGGTAAGGCTAAAGCGGTTAAAACGTTGGGCGGCCAGCATTGTCAGATAATGTCGCCAAAAATCTTTGTCGTAGAACCAAGGCTTATCCTCCACCTCACTGGTAAACAACCGGGCAATACTGCGGAGGGCATTAGCCGGTTGCTCTACCACAGGGCGTTGGAAGAAGAAAGCGGAAGAAGGGTTATCCATATAAGTTACTCGGTCTACCAACTCAAGGACGGCATAAACTAACCCCCGGACATCACTGCCCCAAGCAAATAATACCGGGTGTTTTTCTACTGTACCAGTAAGAAGACCCAAAGCTTCTGAAACCTTCGGAAGGGTGACTCCTATTGAAGAGAGTAAAGCCTGCGCTGCCCTGCCCTGCCCACTGGTGATCCAAAAGCAAAATTCCCCCGAGGGCACTTGATCTATCCGTTCACAGGGGTGAAGGGCGATATCCCGGTTAGCTAAAATTTTTTCCAACTCTCCAACTGCCCAGTTCACAGGAGGTTGATGAACAAGAACGTCTTCAGGATTTCTTACAACCCATATATTCATCCCTACTCCTCCTCTCGCAGTAGGAGTACCGATGAATGACATCTCTCCTTGACCTGCTGATCGTCTCTGATATGAGGGATAGATTTCAACTACTACCGCCAGAACACTGAGTCGGGATAAAGAGGCCGGCAACGTTCAATATGTCGGCGAGCACGGATTAGTCCCTGAGTAATGCGTTCAAGGGGCCAATCCTCAGTGCCATGCCAAGTGAAAGTCCATAGAGCTGAGGGGGCGTAGCGAACTGCAGAGGTAAGAAGAGAAGAAAAATCTAAGTCACTTCCACCAGGGATCTGGGCATCTCCATTTCGCCAATGTGAGTTAGAGTCCTCCTTAGGAGTATAAACATCTATATCCCAAAGGTAGATCACCGAGATCCGATCCCTGAGTACCGCCAAGGCCTCTTCGGGGTGTTGCCCACATAACTCGAGGTGAGTCGGGGCTAGGCAAATAGAGGCAGAGGGATGATCCAGAGCCTCCAAAAGGGCTACCATATCCTCAAGGGTCTCCAAAGTCCCAATATGGTTTTCAAAAGCCAGGGTAAGACCAAGTTGCTGGGCCAAAGAGAGCTGAGCCTTCAGGCTTTCTATCACCTCGGGATGTTTCCTCACATTGACCCCTGAGGTTACCGCAACCTGAGCCCCTAAGGCGTGGGCTACCCGGAGCTTGGTAACGACAGGCTCACTATTATAAAAAGAGATCATTGGCACCGATAAGCCTAACTCCTTCAGCTCCTCCTTAAGGGTCCCAACGTCCTCAACCTCGGGATCAAAGTGATTAGCCATTCCGGGAAGCATCCACAGATC
The DNA here is from genome assembly GCA_964429225.1 of uncultured bacterium. Taxonomy (GTDB): domain Bacteria; phylum Armatimonadota; class DTGP01; order DTGP01; family CAYSAW01; genus CAYSAW01. The sequence goes on from CAYSAW010000001.1 coordinate 393,519, forward strand.
AACAAACTGGAAACCTGCCTCCGCAATGGCTTGGAGAGCCTCTCGGCGGGGGTAATGTCCATACATCAAGGTGGAAACTACTATGGGGCGGTTCGCCGCCATTCGGTGCCGAAGGCGGGCAAGAGTTCCGGGAGGCGCTTTATAAGGCAGGGAAATCGCTCGACCCTGAAGAGAGGATTCATAAGCGGAGTTGATGAGCCGATGAACCTGAAGGGCTTTCTGAGCGGAGGCTTGATGTTCCTCCTTCTTGCCCTCCAACACATCAACAACTTCTTCATAAAGCGCCTGAGTCATATAAGCCCCTTCATCAAAAGCCGGGCTCCGACCGCAGTCCTGGGTTCCATCTGCGAAGAAAGCATTCCACCCATATCCGATAATAGCCTCCCCGTAACCCGAAGAACCGATTACCGCTACCTGGAATTGGAGTGAATAGTTATCCCTCGTCTCTGGAACCTCGGGAGACCGGTGACCCATTGAAGCAAGAACCACCATCCCATCGTCATAACCTATTTGAAGGAGAGAATGATCCGGGGCAGGATGAGCTCCCCCTCCCTGGGCATAGAGCTGGCTAACCCCCTCCATCTGGGCTAGAACCCAGCGAGCTCTGCTCCTGGGAAATAACATCTCAATTAAATCCAGAATATGGGTGCCTTGCTCCATCAGATTCAACTTGCAATTCACCAAGACCTTCTCGATTCTCCCAAACCTCCCTTCTTGAAGGAGGTCTCGGAGGCGGACCATCTCCTTACCATAACGGCACTGATGACAGATAACAAAGCACGTCCCGGCTTTTTCTGCTGAGGCAACCATCTTCTCGGCCTCCTCTAAGGAGATGGCCATCGGTTTTTCAATGATCAAGGCCTTAGGCCGATATTCTAACACGGGTAAAACCACCTGACTCCGGATAGCAGGCGGGGCGATAAAAGCCACAATATCTGGTTGCTCCACCTCCATCATCTCTCGAAAGTCGGTATAAATACGTGGAACACCATAAGCTTCTGCGGTTCTCCTTGCTTTCCCCTCAACAAGGTCGCAAAGAGCAGTCAGCTTAATCCGCTGAACTTGAAAGAGGGCACGAGTATGGGTTTGCGCCCGCCCTCCACAACCTATTTGCACTGCCTTAAAAAGCACCATAATTTCCTTCCTCCATCGTTTAGGACTACCAATCGGGCTACGCCGTTTTACACAAGCTGAAGTTTTACGCAGGGATAAAACCTGCAACTACCTACCAAAACTCTACTCATTTGCGATCCAAAGGATATTTGGACAGACGAAATACCCCTCTTACACCTCCTTCCTCTGAAACTTCCTGTACTCCTTAGCCTTCTCCCAGAAGATCTACAAGCTTGGGCAAAGCTTCCTCGCCTCCCTATTTCCTCCTGGTCTTCTTCTTTCCTCCTTCCCCAAAGGTCTAAAAAAGAAGATTTTCTTTTTCCACCAAGGGAGTGCGGGGGAGCGATTCTTTACGCTCCTACGCTCAACCGAAAAAAGGATAAAGAGGGGGATAAGCCATCGGCGTTGGAGAAAATCCTCTCTGGAGTCATCGGGAAAGGAAGCCTTCCCTGCAAAATAGTGATCCCAAAGAATTCCTATCGTCAGGAGGCGAAGATGTTGGACTTAAGGCAAGCCATAGTAGTTCACCCAGCCCAGGCCACCCCTAGGGAGTCTAAAGCAGTGGCAATGCTCCTTGACGAAGTAGAGAAGCGGACTCGAATCCGTTGGAGGTCAGCCTCAGTGCTTCCAAAGAGTGGAGCTGCTATCCTAGTCGGTTCCCTCCACTCCCTCGGAGAGCTAATGAGAGAGCTGAGGGTTGAAATACCCTCTGAACCCAGGGGCCGAAAACCTGAAGGCTATCAGCTCTGGATAGAGATGAGGAACAACCAACCCCTGCTTTTCGTGGTAGGGAATGACGATCGGGGTGTTCTCTTCGGGGTAGGCCGTCTACTAAGGCTCCTCCATATGGAGCGCGACCGAGTGAGTTCAGCCGAGGATCTCCATATCGTTTCTGCACCTCAATATCCCCTCCGGGGGCACCAACTCGGCTATCGTCCTAAAACCAATTCTTACGACGGTTGGACTCTGCCGATGTGGGAGCAGTACATCCGGGATCTAGCGGTCTTCGGCTGTAATGCGGTGGAGCTGATCCCCCCACGTTCTGATGATGCCAGCGACAGCCCCCATTTTCCTTTACCCCCTATGCAGATGATGGAAGCGATGTCAAAACTACTGGATGAATACGGGATGGAAGTCTGGATCTGGTATCCCGCTTTGGACCCTGATTATAGCGACCCCCAAACGGTGCAATTCGCTCTTCAGGAGTGGGGGGAGGTATTCCGACGATTGCCTCGGATTGACGCTGTATTTGTTCCTGGCGGAGACCCAGGGCACACTCCTCCTACAATTCTAATGTCTCTTCTAGAAAAACAAACGGAATCCCTGCATCGTTATCATCCCGACGCCCAAATGTGGGTCTCCCCCCAAGGTTTTTCTCAGGAATGGTTGGAAGAGTTCCTCAACTTTCTAAAAAGGGAACACCCCGACTGGCTTAGCGGAGTGGTTTATGGCCCCCAAACCCGGATTAGTCTCCCCCGGCTGAGAGAGCTAGTACCCGACCGGTATCCCATCCGCCACTACCCGGATATTACCCACAGTCGGCAGTGCCAGTACCCCGTGCCTGATTGGGATATGGCCTACGCCATTACCGAGGCTCGAGAAGTCATTAACCCAAGGCCTATAGGACACGCTCACATCTTCCGCCTTCTGCAACCCTACACCATTGGTTTCATCACCTACTCGGAAGGATGCAATGATGACGTCAACAAAATTGTGTGGAGCGCGCTTGGCTGGGACCCGAAGACGAAGGTGGTGGATATCTTGCGGGAATATAGCCGGTATTTTATCGGCGAACGTTATACTGATTGCTTTGCCCAGGGGTTGTTGGCTTTAGAACGGAACTGGCAGGGACCTCTCCTCACCAATAAAAGCGTTTATACCACTTTAGAACAGTTCCAAGCCATGGAGCGGATAGCTTCTCCCCAAGAGAAGCTGAACTGGCGTTTCCAACAGGCTCTTTACCGGGCCTACTACGATGCCTATATCCGTAGCCGATTACTTTATGAGACCGAACTAGAAGATCAAGCGAGAGAAAAACTTCGAAAAGCCCGGGAAATAGGTTCTCTTTTAGCAATGGCTGAGGCAGAGGCTATTCTCGACCGCGCCGTGACTCAACGGGTTTCTACCGATTGGCGCGCTCGAATTTTTGAGCTGGCTGAGGCATTATTCCAAAGTATCCGGATGCAGCTCAGTGTGGAGCGCTACCAAGCAATTGACATCGGGCGGGGGGCTAACCTCGATACCTTGGATATGCCCCTGAACAACCGGTTATGGCTTAAATCATGCTTTAATGAGATCCGAAAACTATCCCAGGAAGAAGATCGCCTTCGGGAGATTGAAGCAATTATTAACCGAACTAACCCTGGCCCCGGCGGGTTTTATGACGATCTGGGCAATCCAACGTGCCAACCTCATTTAGTACCAGGCCAGGGCTTTGAAAAGGACCCTGAATTCCGGGAAACCCCTCTGGCTGGCTTCACCTTCCTCCCCCATTGTCCAACCTCCTGGTGGACTTATGCTCAATCCCTCTACGATGCTCCCTTACAGATGAGCTATAAGGACCTTGACCCTTCAGCGGAGTATAAACTCCGAGTAGTCTACGCCGGAGATAACCCGAAAGCGAAGATTCGCCTTGTTGCCAACCATACTTTTGAAATCCACCCTTTTATCGAAAAACCTTGGCCTCCCCACCCCTTGGAGTTCGACATTCCTGCTGAAGCTACCCGTACCGGCGAACTCTACCTTAGCTGGTACCGGGAACCAGGCCTCGGCGGCAACGGACGCGGGTGTCAGGTAGCAGAGGTATGGTTAATCAGAAAATAAGTCGCGTAAACCCTAGCGCAGGCTCAAGCCTGCGACTACTACCGAAACGAAACCAACTGGACCTGCCAACCGGGGTCGGTAGTTTTGTACAGGCTACTGAGATCTCCTCCCCTACAGGGGGAGGGTTAGGACAAGGCAAAACTTTATACAGGCTACCGGTTCTCCGCCTCCTCCAGCCCACCGGGAGGTCTGCCCTCCTAAAACCACTGAGGAGACTCTCCTTACCGATTACCGCGACAAACCTAAGTTCACCTCAAGGACTCTCACCGATCGAAGGGTAACCGGTCCTAATAAGCCCGATTCTGCTAACGGCGATTGAGGATGATAAGGGTTATAAGTAGTCCAAGTTAACCGCTTCTCAGGGGGAAGCTGAGAGTCCCCGATGAGGCGGTTGATCCAAAGGTTGGTGATCTGTATCCGGAAGCGATTTCTACCTGGCCGAACAACCTTTGTAATATCTAGCCGGAAGGGAGGCTTCCAAAGAATTCCTAAATGCTTTCCGTTCACCCAAACTTCGGCAAAGTGCCTCACTCTCCCTAAATCCAGGAAAAGCCTCTTGCCAGGTCCTATCCTCTCCGGTGGAATCTCAACCTCCTTCAGGTACTCGGCGGTACCCGAGAAGTATCGAACGCCTGGGTCCTGATGTTCCGTCCAGGAGATCAATCGGTCTAAAACCACCTTTGCCGGAGCGCCCCAGCGTGGAGGGAACCGCACCTCCCAAGGCCCCTGGATCTCAAGGGGTGGCAACACCGAGGGTACCCTAACAAGGCGTCGCCTTCCCTTTGCCCCTTGGATCTCATATCGCCCCGCTTCCCACACCCTCAGCTCCAAGACACCTCCGGCTTTCCCCTTCACCTCCGCAGAAGGATAGGGAGCTACTCCTCCTTCAGGAATATCCAAAACCTCTCCTTCATTAACAATCTTTGTTTGTGGGAGGCCATCCAGGGTGTAGTCCACCCGGAGTTTCTTGACGATATTAGGGGCAGGATCACCGGCAAGGCTATTACTCGCCAAAACAGAGAGAGAACTATTCTCAACCATCCTTGACACCTGGGCAGTAACGTCTATCGTCCTCCGGGGATCCTCTAACAGACCATAGATCGCCCGGAGGATCACGAGTCTCCGGGGAGTCTCTCTCTTTTCCAAAGGCCCTCCTTCGCGCCGAATAGCGACGACAGGGTATACCAAGCGAGAGGGTTTCCGGAAGACCACGAACACCGAACCATAGGGGTCAAACCTAAGGGGCACAACCGTTCTCCCTCCCTTTTCCACAAAAAGGGGCATTGTTTCGATTCTACCGGTGTCGGGATACCAGAGTTCAGGCGCTCTCCTGCTAACGCGAAAAGTAGCCTCAATAGCCTCAAAGCGGTCCCGTTGATTAGAGAGGAAATAAACCTCCGCGTCCTTTAGAGTTCGGTGGATGTAAAGAATTCGGGCACCTCTACCCGAGGTTACTTGGAAATCTGGAGGAAGATTTAAAGAGGCTAGTACCTCGGTGAGGGGCTTACCCCAATAAACTTTCCCCTTACCGAAGGAATGCTCGGTAATCCTTTTCCCATCACAAGGCCCCCACACCTCCTGGGCTAAGCGTTTAACCTCCTCATCCCCCTTAGGAAAATCGGATAAGCTAGGCGACTTCACTGGCTTTGGCCCAACGACGATTGCTCCCGCTCGCACTAGAGCACGGATTTTTCTGAGTAATCGGGGGGTCATAACATCCCTCGTAGGGAGGATCAAAACACGATAGCTCATTCCATTAGGGAGTACAATTCGGCCATTTTTCACCGACATCCGGTGAAGAACCTCTGCATCACAACCATCGTAGTCGTAGCCGGGGGGAGGAGGGGGTTGAAGGGCAAGGGGGGTGGTCGGGAATTCAGCAGGAGATCCCTCCCCATAAAAGTAGCAGAGATCAGCGACAAAACGCCCCTGTTGAAGCAAGTATTGACACCGGGAAAGATATTTCACCCAAGCCCGGCTCTGACGCCACCAAGTATTATTACGGTTCATATGGAGGCCAAAAGGGCCTAAAGTCATCCCGGGCTTCCGATCCAGATAGGGCTGATGCGCATAGGTGTGAAAGATAAATCGGTTAACCCCCAAGCAATAAGCATGATCACCCAAAGCCTTAACGGAATAGGGATCATATTGCCATGACTCCCCACCCGCGGTAAAGGACTCGGCACCGATAATCCTTCTCCCGTAAGTATGACCTGCAGAAGAGGCATCTTTACCTCGTCCCAATTCAGCACCACTCCCAGACCAGAATTCACTCATAGGGATATCCGCCCGGCCGGCACAGGTTAGGGTGTCAAAAGGACCATTCCCATAAGCCTCTGTTGAGAATAACATTCCATAACGATGACATAGCTCTGCGAAATAGCGGTAATAGTTATCCGCAAAGAGATCGGCGATCGTCCGACGGAAGTCCCAAAGAAAACGCTCAGAAGCCTCCAGACTCTCCACCACGCGTCCGGTCAGCACCGGAAGCCAAGTCAGCAAATCATAACCGCGGCGCTTCCGAAACTCCTCTCGAAAACGAGGGGTCCAATTCTGGGAGCCGACCTCATAGCTATCCACCAGAACATTCCTAAGCACTTTCCCAGCCAAAGGCCCAATATCGCGAGCAATCCTACCGATAATGGCTTCAAAATGGGCTTTCACCGCCTCTCGACTCATCTTATCGCATTCTAGCCCCAATCCCTCAACGGGTGCAGGGTGATTCGTCTTACCCGTCGGAGTGTAACCAATGCGGAGAATCGTCCAATCCCCTGGGGGAACCTCCCAGTTCAAAAATCCTTGGCGATCCATCCGGGCAGTTAAATCGAGAATCTCCTTACGCAAGATCACCGTTCCCTCAGGAGCTCGAGCGGTAATACTTCTATCAGAAAAGCCTTGGCGGACAAAACCTGCCTTCCCCAAAAGGTTTTCTATGCGAAAGCCATTATGGAGATCCAGCTCAGCCAAGGTCATATCCCTCGCTCCCCCTGAGGGTGGACTAAAGAGAAAACGGTAGAACCGGGCGGTAACCGGCTCAAAGTTGAAAAGAACAAACCATTCTGTCGCTTCCGGCCTAGCCTCAGGGATGTGAAAACTTGCAATCGTTCGGAAGTTTCTCCCATCATCGGAGACCTGAAGCTCTCCTGAGGAGCTTCTCCGAGGACCAGGGATTAAAGTAACACTGCGGGCACTAAAGGGCTGAGGAAACTCAAACTGCAAGAAGGGACGGTTGTCAGGGCCACTACTTGGAAGAGAAAGGAACGTCCTTACATCACCATCAAAGAGGAGAGACGGATCTCCTATTCCTTGACTCGAAGTGATTTTCGCTGAGAGAATTTCCGCCCGATGAGTTTCCGCAGCAGGCGTCCGGAAGGCAAGAACAGCGATATCTCGATAGAAGCCCAGTTTAGTAAAGGGTTGAGGTAAAACCCCTGAGAAACGGCTTGGACCTCGAACATGCTGATCACTCCAAGTAATCATCTGCATAGCTTGTGAAGGCTGAATCCAAGGACCACCACTACTGGACCATCCCGCACAGTTATGGATACAGAGCTCAAGCCCCAAGCGATGAGCCTCCCGGACTGCATGTTGGATCATTTGTCGCCACTCTGGACTCATAAATTTAACGGGCCCAGGAGGGACCAAACTCACATTGAAAATCTGGGCACCGGCAATCCCCACTCGCTTCATCTCCTCCAAGTCCTGGGTGATGCCTTCACGGCTAATGTTCCCATTCATCCAGTGCCACCAAGTATGGGGTTTGGCCGAGTCTGGCGGGGCGATAAAGCCCTGCTCCAAAGGATCCCGTCCCGCTGAAGCGTCGCTACCTCCGACCCAGAGGATAAATATTGTCAGAGCAAAGAAAACCACTCTCTTCATAAGGACACCCCCTCTTTCTCCCTAAATAGGCCTAAAAGGATTCCGGGTTCCGAGAGATTATTCCCGGGTAATGCGAAGCACAAAAGCGTGCTCACAAGGTTTTTGAGCAGGAAATCGAACCCTGAGCCCCCCTGGCTCCTGGGACCACTGTACCGGCTCCTTTGAACCGAGTAACTCAACTTTGGCAATCTTACCGGTGAAGAGCTTTAAGTTCGACCCTAGGGAGTGAATCGTCAGTCCTCCCTCCGGCCAGGCAAGGCATATGGCATAGAGGGTCCTCTGTCCTTTAGTGGTAAACCGAAGATCTTGGCTGGTAAAGGCTCCTCGCCGGGTGTCTGTAAATCCTCCCTCAGGGACTTCTGTGGGGCCTTCCCCAAAGACTTTCCAGGGACGAGTGCCATAGATAGCTTCACCGTTTACCTCTAGCCATTGCCCAATCTCCAACAAGATTTTCTCCTCCTCCTCAGGAATGGTACCATCAGGTTTCGGCCCGACATTAAGTAGTAGACAACCATTTTTGCTGACAATATCGGCTAAGTCCTGGATGATGTCTCGAGCGGTTTTATAATCTTGGTTTTTAACGTAACCCCAGGAGTTCCTGGAAATAGAAGTGTCTGTTTGCCAAAGACGGGGATGAATATCCGCCCTCTGTCCACGCTCAATGTCGTAGACGGCGACACCTGGAGGGAAAGCGTCATTTTTGTAGTTGATCACTACCCCCTGCTTCCACTCATATCCTCGATTGTAATAATAAGCGGCGAAGCGCCGCAAATAGGGTTTAAAAACGGGTTGTTCAATCCACCAATCAAACCAAACAATCTGAGGGTGATACTTATCCACCAACTCACAGGTGCGCGCTAGCCAGTCCTCTAGAAATTCCCTGTTCGGCGGAGTGTTCTCCGGCGCCGCAGGGCCATAAAAGTCCGCATACTGAGGGTCTTGAACGTCGGAATCAAACTGCTTGCCTCCGTTCATAAACCACCAATGCTCTGCTCGGTGAGTAGAAACACCGAAAACTAAACCTTGTTCCCGCACCGCAGCCGCTAACTCTCCGATAATATCCCGTTTAGGACCCATTTTGGAAGCACACCACCGGGTTAACCCACTGTCATACATCGCAAAGCCGTCATGATGCTCAGCCACAGGGACTACATACCGAGCGCCGGCTTTCTTAAACAGCTCGGCCCAATGATTGGGATCAAACTTCTCCGCCTTAAAGAGGGGAATGAAATCCTTGTAGCCAAACTTATTGTGAGGGCCATAGGTCTCAAGATGATGCTGGAACTCCCGAGACCCCTGAAGGTACATATTTCGGGGATACCATTCGTTTCCAAAGGCAGGTACCGAATAGACACCCCAGTGGATAAAAATGCCAAACTTAGCATCGAGGTACCACTCGGGGACCTGATATTGCTCCAAGGATTCCCAGGAGGGCAGGAAGGGGCCATCCGGCTCCTTCGGTTTCTCCTGGTTTGAAGAAGCTGAAGCCATACCGGAGAGCGTGGCTAAAGCCAAGGCGGTTAAACCGAATAAGATCTCGCTAGGCACTTTCACTCACCGCTCCTTTTCTCGATTAAGATTTATAACTTGTTAAGGTGGATGGTTGGAAGAATCCCGATCCCTCCTCTTCGGGAGTAAAGGTTGCCTCCTCCACTAGGTTTCCTCCCCTGGCCTCCTTTCCCTCTCTAACTCCTGTTCTCCTCCCTAATGCTGAAGTCGCTTACCCCAGAGGGAGGAAGATCTTAAGCAAAAAATAATAGTGATAGGGGTGCAACTTATCGCCCCCTCCAAACAGCTATTCATCGCATCTCTATTAGGATGGAGGAGAGAAAACCTGTGGAAAGAAGGCATTATGCACCACTCTGGGTTGGCATACTCCTCTTCTTCCTTTACTTGGTCCCCCTTGAGGGGGCTGAAATCCTTCGGTTGGGGCCGGATAACTGGGACCTGGTGCCTCAAGGAAAAGAAGTAGATGCTATCTATGGTGACTACCTTATCCGGAATGATCGAGTTGTCGCGGTGATCGGAGCTGTAGCTCCCGGACGCAACGCCCATATGTCCTGCCGAAATATTCAAGGAGCAGTTATTGACTTCACCCTCCGATCTGCCAATAATGATCAGCTAACCGCTTTCTTCCCTCACGGAGATACGAATCCTCTACCCGCAGCTAACCGAGCCGAAGTTATTACTGCCCAGGGAACTGAAGTCCACCTCCGGGTGGTTAGAGAACCGACGGAACGAGACCCCGTGGAAATTTTCACGGACTACTTCCTCCGCGATGGGGAACCCTTCCTAAGAGTAGTGACCCACTACCGAAACACTAGCTTGGCGCCAGTGAGTAGACGCATCCTGGACAAAATACGCTGCGACCAAACTTTCCTTCAATCCCCCGAAGGAGCTTTTGATTTTGTCTACTTCTACGATAAATGGTTTCACTCAGCTTATGGAGTCGCCTGTCCTCAGGGCAAAATCTACACTAATGGCCGTTACGGAGGGATGTTTGGCCCTCTCAGTGGAACTCTGCTGGAATACCCCAACCTCTTTACCGATCCCACCAACCGAACCACCCAACTCCAACCCCAACAGGAGATCGTCCTAACCCGCTATCTCCTCACCGGAAACCATTTGGGAGAGCTTCAATTCTTCGCCTATCAAGCTCTGCAACAACCTGTGCTTCGTGTCACTGCGCAAGTGCTTCACAGAAATCAACCGGTCAAAGGGGTAGATATCGAGGTTAAGCAGAAGGGACAAATAGTCAGTATGGGATACACTGAGGACAGAGGGACTGCCCTTCTGGGCTTACCTCCGGGTCTTTATACTATCACTGCCTCCCAAATCGGGAGAAGCCCCACAGAGAAAACGGTGGAAGTGACAGGAGATACAGAAGTCCTTCTGGAGGTAGGCCCTCAATCCAAAGTCGCTTTCGAGGTTAAGGATGAAAAAGGGCGGCCTATCCCTTGTAAAGTACAATTTATAGGAATAGGGGATACCCCTGAACCTTACCTCGGGCCAGACCAACGGGCAAACGGGTGTAGGAATCTCTTCTTTTCTGCCCAGGGAGAATTTGAAGTACCCCTCCCCCCCGGCCAATATTACTTGGTAATCTCCCATGGCCCGGAATATAATGCCGAGTACCGTTATCTTAACCTCGCTCCGGGAAGAGTGGCCAAAGTTTCTGCCCGCCTCGCCCGGGTGGTGAACAGCAAAGGCTGGATCTCTGCTGACTTCCATAATCACTCTTCCGAGAGTGGAGACAATACTACTGAACCTGAAAGTCGAATCCTTTGCCTAGTAGCAGAGGGGATTGAATTTGCCCCTTCCACCGAACACAACCGCATCCAAACCTATCGCCACCGGCTAAAAGCCTTGGGGTTGGAGAAGATCCTAGCCACCTCAGATGGCATCGAGCTTACAGGAAGCCCCTTCCCTCTCAACCACCAAAATGCCTTCCCTCTTCTACTGAGGTTCGGACAACAAGACAACGGAGCTCCCCTCCCTGACCCCAATCCCCGGGTGCAAATCCAGCGACTTTATGAACACGACAACCGAAGCGAGAAATTAGTTCAGCAGAACCATCCTGACATCGGTTGGCTCTTCTTTGACAAAAACGGTGACGGCCAGCCAGACGAGGGCTTTGGCACCTATCCCTTCACTCACGTTATCGAAGTCTGGGCCACCAACATCCTCGATATGCAACCTACTACAGGAACTCCGCCTAATTTGCGCAACAACCGCATTTTCAACTGGCTCCAGCTCCTTAATTTGGGCTATCGCTTGCCTGGAGTGGCTAATACCGACGCCCATTACTGCTTCCACCAATCCGGAGTGATTCGGAACTATGTTAAAGTCAGCGCTGATGACCCGGCAAAAGTAAAGGAGATGGAGGTGGTACGATCTGCTCGCAAGGGGAGAATAGTGATGACCAATGGACCTTTTATGGAAGTCTCTTTGAATGGGGCCTACCCTGGCGATGATCTTCGCCTCCCGAAGGGTGAGGGAACCTTAAAAATTCGGGTGGAATGCCCTAACTGGCTAGATATTGACCGGGTCCAAGTCTTGGTGAACGGTCGGCCTGACCCTCAGATGAACTTCACCCGATCCACCCATCCTCATCTCTTCAAAGATGGAGTAGTGAAGTTTAATCAAAAGATTAAGATCTCTCTTAAACAGGATGCGCATATTATTGTGGTGGCCATCGGTTCCAAGGCTTCTCTTGGCCCTGTAATGGGACCTCACTCCGACCCCCCGCTAGCCATTAGCAACCCTATTTTCGTGGATGTAGATGGCGATGGTTTTCAACCGAATAAGGACTTACTCGATGCACCTTTACCCACAAAGCGCTCCTAAGTTTCAATGTTTCTGCCTTCTTGAGGAAGCAACTCAAAAGGTCTCCCGACGCCTACGATGCTAGGTGTCGGGAGACCTGAAGCTTAGCCCCCTTCTATGGTCTTTCAGTCTACTGCGCTGTCCACCCCCCGTCCACAAAGAGAGCGGTTCCTGTAACGAAGCTAGAAGCTTCGGAGGCCAAAAAGAGGATGGCCCCAGAAAGCTCCTCCGGCTGCCCCAAACGGCCGAGGGGAACCCGGCTAACGAAGAAATCCCGGATCTCCGGGTTCTCAAAGATAGCCCGGTTCATAGGAGTTTCAAAAGGGCCGGGGCAAACCGCATTTACTGTAATGTTATAAGGGGCCAGCTCTAAAGCGAGGGTTCGAGTGAGCTGAAGAAGCCCCCCTTTGCTGGAAGAATAAGCTGAACGACCAGGAAGAGTTACAACCGAGAGAATACTCCCCATATTGATAATACGCCCCCAACGCTGTTCCTTCATCGGGCCTACAAAAGCCTTACTCATCAGAAAGGGGCCTTTGAGGTTAATATCCACCACCTGATCCCACTCCTCCTCGGAGAGGTCCGTAATCTCTTTTCGGATATTAATCCCGGCATTGTTCACCAGAATATCCACTTTCCCAAAATCTTTGAAAACAGCCTCTGCCAAGGCGTTGACTTCGTCAGAATGAGAAACATCCGCTTGGTAGCCCTTAGAGCGCCGGCCCAAGTTGCGAATCTGCTGAGCCACTCTTTCAGCCTCTTCACCGTGGCGGCTGACGATAAGGACCTCCGCGCCCGCTTCAGCAAGAGCCAAGGCCATAGAAAGGCCTAAACCTTTGCTTCCGCCAGTGACCAAGGCTCTTCGGCCTTCCAAACGAAAAAGATCTAAAACCAAGAGTATCCTCCTTTCTTTAATCTCCTAGGCCCTGGAGGTTTCGGTAGCCATACCCTCTACCGATGCCCCCTGCCCATCCCCCGTGTGCCAGGAAGGTAGAGAGCCCCCTCCGCAAACAGGGGATGGCGCAGGCTAAAGCCCGCAGTTACCAGCTAAAACCCAATGGCCTTCAAGACCGCTTCTTTATCTGCAGGAACGACCTTGGGCTCGGGAACTACTGCCAAGGCTCTATCGGGATCCTTTAAGCCGTGGCCAGTCAAGACACAAGTAATGACCGCTTCTTCCGAGAAGTAATCTTCTTGGGCCAATTTAAGAACCCCTGCCACACTCGCCGCAGAGGCGGGCTCGCAAAAGATCCCCTCCTCCTGGGCCAAAAGGCAATAGGCTGAGAGGATTTCCTCATCGGAAACGGTTTCGATGCGCCCCCCCGATTCATCTCGAGCGAGGACCGCTCCTCGCCAGGAAGCCGGGTTACCGATCTTGATCGCGGTGGCGATGGTTTGAGGTCTTTCAATGGGATACCCTCGCACAATAGGGGCTGCCCCCTCAGCCTGGAAACCAAGCATTACCGGAAGGTGAGAAATCTTGCCTTTGGCGTAGTACTCTTTATAACCCTTCCAATAAGCGGTAATATTCCCTGCGTTCCCCACAGGCATTGAATGATAATGAGGCGCATCCCCCAGCACGTCACAGATTTCGAAGGCCCCCGTTTTCTGCCCCTCTAAGCGATAGGGATTAAGGGAATTCACCAAGGCGATCGGATACTCCTGAGTAATCATCCGGACAAGGGACAAAGCCTGATCAAAGTTCCCCTCCACCGCCAACACTTCTGCCCCATGAACCAAGGCTTGAGAGAGCTTACCGAGAGCGATGGCTCCAGAAGACTTTTCTAAGAGGACAATACACCGCAGGCCGCATCGGGCCGAATAAGCTGCCGCTGAAGCAGAGGTATTACCGGTAGAAGCACACATTACTGCTTGGGCACCCTCTTCCAAAGCCTTGGAAATGGCCACGGTCATTCCCCGGTCCTTAAAAGAACCCGTCGGATTTAACCCTTCATATTTCAGGTAAACACGCAGGCCCCTGCCCAAACGTTCGCTGATTCGCTTGGCGTAGATCAGAGGGGTACCCCCTTCTAAAAGGGTGATCACAGGAGTAGAGGGAGAAACAGGTAAGAAAGGCCGGTACTCTTCTATAACGCCGTTCCAACGACGGCGCATGCCCTCTTCCACCACTTAATCCTCCACACGAATAAGCGTGCTGATATCGCGCACTACGGGGAGCTCCGCAATCTCTCGCAGAGCGGTTTGCATATTCGCTTCCTTTGCAGGGTGGGTAATCCAAACGATTTCTGCATCCCCTTCGGAGGCTTCTTTCTGTACCACCGAAGCAATAGATACTTGGTAGCGACCAAACACCCCAGCCGTTTGAGCGAGTACCCCCGGTTGATCGGCAACTATCATTCGAATATAGTAGCGTGTAACGACCTCCTCCATCGGGATGACGGGTTTGCTTTCAAAACAAGTACAGGAAATTCGAGAGAGGGAGTTAAATCGGAGGTTTTTACAAATATCAATAATATCCCCAACCACAGCACTTCCCGTAGGGAGGGAACCCGCTCCTCGCCCATAAAACATCACATCGCCAATCGCATCCCCATGAATGAAAAGCGCATTAAAGACATCGTTCACCGCAGAGAGGGGATGTCGGGCGTGAACTAAGGCAGGATGAACGCGTAGCTCCATTCCTCGTTCGTTCTGTTTAGCAATGGCCAACAACTTAACCACATAACCCAATTCCTGAGCGTAGCGGATGTCTCGAGGGGATACCCTACGAATGCCTTCACAATAAACTTGATCAACAGGGACCCGACTTTGGAAAGCTACGGAAGCCAAAATAGCAAGCTTATAAGCAGCGTCATAGCCATCTATGTCATAAGAGGGGTCTGCCTCTGCATAACCGAGCTTTTGGGCCTCCTGCAAAACATCCTGAAAATCCCGGCCCTCATAAGTCATCTTGGTCAAAATGTAATTGGTAGTTCCGTTCACAATGCCGATAATGCGCTCAATCCGGTTACCTGCCAAGTCAATCTTAAGAGGACGGATGATAGGGATCCCTCCTGCCACTGCCCCCTCAAAGAAGAAGTCCACCCTCTGACGCGCCGCCTCCATTAGAAGTTCGTGGCCATCTTTGGCTATGACCTCTTTATTTGCAGTAACCACCGATTTTCCGTTGCGAAGGGCCCGCATCATATAGGACTTGGCTGGCTCCAACCCCCCTATCGTCTCGACAACAATATCAATCTCCGGATCCTCCAAAACTTCTTCCGGCCGATCGGTAAGAAGTGACCGATCTACCCAAGGAGGGCGCGGTTTGGTGAGATGAGCTACCGCGATCTTTTTAACCCGGATTGGGGCACCAACCTTCTGCTCGATACTGGCTCGATTGTCCTGAAGAATCTTCAAGGCTCCTGAGCCAACGGTACCCATCCCTAAAAAACCGATGGTAATCAGGTCTTTGGCCACAGATACGGCACCTCCGAAAAATCTCTCTACCAAGAGAAAAGGCAACCCTCCTTAAACTCCACCCACTGCCTCCCCTCTTTTTCAAGGTAACTTCTTCAGAGCACTTCTTTAGCCGAGCGCCATGAGGGCTCAGGGTCAATCAGGACTAGGGGGTCTCCTTGCTGAACGACATGCCCTTCTCGAGCAGGAATAGCGACCACTTTCCCTGTGGCCTCGGCCGGAATCTCACTAAAGATCTTCATCGCCTCAAGGAGGCCGATCGTCTGTCCTTCCTCCACATAGTCTCCGACTTCCACAAAAGGAGGTTCCCCTGGAGAGGGGCTTCTCCAGAAGACCCCACTCATAGGGGCTACCGTTGCCACCCAGTGAGCACGCTGAGTTAGGCCAACCTCCTTCCTCGGCGGGCTAACCTTCTCTCTTCTCTTTACCTCCGGGGAAACCAACGGGGGATACGGAACCGTTTCCGAGAAGGTAGGGAGTGTTCTCTCCTGTCTCTTTTCTGGAAGGCTTCGCCTCCGGCGCAAAAGGATTCGCCGGCCTCCTCGTTTCACCTCGAGCTCCTCCAATTGGGCTTGTTCTAATAGTTGGAGGAGCTGTTGAACCGTATGAAGAATTTCCTCTGGCTGGAAAGAACCCATTCACAAAAAGAGAGGGAAGCCCCATCCACCCTTACCCCACCCTCTTCCCGCCTCAGTATAACACAATCAGGAAGGTGGGTCAAACCAAGAAACCTAAAACCCCGAAGCCCCCTACAGAAGAATACCAACCCTTTACCCTTACCCTCCTGGTTTTCGACTCGCCAGAACTCAGCCTTAACCGACTATCCCTCCTAGAAAGTAATCTTCTGCCGACGCAACCGAATACTCTCCAGTAATCCTACCGCAGAATAGCTTGTGATGAGATTACTCGGACCATAGGAGAAAAAAGGCAAAGGTACCCCAGTTACCGGCATCACTCCGATATTCATCCCTATATTGACTAGAATATGAAAGCCAAACATCGTCAAGATGCCCCCAGTAATCAACTGCCCTAACAAGTCCTCACAATGGAGCATCAGGTCTACAATCCGGAGGAGGAACATCATATAAAGGCTCAAAAGGAGAACACCCCCTATAAAGCCAAACTCCTCTGCAAAAGTAGCAAAGATAAAATCGGTATGGCGTTCAGGGACAAAACCGAGCTTCTTCTGGGTTCCCTGAAATAACCCCTTGCCCAAAAGCCTCCCCGATCCAACCGCAATTCGAGATTGTCGAATATGATAGCCCGCACCTTGAGGATCCATCTCCGGCTTTAAGAAGGCAATTAAGCGGTTCTTCTGATAATCCTTAAGGAGAGCAGTATGCCAAGCGAGAGCAAAAAGTAATAAACCCGAAAGAACGAACACCAAGAGGTGTTTGATCCGCGCCCCAGCCAGAAACAAGACCACCAGCCATATTGCCCCTAAAACGAGGGATGTCCCCAAATCGGGTTGTTTGAAGATGAGGAACATCGGCAGACTGATATAGACTATCGACTGAAGAAGGGTCGAAAACCGGTCTACTTGGGAAACCCGCTTGAGGATAAAAGAGGCCAAGGTTAAGATAATCGCCAGCTTCGCCAACTCAGAGGGCTGGAGGTTGATCCCTCCTATCAGTGGAATCCACCTCTGTGCCCCCTTAGCACTGCGTCCTATCAACAAAACAACCGTCAGGAGAAAAAGGTTGCCCCAATAAATGTGACTCGCATAATGGACAAGACCTCGATAGTCCATCTTGGTAAAGAGAAGCATCAGTCCCAAACCGAAGAGGAGGGCAATCCCCTGCCGAAGGACAAAAGAAGAAAGATAAGAAGGACCAGCAGTAGCACTCTGAATGACCACTAGACCTATCAGGTTAATCACCAAGACCGAGAGAACCAAGACAAAGTCAAAGTTTTTCGTCCAGTAAGGGAGCTTCATTATCCTTATCTTGGGGATAAGTGATTATCCTAATTCTAGGGAAGGATAAATCCTTAAATTTCAAATCTCGTTTCTTCTCAAAGGGGGAAGTTCTCGACCCTCCAAATCCCATCGTACTACTCCAAAAACCAACCCCGCGACCGGCGAAGGGTCTAGCAAAGGGGTCCACACTCGGGCTGTCCAATTAAGGAAATCAATAGACCGCAGGATCCCCAAGGCAAGGGTCTCTCCTTGATGATCTAGAAGCCCTAGTAGGGTACCTACCATCCGGGCTACCCCACAAGTGTGCACAGGATGATCCTCCACCCTCAGTCTCAAACGCTCTTCATCCTTCTCCCTTCCTCCACTTCCTGCGAAGACAACATATAACCCCTCCGCTCCTATCTCGGCGTGGAGGATCCCCTCTGATAGACCGGCCTCTAAGTCCTTTAAGGTTTCTTTGGGCAAAGGTTTGCCTGTGAGCAACCGGGTTCCCCTTAGTTTTAAAGCGCGAAGGGAGAGACAAAGCTCGTGAGCCTCTTTAAAATATTGACCGAGACGGACACTGCGGCGCAAAGCTCTAACCGTTTGGGTTTTCACTTTGGCTTCAGGTGAAGGCTGGAGAAAGCGGATCTGTGGCCCAATCAAGGAGCGCTCTAAACCTGCCAGCTCCTGTTCCTTCTGGAGGAGAACGACATACTCTGGGCGCACCAACTCAGCCTTCATCGTTTTAAGCCGATGACCGATGTAACCCTTTACAAGCCCTGTGGTGTCAATGATAATAAAGTCGGCAGAGAGCCTTTTGGCCCGCTCCACCATTTTAGCGGTGCCGATCACACACTCCAGTAAAAAACCTACAGGAGTGGTGGAACCGACAAAATAAAGCCCCCGGGGTCGAATCTCCGAAAGACGGACAAATCCTTTCTCCGGAAAACCGAGGGAGATGGCCCCAGGAGGACCAATTTCCGATTGACCGACATCGGCGTCCACTACTGCTACCCTTCGTCCAACTTCCAAGGCTTTTTTAGCAAGGAGGGTGGCTAAAGTGGTTTTGCCCGTGTCAATGGAACCGATTAACATTACAGAGGAGGCCTTCTCCACCAATTCCTGAATCAGCTGATCCCATTCGTCGGCCATAGCAAGATGAAGAACCCCAAACCAGTATTCCTTCTTTCCTCCTTCATTTTAATGGGAATCCTAATTTCTCTGCTCACCCTCCTTCAAAAACGAACTCGCCCTTCCCCAGAACAAGAAATCCGCAATTGGCTGGTAAGGGCAGAAAGAGCGGTGGAAAGTAAGAATCTTACAGGCCTGATGGCCCTCATCTCGCCCCAATATCACGATGACAATGGGTTCAACCGGGATAAGATTCGCTTGCTCGTCAGTCGGGCCTTCCGGGAAACTTCTGGTGTCTGGGTAACCGTTGATTCCCCCAGTATCACCCTTCTTCAGCCCAGCCGGGCAGAAGTCCACCTCTACGCTACGGTGGAATACCTCCCCCGAGGAGAAACTGAGCCAGAAAGGACTACCGTCAGCCTGTCCCTCACCCTGGTTCAGGAACCCACTCGTAAATTCCTCTTCTTCCCAGCCCAAGAGTGGAAGTTAGTCTCTTCAGAGGGTTGGGGAGTAGAAGATTTAGAGGGATGGTAGCTAATTCTGGCTTACCACCTGCTGAATCAGGGTCTTCATCTCCTGAAGGAGGTCCTCAGAATAACCTTCGAATCGCCGAAGGATCCTGCCCTGGCGATCGATAACAAAAGTGGTAGGGAAAACAGGAATCCCTCCAAAATGCTCTGCGGTTTGCTGATCCCCTATTACCACAGTATAGGGAATTTGATAAGCCCGAACAAAATCTTGAACTACCGCTGGGTTCTCATCCATCGAAACCGCGAGAATTTCGAAACCTTTATCTTGGTACAAGCGAAAGAGCTCTTTGAAATGAGGGATCTCCACTCTACAAGGGGGGCACCAAGTTGCCCAAAAGTCTACTAATACCACTTTTCCCCTGTAGTCGGACAAACGGACCTGTTTTCCTTTAAGGTCCGGCAGGAGGAAATCCGGAGCAGGCTTTTCCCCTAGAGGTCTTGGCAGGGAGGCATCCGAAGAGGTTTTCGCTGATTCGATCTTCCTACCCGCATTACTAAGCAAAGCAGAAGTGATCAAAGCCACTCCTACTAAAGCCATTACGACCAAAGGACTTAAGCGAGCTTTCATATTTTTCAAAGCCTCCTATCCCCATTATAGAAGAGAAGGGGAAACCGGTTAAAGTTCCGGCCGGGAGACCTTTAAACAAGGAGGAAAGGATAGAGTTCGCCAACATCATAAATGAGGGGGATCGCCGGAAGTTTTTACACTGTTTCTCTCTTTTGATAAAATCGCTTTGAATCCTCCTTAAGGAGAAACCTATGCCCGTCTATGATCGAGGTTACGCTCATCCCGAATTACTGATCACCGTTGATGAGCTGGCAGAGCATCTTCAAGACCCTGACTGGCTGGTTATAGACGCCCGGCCCGTGGATCAATATGATTCAGGGCATATTCCTGGTGCTACTAACGTGGATGTCTTCGCTATGCACTGGAATGATACAAGCCCCCAGGGGATCGAGTGCTTTATCCAATTAAACGAAGAGGTTTTGGGGGAAGCGGGCATACGCCCCAATGCCTTCGTCGTCTGCTATGATGAAATTTCGGGGATCCACGCCGCTCGCTGCTTCTGGCTCTTAGAGTGGCTCGGTCATCCCCGAGTCGCAGTGCTCGACGGTGGATTGAAAGCTTGGACCTCCGCGGGCTACGACTTGGAGTACTCCTACCCGGACATTCAACCCTCCAAGTTCAAGGCTCACCCTCTCCCCGACCGGTTAGCCACCTTCCAGTACATTCTAGACCACCTCAACGCACCAGGGGTTTGTATCCTCGACGCCCGATCCGACGCGGAGCATTACGGTCGCCAAGTTCGAGCACGCCGAGGAGGTTGTATCCCTAGAAGCAAACACCTGGAATGGGTTCACAATCTAACTCTAGAAGGTACTTACAAAAAGGCCGAGGACCTGCACGAACTTTATCAGAAGACAGGGGTTACACCGGACCAAGAGATTATTACCTACTGTCAGGGAGGCTACCGATCAGCCCACACCTACCTCGCTCTTCGCCTCATCGGCTATGAGAGAGTCAGGAATTACTTAGGCAGCTGGGGAGAATGGGGCAACCGCCCAGATCTTCCTATCGAGATTCCCTCCCTCCCCGAAAAGAGGGAGACCAGAGAGTAAAATCAAATGGCAGAGGAGCAAAACAAAGATCAAGAGATCGCCCTCTCTCTGCTAAAGTGGTACCAGGAGGCGAAAAGGGACCTTCCTTGGAGGCAAACCCGGGATCCCTATGCAATCTGGGTGAGTGAGGTAATGCTTCAGCAAACTCAGGTAGCCACGGTGATCCCTTACTACAAACGTTGGCTTCAGCGCTTCCCTACCCTGCAATCCCTGGCAGAAGCTAATGAAGAGGAAGTTTTGCGCTATTGGTCCGGCTTGGGTTACTATAAAAGGGCTAGAAACCTCCACCGAGCAGCTCAGCAAATCCTCTGGAAATACCATGGGCAGATTCCAGCAGATAAGGAAGCCCTACTCCGACTACCTGGTGTCGGTGAGTACACAGCGGGGGCTCTTCTGTCTCTCGCCTTTAACCAACCCGTCCCCCTGATAGATGGCAACGTAGAAAGAGTATTGTGCCGGTTGTATGGTCGGTGTGGAAATCCTAAGCGCTCTCCCCTTCGTAAGGAGCTTCGGCAAAAAGCTGGGAAACTTGTGACCTTAGGCCCTCCCGCGGAGCTGAACTCCGCTCTTATGGAATTAGGAGCCACGATTTGCACTCCCCGCAATCCTCTTTGCCATTCCTGCCCTCTCCAGAAACACTGCCAAGCCTTCGCCCTCAATCTTCAAGAGCAGATCCCCCAAACTCCCGCCTCCCCTAAAGCTCAGCTCTTCTATCGTTCGGCTGCCGTGGTTTACCAGGAGGAGGCTATAGCAGTGGTTAGAATACCTCTAGATCAGGTGTGGGGAGGACTATGGGCCCTCCCTCAGGTAGACCTCCAACCTGGCGAACCGCCGGAAGAGGGAGCGATAAGAGCTGCCCAAGAATGGTTGGATTTGCCGGTCCGAGTGAAGGGGTTGCGTGGGACCCTTCGCCACACCATTACTTATCGAAGGATTCTCCTCTTTGCCTTCGATTGCCTCCCCTTGGGAGACCGAGTAGCGGAAACTCTCCCTAAATATGAAGCTGATCTATCCGAAACAGGAATTGAAGCAACGGTACGATGGGTCAAAACTTCGGAGATCCAAAACCTAGCTCTTCCTGCTCCCCACCGAAAACTGCTCTCCTCTTTTAACGCCTATCAAAAATCTCCTTTTCCTACCCTCTTAGGCGACCTCTCCTTCTAAAAAGAAAGGAGAGGAAGAAAGCTAGAAGGGCATTAGCCGTCATCTCTCCAGGAACCGCTGTCCAATCCCACTGCCCTCTTATAGGATTCCAGAGGTAAAAGATACCTTCTGCTATGCCAGTGCCTAGGAAAACCGCCAGGGATTGGATCACCGCATTCTCGGCGTAAATCTCCTCCCGTAACCGAGCCAGAAGGAGGGCTGTAATTAAACGGGAGAAGAGAAAACCTCCCACTTTCCCACCAGCAATGGCAGCCTCTAGCCAACCCGACCAGAAACCAAACCAACAAGCGGAAAGAAAGCCCCTTTGCCAAGAAGCTAGAAGGCAGAAAGTGAGGGGAAGATTAGGTCGGAAGGGAGGAGGTAAAAAATAAAACAAGCCCGCAAATTGGAGAACTGCTCCCAGAAAAATGAGGCAGCTATGGCCGATAATTCCCTTCAACGGAGAGGTTACTCGGTAAAAGAAGAACTTCCTCGATTAAGTTCAATTTGACAAAGGGTTCCACCCAAACTAGGGGTTCGGTTCCACTCGCAGTTCGCTCAACGCTTTTAACCGTCCCTACCGGCAGTCCTTTGGGGAAAACCCCTCCCATACCGGAAGTCACCAACACATCTCCTGGGCGAACATCCGGGTTTGGAGGGAGGTGAGTAAACCAAGCCCTCCCTTCGCCCAACCCCTCGATAATCCCAACAATCCCTGACCGTCTGTCCACCGCGGCTACCCCGCTATTCGGGTCTGTCAGGGTTAAGACCACACTCGAATGGGGACCAATGACATTACTCACCTGCCCCACTAAACCACTCTCCGTTATCGCCACCCACCGAGGCTGAACCCCCTCTAACACTCCCCGATCCACCACGACCACTTGCGACCAAGAAGAGGGACTCCGCCCAATGATCCGGGCAGGTAATCCTTTGGGATAAGAAGCCTTCAACCTCAATAAAGCTTCTAAGCGCCGGTTCTCTTCCTCCAACTCCTTTAAACGGATCTTTAAACCCTCTAGAGATTGAACCTGGCCCCTTAATCGGCGCACCTCCTCGGAGAGACGGCGTGAGTAAAGAACTCCTTCGACCCAAGCGATGAACGGATTCTCAAGAACCCCTAAACCTTGCCTAGCCCAAGCGATCAAAGAGAGGACTGGGCTGGTCACCGGGCTAGGTTGCCCCTGATCCACAGCTCGGTTATGAGCAACAGTAAAGCCGAGGGAGACCAGCATAAACAAAAGAACCACCAAAAGACGCCAGCGAGCGAATCTAGACCTCATCCTTAGCTCTTAAAGTGGCGGGAGCTCACTAGGTTTTCTCTTAATATAGGGGACTCATCCCACTCTTCTAAAACCCGGCCAGTGCCGATGGCCACGCAAGTCATAGGGTCCTCCGCGATGTGGACCGGCATCTCCGTACGAACCGAGAGCAATTTGTCTAAGCCTCTCAGCAGAGAGCCTCCCCCGCAAAGAACAATCCCCCGTTCCATAATGTCCGCCGCTAACTCAGGAGGAGTAGTCTCCAAGGTCATCTTAACGGTTTCCACAATCTGCTCTACAGGTTCCTGAATCGCTTCGCGGATGCTTTCGGAAGTTAATCGGACTGAGCGGGGCAAACGACTCACCAAATCAAGCCCCCGAACCTCCATCTCCAGCTCCCTCTCCAAAGGATAAGCGCTACCGATCTGAATTTTCACCTGCTCTGCGGTTCTCTCTCCAATAAGCAGGTTATAGGTTCTGCGCACATAGTTGATGATCGCTTCATCAATCTCATCCCCAGCCACTCGAATAGATCGGCTGGTCACAATTCCCCCCAGGGAGATCACTGCGACTTCGGTGGTTCCACCCCCGATATCCACAATCATACTCCCCACTGGTTCAGCTACTGGAAGCCCAGCACCAATAGCCGCTGCCATCGGCTCCTCGATAAGGTAAGCTTCTCTCGCCCCTGCTCGCTTCACCGACTCTAATACCGCTCGCATCTCCACCTCGGTGACCCCCGAAGGAACCCCAATCACCACATTAGGACGAATGATCCCCCGGCGACGGGCAACCTTGTGAATAAACCAGGCGAGCATTTTCTCTGTCTGGTCAAAATCGGCGATGACCCCATCTTTCAAAGGCCGCACAGCAATAATCTGACTAGGGGTACGCCCAAGCATCCGTTTGGCATCATCCCCTACTGCTAACACTTCTCTGGTTTCACTGTTAATCGCTACTACCGAAGGTTCTCTTAAAAGAATCCCTCTGCCTCTAACGTGAACTAAAGTGTTGGCGGTGCCTAAATCTATTCCCATATCCCGGCTAAAGCGACTAAACATATTTCTAAAAATCCCCATAACCGAGTCGTAACTCCTTAACTTCCAATTTTTTATTCCACACTTCCATTATAAAATCATTATCCCCAGTTCCAACAGAGGAGCCAGGCTATTGTGCAATGTAGGTCCTCTTATGAGGCAAATGACCCATTAAGCTGTTAGCCACCCCCTTGACATAGGGCTTCCATAACTCGATGTCCTTCTGAAAGTAAAGGGGAACCCAAGGGGCATCCTCCATAGCAATGCGCTCTGCCTGGCGGTAGAGCTGGATACGCCGATGAGGATCCCTCTCTCCATCCGCTTGATCACATAAACGATCAAAAGTAGGGTTTGAATAGAACGCTCCGTTTTCCGGAGAACCGGAATGGAGCATAACCGAAAGGAAGTCCTGAGGATCCAAGTAATCTGCCGCCCAACGGAGAAAATAGAAAGGCATAGTCCCCCGATTTCTCTCCTGAAGAAAAGTCCCCCACTCCAAACCCCGGAGGCGGACATCAATTCCCAGATTCCGACGATACATCTCCGCCAACCCCTCTGCAAAACGCTTCATATCCGGTGCATTCTCCCTAAAAGTCAGTGTTAAGGGAGGAAAACCCCGGCCATTAGGATAACCTGCTTGAGCCAACAGAGCTCTCGCTTTCGCTGGGTTATAATCGTAGCTCCGGAAATGAGAGTCAAAACCGGGGATCCCAGGAGGCAAGATCCCATCTGCCCGACGGGGGACTCCTCTCATCACCACTCGGATCAAAGCATCCTTATCTATCGCATAATTAAAAGCCTGACGAACTCGTCGATCCCGAAAAGGGGGGAATGCCTTCTGATTCAAACAGAGGTAAAAAACGGAGGCCCGATCTAAAAGCACCAACTCTCTCCTGAGTACAGGGTCCTTCCTATCTCGCTCATACTCACCAATAGGGACATCTGTCATATCCAGCTCTCCCGTTTCGTACTGACGATGACGGGTCCCCGCATCCAAAATAATAGGCCGCTCAATGCGTTCTAACCGAGGCGGGCCTTCAAAATAGTGAGAATTCCGTTCTAATACCACCCGGGAATGGTGAACCCACTCCTTCAACTTAAAAGGGCCGGTACCCACCGGATGCTCCTGCCATCGAGGATCCTTCTCAACGCTTTCCCGGTCCAACACATATCCCGTAGGATAGGTTAGCTTGGCTAAAAAATAGACTCGAGGGCGGTCAATGGTAATTTGAAGGATGTAACGACCGAGGGCTTTAATCCCCTTAGCCTCCTTTGCCCTCCCCTCCATCACTTCTTTAGCCCCTACGATATCATTCAAGTAAGTGGGGGCAACAGTAGAGGCCGTTTCGGGCCGAAGGGCCCGGTTCAAACTCCACCGAAAATCCTCCGCAGTCACCTCCTTCCCGTTGTGAAAACGCACGTTTTTTCTCAAGTAAAAAGTATAAGTGCGTCCATCGGGGCTGACCTCCCATCGTTCTGCAATAGCAGGCACCACTTCATTCCGCTCGTTCCACTCAACTAAACCATCGTAGATGTGCATTAAAACTTCAATGGTGGGACCATCCTGCACTACCGCTGGGTCCATTGTGGTTGGCTCCACCACTAAAGGGATGCGCAATACCTGGCCTCTCCTCTGCGAACCTGAACAACCACCAAGCAGAAGAACAACACCACAAAGGAGGAGAAGAGAAAAGATCTTGATCTTCCTCATAGCCCAACACTCTGCGTTAACCTTAGGCTTAAAAAACTAGGCTTTTTCTCTCAGCGGCGAGTCTTTTTCCTCCAGCAAAAGGGTTTGCCGGTTGGGACTAGAAAAAACCACTAATATTTGCAGGGGTTCCCCACCCGAATTCCGGAGGTCGTGGGGAGTATTTCGGGGAATGCGAATTCCATCCCCTGGGGTAAGCCGGTAAACTTCCCCCCTAAGGCTATGTAAACACTCTCCGGAGAGGACGTACAGAATCTCTTCACAGTTGGGATGCAAATGGTAGGGGTTCTTCTGCCCAGGCTCAATGGAAACTAAACCACAAGTCATTTCTGCTCCTGGGGAAAGATTCTGATGAAAAAGCCAACGAATTTGGCCCCAGGGGAAGGCAAGAAGCTCACCTTCTCCAGACTTTCGGACAAAAGAGGACATCTTCTTCTCTCCTTTAATTTTAGTAGCCCCACTCTAGAAGTGCGCCCCCCTATAATCCCCCACGCGTAGGGGACGGCACACAGGCTTTAGCCTGCAACTACCAAGGTTCCCTCCCCGTAACGGGGAGGGTTAGGGTGGGAGAAAGGCTCGGTAGCCGCACCCTTTAGGGTACGTAACCCAGGCTGTAGGGGCAGGCTTGTACCCACCCTCGCACCAAACACCCCTCCCTCACCCTCCGGGTGCAGGGGATAATAGGAGACCACCCTCGCGTAAACGGGGATGAGTCGCAAGCCAAGCCAGCGACTACTCAACCTAATGAGAGCTCAAACCCTCGATTACTCCAGTAAGTAACCGTTTCCTTGATGGTACGCAAGATTTATGGGTGTGACTGAAATACTCTCCTCAATTCCCTCTTCTGTCTCTCGCTCCGATAACCTTGTGAGAGGGTGAACCCTCCTTTCCGAAACACCCTCCAACACTCTGATTCTCAACGCCCTATCCCACCAACTTTTGAAACCTCCCTTAAGATCCTCACCTTTTACTTCAAGGGGTAAAGATCTACGAAAAAATGTTCTATAATAGAAGTAGGAAAAGATTCATCCAACCTCAGGGGCTAACAGAACCCCGCGAGATATCGTATACCCTGAAAGAGGTAAACCAACCATGCAAAAAACTCGGTGCTACTTTCCCGTCCATATACATTTACATTTCGGGCCCTTATTTTTCCGAACGAAGGAAAGGAGGAAGCTTATTCTCAGCACTGTCTTACTCTTTCTGATCGATTTACTCGTTCAGCCCGCTGGTGCCCAAGAAGGGAACCTAACGAAGCGGGAACTTTCTGCTGTTCACCTGAACCCCCCTCCGGCGATTGATGGAGACCTCTCCGATCCCTGTTGGCAAGAAGCAGCTAAAGCCGACCGTTTTACCGATGCCCTCTACAGCAACCTCGTTCAAGATCAAACTGTGGCCTACCTCGGATACGATGAGAAGTACATCTACGTCGCCTTTTATGCTTATGACAGTCAACCCCAGGGAATCGTCGCCCGGGAGACAAAACGAGGCTCCCGACCTCGAGGGGAAGATTGGGTTGCCTTCTCTATTGACTGTTTCCATACCCATAAGTTTCAGGATCGGTCCTTCTTTATAGTTAACCCCCTAGGGACCCAATTTGCTAACCTGGCTGGAGGGCGAGGGACCAAGCTGGAGTGGGAAGGAGCTTGGAGAGCGGCTGCGAAAATAGTAAAAGATGGCTGGACAGTCGAGATGGCCATCCCCTGGAGTATCCTCAACTATCCGCTGACAAAAGGCCCCGTAACCTGCGGTATCAACTTTGACCGGTTCCAGCAACGCACCCGAATCCATTCCTGGTGGTCTAACGTAGGTCCGCAAGAGTTCCTAGAGCTAGACGGCCATTGGGTAGGGGTTCAATTCCCTCCCTTCCGCCCTCAAATCTCCCTGCTCCCCTTCGCTATCCCTGGCTGGCAGAAAAAAGTAGGGCTAGGATGGCGTTCAGGGATAGACCTCCGGGCTACTCTTACACCTTCTCTAACCCTGGTGGGTACCCTTAACCCTGACTTCGAAAATGTAGAAGGAGCGGTAGAAGGCATCGACTTCTCTTATGGAGAACGTTTTGTCCCTGACCGCCGACCCTTCTTTTCAGAAGGGGCCAATATTTACCGAAGCGGAAGCGTAGCGGGACAATATTTCTATAGCCGACGGATTCCTGCCTTCGATGTAGGAATCAATCTCTATGGCAAGATAACCGAACGAGACACTCTGGGATTCCTATCCGCCTTGGATTGGGGCCAGCGGATGGATTGGGTGGTAAGAGGTCGTCATGAAATGGGACCTACCTCCAGCGTAGATATTGCTTTCATCAACCGGGATGACTATCAGCATTCCAACCGCGTCTTGGTTATTGGTGAAAATTTTCGTAAGGGTTTTCTCGGTTTAGACACCTCCTGGGCGGGTTCCTGGGTTAAAGGACGCTTTACCGGAGATGTAGCGCATCTCTTTCTCTCCTACCAAACCCCCAGGTTCTTCTTCGGCGTTACTCCTCATTATGTTCGCCCGGGGTTCAAGGACGAACTAGGATTCATCCCCTTCACCGGTTTCAAAGGCCTCAATAGCTTTATGGTTTATAATAATGAATGGCGTAAAGGCCCCCTGCGAAGCCTCTATATTGATGCCTCTTCTTCCAACAGCAATCACTATGATGGCCAGGTCTTCCGCAGGCAAAAGTCCCTCTTCGTTTACTTGGAAACCCGCAATGATTATGGGATGGATTTCGGTTGGGAGGGAGGGCGCTTTGAACAATTTGAGGATAGCCTTCTGTCTCTCTCCTTCAGAGCCAGGGTTTCAGACCCCTTCCACAATTTCGGGATCAGTTATTCCTGGGGGAAACAAGCAGGAGCTCCCATCACTTTCATCACTCCTAGGGCGACCTGGCGCTTTGGACAAAAACTAACCTTCGGCCTATCCTCCCAAATCCTACGCCATAAGGAGGACCGCCAGCAACATATCCTCACTTTTAATTACGATTTCTCCCCTCAACGCGGTATAGGTGGCCGGATGGTAGCCCAAACAGGCGGCACAAACCTCTACTTCGCCTATCGGCAGTCAGGATACGGAGGAGTGGAACACTTTTTCATCGTTGGCGACCCCAATGCAAAAAAGTTTACCCGCCGGCTCGTTATAAAGGTCATATGGCCGATGTAGGAAGAGTTCCCTACTTATGTGGGACTGAGATTACAAAGGAGACTTCCTCCAACCGGGACGTTTACCATCCCCTAGAGGCTCCAGATAACCTTTCTCTTCCAGATAGGTTAAAATCTTCCGTACGCTCTCCTCTGGGGTTTCTTTATCGCTCTCCACAACAATCTCGGGATTCTCCGGCTCCTCATAGGGATCGGATATCCCGGTGAACTGCTTTATTTCACCTTTCAGGGCCTTAGCGTAAAGTCCTTTAACATCTCTGCGGATGAGCTCTTCCAAGGAGCACTTAACGTAAATCTCAATAAAGTGAGGGTTCTCCGCTCGTGCCTTCTCCCGGGCCTCTCGATAAGGAGAGATAGCCGCTGCAATCGCAATAACACCATGCTTACTGAGTAGCTTGCAAACATAAGAGATCCGAGAAAGGTTTTCTAACCGATCCTCTTTAGAAAAGCCCAACCCCTTGGATAACCGAGTACGAAACTCATCCCCATCTACCACTTCAACCCGGTAGCCTCTTGCAGTGAGCTCCTCCTCCAACCTCTTCGCCAAAGTAGACTTTCCTGCACCGGAGAGGCCAGTAAACCAGAGGGTAAACCCTTGATGACTTTCTTGCAACAACAATCCTCCTTTCTGTGCTTTACTAGCGTTTGAAAGAATTTCATGAGGCTCTAAAAAGGTACCGTTAGGGATTCTACCTCAACCCCTTCTCGGCGGATGACCAGCGTTACCTCACACTCATCACTTTCAATACGGAGAGTGTAAGTACCAAAGGTCCTCATGTCAAAACGAAGAGAAGTAATCTTCCGGTCCTTCAAAACCGCCAATGCTTGATTCACTTGGTGGAGGCACTGTTGTAGTTGCTTCCCTCGAGGGGTTCGGCGGTACAATTCGGTTAATAATCGCTCTCCTTCAGCTCGGTAGACCCTCCGAATTCTTCCAGATTCCAAACCCATTTCCAGGATAGAAGCCAATGTTTCTTGAAGGTCAAGAGGGACCTGACCTTCTAAGAGGGCCTTCTGCAAAGCCTCGTACCGAATCCTCTGTTCCGTTTGATGCACCAGTTGGATAAGGGAGGAGACCTCTTGCACAAGGAGTTCTTGTTCCTGCGTCCCTATATGAAGAACCTTCTCTTCCTCTTTCATAACCTTGCAAAGGTTTTAGCAGTTCATCCCCTAAGGTTTCCTACTTGACTTATTAGGCCCCTTCAATCCTCCTGGAGATGAACTGCTTCTCCCAGGATGGCTTCCACTTCATGCTCGAAGCCACCCGTTTCAATGGGGCAATGCATCCCACACTCTTTAGGAGCATTCGT
The DNA here is from genome assembly GCA_964429225.1 of uncultured bacterium. Taxonomy (GTDB): domain Bacteria; phylum Armatimonadota; class DTGP01; order DTGP01; family CAYSAW01; genus CAYSAW01. Next base: position 423,867 of record CAYSAW010000001.1, read on the forward strand.
TTCCCACCACCAACGCCCTGCTCGGGAGTCCTCGCCCAGTTGGATAGGGCGAGTGCAAGGAACACAACCAATACTCGTATAGCCCCGATCGTAGAGGGGATGATAAGGAACCCCGTTGGCCCGAATATAATCCCAAACCTCTTCCTCGGTCCAGTCGGCTAAGGGGCTGATCTTCACGATACCTCCGTGATCGTGGTCTAACTCAATCTTACGAATATTGACTCGGGAAGCCCATTGCTCCCGGCGCAAACCGGTGATCCAAGCATCCAGATCTTTTAAAGCTCGGAGTAAGGGACGAACTTTACGGATATGACAGCAGAGAAGGCGGAGTGGCACCGACCGATAAAAGAGGTTGACCCCGTGACGGCGAACCATCGCCTCCACTTCTGCAGCGTTGGGGAACAGGATTTCCAAGCGCACCCCCTCGTAACGCTCCCTCACCCTTTCAATGAAATCGTAAGTCTCTTGGTGCATTCGCCCCGTATCCACAAAAATCACCCGAACTCCCGGCTGAATCCGCCAAGCCATATCCAAAAGAACCATTCCGTCGGACTGGAAAGCGGTAACCAGGGCCACTCTATCTCCAAAAGTCTCAAAGGCCCATTCTAGAACCTCTTGAGGCTCCTTATCATCAAACTCAATGGCTAACTCTCCAGCTTCGTAATCATCGAGAATAACCCGATCACCAATGACTTCCATTACTTGTGTATGCCTCCCTTAGGTCTCTCGGTAGTTGCTGATGCCACCGCTTCCACAGGTTGCCCGGTAGCGATGGCAACGATCTCTTCATCCGTGTGCCGGGCACAGAAATCTTGGAAGGAATCTCCGTTCCTCTTCTCTTGTAAATAAGCCCGGACTAATCGTTCCACGGTCTCCTCCACCGCGTAGGCGGGAACTCGACGGACCAAAGGCCGTCCGATATTTGAGTGCAAGCCTAACCCTCCTCGAAGGAAGATATCAAAGGCCTGAAGCTTATTCCCCGACTCATCGGTCTCTCGGGCTGTTGTACCCTGCAAACCGATGTCTCCGACCCAATGCTGACCACAAGCATTGGGGCATCCGTCTAAGTGGATTTTCACCAAAGAAGCCTCCTCCCCAAAGACTCTCTCCAAATGCTCCACCAAGGATTTCAGCTTATATTTTGTCTCTGTAACTGCATAGTTACAAAGGGGTTGTCCAGTACAAGCAACAGAACGCCCCCAAATCCGATTGATATGCAGAGGGAATCCAATCTCGCCAACAGACCTTACTACCCACTCTAACTTCTCTTCGGGAATATTCCCCAGGATAAAGTTTTGTTGACGGGTTAAACGAAGATCGCCCCCCACCTCCTCAGCGACATCAGCGATCCTCTGAATCTGCTCACCGGTTACCACCCCGATGGGCACAGGGAATCCGACATAATAAAAGCCCTCTTGTTTTTGGGGATGAATCCCCAAATGATCCGTTTCCCCCTTAGGAAGGGGAGCAGGATAATCCTCTAGCCGATACCCCAAACGTTCCTCAACCATCTGCCGGTAAGCTTCGGGGCCGTAATCATCCACCATAAATTTCAGGCGGGCCTTAACGAAGGAGAGACGATAGCGCAAATTGTTCTGCCACACATCAATAATGGCCCTGAGGACAGGGAGAGCAGATTCCACAGGAACAAAAACTCCCAAATCTCGGGAGAGACGCGGGGCTGAGGACAGCCCTCCTCCAATTCTAACCGCGAAGCCTTCCCGGTCCTCCTTCCGCACACCGATAAAGGCGATGCAGTGAAAATCGGGGGCATTACACTGGTAGGGGCAGGCAGAAATTGTGATCTTATGCTTCCGGGGCAAGTCGGAGTAATCCGGATGGCCATAGAAGAAGGCTGCCACCTCTCGAACAATAGCGGAGGTATCAAAGAGCTCCTCAGGGTCAATGCCAGCGACAGGACAACCCGTGATGTTGCGAACGGTATCCCCACAACCTCCCGTCGTGCTCAAGCCCGCCTTCCAGAGAACCTCAAAAACCTCCGGGAGGTCCTCAAGGCGAATCCAATGGAGTTGAACGTTCTGGCGAGTGGTCAGCTCTGCAAAGCTTCTCCCGTAACGAACAGAAAGCTCACCAATCGTACGGAACTGGGAGGGAGTTAACCACCCATTGGGGATTTTTACCCGAAGCATAAAGTAGCCTACTTTAGGCTTGTCGTGGTACAACCCATACCACTGAAGGCGAACAATGTCCTCCTCGGGGATGGCTTCGTAACCCTTCTCGATTAACTGAGGGAGCTCGTCCAATATTTTTAGCGGCGCTTTCTCTTTCTTCATGCGCTCGCGGGAGTTTCGCTTTAAAACAAGGTCCCAGGTGGGAATGGGCCCCGGAGGGCCTTGGGGTGTTGCCCACTCTTCCATTTTGGTCTCCATCTCACCTAATTCGATTAATTTAGTCAACTTTACCCTCTCAGGAATATTCTAATATATATCTTTGCAAATTGCAAATTCTATAGACCTCCCTGAATGTAGAGAGCTCGAAATGGGTCTAACCCAGCAGGTGCACACAGTGCGCAGGCAAATGTAGGGGCAAGGTACCACCTTACTCCTACGACTGAACCCTCCTAACCCAATCCCCGGTTTCCCTCCCCCTTACACAAGCTAAAGGCTACGACTACCAAAACCATCCTCACCCCTATAAACTGAAACTCAAACCTATTACGCTGGTAGGAGTGCCATTCACTACCCCTCTACCAGCTCCCCCAGCCCTCTTCAGAGGAACTTTTCCCTCCCCTTACTCGTCTAACATAATAGGAGCCCTGAGTTAACAAAGAAAGGGCACAAGCCCCCTGCAAATACTAAACTCCCTATCTCGATCCGCTTTCAGAATTCCCCTGTGTGAAGGGAAAAAGGAAAAACCTACATCCCTAAGGAAGGGAAATCCGACAATCTTATTGAAGCTCTATGAAGGAGGGAAAAACATTGACTTTGAAGACTTTAACCATCAGCCTTTTTATCTTAAGTGGAATTTGCCTATTGGCTGCACCCGCCGCCCGCAAGGGAAAACCTGCATCTCCCCCCACCTCTCAAATCCGACGGTGGGAAGAAGAAGCCTGGGGTTCCTCCCTAAAAGGAAAGAAAGCTTCTCAAAACAAAAAGCCAGCACAACCTAGTAAAAAGAATCAAGAAACTCCTACCGTTCACCTGAAACCTGTCTCCAGTCCCAAACCCCCTAAAAACTCAAACCCTTCCGGTTCCCTTAAACCCAAAGCCGATCTGGGAAACAAAGGTACGGTCAATGATCCTCTCCCCGGCCTACCTCCCAATGATTTTAGCTCGGAAGAAGAAGTTAAGGCCCGGCTAGAAGAGCTGAACCAAGTGGATCAAGATATCCTCCGTCAGATTAACCGAATCACGGGGCAAAAAACGGATGAGAAGGCCTTGAAGGAGATCTCCGGCCTGCGCGGAGCGCGCATTACAGAAGCCAAAATGGCCCAAATCCTGGCAAATCCTCAATTAAAAGAAGTAGACCGAGAAACCTTACTGAACCTCCGACAACAGAGGGACACTGCCCTCTACCTCTTGGGAGCTGCCTATATGTTCCAAGAGAAGCACTCTCAAGCCCAAGAGATCCTCCGATTTATCCTTGAAACCCAGAAGGAGAATACCCCCCTCTACCGAGCAGCTTCTAACCAACTGAACCAGTTAGAGCGTATGCCCTAATAGGGTTATGAAAACCTCAGCAATCTGGGAAGGTTCTTCAGTTCCTTGTACCTCCCTCCCATATCCCGAGGACTCATAAGGAATTAAGCCGATGAAAAAACCCGTTTACCTGGATTACAACGCCACTACTCCCCTTCACCCGGAGGTTATCTCAGCTATTAAACCCTTTTTAGAAGAACACTTTGGGAACCCCTCCAGCAATCACCCTTATGGATTCGTTGCTAAGGAAGCAGTTGAGAAAGTCAGGTCCCAAGTGGCTAACCTCTTAAACTGTGATCCCGAGGAAGTGGTTTTTACTAGCGGAGGCACCGAGGCCAACAACTTTGCCCTTAAAGGGGTTGCCTATGCCCTTCGCCCTCGAGGGAACCACCTTATAACCAGCCAAATCGAGCATCCTGCAGTACTAGAAGTTTGCCAATTCCTCGAACAGCTCGGCTTCCGAGTTACCTATCTTCCTGTAGACCACTACGGCTTAGTTGACCCCGAAGCAGTGAAGAAGGCTATTACCCCTCAAACGATTCTGATCAGCATTATGCAGGCGAACAACGAAGTGGGAACCCTCCAACCCATCGAGGAGATCGGTAAAATCGCCAAAGATTATGGGGTTCTCCTCCATACCGACGCCGCCCAAACGGTAGGGAAAATCCCGGTGGACGTTCAACGATTAGGGGTGGATCTCCTCTCAATAGCAGGCCACAAGATGTACGCTCCTAAGGGAATCGGTGCCCTTTATATCCGAAAAGGGATAACACTCCCTCCTTTACACCATGGAGCAGGGCATGAGCAGGGTCGGAGGGCGGGAACAGAAAATGTCATAGGGATTGTCGGCCTAGGAAAAGCTTGTGAGATCGCAAAGCAGAAGATGGAGAAGACTCAAGAACACCTCCAAAAGATGAGGGATCGGCTCCACCGGGGACTAGCCGAAAACCTCCAAGAGATAAGGCTTAACGGCCATCCGGAGAAACGGCTCCCAAACACCCTCAATCTAAGTTTCCGAGGGATAGAAGCCCACCTCCTCTTAGAGAGGATTAAGGAGAAAGTCGCTATCTCTACAGGATCAGCCTGCCATTCTGGAAATCCAGAAATTTCCTACGTCTTGAAGGCGATGGGAGTACCTCCTGAGTGGGCGCGCGGTACCTTCCGTTTCTCCACAGGGCGAGGGACCACCGAAGAGGAGATTGACTACGCCATCCAGGTCGTCACAGAGGCCGTCAGAGGGGCTTATAGAAACCGCTAGCCTCCTATTACTCTTCTTGAAGAGCTTCTAATAGATTTTTGACCGCTTGTTGGCATACCGCCCGATTCGCCTCCCCAGAGGCGTAGGCGGTGTGAGGAGTACATAAACAATTCGATAGCGAAAGAAAAGGATGATCGGGGGGTAAAGGTTCTTCTACAAAAGCGTCCAGAGCAGCACCAGCAATCCAACCCTCCTGAAGGGCCTTTAGCAAAGCCCTCTCCTCCACCAAGGCACCCCGAGCGCAATTGACGAGAAAAGCGGTAGGTTTCATCTTCCTCAAAGCCTGCTCATCTATCATCCCTCGGTTCTCCGGCGTCAGAGTGCAGTGTAAGGTGACAAAATCAGAGACCCTCAATAACTCCTCTAAATCGCAATAGCGAAGAGAATACTCCTCCGCGTACTGGTGATCCTGAACAGGGTCATAAGCAATCACTTGCATTCCAAAGCCCTTGGCCCGCTCCGCAACTTTCTTTCCAATGGTTCCTAATCCAATAATCCCCAACACCTTCCCCGCTAATTCTACTCCTGTAATCTCCCTCCACTGACCGGAACGAACCGCCTCCAGCGCCTCTGGAATTCTCCGAGCCAAAGCAAGAATCAGAGCAAAAGTGAAATCTGCCACTGCGTTAGCATTCAGGTACGGAGTCGAGCAGACTTTAACCCCATACTCCTGAGCAGACGGGAGGTCGATGTTATCTAATCCAACTCCTGTCCGAGAGATTACCCTAAGAGACCTTGCCTGAGATAAAACCCGCCGGGTATAGTGATCCATCCCACAAATAGTACCGATGATCCCTGGCTTCAACAAAGCTGAGAGCTCCTCCTCCGTGAGGGGGCTGGGGCGAGGAGCCATCACCACTTCGTATCCTGCCTCCCGGATCGGCTGCAAAAAAGGCTTCCCTTCTGGCCCGAAGAAAGCCCGGGAAGAGATGAGTATAGTCCCTTTGCTCATCTTTCCTCCTTACCCTAAAGGAGCTGCCCCTCTATCACCCCCGTCGACAGGGGATGGACATAGGCTAAAGCCTACAGCTATCTACCAATATCTACCAAGATTCCCCCCCCCATCCACAGGGAGGGTCAGGGTGGGGGGAAACTAGTCACACCCTTTAGGATGAGCCTTTACCAAGAGGGTAAACCTGTCTGCAGGTTTACCCATAAGGGTACTCCTGCGCTCATTAGAATTCGAGCCAACCGGGCCACCGGTAGTCCTACCACATTAAAGAAATCCCCGAAAATCTTCTCAATCAGTACTGCCCCCCTCCCCTGGATAGCATAGGCTCCCGCCTTATCCATCGGTTCTCCAGTAGCCACATATCTTTCTATCTCTTCACTCGTCAAGGGGTAAAACCAAACTTCTGTAGATACCACCTCCTCCCACCTCCGCTTCTCTTCTCCCCTTCCCTTTTGGATTACACAAAGGGCGGTCAAAACAAAATGCGACCGTCCTGATAACCTCTTCAACATCTCCCGAGCTTCTTCCATGGACCGAGGCTTCCCTAGGATCACCTGATCCACTACCACAATCGTATCGGCGCCAATAACTAAACCTTCCTCAATCCCCAAAGCAACTACCTCCGCCTTGTGTCGGGCGGATCTCAAAACATATTGGTAAGGATCAAGCCCTTCCTCAGGTATAGGCTCATCAACAGGACTAGGCTTCACAGTGAAGGGAACAGCTAATAAGCCCATTAATTCTATCCTTCTTGGGGAAGAGGAAGCAAGGATGATGGGTATCATAGTTCCTATTCTTCTTTCTCCCAATCCATCTCCTTTAGTTTTTCCCGATTACTCTCAGAGCGATTCGGTAGATGCTTGGTAGTAGTCGCAGGCTTCAGCCTACGCCAGGGGGAGAAAAAGCAATCCCCCCTTGTAGAATCAGAAACTCTCAAGCTAACTGACTCCAATCGAAGACCACTCCCAGATATTCCTCCTTCTTCTCCTGCAAACCTAAATAAGCCTCCTGACACTGCTCAGGGGAAAGCACGTGGGTAATCAAAGGGCGGATTTTTAACTGCCCCTGGAGTAACCACCGCAGTAATTTCTGGTATGTGTCTTCCAAAGAATAAGGGTAAAGGTCTGAATCGGGGATAGGTTCCAGCCATTCCAAACAACCAACTACCCGTAATCCAGCCAAATGGATTCGGCTAAGAAAGGGGGTAACATCTGTATTTAACCGAGCCCTAGGACTCCCTAAGAGGACCAGCTCACTATTGCGCCGAAGCAAGTGAATGGATTCAAGAATAAGCTCCGGCTTGCCAATTGCCTCTACCACCAACCGGACTCCTTTACCTTGTGTCCATTCTTGCACTACCTTCTGCAAGCTTTGACGCTGAGGGTTCACCCACCTACGAAGACCCACCTCTTGAGCTTTACCCAACCGAAAGTTGCTCACATCGGCTCCTAACACCTCCATTCCACTAATCTGCAGAATTTGAGCAGCGAAATTGCCGACTAATCCCAAACCAATAACCACTGCAGGATCCCCAGGCCTCAACGTAGCCCGGCGAAGAAGGGTACCACTTACCCCCGCCATTCGTAAACCCGCACCCGAGGGGCCGTCTACCTCCTCCGGCACTTTTAAAGCAAAGCGTTGAACATTAGCACGTACATATTCAGAGTGAGGGCTAAAAGTGAGGATGCGATCCCCTGGCTCAATTTGAGTTACCCCAGGACCCACTTCCAGCACCCGGCCCAGGTTGCCATAGCCGGTTTGGCGAATAGGATAGGTTAAAGGAGCTGTTCGGCCAGGATGTTGAGCTTCCAAACCGGAAAAATGCGCCCCTTCCGTCCCTGCACTAATGACAGAGAATTCCGTTTTGATCAAAGCCTCCCCCGTTCCTAGAGGTGCATCCGTCAGCTCCACCTCTTCAAGAACAGCTTTCATCGGTTCGGGGAAAATAATTTGGCGGGTTTTCACGGGTTTGCTCTCCTTTCTTTGATAATACCCGATGATCTTTTAAACCCTAAGACCGTGAAAACCTTTAGAGGGGATTTAAGGGAATTTGTTCCTACACCTATCCCCCGTTGATGGGGGAGGATAGGGGGTACCTTTCTGGTAGCGGTAGGCTAAAGCCTGCGAAGGATCGCCCCACTCCTAACCCCTCCCTTTGGGCGGGGAGGGGGACTCCCTCGCCCAAAGGGCTTCAATCTCCCGAGTAGCCTCCGCTATAGCACCCGCCCTCAAAACGTAACAGGGAACTTCCCGAGCCAACTCCACCGCCACCTCAAACCCCTCCTCCCCCAAAGATTCCCGGTTAACTGTGTAAAACAAAAGGTTCATCCCCCCTATGCTAGGAGGGATCCTCACTCCTTCCAAGGAAAGACCTGAACGCACAATAGGAAAAACGACCAACCTAATCGGCACTCCCTCCTCAAAAGGAGGTTTATTCCCTGTCGGAAGGGCATAGAAGACCTTTTGCCCCTCTACATAGAAGGGAAGAGGCCAAAGACGCAACTCCGGCTCAAAGGGGGATAGGTCCAGAAGGACCCGTTCTCTAATTTTCATAGGAAGAGGACAAGGTTTTACCCTCAAATTATAGGTAACCGGGGCTAACTCATCCGAATAGTAGTGAAACCCCCGTTTTAACAGGGCAACACTCAGAGAAGTCTTCCCGCTTTTGCTCAAACCGGGGAGAAGAAGGGCAAACCCGTCTTTGACAAGTACCGCCGAGTGGAGTAATACCTCCTCTCTATAGGGAATGATAAGATCATCGATCAAACTCTCCTCGATAACACGAAATACTTCTTCCCGAGGAACCTTCTCCAAAATAGCCCCGCCTTTGTAAACAGCGTAGCCTCCCTCCTCTGCCTCAATCCGATAAAGCACCTCGGGAGCTCTTCCTGGGGCCAATTCGGGGAAAAGCGAGGTTAACTCCAGAAGGTCCTGTTGGATTTCCGGGGAGGGAGTAAAAAACCCTAAAGTGTAGGATAGGAAGCAACGGAGAATCATTCTACAAAACGGATCAAACCTTTCTGGTGCATCTCCTCCAGAGCCTTGATGACATCTGCTTGAACGGTTTCGGGGTCGGCGGTTACCAGATTGAGGATGGCTTCAGCAATGGAGGAAACGGATCTTTCACCATCACAGAGTTCGAAAATAGCCGAGGCAGTGGGGTTAAGCAAAAAGGCCTCTCCCGTTTCAGGTTTAAAAATGAGGAGCTCTTCTTCCACCTCCTTTACCCGGAGCCCTGGAAGACGTTGGGGTTTAGCCATCATCCCTGAGGAACCTCTGCTCTTCGGGTTTCCCTCTCCTCCAACAAAAGCTCTTCCAACCCTCCTAAGACTTCCTCCGCATAGCGCATCACCGGACCGAGAATCTGCATTAGAGAAGGATCCGAGTGAATCCTAGCACAGAGCTGACAGGGGCTGAGATAAGAGGACATTTCAGGGAGCTGGGCAAGGAGGTCAGGGTACTTAAACCGGGCTAACTCATAGAGGACTATAAAACCCGCTTCCATCACCAACCGAGTATAGAGGTCTTTATGGATTCTCTCTACAATCTCCTTTAAAGGCTCTTTCCGAACATTCCCGAAAGAGAGCTTGGCTTGAATGTTAAACCCCCCTGAACAGCAAGGATAGACCTCCCCGTCCGGGTAGATGGTAACATCAAAAGCTCGGTATCGCCCACAACCTCGGAATCGTTCTGGCCCTAAGCGGTAATCCTCGGGGGTTACTTGGCGGTTTTTCCCTCGGCCAATCGGAATCGCCAAATGCCGGGTGATATAAGCCCCCTGAGGAATGCGAACGTAATCCTCCACCTTGGAATCAGGGTCCCAGAAGACTCCGGCAACTTCGGCTATAAGCCCTACCTCTAAAGCAGCCCTTAAAGCATTTTCTGCATATTCCGCAGGCACAAAAACCTGATGAGAAGGGTCGGTTGAGACCGAAAGCTCAGTAAGGCCATACTCTTTTAAGGGGAGAAGCTTCTCCTTAGCCCCTTCAAGGCTCTTGGCCCAGTGACCGGCGGTCACAATCCTTACACGAAAGTTCAAAGCTTGGGTGGCCTTCAAAATCTCTAAAATCTCTTTGTAATAGACAAAAGGTTCTCCTCCTGTAAAGACCACTAGGTCAAAGGAGGGGATCTCCGACGCCTGATGAATCCAATCAATCACCTCCTCCTTCTGCATCTTTACCGGGCCATATTCCTCCACAGGATGACAGCAAAAATCGCATCTCAAGGGACAAGCCATCCCGTAGACGAAAACCAATAAATCTCTTCCTCGGGGTTGGGCATTCATTCCATTATCGAGGGCGAATGGTAATTCTGGCTTCTATCCTTGCTGGTACTCGCACCGGCACTTCTACTGGCACTTCTACACCTAACCGCACGTCTACTGGCACATCTACCGGCGCTTGGGCACGGGGTCCGCCTTGTGCCCAAGCATAGCGGAGACAATCAGAAAGGTTTAAGATAGCAGGAGCAAGATAAACCCCTGCCTTGAGTAACCTCCGTCTTACTTTTTGAAAATCTGTTTTTTCAGGCAAAGGTCTCACTCCGAAGAAGGCTGAGTCTCTTTTTCAGTCCCTCGTACCTCCCCCTCCCGGAAGGAAGGCTTAGGAGAAAGCTTCCCATTGGCACTAGCTCTGTCAGAGTAACTACTGTAATAGGGTTGGTAGTAATAGCGGTAATACTCGTAATAATAGTCACTCTTTTGCGGCCGAACCCGGTTTAGAAAGAAGCCCACAACGTTCCCCTGCGCCCGCTTCATCAAGTTCTGAGCCTCTTGCAATGCGATTTTCGTCGCTTTCAGATGGGCAACCACGAACAAGAGACCATCCACTTTCGACCCCCAAATCAGGGCATCGGGCATACTCAAGCAAGGAGGAGTATCTACGATGATAAAATCATACTTCTCCCGAAGGTCTTTAAGGAGCGAAGGGAGGGCCTCCGCATCCAGAAGGGCAGGAGGGTTAGGAGGGGTTTCTCCCGCAACCATTACCCAGAGGTTGGGGATTTCTGTGGGCAAGATGGCTTGATCCGGAGGAACCGCACCGACGAGAACGTGGGCAAGCCCCGGATAGGAAGGCACCTCAAAGTGATGGGCAAAACCCGGTTTCCGTAAATCCCCCTCTACTAAGAGCACTTTATGTCCTGCCTGGGCTAAAGTTGTTGCCAAGTTGATAGCCCCAAAGGTCTTCCCCTCCCCCGGCCCGCAGCTTGTAATCGCCAGGGTTTTTACCGTAGTATTGCGAAGGGTGAACTTCAAACTCGTAGCCAACATTCGGAAGGGTTCTACCAGGTGAAGCTGAGAATTATTGAAGATGAGGGGAAAGCGCCCTTTTGAGGCTCTCTCTCCTACTTCTGGGATGAAGCCTAAAGCAGGAATTCCTAAAAGCCGGCTAATATCTGAGGGGGTTCTCACAGTAACATCCAGAGCTTCTTCCACCAGCGCACCGGCAATCCCCAACATTAAACCGAAAACCAGAGAGAAGACGATCACTTTAAGAGGCTGAGGGAAAGTTGGCCGGGAGGGAACCGTTGCGAGGTCAATAATCTTAACGTTCCCCAACTGCATCGCCTCGTTGACCCTCTGTTGCTGGAGTTGCTCCAGCAAACGGGTATAGGCCCGATCCGTAACATCCGCCAACCTCTTCCAACGAAGCAGTTGAAGCTCCGCTTCGCTAACCGATTTAGCCTTCTGTTGCTCCACCTCCGCTAAAGATTGCAAAGCCTCGGCCCGAGCCATCACCTGGGCATAGAGCACCTGCTTGAGCATCAGCTCTTGATAAGCAGTCCTAAAAGCAGGGTTCTCCTCTTTCTCCTCAACATAGACATACTGGTTTTTACTCTTATTAAAGCTCTTGATCTGGCTCAAGATATTCGCCTCTTGCTCGACCATCTGTTTGATCAGGGGATGCTCCTCCCCGTACTCTGCCCGAAGTCGGACTAATTCCGACCGAACACGAGTCAACTCTGACCGAAGGGCAGACAGATCGGGGTTCTCCCTGAGACGTTTGACCATATGCCACTGGGGGGTTGTTTGAATGCGAAGTTGTAATTGCTCGATTTCTGATTTTAGGGCCTCTGCCTCTAACCGAGCACGCCGGGCCTGAGTAGTGTAATCTTCAGTGGTCATCCCTTCGATCCTGCCTTCGAGGAGAGTGGAGAGAGTTGCAGAGGGATAGGGAAGAGCCCGTTTCAACTGAAGGGCACGGATATTCTCTTGAATGCGATCTAAATCCTGCCGAACTTTTTTAATCTGCTTTTCTAGGTAATCCTGAGCACTTCTGTATTCTCGGCGGGCATCTATTCGGCTATGTTCTGCATAAGCTTTGGCAACCGCATTGGCAATAGCCGCCGCTTTGCGAGGGTCTGAGTGCTTGGTGGAGATAGTGATTAAATCGGGCTCTTCTGTGGTCGTGGTAACGCTAGATAATATCTCACCCACAGAAACCGGAAGCTTTTCCTCCTCCCTCAGGATCTCTACCGCCTTTTGGGCGGTGAGACTGGAGGCAATGATGCGGGCCTGAGTGGACAAAGCAAACTCATTAGGTAAGGTATCGCTACCGGTTCCGGTGTAGAAGATGACTCTTCGGAGCGGTTGCTTAACTTGTACCCGGCTGGCAGCAGTATAGACCTTGGGAAGATAGGAGAGGAGGACAATAGCGCTTAGAGCAGAAACAAGCACCCCTGCCACTACCACCCATCGGCGTTTTCGGAGAATGCGCCAATAAACCTGTAAGGCCTCTCCGGTAACAGCGGGCGGCGTAAAGTGGCTCTCTGGAGGCTCCAAAGTTTGAGAAGAAGCTTTCTCGTTTAGTAAAGACATATTTTCGATCCGTCTCCTAAGGAACCTCGAAATTCTGACTAGTCGGTCAGTATAAACGTTTTAAGATATCAACAACTCCTTTCATCTCCCTGAATCTATCTCTCAAGAAGTATTCCGCCCTCTGAAAAATCCAGGGAAAAACCTCTAGCAAGCCTTAAAGATAAAAAGAGAACCTTGTTATCTCATTATCCTGGGAAAAACCGGAACTCACCCACCCTCCTTGGGGTTCCATCCAAGGTATTTCAAGCACCAACCGAATCTAATTATACCATATCTCCCTTAAAAAATTACTTATTCCCTTTCTTATCTTCTCTATGCCTTTTTTCCCTCCTTCTGCCAAGGGGGATCTCAGTGTAAGGTTAGGATAAGGTGACTCTCTAGAAATCTCCCAACCCCAGGACAATGATACTATTTGTGAAAAAAAAAACAAATTTCCTAATACCGCTAGAAAATCAGAAAGAGTCCCTCATCCATCAGCTTTGCCCTGGGGTTCATCTTTGTATCGGGAATAAGAATAATCGGAGAAGGTGGGTACCCCCTCTTCCCTTGGCGCAGGCTAAAGCCTAGGGCTACCGAAACCTATCGGATGGGGGAGATTTTCTCTTCTAAAACCCGGCGCACTTCTTCAAAAGCTCTGGCTCGATGGCTGATACAGTTTTTCACCTCAGGAGGAAGTTCGGCAAGGGTAGCCTGGTATTCTGGTATGAAGAAGATCGGATCGTAACCAAAGCCATAAGCTCCCCGGGCCTCATGGAGGATCCGTCCTTCTAAAATGCCCTCAACTACCTTGATGGGCTGATGAGGAAAGGCTAAAGCCACTACACAACGGAAACGGGCAGTCCTGCGATGCTCAGGAACCAACTCCATCTCTTCCAACACCCGCTGGATCCGCTCTAAGTCCGTTCTGCCATACCTGCTGGAGAAAACCCCTGGAGCTCCTCCTAAAGCATCTATTTCTAACCCTGAATCTTCCCCCAAAGAGGGAAGGCCGGTATACTTAAGAGCTGCTTCCGCTTTGAGAAGGGCATTCTCGGTAAAAGTAGAACCTGTTTCCGGAATCTCAGGCAGATTTACCTCCTCGGCGGAGAGGAGGTCTATGGGAAGCGACCGTAGCAGGTAGCGAATCTCCTCCAACTTCCCGGAGTTTCGAGTAGCAATCACTAATTTCATCGGATTTTTACGAGATAAATTTGGTAGCCGCAGGCTTCAGCCTGAGCAGGGTCACCTCCACTCCTAACCTCTCTCTGCGTGTGGGGAGGGGAACCAGTTCCTGCCAACTCCCGACTATCCACCAATAGTACCCTGTGCCCCTAGAGTAAATCGCTAAGGACTTCTTTCTGCTTCTGAATCAACTGAGTAATCCCATAGTCTGCAATTTCAATCAAACGATTCATCGTTTCCTTGGAGAAAGGCATTCCCTCCGCTGTTCCCTGGACCTCCACTAGCTTATGATCCTCAGTCATCACTACGTTCATATCCACTTCTGCAACGCTATCTTCTTCGTAACAGAGGTCCAAGCGCTCCTGCTGGTTCACAATTCCCACACTCACCGCTGCCACCACTTCATAGACGGGGATATTTCGGCACAGGCCCTCCCTTCTTAGCCAATCAAAGGCCTCTACTAAGGCGACAAAAGCTCCTGTGATCGAGGCAGTACGGGTACCTCCATCCGCCTGAATCACATCACAATCCATCACAATAGTTCGCTCTCCAAACCCCTGGAGATCGACCACAGAGCGGAGGGACCGACCGATCAACCGCTGAATTTCCTGGTGCCGGCCGGAGGGTTTACCCACCTCCCTTTGGAGCCGGGTGACACAAGAACGAGGCAACATCCCATATTCAGCAGTAATCCATCCACTTCCGGTTCCCTTAAGGAAGGGAGGAACCCGGTCCTCAACGGTAGCAGAGCAGATCACCTTGGTATTACCCATCTCGATAAGGCAAGAGCCTTCGGCGTATTTTAAAAAGCCCCGAACTATCTTAACCGGTCTAAGCTCCAGAGGCCCCCGACCATCTGGGCGTTCATTCGTGGCCACGGAAAGCGATCTCCCTTCTAGAGCAGTCTACCCTTGGAATTATATCGCACGAAAGGAGGGGTGACAATATGTAGGGGTGCAATTCATTGCACCCCTATAACGGCAATCCGTCAATGGCGAAGAAGGACATAACCCCAGCTCTGAATAGGTGAGGTGATCAAGGTATAGATCATTCCCCGAAAGCTGCGAGGGGGTGCAAGAGGGTCAAAAAGACCTCTGTTCTGGATCCACTTTTGAAGCCATCGCTTCCGCCAGCCGGGAAAGGGGATCTGGTCAAGAAACGTTTCGGGGATGGGCAACCCCCATTCCCGAGCGGATAAAAGCCCAGCATAGAGCACCCCTCCTGCCCGCCATTGAACCGCTAATCGGCTAATTAGAGACCAATCCACAGGATAACGATCTAATAACCAGGCTATATCCACCAAAGGATGGGTTATCACAAAACGATGAACTGCTGAATGAAGGAGAGCGTGCAAAACTTGCAGGGAAGGGAAAAACACTAGAGGCTGTCCCGAGTTGGAGCAAAGCGTGCCTTGCCCAACGGTTAAAGGTTGCAAATAAGGAGAGAGGCTCTCAAAGGAGATTAAAGAATATTCCGTTGCTTGAAGACTAAGATGGACTTCTATCAAAGGCCTACCCGAGCGATGCATATACGCCCGATGGTGAGGGGGAACTCGCTCTGGCTTCCGGATAAATCCCTTCTCTTTGAGGATAGCTTCCATCACCTTGAGGGCCTTCCGGGGAATAAGAAGGTCTATATCCACCATTGGCCGCAGGGCTGGATCTGTGTAGAGGATATAAAGGAGAGCTATCCCCTTTAACAAGGCAACAGGAAGGCCTGCCTCTGAAGCAGAGGCGAGCAGATCCTCAACGGTCTCCTTTAGAAAGAGGTTATAGACAAGGGACCCGTAATAGGCCTTTTGGAGGAGAGTAGCGTACTCCTCAGGCAGGCGATCCAAAAGATGGAAGTCCTTCAAACGAGAATAAAGCAAGGGAAGGTAGTAGGTACAAGCCTCCGATCGCAGAAGTTGGCCCCAGTCCAGGTTGGAGGAGAGGGATTGCTCCAAAGAATCGGGGCATATCTTCCCAGGGGGGTGAATAGCCTGCCACAGAAGACGAAATTCAGGAGAGAGGGTTCTCAAGGCCAATCACCAATACTTTCTTTATTCCTAAACGTTAAGATCGTTCTTCAACACGGTTTATGAAGAATGCCGAAGCCTTCCCCTTCTCCCTAACTACCCTCCTACACTCCCTTCCAAAGTCTCCACAGTTAAGTGGGTGAAGATTTCCTCCAACTGTTGGCGCACCTGCTCTCGGGTTTTCCCCACCGTGATATATCCTGCCAAACGGTCATAATTCGACAGAAATTCCCCCATCAGGTGGCCATAATGATGATAGGTCACAACAGCATCGACCAAGTCCATCCGATCACAGCGGATACCCTTAAGATGCTTCCCCGGGATCGGAGGCACAAATCGAACAGCTACACATTGGCGAAAGGGGTTCAAAAAAGATACTAATTCCTCTCGATCCAACTGACCTAAAACGGTCTTTAAAGAAATTTCCAAAAAGCTTACGTTAGTCGAGCGAGGGACGAGATGACTTCCGATAGTATCGCCGCTGATACGGGGGTTAATCTCCACAACCTTAGGCCCCTCTGCGGTAACCATCAGCTCGAGGTGAGTAGGCCAATCGGTTAGGCCTAGCGCAGAAATAGCTTCCTGGACCACCTTTCGAATCTGCTCCAACAAAACCGGGTCTTCCCAGGCAGTAGAGGGTTGGAGGTGGCCAACCTCAATGCAAACGGGAGGCGGGGTAATCGTTTTATCCGTTAACTGAAGGATCACCGGGGTATCTCCAAGGGTAATGATTTCTGCAGAGACTTCTCGGCCCACCATAAATTCTTCAACCAGGATGTCAGCCTGGGCCTGCCCAGCCCAGTAGGCCACATCAGGCAGGTATCGGCGTGCATCCTCCAAACCCTCCACCTTATAAACTCCTTGGGAACCCGCCCCCCGAGCTGGCTTAAGCATAACGGGGAAGGTAAATCCCGCCCCCTCCATCGCCCCTCGAAGGGCCTGAACCATCTCCTCTAAGTCCGGGGAGGGGGTAATCAAAGCATATCGAGCAGTGGGAACCCCGGCTGAGAGGAAAGTTCTCTTCGCTTCTAGCTTGGAAGCGGATTTCCTTCCAGGCTCCGCCCTCACCCCTTTTAGCCCCAACTGCTCGTTCAACCAACCGATAGTAGGAACCGCCGAATCCATTGTACTCGTGAGAACCCCGTCAACCTTAAGGTCTCTGCAAGCGAGCAGAAGCCCTTCTCGGTCTTGGGCGGGTATTCGCACGACATAATGTGCCTTCCACACCTCAGGGTTAACGGGATGAGCATCAGCGACGACGACCCGCAACCCCATTTCCAGAGCAGTTTCAATCAAGGGGCCTTGGGTAGGCCCCCCTCCTATGATCATTACCGTTGCGCTCAAGATCCTCTCTCCTTAAAGGGTTTATCCCTTCTCTTCTGCTATTCTCTCCTCTAATCGATGCTCCAAACCGTAACGGCGAAGGAGCTTACGGAAATCATTCAACTTAAAGAGCTTGATTCGAACCTCGGGGTAGAGTTCTCGGAGTAACCGGATCTTCCGGTTCTTTCTCGTGTTTAAAGAGGGCTTAAGGGTGGTCACCTCAACATAGAGGTCATAGTCAGGAAGGTAGAAGTCCGGAGTAAAACACTCCTTTACATTACCCTTCTCATCTCGCCGCAGGATAAAAGTTCGGGGTTCGTATTCCCACTTGACGCCGTAGAAATCTAAGAGCTTGGCAAATTCCTCCTCACTATGATGAGCAAACCGAGCCATTGGGGTGATTCCTCACCAACAGCGAATGGAGCCTTCCGCTCTTTTCCTAAAGCTCTACCCTGGTTCACCTTAGAAGCCCTTCCGAATAACCCACGCTCATCCTTCTCTAACCCCTAGTCTATCCTGCCCACCCGAAGGTCCGCCCTCCTGAGAGCTTCTGACCGGGATTTCTCCGCGTTCTGCCTTCCAGAATCTCTTCCAACTGTAACACCAGGTCAGGGAGTACACTTTTCAGGTCAGGTAGGATAGGAGAATTAAAGCGGGCTACAGGGATGTCTTCCAGATCGAGGGTGCAGAACAACAAGCATTCTTGGAGGATGGGAGCCTCTGCAAGGATGGCTCCTGTGGGAGAGAGAACCATCGAATTGCCCGACATCCCCTTTCCTCCTTCAAAGCCAACTAGTCCTGCATAAACCACAAAGACTCCGTGCTCGTGGGCAATCCCCGAGAGAATCTGCTTCCATCGGCTAACGCTGGTAACCTCGGTACCCTCAAACCCGCGTCCCGGGGAAGCACTTCCCACAAAGATCACTTCTGCTCCTTGAAGAGCTTCGATAGTTGGAGCTAAGGAATGCCAAGCATCCTCACAAATGAGCAGGCCGGCTTTCCCCCACCGGGTGGGAAAGACTTCAAAACGATTGCCTCGGGCGACAAAGCGTTCCTCATCAAACACTCCATAGGTGGGCAAAAAGACTTTATGGTGGACGTGGCGGATCCCCTGCTCTGGCCCTGCGAGGGTGGCATAGAGGTAAGCGTTATAGTGAGCTCCTTCGTAAATCTCGTAAAAACCGAGGACAATATCCAAAGGAGGAGCTTCCTCTCCTACTCTTTGGAGATATTCCGCTTGGAGGTCCTCAAAGAGAGATTCTCGGCTACGGGCAACCTCCGCAACTCCCCCCTCCAGAAAATAGCCTGAAAGGAAGGTCTCGGGGAAGACAAGGACGTCTACTTCTAGGTTCTCCTCTTTAATCTGGGTAAAAAGGTCACCAATAGCTTGGAGATTAGCCTTAACATCAGCCTTATGCGGTTTTAATTGCCCGATGGCAACGCGGATCTTCATTGTACTCAGCTTGATTGTACCTGCAGATGGAGAGAGTGTCAAAAGGCTAAAAGGCGTCAAAAACCCTCCTTTAACCCTTGTGGGAGAACCGGGAGGAGAGGCGGAGGCGTTTCCCAAAGGCCGTCTTGAAATGATTCAGGGTACGGTAAGAGAGCTCCCACCCTCCCACCAACCCGCGGGGTCGGGTAAGCATCAGAAGGATCAACAAAACCGCGTAGAGGACCATTCGATATTCCTTAAGGGAGAAGGGGAGGAAGATCCCCACAGCTTTCAAATATTCATCCAGGTTGCGAAGGATCTCCGGGAGCCAAGTGACGATCACCGCTCCTAGCACCGCTCCAGTCGTGCTACCCATCCCCCCAACGATCACCATAACAATCATCTCAATACTCTGGAGAAAGGTAAAGGAATCCGGGTGGATATAAGCATCGAGATGAGCAAATAAAGCCCCTCCCATTCCTGCTAGGGAACTGCTGAGAACAAAAGCCAGAACTTTATAATAAGTGGTGTTGATCCCCAGAGCCTCGGCGGCCCGCTCATCCTCTCTTACCGCTAACAAAGCGCGCCCATGAGAGGACTGAAGGAGGTTTCGGGACAAGGTGATGGTACCAAGAGCTACCCCCCAAATCCAGAAGAACCGGGTGAGAGCGGGGATCTGAACCGGCACACTTCCAGGAAAACCGCTAGCCCCCCCTACCTGAGGGATATTCTGGATTAAAACTCGGATAATCTCCCCAAACCCTAGGGTAACAATAGCCAGGTAATCTCCCCGAAGCCGAAGGCTCGGTATCCCCACTAACAACCCCGCAAGCCCTCCTGCTATACCGCCTAAAAGCAAAACGAAGAGCATTATCCCCGTTTGGGCCCCCAAACTCATCTCATCCGCTGGACGATTAATCAGATACGCGGTGAAAGCAGAGGAGGTATAAGCTCCAACTGCCATAAAACCTGCATGACCAAGAGAGAATTGCCCCGTGAAGCCATTAATGATATTTAAGCTGACTGCTAGGATGATGTTTAAACCCGTCAGCAAACCGAGGATACGGAAATAATAAGGGTCCATCCATAGAGGAAGGAAATGGTTAAGGAAGGCCAGCGCAATGAGAACAACAACTACTCGGATCAGCCCCTTCACAGGGAAAGTGCCTTTCATCATACCTTTTCTACTTCTCCTACCCCTAGCAAGCCAGTAGGCCGGAAAAGGAGGATGAGGATCAGGAGGGCAAAAGCCACTGCATCCCGGAAGTTGGATAAAGGAGAAGCTTTCACCAAATGCTCTACCATCCCCAACACTAACCCTCCGAGTAAAGCACCAGGAATACTCCCTATCCCACCTATAACAGCAGCGGTAAAAGCTTTGATCCCAGGCACTAGCCCCATCAGGGGGTTAATTTTAGGATTGTAGAGAGAGAGAACAATTCCTGCAGAAGCCGCCATCGCAGACCCAATCGCAAAGGTGAAAGAAATGACCCGATTGATATTGATCCCCATTAGAGCGGCCGCCAGGGCATTAGCTTGTACCGCCCTCATTGCAAGGCCGATACGCGTCTTCAATACGACAAACCGAAGGAGGGCCAAAAGAAAAGCTGATCCCCCTAGGATCAACACCTGCTGAGTATTAATCACAAAGTCACCTTGCTGGTAAAGAATGCGAGCAGGAACAATTTGGGGGAAAGGACGGTCGTTAGGACCAAAGACCACGGGTAACTGCCCTCCATATTCGAGGAAGAGAGAGACTCCGATGGCGGTAATGAGGACGGTTAGGCGAGGAGCTTGCCGGAGAGGGCGATAGGCAATCCTTTCAATCGTTACACCCAACAACGCACAACCCACCATGGCGCTAAGAGTAACCAAGGTGATGCCCAAAGGAGTATAGGCCGAGGGACCAAGGGCCAAAGCGGTAAAATAAGCTATAAAAGCTCCCACCATATAAACATCGCCATGAGCAAAATTGATTAAACGCAAAATCCCATAAACCATCGTATAGCCCAAGGCGATGAGAGCATATCCTCCCCCCAATACAAGACCCTCAAATAACAGACTCAAGAAACGATCCAAGGAGACCACCTCCCAGGGGTTTGCTCGGGCAAGCCAAAATCTGCCCCTCCTGGCACACTACACCAGCGAGGAGGAGACGATAGATAGATTCTCTCCGGTTTCTCCCCTCTGGAGGCCAGGAGGGACATCTGAGGAGAAAGTCTAGATTCTCGTTAGGTAAGGACATTCAGCGATATGCCCTCTCCTCAAATTATCAAGCGTCATCCCCTGTACGAACCCCTAGCTTTGGTAGTTGCAGGCTTTAACCTGCGCAAGGGGGAGAAGGGGAAGGCAATCACCCTAATCCTTCCTCAGGTATGGAGGGGACTAACGTACTACCAAAACCCTTTGGGTAGCGTAAACCGACTCCCTCCCCTTTCTACTATTTTCCCGGAGGGAAGGTTTTTGCCAACGTATACCGCCCTCCGGTAATCCGTAGAATAACCGCGGGTTTTACTGCATTACGATCTTCATCAATAGTGATAGCACCTGTGACTCCGGGGAAATTCTTTGTTTCAGCAATCGCTTCACGAATATCTTTGGGTTCCAAGGATTTCGCCCGCCCAAGAGCATCAGCCAACAGCTTCATTGCATCATATCCTAAAGCGGCAAGAGCATTGGGGTCTTCTCCGAAACGCTTGCGATAGGCCTGCACAAAGGCCACCGAGCGAGGGTCGGGGCTATCCTTCGAATAATGGTTACTGAAGTAACACCCCTCCAAGGCGGAACCAGCCACTTGGAGCAGTTCAGGGGCATCCCAACCATCCCCGCCTAACAGAGGGACTTTGATACCCATCTCCCGGGCCTGTTTAGCAATGAGGCCAACATCATTATAATAACCGGGAACGAAAATCGCTTCGGGATTCTTAGCCCGAATCTGGTTTAACTGCCCCCGAAAGTCGGTGTCACCAGACTCGTAAGCTACGGTAGCAACCACCGTTCCCCCTAAAGAAGAGAACTCCTGGGTAAAGGATTCCGTTAACCCCTTGCTATAATCCTGCTTATTATCCACCAAAACAGCCACCCGGGAGAGCTTAAGGTCCTGGCGAGCAAACCGGGCCACCACCTTACCCTGGTAATCGTCGGTAAAGCAGACACGAAAAATATATTCCCCCAGCCGGGTGACTTGGGGATTGGTTGAAGAAGGGGTAATCATCGGGATTTGAGCGGACTGGCATACCCGCCCCGCCGCTAAACTGCGTGAGCTAGCAACTTCCCCCACAACAGCCTTCACTTTATTTTGATTGATCAACTTGGTAACCGCGGTAATCGCCTCTTGGGGTTGGCCTCGATCATCTTCAGTAAACAGCCTAATCTTCTTACCTTTCACTCCTCCCCCTGCGTTAATCTCCTCCACGGCCAACAAAACCCCATTGTGGGTAGTTCGGCCAAAAGAGGCGGTCCCTCCAGTAAGAGCCTCATACTCACCGATGGGAATCTCCCCTTCTGCGGCAGGACCTAACCCACCTCCCGGCGGTGATGGAGGCTTACAACTCCACCCACCGAAAGTTAAGAGTAACAGAAGGGGAAAAAGGGTTAACCCCAGTAAAAACTTTAAAACTCTTCTCCTCATCAAGATGCTGTATCCTCCTCTCAGAATCTCTTAATCTCTTTTGAATATCCTTTCATTAATCGCTTGGCGGATCGCTGCGATGTGAGCGGGGGTACTTCCACAGCAGGCTCCCACCAATTGAGCACCCTGATCCACAAACTGCAAAGCCCACCGAGCCATCTCCTCAGGGGTCAGATCATACTTCACCCTCCCCTGATCTAACCGGGCAATTCCGGCATTCGGCTGGGCAAAGACCGGAAGTTGGGTACCCCGCCGGAGCCCCTGAACCACCTCGAGCATCTGTTCCGGACCACTGCCACAATTCGCCCCTACACCGGCTACTCCAAACCGAGAGAGCGCCTGAGCGGTAGGCTCAGGGAGTAACCCCATCATCGTTCGCCCTCCTAGGTCGTAGGACATACTACAAACCACCGCCAAACCCGTCTGGAGGGCTTCCTCGATGGCAATCTGAGCTTCTTCTAAAGCGTAAAAGGTCTCAAGGAGGATAAAGTCAGGCTTAGCTTCAGCCAGAGCCTGGATCTGTTCCCGGAAAATATCCCGACACTCCTCCTCGGACATATCTCCTAAGGGTTCGAGAAACCTACCGGTCGGCCCCACCGAAGCAGCTACCAGGGCTTTTCCCTCCACAACCTCCCGAGCCAGGCGAACCCCAGCCGTGTTAAACTCATAAACCCGGTCTTGAAAACCGTAGTGAGCCAAACGTGCCCGATTACCCCCAAAGGTATTGGTAGTAACAACCTCGGCGCCCGCTGAAACATAGGCCCGGGGAATAGAAGCTACCTCCTCTGGATGAGTAATATTCCACTCCTCCGGACAAGCTCCCCGGACTAACCCCTTCTCCTGAAGCTGGGTACCCGTAGCACCGTCACCCACCCGTATCTGCTGGCTAAGCCACTGTTGAAGTTCTGAAGAGCTCATTCCTTTGCTTCCGCTTTGAACGCTTGAAGAGCCGATTCCTCATCCGCATACTGGTCAAAAACCCGGACTAAACCAGTGATATTAAACGCCTTCTCGACCTGACTATTAGGCCGAACGATCTTCAACCCTCCTCCCCGCTCTCTCGTCCGTTTTAAAGCCCCGACGAGAGTCCCTAAACCAGCGCTATCAATGTAACTCACTCCCCCCATATTCAGCACAATTTTGCTGATTCCTGCCTCAGTCAGGGAGACAATCTTCTGCTTCAGGCTGTCGCAGCTATAAGTATCTAATTCTCCTTCTAAATCTACGACAGCGATACCACCCTCTTCTCGCAGGCCAATGTGCAGCTCCAACGTTCTCACCTCTTTCTCTAGAGAGATCTCAATCCCGAGGCCTTTGCGGATCCCTCACCTCTACTCCCCTATCCAATTTACCCTTCTTTAGGAAAGCTTAACAAATCTCCAGCCTCTGTTACCCTAAAGAAGAGAATAAAAGCTGATTCCTACCCTATTGAGCCTGCTTAGCGAGATATTCCTGCAAGTTTTGAGAGGTCACAATATCTACCCCCGTGTCATAAATCTCTCGATCGAGTTTTTTGCCTTGATAAAGATCGTACAAAAGGCGAAGGCTTTGAACCCCCATCTGATAGGGCCTTTGCCCTACAAGGACCTGAACCACTCCCCGTTGGAGCAGGTCCAGCTCCTCCTTTAAGGTATCAAAGCCGACGATCTTCACCCGTCCTTTCAAGCCCATCTGGTTGAAAATGGGGCCTGCGGCAAGAACCGCCCACCCTCCCACAGCGAAGACTCCTGCAGTGTCCGGGTGCCCCCGAAGATAATCCTGGAGAATAGTATGGGCTTTTTCCACCTTGTCATCGCAATATTGGATACTGACGATCTCAACCTGAGAACCGCGAAGACCTTCCTTAAACCCCTCAATACGCTGATTCAGGTTTAAGGCTGTCTTCCCTCCTGATACGACTAACACCTTGCCCTTTCCTTTTAAAACTTTAACCATCTCCTGCCCTGCGATCTTTCCTGCTTTATAATTGTCTGTACCGACATAGGCTAAGCGGCCTGATTGAGGGGCATCCGAGTCAAAACAGATCACCGGGATCTTCTTCTCTAGAGCTTTCTTTACCACGGGTATAATGCTATCAGGAGCGTTAGGCGAGATAGCGATCCCATCCACCCCACGGTTAATAAGGTCTTGGATCATTGAGGCCTGTTGAGCGGGGTCTCCCTGGGCTGGGGCAACCCAATCGGGCTCCGGGAGGCCCAGCCTCTTCGCCTCCGCTCGCGCTCCCTTGCGAACTTCATCAAAGAAGATATTAGCCAGCATCTTGGGGCACAAAGCGAAGCGTGGCGCCTCCCTTGAGAGCCTCTCTCCAGGCCCTGATGGAGGAGTGCTCTCCGGGTTACAGCCTCCCAGAAGGATCCAGAAGAACCCCCAAAAGAAAAAGATAATTCTCTTCACCCTCTCGTAATCCCTCCAAAGTTTATTCCCTTTTAACCTTTCCACAGACTCCCCCCCTTCTCCCGTTGCCGAAGGGAGTCCATCAGAGCGGCTGTCCAAATAACGCCACCAATAAAGACCTCTTGCCAAAAGGCCGGAACATTCCACAATACCATTCCATTCCGCAGGATCACTAACAGAGCCACGCCGAGCAAAGCACCGATAATCGACCCCTGCCCTCCCGAGAGACTCACCCCTCCAATAACCACTGACGCAATCACATCTAACTCCATCCCTAATCCTGCATCCCCCTGAGCTACCCCATAATAGCTGGCAAACAAAACCCCTGTCAGACCTGCGAGCAAACCAGATAGAGCATACACCGTCAACTTAATCCGGTTTACAGGGACCCCTGATAAACGGGCTGACTCCTCAGACCCCCCAATTGCGTAGAGGTACCGGCCAAAAGGGGTACAAAGGAGGAGCAGACTACCCAAGAGAACCCAAAAGAGTAAGAGAGCAGTGGGAAGGGAAAAAGGCCCTATTTGAGCACGCCCTAGAGCGAGAAAAGCGGAAGGAAAATCGGAAATCATGCTTCCCTCCGTGAGCACATAAGCAGAGCCACGAGCCACCGACATCATCCCCAGAGAAGCCACAAAAGGAGGAACCCTGCCTCCCACTACTAACCCCCCGGTGACCAATCCCGCTAGAAGACCTACCAAGATACCCAGGAAAGGCGCTACAACCGAGGGAAGAAGGCCCTCTTTGACCAACATCCCAGATAAACAACCTGTAAAAGCCAAAAGGGCAGATACAGAAAGGTCAATCCCTCCCGTTAAAATAACCAAAGTTTGCCCTACAGCCATTATTCCGATAAAGGACATCCTCTCCGCAACACTTCGGAAGTTATCTCCGTTGAGGAAACGCTCCTTCGCTAAAAGCGCCCAAAGGAGACACAACAGGGCTAAAGCGCAAAAAACTCCTGTCTCTCGATGGCGTCTCATCTCAGGAATAGACTCCGAGTGATAAGGAAAGGGAGGCTAAAGGAATCGGTTAGGAGGCCCTTAATAATGCTCTGCAAAAATTGAGCCTCCGTAAAGCTTTACGGAGGCGTGTTATCCCTCAGAGAAGAAGACCTAAATTCCTTTTTGAGCCATATAAGTGATCAGATCAGCAATCCGACAGGAATAACCCCATTCATTATCATACCAAGCTAGCACCTTAGCTAAGGTTCCTCCGATTACCAGAGTAGACGACCCATCCACGATACTAGAAGCGGAGTTTCCAATAAAATCAGAGGAGACGAGCTCCTCCTCGGTATAGGCGAGAATCCCCTTCATCGGCCCCTCCGCGTACCGCTTAAAGGCCTCATTAATAGCTTCGGCCGTCGTCTCCCGAGATAGGTTGACGTTTAGATCCACTAAGGAGACTGTAGGGGTGGGAACGCGGATAGCGATTCCGTGCATCTTCCCCTTCAACTCAGGAATCACCAGATGAATAGCCCGAGCTGCTCCGGTAGTGGTGGGGATCATATTCACCGCAGCCGCCCGCGCTCGGCGCAGATCCTCATGAGCTTGATCCGCCACCCGTTGATCATTGGTGTAAGAGTGGATAGTTGTCATAAACCCACTTACTATACCAAACTCCTGATTGAGAACTTTGCAGAGAGGGGCCAAACAGTTAGTGGTACACGAAGCATTCGAGATAATCCGATGGTTTACAGGGTCGTACATCTCCTCATTAACGCCGAGGACGAGGGTCACATCTTCATTCTTGGCGGGGGCAGAAATCACTACCTTCTTGGCACCTGCCTCAAGGTGGGCCTTGGCTTTATTCCCATCAGTAAAAACCCCGGTGGACTCTAAGACGATGTCCACCCCTAGGTCCCCCCAGGGCAACTTCGAGGGATCACGTTCGGCAAAAACTTTAATCTCTCGGCCGTCAACCACAATATGACCATTGCGCACTTCTACGGTGCCGGGAAAAGCCCGGTAATTCGTATCGTGCTTTAAGAGATGGGCATTGGTCTCCGGGTCTACTAGATCATTAATAGCTACCACATCAATCTGATCGGCATACTTTTCGGCCATCACCCGGAAGGAGATTCGGCCGATTCGGCCAAAACCATTAATTGCCACACGAACGGGCATCCTTTACCTCCTTTAAATAAAGCAAAAAGAAAGGGCGTTCTCTTTGGAAACCCTAGAGAAACGCTCCCCCAACTACCTTCGCTGGCTCCCTTCACTCCCAAACGAACAAAACTTATACTAAAATTAAGGAGAAATACTCCCTCTTTATTGTATCTTGGCCGATGACCCGTGTCAAGGAAAGCTTGCCTGCTGTCGAGTATCCGTTCTCTACAAGGAACTTCTCCCCCAGAGGAGAGGTCTATAGTTTATGGAGCTCTTCCTCTTGCTCTAAGGACAAGGGGACCAACCCTTTCGCCGAGCAGAATAAATAAAAGAAAGCTTTCTTAATCACTAGAGATTCCTCTTTAGAGGCAAAATGGATAAAATGAGAAGTCATCTTTTTACTCGACGGATTTTCTACCTTTTCTTTGCTGGAGCACTCTTTCTAAAAGCTCTACTTTGGCAGGAACCTGCTCAAGCCCAACTTCAGCGAGAGCGGCCGGATATGCTCTCAGCCACCGCTTGGGCGAGCCATCAACAGGTTAAACCGGGGGATCAGTTTACTCTGTTCCTTAAGTTCCGGGTACAACCTGGAGCTTGGTTCTATGGACCTCAACCTGGAGGCAAGATTATTCCTGCCCAACCCGCTACTCTCACCTTCCCTTCCGACGCGCCTTTTACCTTTGGACAACCCCGCTGGCCTCCTACTCACCTCCACAAAACCGACTTGGGAGGCCAAGTGGATTATCATCGGGTCTATACCGGCCAGCAATTAGTAACCATCCCGGTCAAAGTGAAGGCCAAGGCCTCCCCCCGTAACTATGATCTTACAGTCACCCTTTCAGGCCAAGTGTGTACTCCCAAAACCTGTATCCCCCTTAAAGCCCGGGCCAGGTTCTCTATAACCGTAGGAAACCGAACCCAGCCTAACCGACTCACCCCAATGGGGAATATTTCCAAGGGGAACCCTCTCCCTCAGGGGAGAACCAAAGAAGTCATCCCCTCTTCCTCCTCTGCAGACCAAGAGGACAAAGACCTTCTCTCCCAAGTTAAGGTCGAAGGAGAAAGAGGTTCCTGGCTGTGGATTCTGTTGGCCGCTTTCCTGGGGGGCATCCTTATGAATGTGATGCCCTGCGTTCTTCCGGTAGTTCCCCTCAAAGTCTACAGTTTTTTGGAGCATGCTCAACATAATCCGAGGAAGGCCCTTCGTTTGGCCCTCGCCTTTGCTGGGGGGATCCTCTCCATCTTTTTAGCCCTAGGAGCGATAATGGCTTCCGCCCGAACCCTTTGGGGGGCTCAATTTCAGCATCCTTTCTTCCTCACCACCCTGGGAGCCCTTATCTTTACTATGGGCCTCTGGCTGATGGGAGCCTTCACCCTTCAAGTACCGCAGAAAATCGCGGGGATACGCTTCTCGGGAGGAGATTACCTCGGCTCCTTTGGAATGGGTGCCTTAGCAACCGTCCTAGCCACCCCTTGTAGCGGCCCCTTCTTAGGAGGAGCTATCGCTTGGGCAGCAATGCAACCTACCCCCCTTATCCTCCTTACCTTCTTCACTATCGGATTGGGGATGGCTCTACCCTATGTCCTCTTAGTAGCTCAACCCCAATTGCTCAAACGCTTGCCTCGGCCAGGTCCCTGGATGGAAACCTGGAAACAAGGGATGGCTCTCGTTATGTTTGGAGTGACTATCTATTTCGTCCATCTCCTCCCCCCAGAACTCCACGTCCCTTTCCTCCTCTTTCTCCTCTCCATCGGGACAGGGGTCTGGGTGACCCACCGCTTTGGAGGCTTAACTGCTCATCCCCGGAGAAGATGGCTGACCAACCTAGCTGCCTTGCTTTTGATCCTGGCTGGTGCCCGAATTGCCTACTCTTCTAAATACCTCCCGACCAAGGAGGTAAGAAGCTCGGAAACCACTGTGACCTCGGAGGGTTTGCAGTGGGTTCCCTTTAACCGGAAGACGCTCACTCAATGGTTATCCTCCGGAGAAACCGCTTTAGTAGAGTGGACAGCGGATTGGTGCCCTAATTGCAAATATATCGAGAATACTGTCTTTAGAAACCCCCGGGTGATTAAGGTCTTAAAACAAAAAAGCGTGCGACTAATGAGAGCGGACATTACTCGAGCCCATCCTGAAGCGGAGCGTCTGCTCCAACAATTAGGTGGTCAGAGCATCCCTTTTAGCGCAGTTTTTCTGGGTAATGACCCCGTGCAAGTTATTATTCTCCGAGATATTTATACCGCAGAGACTCTATTAAAGGTGCTAGGAGAGAAAGGGTAAATCTCCCTCCCAGCATCTATCCCCAAAGCGTTCCATCTCCGCTAAGCCAAGGGGAGTCAATTTGCATAAATCTCCCTCCCTGGTACTCGTCTCCAAAGGGAGTTGACCTCTTCCCCTGGGACACACCTACTCCCCTCAATCATCGTAATTTTTCCAAGATTTAAAAGGAGGAATTATCTAAAAGAGGAAAGAAAGAGGCAGTAGAGGTGAACTTTTTAGCAGGGAAACCTCACAGTTTTCCCTAATAGGGGGGAGAAAAGTGTTTGGTGAACCGTATAAAAGAGTCTGGAAAAAGTGCTCTCTATTCGCCTGCTTTCTCTTAACCGCCCAGATGATAAGCCCCGCTTTTGCGAGACCCCTCCATCCTCCTCAAAAGAGCTTACCTCAGAGGATCAAGCATTCTTTAATCCTCCAGCAAAATAAAGGGCAGATTTCCCTCCCCTTGGAGGGAAAGCAAGGGGAGAAAATTTATAGCTTAACTCTCAGTACAGAAGACCCGGGGGTCTTCGGTACCCAAGGGAAATTGATAATTCGCGTCACCTCCTCTCAACAGGTCTTAACCCAAAAGGTTCTGCACCTGGCTGACCCCGACTTCTACGTGTTGTTAAACCCTGGCCCCACGCACCAAATGACCCTTCAGTGGCAGGGGCAATCCCTTACCTTTCCCTTGAGCCTGAAGGTGGACTTCCACCCCCTGAAAACCTCGGAAACCCCTGATGGGGTCTTCCTGGAAGTAGAACCGAATAACGACTGGAAAACTGCAAACCCCGTTCCCCTAGGAAAGCTCATAGTAGGGACTGCCGATGATCGGCCCTACTACATAGGTCCTGGGGAAGAAGAAAAAACCTCTTTAGAAGCAGGGGAGGACTGGTTTCGCTTTGACCAACCGGGGCCAGGGTCCAAGCTCGTTTACTTTAATGTAGAAGTGGTTGACCGGGACGTCCCCGTCAATGTTCTGGTTTACACCCTTAAAGAAGGAAAGCTCGTTCCTTATGAGGAGGGAATGGACCCTATCAGTCCTCCCCATGAGTCTCAGGCAATGAACGCTAATAAGTTCACTACCCGAGTTCTAAAGCCGGGGATTTATTACGTTAAAGTCAACGCTAACCATCCCTCTTATCGCCTACGCACCCTGGTTTATGATCCGCCTCCCTACAAAGACCCTCGCCAAGCAGTTCGGGTGGCCATGGATTACCTTATTGCAGCTGGAGATTCTTGGTTTGCTAATACGCCCCGATCAGGAGCAATTCTTCGTCGAGAACGAATGGTGCATGCGGAAACAGTGGTTTGCGTTGCCTGCCACCCCAGCCATTTTGCTACTCGTGGAGAACTCACCGCTTGGAAAAATGGGTATCCTATAAACCAGAAAGAAGCCCTTAAGTTCTTGGCAGAACGCCTTTATAACAACCCTCGGCCCTTTTACGGTCACCCCGAAGCCACCTGGGTCCGAGTCATCAGTGCAGCTGCCACGGTTCAATCCCGAATGGGAACGATGCTCACCGACTATGAAGCCCTCACCGGCGAACACCGCCGCCCCTTCTTCGAAGGAATTGTTAACCATTTGAAACTCTACTTTAAAGGTCGCCAAGAGCTTCCCCCTGATGAAACGGAACAGAATCCCCCAAGTATCTCCAACTTTGAAACCGCTTTAATGGCCTGGGAAAACTTCCACCGCCTCTGTCGCCTAACAGGGAAAAAGGAGTACCAAGTCTACCAGGACCAGATTGAGAGATTGATTGCCCAGTCTGCCAAAGACCCCAAGGCGATTAAAAATGTAGACGACCTCGCCTTCCAAACGGTTGCCCTCGCGACGATCAATAGGAAGAAATATGCTAGTTTAATCCAAGCCAATATCGAGAAGATGTTCGCTCTTCAACGCCCCTCCGGTCAATGGGCCTATGGATTGGAACCCCAAGCTCCTGAAGCGGAATTTCAAACTGCGGAGTGTCTCTGGGCCTTAGCTCTGGCCGGGGTCAAAGCTTCAGACCCTCGAATGCAGAAAGCTATCCAATATCTCCTAGCTCATCAAAAACCCTTTGGGGCTTGGAACACCGACGGGCAGCCTTATGAAGCTTTCAACACCCCCTTCAAAGAAAGTCAGTTCGCTTTAATGGCCCTCTCAACCCTCTACCCTGGCCCGGGAGCCAAAGGCTGGACCAACGGCCAGCAACCACAGCGACTACGTCAAGATAGCGTTAATCACCTTCTGGCAGACTTGATCGCCCTCTGGGACCCGGTTTCTCCTAAAAGCAAAACTGGGGCTTTCCTTTTAAAACAGCTTCACCAAAGCGCCCAGCATCCTGAGCCGATGGTGAGGAGCGAAGCAGCAGCCGCTTTGGGACGGCTAGCCGACTCTACCGCGATTCCCCTTCTGATTCGCCTCCTTAACGATCCCTCTAAAGTGGTTCAAAGAAACGCCGCGTTTGCCCTCCGAGAGATAGCTGTCAGAAAGGGTGAGGGTGCGAAAGCCATCGAAGAAGCCTTAACTTCCTCCTCTGTCCGGGTTAAACGGGCCAGCCTCCGGATCTTCAACCAACACTTCCGCTTCCTTACCCGCAATCCCCGTTTCCTCAACCGGTTACTCACTCTGGTCCGAGAGGAGAAAGACCCCATTGTCCGAATGATGGCGGTTCAACCCCTCCACCAGTGGTGGTACTGGAACGCGGATTATACCCTTCGCGGAAAAATCCTCGATACGCTTTTAGCCCTCCTAGGGGAAGAAAAGGCCCATCCCTGGGTTCTAGCCTCAGCAAAGGAGTCCCTCTACAATATCACTGACGAAGATATCCAGTATGTTTACAATTTCTGGGTTCCCCTCCTAGCCCAAGAGGAGGATCGCCGGAAAGCCATTGCAGGTTTTGAAGTGGTGATGAAGCTTCAAGCGCAGAAGATCGCCCAAGCTCTGGACAAAGCCACCCCCTTCCAAAAGCGACAAATCCTGGAAGGCCTGACCGAATATCCTATCGTTCGGGCTTGGAACCCCGCCGATCAGATCAGCAGGAACTTTCTGCGGATTGGAAATGACCTAGACGCCATTGATTTTCGAGGGCCTTCTGCCGAAATCCTCCGGCCACGGCTCCTGAAATTACTCCGAGACCCAGACCCTCACATTCGCCAAAGAGCTCTTGTTCTTACCTCCTATCTGCGATCTAACGGTGGACAGCCCACCCTTGCCAATGCCATTGTAGCTCGATTGGAGGACCCTGACCCCACGGTGCTTCAGCTGGCAAAACAGGCCCACCAAATATATCCCTATGATACTAAAAAGACCGCTAGCTTTGGCTTGGACCCCCGGCGGTTTGCGGATGAAACGAACCCCAATTATAACTCGCAAACCTTCCTTCTGTTGAGCCGGCTTATCCATTCTCCCCGGTTGGAAACGCAGAAAGAAGCCCTCCGCATCGCTGCCGAACTGGGAGAGCGATTAAACCAAGTTCCTCCCATCCTTCAGCAAGCCCTTCGGCTGGCCCAATCGGAGGACCCTGAGGCTCGAGTCTCCGCCTTTGAAACCGCTTATTGGTTGCCCTCTTTAAGAGCTCACCCTAAGTTCCAAGAGGCCTTACAGGAATCCCTTGAAAACACCCCTTCAATGGTCCGAATCTCAGCCCTGCGTCTAGTTCTAGAGAAAGAAGACCTCTGGGCCGAAGAGAGGCTTCGGAAAACCGCCGAGGCTCTTCTCCACAGCAAGAAACCGGAAGATATCCAAGCAGTCCTTCAACTGGCCCGAAGTTACCCTTCTTTGCGGGATGATCTTCGGTTGATTGAAACCTACACTAACGCTTTAAGCAGTGAGGAAAACCTTCGTACCCTCGCTTTAGACCTTCTGCGCCAGGCAAAGAGGATTGCTGGCAACCCTGCCCTCCGCTTAGCCCTGCAACCCCTCCTGCAATCGCCCAACGCCCGCCACCGGCAGCTGGCTGAGCAAATTCTTCAGGGATACCAAGGCCGAAAGGGCAATCCGGAACAACTTTTGGATTTTGAGTACTTCGCGGTGAGAATTCAACCGCTCCTCCTGGCCAAAGGAGCAGATGGACGATCCTGCTTCGATTGCCACTCTAACCATACGATTCTTAACTTACAGCCTCCGGACTCGACAGGTCAGTTCCCTCTAGAGGTCACCCGGAATAATTATCGCTCTGCTTTAAGAGTGGTGGACTTGGAGAATCCGGAGAACAGCCTGATCCTTCGGAAGCCCCGCTCACCAGGAGTGGTTTCCCCAGAGACAGGTGTTTCCCATGTAGGAGGTCAACGCTGGGCCAGTAAGGATCACCCTGCTTACCAAGCCATCCTTGATTGGCTTAACGGAGCAAAAGTCAAACAAGGGGAAGCTTTAGGAAAGCCCCCCCTTCCTACCGCGGGCCCACCCTAAGAGGTTACTTTTGCGAGCCAAGCAGAAGTCCAAATGAAGCTTCGGTAGATCTTCGGTAGCCGCAGGCTAAAGCCTGCACTAGGTTGGGAAGGGTCAACCTTTTCTGCGAACCAGATGGGAAAGAATTACAACTCAGCAGGACCCTCCAGGGGATGATCCCCTCCTCGAAGAGGGTGGTGGTAAGTGTCATCGCGCTTGATTAAAGGCAAAGGTCCAAACCAGTTGGAGGAGGATCATCATCCCTAAAACAAGAGCAAATGTCCATCCCCACCGCCCCTCCGAAGGAATATCCACTGGTGGAGGCAGAGCCAAACCACACTGAGGACAATGCACCTCAGAAAAAGTTTCTGCTCCGCAATAGGGGCAGTGCCCTATTCGGTGGAGAGGAATACGTGAAGGGCCGGTATAGCGGGTAAAAAGGATGACAAAAACTAATCCTCCAATGAGCAAAAGCAAAAAACTCAGCGTTGTTAGGATAATGAGGTCTACCGGAATAAGGTTCATTTACTCCTCCAGGCTAATCTGAAACCCTTGAGATATGAATGAAACCCTCTTAACTAATGCGAACTCTGGCCTTCTTTCAACCCCTGAGTCAGCAAAGCCTCCGCCAAAGGAATCTCTCGGGGATCATCAATATCTACCCCTATCTCCGGATAGCGACAGACCAAAGCCCTTACTCGACCTCTTAGAATCCTGGAAGCTCTCTCTTCCACTTGAGGAAGGGAAACAGTTCCCGTCCATAAACCCCACAAGGTCCTCCCACCGAGCATACTCGCAAGAAGCCAAGGTTTTTTACGAGCGTTATGAACAACCTTGGCAAATCGTTCCAGCGCAGGGAAAAAATCCCGGCGGAATAGAACCACGTTTCCTCCGGTAAAAGTCCCTTCTTTCAAACGTCGGAAAGTCTTTCTTAGACCAGGAAAACGCTGGTCTACTAGCTCCTTGGGAATAATCGGATAAAGAAAATCCGCCTGCTGACCTATAGCCTCTTGAAGAAAGTCCGATAAAATCTGAGCGCTAAGAAAGGGTAAATCAGCGGAGAGGGCCACAATAACCTCAACCTCACCAAGAGCTTCCACTCCTAACCGGAGGTTTTGGGCAAAAGGACCTCCTTCCGCAACCCACAAAAGCGGAGCACATCCCGAGCGGAGTTCAGCACTTCCCACAATAACTCCCCGGTCAATCAATGAACACTCTGCCACTGACTGGACTACATAACGGAGAAGAGGTTGCTCTCCCACCTTTAACAAGGCCCGGGATTCCCGTCCTCCCGCTAGAACAACGGCTCCGACCTTAGACAAAACCCTCCTCCTCATCAAGGTTGATCGTCCTTACTGCCCAAGCTCGGCCGATTTCCGCAGGTACGCCTCTTGCTATCCTCTCAGCCATCTCTCGATCCCTAGTTAAGCCAAAAACCGCCGAACCACTACCACTCATCAGGGCTCCTGAGCACCCTTGCTCCAGAAGATACCGACGAGCCCTTTTAACCTCTGGATATGCTGATAAAACCGGAGCTTCCAAGTCATTATAAAGGAGATGCGCAATCTCCTCCCAGCTCCCCTCCCGAAGAGCCTGAACCATTAGATTTGCACGCTGACCCTTTCTTTGGGTTTCCCCAAGTTCGAGCTGGTGGTAGGCCCAAGCAGTAGAAATCCCCACCGGCGGTTTGATAATCACCATTGACAAAGAGGGAACAGGGCCAAGGGGTTGGACAATCTCTCCCCTTCCTAGAACAAGCGCCGGCTCACTGTAGATAAAGAAAGGAACATCTGAACCGATCTGAGCTCCTATTCGAGCCAAGGCCTCCCGAGAATAACCCGCCTTCCAAAGGAGATTAAGACCCCGAAGGACTCCTCCCGCATCAGAAGAGCCTCCACCCAATCCTGCCTGAAGGGGGATATGTTTCTCTAAGAGGATCTCCACCCCCTCCTGGAGGTTGAGAACCTGTTGAAAATAATAAGCAGCTTTCCACGCAAGGTTAGCCTCACCAAGAGGTACCCCTTCAACCTCCCCCCTCACCTCGAGAAATACCGAGGAGCCAGAGTATGCTACGCCTTTGCTCAATAAGAGTTCATCCCAGAGACTTACCGGAAGAATAACGCTCTCCAAGTTATGGTATCCATCCGGTCGCCGACCAAGAACCTCTAGAACAAGATTGACCTTCGCTGGGCAAATTACTCTGACGAGATCCACGGTTTTATAACACCCTCGCTTTCTCCAAGGCCATTAAGGGATAAGTTTCTCACTCACCCTCCTAACCTAAGCGTGGAATATCTTCTCCCTCCCCTGGAAGGTGACTAGCGTCATTATATCGCTCCAAAACCCATAGATTCTCGGCGTAACCCGTATAGCGAACCATCGTTATAGAGCAATTTTTAGCAACCTGTAACCGCCGGATCAACCTCAAAGGCATCTGGAGGACCCAAGCGATAAAAACCCGTATAGGCCCTCCATGAGAGACAACTACAATGGTCTCTTGGGGATGATCTTCAACGATCTTCTCGATCGCCCGGGATACCCGCTTCTGGAGCTCTAAGAAGGTCTCTGCCCCGGGAGGATTATACTGAACAGGATCGGAACGATAAAGGGTTAAAAGGTCGGCGTACTTCTCCTGGACCTCTTGAAGGGAGAGTCCCTCCCACTCTCCTAAAAATCGTTCTCGAAGATCTTGAAGGCAAATCGGGGACAACCCTCTCCTTCGAGCTATCTCTTCAGCTGTAGACTTGGCTCGCTGGAGATCACTGGTATAAACCTCTGCAAAAGGGATCTGCACCAACCGCTCTGCTACCGCTCGGGCCTGTTGATACCCTTCGGAAGAAAGAGGAACATCTTGGTGGCCTTGGATACGCCCCTCCTCATTCCATAAAGATGCCCCATGCCTGACTAAAATCAACTGCGTCAAAGGCTAATCATCCTCTCCATAACCCTTAACATCCTCATCCCCTACAAATTCCCCACCCTTCAATTCTTCTCTAAGGGCAAAGAAAAAGGAAACTCCCCCCGTACTCTAGGTTCCAGAAAGGAAGAAGGTATCCTTCGGGGTAAAGGCCGATCTCCCATAGAATAAGGTACTGATAACTCTAAAGAGGAGTAGAAGACCTAATGGTGCCTCTTTTAATCTTTGCCACTCTATTTACTGCCCAGGATGTTAATCACCTTCTAACCACTCCCGAACAACGGAAATCGGCTCTTCAATGGTGCCAGAGCTTAGGTATCTCCCACGTCTTCTTGGAAACCTTTCGAGGAGAATATGCCCGAGAGGACCTGCTGAAGTCCGCTAAAGAAGAATTTGAAAAAGCCGGCTTTACTGTAAGTGGCTGTGTGACACCGGTTTCCTTTGGGAAGAAATCTACGGGTTGGAATCTCATCGTGTGTTACACCAACCCTCAAAGCCAAGAGGAACTCGAGGAAATTTTCCGCTTTACTGCCAAGATCTTCGATGAGATCATTATTGACGATTTCCTCTTCACAGATTGCGAATGTGAAGAATGTCAAAGGGCTAAAGGCTCACTCAGCTGGGCCGAATATCGGTTAAACTTAATGTTCAAGGTCTCTAAGGAGCGTATCCTTAAGCCTGCCCGCTCGGTAAACCCCAGAGTCAAACTCATTCTTAAATATCCTCAATGGTATGACCTCTTTCAAGAACGAGGATACGACGTTCTCCGTCAAACCCAAGCCTTTGATCGCATCTGGATTGGAACGGAGACCCGCAACCCTGAGTCAATCCGTTGGGGCGCCAAGCAGCAATATGAAGCCTATTTCATTTATCGGTGGCTTTCGGAGATCGCCGGCCGAAAAGCAGGGGGCGGATGGTTTGATCCTTACGACTGCTCACCAGAAACTTATGTTGAACAAGCCTATCAGACAGTACTCGCTGGTGCTCCGGAAATCTTCTTGTTCCACTACGGCGAGTTGATCAAAGAAGCCAACCGACCTTTAATTGAACGCCTCAAGGCGAAGCAAAAAATCCTTCA
This sequence comes from uncultured bacterium, assembly GCA_964429225.1. GTDB lineage: Bacteria > Armatimonadota > DTGP01 > DTGP01 > CAYSAW01 > CAYSAW01. Next base: position 461,246 of record CAYSAW010000001.1, read on the forward strand.
TCAATTGGCATCAATATCCCAAAAAGCTCCCTTGAGAGGAGTCGCAGCTTACAAACCTCCCCACAGCGCCCCCGAGGGAGAGGACTATCTCTTTGACTTCATCGGAATGTTGGGAATCCCGCTCAAACCGACCTATCGTTTCCCTCTCCACTCCCCTTCAGCCTTCTTCTCCCTCCATTCTCTCAAAGACCCCAACTTCCCTCGAAAACTAGCCGAGTATATAGCCAAAGGGGGAATAGCCCTTATCACTAGTGGGTTAAAAGAGAGACTGGAAGAACGCGGTCAATTTCCTCCCGGTAATCCGCTAAAACCCTATGGGCCGATTGAAAGGCGATCTTACGGTAAAGGAGAAGTCCTCGTCCTACCTACAAAAAAACCCTTCACCTCCCTCTACTCCCTCCCCCAAGAAAACCTAGACCTGTTGAGAAACCGCCTTCTACAACCCCTAAAGGTAGAGTTTTTGGCCCCGCCCCGAACCGCCCTCTATCTCTTCGGCGACAAAGATCTCGTTATCGAAAACTTCAACAATGAACCGGTTGCAGTACGCTGGAACTCTGGATCCCCCTGGGCCATCCTTCTCTCCACCGAAGAAGGAGCATCAGAGGGAGTAATTCAACCAGGAGAAAAAATTAGGATTCCCGCCCGAGGGCTAGTCCGCCTTCACTCTGTTTCACCTTAAATCCTTCCCCCTCTTCTAACCATCGGGAAACCCTCTCAGGGTAAACTTGAAAAAGACAACGAGGAGGAACTATGGTATACTGTTTTATGAAACCAAAAAATAAAACCTGTTTTAATCACACTCTAGTGGTACCGAAACTCAAAAAATAATAAGGAGGCTCAACTGCGTCTCCTACTCACCCCGTTCCGCAAGGGGGTTCCTCGTGCGCGAACTGATTATTGGCTCTCGGGGAAGCGCCCTAGCAATGGCTCAAACTCAATGGGTCATCGCTCAGCTCAAACAATACTTCCCCCAGATCGAGATAAAAGTCCAAATCTTTCGTACCCAGGGGGATAGAAGCCCTTCTACCCCCCTAACCCAAACGGGAGATAAAGGAATCTTCGTCAAAGAACTCCAAATCGCCCTGATCAAAGGTCAAATTGACCTCGCCGTCCATAGCTTGAAAGATCTCCCTACAGAAGAACCCGAGGGCCTTGCCCTTCTCGCTGTTCCTCTTCGGGAAGACCCTCGAGATGCCTTGATCCTTCGTCCCTCCCTGGAGAGCACGCCGGAAGAGCTGAAGGATCTCCCCCTAGCAGAGGGGATGGTTGTCGGAACCTCTAGCCCTCGCAGGAGAGCGCAGTTGAGGTATCACCGGCCGGACCTCCGATTTATAGAGTTTCGAGGCAATGTAGATACTCGGCTCAGAAAACTCCAAGAGGGCCAAGCTGATGCTTGTGTTCTAGCGATGGCAGGATTGAACCGCCTGGGGATCACCTCGATTCCTCGATACCCCCTTGCTCCCTCCCTTTGCCTCCCCGCTCCAGGCCAAGGAGCCTTAGCGATAGAAGGGAGGATGGATCGAGAGGACTTAAAAGAACTCCTTCAACCCTTAGAAGATAAAAAAAGTCGGATGGAAGTGGAAACAGAACGAGCTTTATTGTCCGCTTTAGGGGGTGGTTGCCGACTTCCTATCGCCGCCCTAGGCCGATACCAAGACGGGGTATTAAAACTCTCAGCCTGTGTCGCCCATCCGGAGGGATCTCAAGTGATTTATGCAGAGGCCATCGCCGCCCCAGAAAAGCCGGTGGACCTGGGCCAAAAAGTGGCCCAGCTTCTTAGGGAGAGAGGAGCGGCAGACCTTTTAAGAGAACAGGTTTCCCTCCCCTAGAAGCAACGCATACGTTGCCTCTACCATAAAAGAGATATGGTAAATCCATCGCTGATAATTCAAACAGATTTTGTGGTTGTAGGCAGTGGTATTGCGGGCCTCTGGTCAGCCTTAAAGCTAGCGCAAAGGGGCCGAGTCGTCTTGGTAACCAAGAAGGAGAGAGTCGAATCGAATACCAATTACGCCCAGGGTGGCCTCGCTGCCGTGATGAGCCCGGATGATTCTCCAGAACTCCACCTCCAGGATACGCTTAAGGCTGGGGCAGGGCTTTGCAGGCGACCTGTAGTAGAAATTCTGGTTAATGAAGGCCCCGACCGAGTTCGAGAGCTGATGGAATTCGGGGCTCGCTTTACCACCGAGCGTACCCCTGATGGGCAAGTTCGCCTCGCCTTGGGCCGAGAAGGAGGACACTCCCGCCGACGCATCGTTCACGCAGCGGACCTCACCGGACGAGAAGTAGAGCGCGCTCTGACCTCTGCAGTAGAGCGCAATCCCCATATCACCCTCTTAGAAAATTGTATTGCCCTAGACCTCCTGATGACCCCAGAGGGATGCGCCGGAGTACTGGCTCTAGATCGCCAATCCCGAGAGACTTACGCCTTTTGGGCGAAAGCAACGGTTCTGGCCACAGGAGGATTAGGGCAGGTTTACCTTCACACCACTAACCCTCCTATCGCCACCGGTGATGGAATTGCTATGGCCTACCGAGCGGGAGCCCTCCTCTCCAACCTAGAGTTCATCCAGTTTCATCCCACTACCCTCTACCACCCATCGGCGAACTCCTTCCTTATCTCCGAGGCGGTACGAGGAGAAGGAGGGGTTCTTCGCTTAGCAGACGGTTCTCCCTTTATGGAGAAATACCACGAAATGGGGAGCTTGGCCCCCCGAGATGTAGTCGCCCGAGCCATTCACCAGGAACTTCAGCGCACCGGCGACCCTTGTGTCTACCTTGATATCACCCATCGGGAACCTGATTTTATTCGCCAGCGGTTTCCAAATATTTACCAAAAATGCCTATCTTTTGGAATTGACATCACCCGAGAATGGATTCCCGTGGTTCCTGCCGCCCACTACTCCTGCGGTGGTATCCGAACGGACGTCTACGCCAGAACCAACATCCCCCGACTATATGCGGTGGGAGAAGTAGCTTGTACAGGGGTACACGGTGCCAACCGCCTGGCCAGCAACTCTTTGATTGAGGCGGTTGTCTTTGCTGAACGCTCGGTACAATCCCTCCGGGAAATCACTGATTGGCCTCCCCAACCGGAAATTCCGGCAGGTCAGAAGCAAGGCCCCGCTCCTTGGGAACCGTCGAAGGAGCAGATCGAGGAGTACCTCCACACTCTCCGGCAGAGGATGTGGCACCAAGTGGGTATCGCCCGCCGGGACGCGGAGCTTCAAAAAGCTTTGGAGGAAATCCGCCCTCTCTATGAAGAGGTGGAAGACCTCTACCAACACTCCACTCCCACCGGCCGGCTAGCAGAGGTACGAAATATGGTTACCTGTGGTCTTCTCATTATTCGGTGTGCTCTCTTAAGGAAGGAAAGCCGAGGCCTTCATTACAACTTAGACCACCCTGATCTCGATCCCTCGGGGCCTAGAGAATCGGTGATCCAGGGAGAAACTGAATGGCTGGAGCCGATTGAGTAGGGATAATCATAAAGGTTATCCCATCCGTTGAAGAGGTGCTTATGCCTCAAAAAGGCACAGTTTATTTAGTAGGAGCAGGGCCAGGCGACCCCGGCCTCCTTACCCTCCGGGGAAAGGAGCTCTTGGAGCAGGCGGATTGTGTGCTCTATGACCGCTTGATCCACCCTCGCTTACTCCAGCTTTGCCCTCCTTCTGCCGAGCTCATTTATGTTGGAAAAGAGGTGAAAGGAGACCCCTCCCGACAGAATCAGATTAACCGCCTCCTTATTGAGAAGGCTAGACAAGGCAAGATTGTAGTTCGCCTAAAGGGTGGAGATCCCTTCGTTTTTGGCCGAGGGGGTGAAGAGGCCCTTGCTTTGGTGGAGGCTGGAATTCCCTTTGAGGTGGTACCAGGGGTCTCTTCCGCAGTAGCAGTGCCTGCCTACGCTGGGATACCCCTTACCCACCGCGAATTCTGCTCCGCTGTGGGCCTTCTTACCGGGCACGAAGGCGGAGGAAAATCCCGACCCCTCTCCCGCTGGAAAGCTTTAGCAGAAGGCTTAGATGCTATGGTCTTCCTGATGAGCGCAGAAAACTTACCCCAAGTCGTCCATCACCTTCTGATGGCAGATGTAGAACCGGAAACTCCCTCGGCGATCATCCAGTGGGGGACCTGGCCCCGGCAAAAAGTGGTCACTGCCCCCTTAAGAGAGATTATCCAGCGCTACCACGCTTCAGGGCTAGGCCCCCCTGCAGTACTAATGGTAGGAAAGATCGTTCAATTACGCCACTCCCTCGCCTGGTTCGAGCGACGTCCCCTCTTCGGCAAAGGCATCCTAGTCACTCGAGCCCAAGAGCAAGCAAGGGAGCTATCCCACCGGCTGGAAGAGCTAGGAGCGGAAACAATAGAATGCCCGGTGATTGAAATCGTTCCTCTCCCAAGGGTAAAGATCCCTCCTGACTTCCTCAAAGGCTTTGATTGGATACTTTTTACTTCTGTCAATGGCGTAAAGATCTTTTTTGAGCGCCTATTCGAGGCGGGTGGGGACCACCGGGCTTTGGGTTCCTGCAAATTAGGAGCGATTGGGCCTGCTACTGCCCAGGCTCTTGTGGACAGAGGATTCCGACCGGATTTCCGCCCCCAGGAGGATATTGCCGAGCGAGTCTTGGAAGAGTTTCCGGAGAATCCTCAAGGTCTAAAGATCCTCATCCCCAGGGCCCAAAAAGCCCGGGAAATTCTTCCCGAAGGCCTCCGGCAACGAGGCGCCCAAGTGGAAGTTCTCCCCCTCTATCGCACAGAAATCCCGTCTTCTCCCCTCCAGGAGGAGGCCCGACGCCGATTAGAACAAGGGGAAATTGATTACATCACCTTCACCAGCTCTAGCACGGTTCAACACTTCGTTCAAATCTTTGGGAAGACCTTACCTCCCCACACCCGCGTTGCCTGTATTGGGCCGATTACCGCAGAAACCGCTCGATCCCTAGGGTTAAAGGTCCATATTGTTCCGGAGAAGGAATACACCCTATCCACCCTGATTTCGGCGATTGTCACTGATGCCCAAAATCCAGCCACACATTAAACACTCTTGGGATCTCTCCCTGGAGGAGGCCACTCAACTCCAACAACGCCTTCGAAAGGAGGTTTTGTTGGAAGACCGCTTTCCTTGTTGGCCTCCCCGAACCGTAGGAGGGATAGATGTCTCCACATCTCCCTTCTCCTCCTTCGGTTATGCAACGGTTGTCGTTCTATCTTTCCCTTCAATGAGGATAGTGGAGAGAGTTTTTGCAGAGAAGGAGGTCCCCTTCCCCTATCAACCAGGATATCTCTCCTTTCGAGAGGTACCTGTTATCTGGGAAGCCCTGGAGCAGCTGAAGGCTTTTCCCGATTTTTTCATCGTTGACGGTCAGGGGATTGCTCATCCCCGACGAATAGGTATTGCCTCGCACTTGGGAGTTCTATTAGACCTTCCCACCATCGGTTGTGCTAAGAGCCTACTTGTAGGTCACTGCAATCCTAACCCTGGCCCCAAACCCGGAGATCACTCCCCCTTGATGGACAAAGGAGAGCTCCTAGGATACTGTTTGCGAACCCGCCCAGGGGTAAAAGAAGTCTATGTATCCCCCGGCCACAAGGTTTCTCCCAAAACCGCTGTAGATTTGGTTCTCCAATGTATTCGGGGGTATCGCCTGCCGGAGCCAACCCGCCAAGCTCACCTATATGCCAATGAAGTGCGCCGAACGAGGGAGAGTTCCTCACAGGAACGTCTCTTTTAGTCCCCCCACTAGAAGGTGCTAGAAATGGAGAGGGGAAGAAGGGAGGATGGTTATTCTCGTAGCTCCTACAGCTTTTAAAGAGAGCTTAAGCCCTGCTCAGGCAAGCCAAGCGATAGCCCGGGGCATCCTTAAAGAATGGCCCGAGGTGAAAGTCCTTCTTGCTCCTCTGGCGGACGGGGGAGATGGTACGGTTGAAGCCTTGTTAGCAGGAGTAGGGGGAAAACGTATCCCCATCAGAATCCCCGGGCCTTTAGGTGAACCCGTAGAGTCCTTCTTCGGGTTGCTAAGCGATGGTAAAACCGCAGTAGTGGAATCCGCTTCCAGCTGCGGGCTAGCCATGGTTCCCCCGGAGCGACGAGACCCCCGTTTTACCACAAGTCGGGGCCTCGGAGAACTCCTTCTATCAGCGCTAGAAGCAGGGGCTCAGAAAATTATTGTAGGACTAGGGGGAAGTGCCACCAACGACGGAGGTATGGGCCTACTCAAAGCCCTAGGAGCTCGTTTTCTTGACGCAGAGGGAAAGGAACTTCCTGAAGGAGGAGGAGCTTTAAAGGCTTTAGCTAAGATTGATCTCTCGGGCTGGCGATGGCCCGAACCCGGCCCTGAAATCATCATCGCAGCGGATGTCACTAACCCTCTTTGTGGCCCCAATGGAGCTTCGGTTGTGTACGGCCCTCAAAAAGGGGCGACTCCGGAGATGGTTGAGGAGCTTGACCAAGCCTTAAGCCACTACGCCAAAGTTGTAGCCGACCTCTTGGGCCAAGACTGGAAAGATGCCCCAGGAGCAGGCTCTGCAGGAGGGTTAGGTTTTGCCCTGATGGCTTTTTTGAAGGGCAAGAGGCGGTCGGGAGTGTCAGTGGTTATGGAGACTATCGGGTTCGAGGAGAAGCTTCAGCGCGCCCACCTCGTGGTGACTGGAGAAGGACGACTTGATACCCAAACCTCTTATGGAAAGGCGATTGCGGGGGTCCTGGAGAAAGCAAGAGCAATGGGAGTTCCAGTGGTGGCTTTAGTAGGCTCGTGGACAGGAGATTTAGAACCTCTTTATGAAAAGGGCCTCTCGGCAGTAATGTCTATTGCTCCCGGTCCCTCGGATTTATCCACTCTGTTAAAAGAGGCGGATCTCCTCCTTGAGCAAATAGCCCGAACTTTAACCCGAATACTAAAAATTGGCAAACTCTTCCCCTGCCTTAAGGATCCTTAACTCAGGGAGTCCATTATGGAAGTAGGAATAGTGGGCTTAGGCCGAATGGGCCTTAATATGTCGAAACGATTAATGAAAGGAGAGCACTTTATCCTGGGTTTCGATCAGAATCGGGAAACTCTAGACAAAGCTCGAGAGCAAGGGGTAAAAGTGGTTAACTCTTTGGAATCCCTAATAGCCTCTCTCACCAGCCCCCGGGTAGTATGGCTGATGATACCAGCGGGTCCTCCTGTTGAACAAACTCTTCAATCTCTCCTTCCTCTGCTTTCGCCCGGAGACATCGTGGTGGATGGAGGGAATTCTTACTATAAAGACTCGATCCAACGTGCCCAAAAGCTGAAAGAACACCAAATCTCTTTTGTAGATGTTGGTACCAGTGGAGGCGTTTGGGGTCTACAAGAAGGCTATTGCTTAATGGTAGGGGGAGAAAAAGAGGTTGTTGATTACTTACGCCCTCTCTTTGAAACTCTCGCTCCCTCCAAAGATAAAGGGTGGGCCCACGTGGGACCGAACGGAGCAGGACACTTCGTCAAAATGATCCATAATGGTATCGAATATGGTCTCCAACAAGCCTACGCAGAGGGTTTCGCCCTTCTGCGCCGCAAAAAGGAGTTTCAACTAGACCTCCACCAAATTGCTCAAACTTGGCGATATGGCAGTGTCATTCGCTCCTGGCTTCTGGATTTAATTGCTCAGATAATGGCCGAAAACCCCTCTTTGGAAGAGATAGAACCCTATGTCGAAGACTCAGGAGAAGGCCGATGGACAGTCCTTGAAGCCATTGACCTGGAGGTTTCTGCCCCCGTGATTACTCTCTCTTTACTCCAACGCTTGCGCTCCCGAGACAGGGAATCCTATGTGGACCGATTATCCGCTGTTCTCCGAGAGAAATTTGGGGGCCACAGGGTTTTCCGCAGAGAAGAGAAAGGCAAGAAATAGAAAAATATCATTTGGGATTCTCCCCTCCTTAAAGAGAAGGAAGCAAACAGAGATTAAAGAAGCTCCCTATTACCTATCTTCCCCATACTAGGAATAGCGAGGAAAAGCCGAGATGAACAAGGGTTTTACCCTCATTGAGTTATTGGTTGTGATCGCCATCCTAGCGCTTCTTTCTGCTATTCTCTTCCCGGTCTTGGCAACAGCAAGGCATCGCTCTTATATGGCAATTTGCCAATCTAACCTTCATCAGATCGGTCTAGCCATTCACGCCTACGCAGAGGATTGGGATGGGCTACTAGCACCCGGAGTAGGAGGGTTAGTGAGGGGTTCCTGGCACCTCTACTATAAATCCTATACTCGGGATTTAGGAGTTTGGCAAGACCCTGCCAACCCGGTGGAGGGGGATTACACCTCCTACTCGATGAACATTTCCGTCTCCCGTTTCGGCCCCTGGGGAGGCATTCTGGACGCCGTCCCCAAACCCACCCAAACGATCCTGATGGCCGACAACGTACCCTACTGGGAGTTTACCTACTACGACAACTGGGGACGAAAGACTAATATCTACTGGCGTCCTCGGGGCCCCTATCACCTAGGAGGCAACAATTTCCTCTTCTGTGATGGTCATATCCGGTGGTTTAAGGGGGAACCTCCCCGGGAAATGTGGGGGCCAGGAGCGGTCAGTAACTAGCTACCTTTTCAATTTGCTTCAACGTCTCCTTAGCTAAGTCACTGATCTTAACTTGGTGGAAACCTGCCACCCCTGTTTGAAGAGTATCATGGATCACCGAAGTCCACTCCCTGGGGAGAGCCCTAGCCCCTTGCATGGCTCCAATAATGCTCCCTACTGTGGCTCCATTGCAATCGGTGTCAAAACATCCTTGAACCGCCCTACAAAGTGACCGGGCATAATCCCCCTCTCCCCACAAAAGGCCTATTACTACGAGCATCGCATTACTCATTGTATGGCACCAATCGTGGGCACGATTTTCATCCCATGTACTATGAAGACGCTCTATAGCCTCGTCATAAGAGACTCCCTCGGAGTACCAAGAAAGCACTCGGTCAATATTCGCCCTGAGCCGACATCTCTCGGGGATCTCTCCTAAACCCGCTTGAATGACCGTTGGGATATCGTCAGTGACAAAGGCGGAAGCGATCATTGCAGCGACAAACATCTCTCCGTAGATACCATTTTTGATGTGAGAAATACAGGCATCTCTCCAAGCAAATTCGGCCGCTCTCTCGGGGTTCCCTGGGGAGACATATCCCCAGAAATCGGCCCGAATCTGGGCTCCAATCCATTCCCGGTAAGGGTTACGAAAGGAAGCCGAGCGCGGTGGAGGGATCAGCAAACAAAGGTTACGGTAGGCAACCCTCTCCGCAGTGCAAGTATGGAGGATAGGGATATTACTCATCCAGAAGTTAGCTACATCAGTGGGGGTGAAATCGGGGCCATAACGCTTCATTATGGCCAAACCCGCGGTGGTATAATTGGTATCGTCATCCTCAGGCATATAAGTAACTTTCTCGATAAAAGGAGCATTTGGGTTAAGATGATATTTCTGGCGAATCTCTTCAGAAACGTTCCAGCTGAAATAAGATCGAAGGGGCCACCGCCCACTCTCCTTTAAATAACCCCACATCCGAGGCCTACGCCAACCCTCTACCGGTTTCCCCAACAAACAACCACAGCACCTTCCCAGCCAAGCTCCATAAACCCGGTCTTCTAACTCCTTGTCAGAGAGGCTGAGGGAAGAGATCTGAGGACGATGGGAAGGGCGAGACCGGCGGATCTCTTCAAGGTCTGAAGGCTCATAGTAGGGATAATCCGGTCGAACCGGAAGCTCCGCAGTTTTATCTAAGAGAGCCTCAGCAGAAGGTTGATGAGATAAATCCTCTAAATCCAGGCTCATCACCCGGTCGAATTCCTCTAACAAAGGGGTTAAGTCTTTCCCCTCCTCTTCGCATTGCTGTTTCTCGATGGCAATATCTCCCCTGCTTAAATAGAGCCAAATATGTTTCATCCTCTTACTCCTCCACCTCTGCTTTCGATGATGAGGAAAAGTCTCCTATGAATGAAATGTAGGAGGGAGCGATGGCAAGAGGTCGTTACAAAAAGAGGATTGAACCATCTCCCCGCGTGCGGAGGGATCATAGGGAGGTAGGAAAGGCGATAGGAACGCCGTTGAATGATGCCCCTACCCAAAGAGGATTAAAAGGATACCTAATATCCGAGGGGCACAACGTGTCGTACCCCTTACATTGTTCAGGTAAGGTATAAAAAGGATGGCCTTACCCTCCAAAAATCCCCGGAGCCCCTTTAGCCTGAAGAAGAACCTTCAGCCGGCCAAGGTCCAGAGGATCTATTAAAGAGAGGAGTGCCCGCCGCTCTACGGGGGTCACCCTACCCGGTCGGAGATAGAAGCGGAGCCCTAGGGAGAGGAGGAACTCCTGCTGAGAACGGATCCAGAGGAAGCGCAATCCAGACTCTTCCCCAGCCCGGATCAAAGCGGTGAAGTTGACCCAAGCAGTAATATCCTGCTCCCCTACGCGAACATAAGGGTCCTCTGAGAGCATCTGGCGATAATGGCACCAAAGAGTTCCCGCCCTGTGGGCAGAAGCATAGAGATTCTCTGCTACATCTCCATAATCTATCGTTAATACATACCCTCGGTGAATTCGCCGGGCAACCTGACGAATCCATTGCACAGCCTCCAGATGGATCTCCGCGACTTGGCCTTCCTCCAGGGGAGTCCCATAACACCGGAGATAAAAGTCAATCTCCGGGGCAGAGAGAGGCCCAGTAACCTCAACGAAGCGATCTTTTTCGAGAGCCACATAAATTTCCCGTAATTCTCCTCCCTCAACCCGAACCCGGTGAATGGGGAAAGCATCCACCAGCTCATTGCTTAAGAAAACACCTATCCAGGATTCCTCGGCCACCTCCTCCAGGGAAGAGAACCACTGGACCTGGGAAATCCAAGGGGTCAACTGTTGTTGCTGGGTTATCTGGTTTTCCTTCAGAGGTTCTACGATAACGTAACAAAGAGAGGAAAAACATTCAGAAGCGTTCTGCTCCCAAGCCTCCAAGATTTGGCGGGCAAGACTCCCTCTCTCAGCACCCATCTCAATCAGGTGAAAAGGAGAGGGTCGACCAAGGGCCATCCAAGCGCTTTGGAGAAATCGGGCTAGCAGAACGCCAAACAATGGATGCACTTCGGGAGCAGTGAGGTAATCTCCCCGCCCCCCGATCCGCAACCGGGGTACCGAGTAGTAACCCAACCCGGGCTCATAAAGGGCCTGGCGCATAAACTCCGCAAAGGTTATCGGCCCACAACGTCGAATTCGTTCCTTGATTCTCTCCACTAACTCCGGATTTCCCGGACTGGGTGAAACCCTTTGTTGGCGGAGCTCCAGAAGATACCGGGCTTCCGCAGGGAAGTCTTCTTGAGAAAAAAACCTCTTCATCCTCTCGGTTGTGACCCCTTCGGCCTATCCGTTATACTGAAACTGGTAGTCGCACCCTGTAGGGCGTCTCCCACCGGTAGGGGGTAGCGCAGGCTAAAACCTACGACTACCAAAAGGATTTGATGGAAATAAAATCCTATACAACAAACCCTCCCCCTAGGAAATTAAGGGAAATCGAGCAAAAGGATGTTCAGCAATGTCTGTTCTCCCAGATCTTAAAGTCTTTCTTAACGGAAAGTTAGTTCCTGCTTCAGAAGCAAAAGTCTCGGTATATGATCACGGTCTTCTCTATGGCGATGGCATTTTTGAAGGAATTCGGGCCTACGATGGCCGGGTCTTCAAGTTGAAAGAACATATCGACCGCCTCTACCGATCTGCCAAAGTTTTCCTCATTGAAATTCCCTATACCAAGGAAGAGATGATTCAGGCGGTTTGCCAGCTCCTTCGCGTCAATAATCTTCGAAATGCCTACATCCGAATCACCGTCACCCGAGGAACTGGGCTGGGATTAGACCCCCGCAACGTAGCCCACCCTGCTACAGTAATTATTATGACAGACCAGCTCGCTCTTTACCCCCAGGAGATGTATGAAAAAGGGCTACGTGTGGTTACCGTTCCTATTCCGGTACCACCCTCCCCGGCGATTGACCCTCGCGTTAAGTCCATCGGGAAATATATCAACAACATTATGGCAAAGTTTATAGCGAATATGCAAAATGCTGGGGAAGGCCTGATGCTTACTGTGGATGGCTACGTTGCCGAGGCTACAGGAGACAATCTCTTTATAGTTGAAAGAGAAAAGCTCGTTACCCCTCCAGCTTACGAAGGGATTCTGGAGGGGATCACCCGGGCCACCGTGATCGAGCTGGCCCGGGGGGCGGGCTATCCAGTTGAGGAGCGAAGGCTGACTCTTTATGATGTTTACACAGCGGATGAGGCCTTCTTAACAGGCACCGCCGCTGAAGTCGTCCCGATGGTTGAGCTCGACGGCCGAAAGATCGGTGATGGCAAACCCGGCCCTATCACTTTAGAGATGATGCGACGTTTTCGGGAACTCACCCAAAGGGAAGGGGTGCCCGCGTTTTGACCGAACTACCGGAAATCTGCGCCGATTGTATGACCCGAGAAGCGGTATGGCGTCTGAGCATCCGCCGGCAAGAGGAGACGATTGAACTCCCTCTCTGTACACCCTGTATTCGGTATCGAGAAGGCTTACTCCTAGGGTCTTCCACTAAAGTTTCCCTAAGCGCCCTTCTCACCGCTATTATGAGTGCCCCCGAGCCCTCAGGTTATTGCCCTTTTTGCGGATACGATTCTGAAGATTTATATCGAACAGGGAAAGCTGGTTGCCCTGAATGCTACCTCTCTTTACGAGAGGCCATTGTTGAAATCCTCTCTTCCTCCATCGGTTACACTCGGCACCGAGGGAAGGTCCCCCCGGGCCACCGGGAAACCAAGGGTTAAAAGCAAAGGGGGAAAAGGGTGGAAAAGAAACCCAACGCCTTCTATAATCACTCGTTACCAGGGAACATCGAGGCGTTCCCTGAATACGGAGAAGGCCCCGAAGGAGACGTGGCCTTTACCACCCGCACCCGCTTCGCCCGCAATCTGAAAGGTTTCCCCTTCCCCTACCGAGCCACCCGAGAGCAAAGCCGGAAAATCCTTGAGAAGGTGGAAGAAGTCTTCCGAAACACTCCCGAAGGGAGAGGATACCTCTTTATCCGCCTGGAGCAGATCCCTCCTCAGAAACGCCAAACTCTTGTAGAAGCCCACCTCATCAGCCCAACCCTCGTTAAAGAGCCTCTGGGAAGAGCTGTTGCCTACTCTCCCAACTTAAGAGTAAGCGTAATGGTGAACGAAGAAGACCACTTACGGGTACAATCCCTTTATCCGGGCTTTCAACCGGAGGAATCTTTTCAAACGGCAACCCAATTGGAGGAATGGTTGGGGCAGTACATCCCTTATGCTTTCCGCTCCGATTTCGGGTTTCTCACCACTCATCTGGCGAATATGGGGACAGGCTTACGCTTCTCAGTGATGCTCCACCTTCCGGCCCTCTCTCTGGCAGGGGAGATTAAAGAATTAATAGATGCAGCCACCCGAGTAGACGTAGCAGTTCGAGGACTTTATGGAGAGGGGAGCGACGCCCTAGGAGATTTGTACCAGGTCTCTAACCGCTATGCCATAGGCCTAAGTGAAGACGAAATTGTGGGCCAAGTCTGCGCAGTAGTCCGCAGGTTCATCGAGCGAGAGCGATCCGCGCGAGAATGGCTCTCCCACCAAAAGCGTTCGATGGTCTCCGATACCACTTGGAGAGCTTACGGCATTCTTCGCTACGCCCGAAAAATTTCCACCCAAGAAGCCCTGAACTTACTCTCTTCCTTACATCTGGGTAACCTCCTCGGCCTCATCCACTCTCCTCCTGCTAAAGTGATCCGCCGACTGATGGCGATGGTCCAACCTGCGTTCCTACAAAATTTTGTGGGAACCACCTATACCGAAGAAGAACGCGATCGCCGACGAGCAGACCTCCTCCGATACCACCTTGAGGAGGCCCCCTAATCCCCGGGTGCAGGGAATAATAGGAGACTCCCCAACGTGCAAGGAACAATAGGGATACCCCCGCACGCGGGAGATTAACAAGAGCAGGGGTAAACCTGGACTACTTCTGCCCCAGGGTAAGGTGTCTCCTTTCTTACCACCAGCATCGCGAAGAGGTAGGAATAGGTTCCGAACCTGCCCCTACGCAGAGGAAAGGCCTTAGCCGAACCGAAAAAGAAAGTGGGAACGAAAAGAGGGAAAAAACAGTCAAAAGAAGTGGGAGCGAAAAGTAAGGGTATGACATACCTTGCCTCTATTGAGGGAAGATAAAGAGGGCTTAACTCTTTGCAATTCTCGCTGAAATGAGTTACAATAAGAGCACCTAGAAAACTTCTTTATTCCTTACTTAAGTGTGATAAAATAATTTGTGGAAGAGATCTCTGCTTTCATAAAGTCTTTGGGGCCGGGGGAGAAAGAGTTCCCCCAAGGGCCTCGATTTAGCAGGGATTGGAGGGATAAACAAGTATGTGGCAGCGATTTACAGAACGGACCCGTCGTGTCATCTTCTTTGCCCAGGAAGAAGCGGCCCGCTTTGGTGAAAACTATGTGGGTACCGAGCATCTCCTCCTGGGCTTGGTCCGGGAGAGTGATTCCGTCGCTGCACGTATCCTGGAGCGAATGGGCGTCAGTCTCCAGCGAATCCGCCAAGAAGTGGAACGAGCCATCACCCGGGGAGAAGGGCGCCTCGGCCAGGAGATGCAGTTGACCCCCCGAGCCAAACGAGTGATTGATCTAGCCTATGAAGAAGCACGGCAGTTAAATAATAACTATATCGGAACGGAGCACCTGCTCCTGGGTTTAATTCGGGAGAGCGAAGGGGTAGCCGGGCGAGTGTTGGCTCGCCTTGGTGTAGACCTCGAGCGAACCCGTCGGGAGGTAATGGCGCTCCAGGACGGCGAGATGGCAATGAACCCCTCCAAGACCCGTTCCCGTACTCCTACTTTGGATGAATTCGGCCGGGACCTCACTGAACTGGCCCGAGAAGATAAACTGGACCCCGTCATTGGGCGAAACCAGGAGATCGAACGGGTCATTCAAATCCTATCCCGGCGAACTAAAAACAATCCGGTTCTCATTGGTGAACCAGGTGTGGGTAAAACAGCGGTTACCGAAGGTCTTGCCCAACGCATCGTGCGGGGTGATGTCCCTGAACCTCTCCGCGACAAACGCATCGTCTCCTTGGACTTAGCAGGCCTCGTCGCTGGTACCAAATATCGTGGGGAATTCGAGGAACGAATGAAACGCGTGATGGAGGAGGTGCGCAAGGCCCAAGGGGAAGTGATCCTCTTCATTGATGAACTTCACACCTTGGTGGGTGCCGGTGCCGCTGAAGGCGCGATTGATGCCTCCAATATCTTGAAGCCTGCCCTCGCTCGTGGCGAACTTCAATGCATCGGTGCCACCACCGTGGACGAATACCGCAAATATATCGAGCGAGACGCCGCTCTCGAGCGCCGATTTCAACCCGTTAAAGTGAATGAACCTACCGTTGAAGAAACCATCGAGATCCTCAAAGGTTTACGCGACCGATACGAACAATTCCACCAGGTCCGCATCACCGATGAGGCTTTGGAGGCGGCAGCCCGCTTGTCCCACCGATACATCACCGACCGCTTCCTACCCGATAAAGCGATTGACCTAATTGACGAAGCCGCTTCCCGAGTTCGCTTGCAAATCTCCCTCCCACCCCAAGAACTCCGGGAAGCCAAGCGTGAACTCGAACAGATCGAGAAAGAACGCAAAACTTTGCCGATGTCCGGTCAGTACGACCGTGATCAGGAGCTACGTGCCCGAAGGGATGAATTATTGGCTCAAATCCGCCTGCTGGAAGAAGAATGGCACGAGCGTGCCCGAACCATTCAACCGAAAGTAGGCGAGGATGAGATCGCCCATATCGTTCAATCCTGGACGGGGATACCCGTTACCCGCTTGGTAGAAGCAGAAACAACAAAGCTCCTGCGAATGGAGGAAGTCCTCCACCAGAAGTTCATCGGTCAGGAGGAGGCAGTCAGTGCCGTGGCCCGGGCCATCCGCCGGGCCCGCTCCGGATTGAAAGACCCCAAACGGCCGATGGGAGTTTTCATCTTCCTCGGCCCCACCGGAACCGGGAAAACCTACCTGGCGAAGTGTCTTGCTGAGTTCCTCTTCGACAATGAAAACGCTATGATCCGGATTGATATGTCGGAATATATGGAACGGTTCTCGGTCTCCCGTCTCGTGGGGGCCCCCCCAGGATATATTGGCTACGAAGAGGGAGGCCAGCTCACCGAGGCTGTTCGCCGACAACCCTACTCGGTGATCCTCCTCGATGAAATCGAGAAAGCCCATCCGGATGTCTTTAACATCCTGCTCCAGATTATGGAAGATGGACGACTGACCGATGCCCAGGGGCGAGTAGTGGACTTTAGGAACACCGTCCTGATTATGACAGGCAATATTGGGGTTCAATATCAGGAGGAAGGCCGAACCATCGGCTTCCGCCCCTCCAAAGGTTCACGCCTAGACCAAGCCTCTTATGAGGCGATGAAAGAACGAATTATGGAAGAAGTTAAGCGCACCTTCCGCCCAGAGTTCCTCAACCGAGTGGATGAGATCGTCTTCTTCCATCCGCTCACCCGAGAACAGATCCTCCAGATTGTAGACCTGCAGTTAGCCCATATCCGAGAGCAGGTGGAAGCTCAAGGGATGCGGCTGGAGGTCAGTCAGGCAGTTCGCGAGCTCTTAGCACAAGAAGGCTTCGATCCTCAGTTCGGCGCCCGACCTCTCCGCCGGGCCGTCCAACGCCTGATCGAAGACCCGTTAAGTGAGGAACTTCTGGTGGGCCGGTTTACTTCGGGCGATACCATCTATGCCGATGTGGCGGATGGCAAGGTAATCTTCCGAAGCCAAGCCCCCGAGGAAGGTCAGCAAGAACTGGCCGCTTTATCAGAGTAAAAGAGTAATTCCCTGATAAGGATCTTCTCAGTAGGGGTGTTCTTCATAACACCCCTACGTCGTTTATTCCCCTGATCTTTCGCCCCTTAATCCCAAACAATTCTTCGGATTGAGGGGAGGCGAAGAAGCCAACGATCCACCTCTAAGGTCTTTAAACCCACAGGAAGTTGAACAGTTAAAGTGAGGAGAGTATCTCCCGTCTCTGTAACTTTAGACCTCTCAGCATTACGGACAATTAACCCCTGATTGGCAAGAAGCTCTAAGACTTGATCTGTGCTATTCGTTCCCTCGACCATTTCAATTGTTAAGGTGTGCTGGGCACGACGGGCCACCCACACCTCAGCTAGCTGACCGACAACCGTAAGGACCAAATAGACCATTAGGGTGGCCAAGAGGGCGAGAGCCAGTAATTCCTGTTGCCTGGGGCCGGAATATCCTACCGCCATCCCAATAGCTGCCACGATCCATAAGCTGGCGGCGGTGGTCAACCCTCGGATCACCTGGCCCTCTCGAAGAATAGTGCCAGCTCCCAGAAAACCGATTCCCGAAACCACTTGAGCCGATATCCGGGAAGGATCGCTCTGTACCCGAACACCATAAGCGTCAGAGACTAAAGTGAAGAGGGCTGATCCCATACAAACTAAAATGTGGGTACGCAGGCCCGCTGGGCGGTCGTGTCGCTCCCGCTCCCATCCGATAATCCCTCCTAACAAACCTGCTACAAGGAGCTTCAAAGCGCTTAAAAAGAGGTCAGTCATCAATGGCTTATCCCTCTGTCTTTGGATAAAGGAGGGGAAAGCCTTCTTGGGGGTACTCTAGAGTGGAAGCACCCCCTCAAAAACGAGGGCATCCTCTCTAAAAGTTTTATTCTCTTAAGAGGGCTTTTTCTCCTTCCCGAAGGGGTACCCTCTTATAAATCTCCAGGGAGACGCCAGCAAGTAGCCACACCCTAAGGGAGGTGCTGATCTTCCCCAGGCCTCCGTCTATGATTACCGGCTTCCTATCCCTTCAACCGGTTAATCAAGGCGCGTACTACTGAAACTACCTGGGACACCTCCACAACTTGGGTCTCCCGGTTCTTTCGGGTGCGAACTTCTACCTGCCCTTCCCCAGCCCGGCGACCCACCACCACCTGGATAGGATACCCAATTAAATCCGCATCCTTAAACTTAACCCCAGATCGCTCCTCCCGATCATCATAAAAGACTTCCACTCCAGCTTGCAGAAGCTCCTGATAAAGCCGATCGGCCATCTCTCTCTGGACAACATCGGAGGAATTCACCAAGAGGAGCACCACCTGAAAAGGGGCCACTTCAATAGGCCAGATGATCCCATCTTGGTCATAATTAGCCTCCACAATGGCAGCCATCGTCCGGCTTACTCCAGGGCCATAACACCCCATAATAAAGGGCCTCTCCTTCCCATCCTCATCGAGGAAAGTAGCCCCCATCGCCTCACTATATTTGGTACCCAACTTGAAGATATGCCCTACTTCAATACCATGCTCCTCTTTTAGGACACCTGGACAGCGGGGGCAAGGGTCACCCTCCACCGCGTTCCGCAAGTCCGCCACCTGGTGAATGGGAAAATCTCTTCCAGGAGTAACATACAAGAAATGAGCATCCACCTCATTAGCGCCAGTCACAAAGTGGGTCATCCAGCTCACTTCATAGTCAGCAATAATCTTTACTCCTCTCTCGGCTAATCCCAAAGGTCCCGCAAAACCTACCGGTGCCTGAGTGATCTCTTCGATTTCCTCAGGTCCAGCCATCCGGAGCTCCTCTACTCCCAAAACGCGCTGGAGCTTACCCACATTCAGCTCCCGGTCTCCTCGTACCAGGGCAGCCACCGGTTGACCATCGGCGAGAAAAATCAAGGTTTTAACTAAGCAAGAGGGTTGTACACCCAGGAATTGAGAAACCTCTTCTACCGTTCTCTTTCCGGGGGTAGCCACCTTTTCCACCGGAGGGATTTTTTCCTTAGAACTCACCGTTTCGGAAGGAGACCGAAGGCCTACCGCAGCCATCTCAACGTTAGCGGTGTACCCGCAGGAGCTACAAATCAGAACAACATCCTCTCCACTTGGGGAGAGGACCATAAACTCAAGGGTATCCGTGCCTCCAATCGCTCCACCCCAAGCCTCTACAACCCGAACGGGCAGGCCGCACCGCCGATAGATCCGTTCGCAAGCCTTCCACACCTCCTTAAAAGTCTTATCCAGACTCTCTTCATCCCGGTGGAAAGAGTACCCATCCAGCATAATAAACTCCCTAGCCCGGATCAACCCTCCTCGGGGGCGGGGCTCATCCCGGAACTTGGTCTGAATTTGATAAAGCAACAGGGGGAGCTGACGATAAGAACGAACCTCCCCCCTAACAATATCGGTGATCACCTCCTCATGGGTAGGCCCCAAGGTCCACCAATGATCGCTCCGATCCCTCAGTTTAAAGAGAACCTCTCCCATCGCTCCCCCCCACCGGCCGGTTTCCTCCCAAAGCTCCTTAGGATGAAGAGCTGGGAGAAAGACCTCCAACCCTCCGATAGCATCAAACTCCTCCCGCATAATTTGAGAGATTTTGCGGAGGACCCGCCAACCTAAAGGAAGAAAGGAATAAACTCCCGCAGATAGCTTACGGATAAACCCCCCTCGGAGAAGCAGTTGATGACTGATGAATTCAGCCTCGGCTGGTACTTCTCTTAGCGTAGGGAAAAAGTAAACTGAAGCTCTCAAAGGAACCTCCTCCCATAGTTTATCTACGATTCTTTCAAGATAAGGGTGCAATTCACTACACCCCTACCTTGATTATAAAAGATAGAAAGACCTCTCAGAAGAAGACCTCCCTCCTTGATTGCCCGATTAAAGCAAGCATTGGTTGACCCCAGTGAGTTCCTGAAGGTAAAATAAATCTGTCTGGATAAAGGATCAAATTTCAACCGAGGAAGAGGTGAGGATTTTTGGCCGGACATTCTAAATGGCATAATATCCGCCTGCGCAAGGAGAAGCAGGACGCCACCCGGGGAAAGATTTTTACCAAGTTAACACGAGAAATTATTGTAGCTGCCCGGGTGGGAGGTGGCAATCCCGAGGCCAATCCCCGCCTCCGGGACGCCATTGAGAAGGCCCGAGAAGCCAGTATGCCAATGGAAAATATCCGCCGGGCTATCCAAAAAGGGACAGGAGAACTCGAAGGAGTTCATTATGAAGAGGTCACCTACGAGGGCTATGGACCTGGGGGAGTGGCTATCCTCGTACGAGCAATGACGGATAATCGCAACCGAACAGTTGCTGATATTCGGCATATCTTCTCCCGCTATGGAGGATCTTTAGGCGAGTCAGGATGTGTCGCCTGGTTATTCGACCCTAAAGGGGTGATCGAGGTTCCCAAAGAATCGGCCGATGAAGATACAGTGATGATGGCAGCCCTCGATGCTGGTGCCGAGGATGTGCGAATAGATGAAGACGGATATGAGGTGATCACCCCTCCAGAAGATTTGCACAAGGTACGCCAAGCCTTTGAAGAACAAAGGATCCCCTTCACTATGGCCGAAGTGACAATGCTCCCTAAGAGCACCGTTCACCTGGAGGGTAAAGAAGCCGAGCAGATGCTTCGGCTAATGGAGAGCCTGGAAGACCACGAAGACGTCCAACAGGTTTATGCCAACTTCGACATCCCTGCGGAAGTCTTGCAACAGGCGGCTTAAAAGGCAGAAAAATATCATTCACCTTTTTATGCTTGGGGTTCTAGAAAAGCCTTGAGCAAGTCATGCCGGGTAACAATCCCGATAGGTCTCCCTTCAGCATTTACCACTGGAAGACGGTTGATCTGAAAGCGCATGAGCTTGTCCGCAATCTCCTCCACAGGAGTATCCTCAGTGATCGCATGAGGAGGAGCGGTCATCAGATCTTCGGCGGTTAACCCTTCCAGGCTTTTCATCGCCTCCTCCACAAGGTCTTCCGGCACTGGCCACAAACCGAAGATGCTGATCCGAGGGATCCGGGGTTGAGACTGAATTTTCTCAATGATATCGCTTTCTGAAACTACCCCAACAATACGCCCATGGCTTTCAACCACGGGCGCTCCGCTAATCCGATTCTGATAAAGGGTCTCAACGACCTCTCGGAAAGAGGCAGTGTGGGGAATCACAATCACCTCTCTGGTCATTAAGTCTTTTGCGGTCATCTTCTTCATCCCCTAAGGCCGCCATCTATCTCTTCGCTCTTCATAAAAAGAATAATATCTCCTGGCTGAACAAGGGTACCAGGTGGGGGAAGGAGAAAATGTTGATCCTGGCGGAAAAGGGCAAGGACTTCCCCTTTCGGCCGCTGAACTTGGCCCACCTCCTGAAGGGTTTTACCCACCCAAGGACTCTCCTTTTCAACCAAAACTTCAAACATCCTCTTTTGGATTTTTTCATCCGTTAGAATAGTGTGGACGAGCTGACAAACCGCTGGGTGAAGAATTGCCAGGGAGATGTGCCGTCCCCCTAAAAGATAGGGTGAGACAACTTGACTTACTCCTGCTCGCTTGAGTTTTTTCTCCGCTTCTTCCGCTGCAGCTCGGGTCACAATATGAAGAGAAGGGTTCAAAGCTCTGGCGCTCACCACCGTCATCAAGTTGTCCGCATCTGTGTTGACAACCGCCACCAATCCTCGAGCGCGCTCTACTCCTGCCTGGATAAGAACCTCATCGGAAGTAGAGTCCCCCTCTACAAAGGGAAGCCCTTGTTCCAGTAAATGCTGGCACAGATGAGGGTTCCTCTCAACCACCACAAAAGGCATTTGATGCGATTGAAAATCGGCGGCTACTTGGCTCCCCATTCGTCCATATCCGCAGATGATATAATGGTCTCTAAATTTCGCGATAAGGCTCTTCATTTTTTGTCTCCGCAAAGTATGCCATAGTTGCTCACTAAGGAGGAGCTCCGCAGAACCGCTTAAAAACCAGAGTAAGAAACCCGCTCCTCCAAAAATCAAACCGATGGTGAAAAGGCGTCCTGCAGGGCTTAAGGGACGAACTTCTTGAAAACCTACAGTACTAAGAGTGATCACAGTCATATAAAAGGATTCCAAAGGTCCCATTCCTTCCAGAAGGTGATAACCAATACCGCCAGTGGCTAAAAGGAGGAATAAGAAAAGTAGAGAAACCCTCAAACGAACAAAGGGATCCATTTACAAAGCTCCCTTCCGAATCCCCGAAGAGGCTTCCCGAGAGGGATTGAAACTGATAAAGCTTGATGGTAGAATAAGCCTGGTGAGGGTATAGGGAGAACCCCTCCCGGGAAAAGGGACGAACCACCCTTCCAAGCGTTTACAGCCGACGTAGCTCAACGGTAGAGCAACTCCCTTGTAAGGAGAAGGTTAGGGGTTCGAATCCCCTCGTCGGCTTTAAATAGTTTTTGCTCCTCCCCTAATGACCCAGCCCCCTGAAACTCCCGGAGTACACGGTGCGATGAACCGTACCCCTACCCCCTATGGATGGTATATAGGACCTAAAAGCTGGGCTCCCTGAAACACCCCCAAACTTGGAGGTCTCTTGAAATCTCCCCCGTCAGGAGGTGCCGATGAAGAGTCCCCTCAAAAACGAAACCTCGCTGTTGAAGAACCTCCTTTAAAGAAGGGGTAACTTCTTCCAAAAAGGCCCAAGCTCTTCCCAAAGGAATCTCGAGGGAAGAGAACAGATCCCCCTGGTAATCTAAAAAGTTAGGGTGACACCAGAGATCAACCAACCAAACAGAGGGCCAAATAGGATCGCGAAAACAGGTACCTAATCCTACCACTCTCCCATCCGGAGTTTCCAGAACCCTCGCCGAAGCGCATGTCCCCTCCTCAAGAGCTTTCATCAAACGAAGACTTTCATGTTCAAAAATCCCCGGTTGGAAAATTCTGAGGGCAACACTCCGGAGGTGAGGCCCCCCTAACTCCACCCCAAGCACACTGACAGGCCCCCCATCCCCCCAGCGAACTGGCCGCGGCGTAGCCGGTTGAGGATCAAAATAACGAGAGCTAAAAGAAGGGTCAGCGTCATAGCGCATCACGCCACTCCCAGGCTGAATACTCCGGAAGCCGAAAGAGGCATAGATATGATAAGCGGGACTATCATATCCCGTACTTAGGGTGAGGATTTTCCCCCCTCGACGACGGAAATCCTCCATCACGCCGCGCATTAGCGCCTGGCAGATGCCCTTGCGCCGATGGCCCGGATGAGTAAACACGTGCCCCAGAATGCCTACAGAAGCAGACTCAAAAGTACAGATATTACCAACTAAAGTATCGCCGATCTCACCGATATAGAAACGACTCTCCAAGCCCTCTAAAGGTTCTTTCAAGGCTTTCTCAATATGCCAAACCCACAACCCACCTTTATGCCCCAGGAAGGAGACTAATCGTTCCGCATACTCCAGACAAGGCCCAAACACACAACCCACTCTCAGTTTTTCGCCAGATTTCAGAGTCTCCTCACCGAGGAAGGAGTAACCGGGGGAGAGAATCATTATACCTCCTTGAGGTCAGCCTTCTCGTCTCACCCTTGGGCGAACGAGGGGAGAAGAAGATGAGATATTCCTATTGAAGACAAGCCAGAGCCTTAATATCCCCTTCTTAAGGGTCTACCGGTCTCCTACAGAAACCACTTCTTCGAGGTAGACACCGATCTTGCGGAAGCGGTGGTAGCGCTGTTCCAGAAGCTCAGGGATAGGAATCTGCAGAAGCTCCCGCAGATGGCGGAGGAGGGTCTCCTTGAGAGTCCTTGCCATTGCTTCCGGCTCTCGGTGCGCCCCTCCTAAAGGCTCGGGGACGATTTCATCAATAATTCCCAACCGCAGGGCATCCTCTGCAGTGAGTTTAAGAGCTGCGGCCGCCTCAGGGCCTTTATTAGGAT
This sequence comes from uncultured bacterium, assembly GCA_964429225.1. Classification (GTDB taxonomy): domain Bacteria; phylum Armatimonadota; class DTGP01; order DTGP01; family CAYSAW01; genus CAYSAW01. Next base: position 485,005 of record CAYSAW010000001.1, read on the forward strand.
CTCTCCAGATAATCGCAGCACACCCCTCAGGAGGGATCACCGAGTAAATCGCATATTCCAACATTAAAACCCGATCTCCCACACCAATCCCGACGGCCCCCCCGCTACCGCCTTGTCCCAGAATGACCACAAGGATAGGGGTTTCCAAATGGATCATCTCAAACATATTTCTAGCGATCGCTTCACTAATCCCTCTCTCTTCAGCTTCAACAGAACAGTCCGCAGCGGGGGTATCCACAAAAGAGAGGATCGGACGATGGAACTTCTCTGCTAGGCGCATCAAGCGTAAAGCTTTACGATACCCTTCCGGCCGCGCGCTTCCAAAATTTCTTAAAGCTCGCTCTTTAGCATCCTTCCCCTTTTGATGCCCCACCAACATTACAGGGATGTCCTCCAAATAACCCATCCCTCCAACTAAAGCCGGATCCTCCGCATAGTGACGATCACCGTGGAGCTCCAAGAAGTGGTCAATCATCAAATGAATATAGTCAAGGGTTTCTGGCCTCCCTTCATGGCGGGCCAGCTGAACCTTGTCCCAAGGGGTCAGCCGGGAGAAAATCTCTCTAAGCAGGCGGTTACGTCGGGCAACCAGCTGGGCAATCTCTGCGGACTTGTCTAAGTGATGCTCCTCAGCAAACCGCCGAATTTCTTCTATCCGAGCATCTATCTCAGCAATCGGCTTCTCAAAATCGAGTATCGTTCGTGCCATTGAAATCTACCCTTTTGTGTTATCCCTTCCACAGTTTCCTTCGCCATATGCTCCCTTTACCCTTTTCCTCATTCTTAGCGAGAAAGTCCTTCCTTTCATCCCTAAGGATCTTCTTACTACCAAGCTCCTGTTTTCCTTTTAAAGTAACAGGTGTTCCAGGTTTGAGGAGGCAACTTCACCATTGACCCAGCGAAGGATTTTTTCCAAGGTGGGCTTTAAGTCTTTGCGTGGAACGATGGCATCAATCATCCCGTGCTCCAATTGAAACTCAGCGGTTTGGAAATGGGGCGGGCGTTTTCCCACATTGGCCTGACGGGAGACTCGCTCCCCGGTGAAGCCGATCATAGCTCCCGGCTCCGCTAGAATAATATCCCCTACTGAGGCCCAGCTTGCAAGGACTCCTGCCATTGTCGGATCCGTCAAGATAGAGACATAAAGCAAGCGAGCTTTATGATGGCGGGCCAGGGCAGCACAAGTTTTGGGCATTTGCATCAAGGAGAGAATCCCCTCAAACATACTCGCCCCACCACCTGTCCCACTCACTAAAATCAGAGGCAATCGCTGTTCCGTGGCTCGCTCCACACAACGGGTGATCTTCTCTCCCACCACAGAGTTCATCGCCCCCATCAGAAAGCGGGAGTCTGTAACACCTAAAGCAACAGGGTGTCCTCCTATCCTCGCCCTCCCTGTGATACAAGCCTCTAAAAGCCCCGTGCGCTTCCTCTCTCTCTCTAACCGTTCGGGATAGCCAGGAAAATTCAACGGGTCTGCGCTCGCTAAAGAGGCATCCCACTCTTCAAAAGTCTCCGCATCGGTCAAAAGCTCGATTCTTTCCTCCGCCGAGAGGCGGAAGTGATAATCGCAATAGGGGCAAACCTTGAGATTACGCTCCAAATCTCGGCTAAAGATCATCCGCTCACACTTAACACACTTTTCCCAAAGTCCTTCGGGAGGAGAGCCTCCCGAAGAAGCTGAAGAGCCACGGCGGGAAAACCACGCAGGTGCCAAAGTGCTTCTCCTTCCTCTCCAAAGAATGGATACGCCGTAATATCTATAACATTCTCTCCTTGAAGAAGCAAGTCGAGGAACTCGCTTTCGGCAAAAGACCTTCCCGTCACCCCCACCAAACTTCTGGCTCCCTTTAACTTCCTCTCCTTTCCTCAAAAAGGTTTTCCTCCTTTCCCTGGGAAATAAAGTTTGGGGGTAATGGGTGACAACCCAAAAGAAAGGATGAGGTTTTATGGAATACCGTTTAGAAAAAGATGCTTTAGGTACCGTTCAAGTCCCTGCTTCCGCTTATTATGGTATCCAAACGGTCCGTGCTCAAGAGAACTTCCCTATTAGTGGCAGACGTGAACATCCACGTTTTGTAGAAGCTTTTGTAATGATCAAAAAAGCGGCTGCTCTTGCTAACTCTGAGCTGGGTCTGTTAAAACCCGAAATTGCTCAGGCGATTGTCCAGGCAGCAGATGAAGTCCTGGCCGGTCAATTCCGAGACCAGTTTTTAGTAGATGTCTTCCATCAGGGTGCAGGCACCTCTTTCAATATGAACGTAAATGAAGTATTAGCGAATCGGGCTATCGAAATTCTAGGAGGTAAAAAGGGAGATTATTCGGTCGTCCATCCCAATGACCACGTCAATATGGCTCAATCTACTAACGATACCTTTCCAACCGCAATGCGAGTTGCCACTCGAAAGATGTTAGAGGAACTGTTCCCTGTTGTGGAGGCTTTGCGCAACGCCTTTTACGAGAAGGGAAAAGAATTCGATGCTGTCGTTAAATCTGCCCGAACTCACCTTCAAGATGCGGTCCCTATTCGCCTGGGACAAGAGTTTACCGCTTATGGTGTCGCCATAGATAAGGCCCTCGACCAGCTGAAAGCCAGCGCAACAAGTATTGAGGAACTCGGAATTGGAGGGAGTGCTGCCGGGACGGGGTTGAACACTCACCCAGGGTACCGCTTTAAAGTCATCCGCTACCTCAAAGAGTGGACGGGCTTTCCTTTCCGCCCCGCCTCGGATATGCGGGAGGCCATGCAAAGCCACCTCCCTAACGTCCACGTCTCCAGCGCACTACGGATGCTCGCCATTGAAGTGAGCCGGATTTGCAACGACCTCCGTCTTATGGCCTCAGGCCCCACCACAGGTTTTAATGAAATCTTCTTACCTGCTGTCCAACCCGGTTCCTCCATAATGCCAGGAAAAGTGAATCCTTCTATTCCAGAAATGGTGAATATGGTCTGCTTCCAAGTAATTGGAAATGATACAACAGTGGCCTGGGCAGCCTCTGCAGGCCAGTTAGAACTCAATGTGATGATGCCTGTGATGATTTATAACCTCCTGGAAAGTATCGAGATAATGAAGAATGCCTGTGCTGTCCTACGGGAGAAATGTATCCTCGGCATCCGGGCCAATGAAGCGCAATGCCGACGCTACGCAGAGATGAGCAATGCCCTCGCCACCGCCCTCAATCCCTATATCGGATATGCTCGGGCAGCAGAGGTCGCCAAAGAGGCTGTGCGGGAAGGGAAAACCATTAAAGAAGTAGTGCTGGAGAAGGGGCTACTCCCTCCTGACCAGGTGGATAAAGTACTGGATCCCATCAAAATGACAGAACCGGGGATACCAGGGAAAATCGACTAAAACGCATTCCCAAATTCATATCCCTTGGGGGTTGGGAAAACTAACCCCCAAGGGATATGAAAGCGTTTTTTTGGTAGCCACACTCTCTTGCGAACGCCCCTTACTATCTGTTTTAGTCCCACCATAGTGGTATTGAAACTAATCCATGGCAAAGTGGACCAACCGACGCCATTCTTGGGGCGAAGGATGCGGATGCTCTCGGAGGAAACACTCTATCCCTTCAACCGCCCGGGTTACTATCTCGGTTACCCCTTCCGGGGTAGCAGTAGGGAGGCGACGGAAATCCGCCACTCCCTGAGCAAACTCTATCAGAGCAGTCTTCACCTCAGGCTTAAAAATCCCCTCCTCCGGCAGATAGTATCGGCGAAGAAGCGCCTCCATATCCTCGAGCTGCAAAAGGTCCAGTGCCCATTGGTGGTAAAAAAGACTGCTCAAAAGGAGGTGGCGCAAAACCACCGGATAACCTCTCTCCCGAGCACGGCGGAGGGCATCTTTTAAAGGCCCCTCGGGGAGATACCGGACCAAAGCCAGCCAACAAGCGGTGTGGTGAATCATCTCCTGAACCGTAACCAGCGAGAGACCCAGGACCCTCCGCCCAGTGGTATGACCTTGAAGGAAAATCACAAAACGGCCCGAAGGATACTCAACCCCCATATCCGGTTTAAGGAGGGCCTTCAAAACCTCTTGCTGATATAAATCCAGCCGGTCTTGGTAAACAAGTAATCGTAGGGCTTGCTGACGAAGCAACTCAACAACTTGGTTCCCCGCTTCATAAACCTGTTCTAAGGAAACTTGATGAAGCAAGCCGGATACCCTCTCCAAATGCCCTCCAGAAAGGTGAAGCAACCCTGCATGAAGATAAAAACGCGCCCGGTTAATAGCGACCTCCATATCCCGTACGTGGAAAGACCCTCCCATATTAATGATCTCCCGTTCAAAGAGATCACCCAGTTGCCGCTGGACCTCAGGCAACCGTTCTTCAGGAAGACCACTTAACGCTAGCTGAAGCAATCCCCGGTTCTCCACCACCTCCCGGGACACGAGGATAGGCAAGGGTACCAAAGTTGGTGGTGATGGTACCACTTCACCACTCGCTTCCTCACCAGTGGACCGCTGAGGCAGAGCAACCTTTACAGGGGGTTCCAGAAGCTTTTTCAAAGACTCTTCCGGTAAAAAGATCGGCTCTGTCTTCAGCCTCTGCTCCTCCGGGTGATCCCTTTCGTAATCTAGAAGAAGAGACGCCTGGTAAATCACCTCATCCAAAAGATCCGCGTCTAATTCCACAAAATGATGGAGAATTTCTTTTAACGGCGAATCCTCCATCGCCCGAACGACTTCCTGTTGATGGAGTTGACGCCGGGCTTTTAACTCCTCCTGGAGCTGGGGGTCTGCAGTAGTCAGCTGGATATCCCGAGGGCCTATCCGGGTCATCTGGGGGAGGAGTTCTCGAAACTCGGCCGAAGTTAGCAATATTTGGGCTAGAGTCTCAGCCTCCAGAAAAAGAGGTAGCATTTGAGCAGAGGGGTCTTGAGATTGACAAGCTAAGAATAGCCAGTAGAATTGCTGAGAAGGGCTACAAAGATTCAACAAATCCAAATAAGTCTGGCGAGAGAGATTCCCGAGAAGGCCTGCATTCGGGGTTTCCAAGTTTTGAACGAGGGCAGCAATCAAAATAGGGGAGAGATGATCCATCACTTCGGCTCTTTGAGCTTGCCCCATAGCCCAAAGAAGCCGAGTTTTTGCTTCCAGAGAAGGAGCGTATAGAACCACCTGAGCTGCCCGCTCAGGGGTTAAGGCGCTTAAAGCCTCCTGAAGCTCTTCCGGGCGTTCCAAGGAGAGGAGTTTCCGGGCAGTATCCGCAAGGGCTTCCGCAACTTCCTGACTCGAAGTTTTAGACCCTTCCTCCGGTTCCTCAGACATAGGATCCCAACACTGCTTCCGCGGAGTATGCGATGCAAGCTTTATTATATCCTAGAAGGCTTTCTGGGACAAGGAAACCCCGATTCTCTCTTCCCCTCTATCCCCTTTGAGTAGCAAGAGAAGAGGTTTTTCATTATGATAGAGTGTGGTAAAGCCGATGAAACCCTTTGCCGCATTTCCTAAAAGAAGTTCCCGCCTCCTGGCAAGCTTAACCACCGCTTGGATCCTTATTCTGGGAACTTTTGCAGTGGTGAGTAGCCGTTCCCTCTTGGAGATCCATTTTGAAAACCGGATTCTAGGAGACCTTTCCCTCCCTTCTCTGCCGGATCCTTCAGCTAAAGACCATCTTCTTATCTTGGCTCCCCACCCGGATGATGAGATCCTAGGCTGTGGAGGCTTAATCCAGCGAGCTTTGCGCCGAAGAGCTAAGGTAACGGTCGTCATCGCAACCAACGGAGATGCTTTCACTCCTGCAGTGATGCGATACCTTAGGGTGATGCGCCCCAAACCCACCGACTTTATCCGCTTTGGGAGAATCCGCCAGGAAGAGAGCTTACGCGCCTTGGAGTCGATCGGCCTCCCCCGAGAACAAGTAATTTTTCTCAGCTTCCCTGACCGAGGCTTAGCCGCTCTCTGGAGCCAGAATTGGTCTCCCTCATCTCCTTACCGGTCCCGACGGACTCAAGCCCTCCGTTCTCCTTATCTCCTATCTTATCGTCCTGGAGTTCTCTACTGCGGACATTCCCTTTTACAAAACCTCATCACTCTGATTACTGACCTTCGTCCCACTCAAATCTATTTCCCCCACCCCAACGATGACCACGTGGATCACTGGGCCCTCGCCTGCTTTGTAATGACTGCGTTAATTCGATTGAAAGAGGAGCAACAATTGCCCCATACCCTCCAACTTTACACCTATCTGATCCATCGGGGAGATTGGCCTGTCCCTCAGGGGTTGGCTCCCCAACGTAAGCTGGGGCCTCCGGAAGCCCTCCTCAATACGGATACCTCCTGGAAAGCCCTCCTCCTCAACCCCGAAGAGGTACAACGGAAAAAAGAAGCCTTGCAGTTTTACCGGACTCAAATTCAGATCCTCTTTGAACGACGCTTTATGAGCAGTTTTGTAAGAAAAACTGAGCTCTTCGGCGAAATTCCCCTGGCTATCCCTCTCAAGCCAGGAAAAATAGTCGAGTTCCCAGACCCCATAGAAGATAAAGTCTCCAGAGATATTGAACCCGGAGGGGACATCTCTAAACTTACCGTACAACGATTCCACAACCACCTTCTAGTGAGGGTCCGCCTTCGGGGCGCCCCTAAACCCTGGATCCTCTACCGAGTATGGTTACACCGGGTGGAACCCGGGGAACCTCAAGTGGTTCATTATGACTACTCCCAGGTACGCCGAAACTTTACCCTTTGCCGATGGAGTAAAAACCGTAAGGAGCTGGAGGTGATGATTCCTCTCCGCTCCCTTCGTACTCCTCGCTATGTGATGGTTTCAGCGGATACCCTCACCCAAAAGTTGGCGATAGACCGTACTGCCTGGAGAGGGGTAATACTGGAGCCTGAGGAGTAAGGGGAAGATCTGGTGAATATCCCTGTTAGGAAAGAGAGCAGGAACTGGGGGAAATCAACAAGAGAAGAAAAGCCTGAAGCAGGAGAAGATGCTATGCGACAACAGCTTTTTATCGCCTTAGCTCTATTCCTTTTCCTTGCCTCTCTATCTCAGGGAGAGGTTGCACCTCTTCCCAAGGGAAAAAGTGCTTTTCACCTCCCCCAAGGGGCTCGCCGGCCCCCTACTATCCCCCGTAAGCAGGGGATAAAGGGTAAACCCGCCTCCCCAAGCCCCCAGCAAAAGGCTTTGGTCCTTCTGGCTCAAGGCATCCAGCTCACCCGAAAGAACCAATGGACTCAAGCCCTCAAGGCTTTTCGCCAAGCTGTTCAGCTGGATCCTTCCCTAGCTGAAGCCTACCGCAACCTAGGGATTAGCCTCGTAAAATTGAAACGGCTGACCGAAGCGGAGGAGGCTTTCCGCCAATACCTTCGCCTCCGCCCCGGGGATATCGAAGGATATATTCAACTTGCCCTCACCCAATACAACGCTGGCCATTCCGGAGGTGCCCGGGACACCCTCCACTACCTTTTAAAGAAACACCCTCAACACCTGCCGGCCCGCTTGCTTCTCATCTCCTGGGAAATTAAAGACAAGGATTGGGCCTCCGCCGAAGAGGAGATTAAACAAGGTTTGGCCCATACCCCTAATAGCATTCCCCTGCTCTCCCAACTGGCAGGAGTCTATGCCCAGCAGAAAAAAGAGAAGGAGTTTCGGCAGGTCCTGGAGAAGATGGCCGAACTTAAAGCACCCATCCCTGGAGTTTATTTCCAGCTGGGCTATTTTGCTCACACCGATAAAAAGTACGATCTGGCGGAACGCTATTACCGTAGAGCTGTTCAGTTGAACCCCCGATTCGCTGAAGCCTGGGACAACTTAGCCCGAGTCCTTCAAGCTCAGAAGAAGTGGAAAGAGGCCAGTGAAGCAGGTCGCCGGTACTTACAGTTAGCTCCTCCCTCCCAAAAGGCTCAAGCCCATCATATACTAGGAGTTAGCCTCTTCAACCTCGGGAAAATAAAAGAAGCAGAAGAAGAGCTGCGTAAAGCTTACACCCTCGCCCCCCAAGACCCGCAAATTGCCCTTAACCTTGGGGTTACTTACCTCCGACTCAACCAATTGAAATCTGCGGAGCCGATCTTCCAGCAACTTCTGAAAAGTCCTCACCCTCCTGAATCTGTTTACAGCTCTCTCGCTTACATCTACCAACAAACCCAACAGATGGATAAAGCCATCCAAATGTACCAAGAAGCCTTGTCCAAAAACCCAAAAGATTTAAACCTTAGAGAAGGATTAGCGAGGGCTTATTGGCAAGCTAACCGCCTGAAGGAGGCAATCCAAGAGTATCAAAATCTTTTGAAAGAGAAACCCAAGAGCGACGAATATCACCAGATGCTCGCCTTCTTGTACGATCTTAACCACCAACCGGAGGAAGCGGAGAAGGCTTATCGAGAATGGGCACAACAAACCCCTTCTGCCTACCGAGACTTCGTTAACTATCTGCGAAACCGGAACAAAAGAGAGGAGGCGATGAAGGCTATCGAGGAGTGGAAAAAGGCTGTGCCCACTTCTGCAGAGCCTTATCTCACCTTGGGGTCCTTTCTCCGAGCGGATAAAAAGTACGCCGAAGCCCGAGAAGCTTACGAAAAGGCAAAGAGCTTAGACCCCAAATCTCCTGCGCCCTACCTCGGGATAGCCGAAGCCTATCAAGAGGAGAACAAAATCGCAGAAGCAATCCAGGAGCTCGCAAAAGGGATCGCTACTTTGCCTGACCAGATTAACCTCCGTACCCGCTTAGCCTCTCTTTATGAACAAGAGAAACAATATTCCTCAGCAAGGGAACAATACCAAAAAGCGATCCCTTTCGCCAAAAGTAAGGAGGAACGCCTTTATCTCGCCGGAAATATCCCCCGATTATTTGCCCTAGAAAACCGTTATGGCGAAGCGGTACAGGAGTACCGAAAGCTCTTAGCTCAAAACCCCCAAAATCCCGCTTTGCGGCGTCAGCTGGCAGGGGTCCTTCAAAAGCAAGGTAAGTTGGAAGAAGCTTTCCAAGAGATACGGCAAATTCTTCGGGACCACCCCGGGCACCCCGAAACTTACTCCGCCTTAAGTGATGCAGTCAACTGGGCACAGGTACACAAAGAGTACGATAAAGTCATTGCCCTCCTCCTCGAGGGGGTTCAGAAGAACCCGGAGGACCGAGGCCTCCTTTATCACTTGACCAACGCCCTGGTTTCCCGAGAGCAGAACCGGGCTCAGCCCTCAACAGGATCTCCTCTGGTTAAAGATGAAGGATTAGCCCTTTACAAGAGGCTGCTTTCTCAACACCCCAAAAGTGAAGCTTTATGGTGGGAGTTATCTACCTATGCTTACCGCCGGAACTTACCCGAAGAACGGCTAAAGGCCCTCCAAGAACTCGTTAAGTTAAAACCCGACAACCCTGCCTATCACCAATCCTTGGCCATCGCTTACACCAACCTGGGCAAGCACCAAGAAGCCTTGGAGGAGTACCGGAAAGTGGCTCAACTTCGCCCCAAATCCGCCTACTACCGGGTGGAGCTGGCTCGAGCCTACGAACGGTTGGGGAAAAAGGAGGAGGCAATCCGAGAATATCAGACTGCCCTCCAAATAGACCCCGAAAATATCACCGCCAAATCCGCCCTGGCTAAACTCAAAGGTGATTCCCAACCTCAGCAGAAGGATAAAACTCAGTAACTCTTGGAGAAACCAGGGATTTCAACCGAAAATAAAAGGAGGCACAGCCCTATCCCCCGTGAACGCGGGAGTAATAGGAGCTTCCAGCTCTCAAGGGGCTACCGAGGGGTATGTTGAGCAACCTCGTTATCCAAGAAACTGCTGAGAACCCTCTTAACTCCCTTCGGGAAAAACTTTCCGCCCCAATTCGCTCCGCCCCTCACTCCCCGGGAGTATATCTTTTTCGCAACTCAGCGGGCCAGGTTCTTTATATCGGCAAAGCCCTGAGCCTGCGAAAACGCCTCTGTTTCTACCTCACCTCCTCCGCTTGGAAAGACCCTCGCCGGCGATTATGGTTAGCACAAGTGAACCACGTGGAATGGCAGACCACCCTCTCTGAACTGGAAGCCCTTCTCCTCGAGGCCCGCTGGATCAAACAGCTCTACCCTTGGTTTAATCGAGCACTGCGATATTACCGCCATCAGAACGCTTGGCCCTTTCTTAGAGTCAACCTTAGGGATCCCTTTCCGGTTTTTACTTTTGTAGAAGAGATAGAAGAGGATGGCGCCCAATACTACGGCCCCTTCCTCTCTTCCCTACGTCTTCGCCAGGTTCTCAAAGCTCTGTCCGACGCCTGGGGCTTATGCACTTGCGGCACTCCAGAACTCTATTCCAAGGAGAAACCTTGCTTTCGTTCCCAAATTGGAAGATGCTTACTCCCCTGCAAAAGCGAAGAAGAACAAAAGGCTTATTGGAGAGGGGTAGTGAGAATCTGTGACTGGCTGGAAGGTCGTACCGCCCCCTTAGTCGAGGCTTTAATCAGGGAGAGAGACCGGTCTTCAGAAAATCTCCAGTTCGAGCGGGCAGGCCGGTTACAAAGAACCCTAGAGCAAGTTCAGCTCCTTCAGAAACACCCTCATCCTCTGCACCTTGCCTTGAATCATCTGAATGGTTTGGTTTTTCAGCCCTCCCCCCCGGTGATTCTCCTCCTCAAGTGGGGTCGCCTTAGGGGGCAGTGGCCGGTGGAACCTCCCATCACGGATAAAGAGAGGCTAGCAAAACAGATCTTACAAGTCTGGACCTCGGGCACGGAAAGCTCCTTCCGGCGTATCTCCCCAACCCTCCTTGAAGAAATCCAAATTATAGAATCTTGGTTAACTCACCGAGCTAAGAATTACCCCTGCCTGATGACCACCCATCCTAGCCTTCGGCAGATTCAGCAATGGTTAAAAAATTTATGAGATGAGACCGGTGGCGCAATAGCGCACCCTAAAGGGTGCGGCTACCGCCCCCCAATTCCCTCCCCCCTTGTGGGGGAAGGTAGGGAAGGGGGTAATAAAGGTTCTGGTAAAAGAAAGAAGGAATTTAGCGGTAATTGTCGAAATAATTACTGTAAACCCAAACTGCTGGAACTTTTTTAAACCCTGTCTTTGGGCTATCCCCACTTCGAAAGGAGAAGAGTCACTTTTTCTACAGATGTGGAATAATGGTGATAGGAGGTAAAAAGAGGTCTGTTGCAACACTCCTTACAGTCAAACTCTTTATAGTGGATTCCCGATAAGCAAACTCCGGGAAAGCTCCAGCCCAATAGTAAAGGGTTTGGCTTTTTATGGAATAATTTCTATGGGAGAGGGTTGGAGGTAATCAAAATCTCTGGGCCCCTCCCACACTCAAAAAGAAAACAAGGAGGTCTGTGATGGATCGTATCCGAAAGAGAGTCAAGGGTTTCACCTTAATCGAGTTGCTGATCGTCATTGCGGTCATTGCGATCCTGGTCGCTTTGGCGGTCCCGAACATCCTCTCCTCTCGCAAGAGAGGCAATGAGGCCCGAGCCCAGTCCAAACTCAAAGAGATCGCCACTGCAATGGCCACCTATCGAGATCGCTGGGGAAATGGCCAATACCCCAATGATATCTGCTCCCTAGTCAACAGCGGTATGTCCGAAAAAACGGGCCTCAGCTTCTCCGGAACCTGTGCTAGCAACAGCGTCACGGAGGCAGGTTACACTTTTAAAGTGGTTCAAGTTCAGAACCCTTCCAACCGCTTTATCGTCACGGCGATCCCCGTCTCCTCCACTACTGCGGACTTCGCCTACGCAGTCGCTGAAGATAACAAAATCTACCAGAACGCTAATGGAAGCTCAGCGACGGATCCTTCTGAAGCCTCGGTTACAGGGATAGACACCTCGGGTGACTGGAAGCTGACTGGCGCTTATGCCTCCGGCGGATAAGGTACCAGCTTAGCTTCGCTAAGGGGTGTGGGGAGCTATCCCCACACCCCTTCTTTGTAAGGGCCTCTTCTCTTCCAGAGGGAAATATGATAAACTTTAAAATAAGTAAGGACAAACTTCATTAGTAGGAAACTCACCCTCTAATAAGAGATTTTTGAGTAACCGAGGATTAAAGGCTTAGGGGGTGAAACCTCTCTCCTCTTTGGAGGGTTAACGATGAGAAGCGGAGGAATTCCGAGGGGAACAAAAGGACTAACCCTCATTGAGCTGATGATCGTGATAGGAGTGGTAGTAATCCTGATCGCTCTGGCTCTTCCCAACTTATCAACGGTCCGAAAAAGAGGGAATGAAGCCCGGGCTCAATCCAAATTGAAGGAGATCGCTACTGCAATGAACGCCTACCGGGATCGGTGGGGAGAAGGGATTTATCCTTCGGACCTCTGCTTCCTGGTAAACAACGGAATGGCGGGGAAAACAGGACTATCTTTTTCCGGCACCTGCACGCTAGGTAGCCCCGTTACAGAAGCCGGTTTCTCTTACAAAGTGATTACTGCCTCCCGAAACCGATACATCTTATTGGCCAAACCCCTCAGCCCTACCTCAGGCGATTTCGCCTATGCCTACGCTGAAGATAACCGCCTCTACCAAAATGCTAATGGCTCCTCTGCAACTGAACCCTCTCCTGGCCCTATCACTGGTATTGATACCTCGGGAGGTTGGGAACTGCTAGGGACTTATGCTTCAGGAAGATAGAAGATAATTAAAGAAAGGACATGAAGGACGCTGTGATTGTAGGAGCAGGTCCCTCTGGCCTGGCAGCCGCCTATGAAATGACTAAGTACGGTGCAACAGTGACTGTTTTAGAGCGTCTGGACCGGGTGGGAGGCCTTGCTCGCACTATTGAGCATAACGGTTGCCGATTCGATATTGGGCCCCACCGCTTCTTCACCAAAAACGAAGAAGTTCACCAACTCTTTGTGGACATCGTTGCAGAAGACCTCCTGCGGGTCCCTCGACTCACCCGAATCTTCTACAAAAACAAGTTTTTTAATTACCCCCTTACCCCCGTAAACGCCCTTCTGGGAGTAGGGGTCGGAGCTTCAGCAGCCATTCTGGGAAGTTACGCCTGGGCCAAAGTCCGCCAGCAGTTGTTTCCTCGCGAACCCCAGAACTTTGCCGAATGGGTTACTGACCAATTTGGGGCACGCCTCTTTGAGACCTTCTTTAAAACCTATACGGAAAAAGTATGGGGAATACCCTGCACCCAGATTGGAGCAGATTGGGCTGCTCAAAGGATTAAAGGGCTAAGCCTAGGAGAAGCTATCCGTAACGCCTTCTTTAAAAATAAGAAGAAGACCATCAAAACCCTTGTGGACGAGTTTCTCTTCCCTCGTCTAGGAGCGGGGCAATTCTATGAGAAGATGATCCTCCTTATTCAGGCCCGAGGCGGGGAAATCTTTACTCATCGCCAAGTAATAAAAATGCACCGAGAAGGTTTTAGAGTTCAGAGTGTGGTAGTCCGAGATGCTCAAGGGGAAGAAGAAGCAATTGAGGCCCGCTGGTTTTTGTCTTCAGCCCCACTCACCGAAATGGTTGAGATGATGATCCCGCCTCCCCCGGAGAGAGTGCTGGAAGCTTGCCGTAGTTTGCGCTATAGAGACCACCTCGGAGTTCATTTAAAGATCAAGGGGTTCCCTTTCCCCGACAACTGGATCTATGTTCATGCGAAAGAAGTTCAAATGGCCCGGATCTCCAATTATCGCAACTTCTCCAAGGCAATGGCCGACCAAGAAGACGTTAGTCCCTTAACGGTGGAGTATTTTGCTTTCAAAGGGGATCCCCTCTGGCAACAATCTGATGAAGCCTTGATTGCTATAGCTATCCGGGAGCTCGAGAAAATGAACATCGCAAAGGAACATCAAGTGGTCTCTGGTTTTGTGGTCCGCAGTGAAAAAGCTTACCCTGTTATAGAAATCGGCTATCAAAACCATATTGGCGTTCTTAAAAGCTGGTTGGATCAGTTTGAAAACCTTATGCCGATTGGTCGGTCCGGTATGTTCAAGTATAACAATCAGGATCATGCCATCGCTACTGGGCTACTGGCTGCTCGCACCCTCCTCGGTTTAGGCAGGTATGACCCCTGGTTAGTGAACATTGACGCAGAATACCATGAGGCAGGCGAGGCAAAGTAGGTCCTCAAAACCCGAGGAGCCGATGCAAAAACCTCCAGAGATCTTATATCCCGGAGATTCTTCCTCCCCACAACAGAGCAAGCCTCCTGATACTACCCCCTTCGAAAAACTTACTCCCCTCCTCTGCTGGCTAACTGCTCTGGCTCTGGGCGGCTATCAAACGTGGCTCCTCCGCCACACGATGAATTACTATGATGGCATTTCTTATTTGGACCTCACTGATGCTTTTTTGCAAGGTCGGTGGCGGGAAGTTTTTAACCTTTATTGGAATCCCCTTTATCCGGGTTTACTGGCCCTCGGTTTTTGGCTACTCAAGCCTCCCCCCGAAAAGGAGTTCTCCACCCTACACCTAGTGAACTTCGGTATTTATATCCTATCCCTAGTCTGCTTTGAATTCTTCTTAAGACAATTGCTTCGCCACCTTCAACAGAGGTTTTCTCCGCTTTCTTATAAACGCTTAATCCTTTTTCGGGTGATTGCGTATACCTTATTCATCTATTTCTCCCTTACCTTTCAACGAGTCTACCTAGAAACCCCGGATATGTGTCTTGCAGGGTTAATCTACCTGGCAGGGGGGTTATTGCTGAAGCTTCACCGAGGAGAGAAGGGTTGGGCCTCCCCTCTCTTGTTAGGACTAGTATTAGGGATAGGATACCTCGCCAAGGCAGTGATGCTACCCCTAGGGTTGCTGATGATCCCCGTTACTGGGAAGGTGATCCCCAACCATCAACGCCAAAGGAAGTTGGGGCTCCTCTTAACCGGTTTCCTCCTCGTTATCAGCCCTTATATCCTAGCTCTTTCCCTAACCAAGGGGGAGTTTACTCTGGGCCAAACGGGCCAAATGAACTATCTGTGGTATGTTAACCGGCTTCGTTTTTATACTTACCGATCGGATTATCCCGTGAAAGGGAAAGCTCTTCATCCCCTCCGGAAGCTCTCAGATCATCCTCTTATTTACGAGTACGGGACCCCGGTTAAAGGCACCTATCCTCGGTGGTATGATCCCTCCTATTGGTATGAAGGAATCCAACCTCAATGGAACCTCAAAGCCCAGCTATCATCCTTGGAACGCAATTTTTTACGCTGTGTTCGGATCTTCACCTTTTGGTTATCTGAGATTCTAGTAACCTTTTTGTTATGCTATTTCCTCTCCTCTAACAGGCCCCTCTGGGGAAAAGAGATCAAGGCCCTTTGGTTTCTACTCCTTCCTTCATTTTTTGCTTTAGCCCTTTATTCTCTAATCATTATCGAGAAGCGGTATATAGGGGCCTTTCTACTGCTCAGCTGGGTTGCCCTTTTTAGCGGTCTCTCTTTTGCCCAGTTCTCTAAAGGGCGAAAAGAGATTGTTTATGCCAGCCTCCTTTGGATGATACTCCTGCTGGGGATAAAAATCTCCTTTACAATGGTCCGAGACTCCCTTTACGCCCAAAAACTTTTCCAAAGCTCCGCCTATCCCAGGATAGCCAGCTACCTCAAGCAGATGGGGATTTGGCCGGGGGATAGAGTCGCTTGTATAGGCTATGCTCATTGGGAAAACCATGTCTTTTGGGCACGCTTGGCCCGAGTTCGTATCATCGCGGAGGCTCCAGCACCAAATATGAACTCCTTCTGGACTCTTTATAGGAGAAAGGGGGAGAAAATCCTCAAAACTTTTAGAAGAACGGGGGCAAAAATTCTGGTTGTGCAATATGCCCCCGAATGGGCGTTATCGGAGGGCTGGCAGAGGATTCCTGAGACCAACTACTATTTTTACCGCCTGCGTTAGCCTTGAACAATGAAACGAAGCCTTTATCAAGCCTCACTCCGATGGGTTCAAAGAGGATTGTGGGGGTTTGCCTTTTTTCTCGGCGTTCTTCAAACCTGGGCAGGGCTTTTCTCTCTCGACTATACCGATGGTATCTCCTATCTAGACCTTTCGGATGCCTTCCGACGCGGCGACCTAAGAGAAGCCCTGAGCCCTTACTGGAGCCCTCTCTACCCCGGTCTCTTGGCTCTAGGATTTGGGATCCTCCGTCCTTCTCCCTACTGGGAATTTCCAGCCCTCCATCTCATCAATCTCGGCCTTTATCTCTTAACCCTAATCACTTTTGAGTATTTCCTCCGGGAGCTCCTGCGCTACTATCGTCGGCAGTTTGGGGATTTGGCTCAAAACTCTCCCTCTCCTCCCACCCCTGTTTCAGAAGGAAAGCCCTCAAACCTCCTCCAACCCCATAACTCTGACTTGCTGGCAGGGCACACCACAGAAATCCTCTTTCGAATAACCGCTTATACCTTATTCTGCTACTTTTCCCTCGCCTTCCTCCGGGTCCCCTTGGAGACTCCGGATATGTGTGTCTCCGCCATAGTTTACCTAGCCAGCGGCCTCCTCCTCAGAATTCACCAAGGGGAACAAAGTCCTTATCCCTACCTTCTGCTCGGTCTGGTACTAGGATTGGGATACTGGGCAAAGGCGGTAATGTTCGTCGTAGGTATACTCCTTTTTTTAGCCTCTCTTCCCGCTTTTGTTAATAAGAGGGGATTAACCTCCTCCCCCTTTGGAGAAGGTACAAGGGGAACCCCTCCCCAAAGCCGACTCTTCCTCAGTGGACTAGGGGTGTTCCTCCTCCTTTGTGCCACTTATATTCTTGCCTTATCCTGGGCCACGGGTCAGTTCACTCTTGGAAAATCAGCTCAGCTCAACTATTTGCGATACGTCAACGGGGTCAGCTGGTACGGTCAATCTCCCCGCCGCCTAAAAGGAACCCTTAAGCACCCCCCTCGAAGAATCTCCCACCAACTACCCATCTATGAGTTTGGAGAAGCAGTCGGTGGTACTTACCCTCGTTGGTACAACCCTGCCTACTGGCTGGAAGGCCTGCAACCGGAAATCGTCCTTAGGGACCAACTTCAGGCTTTAAAACGCAATGCCTATCGCTATTACCGAATCCTTTTCTCCCTTCAATACGAGGTGCTTATAGGTATTCTCCTCCTAGGCCTCTTAAACCCTCAGCCCTTTACTGCAAGGCAATCGCTAAAAAGCCTGGGCTTCCTCCTCCTACCTGCTCTGATGGTCTTGGTCCTCTATAGCTTGATTATTGTAGAGAAGAGGTATATCGCCCCCTTTCTCTTGATCCTAGAGCTCTCTCTCATTGGAATAGGAAGCGGAGCACCCCTTCAAGGGATTAGGCAAAGGGGTTCCCTACTGGTCCTCCTTTGGATATCGTTACTCCTTTTAGGAAGGTGTGGGACCACCCTCGCCAACGATTTTTACACTCGAGGGCAAGACCCTTTGGCACAAGGCCATTGGCAAATCGCCCGGGAGCTCCGGAAGATGGGCCTTCAACCGGGGGATAAAGTTGCCTGCCTTGGGTACGGTTTAAAAGCTTATTGGGCGCGCTTAGCAAGAGTCCAAATAGTAGCGGATATGCCTACCTGGAATGTCAACTTATTCTGGGCTTTAGACAACCCCTCTCAACAGCAGGTGATCCAGGCCCTTAGGGAGAGGGGAGTTCGAGCGATTGTTGCCCCCTCCGGCCCGGAAGAGGCCCGGTCCCAGGGATGGGCCAAAGTTGGAGCGACAGGCTATTGGGTCTTCTTTACTTCTCCATCTCAGAAACCGGAGACGGGGAAAAGGAGACCTCAAGAACCGTAGAGAGGAGTTGACTGAGAAGATAGAGCCACTGCCCCAACCTAGGGAGCTGGAATGCTGACAAACCCTACGCCCTGGTTATCATTATTTTAGAAAGGGATATAAGATCCCCTCCTCTTACCTCTTGTACGCCAGAGAGTAACAAGAGCCTCTCCATTGACCTTTCTCCCCTCCCAGGTTTAACCTAATTTCGGAAGGAACAAAAAGATGAGAGAAGATCGAAAGGAGGAGGCTCTCTCTCCCCAAGAATACTCCCACGTTGTAGATCGTCCCGTCTCTAAAGAAGAAGGGCCTTGGCGAGGACGCTTCGTGGTCCATGAGCATCATTCTCAGAGGCTTCATTGGGATTTCCGCTTAGAACTGGAGGGTGTCCTCGCCAGCTGGGCGGTCCCCAAGGGGATTCCAGAAGAGCCTGGGGTGAGACGCTTGGCAGTTCAAGTGGATGACCATTCCCTTGATTACCTCACCTTCGAAGGAGAAATCCCCGAAGGCCAATATGGTGCGGGTACAGTCCAAATTTGGGACAGTGGCGAATACGTGATAGAAAGCCGAAAACCGGAGAAAATAGTATTCCATCTAGAAGGTAAGCGTTTAAAAGGGGATTATGTGCTTCTCCGCACCTGGGGGGAAAACTGGATTATTTTCCGCAAGAAGGAGAAATCTACTGGGCCGGAGTAAAAGGCTGAAAACCTGGCATGAAGAGGAGAAACGCCGGGGTTGGCGGCGCATCCTCCCCGAGCGTTGGCTGGACATCCTGGATATCGGGACTTCCTCTGTCCGGTGGTACCTGGAGGCAATTGCCTCCTCTGTTCCCCAGGGAGCTTTGCTCCTCGACGCCGGAGCAGGAGAAGGCCAATACCGCCCTCTCTTCTCCCACACCCGTTACATCGGTGTAGATTATGCCATAGGCGACCCCCATTGGAACTACTCCCAGTTAAATGCCTTTGCAGACCTCTCCCATCTCCCCTTCAAGGATAACTCCTTTGAGGCAGTCCTTTGCACCCAAGTCCTTGAACATATCCGTGAACCGGAAAGAGTGTTAAAAGAACTCCACCGGGTGCTTAAGCCTGGAGGCCAGCTTATTCTCACTGCACCCGGTAATTCCGAGGAGCACCAGATTCCCTACGATTTCTACCGGTACACCTCCTACGGATTGCAATACCTTTTTGAGAAAGCCGGATTTGAAATTCTAGAGGTTCGGCGGCTAGGAGGGCACTTCTGGTTCTTGATCATCGTGGTACCTCGCATCAATACCTTTCTTTGGGGACGCTGGTCTAAAATTTTCCTATTCCCTCTCTACCTTCTGAGCAAGCTCCTGCTAGGTCTCCTTTTGCCCCTCCTCTTCTTCTACCTGGATCGGTTTGATCGGGAGAAGAAATTAGTCTTAAACTTTGCTGTCCTCGCCCGTAAACCACTTTAGCAGGGAATTCGGTAACCGCACCCTATTACCCCCATCAACGGAGGATAGAGCGCAGGCTAAAATCTGCGACTGCCGAGATTTCCTCAGCCAGCGTACGAAAGGATGATAGGAAGGCAAGAAAAGCAGTAGGAACCTAAGGAATTACACCCCTACCTCGATGGGATAAAACACCCTTAAGGGAAATTCTCTTTTTATGGAGAAAAAGGAGGGCCCGCGGCCGGGAATTTCTTGCGGAGGGAGCCGACCGCGGGCGTTGAGAGGGGGAGTAAGGTGAGTGCTCCATATTATATGACGACAAAAGTTCCCAAAATGTTCCCAAAAGTAAAACCCCTTTTCTTAACCTCTTTCCAAAGGAGATCAATCACCAGGTAAAGAATATAATCACGAAGACATTAGTGGAGGAAGGTTCAGATGAAAATCGGTATCCTTGGTGGCACAGGACGGATGGGCACAGGGTTAGGGAAAATTTTGGCCCGAGCCGGCCACTCCCTCTTCCTAGGGTCCCGAGACCCCCAAAGAGGACGCCAAACCGCTGAAGAGATAGCTAAACAAACGGGGTTATCTCAAATTACTGGAGGCACCAACCGGGAAGCGGCTGAATATGGAGAAATTGTCATTGTGGCAGTCCCTTTTGCATCTGCAGGGTCTCTACTCGAACAGATGAAAGGGACTCTAAGAGGAAAAATCGTGATAGATATCACCAACCCCTTCGGTCAAATTCCTTGTACCACTTCAGCGGGCGAGGAACATCAGAAAATCCTCGGTCCTGAAACCCCCGTAGTCGCCGCCTGGAAAACAAACTTCTGGACTACCCTCGAACACCCCACTGAAGGCCATATCGTCCGAGATGTCTTCCTTTGCGGGGATAACGAAAAAGCGAAAAAGGTGGTCGAGGACCTCATCCGGGCTACCGGTTTCCGCCCTATAGACACAGGAGGGTTGGAGACCTGCCGAACCCTAGACGCTATGGTTCCGTTAATGATTCAATTGGACCGAGCTCGGGGAACGAACTTCACTGCTTCGTGGAAATTGCTCCCCTAAAAACCTGCAAAGCTCCTCTTAACCAAAGTAAGGGTAAATTGTAGGAGGCATTAGAATGGATTATCGACCCTTAGATTTAAGCCGATGGTGCAATGTAGGGCCAGATTGGGTGGCAGAAAATGCTGAATTCCCCCGAGGTTTACAAACTCTCCGAGGGCTTCCTTTCCTTATCGGGGCAGAGGAGGGAACAGAACTCTGTTTCTTAGGCTTTGGTACCCCTGCTCCTGGATATACCGAACCCGTGACGATCCCCCTCGCCTCTCCTGCTCGGTGGGTCATCATCGCCCACCGTTTGCTCGAGTCTTACCTAGAACAAGGAGAACCTGTGGGCAAAGAAATCGCACTATACCGGTTCCAATATACCAACGGTGAGGAAATCACCGTCCCTATTCGCGAACGCTTTGAAATCTCAACCGTCCCTACCGGCTGGGGCCAGCTCCCCTTCTTAGCGGTTCCCGATCAGCAAGAGGGCCTCATAGCTCGTTACCAAGGCCGATGGGAGAGCTTGGGCTTCCGTCAAACGGAGGCGATTCAAGCCTGGCCCCGATGGTATGTCCTTTGGGCCTGGCAAAATCCTTTCCCGGATAAGGAGATCGCCTCTCTTCGTATCGAGCCGAAAGACCGCCGGTTTCTCGTGGCGGGGATAACCCTTAGCTCTTTAGAAGAAGACCCCTTTGGAAAGGAAGCCCGTAGGCCAGCAAAAATCACCCTTCGAGACCCCCAACGAGCGGCACGCAGATTTAACCTCTCGGTAGAAGTGGATCGGGGAGTGGCGACCTACCCCTATCCCCTTCCAGGCGAAGAGACCCAGAAATTCCTTGAGGACGCTTTCCGAGGTTGGGGACAAGAATACCAGGCAAAAAACAGCCCAGCCTATGTAGAGATTGCCGCTTCCCCCTCAGCTACCGTGAAAGTTAAGGAGGGAGAAGAGGAGATTGCCCAAGTGCGCTGGGGAGAAGTGACCCAAAAGGGAGCGGTAGAAACCGAACAAGTACGTATTGAATTGGTTGACCGAGGTAAGAACTGGGTCCACGTAACCGTAGTAGATGAGGAGACCGGCAAACCTGTTCCCTGCCGGATTCACTTTCGGTCACCGGAGGGCATCCCCTATCAACCCCATGGTCATCACGACCACCTCCTCTCCGATATGGGAACCTGGCATATTGACATCGGAGGTGACCTCCGGTTGGGCCACGTGACCTACGCCTATATTGACGGTACCTGCCAGGGTTGGCTCCCTCGAGGGCCGGTGATCGTGGATGTGGCCAAGGGGTTTGAATATGAACCCTTGCGAACTATAGTCCATATCCAGCCAGGACAAAGAGAGCTCACCCTCCGTCTGAAGCGTTGGATTCATATGAATGACCAAAGGTGGTTTAGTGGAGACACACACGTCCACTTTCTCTCTACTATAGGAGCTCATCGAGAGGCTCAGGGAGAGGATTTGAACATCGTTAACCTGCTTCAATCCCAGTGGGGGCATCTCTTCACTAATACCGAGGAATTCCTTGGGCGGCCTATAGTCGCTCCTGATGGAAAAACCATCGTTTACGCCTCACAGGAAAACCGCCAACACCTCCTGGGCCATCTCACCCTTTTGGGCTTGAAGAAACCGGTGATGCCTTGGTGCTCTGATGGTCCTAGCGAAGCGGAACTAGGAGGCTCCCTAGAAGTAACCCTTTGCCATTGGGCAGACGAATGCCATGCCCAAGGAGGAACGGTCGTTATCCCCCACTTGCCGAATCCCAACTGTGAACCAGCCGCTCTTATCGCTACCGGCCGGGCGGATGCGGTGGAAATGTTGGTCCACAATATGTACTTCCATCTAGAATACTATCGTTATCTTAATGGTGGTTACCGTCTTCCCCTGGTCGGTGGCACGGATAAGATGACTGCCGATGTCCCTGTAGGGCTTTATCGCACCTATGTCTACATCCCTCCGGAGGAGGAGTTCCACTACGACAACTGGTGTAAATATCTTCGCCAAGGGCGTACCTTCCTTAGTGGAGGACCTATCCTTCACTTCTCGGTAGAAGGTGCCCAGATCGGAGATACCCTAACCCTACCGGGGAATGGAGGTATGGTAGAGGTATCCGCTTGGGCCGAAAGTATCTTCCCTATCCACACTCTGCAGATTGTTCAGGAGGGCAAAGTGGTTGCCTCTACAGAGGATCGAAAAGGAACCCGCCGTCTAGAACTTAAGGTCCCTCTAAAGATAGACCATCATACCTGGCTGGCCGCTCGGGTCAGTGGGCCGGGTTATAGCCAGGCTCTGCGTCATTATGACGGCTGGGGAAGAGGAGTTATGGCTCACACCTCACCGATTTACATCGCTGTAGGAGGAGAATGGTGGATGTTTAGCAAAGAAACTGCTCAGTATATGCTCACCCTCCTCCAAGGGGGGAAGGAGTATATTCGCCAACGGTCGCGCCAATACCCTCCAGACCAGGTAACCCATCATCATGGTGAGGAAGACCACCTCGCTTATCTCGAACGCCCCTTCCAAGAGGCTATCGAGGCGATTCATCAGCGGATGCACGCTTTGGGGATCGAACATTAAGTTCCCTTCCCGCTAACCCCCGTAGAGATGCAACGGATCACATCCCTACGGTCTCTACGCCTTGACCCTCCTCCCCCAAGCGTGGTACACTCAAGAGGAGGTCCTTTATGAAGGATATTTTGCGGATCCTTGAAAGAGATGCCCGGATGCCCATCAACACGATTGCCGAGATGACAGGCCGGCCCGAAGAAGAAGTGCGGAAGATCATCGAAGAAGCCGAACAAAAAGGGATCATCCGCACTTATAAAACAGTAGTCGATTGGGAACGACTAGGCGAAGAGAGGGTTTTCGCTTTTATAGATGTGAAGGTAACCCCAGCCCGGGGGGTCGGGTTCGACGATATTGCGGAGCGAATCTACCGCTTTCCGGAAGTTCACTCCCTCTACCTCGTATCAGGAGAATACGACTTACGGATCGTTGTGGAAGGACGATCTCTAAAAGAAGTAGCCTTCTTTGTCTCCGAAAAATTGGCTACTATTGACCGAGTACAAGCTACTGCCACTCATTTCCTCTTGAAGAAATATAAAGAAGATGGGGTTCCCTTCATTGAGTTAGAAAAACCCAAGCGATTGGTGGTATCACCATGAGCCAAGAGATTTCTAAACCTTACCCCCTTCGCCCAAACCAGCAAGTGGCGGGAATGCCTCCCTCTGGCATTCGCCGATTTTTTGACGTAGTCTCCCAATTAGAGGATGTGATCTCTCTAGGAGTTGGAGAACCCGACTTTGTCACCCCATGGACTATCCGGGAAGCAGCTATCTGGTCTATCGAGCAGGGACAGACCTCGTATACCTCTAATTATGGGTTGTTAGAGCTCCGTCGAGCAATTGCCCGGCATCTTGAGAAGACTTACGGCCTCCTTTATGACCCGGAAACAGAGATTCTGATTACCGTGGGTGTCAGCGAAGCCCTGGACGTCGCCTTACGAACCCTTTTGGAACCCGGGGATGAGGTGCTGATTCCTGAACCCTGCTATGTCTCCTATGGCCCCTGTACCCTCCTTGCAGGAGGCAAGCCGGTCTTTGTTCCCACCTTTGCTGAACAAGGCTTTAAGGTGGACCCCGAACGATTAGAATCGGCCATTACCCCTCGAACTCGCGCTCTTCTGCTCAACTACCCTAATAACCCCACAGGAGCATCTCTAGGACCTTCCGAGCTGAATGCTCTTCGGGATATTGTGGAAAAGTATAACCTGGCAGTCCTCTCTGATGAGATTTATGACCAGCTCAGTTATGATCAGCCCCATATCTGCTTTGCTTCACTCCCTGGAATGCGCGAACGCACGGTGCTCCTCAACGGATTCTCCAAAGCTTATGCTATGACCGGCTGGAGGATTGGATACGCAGCGGGGCCTGCTGAGTTCATCCAAGGGATGTGCAAAATCCACCAATATACCATCCTCTGCGCCCCAACTGTTGCTCAATATGCAGCTCTTGAGGCTTTACGGAATGGAAGTAATGAAGCGGATCATATGGTGATCTCCTACAGCCAACGACGACGACTGATTGTTAGTGGATTCAATCGGCTGGGCCTTCCTTGTCACCTTCCAGAAGGCGCTTTCTATGCTTTTCCAAGTATCAAGCCAACGGGACTTTCTTCCGAAGAATTTGCGTCAAGACTTTTGAGAGAAGAGCGGGTTGCCGTTGTTCCGGGAAACGCTTTTGGTCCTTCGGGAGAAGGGCATGTTCGCTGTGCTTATGCTGCATCAGTAGAGGATATTGAAGAGGCTCTCGATCGAATCGAGCGTTTCTTAGTACGCCTGGGAGTGAAAGGGTGAGAAAAACCCTGGGTCCAGGTTTTCATTTCAGGCGCCGAGTCCCCAAACTTACCGAATTCCCTGTATATGGGGGATGATCGAGAGCAGGAACCCCTGCTTAGGTCAAGGCTAGCAGTCTATCCTTGATCCCTAGGCTTACCTGAGGCTAAAGAGGGGAGAGAGAAGGTGAACAAGCCTCATGTTGCTATCGCTTCAGACCATGCAGGATATACTTATAAACAGAAGCTGATCCCTCTCCTTGAGGAGTTAGGATTTCCTTATACCGACCTAGGAGCTTTTTCCGAAGCTCCCAGCGATTATCCCGATTATGCGGTTCAAGTAGCCGAGGGAGTTGCTGAAGGCCGATATCAGCTGGGGATTCTCATCTGTGGTACTGGGGTAGGAATGGCCATTACCGCAGATAAAGTACCTGGGATCCGAGCAGCTTTATGTAATGACCCCTATACTGCTCGAATGTCGCGCGAACACAACGATGCTAATATCTTAGTCCTTGCCAGCCGGGTGGTTGGGGTTGAACTAGCCAAAGAGATCACCCGGGCCTGGCTCACCTCCTCCTTCTCTGGGGAGGAGCGCCACTGTCGCCGGTTGCAGAAAATCCTTCAGCTGGAGGAGAAGTACTTTAAGAAAGTGGGGTTTTAGGAGCTTCCTCACTCCTCTTGGTAACCGCAAGCTTCAGCCTAGAGCCTAGGTAAAAGTTCCCGGTAGCCGTAGGCTTTCGCCTGCGCCCACCCCCTGTTGACGGGGGATGATAGGGAGTTTCTCACGCGCTCTAATCTAAAAGGTACGCTTACCAAAGATCTTACCCACCTCTAAAGGATGCAGGCGCATACAACGGACACCCTTAAAACCGCTTAAAGGAGTGACAATGGACCTGGAATTGAAAATTGAACCGTTACAAGATATTTCTGCCATTGAGGCAGAAGACCCAGAACTTGCAGAGGCTTTGCGAAGAGAAGAAGACCGCCAACGCTATGGCCTTGAGCTGATTGCCTCCGAGAACTATGTGAGCAAAGCGGTGCTCCAAGCAGCGGGAACTGTTCTTACCAACAAGTACGCCGAGGGCTACCCCGGCCGAAGGTACTACGGAGGGTGTGAATGGGTAGATGTCGTCGAAAGATTGGCTATCGAACGGGCTAAGCTCCTTTTCGGCGCTGAACACGCTAATGTCCAGCCTCATGCCGGCGCCCAAGCCAATATGGCGGTCTACCACGCCCTTCTGAAACCCGGGGATACTATCCTAGCGATGAATCTCTCTCACGGAGGACACTTAACCCACGGTAGCCCGGTCAACTTTTCAGGTCAATGGTATAACGTTGTCCCCTACGGGGTTCACCCCGAGACAGAGCGGATTGATTATAATGATTTAGAACGCTTGGCCCAAGAACATCATCCCCGGTTGATTGTTGCCGGAGCCACTGCTTACCCCCGAATCTTCGATTTTCCGCGTTTACGGGAAATTGCTGATCAGGTAGGCGCCTATCTAATGGTAGATATTGCTCACATTGCCGGCTTAATCGCAGGAGGGCAGCATCCTTCGCCAGTCCCTTACGCGGACGTAATCACTTCAACCACCCATAAAACCCTAAGAGGCCCTCGGTCGGGGCTTATTCTCTGCAAAGCTCAATATGCTCAGCAGATTGATAAAGCGGTTTTCCCCGGCCTTCAGGGTGGACCACTGATGCATATCATCGCCGCAAAAGCGGTTTGCTTCAAAGAGGCCTTACAACCCTCCTTTAAAGAGTATCAAGCTCAAATTGTAGCCAACGCCAAAACTCTGGCAGAAGAGCTAATGGCACGAGGATACCGACTGGTATCCGGAGGCACCGATAACCACCTCATGTTAGTCGACCTCCGCCCCCAAGAGATGACAGGGAAAGAAGCCCAAGCTCTTTTGGAAGAGTGTGGCATCACCGTAAACAAGAACACCATCCCCTTTGACCCTCAGAAACCCTTCGTGACTAGCGGGATTCGGATCGGCACTCCCGCAGTAACTACCCGAGGGATGAAGGAGAGGGAGATGCGAGAAATCGCCCGATTCATAGACGAGGGCCTAAAGGCGCGCCAGGATGAAGCCAAACGCCAGCAGATCCGAGAAGAGGTACGGGAATTCTGTTCCCAGTTTCCTCTCTTCGCCTGGTAAAAGGACAAAAGGGACAGAGATTTAAAAAGACCCATAGGTCCACCCTTACAAGGCAAAAAGGTGACAAAAACTCTGAAAAATCGTTTGGTTTAGTGGAGGACAAGATAGTATAAGCCTTCCCCAATCTATGGGTCTATCTCCGCCAATTTGTTCCTAAAAGGTTTGGGTTTCCTGTGAACCTTTATACTTTTCAAAGTGTTATTGCTTTTCTGATAGCGTCGCTGGTTGCCTACTTACTCACCCCTTTGGTGGAGAGAGTAGCCCACCAAGAAGGGGTGATCCGGGAGCCCCGAGCGAGAGATATTCACACCCGCCCCACTCCTCTGTGGGGAGGGATTGCCATCTATTTGGCTGTCCTTCTAGGAACCCTGGGAGTGCTCAGTATCTCGATCACCCAGGATTTGATCGCCATCCTAGTTGGGGCCACAATTGTGGCTTTGATCGGTGTCCTTGATGATTGTCTCGACCTCTCCGCAGGCATCCAAACTCTGGCCATTCTCCTAGGAGCATTAATTACTGCCCTGTTGGGAGTCCAAATTGAGTTCATCAGCCGCCCCTTTGGGTCGGGGGAGATTCCCTTAGGAGCTTGGGGGCTTCCCCTCACTCTCCTCTGGATGTTCTTCATTACTAAAGCAGTAGATACCCTCGATGGCCTCGATGGCCTCGCTGCCGGGGTATCGGCCATTGCTTCAGCAACACTGGCTCTGATGGCTCTGGGGACGAAAAGGCCAGACCTTGCCGTCCTCTGCGCCTCCACTTCCGGAGCGTGCATCGGTTTCCTACGATACAACTTTAATCCCGCTCGGATTTTTATGGGCACGGTTGGCGCTCAGTTCCTAGGTTTTGTTCTCGCCGGAACTGCAGTCGCTGGCCTCTTCAAAGTGGCTACTACCGTCGCCTTATTCCTTCCCGTAATGGTACTGGGGGTTCCGGTTTTCGATGCCCTTTATGTGACCGTTAAACGCCTCTTGCGAGGCCAGCCTATTTATAAAGCAGACAAGGGCCACGTCCACCATATGCTCGTTCGCAGAGGCTTCACCCAAAAACAAACAGTGCTCCTCCTTTACGCCATCTCCCTACTCCTCTCCCTCCTAGCTCTGCAAGTTTTCTCCCGCTCTCTTCAGTAAAACGAGAGAGAGCAAAATAAGGAGGGAGGTCCCTCCTTCCGTTCGCAGTCTCCTCTAACAAGAGCGTGACATCTGTACAGCAACCTCGATAGCTCTCAACATACTTCGGGGATCGGCAATCCCTTGGCCAGCGATATCAAAGCCGGTTCCATGATCTACAGAAGTCCGAATAATCGGGAGCCCCAGAGTAACATTCACCGCTTCCTCAAAACCGGTTAACTTCACCGGAATATGCCCCTGGTCATGGTACATCGCGACGACCAAATCATAATTCCCTCGGATTGCCTGAAGGAAAAGGGTATCAGCGGGCAAAGGACCCTTAACGGGAATCCCTTCCTGTTGGGCAGAGAGAACTGCTGGTCGAATCTCCTCTTCCTCCTCTCTTCCGAACAAGCCATGCTCACCAGCGTGAGGATTCAAACCAGCCACAGCTAAGCGGGGCGATGAAATTCCCAATCTTAGACAAGCTTGATACCCCAATCGAATCGTCTCCAGGATTCGGGGTTGGCGAACCCTTTCAATAGCCTCTCTAAGAGAGAGATGGGTGGTAACGTGCACCACCCGCAGGGAGGGAGACATCAAAAGCATCCGAACCGTTTTGGCCCGAGTGATTTCCGCAATCAACTCAGTATGGCCTGTAAAAGGAATCCCGGCTTTATCCACCGCTTCTTTATTCACCGGGCCTGTTACTAAAGCGGATACTTCCCCTCTTAAGGCACTCTCAGTAGCCCGTCGCACCGCCTCAACAGCCAACAAGGCCCCAGGGGGATAGATCTTCCCTAAAGGGACTTCCTTTGCAGAGAGCTTCCCCGTCTCGAGGACTTCCAAAACCTCCGGTTGAAAAAGCGCTTCTTTAACCGATGTTATCGAACGGACTTTTTGCGACAACCCCAACCGTCGAAGCTCACGCTCTAGGATCTCTGACCAACCAAAGACCAAAGGGCGGCAGATCTCCCCTACCCATGGAGTAGTTAAAGCCTTGGCCACTACTTCCGGGCCAATTCCTGCCGGATCACCCAGAGTAATGGCCACAATCGGTCTTTCCACAGAAGCATTCATCCTTTCACCTTGGGATATTCAGCTTTTGGAGGTACCCTTGTATTCCATTGAGGACAAATTGTACCCCTAAAGCAGCTAAAAACATTGCCATAATCCGAGAGAAAATATGAACTCCTGAAGGGCCGAGAAACCGCATAATTTGTTCAGCAAAGGTACCCATAACCCAAGCTAAAAGTAACACTCCTGCTATCGCAAAGACAATAATCGCAATCCTTAGAGGGTCTCCTTGACTCAGCCCCAATAACATTACCACAGTGGCAAAAGTGCCCGGCCCTGAAAGCATAGGAATAGCCAAGGGGAAGATAGCAATATCTGCCTCCTGCTTGCGCACCGCGGTAGGATCAGCAGACTGCACTGCGGTATGGCGTCCTAAGAGCATCTCTGCGGACATCATCACTAACAGGAAACCCCCTGCGATACTAAAGGCCTGGGGAGTTACTCCTAGATATTTTAAGGCAGGGGGGCCAAAACTTAAAAAGAAAAGGGTGACGAAAAAAGCGATCAGGACCGCCCTCCGCAGGATATGCCGGCGCTCTTCCGGAAGGTAATCAGCGGTCAGACTTAGATAAATGGGGAGCAGACCGACGGGGTCTAAAACGGTGAAGAGGGAGAAGAAAGTTGTAAGGGTAAAGCTCGCCAGGCTCACAGGCTTCTCCTATTGCATTTACCCTGTTCCATAGCCTGAATTAAGCAAATAAGGAGGGCGAGGGGTGCCGGGCCCTCTCCTGCTTTTCAGCTCGCCAAGAGGTTCATCCTCTCAAACCCAGCACAGGCTAAAGCCTGTGGCCACCCCAACTCCCACAGCAGTCTCCCCCACCGGTTCCTTCCCCTTTGTGGAGGAGGGGTAGAACGATGGAGGCGAAGCACCCTTTTAGAGGGTGCCCCGATCATCCTCCGGGGGATAATTGGGAGGTTGCGCCTCCTTAAAAAGAAAGGGGCCACGATTCCGTAGCCCCTGAAACCCCTTACTAACCCTGAGAACCAGCCTACTTCTGTTCCCGGTGCAAAGTATGCTTATTGCACTTAGGGCAATATTTCCGACGCTCCAACCGATCGGGAGTATTACGCCGGTTTTTAGTGGTGGTATAGTTTCGCGACTTACACTCGGTGCAGGCAAGAGTGATATAGACCCGAAGTTCCTGTTTCGCCATAGAGAGACCTCTTTCTGAGCCACGGGCTACTCAAGGATCTTGGTGACCACTCCTGCACCGACGGTATGGCCTCCTTCTCGGATAGCGAATCGGAGACCTTCCTCCATAGCAATCGGCTGGATGAGCTCCGCCGTCAGGGTGACATTATCCCCGGGCATCACCATCTCCACCCCTTCAGGCAGGAGAATCGTTCCTGTTACGTCGGTTGTCCGGAAGTAGAACTGAGGTCGGTATCCTTGGAAGAAGGGGGTATGGCGACCTCCTTCCTCTTTAGACAGGACGTAGACCTCGGCCTGGAACTTAGTGTGGGGAGTGATACTCCCTGGCTTAGCGACTACCTGACCTCGCTCTACCTCATCGCGCTCGACACCACGCAGGAGGAGCCCAACGTTATCTCCCGCTACACCTTCATCCAAGACCTTTCGGAACATCTCCACGCTAGTAACCACGGTAGAGCGAGTAGGGCGAATACCCACCACTTCAACAGCATCGCCGGGGCGGATGACTCCGCGCTCGATTCGGCCTGTGACCACGGTACCGCGTCCTGTGATAGAGAAAACGTCCTCAATGGGCATAAGGAAGGGTTTATCCACCTCACGCTGGGGTGTGGGGATATAGTTATCAATGGCATCCAGGAGCTCCCAAATTTTCCCACACCACTCACACTCACGCTTACCACAGCCACACTCCAGAACTTTTGTCGCCGAGCCAACCACAATGGGAGTATCATCGCCGGGGAACTCATATTTGTTCAACAGTTCCCGAACTTCCAACTCCACCAGGTCAATCAACTCGGGATCGTCCACCATATCCGCCTTATTGAGGAAGACGACAATATAGGGGACGTTAACCTGACGAGCCAAAAGCACGTGCTCCCGAGTTTGGGGCATAGGCCCATCGGCGGCGGAGACCACGAGGATAGCCCCATCCATCTGAGCCGCGCCAGTGATCATATTCTTGATGTAATCCGCATGGCCTGGGCAGTCCACGTGGGCGTAATGGCGCTTTTCCGTTTGATATTCGGCGTGGAAAATGTTGATGGTTACCCCCCTGGCCCGCTCTTCGGGCGCACCGTCAATCCGGTCATAGGGGGTATATTCCGCCAGCCCCACTTTCGAGAGCACCAGAGTGATGGCGGCGGTGAGGGTAGTCTTTCCGTGGTCTACGTGGCCGATGGTGCCAACGTTAACGTGGGGTTTAACTCGCTCAAATTTCGGTTTAGCCATAGTATCTCTTGATCCTCCTAAAAATAAAATGACTGGGTCGAAAAGATAAAAAACCAAGATCCCTCGCAGGGCTTTTAAGGAAACGATTAAAAGAAAATGGTGGGCAGGGAGGGATTCGAACCCCCGAAGCATTACGCAGCGATTTTACAGACCGCCCCCTTTGGCCGCTCGGGCACCTGCCCACTTAGAATCACTAAAGTTTCCTTAAACGCTCCGCGATCTTCCGTTTGGCCCTTTGCAGGGCGTTATCAATTGATTTGGTTTGACAACCTAATTCATCGGCCATTTCCCGATAGGACTTCCGTTCTAAGTAACACGTCAACACCCGGTACTCGAGAGGGCTTAAATCTTTCTGGGCTTCCTCTTGCAAGTATTCACTAATCTCCTGATTCAAGACCACCGTCTCCGGATCCAGGGCCTGGGAATCCGGAATCACATCCATCAACATCCCCTCCGGGTCCTCCTCGAAGACCGGGCGGTTAAGAGAGACGTAGGAATTCAGCGGAACGTGTTTCTGTCGGGTGGCCGTCTTTATAGCGGTAATAATTTGCCGGGTTACGCAGAGCTCAGCAAAGGCCTTAAACCGTGAAGGCCGGTTGTCTTTAAAGTCGCGAATGGCCTTATAAAGGCCGATCATACCTTCTTGGATCACATCCTCGTGATCCGCGCCTACTAAAAAATAGGCTCGAGCTTTACCTTCAACCAAGGAACGATACTTTCTTAACAGATATTCTGTCGCCTCAGCATCGCCTTGGCGAGCGGCGGCCACAACCTCTTCATCTGTCAGCCCCTGAAAGCCTCGGAGGTAAGACACCCCCTTCGGCTTTCGACCGCCTTGCATTCTCAAATGCCTCCGTTCTTCAGGCCTTGCGTCTCTGGTCAACCCGTCACTCATAATTATAGAAACCTCCTCGGAAAGAGTCAAGTTTTTGAGTTGTTCTCCCCAACTCGCCTTCCCTAAATCCACTCCTCTTGGTAGATCAGACCTCTACCCTTGACCCCTTGCACTCCCTCCGGATCAATTGCTGAAACTCCCTCCAGTGAGAAAGCTCCTCCAATAAAGGATAGGCTGTGAGATCTAAATGAAGGGGCGTCACAGAGATATATCCCTGGGCCACCGCAGAAACATCAGTTCCCGGCTCTAAACGATCCAGCGGAACCTCTCCTCCCATCCAATAGTAAGGACGGCCAGAAGGATCAAAACGCTTAATGAGCTCACCAGAGTAAGTGCGCACTCCCTGCCGGGTGACCTGAACTCCCTGCGCAGGGTGAGGTATATTAATGTTCAGCAGGGAATGCGGAGGTAAAGGCCGTTCACAAAGAATTTTCACTACCTCTAAAGTAAACTGAGCGGCGGGCCGATAGTCCACCGGAACTCCTTTAGCAATTACTAAAGAAACCGCCACTGCAGAAACTCCTCCAATCGCCGCTTCCATCGCTGCAGAAACGGTTCCGGAGTAAGTAACATCATAACCTAGATTTGCTCCAAAATTAATCCCTGAAACCACCACCTGCGGACGGCGAGATAAAAAATCCCCTCGTAAGGCTAACACTACACAATCGGAGGGAGTCCCATTGGTCATAAAGGCGGGTTGACCATCTGGTGCAATAATCTCTGTCACTCGCAAGGGCTTATGTAAAGTGATGGAGTGCCCTGAAGCACTCCGGGGACGGTCGGGAACCACCACTACTACCTCCCCTACTTGCCTCAGGTACTCCCGTAAGATCAGAGTCCCCTCTGCATATATACCATCATCATTAGTGAGGAGGATCAACGGCTTTTGCATCCTAACGCCTACTCAGCGACTCCTCTGCAGGCAGAAGATAAACCGGGGAATAACGCCCCTTCACTCCAAAATACTGCATCCCGGCACCCACCAAAATAAGGAAGATAGAGAGAACGAAAATCCCCTCCATCCCCACAAAGGGCAACAGGGCCGTGCCTATCAGAGGCCCCAAAGTCCCCCGCACGCCTAATAAGAGGGAGTGTAAACTCTGGTACTGCGCGATCCGGCGCTCATCGGCAAAAGTTAAAATCGCATTGAGATAAGAGAGTTCGATCCCCGCCATCATCACTCCATTAATGACCGATGCAAAGTAAAGGGTTTGGATACTATGGGCGAAGAGATAAGTGAGGGGGACTAAACTTGCCAACAATACATTGACCAGCACGGTCTGTAGGGCTCCGTAACGGTCCAAATAATGTCCCCAAAAGAAGTAAGCACCGATCGCCGTTAAGCTAGCGATATTTGCCAAATTAGCGACCTGAGTATTAGTGATATGTAAGCGATCCACTTGAAAGAGGGTATAGATGGGCAGAGCTACCAGGTTACCCAAACCATAAACAAAGACCGAAAGCCCAAACCAACGGTAATTTTTATCCTCCAGGAAGATCCGAAAGGTCTCCAACACCGAAAAGCAGGGGCCTTCCTCTCCTTTCGAAGCAACAGGCATTCGGCTGAAGCTCAGGGCTCCTATCATCCCAAAAAGCCCTCCCGCTAGAAACAACACCCGATAAGATATTTTGCCCCAGTCTAAGAGGCGGCCTACTACTAATGTGGTTACAAAAGTTGTCGTTTGCAACCAAACCCGGATCAACCCCATAATCCGGCCCCGGCAATCATCGGGGTAGACTTCTTTCATAACAGAGGTATAAGCAGGAGTGGCGATAGGAGCAATCATCATTGCTAAGGAAGCCAGGATAACAAAGGTCCAGGGTGAGGAGGCAAAAATCATCAGAAGAAAGCAAGCTCGAGCACCAATCCATGCCCAAATAATAAAGGGGAGTTTGGCCCGCCCCTCCATCTGCCTGGCCCAAAGCGGAGAGAGAAGATTTCCCACAAAGGGAGCTGCTGTCATAATACTGATGCCCAGAGGAGAAGCATGCAAATCCCCCCGAGCGATGCGGCCCAAAAAGGGATAAATCGCCCCAAAGGAGACCCCCATAAAAAGGGCAGTCATCGCATCGTAGCGATAGGCTTCTCTAGCCTCGGGAGGCACTCGTTGTTCAAAAGGAACCTTCATCCCTTCCTGTAAAAACCTGGATCCAAGAATTCAAAACACCTCAGCAAGTCCGGAGCCTTTTGCTCGATAGGAGGCTAAAACTCAATCAACCGGGCGTTATAAATTCCCTCCATCTGAGCAATCTGCTTGAGAAGCGGTTCAGGAACGGGGTCATCCACGTTCAAAATCATCACTGCTTCTTTACCAATGCCGGCCCGTCCTACATGCATTCCCGCAATATTGATGTGAGCTTGCCCGAGAAGAGTACCTACCCGGCCGATAATCCCTGGACGGTCAATGTGGCGACTGATCAAAGCATATCCCTCCGGCTCCACATCCACCCGGAAACCATCGATGGCCACAATCCGGATATCCCGCTTACCGAAGAGTGTTCCACTCACGGTATTAGTCATCTTATCCGAGCGAACCGTCACCGTAATCAAATTAGTGTAGTCCTCACAAAGCTGGGTCTTACTTTCGGTAACTTTAATCCCGCGCTGTTCAGCCAACAAGGGAGCATTGACATAGGTCACTCCTTGGGAAAGGATAGGTTCGAGCAAGCCTTTGAGGAGGGCACGAGTGATCGGAGCCACATCATACTCAGCCAACTGCCCAGCATATCCAACTTCCACCGCGGAAATCCGACCCTCGGTGATCTGGGCTTGGAAATGGCCGATTTTTTCAGCCAATCGCAAGAAAGGTTCGATGAAACTCATTAACTCCGGACTGATAAAAGGCATATTTACCGCGCTTCGGGGGGGGCGCCCCTGAAGGACATCGCACACTTGCTCGGCAATATCCAAAGCGACGCCGATCTGTGCCTCCCGAGTAGAAGCTCCCAGATGGGGGGTTAAAACCACTTTATCACTCCGGAGCAAGGGGTGATCCGGATCTACAGGTTCTTTTTCAAAAACATCGAGGGCTGCCCCTGCCAGCATCCCTTCTTCCAGTAAACGGGCAAGGTCTTCCTCTACCACTATACCCCCCCGAGCACAATTAATCAAGAAGGCGTGAGGTTTGCAGAGAGCTAAACGGCGGTAGTTTAATAAGCCCTTAGTATCTCGAGTTAAGGGAATATGAATAGTAATAAAATCCGAAACAGCTAATAATTCATCAAGTTCTACCAAGCGAACTCCCAATCGCTCAGCTTGCTCCTGGGGGATAAAGGGATCGTAGGCGAGAATCTGCATCTCAAAGCCTCTGGCCCGCTTCGCCACTTCTCGACCAATTTTCCCCAGCCCAATAATCCCTAAGATCTTCCCATAAAGCTCCACACCAATGAACTGACTCCGCTTCCATTCTCCTCGCTGGAGGCTAGCATGGGCCATAGGGATTTTACGGGCCAAGGCTAAAAGTAAGGCCCAGGTGTGCTCAGCAGCTGCAATAGTATTCGCCTCGGGGGAGTTCACTACCAAGATTCCCCTCCGGGTAGCAGCTGCAACATCGATATTATCCACCCCTACCCCAGCCCGGGCGATGACTTTGAGAGAAGTACCCGCAGAGATCACCTCCTGGGTGACACGAGTCTCACTGCGAACCACCAAAGCATCATACTGCTCAATCCGGGCCACCAACTCCTCCGGGGAGAGGTTGGTTAGCACATCCACCTCCGCTACTTCCCGGAGTTTGGCTATCCCTTCCTCGGCAATTGGATCCGCTACTAAGATCCTCATTCTTGGAGAATCCCTAAAAGGAAGAGCTATCAAGAAGGCTAAGGGGCACTATCCTCCTCCCCCCCTTTAGGCTGCCCCCTGTTAAACCGTCTTTCCAATAAACTGTTTATTCCAACTTCTTCTGAAATTCTCTTATCCCGACACCTGGAGAAACCGGATGCCCCATCTCTCTAAGGACTTCTTCCAAACTCGCAAGGGTGACCATTAAATCGGTGGGGCTTACCCAACCTAAATGACCAATCCGTACAACCTCTCCCTCCAGCTTGCCTTGGCCTCCTGCGATGATAACCCCATATTTCTCTCGCAACCGTCGCCGCAATTCTCGAGGAACAATGCCCGCGGGAACCCGGAGAGCGGTAACTGAGTTACTGGCATACCGTGGGTCCGCCAAAAGAGTAAAGCCCAAGGCCTGGGCTCCTGCTCGGGTGGCTTCGGCCAACCTTCGGTGCCGTTCAAAAATCGCTGGGAGGCCCTCGGATCTCAAAAGCCTTAAGGCCTCCCGAAGACCGAACAAGAGATTAACCGCCGGAGTATAAGGTGTTTGGTCTCTCTCCATATATTTTTTCATCAGGGTGAAGTCCCAGTAAAAACGAGGCATTCGGGCAAATTGGTGGGCTTCCCAAGCCCGCGCACTTACCGATAGGAAAGTAAGGCCGGGGGGAAGCATCAAAGCCTTTTGAGAACCCGCCACAACAATGTCACAACCCCACTGATCTGTTGGCAAGTTCGTCGCGAGCAGAGCACTAATAGCATCTACCATTAAAAGGGCTTCTGTTTGTCGAACCACCTTGGCCAAAGTAGCTAAATCATTGGTAACCCCTGTACTTGTCTCGTTATGAGTAATCAACACCGCTTTAGTCTCCGGGTGCCGGCGGAGCATCTCAGCCACGGCTTCAGGGTCCGCGGGTTGCCCCCACTCCGCATTACAAGAGATCACCTCGGCTCCGAAGCGTCGCGCGATTTCTGCCCAGCGATCCCCAAAAACTCCGATACTTACCGAAAGAACCTTGTCTCCGGGAGAGAGAACGTTCACTAGAGCTGCCTCGAGGCCTCCGGTGCCCGATGCTGGGAAAATGAGCACATCTCCAACAGTCTGAAAGGCCCACTTTAAGTTTTCCAGGATCTCTCGCTGAAGCTCCGCATACTCCGGCCCCCGATGGTTGATCACCGGCTGGGCAAGCGCCTGGAGTACCTGAGGTGGAACAGGAGTGGGACCAGGAATCATTAAAAAGGGCTTTTTAAGCAAAATAAACGAAACCTCCTATCCTCATCGAGAAAAAGCCCAGACTCCCACAACGTAACCTACCCCCGGTAGGGTAGAGTCCTGCTCCCGCCCCTCGGTCTTGTGGGAGATGGGCTTCTTTCCTAGTGCAAAGAATGGGAAAATATCCCCCTATCCGTTAAAACTGAATTCAAAAAGGAGGGGAAGCCCAAAGCTCTTCCTTCTCCTCGTCCTCTCTGTCTTCATTATTTCACACAAGAAGCAGAGGCGTCAAACAAGGGTTAAGGTGTCTTCTCCAATTCTTCTCTCGCAAAAAGGATCCTTTGTGCCAGAAGGCTGCAAAACCCTAAAGCATAGGAAAGCGGTTTTCTAACCTCGGGGGACTTGACAAAAAACCTTTTAAGTGAGAAAATCACTTATGGTGCGGGAGTAGTTCAGTGGTAGAACGCCTCCTTGCCAAGGAGGAGGTCACGGGTTCGAATCCCGCCTCCCGCTCTTTTAAGCCAGCTAACACCTCCTCTGGAGACAGGGGGCGCTAGTGCTCCCTGTCCTGAATTTTTATGAGCAGGGAAACGTCCCTGTCCTTTGCGGTCTCCCATAAACAGGGGATAGTGCTCTTTAGAAGGCTACCCCCCCAAGGAGTACCCCCAGCCGTCTCCTCTGCCGCGACCAATAGAGGGTAATATCTCTTCCAGCTATTGTTCGGGTAAGAGCGAGCTCATAATCGGTGAAAGGAAGCTGGCGATAGCGGAGGAAGCTGGCCCGAAGGTCCAAACGCCACCGAGGTCCCAATTGACGGGTCAACTGAGTTACAACAGTGTTGGAGGAGCCATTGAGGACGGTAGTACTATAAACGACAAAGCTCCAAGGAGAACGGTCGTAATAGAACTGTAGGCTGATCCGATGACCCTGTAGAGAGGAGAATCCTAACCCCCCTCTGCTAGGCCGGCGACTATAAGTATAATCCAAAGCGAGGGAAGCGGCTCGCCCTAAAGAATAGTTCCACCCCATTAAGGCCTCTAGATGAGTTCCCGCTTGAGAACCGGAGAGAACTCTCCCAGTGATGAAGGAAGCACTGAAAAACAGATTATTACTTACCCGTTGGGAGGGGAGGAAGGCACGATGGAAGAGGCCCTGCTGAAACTCACTTCCCCCTCTTCCTAAAGCGAAGCCCAAAGTTGTATACCAATATTGTCGAAGGCCTGCTAACCCTAAGGATTTTGGTAAAGTTTGAAGAGAAAGGTTGGTATTCCAGCTCCAACCGCCGGCCTGGGGGTTGAAAAACGAGGTTTGCAAAAAACCCGCAAGGCGATTTCCCTGCCATTGTAAGCTTCCCAAAGCGAAGAGGTCCCGGTGGGCCGGGAATTCAACCGTTGCACTACTGCTGATGCCCGACCTCCACTGCCGATAATGGCGCCAGGAAAGCCCCCAATCCCCTGAATTAAAACGGTCGAGAGAAAGGATATCATCCCCTTCAGGCCCATGATAAATCCGATGCTGAAGGTCTAAACCTAACCCCCCACGAATTGCACTGAAACTTCCCTGCCGTCGGTTATAAGAGAGGTGAACACTCGTCGCGGACCCTGGTGTGAGCCGCAGGTAATAGGGTAAATCAACAGAAAGACCCTCGGTACCTAAACCTACATACTGAAAAGTCTCTTGGCTATCAGGAGCTAGAAGTAAAACATGATAAGGTAAACTTATCAGCTTGCGACCATCCGGGCGCAATTGAGCCGAATAAAAAAGAATTCTCTGACCAGGGTAGAGAACAGCAGATTTAGCGGTGATCCACATCCGGGTATCCGAGAGGTCCGGAGGATCGGCGACCGTGCTCACCGCACCTCCGGAGGAGGGAGTTCCCTCCTGCTGAGAAGGAGGCGGAAGCTCTCTTAAGGGAGGGCCCGTAAAAAAATGATTGACTTGATCTACTTGGAAAAGCCCTTCCCCGGACTGAAGGGAATATTTCAGGCGACTCCCCTTCCAAGTTGTCCGCCCATCACTGACAGTGATAGGTTCTCCTAAGACATTCCCCTCTCCCCATAAATGGCCTCTATCCACCTCAACCCCAATTCGGGATCCCCGAATCACCAGGTCCCCTATCCGAGCTTGGGCCTCATTTTCAACCAGGAGATACCGATAATCTGCGCTGTAGGCGAGGTAATTTCCTTCAAGAAGGATCCGGTGAGGGCGTTCCGGAGGCCGTTCTCCTTCTCTTAAAAGGAGGACCCGGAGGCTGCTGATGGCCCGGCCACTGGTTGCGGTAATGATTGCTACCCCTGGAAGAGGGGCACTAATAAAAGTAACCCGTGCCCGACCTGAGGAAGTTTTAGCCAAGGGGTCAATGGTTCCTACTGTGGTGGAGAAACGAACCTCTGTGTCATCAGGCACAGGATTACCGTTTCGCTCCCGGACTTCAGCAGTAATAACCGTCCGCGAATAGCCATCTGCTAGGATAGCAGAAGGATTCGCTGTTAGGGAGATGACCTCGGCTGGACCTGCCCAAGCAAGAGGGAAAGACAAAAACCCTAGTAGAAAATAGAGCCACTTTTGCATTCGGAAGGGAAGGGAGAGGAAAAGGCCCTAAGGTTCAGGCAGGAGCAACTACCGCTTCTACACCAATACCATGAAGAGCTGAGGCCACCACCTCACAACGCTCCTTCTGACCACAATAGCATACCGCTTTCCCTTTTGTATGAATCTCCCAAGCAATAGCCTCAGCCTTCTCTAAACTGTAACCGCAAACCCGTTGAAGAGTCCGAATCACCTCATCAAAGGTCGTAACATCATTGTTATAACCGATGGTCACCCAAAGGGGGTCTAAAGTCGTTCGATCCTTCTCTTCCACCTCTTTATCCACCCAAGGTAAAGTGGTCACCGCAGACATCGTACTACCTCCTACTTTACAGAGATTTCTGGAGAGTTTCCCCTCCTTCTTCACTCGGAAGAATTTTGGGGTTCCCGCTCCCTTCGAGAGGGGGCGAAAATCTCTATCCTTCTAATTCCAGGAATTGAAAGCCCTTGATCCTTTCGGTTCATCTTTAACCCTATAATATATTTTAACATCATAACGGTCTTTGATGAGAAAGACCATCTAAGGGAAAGGGCATCACAGTTTGAACAATTGACAGGAACGGGTGCAATTGCTAAGATAAATTGAAGAGATTTTAACAAGAAGAACGACTCCTGCAGAGGCGGTGCACTATCGCGTAAGAGAAAAGGACTTACTCGACCATGGCTTTTACTGTTCAAGATTATCAGGATTTGGTGCGGTTATTGCAAGAACATCCAGAGTGGCGGGAAGAGTTACGGCGCTCGTTATTCTCGGAGGATTTGTTGGCTTTGCCAATGATCGTCCGACAATTGGCGGAAGCCCAACAACGCACTGAAGAACGCCTCAACATCCTCACTCAACGTGTCGATGCTCTCACTCAACGTGTCGATGCCCTTACTCAACGCGTGGAAGCCCTCGCCGAAGCCCAACAACGCACTGAAGAACGCCTCAACGCTCTCACTCAACGCGTCGATGCCCTCGCCGAAGCCCAACAACGCACTGAAGAACGGCTAGCAACTCTAACTGATCAGGTACGAGTGCTTGCTGAAGGACTCCAGCAGCTCACCGATACCGTAGGCAGACTAAAGGGCCAGGTGTTAGAAAGAACTTACA
This sequence comes from uncultured bacterium, assembly GCA_964429225.1. GTDB lineage: Bacteria > Armatimonadota > DTGP01 > DTGP01 > CAYSAW01 > CAYSAW01. The sequence continues at coordinate 525,697 of CAYSAW010000001.1, forward strand.
CTGACCGGGCTGGATCTTACTTTGGGCGACTTCTACGCCGGGTACGAGTGGTAGAAGTCCACTCTCTGGAAGACACTCTTGAAGCTATCCTCACCCCAGAGGAGTTTCAGGAACTGTTACCCCTGGACTTATTGGTGAGTGGAAGGGTACGCTATGCCCCTGAGACCCCGGAGATTTGGCTGGCGATCGAAATATCCTCTGTAATTGACCGGGGAGACATAGAACGGGTGGTGCAGAGAACGCGACTCCTAAAGAAGGCGGGGTATCGGGTGATTCCTGTGGTGGCAGGTGAGGCGGTCACTGAAGGAGGGCAAGAGTTAGCTCAATCTTATCCGGTAGTGTTGGTGCAGGATGGACAGATAGCTTTTTGGGAGAAGGCGATCGCAGAATGGGAGAACATCCAACTATCCGTGGAGGGATAACCTAAGGTTCTCCTACTCCTTTCAACTCCTCCAGCTGCTCCCGAGCGTGATAGGAGCTTCGAACCAGAGGCCCTGATTCTACATGCTTGAAACCCAGAGTCTCCCCGATCTCCTTAAGGCGACGGAACTCCTCAAGAGTATAATAGCGCTCCACCGGAATATGGCGTAGAGAAGGGCGAAGGTATTGACCAATAGTCAGGATATCTACCCGGGCCCACAAAAGGTCTTTCATTGTCTGGAGAATCTCCTCCCAGCTCTCTCCCACACCTACCATAATTCCACTTTTCGTCGTCACTCCTGGTCGCATCTGTTTGGCGTGGTACAACACATAAAGAGAGCGCCAATATTTCGCCTGGGGCCTTACCTTATGGTAAAGGCGAGGTACAGTCTCTACATTATGGTTCAGAATATCCGGCCCCTCTTCCATTACCATCGCCAGAGCCTCCAAATTCCCCTCAAAGTCGGGGATCAAAACCTCGATACTCGTCTCCGGGCATCGGGCGCGAATCTCCCGGATCACGCCAGCAAAAATACTGGCTCCTCCATCAGGAAGCTCATCCCGATTCACCGAGGTGATTACCGCATGCTTTAGCTTCAAGGCTTTTACTGCCTCTGCTACCCGCAGCGGTTCGAGCAGGTCTAACCCCTGAGGACGCCCCGTCTTGACAGCACAAAATCCACAAGACCGGGTGCATATATCCCCTAAAATCATAAAAGTAGCGGTTCCCGCCTCCCAACATTCGCCAATATTGGGACATCGAGCCTCTTCACAAACAGTGTGAAGATTCAACTCCCGCATCAACCGGACCAAGCGAAGGTAATTCGGACCTCCAGGGGCCTTGGAGCGAATCCAAGCCGGCCTCCGAGGGGGATCCTGCTTCCGAGGAGGCTGAGGGGTGAGAGGAATAAATCCAGAAACTCGGGCCATTGGAGCTCTTCTCCCTTATCAACCGTTAAAAACCTATCCTGGGCAGGAAGGCAGGATCAGGCCTGCCCAGGAGTCATTACTCCAAGAGGAATAAAGGTTGCTCTAAATATTTTTTCAGATACTGAAGAAAACGCGCTGCAGTAGCCCCATCAAGAACTCGGTGGTCTGCTGAGAGAGTTAAAGTCATTCGAGGGCGAATAGCAATCTGCCCCTCGTAAGGAACGACCTTCTCCCGAATGCTTCCCACTGCCAAGATAGCTGCTTCCGGAGGATTAATGATGGCGGAAAAATGCTCAACGTCGAACATCCCTAAATTGCTGATGGTAAAGGTTGCCCCGGTATACTCCTCCGGTTTGAGTTTTCCCGCTCGGGCCCGCTCAATTAAGGATCGGGATTCTCCGGCAATCTGAAGCAGGCTCCTCTTCTCACAGTGGCGGAGAACAGGAACCACCAAACCCTCTTCTAAAGCCACCGCAATCCCGATATGAATCGTCTTATAATACCGAATACGATCCTCGGTGTAAGCGGAATTCACTTGGGGAAACTTTTGGAGAGCCAGAGCAGAAGCCTTTACTATCATATCGGTAAAAGAAACTTGGGGACGATCCTCCCCTAGAGAGTTCAGAGAGCTACGCAAGTCAATAGCAGACTTCATATCCACTTCTGTTGTGATATAGAAGTGAGGGGTCTGCTGCTTAGAAGCAGACATCCGCCGGGCTATAATCCTCCTAATAGCTGAAAGTTCCCTGTCCTCATATTCCTCAGTAGGTAACACTCCAGGAAGGGGGGTAACAAGAGGGCGCTCTTCAGCAGGAGGGGCAGGGCTAACCTCTTCAGCCTTCCTCTGCTTAAGGTAATCGAGGACATCCGCCTCAATGATGCGCCCTCCGGGACCGGTTCCGTGGATACGCGCCAGGTCAATCCTATACTCCGCCGCTATCCGGCGGGCCAAAGGAGAAGCCTTAATGCGCTCCTCAGGAGGAACCGCGGGTAAGCGTGGGGAGCGAGAAACCCCCACTTCCCTACGGAAGGCTTCGGAACGAGGCACTTCAACAGAGGAAGGGGAAGTCTCTAAAGCCCCTTCCCCTTCGGCAACAATTCTCGCGATCGGGGTCCCAACAGGGACGGTTTGACCCTCGGGAACAAGGATCTCCTTAAGGACTCCGGTGTAAAAAGATTCTATCTCTATGGTACTCTTCTCAGTCTGAATTTCTGCGATGGGTTCACCTTCGGACACCGGATCCCCTGGCTTCTTCAGCCATTTGAGGACGGTGCCCTCTTCCATAGCATCACCCATCTTAGGCATAATGAGATCGGGCATACTCCTCTTCCGGTAATCCAGGGATTCTTCGCCACAGGGTGCGTTTCACCGCATCAATAATCCGATGCTCATCAGGTATGGCCAGAAGCTCCAAATTGCGAGCATAGGGCATTGGAACATCTTCTCCGGAAACACGCTCTACTGGGGCATCTAAATAATCAAAACACTCTTCATAAATGCGGGCGCTAATCTCCGCCCCCATCCCGCAGGTGCGCCAAGCCTCTTCAACTGTCACCACATGATGAGTCCTCCGCACTGATTCAGCAGCCGTCTCGATATCCATCGGCTTCAGACTTCGTAAATCCACCACTTCTGCCTCAATTCCTTCCTCAGCCAACCTCTCGGCCGCCCGAAGAGCCAAATGGACGCCCCGCGAATAGGAGATAATTGTGACATCTCTTCCCCTTCGCCGGACTTCAGCAACGCCTATCGGAACGGTGTAATCCTCTTCCGGCACCTCCCCCTTCACTCCGTAGAGCAAAGCGTGCTCGATAAAGACCACCGGATTATCATCGCGAATGGCTGATTTGAGCAACCCCTTAGCGTCATAGGGGAAAGCAGGAAGAACCACCTTTAAACCTGGCACGTGAGTAAACCAGGCTTCTAGGCTTTGGGAATGTTGAGCCGAGAGCTGAACACCGGGGCCTCCAGGCCCCCGGAAAACAATAGGAATGGGGAATTGGCCCCCCGACATGTAGAGCATCTTCGCCGCATGGTTGACGATTTGATCCAGGGCCAAGATAGCAAAGTTCATCGTCATAAACTCCACAACAGGACGTAGACCCGCCATCGCGGCTCCGATACTCAATCCACAAAAACCCTCTTCAGAGATCGGCGTGTCAATCACTCGCCGCTCACCGAATTCTTTTAACAGGCCCTCGGTCACCCGGAAGGTGCCTTCATAAAGGCCCACTTCCTCTCCTATAATAAAGACCCGGTCATCCCTCAACATCTCTTCCCGAAGGGCCTGTCGCAAGGCCTCTCTATATGTGATCACTGGCATAGGAGATTACTCCAGGATGATTTTATACATAAAGGTCTGTGTAAAGCTCCTCTGGAGAAGGAGCGGGACTCTGCTCAGCAAAGCGGATGGCTTCCTCAACTTCTTCGCGTACTTCTCTTTGAAGGCGTTGCATTCCTTCATCATCAAGGTAATTCTGCTCCTTCAAGTAGCGCTCAAATTGAAGGAGGCAATCCCGTTGCCTCCAGGCCTCCACTTCCTCCCGAGTACGATAGGTGCCCGGATCCGCAGCTCCATGACCAACATACCGGTAGGTTACCACCTCGATGAAATAGGGTCGGCTTGTTTCTCGAACCTGGGAAATAACTCGCTCGGCGCATTCCCTCACCTTCAAAAGATCCATCCCATCAATGCGCTCCCGCTCTATCCCATACCCTGCTGCCCGCTCTACCAACTCAGGGATAGCCGAGGCGCGAGAAACATGGGTACCCATTCCATAGAGATTATTTTCGCAAATATAAACCACCGGCAGGTTCCACAACGAGGCTAAATTGAGGGACTCGTGAAAAGCTCCTTCATTTACCGCGCCATCCCCAAAAAAACAGAGGCAAACTCTCTTCTCTCCCCGATATTTTATCGCAAAACCAACCCCGGTTCCTAAAGGAATACCCGCACCAACAATCCCCGTGCCTCCCAAAAAACCGGTCTCGCGGCTAAAGAGGTGCATAGAGCCTCCCTTCCCTTTCGAACAACCGGTAATCTTTCCCATCAACTCAGCCATTATCACCTTGGGATCTAAACCCATTAAGATCGCATGGGCATGATCCCGATAAGCGTCAAGCACATAATCTCCCGGCTGAAGACAGGAAATGAAACCCGTAGCTACCGCTTCTTGACCAATATAAAGATGCAAGTAGCCCCCTATTTTACCCTGGGTATATAACTGGGCACACCGCTGCTCAAACCGGCGGATCAAGAGCATTTTTCTATAGAGATCAATCGCTTCTTCCTTGGTTAACATAAGACAATTATCCTCTACCTGTCTAACATCCTTTAGCAACCTTCGCCTTTAAATAAAAGACGATCTACCTCCTGTAACATTTATCCCCAGGAGGGAGTGTATCTTTTCCCCTCAAAAAGGTCACCTTTTTAAAGGGATGAAATTCCAATGGTACCCTAATATATAATACACTAAAGTTGCGGTAGTGATAAGGATGACCTTAAACCAAGTTCTCTGGGCTTTAGCCGGAGGAAGTGCCATCGGTTTTACTCTGGGCCTAGTGGGAGCCGGAGGTTCCACCCTCACGGTTCCTATCCTAGTCTATTTAGTAGGTTTAGACCCTCAAACTGCTATAGGAACCTCTTTGATTATTGTGGGTTTCAGCGCTTTGATGGGAGCCATCAGCTATTGGCAAAAAGGGCTAGTTCAGTGGCGTACCGCGATCACCTTTGGCCTCGCCGGCCTAGGAGGAAGTCTGCTGGGATCCTGGGCAAACCATCAGTTTCCTGCCAAAACAGTGCTCTTCCTCTTCGCCCTCCTAATGATGGCCTCAGCAGTTTTTATGGTCAAGCGTCCGCAAGGAAAGGAAGAAGGTGTTATCCCCGCCCCGAGGAATCTCTCCTGGAGCATTCTCCTCACTGGTTTTACCATAGGACTTCTCACCGGCTTTTTCGGAATGGGAGGAGGATTCGTTATCGTTCCCGCCTTGGTACTCCTCCTCCAATTCCCTATTAAACCCGCCATCGGCACCTCCCTTATCATTATCACTCTGAACTGTGTATCTGCTTTGTTAGGCCATATCCGCTACGGTAAAATTGCCTGGCTTGTGGCTCTCTATTTCCTTCTGGGAAGCCTTGTCGGATCAAAAGCAGGTGCCCTCCTGGCCCACCGGTCGAATCCTCAAAAGCTCTCCCAAACTTTTGCTATCCTTATCTTCGGGATAGCCCTTTATCTAATCCACCAAAATCTCAACGGGATAAAACTCTTATCCCATCTCTTTCACTAAAAACTATGGAAGGAGGTTACCCAATGGAGTTCTTCATTAAAATTAACGATCGCCTCACCGTAGGCTCTCAGCCCAAGGCTGAAGACCTGGAATATCTGGCTCAGCAGGGATACAAAACGATTATCAACTTGAGGACCTGTGAGGAAGAATCGGAACTCTCTGTAGAGGAGGAGGGTCGGTTGGCTCAAGAGAAGGGGTTTCGCTATATCAACCTTCCTGTGTCCCCTTCCCAGCTGAACGACCAAGTAGTAGAGGAGTTCCAACGCCTCATTCACGATCCCGAAGGAGCTCCTTACTTTGTACACTGTTCTGCCGGGCGCCGAGCCGGGGCAATGTGCTTGCTCGCTGTGGCCTGCGAACAAAACTGGCTTCCCGAACAAGCTTTCCTAGTAGCAAAGCAGATGGGCTTTGATTGCGACTCCGCCCCTGCTTTAAAAGCCTTTTTTGCCGATTACCTTCAGCGAAGGCAATCCCAGAAATAAAGTCTTGAGCAGGGCCTATCCTCCCTCCAACCCCTTATAACAGGGGCTGGAAGAGGTTTAGATTTGGCGAAAAAAGGCCATAATAATATTTGGAAGGGTTGAAGAAACCCTTCTCAGAGCAGGGTGCGTGACCCAGACCTCGGGGAGAAATCTCTCGAGGCTGAGGAGAAGGGTTACCCAGGAGGTCAGTAAGAGGAAATAACTCCTACTGATCAAGCGGAACCCAACGGCTAGAACCTAAGAACTGCTCTGACCTGGGTACTCAGTTTCCAGGTATGTAGGAGCAGTCCTAAGTCGGCCGAAGGCGCACCCTGCATTTTTTCTACCTAACCCTAATATTTGACAACCCATTCTATCCTACCCCTATTCTTTAACCCCTGCCATCAGCAAGCCTAGCCTCTCCCGAGGAGTTTCCGGAGGGACAATATCCAAAAGACGACCCTCATACATCACCCCAATCCGATCGGATAGCTGAAGCACTTCTTCTAAGTCTGAGGAGATAAGGATGGTCGCTCCACCCCGCAGGCGATGCTCCAGGATTTTTTGGTGAATATACTTTGCAGCTCGAACATCTAAACCTCGGGTGGGGTTCACCGCTACCAATAAAGAAGGGTTTCGACTGAACTCCCGAGCCACCACCACCTTTTGCTGGTTTCCTCCCGAAAGAGCAGAAACCGGAGTGTAAATACTGGGGCTACGAATATCATATTCTTTAACCAGACGTCGAGCGTAATCCTCAGCCACCCGCCAATCGAGGCGGATGCCTTTGCGAAAAGGAGGCCACGCGTGGGAAACCAAAATGAGATTCTCTAGGACAGAAAAAGCAAGGATTAAACCGGTTCTCTGGCGATCCTCCGGGATATGAGCACCTCCTCCGGAGATAAAAGAGGAAGGGGAAAAAAAGGACAAAGGCTGTCCATAAAGAAGGAGAGTTCCTGAACCCGCAGGTCGAAGGCCTGTGATCACCTCTGCTAACTCTGACTGCCCACTCCCTTCCACCCCAATAATCCCTAGAACCTCTCCCCCTCGAATCTCAAAGCTCACATCAGTGAACGCTCTCTTTTGTCCCTCTAAGGGAGCAGAGAGTTTTTGAACCCGAAGAATAACCTCACCCTTCCCCACAGGTTCACGTCGAGGGGGAAAAACCTCCTCCCCTACCATCGCCCGGGCTAGGAGAGACGGTGTCACTTCGGTTAAAGAAGCGGATAAAACTACCTGACCCCGGCGCAGAACGGTCACCCGATCGGCTAGTTCAAATACTTCCGGCAATTTATGGGTGATAAAGATAATGCTCGTCCCTTGACCCTTCAGCCGGCGCAGGAGGTGAAAGAGCTCCTGAACTTGTAGCGGCCCAAGGACACTGGTAGGTTCATCTAGGATCAGAATCTGTGCTCCCTGGTAAAGGGCTTTCAGAATTTCCACCCGCTGTTGCATCCCTACACTTAAGGTTCCTACTCTCACAAAGGGGTCTATCTCCATCTGCAATTGAGAAGCCAGGTTTTGTAAGCGTTGAGCGATCTTCTGAGGCCGGTACCTACCCCTTTCTGTCCCGAGGGATAAATTCTCCGCAATGGTTAAAGAAGGGACGAGAGTAAAATGTTGATGCACCATTCCGATTCCTGAACGCACCGCAGAAGCGGGCGAGGAGAAGCGAACAGGTTGGCCTCTTAAAAAGATGTTTCCCGAATCGGGCTGGTACAACCCGTAAAGGATATTCATCAAAGTGGTCTTTCCCGCTCCGTTCTCTCCCAAAAGAGCGTGAATCTCCCCCTCTTTGAGGGTAAAGTTCACTTGAGAAAGAGCTTGAACCGGGCCAAAACGCTTGGAGATCCCCCGGGCCGAGAGGAGATCAGAGGAGACAGGAGGCTTCATCTTAGGGAAGAACTTTCTCCTAGTAAGGAGGGCTTATCCTACAATTTGTCAGGTACTTTCAGCCGACCTTCCACGATTTCCTTCTGGGCTTTTTCGATCTTAGCCAACACTTCAGGAGGAATCCGAGATTTCATACGAGGGTTATAAGTCAGATAACAAACGCCTTCTTTAATTCCCAAATGTTTTGTCTGGGCTTGAAAAGTGCCCTCTTTTACCGAACGGGCCACCAGGAGAAAGGCTCTCGGGATATCAATAACTGCGTTAGCGAGGATAACATCAGGAGCAACAGAAGTTTGATCCTTATTAGAACCAAAGGCGTAAACTCCTTTGGCCTTCTGCTCTTGAACTGCTTTGAAAACTCCCAAACCCGCCGCATCGGCATTATGAAAGATGAAATCACAACCCTGATGAATTAAAGCAAGAGTTTGCTCCTTAGCAGCTCCCTGATCCTCCCAATTTCCCACCCAAGCGATGATCACCTGCCCCTCCGGGCGAACCGCTTTGACCCCAGCTCGGTAACCGGCGAAAGTTCGCTCCACAGGAGGGATCTGCATCCCCCCCACCGCTCCAACTTTCCCTGTTCGAGACAGAGAACCAGCTATGATCCCTAGCAAGTAGGTTACTTGCTCCAAGTCGAAAAGAAGGGAGGCCACATTCTTATTGTTGGTAACATCCCCTCCGGTAATAATGAATCGGGTTTTGGGGAATTCGGGGGCGATACGCATCGCTGGGTCCCCATATTCATGGCCATGAGCAAAGATAATATCATAACCTCGAGAAGCGTAGTCCCGAAAAGCTTCCTCAAACTCGGCAGGAGTTTTGGTCTGCTGTTGAGAGATCTCGGCACCCAGCTCTTTTTTAATAAGCAACAACCCCTCATAAGCGGCGGCATTCCAACCCGCATCACTGATGGGTCCTGGTGAAAGCAGAGCCACCTTAAGGAGCTTGGTCTTCCGAGCCGGTAGTCCCGCAGAGGGAGTCGAAACGGGAGGGTTCTGAGGACGGCTGCACCCTCCCTCTAAGAAGAACCCTCCACTGAGGAGAAGCAAGGTCAAAAAACCCTTTAAAACAGCTTTCTTGCTCATTTGACAATCTCACTGCTGTGGCCTGGGAAGATGCTTGCGGAAGGATCAATGTAATGCTTGGCATAATTCACTGCAATAGCAGCTTCACCTGTCCCTGTAGCAATTAGCTTCAGCTTTCCATCGTAATCAACAATGTCCCCACAGGCGTAAACTCCTGGGATGTTGGTTTCCATATGGGAATTCACCCGAATCGCATTATTATTAACGATTTCCAACCCCCACTCCCGAATAGGCCCCAAGTTAGCCAGAAAACCGAGGGCCAAAATAGCCGCATCGATAGGGAAAGTCTCCTCCTCGCCGGTTTTATTATGGAAAATGGTTACTGCTTCCAAACGATCTTTCCCATGGAAAGCCCGGACCTCATAGAAAACTTTCACTCGCGCTTGAGAATGGAAGAGCTGGCGCACACTCTCCTCGTGAGCTCGAAAACCATCCCGACGGTGGATTAGGGTCACTTCTTTAGCAATCCCCTGAAGGTTCAAAGCCCAATCCACCGCGGAATCCCCGCCTCCTACCACCAAAACCCTCTTATCCCGGAACTCTTCTTTATTCAAGACAAAGTAATAGATACCTTTTCCCTCAAACTCTTTTGCTCCGGGGACATTCAGCTTGCGGGGGTTGAAAGCACCAACTCCCGCTGCAATAACAACGGTCCGGCTATAATGAACCCCCTTATCGGTCTCTAAAGTAATGATTTCACCGGGGATCAAATTAAGAACTCGTTCATTCAAGCAAACAGTTGCCCCATATTGAAGCCCTTGCTCAATGAAATTTCTAGCCAAGTCCTTAGCTAAGATTTTTTTAAAACCAGGGACATCGTAAATATACTTCTCCGGGTACAAGGCCATTAACTGGCCTCCTAGCTGGTCCAAGCTGTCAATAATCTTAGTCCGCATTCCTCGAAGGCCTGCATAATAAGCGGCAAAAAGCCCTGTAGGCCCCCCTCCGATAATCGTGATATCATAAAGGTCCTTCTCCTCCAAAAGCCTTTCCCTCCCTTTGAAGCTTTAAGAATTCACCCTTCTCCCTCCTTTGGAGGGAAAACAAAGAAACTTCCTGCTCAAGAGCAGATCTGTTGAGAAAGCTTATCCTTGGGTTGCCTTCGCAAATTCTTGGGCGGATACAACCTGCCCCGTTTCTCCTTCAATAAAGATGGGCGAAGAGCGGTCTCCGCTCCTAATCTTCTTCTGCAGTTCCAAAAGGCCGTTGATCAGGGCTTCGGGACGGGGTGGACACCCAGAGATATAAACATCTACGGGGACGATCTTATCCACCCCCTTCACCACCGAGTAAGAATCCCAGTAAGGGCCACCACAAGTGGCGCAAGAACCCATAGCGATCACCCACTTAGGCTCAGGCATCTCATCGTAGAGACGACGGATCACCGGACCCATCTTCTTGGTCACTGTCCCCGCCACAATCATCACATCCGATTGACGAGGAGTAGCCCGGAAAACTCCCGCGCCAAAGCGGTCAAGGTCATATCGGCTCGCTGCTGTAGCCATCATTTCAATGGCGCAACAGGCCAAACCAAAGGTCATCGGCCATAGGCTATTCGCCCTAGCCCAGTTGAGCAGGTGGTCCTTTACAGCAAGAAAAATCTTCAGCTTACCTGTCTTCTCCAAGAGGTTCACCATTGTGCCTCCTCTATACTTCACCCGTTAACTCCTAACGGGAGGATATTCCTGCTGAGTTTGCAGTACCATTATAAGGGTCAAATCAACCCTCCGACAACCTCATAAAAGGCTTCCAGGAGAAGCCTCCAATCAGGAAATCACCCTTCCAACGGGAAAACCCTCTAAAGAAGGAGAGAGCTCCCCCAAAAGGGAAAATTAAGATAAGCACTTTTGTACACCCTCTTAGCGGATTACAGCCAGTCGAGCCTTGGTCTTTCTTCTCGGGCAAAACCCCTTTCCAGAAAGAAAAAGTTATGGATAAGCGATCATCCGTGCCATTCCGGGAAAAGGGAGTAAGTGGGCGCGCTCTTCTCCTAACCCTACTCCTGCTTCTTCCCAACGTTTACCTAATAGGAATGTTAGAAGGGGTATGGCATACCCTTCATATGACCACACAGTCCGTCCCGATAAATTCGCTTGTCCTTCTGTTCTTCTTGGTAGGCATTAACCAGGGAATCCAACGGTTTGCCCCTCAGAAGGCTTTCTCCCCCCAAGAGCTTCTGGTGATTTACTTTCTCCTCTCCCTAGCCTCAGTAGTTTTAAGCCACGATACCCTTCTCTCCTTGATGGGGGTGATCCCTCACTATGCTCAGTTTGCCAATCCGGAAAACCGTTGGGAGGACCTTTTTGGTCCTTACCTTCCCAAAGGATTGCTGATCGATAAGCCCGAGATCGCTCGCCGGTTCTACTCCGGAAACCCAACTTACTGGGACCTCAACTATCTTCTTGCATGGGTTAAGCCGACTCTGCTTTGGGGGATCTTCGTACTCGCCTTAATGGGCGTATTACTCTCCCTTAATGTCTTCCTTCGCCAACCCTGGGCCGAGTATGAACGATTATCCTTTCCCCTGATTCGCCTCCCTATCGAGCTCGCCGACCCTCAAAGCCGGCTATTACGACAACCTCTTTTCTGGCTGGGTCTCCTCCTTGCTAGCTCGGTCCAGCTCTTGAACGGCCTTCATTACCTCTACCCCTTTGTTCCTACCTTACCTGTTAAGGGCTACGACCTGCTGATGTTCCTTAAATCTCCTCCTTGGAACGCTATAGGAGGGACCTCTCTAGCCTTTTATCCCTTTGTTATCGGGCTGGCTTTTTTACTCCCCACTGATCTTTGCTTCTCCCTCTGGTTCTTCTTTCTAATGGGAAAGGCCTTGAGGGTGCTAGGATCGGCGATGGCCTGGGACGTAAGCCCTCGGTACCCTTATCTGGGCCAACAAGCAGTAGGAGCCATCGTTTTCCTCAGCCTCTATATGCTCTGGCGAGTTCGGAAACACCTTTATCTCTGCATCTACCGAGCCATCAAACCAGAAGTACCCTCAGACCTCTTGTATCGTAATGCTCTCTTTGTTCTTTTTACCAGCGGACTTTTATTAGTTGGCTTTTTTCTCTATGTGCGAATGTCTCTCCTACTCCTCCCCTTCTTTCTTGGATTGTATTTCGCTTTAGGGATCGGAGTGGCTCGATTGAGAGCCGAAGTAGGCCCACCTGTTCACTCCATCCTCTCGGCAAACCCTCAGGACGTGATAGAATTGGTCGCCGGAACCCAGAAAATTCCCCGGCAGGACCTCACTGCTCTCCATCTCTTCCATTGGTTCAACCGTTTTAATCGGGCACATCCTATGTCTCAAAGCCTCGAAGCCTTGCACGCAGGAGTTCTCACAGGAATCCCTTTGAGATCTTTTTGGCTAACGATGTTGGGAAGCGTTCTGACCGCTCTGATCTTCGGTTTTCTGATATTCCCCCTCCTCTTTCATCGGCATGGAGCAGGTCGAGCAGGAGAAGTTGTCGCAGTGGGTTGGTCTACCTTCAATGGTTTACAATCGGTAATTGCAAGCCCGCAACCTAGCGACCTAGGAGGATGCATCGCTCTACTCGTTGGGGGAATGGTAGCAGCTCTTCTCTCCGCTATGCGGGTGCGCTACGCCGGATGGCCGTTGCACCCAGCGGGGTACGCCTTAGGGATGAGTTCCGCGGTAGACTACTACTGGGTGGCCCTAGTGATAACCTGGACGGTTAAAGTTCTGATTGTACGATATGGAGGGGTAAAAGGCTACCGGACAACTTTACCCTTCTTCCTGGGCATTGTAATAGGGGATTATTTAATGGCTTTTCTCTGGAGCCTGGCAAGCCTCCTTTTGGGGCAAGCCACTTACGAATTTTGGCCATAAAGCCGATCTATGTGCCACTCTAGGGTTCGCCGAAGGCCCTCTTTAAAAGGCACCACCACCTTATAACCAAGAACACTCCTAGCCCGGGAGATGTCGGCCAGGGAATGGCGCACATCCCCCGGCCGAGGGGGGAGGTATTCTATCTTCGCTTGCTTACCCGTCCATTGCTCCAGATATTGAATGAGTTCTAAAAGGCTGTAACTTTCACCACAAGCGATGTTAAGGGATTCCCCCGGAGCCTCCTTAGCTACCAAGGCACGGAGGTTGGCAAAAACAACATTCTCTACATAGGTAAAGTCCCGAGTTTGCTTCCCATCCCCATAAACCGGAAGAGGCTGATCCTTAAGGAGAGCCTGAATAAACTTGGGGATTACGGCGGCGTAAGGGGATTGAGGGTCCTGACGGGGGCCAAAAATATTAAAATAACGCAGGCAAACTGTTTCCAAACCGAAAGATTTCCAAAAAGCATAGCAGTAATATTCGCCAGCTAACTTCGCCGCAGCATAGGGAGAAAGGGGGGCTGGCAACATTTCCTCCCGGCGTGGCATTCCCGGCCGATCTCCATAACAGGAGGAGGAGGCGGCATAAACCACCCGCTGAACTCCCACCTCTCGCGCCGCCTGAAGGAGATTTAAGGTCCCTGTAACACAAGCGGAATGGGTGGCTAAAGGGTCCACTAAAGAGCGAGGGACCGAAGGTAAGGCCCCTTGGTGGCTGATATAATCCACTCCCTCCACCGCTTCTCTGACCGTGGTGTAATCCTCCAAGGAACCTTGGATAAACTCTATCTCAGACCATACTCCAGCTAAATTCTCCGGCTTCCCCGTGCTAAGGTTATCGAGAACCCGAACCTGGTAACCCTCCTTCAGCAAACCCTCAACAATATGAGAACCAATAAAACCAGCACCCCCCGTAACCAATACTTTCATTCTTTCCTCCCTAGAAAAGGCGAACCCTCTTAATTCTTTTCATCTTCCTAACCCCAAGAATCCCCCTCAGAAACCTTCCCTCACTCTCAGGATCATCAAACTCTCTCCTTCTCCTTCGCCAAGGCTTTTTCGGGGAGAACCGGCCACAACTTTTTCCCCAAACCATATAAACCCAAGACAGCAAGAAGAAATAACGCTATTGAGATCGGAAGAGAAGACCGAGCAATAACTATAGCCAAGACCACCAAAAGAAGCTGAAGGAGATAAAGCACTCCATTTGCTTTCCACACTGACCCCCCAAAGCAAAGAGACAACCGATGGCTTAAATGGTCCTTACCCCCCTGGCTAACCTTGCGCCCTTGCGATTTCCGGAAAAGAACGACAAAGGTAGTATCTGTGATGAACAAACCTACAGGGAGAAGAGGGCCAGCCCAGCGGGCAAACCAATGAGGATATTCACTGTAAGTCGCTAAAATACCAGTAATAACTAAGAGAAAACCGAGAAGATTGCTCCCAGCATCTCCCATAAAAATCGTCGCCGGTGGACGGTTGTAAAGCCAAAAACCGAAGGATGCTCCCCCCACTGCCAAGCTGAGAAACTGGATAAGAGGGTTATTGCTAACAATCCCTAAAAGAAAGTATCCTACCATTGCCAAACCCACTAATCCACTAGCGGTTCCATCCATATTGTCCATCAGGTTCACCGAATTCATTAATCCTACAATACCAAACAAAGTTAAGGGAACAGAAAGCAACTTCGGAAGCCCTTGTATCGTTCCAATCCAATAAACTGCTAAGAGGGCGAGTAACCCTTGAGACAGCAGGCGAACAACAGGGCGACAATTCTTCAGATCGTCCCAAACCCCCAGAAGGAGAGCTCCTGCCCCAAGCAGAGCTAAGGGGATCAAACATTGAGAAAATTGGGGAGGAAGGGGAGAGAAAGAGGAGGAAAAAGCTGGGGTCAAAAGCCCCAGAGTAAGGCCAAAGAAAATACCTACTCCCCCGCCCATTGCCACAGGCTGGGGATAAGCAGTATTCCATCGGTCAGAACGGGGGAGGTGAACCCAGTTAAGGCGAAGGAAAAGCCAACGGAGAATGGGAACCCCGACAACAGTGACAATAAAAGACGCGGCAAAGATACATCCTTCCTCCATAACTCCGTCTACCCCTTCCCAAAAGGCGACGAGCGTCCTACCGGAACAGATCACGCCATTTACCCCGAAAAATTGTAAAAAATAGCTGAGCAACATTCCCCTAAAAAGGGCCGAAGCTATCCCAGCTTAAGGCGTCGTAATAGAAATTGGCTTGACAGAACTGAAAAAACTAGGCTGTAATGGAAAACACCGAGGATTGCTCAAAAAGCCAGGAGATCCCCTAACAACCAGTGGGATTGTACGCCAATTCTATATTCGTGAACCGGCTCAATATCTCCCTCAAGGGCTAAGCGGTAGAGGAGAAAAGGGAAACCTACCCCTGAATGAATAGCTAACTCAAGAGAACCCTGATACCCAGGGTTGATTTCCTTTATCTTGGGCCAGTGATCCCGGGCGTCTATTTTAAACTCTACCATCGCTACCCCATACCATTGGATTGCCATGATCAATCGATAGGTTTGTTCCACCAGCTACGGTAAAAGCATTGAGAATCTCACAGGACGCGTTTATTGCCCATCCCCATTCTTTAAAAACACCCAGAAGTCCAATTTCTTAATCAAAAACGCCGAGAGAGCGATAAAAATCCTTATATCTTTTCAAAATAACCTCCTCACTGAATTTATCCCGTACTATACGCAAATTGTTGTCACCCAAGCGTTGGCGAAGGGCAGGGTCTTCCAAAAGCCGACGTAGAGCCTCTGCCAAAGCGGAAACATCCTTTACAGGAACGAGAAGACCATTCACTTCGTTTTGGATAATCTTTCGACAACCCCCAATATCTGTAGCAACTACGGGTAAACCAGTTGCACCTGCTTCCAGAAGAAACTTCGAAAGCCCTTCCCGGTAAGAGGGTAAAACAGCGATATCCACTGATTGGAGAAGCTGAGGCATATCTTCACAATGCCCCAAAAATTCAATAATGCCCTCTTGGTGCCAATAACTCAGGTAATCGAAGGGGATGCACTCCGGGTTTCCTGGGTCAGGCTCCCCTGCTAGAAGAAATCGGGCCTTAATCCCCCGAGCTTTCAACATCTTTGCTGCCTCGACATACTCCCTCACCCCTTTATCCCATAACAATCGTCCAGCCATCAAAACCTTGGGAGGCTCCTCCTCTGAGCCCTGTCTCCCCTTGGGATGAAAGAGAGTTGTGTTAACACCCGAGCCGGGGATAATCACACATTGTGAAGGGCATAAAATCCCCTGCTTAAGGAAGACCTCCTGATCCTCCTCATTAAAAAAGATGACATAAAGACGAGTCCGGCCCATAACCCACCGAAATAGAGGCTTTACG
Organism: uncultured bacterium; assembly: GCA_964429225.1. GTDB lineage: Bacteria > Armatimonadota > DTGP01 > DTGP01 > CAYSAW01 > CAYSAW01. Next base: position 541,992 of record CAYSAW010000001.1, read on the forward strand.
AAAATCCGAAGGAGTCTGGCCTTAGGACTCTCGGAGAAGATAAAGGTGACCCCTGTGGGTGTGTTCACAATATAAGGTATCCTCGTTACCCATCCGGCTATAGAACCATAGAGCATCGGCTTAATTGTAAAATGGTGAACCAAATAAGGTTTTTCGACCCGATAAATCCAGATCAAATGGAAGAGGGATCGGAGCTCCAGAAGAGGATTGAGGCTCCGCCTGTTCACAGTCCAGCGAACCCACCGGAAACCTTGTTCTTGAATCTTAGAAATGTACCGACCACCAGGACAAACACAAACAACTTCGCAACCCTCGTCTCTTAAAGCCTTCGCCAGAGGAAGGCGAAAGTGAACCATTACCCAATCCCAATGAGTCACCAAGAGAATTTTTCTCATCCGTTCTCCATCTCCAGGAAGCGACTTACACCTTAAGCAACTCAGCGTAGATATCCGAGAGCATCTTCCGATGCCTTTCCAAACTGAAAAACTCCTGGACTCTCTGCCTCCCCTTTTGCCCCATCTGCTCCCTTAAGGAGGGGGATTTTAAAACTTCAAGAATAGCCGAGGCCATTGCTTCAGGGTCTGCCGGTGGCACAAGATAACCAGCTTCCCCTAAAGCTTCACTGGCTCCCTCAATCCTCGTGCCTACAATCGGCTTGCCTATCGCCATAGCTTCTAAAAAACTCCGGGGGAGACCCTCTCCCACAGGAACAGCAATAGGATTATCCGTAGGAACCTCCTCCGGAACCATGATGGTTGGAAGCACTATTATCTGAGCCTGCCTCAACAAAGGATAAGGATTAGTCAGGTAACCAGTAAAAAGGAAATGATGAGGGCATAAGTCCTGAGCCAATTTTTTGACATACTCGCTATATTTAACATCTGGAGTTCCTCCCGCAACCACAAAGAGAGCAGGGTATTCCTTAACCACAAGGGAAGCTGCCCGAACCAGATGATGCACTCCTTTGCCAGGGACCAAAGAAGCAAAAGACACGATAAGGGGGCGACTATCCTGAGGTAAAGACAGAGAATCCAAAGAAGCAAGGCTCAACTGTTCTATCTCGGAGGGAGATACAGCGTTATAAAGGATGCGTATTTTTGTATAATAACTCGGGCTGACTTCCGATTTTAAGTGGTGGGCCACTAGTACAATGCGATGGGCCAAACGTTGTGCTAAGTCCCAAAGTAACCCCCGCACAACCTGCTTACCATGAAGGTGAATCACGATGGGGAAGCCCATCCAGCGAGGAATCCAACTGCTGATGAGATTCCCCCGGGTAGAATTAACGTGAAGAAGCCGGCAACCTTGCTCCCTTAGCACACGCCCAACACGCCAAGAGTAGGGTAATATTTCCGTTAGCCATATCCTTAATTTTTGGGCAGTAGGCAACCTTAAAAGTTGCCTTTGAAACCGGTGAAGGGAAGGAGGTGCAGGTAAGATTAGAGTAGGAATGCCTTTCTGCCGGTACATTTGGGAACAAAGACCCTCACCGGGGAAAAGGGCAATTGCTTCTCCTCCCTCTTGTCGCCAAGCCTGAATAGTATCAAGAAGGGAACGTTGAGAACCAGCAAAAGAGCGGTATTCAGCGATAAAGAAAGCGACTTTCATTAGGCTCTCCGGCCTACAAATTGCATGAGGAAGAAGGCAGGGACACAGTAGATCGATCCCTGGACTATCCCTAAAGGGGTAAGATCAAAAAGGAAGGAGAGAGCTAGCAAGTAAAAAAACACATTTGAAACATTCCGAGGGTTTTTACGAACCCATTCATAGAGGAAGCGATGGTAAAAACCTAAAAGCCAATACCCTAGAAAGACGCCGGGCAGGTGAAAGTTAGCATAAAGATCTCCTAAATAACCTAAGGGAAGCCCCCCTCCTCCTCCAAAGAACTGATCCCGGACCAAGGCTCCTGGAGTAGTATTCGGCTTTCCAGGCCATAACCTCCGAGGAATAGGAAGAAAAATTAAGCCGAACCACGACCTTCCCCACAAGAGGGGAAGATGATCCGGGAAGACATAGAGGGCAATCATTTGATTATCCCATCCTCGGGTGCTTAAATCGTGCTGGGCTAGCTGAGCAATCGAATCCTCGCTAACTGTAAAAGTGGGCAAATCCCCTTCCTCAATTTGCCCTTGCCAAGAGGCCCAGCGTAGTTGGAAGATAAACCAGGAGAAGAGAAAAATTCCCGTGAGGAGGAGAGCCATCTGGGAGACCGAAATCCTTCGAACAAGGAAGTGATAAAGCCCTAAAGCGATGATCCACACCTGGATAGCAAAACCCCTTGTCCCAAAAGCAACTACCGCTAAAGTGTAGCCTACTAATCCTAAGACCGCCAACCATTGATAAAAATGAGCTGTTTTCCGGTGCCATCCATAGGCGATAACCATTAAATTGATCGTTCCAAACAAGGTAAAAAGTGTGAATGGGTAAAACTTCCCCTCCAAAATCTTCCCCTTGTTTTTCCAGAGTTGGATCAAACCCCAGATCGAACTCACTTGGGTGGTCTTAATAATGTAAATATAAGAAAGCAAGGCAATGGGCAGAATGATACAAAAAGCAATAATCAACCGGCGAGGAGACCATTGTTCTGGAAGATCCCACTTCAGACGCTGAACCTTCCTGCGAACCCATTCCACATTCCGACGATAGTAGAAAGCATAGAGATAGATTATAAGAGCAGGTATCTGAATCAAAAGCAAGTTCCTCAACAACTTCAAGCGAACATCAGCTGGAGTAAAAGGTAGGTTGACATCCACCTCTCCACCTACCAACCAATTAACAATCCGTGGGATATGCTTCAGGCTAATAATCAAATCGTAAACCGGAGGAGCAAACCAATCTACAGGATGATGGAGGAAGAGAGGTACGCAAGATAGAGTCCATCTCATTGCAACCAGTAGAGGGATGAGGGGGTGAGGAAGTTGGTTTATAAGAGCAAAGACACCGTAGAGGAGGAGAAAAACGGTTAAAAGGATAATCAACCTTGAAGCCCGTCTCTGCTTTGATGAAAGTGCCTGTGGAGAAGTAAGGATAACTCGGCTTTCCACCTTGAGATGCTCCCTAGGAGAGGTTTACTTCACACCAACCGTTATAAACCAACCCCCAGCATTCGGTAAAACTTTGGAAAAGACTTTATCTATCCGTGCAACCCTTTGAGGTTTCAGAAGGAAGCCCAAAAGTTTTTCTACCACTAAAGGCAACCGCAAATAGGCGTAATCTATGGTAGTAATTTTCTGGAATCCCGCCTTGGTTAATAAACTCCTAACATCCTTAGGAGAAAAAAACCAATTGTGATGGATCTCACTCTTCTTCCTGAGCTTTCGGGCATAAGGAAGAAGGAGCCTCTTGTAATAGCTTCGGTCATTCGTTAAATTGATTAAAATCCTCCCTCCTGGCTTAAGAATCCTATAGGATTCACTGATCACTTTTTGAGGATCAAAACAGTGGTCCAGAGTGAACAAGATAAAAACCAAATCGGCAACCTCTGTCTTTAAAGGTACCTCTTCTCCGAAAGCCCGTACCAGCAAACAGTGGAATCCAGCTTCTTGAAGCGCTTTCCCCTGGAGAATATGGGAAAGCATCACCATACTCGGTTCAACGTTAATATATAATCGAGCATAATCTTGAAGTATCCGAAAATGCCGCCCCTTATCCTTAATCAAATCTCCTCCGCCAATATCCGCAACTACTATTTTATCACCCCTCTCCCTGTACAACTCCTCTGCCAGCCTTCGGTTCACCTCAAAGGCCTGTTGAGCATACATCGCCTCTAGCTGACTTCCCTTAACCTTTAAGGGACCCGCATAATCGGTCTGTTTTCTAACCATAAAAGCTCCAGAACAGGATAATGAGGCCCTCAAAGAGAAACCCTTAATCGGGTAGGCAATACCCTTACTATGTTAACCCTATTTCTCTATCCTGTCAAAGAAACGCAAAATTCTAGCAAGAGAGCCTAAGGTTTTTCAAAAGAGAGCTCTTACTCTTCCCTTAACCTTTCTTCCCGGAAAGACTCAGCGGGGAAAGCCCGCCAGCAAAGACTGTCTTGAATTCAAACATCCCCTGCCAAGGCTATCCTCATCCTTTGATCTGTTGTGTCTAAGAACTTGCCTTTCTCTTCAACCAGAGATCAATCGGTTTTTGGGCCCAGGAAGGAGGTTGGAAAGGCAATTCCACCCGCCGACCCGTACCCGCCGACTCATAAGCGGCGTAGATGATTTCCAACACTGCTTTCCCATCCTCCCCGGTCACTAGAGGAGGGCGTTCTTTATCTCGAACACAGTCCAAAAAATGAGCGAACTCTTGGGGAAAACCGTAATTCCAAGCTTCTTCATAAATGGTGAAGGTCCAACCTTGGGTAGAAGGTGCCTTCTCTACCGCATATCCGTAGCCTACTTCTGAGTAGGTAATCAATGCATTGCCCTGGAGAAGATTTGCATAAGTTACTCCCTCCGAGCCATAAATCTCAGCCCGGTCGTCCATTCCTCCCCGTTTGGCCCAAGATTCCTCCGCCACCCCCCGCGCTCCTCCTTCAAACTCTACGATAATCAGAGCGTCATCATCCCCCTGAGTAAGGTTTTTGTGCACATAAGTTCCCATTTGTGCGGTTACCGCAATTGCAGGAGCGTTGTTTAAAATCCATCGGAAGAATTGGAAAGCGTGACACCCCATATCAAGAGTGACTCCCCCTCCTGATTTTTCCACATTCCAGAACCAAGGTGAGTGGGGGCCAAAATGTTTTTCACTCTGTTTGATTAAGTAAACTTTTCCCAAGGCTCCTTCCTCCACCAACTGCTTAGCCCGGACATACTTGGGCGTAAAGCAAAGCTCTTCTGCATACATTAGCTTTACCCCAGCTTTCGCACACGCCTGAATCATCCGATCCGCCTCCTCCAAGGTGATACATAGAGGTTTTTCCACAATAACGTGCTTCCCCGCTGAGGCAGCATCCACAGTAACCTGACAATGCAAGTAATTGGGCACAGCACAGGTTACTACCTCGATCTCCTCCATCTCTAACAATTTGCGATAATCGGTGAACCAATGGGGGATCTGATGTCGCTCGGCAAAGGAACGGACGTGCTCCTCCGTAGGCGAAGCCACCGCTAGGATCTCTGCCCCACATACCTGTTTTAAAGACTCAGCGTGGATTTCACTGACAAAACCCGAACCGATTAAACCGATTTTAACCCTTCGCATTTTCTATCTCTCCTTCTAGGCTCTTTCTCTCTGAATGCTTTCTAAAGCTCCCACCAAACGCTCAATCTCCTCAACACTCTGAAAGAAATTCACTGAAGCCCGGACCACTGAAGGCCAACACCCCCCTACTGAGCGAACAACAATCTTATGTCGGGTATATAACTCCTGGACCACTTTAGGAGAAGGAACCCCTTTGAGGTTAAAAGCCACCAAACCTGTTCGCCGATACTCCTCAGGAGGGGTGACTAATTCAACTCCAGGCATCTGAGAAAGGTATTGCCTTAATAAATCCGCTTTCTCTAATATCTGGTGATAGAGGACCTCCCAACCTACGGTGCTCATCAATTCTATCCCAGCGCACAAACCCGCGAAAACAGAAATATCCATCGTTGCGAGCTCAAAGCGCCGAGCATCCGGCTTTAGACGGTAAGTACCATCGAGAGAAGCCCCTCTATGAGAGGCCCACCCAACCCAAAGGGGTTGTAACTCTTTAACCCAACGAGAGGAAAGATAGAGAGCACCAGTGCCATCGGGTCCCATTAGCCACTTATGACCCGGCACTGCGTAAAAATCCGCTCCTAAGTCCTCCACATTTATGGGGATCTGACCGATAGACTGAGCCCCATCCACCAGGACACTCACACCGGCCGAATGGCAGAACTGGATCATCTCCTTAAGAGGGAGCCCCCAACCATTGCAAAAAGCTATATGGCTGACAATAAAAAGGCGCGTCCTTGGCCCCAGATTCTCTTGCAAGGCCTCCAAAGGGGACTGCCCTCCTTGTAATCGCAAAAGACGGTGCTGAAACCTCCCCTGCCGGCTTCCGTGAAAAACGGGTAGAAGCACACTGTCATGCTCTAAGTCGGTGGTTAACACTTCATCTTCCGGTCGAAGGGGAAAGGAGCTGAGAACAATATTAATGCCTTCGGTAGTGTTATGGGTAAGGACGATCTGATCCGGCTGGGTCTGAAGAAGGGAGGCGAAATATTTACGCACTTTCTCTAGAACCCTTTCCCCTTTTTCAACGGCCTGAGGGCTGAAAGGCCCCTCCCAAGCGGCGAATTGATGCCACTGCTCCATTGCCGATAAAGCCTCCCTGGGGCAAGGCCCTGACGCTCCGGTGTTCATATAAATCCAGTTTTGAGTAATAGGGAAATGCTCTCTCAACAACGGTTTCTCCACCATAAGTTTTCTGCTCCGCAAGCTCTTTTAGTGAAAAATGCCTTGCAAACCTCCTTCTCAGGACGTCTCCAGCTCTCTAAAAAGCATTCACGCTTGCCGACAATAAGGCAGAGAGGATTTCAAGCGTCAGCTTTATGAATGATAAAATGTGAGGAGAGAATCCCAACCCTGAGGGAAGGAGGTGAAAAAGATGGAGGGCTATTGTGTCAAGTGCCGGGCCAAGAAAGAGATTCAAAACCCTCAAAGGATCACCACTAAAAATAATCGCCCCGCTATCCAGGGAACCTGCCCCGACTGCGGCACGAAAATCACCCGAATGATGGGTGCCTCGGGGTAAGAAAGCTGGCTTCCCCTCTAGGGAAAAGCCTTCCTACCGGGGGGCGGGGACTCCCGCCCCCCCTCTTCGCCGTCTTTTAAGAAAGAGGCAAGGTAATAACCCTCCCCTCTTGAGCCGACCGATAAGCAGCTATGACTACTTCTAAGGTCTTTCGCCCCTCTTTCCCACTAGTCAAAGGCTCTTTGTTATTAAGGATACATTCCCCAAAGTGCCGCAGTTCCTCGGTAAAGGAGTGGGCAGGCGGGACTTCAATCTTTACAAACCCCTGATCACACTCAGGCCTCTTCTGGCTATCCAAATAAATCCCCCCGATATTATGCAAACTACCTTCTGTTCCATAAAGATACAACATCTCGTACCAGGGCGATCTCCGAACGGCCCAGATATGACAAACCTCTCCGATAGCCCCCTTTTCAAACTCTAGTAGGGTAACTGCCGAATCTTCGCCCTCCATCGGAAGCACAGCGGTCTTTTGGAAGTTCACCACCCGCTTCACTTCCCCCACCATCCAACGGAGGAGGTCCAATCGGTGAATCCCAGAGCCGATCACCACTCCACCCCCTGCTTTAGCGTTGGAATAAAGCCAGTGGTCCCGAGATCGGCGTACGTTCTGATTATGATCCGCCCGCGCCGCAAAAATATCTCCGATCGCTCCTTCGTCAACCAGCTCTTTCATCTTTTGGTAGGTTGGGTCGAATCGTTCGTTAAACCCAACCATCAGTTTAACCCCAGCTCTCTCCGCCGATTGAATCATCTCATCCGCTTGCTCTAGAGTGTTAGCAATCGGTTTTTCAACAAAGATGTGTTTCCCTGCTGAGGCTGACTCCAACGCTACGGGATGGTGGAGGTAATGAGGAAGGACAATATCTACCGCCTCCACCTCGGAGAGCTCCAAAAGCTGGCGGTAATCGGTAAAAACCTTCTCCACTCCCAGCTCCGAAGCTCGCTCCCGAGCCAACTGTTCATTCACATCGGCAACTGCCACCACCCGAAAAAGATGGGTAAGCGCTTTATATCCCTGAGCATGAGCTCGGGATATCCCTCCACACCCGATTAAACCAACTCCTATAGGCATTTGGGTCTCCTCCCTGGACGTCCACAGATACTCCTTTCTCACTCCCTGAAAGAGAAAGCTTTTACCCTCAAGATCTCTTTCGACAATTCCTCCCCAAGTACTCCAAAATCGAAAGGAGAATAGGACTACCAGCAAGAACCTAAAGATTAAGGGTACAGAAAGGAGAGTTTTATGCCTACCAACCGGTGGATCTATATGGGTGTCCTTCTTATTATAGCTTCAGTTCTCCTCTGGATAGGAGCAGAATTGACCCGGCGCATTGAATGGTTTCTTCCCTACTCAGGAGGTTTAGGGGTTCTCTCGGTGATTATCGGGGTTGGGATAGAACTTCGGAGGAAAAAATCTCCTTCCCCTCCCTCCAAATCCTAAGGACAGAGGTTCACTACCCTCCAACTCTTCCCCCAGACCCACGGGAGAAACCTCCGTGAGGCTTTGGCAGTAAACCTACCAGCTCTCACCCAAAGGACTCCCCAACATCATCTCACCCTTAAGGTCTCTAACCTCCGGTAAACCTCCAACCACTGAGGGGCTAACCTTCGTAGATTATAACGCTCTTGAACCAACTCCTGAGCCTTCCACCCCATCTCTTCCCGCTTTCGGGAGTCCCCTAGGAGGATACAAAGAGCTTGGGCCAAGGCAGAAGCATTTTCAGGAGGCACCAGCAGACCCGCCTCCGCCCCGGCAAGAATCTCTCTTACCACATCAATAGCGCTTGCTACTACAGGGAGTCCCGAGGCCATCGCCTCGATTAAAGCGACTCCTAAACCTTCAGAGAGAGAAGGAAAAACGAAGAGACTAGCCCTCCATAGGTAATTTTTTACCTCCTGCGGTTTTATTCGACCTCTAAAAACCACGTGCCGTTGAATCCCTAATCGTTCACACAAAGACTCCAATTCTGAGCGTAAAGGACCGTCACCTATAAGGAGCAACCGAGCTTGGGGATAATGGGGTACCACCTCGGTTAAAGAGCGTAAGAGATACTGATGGCCCTTCTGCCCTACCAACCTGCCTGTCGTAACCAAAAGAGCCTCTTCAGGCTGGATCTCCTTCGGCCGTTCCCACTCTTCAGGGAAAACCCCATAAGGGATTACAGTAACACTTTCCGAAGGGATTTTGAACCTCTCCAAAGCCGATTTTTTAACAGCCTCCGAAATAGCGATAAAATGATTCACCCATTTTATCGTCATCCGGTCGAAAAGGAACTGAGTTTGAAGCTTTCGGGGGGTAAACTGGGGGTCTTTAAGCCAAAGGGGATCATAAAGGATATTCACCCAATGCTCAACAACAGGTGTCTTTGTAAAACGCCCCACCAGGCGGGTGATGATGTTCGCCGGAAAGAGAACAGTGTGAAGGATATCTGGCCGAACTTTTCTCACTAACCGCAAAAGATGGAAGGTTCCCTCAACAAACTGGCCTAAAGGATGAATTTTACGAGGAAGGAGAAGGTAAGTAGAAAAACCTTGAGCCTCAAAGGAGGATTGAAGGGTCTTGGGAGGGCGAAGGGCAGAAACGCTATGCCAATAATCCTCCCTCTGCAAAAGAGGGAGAGTCAGAAGGAGCTGAGTTTCTGCTCCCCCAATCTCGAAAGAGTTTATGACGTGGAGAATGCGCATTCGAGATTCTAAAGGGGCACGGTCGGTCCGTGCCCCAAATCCAATTCCCTTTTCGAAAGCCGGGGAGTCTCTTTTAGCTCAAGAGAATCGGTTCAATATCGAGGGCTTCACACAGGGCTAAGAGCTCTCCCACATAATCTCCCACCACTGCGTGGATATGGTTGGAGGAATATGATTGAGCAACCTGCTCCATTGGGCAATCAAAGCGGGCGTAGACATGAGGCCACTCATAGGTCGTCATCTTTGCCAGGCGCTCATCCTCTTCGGGAGTAAAGCGGACATAACTCCCCGTTAAAATATGCATGCGGTATTTTCCCTGCTTGCGAGTGAGGCGAGCGAAAGTCACCTTATCCGCTGGAGCAGCATAGAAGTGAACGCAAGCCCCTCCACATTGGAAGTAGAAGGGGGGAGCTGGATAAAGATGAACCTCCTTCCAGTTCTCCCGCCAGTTGCTACTTCGTTTTGCCAACCAAGGAGCGTGTTGACCTGAGTTGACCAGGTCATAAATCCCTAAATCCTCGTGGTAATGGCGCAAATCGGCGAAAAGAACAGGCTGGCCCGAGATCAGGTGAAGGATCTGCATCGTCAGGCCTCCATTCGAGTCACATTCTGTAGCACAAATAAGGGGCTTCTTTTCCCCTTCCCAATCCACGGTGTCGTTGAGGAGCGCTTCCGGGATGTCCATCGTACAACCCTTTTCCCACTCGGTATAATCCAACTGTCCCGTAAGGCCACAAAAATCAATCCCTTCTTCCTTACAATAATCTTTAACTGCTAAATAGACTCGGATTTGGCGGGCTAAAGTTCCTTCTAAACCGGGGGTCAGATACTGCCCGTCCCAGTGGATCTCCGCGGTGTTCTCCTCGAGCCACTTAAGCCCGGCTTCCACTCGCTCAGGGGCGATCTTTTCCGCAAGCCAAGCAATAGTTAGCTGGCTACGGTGGAAGACCTGAATGCCAAACTGTTCCATCCACTGACTCTGGTCAATATGGCCAGTGTACATCCCCATCGAGGGACCATCGAATTCTCCATAACGCTGGCCTCGAAGTTGTTGGGCTACTTCGTAACCCCGTTGACGCTTATCAGGTGTATGTTGGGCGAGAAATTGTCGAATCTGATTCTGAACCCGGGGGTCTGCAATATCTCCTAGAACTCGGCCAAAGGGACGGCCTATTTCGTCCATTGTTCCTGCTGAGGCAAAAAAGGCAACCCAGCCGGGATAAGCAGGATTGATATTTCCGACGAAGAGGATCGGTGCGGTGGTCAAGTTGGCTGCTTGAGCAGTAAAATCCGGGTAGGACCAGACACAGAAATTAAAAATCACCACATCGCAACCGGCTTCACGTAAGCGATTGGCCTCGCTCCGAGCGGTGGCATAGTTCCAAATAATCTCCTGACCCTGAACGACTTCATGTCCCTCACTAGCAAGCCAATCGGCAATTCTACGCTGAAAACGAAAGCAATCCTCCCTTAGGCTCTCGGCCACGCGTTTTCGCCCATCAGTAAAAGTACAAATTCCGATCTTCATTATCTCTACTCCTTGCAAACCGGTCTAAAACAATCTCCACTGAAGGTATTCGCTAAGAAGCAGAAGGAACCTACTTTTGTCTTCAGCTCTTGAGAAAGGCCCTTATCTCTTTGAGCAGGAATCAGGAGCAAGGGGGAGCAGAGATGTTAACGAGAGCGAGAGCATCAAAACTGTAGAACCTACACTCTTACTGAGATCGAACAGCCGCTTCCCTCCACTGGTCGCTAGTTAAGGGGTGAATATGACCATCCACCCATACAACATTCAGTCTACCAGGTTTATTTTTATAAGCCTCGATCGTCGGATCCAAGCGAATGACCCCCATATGGAAGAAGTCTGCATCCCACATTAGCATCGCCTCCGCTGGGCTGCGAATGTTCCCCAAAGAGCGTCCGGCTAAACCTTGATCCTGATACCCCCAGCTGACATTGTGGTAATTGTAGGTCGAACCCCAGGCTTCATACGCAGGTTTCCCTTGAGAAAAAGTAGTTCCTCGATCGCTAGGGCAGAGGAAAACCCCTTCAGATTTCACATAAGGTCTGATCACCTCTTTATAATGAGGCTTGCCCCCTTGCCAGCCGTTCCACCCTATAGGAAAAGTCTCCTCCCAGTCCTGCAAATAAGACTGAAAGCCGAGGTGGATCTGCTTTAGGTTGGAAGTACAGACTGCAAGTCGTCCCTTTTCCCGAGCGGCAGCAAAAACCGGAAAGAGCAGAGCGGCCAAAATCGCAATAATGGCGATAACTACTAGTAATTCAACCAGGGTAAATCCTTTCCTCCTCCCTTTCATAAGAAGCTTTCCCCTTAAGGATCTGTTATTAACTCTTTCCATACTTCCTCAGAAAACTCCTCCTCAAGGCGCACTCCTTGTAATCCTCCGCACGCGGAGGATTACAAGGATCTTATGAACAAGAAGAAGAGGGAACTTCGGTAGCTGCAGACTTTAGCCTACGTTAGGGTTGGTAGTAGGGGCAACCCAAAGGGGAAGAGGTTTTCCCAATGTTCCTTCAAAGAGTGATATGATAAAGGGGGGTAAAGAAGATGAGGAGAAGAACCGATCTTCTATTGCTCTGGGGGATAATGCTCATTGTCGGATGTGGCTCTCCAGGAGGCCTTATTACCCAATCTTCGCCTGGAGGAACCAGCTCTTCCAGCTTAGGAAGAGGGTATAACCAGGGTACCTCTGTAGGAAATCCTCCCTCCCCAAAGAGCAACAGCACCCCCGGAGATCCCCTAAGACATCCCCAGGAGAAACACCTACGTAATATTCGCCAGCTCACCTTTGGAGGGGAAAACGCTGAAGCCTACTTCTCAGCAGATGGGAAATATTTGATTTTCCAAGCGACTCGGGAAGGAGACAAGGCGGATCAAATCTATATCATGGAGCTTTCTAGTGGCAAAACATGGCGGGTAAGCCCTGGTACGGGACGGTGTACCTGTGCCTACTTCTTCCCAGATGGAAAACGCATCCTCTTCTCCTCCACCCACTGGGCATCACCAGACCCCCCTCCCCGGCCCGATTACTCAAAGGGATATGTGTGGGCCATCTATCCCACCTATGAAATCTTCACTGCTCGACCCGCCTGCACCGATCTCCGCCGGATCACCAACCATCCGGGCTATGACGCAGAGGCTACAATCTCCCCAGACGGCCAAACTATCGTTTTTACCTCCCTCAGAGAAGGGGATTTAGATTTATACACGATGTCTCCCGATGGAAGCAACATCAAGAGACTCACTACAGAACCAGGTTATGACGGTGGGGCTTTCTTCTCCCCAGATGGTAAGAAAATTGTTTATCGAGCTTATCACCCGAAAACTCCTGAAGAGCTTAAGGAATATCGAGAGCTCCTCTCGGCAAACTTAGTGCGGCCTACCAAAATGGAAATCTTTGTGATGAATGCCGATGGAAGTAATAAGCGGCAAGTTACCCACAACGGTGCTGCAAATTTCTGCCCTTTTTTCGCTCCTGACGGTCGGATCATCTTCGCCTCAAATATGGAAAACCCTCAGGGGAGGAACTTTGACCTCTACCTTATTCGGGAGGACGGTACCAACCTAGAAAGGGTAACTTATGATCCTGAGTTTGACGCCTTTCCTATGTTCTCCCCTAATGGGAAATACCTAGTTTGGGCCTCCAACCGCAACAGTAAAAGACGAGGTGAAACCAATATCTTCCTGGCAGAATGGGTTCCCTAAAAAGAAGGGGGATCTGTTAGAAATCCCTCCCCTTTTCGTAAGAAAATTCCGGAGCAATGATGAAAGGTCAACGGGCTTTTAGCTTAACCGAATTGCTGGTATCGCTGGCAACGATTTCCCTTCTGAGCGCTATTTTATTGCCTGTATTCTCTAAAGCGAGGGAGAGAGCTCAGCGAACCGCTTGCCAAAATAATCTGAGACAACTCTTCTCGGCCTTCCAACAATATCTCAACGACTGGGATGAGGTTTTTCCGAATTCCTGGCAAAGTTCTCCCAGCCCTTATGGAGAGCTCAACCACAGCTATTGGGACATCCAGATCAGCCCCTACGTCAAAGATGATGCTGTCTTCTTCTGCCCCACCAACGATTTCCCTAGCTATTCTGTCCACCAACCCTTTGGGCCTCAGGGGTTAAAAACTCGTAGAGTAACCTATGCTCTAAACAACCAAATCCTAGGATGTGAGCCCTCTCCAGACCCTTATCCTTATAACCTTCGTGATCCTTACGAACCCGCCCACTTCTCAGACGTGGAATCGCCTTCAGAGACTATCCTCCTAGCGGAGAAGATGCAGGATTACCCTGGGCATGAACCTTCGCTCCCTCATCAACGGGGTAACCAGAGCGAAGAGATTGACGTCTGGTACCATCTTGTTCAACCGGGGATAAGACCTGGGGAGTGGGATCCCACTTGGGGAGTAGCCCGGGCTTTGCACAACAACGCTAGCAATTACCTCTTCGCCGATGGCCACGTTCGCTATTTACCCATTATCGCCACCTTTTCAGGAGTGCCCCCTTCGCCAACTCGAGGAGAAGCGCCTCCCCCTCCTGCTCCACCCCCAACCCCCCTTGGGCCTGCCCCTCCACCAACCGTCCCCAAAGGACCAAGAGAAGAGATTCACCCCCATCTATGGCTTCTAAGAAAAACTCGCTAACCGAAGATGAAGGTCTTTTTATTTCCCCTTTCCCCCCAAAAGCTGGTCTCCAAGCTCCTCTTCTCCAGCAGGAGAAACCTTTTCCTCCGGTACTCTTCCTTCTCCCTATCCCCTTGCAAAGCTTTCACCCTCCTAGAGGTCCTCATCATCGTCGCTATCCTCTCTCTCCTTCTAGCCTTATTACTACCCGTTTTCAACTCGGCACGGGAGAGGGGGCGTACCCTAGTATGTGCCCAAAATGAGCAGCAGATTGGTACCGCCCTTCTCGCTTATGCCCAAGATTATAATGAAACTCTTCCTTCCCCTTGGTTTGGCACTCTGGGAGGTGCCTCTCTCTCCTGGAGATACGTGATCCGACCCTGGCTGAAGAACCCAGGGGTGTTTGTCTGCCCCAGCAACCCTATCGGAGCCCCAGAGTTTTATCGCTATGCAGGGCCAAACCTGGACCTCCCCTACTGCTATGCCCCCAACCGCTCGGTAATGCCCCAAGCAGACCTCGACGGCCGCGTCGGCGATTTGAATGCTATTAAAGACCCTTCCATAACCCTCCTCCTCCTGGAAAACCGGACACGCTTTGGGGAACTTGGCGTATGGGCTGTGTTAGATCGGGGGGTGGAGATTCAACCTCCAGAAGGTTTCACCCCTACAGAACGCCAAGGAGCTTTTCAATCTCACTTAGGGAAGATCAACTTCCTCTTCGCTGATGGTCATACTCACCTCCTCTCCCTTCGGCAAACCCTCACCCCCCGAGAGATGTGGCAGGATAATCTTCGAGACCCAAATACTCCTTTCACCCAAGAGTGGTGCGATCAAGCAGTAAAAAAACTACCACCAGAGTACGAATAGGAGTAGAAAAGATGGAGCCTTTGGCCTTCAATCGGATCTACCATATGGATTGCCGGGAAGGAATGCGGAGAATACCAGAGGGGACGATTGATCTTGTTATTACAGACCCACCTTTTGCGATTAACTTCACAGCAAAACGCTCTAACTACAACCGATCCGCTCATCGAGTCCTAAAGGGTTACAATGAAATCCCCCAGGAAGATTATCTCGACTTCACTCTCTCTTGGATGCGAGAGGTCTACCGCGTCCTCAAGGACTCGGGAAGTATGTACGTCTTCTCCGGCTGGAATAACTTGAAAGAGGTTCTTATCGCTTTGGACGAAATCGGCTTCATTACGGTAAACCATATTATCTGGAAATACCAATTTGGAGTAGTGACGACTCGGAAATTCGTTACCTCCCACTATCACTGCCTCTATGTCTGTAAGGATGACCAGAAGCGAGTTTTCTACCCCTATGCCCGTTACCCCCAAAAAGCCTTTACCGAGGAGGGGAGAAACCTCCGATACAAAGATATGGAAGACGTTTGGATCATCCCCCGAGAGTATTGGCATGGAGATCTTAAAACGCCGACCAAGTTGCCAATGGAACTTATCGCTAAGATCCTTGCCTACTCCAGCCGAGAAGGAGACGTGGTGCTTGATCCTTTCCTAGGCTCAGGCCAAGTAGCGGTCGCAGCGAAAATATACGGTCGCCAGTACATCGGCTTTGAGATTGTTGAGGAGTACTATAGATTTGCCTGCCAACGTCTTGAGGAGGACCTCTATCGGATCAGAGCAGAAGTATAGCCCTGTAGTATTTTACGCCCGTACAAAGAGAGGAAGGAGGAAACCACGCTTTTTGCCATGTTACCTGGCAGTTTAGGGGCACAAGGTTGTACCCTTTAAGTGGCTCCATCACCTCACACACGCAGCGGATAGAATGGAGTCCCTCATAAATGGGAGACAATCTGCAGGAGCAACCGGCCGGTCACCCCTCCTAAAACCCTGTAAGGACGAAAGATTTTTCACCTCTACCGACATTGACAAAATAACCAGGTTAGCACTCCCTAAAGAGGCGTATGGGATCTGCGCCTTTTGCTTTCATACCTGCTTCCTTTCACCTTAATGGTATCCCCCCTTCAGAACCCCTCCACTGGCAAGAACAAAGATGGAGAACTCATTTGTAAGAAAGTATAGTTCCCACTGTAGAAGGCTTCATCTGCCGATGGCGTAGAGACTGCTGGAGATTGGCTCTAAAATCTTCCGGTACCGCTTTGAGAGCTCGGCGTAAGGCGTTAGTCGCTGATTTTCCCGGTATTCGTTCCAAGGCTAGCCGAGCTTCCTCCCGCACCTGAGGGTCGTAAAGGAGTCTCTCAAGAGCAGGTACCACCTTTTCATCGCCAACGCAGCCCAAGAGGTAAAGGGCTTCCACCCGTACAGGACGAGGCCTTTGAGGACCGGTTAGCTTAAGGAGTTCTCGGGCGACTGCTTGGGCCTCCTTCCGAGCGCCAGGGCGGGCGGAGTAATGCACGATTCGCCTTAATGCTTCAGTAGCTGCTTTAGCCACTCCCCGGTCCTCGCCCCCCATTAGGTCTCCTAAAGGGACTACTGCCTCGGCTCCTACAGGGCCAGCCTTTACCGCAGACTTCCACCGGAGCTCGAGGTCAGAACTCTGGAGCTGACTCAGGAGTTCCCTAACCTGTGGTTTTTGGGAAGCAGTTCCCCCCTCATTAATGGATAACAGCAGAAAAAGAAGTCCAACCCCTGATAGAAGGGAAAAACAAAGACTTTTTCTCCTCATAGGAAACTCTCCTTTCTTTTACAAGAAAAATTGCCTCCACTACCGATGGCTTGCCTCCTTCTTCGTCCTCCAGCAAAGAAGTATAATGCATTACACCTCTGCATTCCTTCAGTGGGAGAAGAAAAAACTTCCTTAACCTCCTATTTCACTACTGGGAACCTAGGGTTTTACTAGCGGAGGGACAAGGCATTACAGTTTCCAAGGAGCGCGGTAGGGTTCACTAAGGAAACGATTGGCTTCCTCATCATCAATAAACTGTTCCTTCACAGGGTCCCACTTCAGTTTGCGGCCTAAGAGGTAGGAGATATTAGCGATAATAGCCAACGTCACCACTTTGACCCCGGCCTCGATATGCATAATAGGTTTCTGGCGAGTTCGGATGCAGTTGAGCCAGTCTTGGCGATGGCCTGGACTAGGAGGGATCTCAATCCCTCCTCTGGGGGGGCGATATTGCTTTGCTTTCTCTTCAGGTTCACACCAACCATCGCCTCCAGCGACAATCAAAGTACCTCGATCCCCGTAAAACTTTTCCCCCCAGGGGATTCCGTTGTAGCGAGCACCCGGTTGACTCCAGGTCATCGTCCAGTCGGGATTTTTAAATTCCCACTTGACTTCCATCGTAACAGGGACATCGAAGATGCCATCCTTCTGAGGGGTTCCCGTGGCTTCTACAGATACCGGCCCCGTATCATCTTTATCCAGACACCAGTAGACGATGCTTAAAGCGTGATTCCCTCGGTCCCGGATGAAACCTCCTCCAAAATCCATAAACCATCGGAAGTTGAAGTGACACCGGAGAGGGTTATAGGGAACCCAACGGGCGGGTCCTAGCCACATATCCCAATCTAGGTGTGCAGGAGGCTCCATATCTTGCCCCCATCCTCCGGTCGGGTTAGGCTCATGCCAAACCTCTACATGGTACACCCGCCCAATCTCCCCATTCCGGATGAATTGGCAGGCGGCTCGTGCCCCGGGAGTGGAACGACCTTGAGCCCCCACCTGAACCACCCGCTTATAACGTTTTGCTGCATTGATCATTGCCCGACCTTCTTCAATCGTTCGGCAGGTCGGCTTTTCCACATAGACATCTTTCCCGGCTTGGCAAGCGTGAACAGTCATTAAGGCGTGCCAGTGATCGGGGGTAGCAATCACTACCGCATCAATATCCTTCCGATCCAAGATTCTCCGATAATCCTTGGTGATGAAGGGTTTTCCTTGAACTTTGTTCAGGGCGGAGGCGATATGAGTGTCGTCCACATCGCAAAGGGCTGCTGCATCGGGGGTTACGTGACCTTGGCCCATTCCTCCAAGGCCGATATAGCCAATGGTAACTCGATCATTCGCTCCTGGTCGGCCAGGTTGGCCTATGACTCCGCTAGGAATGAGATAAGGGATGGCAAAGGCGGCTGCAGTACCCAGGAATTGGCGTCGCGAGAGTTTCTTCTCTTCGAACATTTCTTAACTCCTTTCTCTTTCCCTCCGGCTTTACAAAAGCATAGAGCGTTTTGAAGAAAGTTTTCCTCTTGCGCTAGAACTCCTTTCAAAAACCCTCTCTATAGGAGAGGACAAGAGGAGTGCCCTCACCTCTACTCCCCTCCCTCAGCGGGAGAAGGGGATGAAGGGGGTTAACTTGGCTCCAGCTATTTTTTGAAACCACTCCTAGAAACCCTACCCCTTTCCCTCCCTAGCCCGGCCGGCAAAAGTTTAGAGGTAGAGTTCCTTATCGGAAAGAGGAAACTAAATCTCCAGAAGGTTCTCCAATCCATAGAGGAAGTGATCAAGGTTCATCACCTCTCGGACGGCCATTAGTATCCCAGGCATGAAAGATTCTCGGCTGATCGAATCGTGACGAATGGTAAGGGTCTGCCCTAACCCTCCAAGGATCACTTCTTGGTGGGCAACATATCCAGGGAGTCGGACACTGTGGATGTGAATCGGCCCAACCGCACCCCCTCGGACACCCTCCACAGTGAATTTCTCTGTGGGCGGACGTTCAGGGAGGGAGTTGCTCTCCAGAATCTTCCGGGCGGTTTGGAAAGCGGTTCCCGAAGGGGCATCTAGCTTGCCATCGTGGTGGAACTCAATAATCTCTACAGCCGGCATATAACGCGCGGCTTTCTGGGCGAAAACCATCATCAAGACCGCTCCAATAGCGAAGTTTGGCGCCATAAAAGCCCCAATCTTCTTCTCGTTGGCTTTCACTTTAATCTTCTCAATTTCAGCATCTGCAATTCCGGTAGAACCGATTACAAGACGCACCCCTTGGTCTAAGGCGGTGTGAATACACTCCACTGCTGAGGAGGGGGGAGCAACAAAGACGATGACGACATCAGGTTGTCCCCGTTGGATCGCAGCTTCGACTGTTGGATCTATCGGGATATCTAGAGCAGGTATCCCTGCTACTTCTCCTAGGGTCTTGCCGTCTCCTCCCGGGTCCGCTCCAGCTACTACTTCCATATCTGGGGCAGAATGTACTGCTCGGAGGATCTCCCGGCCCATTCGGCCTGCTGCGCCAGCTACTGCAACTCGGATGGCCATTTCTCCAGACTCCTTTCCGGGGTTCCCTTCGCCACGAAGACGATAATCCCCTTCAATGTCTCCCCCTTGTCGTTGATAGCCCCTAACCGTTCCGTCACGCAGGAAGGGAGGACAGCATAACTCCCTTGAGCATCGGGGCGAGCAAAAATTTTAACGACTAAGGTATCTTTAGTGATTCCACCCTCCATCTTAAGGGCTGTCCGGGCGCTAACCAGGGCTAGCTACACGCCGACTAATTTCAAAGAGAATCATACATTGTATCTAACGCCTCCCCTGGCACCCACTGATCGGACAGGCCGGGGCGACGAAACTGAAGGAATAGAAGAGGCGAGAAGATCAAAAAAGGTGCAAAGGAGAGGAAAAGAGACAGAGCCAAAGAAGCAGAAGTAGGGGTTTCGCCCTAAGGAGATGAAAAGTATAGCTGGAGATAATGACTTCATCCATAAACCTATTGAGTTCTTCTTAAAACAAAGGGGGCCTGTAGATCATCATCTCCAAAGTTCAGCAGGCCTTCGAGGAAGCTAATGCTTTACATTGGGATTGATGGTGGAGGAACCAAAACTACTTGCCTAGTAGCGGATGAAGAAGGGCATATTTTGGGGAGAGGGGATGGAGGAGCCTGCAATATTTGCACTCATCCTGAAGAAGCCCGGAAATCCGTCCAGCAAGCTCTTCAATCCGCCCTCCAAGGATTGCAGAGTCCTCTACACTTTGCAGTAATCGGTTGCGCTGGTTCCTTTGCCTGTTCCTGGCCAGGAGGCCCGGATGCGGTGTTTGAAGGGATCTTCCCTTCCCAGCATTACAAAGTCGTCTCAGACCAGGAAATCGCCCTAATGGGGGCCACCTTGGGCAAACCCGGATGCATCGTGATAGCTGGCACAGGTTCTGCTGCTTACGGCGGAAACGACCGGGGAGAAAGAGTTCGGGTTGGAGGCTGGGGCTACCTTCTCTCGGATGAAGGAGGAGCTTTTTGGATTGCCCTTCAGGCCCTCCGAGCTGTGCTCAGAGCTGAGGACAGAAGAGGCCCCCAAACCCTTCTTTCTCAACGCCTCGTTGAAGCTCTGGGATTAAGCTCCCCTCCTGAAATTGAGGGATATGTTTATGCGGGCCACCCCCCAGTCCCTCGCATCGCCCCCTTAGCCCCTTTAGTCCTAGCCACCGCTGAAGAAGGAGACCCCGTAGCTCAAACGATTGTCCACCAAGCAAGTCAAGAGCTCGCTCTTCTTGCTTTATCCGCTCTTCGCCAACTCTCCCTTGAACACCAACCCGTACCCGTTTGCCCTGTCGGAGGAGTTTTTGGACAAGGCACAGGGTTAATCTATCAGTGCTTTCGGGAACATTTATTAAAGGAGGCCCCTCAAGTGAAGGTTATCCCCCCAGAATTACCACCAGCAGGAGGAGCACTCCTGCTGGCTTATCAGTCCGCTGGGGTAAAGGTGGACCTCCAAAAGATAGAGAATATCAAAGCTGGATTGACAACCCGATGACCACCCCTGAACTCTTCACCCAACTGACAGAGGCCCTAAAGAGGACCTCCTGTTACCTTGTTGGAGGAGCAGTTCGAGACCTCCTTCTGGGCCGTCCTCTCAAGGACATAGACCTGGTCCTTGAAGGGGATCCCTGGGAGTGGGGTAACCGGTTGGCCCGCCTTTTTAAAGGAGCTCCCTTTTTCCTCAAAGAGGAGCAACAAGCGGTTCGGGTGGTGTTTCAATCGAACCATGCAACCCTTCAAATTGACCTACTCCCCCTCCGAACCTCTATCCTCCAAGATCTCCGGGAGCGGGATTACACGATTAATGCCATGGGGATCGAGCTCAACCAGATTGTTCCCTTACTTCCCGATCGCCTTACCCCAGAGAATTTAACCCCTTTGATTCTCGATCCAACAGGAGGGCGGGAAGACCTCTCCCAGCGTTTGGTCAGAATGACCTCCCCCACCGCTCTGTGGCGAGACCCGGTTCGCCTTCTACGCGGGGTGAGGATTGCCGGAGACCTAGATTTTCGCTTGGAGGAGGAAACTGCTTCTACTCTTCAGCTTTTAGCCCCTTCGCTCCAACAACCGGCCATTGAGCGCGTTCGGGATGAACTACTCATGATCCTTGCCTTCCCTGCTCACCGAGGAGTAGACCTCCTTGTCGAGTTAGGCCTCCTATGGGAGGTCCTTCCTGAGCTCAACCGTTTGAAAGGGGTTGAGCAGAACACCTACCATCACCTCCCTGCCTGGGAACATACCCTAGAAGCCCTCCGACAACTCGATGTTGTGCTCTCAGAGGGTTTCTTACCCGCCGATGTTCGGGAACCGATCCTCCAACACCTGAACCAACCCCTCTCTGCTCCTCACCTTCGCTTAGCGTTACTGCGCTTCGGCTTGCTCTTCCACGACATTGGCAAACCAGACACGGCGACCCGAGAAGAAGATGGGCGGATTCGCTTCATTGGTCACGATAAGGCAGGAGTACCTCTAGTAGCGGGGGTTAGTTCTCGTCTGCGGTTGAGCCAAAAAGAGAAGGAGTACCTTTGTGGGTTAGTACGCCATCACCTGCGACCTCTCCACCTGACGAACCGAAAAGCCCGTCATCCTTCAGAAAAGGAATGGCAAGGCCTTATCTACCGGGCCTTTAGAGATATGGGAGGAATTACCCCCGATGTTCTCACTCTATCCCTGGCGGACCGCCGGGCCTCTCGAGGACCCGCAGCCACTGAAGAGAACGAACAGTTGCACTATCAAGTCACTATAGAACTGCTTCGGGAGTGGTTCTACCAGGCTGAAAAATGGCATCCCAAACCCTTGTTAACCGGAGAAGATTTGATCCAAACCTTTCACCTTCAACCAGGGCCTCTGATCGGTCAACTGCTTCAGAAGCTGGAAGAAGCAATGGTTCTGGAAGAGGTCAAAACCCGGGAAGAAGCTCTCATTTTCCTACGCCAATTTCTACCCGCAGAGAAACCTCCCTCCCCCAACCCTCGCATACAGGGAGAGGAAGCAGGCCCGGTTCCCTCCCAAACTTAGTCCTCGATTCTTGATCCCCTCCGCAATAGAAGACCAAACGCTTTAGAAGGAAGGAGGTAGACGATGGAGTTTGCAGTGAAGGGAAAAGTGATGGAAGTCATCGAAGGCGATATTGCCCAGGTTCCTGCCGATGCGATTGTGAACGCAGCCAACAACCATCTTTGGATGGGGGCAGGAGTGGCCGGTGCCCTCAAACGGGCTGGAGGCGAAGAGATTGAGCGAGAAGCGGTGAGTAAAGGCCCTATTCCGGTGGGAGAAGCGGTAGTAACAGGAGCTGGCAGGCTGCCTGCTCGGTATGTGATCCACGCCGCAGCTATGGGTCAGGACTTAACACCTTCAGCGGAGACGATCCGGAACGCCACTCTGAACGCCCTGCGCCGAGCTGAGGAGCTAGGAGTTCAATCCATCTCCTTACCAGCCCTAGGAACTGGTGTGGGTGGCTTCCCCCTGGAGGAATCCGCCAAGATTATGGTGGGAGTGGTAAAGGATTTCCTCCCTCAAGCCCAACATCTGAAAAGAGTGATCTTCGTCCTCTATGGCCAAGAAAGCTTTTCGGTCTTCCTCCGAGTAGTGAGTGGGGAGTAAAGGTGATTGTCTTCTTTACCGATTTCGGTTGGGAAGGGACTTATGTTGGCCAGATGGAGGCTGTGGTACGCTCTCTCTGTCCCCAAGTTCCCATTGTCCATCTTTGCCACACTGTTCACCCCCAAGATGTTGTAGAGGGAGCCTTCCTCCTTACTCACTCCTATGAGGTCTTCCCCCCTGGTACCGTCTTCGTGGCAGTGGTGGATCCGGGAGTAGGAACGGAACGTGTAGCAATGGCAGTAGAAACCCCTTCTTATACCTTTTTCGCCCCGGATAACGGTTTGCTGACTGGTATTCTTCTCAAAAATCCTCCATCAAGAGTGGTACAATTGACAAACCCCCAATATCACCGGCCGGTCGTCAGCTCCACCTTTCACGGCAGAGACATTTTTGCTCCCTGCTCGGCCTATTATCTCAGAGGGGTCCCCTTGACAGCCTTTGGCCCTCTTTATTCCCCCCAAGTCTTCCTCAAAGAGCTAAAACCAGAGGTTTCTCCCACTTGTATCCGCAGCCAGGTGGTCCACATTGATCGGTTTGGGAACTTAGTGACCCCGATCTCTCGGGATCTGCTTTACCAATGGCTCAGGGGCAAACCCTATACCGCTCTCGAGATCACCCTTGGTTCCCTTCACCTCCAAGGACTACACAAAACCTACGGGGAAGTACCTTGGGGAGAACCTCTAGCACTCCTCGGCAGTTTCGACACCTTAGAAATCGCTATAAACGGAGGGAATGCTTCTCAGTCTCTGGGAGTAAAGAGAGGAGAAGAAGTGAGGATAACCCTAAGGGAGACCTAATCAATGCCTGGTTTTAACCGAAGTCTATCTCTCTGGACCCTCCGCTCGATGAAAATGTCTCAACGATGGCTTCTGGGAATGGTCGATTACATCGGGGAAACAACCCTTTTGGCTTGTCAAGCTATCAGCCGAATCCTTCTAGGCCGAGTGGATATCGCGGAAACGATCGAACAAATGGCTATTATCGGTGTCCACTCCCTTCCCATCGTACTGATTACTGTTACCTTCGCGGGAATGGTCCTGGCTCTCTATACCGCCCGAACGATGGCGACCATCGGATTAGGGAATTTGGTAGGGGCCTTGGTGGCAACAACTATGGCCAGGGAAGTGGGACCAGTCCTTTCCGCTGTGGTGGTCGCAGCACGAGCAGGTTCCGCCATCGCGGCGCAAATTGGCTCGATGAAAGTCACCGAGCAAATTGATGCCCTCCGTGCTCTAGCGGTAAGCCCTGTGGAATATCTCGTTGTTCCTCGGCTCATCAGTACTACACTGATGCTTCCCATCATTACTATTCTCGCTGATATTATGGGAACTCTTGGAGGATATATCGTCGCTGCCCCGGCTGGGATAACAAGCCTCTCTTATCTTAATTCTATCGAACACTTTGTAGACCCTTATGATATTAACTCCGGCTTAGCTAAGACTCTTGTTTTTGGTTTTCTCATCGCCCTCATCTCCTGTCATCAAGGGTTGTCTACCCAAGGAGGCGCCGCCGGTGTGGGTAAAGCCACTACTAACGCAGTAGTCCTTTCTATCATCTCCATCTATGTCGCAGACTTTATCCTGGTTCGCTTCTTCTTCCCCGGACGGCCTATTACGCGATAAAATCCCTCCTTCTAAGGAGGGAAAATTCAAATCAGGTAAGAAGGAGAGAAAAGAGATGCCTACTTTTATCCCTTGTCTCAACAGCATCACCCTCAAGCAAGCAGGAATTCTCGACCGGATTCGCTTGGCAGGAGAGGTAGGGTTCCAACAAATTGAGCTCTGGAATAACGAAGTAGACGAGTTCCTCGAGCGAGGAGGAACCCTCCGAGAAATCCAAAAGGCCTTGGAAGATAACGGGCTAAAGGTCCCCAATATGATTGCCTTGCATAACTGGATGAACACCACTGGTGAAGAGCATCGGAGAGCTATAGAAGAATGTAAACGCCGAATGGAGCAAGCCATCGTCTTAGGATCACCCTTTATCTGCGCTAGCCCTCCGATGGAGGAGGTAGACCTTAACCTCGCCACCGCTAACTACAGAGAATTGCTGGAGATAGGGGAACAGATGGGGATTATCCCTGCCTTAGAGTACCTCGGTTTTGTGAAGGGAGTGAAGGACATCAAAACCGCCTGGGCGATCATCCAAGGAACACAACACCCTAAGGCGTGTATTGTAATGGATTTCTTTCATATGTACAATGGGGGTTCTACGGTGGAGGACCTCCGAAGTATTCCCGGAGCCCAAATAGCGATCACTCACCTGGACGATGCTCCTGCAGGAAAACCACCGGGAACCCTTCAAGATGCAGATCGTGTTTGGCCTGGGGATGGAGTGATTCCCTTAGGGGAGATGTGTCAAGCCCTGATAGAAGTCGGTTATCAAGGCCCTCTCTCCTTAGAGCTCTTTAATCCCCAGTATTGGGCCTTAGACCCTGAGGAGTGTGCCCGCCTGGGATACGAGAAATCCCTTCCCTGGTTTCGCTGGGGAGAAGAATAACAAATAGGGGCGAGGAGGTGCCTCGCCCCTACCCACTACAGCACTTTCTCCAACAGAAGCCGACTATGATGATCCAGCTGATTTAACCGATAAATATGATAACGGTTGCCATCAATATCCCGAATCAAGATGTGGCCTTGGCCAACAAATCGGATATTATCTCGCCCTGAAACCTCAAAGGTTCGAGGACCCTTAGAGGTCTCTACCTCCCAACGCAAAATGCCAAAATCCTCAACAATATTAATGATCTTGGTAATAGTGGGAAGAAAGTAAATTCGCTCCAGCAATTGTTGAAGAACATTGAAAGAATCGGGGTCCAGCTCCTGAGGATCAACGATAACACCTACCTCCTCATCCTCCTCGGTAAGAAGGCTAAGGTAATGATCTGGATCAGTAATGGGATAATTCCTTATCGGCTTCACGCGAAGGGGTTCTGGAAAATCGGGGAGGTGCAGCAAAAGCCAACCCGGCCGATCATTTTCTAACCGAATCTTCTTCGGGTCTAATAAAACCAGCTCTGTTCGAGGGTCTTTCCCATTAATGAGCATTTTATTTTAAAGACAACTCCAGTACAGCGAGGCAGGAGGAAGGCTAAAACTCACCCTCATCTCCGCCCCTACTCTGGAATCACTACTGACTGAGCCAAATCCGTTTGAATCTTCACCAACCGACGATAAACCCCATCCTCCTTAGCCAAAAGCTCTTCGTGAGTCCCTTCTTCGACTATACGCCCCTTATCGAGGACGATCAACCGATGAGCATTCTTCAAGGTGGAAAGTCGGTGAGCTATAGCAAAAACAGTTCGGCCCTGCATCACTCGATCCAGAGCCTCCTGAATCAACTTTTCTGTCTCTGTATCCACTGCGGAAGTCGCCTCATCAAGGATAAGAATTCGGGGGTTGTTCAGAATAGCCCGGGCGATGGAAATCCTCTGCTTTTCTCCTCCGGAAAGGCGGACTCCCCGCTCTCCCACTTCGGTATCATAACCATCGGGGAAACGGATGATAAACTGATGGGCGTTAGCAAATTTCGCCGCTTCGATGATTTCTTCCCGAGAGGCATCTGGTCGGCCATAAGCGATATTCTCAGCAATAGTACCGGAGAAGAGGAAAGGCTCCTGAAGCACAATCCCAATCTGCTCCCGAAGGGATTTCAGCTTGACATCTCGGATGTCATAGCCATCTATCAAAATGGCTCCCTCCGTCACATCATAGAAACGGGCCAAAAGGTTAATTAACGTGGTCTTCCCCGATCCACTGTGTCCCACTAAACCGATTAATTGACCCGGCTCAGCGACAAAGTTAATCTCGCGGAGGACATAATCTCCCGGCTCCTGAGTATCGTATCGGAAGGAAACATTTCGGAACTCCACCCGCCCCTTAATGCGTGGCAACTCGATGGCATTCGGCTTGTCTTTAACGTCAGGTTCGGTATCCAAAACTTCAAACACTCGCTCAGCCGCGGTGGCTACTTGCTGGACTGTATTGTGAATCTCCGTAAGGACACCAATAGGAGCATAGAACTGCCACATATAAGCGGTGAAGGCGGTAAAACTGCCCAAAGAGAGTTCCTTTCGGATGACCAAGGGGCCACCCACAGCCCAGATGATCAAGGAACCTAAGGAACTAATGAAACCCATTAAGGGGTAATAGATGGTCTGTAGTTTAATGGACTGCATATTCACTCGAAGTAGGTCCTGGTTTCTACTCCGGAATCGGCGGTTCTCTCGATGCTCCTGAGCAAACCCTTTAACAACCCGAACCCCAGAGATGGCAGAGGCCAAGGTAGAGCTGAGAAGAGAAACTTGTCTCCAATACCGCCGATAAATAATGCGGATCCGATTCCCAAACCATATGGTTCCAGCAGCCAAGGCAGGAGCCGGAAGCATCACCAACAAAGCCAGCTTCCAGTTCATCTTCAACAAGATGACCCCAATACCCACCAAAGTGAGCATGTTGATCAAAAGATTTTGCAACCCACTAACAATAAAACCGTTAATTACTGAGGTGTCATTGGTGACCCGGCTCATAATGCCACCGAGGCTACGCTTGTCATAAAAGCTTAAGGAGAGGCGCTGGAGATGCTCGTATACTTGGGTACGAACATCGTACATAATCTGTTGACCCAGCCAACCCATCAGCTGATTACGCACCCCAGTGATAAAAGCGCGAACCAGATATAAAATGCCCAAAGCAACGACTGTCCAAAGGAGAACCCGGTACCGCTCACTCATGGGAGTGGGGGAGATAGGAGCCAAAGCTCGGTCGGTGAGCTGTTTCATCAAATAAGGAGGGGTCAGTCCAATAATGGTTAGGGCCAAAGTGAGGAAGAAAGAGAGGATAGAATAATGCCAATAGGGTTTCGCATAAGCCAAAACCCTCATTAGGAGCTTGCCCTTTTTCAAGCAAGCTGGACACTTGTCGGAACCAGGAGGGAGGTAGCGTCCACAGTTAGGACATCGAGGCTTCGGACGAGGTTTCGGGCGGGTTTCCCCTTCTTTCTCTTCGAGAGCTGATTCGAGCTGTTGCTGCCGAACAAGGTTCTCGACAATAGTAGCCGCTTCCTGGAACTTATCCACTAACGATTTGGAGAAGAGGATCTCTTTGGTCTCCCCCTTCTTCGTTTCGATCTCCAAAAGGCTACTGCCCACAAAATCGTGGGTCTCTACGTTGGAGATTTGGGAAAGGGGGAGTTCAATGATCGGAGGAGCAGTTGCTCGGAGATGAGCTTGTCCCTCTCCATCGGGAGTAATAATGAAAACCCTCTTATCAGTAGCAATCAGCCACTGTTCTCCGAAAGAACCTTCTGGCCTTATATCCGAAGAGAGGGCAACATAGGGCTTTTCACCTTCAGCAAGTCTTTGATAAACCTCCCGGGCTACTTCCTCAGGGAGGTCCTGAACTAAGTTTTCCTCAGCCATCCTTATACCCCGGCCGATTCGGGTTTGAGCCAGGCTTTGGATCTGCTTCTCTGCCTAGATGCTACAGACATTATAACCTGCTTTGCTTTCTCTTTCAACTCTTTCAAAAAAGAAAATCTTTCTCCTCTTTAAAGCGATCTTTCATTAGATTTCAGGACTTTGACAATCTAACTTGAGGAAAGCTAAAATGAGGAGGGAAGGTTTTAGGGCGTTATATCTTTGATGGTTACCTAACAAGTGCGGGAAGCTATGGGCGATTCTAGCCTAGCAGGAACTTCACCCTCTCCATCTCTCCTCAAGAAGGCCAGGGAGGGCTAACCTCCCGGTAAGCGGAAGTGAAATCCTAAAACCTTTAGCGAATAATGAGATAATAAAGAGGGATAAAAATGCCCAAACAGATTATCGTCTACACTCAACCTGGCTGAGGCGCCTGCGAGCAAGAGAAAGAGTATCTTTCTCAAAAAGGGATATCTTACACTGAAAAAAACGTGCGCGCAGACCCAGAGGCTTTAAAAGAGCTCCTTGAAATGGGGGTCCATGCTACCCCCGCCACCAAAATAGACGGCCACCTCATTGTTGGTTTCGACAAAGCCAAAATTGAGGAACTTCTTCGAGATTAACCTTTATTGCCCAGGGGTAACCATAAGAGGAATCCACCCCCTTGCCTCCAGGCTATTCTGCCTTACGACAACTCACTAAGGCAGACCACTCCTTTTGGGTGCAAACCTCCAAGGTTTCTAAACCTACCTCGGCTAAACTCTGTTTCACCCACTGCGATTGCTCAACCAATATCCCTGAACTGATCAAAAGGCCTCCGGGGCACAAAACCTCCCTAAAAGCGGATCGTAAGGAGGTAATGATCCCCGCAAGCAAGTTGGCCAGGACTAAGTTGAAGGACTTTTTGAGGACGGCTGGGGTTTCTGCCTGAAGAAGGAGGATCTGATCTCCTCCGGGATTCAAAAGAAAGTTTTGCCGAGCGACTCGGATCGCCATGGGGTCATTATCTACAGCAACAACTTCCCCAGCCCCCAGCAAAACCGCCGCGATCGCTAGGATACCACTTCCGGTTCCATAATCAAGAACCTCTTGGTTTGGCTGAAGGTACTTTTCAAGCAATTGGAGACAGAGCTGGGTAGTAGGGTGAGCTCCTGTACCAAAGGCCATCCCAGGGTCAATCTGAAGGATTAATCGTGAGGTCCGCTTCGGGGAGACCCCCCCTTCAGCACCTACCTCCCAAGGGGGAGTTACGAGCAAACGCCGGCCAATTTCCATAGGATGGAAAAACTGCTTCCACGCCGAGGCCCAATCCTCCTCCTGAACGAAAGTGACCCGATACTCCGGGGGTTTCTCCTCTAAACCCCAATCAGAAAGGTGGTCCAGAAAATTGCGGAGGTAGCGCAGTTTCTCTTCAAGGGTATCATCAACGGGGAAGTAACCAACAATTTCACCGGAGGAAGTTTCTTCTGTGCCAGGGCTTCCCAAAGCTTGAAAAGCTCCACTCACCGCTTCCTGAGACAAAAGCCCCACTTGCACCGCCACCCTGGCCCATTTCATCCATTACCTCCGAAAAAGTGTTTCACTTTATCCAAAAAGCCTTTAATCTCTCCACCCTCCACTTTTTCCCCACTTAGGCGGGCAAATTCCTCAAGTAATCGGCGCTGTTCAGCATTCAGCTGGGTGGGAATAGTAACACGAAGGGTTACATAGAGATCACCCCGGTGGGAGTGCGAGAGAGAAGGCATCCCTTTTCCGGAGATCCGGAGAGTTTCTCCAGGCTGGGTCCCTGGAGGGACTTTCACCTCTGCGTGGGAACCATCAAGGAGGGGAATCGAAAGGGTGGTGCCCAAGGCAGCTTGAGTGAAGCTAATAGGTACTTCGCAGTATAAATCGGTCCCTTGCCGGCGGAAGAAGGGATGGGGCTTCAGCTGGACAAAAATGTAGAGGTCCCCGGGAGGTTGGCCAAAGGTGCCCGCTTCCCCTTCGCCTTCCAAACGCAGGCGCATACCACTTTCAACCCCTGCAGGGATCTGAACTTGCAACTCCTCAGTTTGACGGAGGCGGCCCGTTCCTTGGCAGGCGATACAAGGTTCCCGGATAATAAAACCCAACCCCCGGCACCGACTACAGGTCACTACAGTGGAGAAAGACCCCAAGAAGGTGGTTTGAGTATGCCGAACCTGGCCCGTGCCCCGGCAGGAGGGGCATCGTTCGGGAGCCGTCCCCGGCTTTGCCCCTAATCCCCGGCAGGCTTTACAGGTTCTCAAACGAGTGACTTCTACCCTCCGGTTAACTCCGGTGAAGGCCTCTTCCAAGGAGATCTCTATATCCAGGCGCAAGTCTGCACCCGGCTCCCCGATAGTCCGCTCCCGAGGCCTTGAAGACCCGAAGAAGAAGTCAATAAGATCCGAGAAAGGAAAATCCTCAAAACCGAAGCCTCCAGGTTCAGGAGCTCCGGCTCCTACTCGGTTGAACTCGGGGCCATAAAGGTCATAAAGCCGGCGTTTCTCCGGATCGGAGAGAACTTGGTAGGCTTCGTTAATCTCCTTAAAGCGTTCCTCGGCGTTTTTGTCTTCTTTGTTAACGTCAGGATGGTACTGGCGGGCTAGCCGACGATAGGCCCGCTTAATCTCCTCCTGACTGGCGTCTCGAGAAACCCCTAGGATTTGATAATAGTCCTTCTGGTCCGCCACAGCCATATCTTCTCTACTTAAACAGTTTCAATCGTCTTTTCCTGAGCAGGAGGCCCCTCCTGTTCTTGCCCCTCTTCTGCTCCTCCCTCTTCTTCTTGACTGGCTTCAGCCTCCTCTGAAGAGGGAGGATAGACTCCAGCAGCGATCTCCTCCAAAGCAATGGTTAAAGGATGAACAGAATTCGTTTTAATTAAAGGAGGCGATCCTTGCTGAATCTCCTTAGCCCGCTGAGCCGCGAGGATCACTACATCATAAATATTACCGAAACGATCTTCCACTTCAGTAATCTTTGGGGAAATCAAAGCCGGTCACCTCTACCAGGAATTCACCGTAATGATTTTACCGAAGATAAAGAGCTCCCTTAGTTTTATATACCCCAATCATAAAAAATCAGGAAGGAACATCTTAAATCCTTAGGATGATGGAACTGATGAGAGAGGGAAAGTGGATAAGGAATCCTGACTTTTTCATTAATGTCAAGAGCTGGATGATCCATCCTGCTGGATTATACCTACAGGAGAGAAGGTGTGTCAAATAGACAGAGATTTTGAGTAAAACATGATGCGAGGTTGCAAAGATTAGGGAAAAGAATAAGGGTAGGCTTTACACCTACCCTTAATTTAAAAGAGTCTTCCTGGTGACAGATCGTAGGCTGGGAAACCCTCCTCAGATTAACCCTGCAAGCTCCTGGAGGGTTCGCCAGTTCTGCAGGCGGTCCTCTTGAGCAGCCAAGAGGACTTCATCAGGATTACCCTCTTTGTCAAAGTGCTTTGCAAAACGCCCTTCCGTCCGAGCAAAATAGATAAAGTCGTAGGGTTCTCCCGTTTTCGGATTCTTGTACCAATCCTCCTTAAGAGCCGGATTCCCCTGGAGGCTTAAGCGCTCACGAATGCGCTCTCCCTTGCGGGGGTCATAAATGAGCAAGGGAAAAGCCCGGCAATCCACTGCTAAACGGGCCTGATGCGCCGCTAAATGGTCTCCCACCCCATGCTCCGGTTGGCAAGTGGTGTAACAAATCACCACTGCAGGACCCGGATACTCGTTTGCAGCCATAATGGAACGATAGAAGTGGTTAATATGAGCAGGGGTGGTTTGGGCCACAAAAACATCCGGGTGCATCATAACAATTTCGGAAAGCTCTTTTCGCCGCTCGGTCTTGCCTTTAATCACTGTTCCAATATAGGACATCTTGGTCTGCTGACCAAGGTAAGTGGAGGTAGAGGCTTGGCCTCCCGTATTCGAATAGACCTGGGTATCAAGGACCAGAACTTTAATATCCATCCCCGATACCAACATTCGGGAGAGAGACTGGAATCCGATGTCGTACATCGCCCCATCGCCGCCAATTACCCAAAGGCGCTTCTTCTGCCAACCGATCTGGTTCCAGCGAGCTCGGATTCCCATTGCGTCGGTAGGAGCATTCTCAAAGAGGGAATTGGTCCAAGGGACTAAGAAGGGGTTATAAGGATAAGTGGAACCGTAAACGGTATTGCATCCGGTGGCGGCGACAATACCGAGGTTCTCCCGGCCATAGACAAAGGCAGTGGCCGCAAGCATCATCCGAATGGCGGTGCCTTCTCCACAACCCGCACAAGACCCCGCCCCTCCTACATAGATAAGGGTCTTTGAACCGGCGAGCATCAGGTCGGAGAGGAGTTTCTCCTGAATATACTCCGGCGGGGTATCCGGAAGCCGGCGGAAGAAGTGGAAGGAGAACCGGGATGCCTCCATGACTTCCGGAGTTTTCTTCACCATCTCCAAGGCTTTATGCTCCCCGCATACTTCCACACACTCCCCACACCCTTTGCATTTGGTCGGGTCAATAAAAATCCCAAAATAAGCTGGTTCCTGACCCTTACGCTCATAAACCGTCCAGTACTTCTGGGTTTTTGTCCAGTGTTGGCGCACCTGCTCCCGTTGACCGGGGTCTTCGATCTTCTCGATCTCCGCCTCCAAGAAAGACTTCGGCATCGCCTTCCCCAGAATGGCGGTATCGGGGCATTCATTGACACATTCCATACACCCCACACAATTTTCGGGGATGAAGTGGGGAATCTCCGGGGCGATATAAGAGAAATCCCGGAGGGCTGCCGTACCTGCTGGAATCAAACTCCTAGCGACCGATAGATCGGCAGGAAGCTCCTTATCTCCGGTGCCTTCGTTATATTTCAAAATGATCCGGTTAAAGAAATCTTGGGGATCCAACAAAGCGGTTTGGGCATCGTACTTTTCTTCCTTTACTGAAGAGCTCATCGGGTAACCTCCTACATAAGGAAAGCCTACAACCTGGGGTCTTGGATCAGCTGGTAGCTGCCAAGATAGGGCTCTCTAATTGTTCCATCACCGAACGAGGAACTTCAAAGACTTCCTCGTAGCCCCGACGAATGGCCTGGAGGTTGGCCTGGACTACGTGTTCGCCCCGTTTACCGAAGTATTTCCGAAGGGATTGCTCTACACCCGCGAAGAGTTGTTCGTCAGAGAGCTCAAACTCCTTTTGGAACGGCGTGGTTCGCAGGAAGACACCGATGAGGACAACCCCCTGGAAGCGAGCCTGAAGGTCAAAAGTGGGGGCAAAGGTACGAGCGATCTTCATGGCATCGAGGGCGTAAACTCGGATGTTGTTCTCTAAAATTCTTCGGCGATGGCGTGCAGGAATACTTCGCCACACCTCTTCAGGGGTCTCTTTATCTGTGGAGATAAAGAGGATACCACCTGGAACCAACCCTGCAAGGGGATTGCCGATGTTCAGCTGGTTCGGATCGTTTAAAGCCACAAATTCCACCTTCTCCAGTTCACAGTGAATGCGAACGTGCTCCCGAGCAATGGTGAGGTAATAAGTTGTGGGAAGGCCCTTCTTCTCGGAACCATACTTCGGGTAAGCCTGGACATGCATTCCGAAGGTATCACCGAGGAGGTCCGCCATCACTTTATTGGTGGTTACCGAACCCCAACCTCCCACCGAATGACCCCGCATCGAGTAAGCGCCCTCAGGGCGTACATCGGGGTCTATTCTCACCGGAAGAGCCAGGTTATGTTGGATACCCACCACAAAGAAGCGCTTTCCGTTCTCAGCAAGCATATTGTCAGCGATGGCAATAAAATCTCCAGGCCGTACGTCTCGGCTTCCCAATCCCCCGGCACCCGAATAAATCACCGGAATCTTAGAAATCCGGGGATAACCAGGAGCCCCGGTCAGGGCGTCAGCAAAAGCGGCTTTAATCTCTGCAGTAAGAGGATTCGATTGGGCAGGGGGGTTATCCATTCGTTCCAAAACGGTAAAAGCCTGGACCCCTTTTAAGGCTTCCACAATTTGAGGTCCAGGGAAGGGGCGAAAACAGATCACCGAAACCGCACCAATCTTCAACCCTTCTTTCTCCCGAAGCCAATCCACTGTGGCTTGACAGGTCTCCATAAAGGACCCCATTCCCACAATGGCATACTCAGCATCCTCCATCCGATAGGAATCTACCAAGAAGTAGCGACGGCCGGTGAGCTCATAAAACTCATCCATCGCCTTCTGGACAATTTCCGGAAGCCGGTCATACCACCACCGCTGGGCGATCTTACCCTTCATATACGCATCCTGGTTTTCCACAACCCCACTCATAATGGGGTATTCCTCTTCGGGGTTGAAAAAGTTCTTCAACCTTTCTGAGGGAGCACCAACATATCGTTTCATGAGCTCCGGTTCAGGAGCGAGGATCTTTTCCACTGTATGAGTGGTCAAGAAACCATCTTGCACGTTGAGGAAAGGTGTTTCCCCCTCCTCAGCAGCTCGGCGAGCAATCAGAGCAAAATCTCCAGCCTCTTGGGCATTTCGGGCGAACAAAATCCCCCAACCACAGTCCGCTACCCCCATTACAT
The DNA here is from genome assembly GCA_964429225.1 of uncultured bacterium. Classification (GTDB taxonomy): domain Bacteria; phylum Armatimonadota; class DTGP01; order DTGP01; family CAYSAW01; genus CAYSAW01. The sequence goes on from CAYSAW010000001.1 coordinate 576,785, forward strand.
CATCGTGGCCCGCATGAACATTTAACGCCTGGGAAGTCAATGCCCGAGCTCCAATATGAAAGACAACTGGAAGACGTTTTCCAGCAATCGTGTAAAGGACTTCCTTCATCAGGATAAGGCCCTGACCCGAGGTGAAGTTGGTCACTCTTCCTCCTGCTAGAGCAAAACCCTCACAGGTGGAAGCCGAAGAGTGCTCGGATTCCAACTCTAAGAAAACCAGGGGCTCTCCCCAGAGATTCCGGGCACCGTTTGCCACAGCAGCCGCATAAAGCTCCCCCATAACGCTAGAGGAGGTAATAGGGTAGGCACATCCCCCCTGAGTAATGGCCTGCTCTACCCAAACTACTGCGGAGGAACCATCAAAGGTCTTGGGGATTCCGGGAAAGGGGAATTGACGCGCCGATTCATTGTTTTTACTCATCTGTAGTCCTCCAAATCGCCTGAACCACCCCAGCTCTCCCCTCTGCTCCTGGTCAGAAGAACAGGGAGAGAAACACGAGGCAACTCAGGCGTAATATATTCTTTAAGAGCCAGGCAGTACGCCTGTCTCTCCGGGAAAGCTTCCACTCGGCCTTACAGAAACCCAGGTTTCTTCACCTAGGCCTCCGCTGAGGCTAAGCTTCTTCTCCCAAGAGATCAAAGCATCTTCTGCCCTGGCCCTGGTTGACAGTTGCCTTTCCCCCACCTTCTCCGAAGCCGAAGGTGGGGTCTAGTCTTGGATCACCAGGCAACCTTAAATCTCTAAAGCGTTGTTTTATATCTAGCGCTTCTCGCCCTCTCTCCCGAAAGAGAGGGAGAAGGGTGACGAAGCACGATAAGGATTCCCCGTTAGGAAGGACTACAGTCTATTGGATCGGCAGACACTTTTAGAGAAGAGGATAGGGCTATCGAATCTCTCTTCTCCTAGAGGAGACTCTCAGGAAAAGGCGGTGAATTTACCTAAGATGCCGTCCTTCTTTACGAATATTCAGTAGGGTCTCCACCTTTATTATACCCTACTCAGCGTGAATCCAAAAGAGGGAGAGAAGAGGTCTCTCCCCCCCAAGAGGGGAGAAGAAGAGGTTAGGGGTACCTTCCATAGAGGTGAACTAACTCAATGACTCGGCAGTATTGCTGAAAGCTGACATTATCCGGCACAGAATGGTCCGAGTGATAGATATAGCCGCCACCCTTTTTGGCAAAAGGGATCTTGGTTCGGATCTCTTCCTCAATTACCGCAGGGTCCGGGTCAGCCATTTTGCGCACATCTATGCCTCCCATAAAGGCCAAACGATCCCCATAGTTCTTCTTCAGTTCAATCAGATCCATCCCTGCTTTCACTTCCAAAGGCTGGAGACAATCAAAACCCGCTTCAATAAGATCGGGGACCAAGCCTTTAACACAACCACAGCTATGGAGGATCACTTTCAACCCTTTAGAATGGAGGAAGTCGCAAAGCCGAGTATGAGCAGGCTTAGAAAGCTCCCGGTAGGCGCTGGGGGAAAAGAGGGAGGCATTACGATAGCCCATATCATCAAAAATCCAAGCCCCATCGAACTCAATCCCTCGACCTATCATCTCCTCAGCTGCGTGAATGGCCAAATCTACCGCAGCCTCAAACATCTCCCGCACCCAATCCGGGTCGTCAATCATTGCCATCAGCAACCGCTCAGAACCTACAATCCCTTGAGTCTTGTCGTATCCCACCACCGCAGAGTAGTAGAAAAATTTTCCTCGCTCCCGTGCCCACCGATAGGTTCGCTCCACCGCTTCCCAATGAATCCGACGGTCATTCATTGTATAGAGATGCTTGTACTCCTCCCAAGTCTTCCGGTCTTTAATGGTGAAATCTATCATTTCTGGAGTAGAGGTCCGGTGCTTCCAGTTGCGCACAATAGCTCCATTAGAATTCCGTTCAATCCGATACTCTTCGGTATCTTCAATAATCTCCGTGGGTAGTTGTAAGGAGAGATCTGCTCCTACACCCACCAATTCATAATCAAAAAATTCCTCAGGAGATACCCCTTCTGGTAAACCCTCTTGACGCCACCGACGAACAGTGGTGAACCAAGGACCATCGTGAATCGGGATTCGGTCTGCCTCAATATGATTAAGCGCGCACAAAACTCTTTCCCGAGAGGTCATCTTTGTCTCCCCCTTGGAGGCTTAACCAAGATCTTGTTTCTCTTCTAAGAAAAGCCACCTAATAGGCATAGGCTATGTTGAGGGTATCAACCCTAAATCCCTCAACTCCTTTTTAAGGGAAGGGAGGTTAATAGCCGAAAAATCAGCAGGACGATCGTAACGACCGAAACGCTTGCGGAGCTCCAAGATCAGCAGGTACCGTTCTAAAGGAAGCCCTTTAAAGGCAACGTTACTGGTGCAAAAGATATATCCTCCACCGGGCATTCCCTCCCGAAGAGAACGGAGGACGTCCTGGATTACTTCTTCGTCAGTTCCAGTCTGGAGAAGCCCACAGTTGACATTACCACAAAGGCAAACTCGGTGCCCAACCCTTTGCTTGACTTCCGCAAGGTTAACGCCTCCCTGGGGGTCTAAGGAGTGGAGAGCATGGGGCCGACACTCCACCAACTGATCCAATATTGGCATAATGTTCCCATCGGTATGTTTGATCACGTAGGCTCCATTCCTCCGGTGGGACTCGATCACTTGGTAGAGGTAAGGGGTAACCAACTCGGCAAAGCGAGCTGGTGAGAGAAAAGGCCCTTGGTTAAAACAATAATCCGCACACATTGTTAAACACTCCGCCCCTGCTTCGATCTGAGCTTTCCCCCATTCCATCGCCCATTGGGCCTGCTTTGCCAACCGCTGGTGCAGTTCCTTCGGTCGTTCAATAATCTCTACAGAGAGCTCCACCATGTTTTGCCCACTAGGGATAGCCAAAGTACCATCTGCTTCTCCACAGAGGAGGTACTTCTCTCCAGCCCCCATCCCGGCCAATTTACGAAGAATCCGAAGGTCTCCTGTGCGAATGATAGAGTAATCTAGGCGCTCTGCAATCTCCAGGTATAATTCCGCGTTGTAACCGACAGCCTTATCCAGCTCATCCCCGGACAACCCCTGCAGAGGGAGAAAATCTTTCCCCAACAATTCCTGGGAAAGCTGAAACTCCAGCTCGAAGGTGGGAACAATATCCTCTGGCTGGCGCAGCTCTAACGCAGCGATAGCCCTCTCTTTAGGCGTCATCCCGTTCCATCCCTAGGTCAACTCTATCTCCCATTCCCCCTTATAAAAGGGGCGGAGGGATCCCTTCACAAAAATCACTCTTTGCAGTCTCTTAAGACACCCGAAGCTCATAAGGAGCAGGCTCGGGAATGCCAAAGGTTTTCCGTTTCACGGAAAGATAATAGAGATAATTCTCGTAGGTGACATCCGGGGGCACCCGATGATCCACGTGAGGGATGTAACCTCCTTGTTCCACCAAGGGAGCCAACCGGGCTATCTCCTCATCAATGGCCTTCTTCCCCTCAATGAGCTTCATTTTGTCCACACCCCCCATCAGGAGCACCTCCTTCCCGAAACGTTTCCGAAGAACCCATGGGTCGGTTCCTGCCCGGACTTCTAACGGAAACATACAATTGACTCCCCCCTCAAGCCAAAGGGGGACCAGCTGATTAATATCACCATCACAATCCACGTAGACAATATCCACCCCATAACGGCTTAGGAAGTCTGTAATCTTCTTATAGCGGGGAACGAGAAATTCTTTAAACATCTTTGGAGAGATCATTGGCCCTTGGTTGAAACACATATCCTCCCAGAAAGCGGCAAAATCAAGGTCTACTTCTTCTACCGCCTTTTGAATCGTTGCCAAAATGTGGTCTGAGAGGTGCTCCACCATTTCGTGAACCCAATCTGGATCATCTACGCAGGTTACAGTGATATGTTCAAAGCCCATCCAATCTCTGAGCCAGCCAAAAAGACTTCCGCAGAAAACCCCTAAGGGATAATCCCGATCCTTCCATACTTTCTTCCGCTCCTCCCAATCCTGGGGATAACGGCCCGGGGTATTGGGGTCTAAACGAGGCTTAAACTCTTTCTCCCAATCCTCTCGGGTTTTAAGGGGGAACTCTAGATAGCGAGGGATAGAAGAGGTACCATCCTTGTGAATCAGGCACTTCACCCCATTGCCGTCAATAATAATCCGGTGGCGTTCCGTTTCTTCCAAAACCCTCGGTTGAAAACCTGGGAGAAGCCCGGTATGTACGGGAACTGTAGCCCGGGGAGAAAAACCGAAGAAACGGTCTGCCTGCCAATCATTCTGCACCCATTCGGGAAGCCCCTGTTGATGCCAGGCCCGAAGGGTATCAGACCAATACCCGAATTCTTCATCCGGAATATAATCTACTGATTGAAAATGAAGGGTTCGTACCCAACGTTCACGGTGAGTCATCTTCTACTCCTTCACTCCCGAGATGAAGCCACTTTAGGAGGCAAGGCGTCTTCCTCCTCTAAAGGGACCGCTTGGAGAATTCTTTCATCATAAGAGGGAGCGACCTGGTAGCCAGGGGGAACAATAAGAAACTCCTCTTCTTTCCAGTCACCCTCAACCCATCTCTTCAAAAGGCCAATATCCCCTTTTATCTCATCATAGACCCAGCCATTTTCTTGACAAATCCGCTGAACTTCTTCGCGCAGGCCCAAAGACCGGGTGAAATCGAACTCTATGAGGAGGGCACGACCGTAATGTTGGCGCCACTGGTCAAAGAATTCCTGAAGATAGCGGGCATTATCCTCTCCGTAGAGATCAACCATTTCTTCAAAAGATCTTTTAGGCCCCAATCCGCTGCGCTGAGTATAAGGAACCTGCTCCCCTCCTCGACGCCGATGCTCCAGCCAACCCGAGGTATAATAATAGGTTCCGGGGTGAGAACGGAAATACTTCTCATAACGATCTTTGGAACCGAAGAAGAAGGTTAAGCAATCGTGAGCCCGAGGGATGACCAAAGAAGTATGCCGGGCTTTTAAACCGGTAATAAGATGGTTACAAAGCCCGTAACCGATGAGAATCGCATCGAATTTCCCTGGCTCCACAGCATCTATTCGCTCTTGAACCCTGGAGTAACCCATCTCCGGGTTGTCGTGGTATCCCTGACTGAGAAACTCTAAGGAGATGACATTAGGAGTCTGGGCAACCACCCAACAGATCTCCCGGAAGGCAATTTCGCAAGCGATAATTTTAAAGGTTTTAGGCATTATCCTCTCCGGAAGCCAAAAGCTAACATCTTTTCTACTTTGCGAAGATTAATGAAGAGCACACACTCCTATACTCTTGTTACTAAAACCTAATGCAGGCTAAAGCCTACCGCTACTGAGCTTCCCTTCCCCACAACGGGAACTTCGGCGGATGAATGCTGGTACCCCCCAATGCCAACGTAAGTTGAAGCTGGTGACTACCCTCTCTCAGGAAAGTACATCTCCTGCATAAAAACCTCCGTAAACTCTGGGGTAGCGGAAAGCTCTACATACTCTACTTGGCGAGCTATCCGCTCAGCCTGCCGCCGAAGGGGAACGGAAAGTAAAGCAAGCTGGGCGCCAACTCCCGCCGCGTTTCCGATAGACCGATACCGCGCTCTGGGAAGACAAGGAAGAAGACCAAGGCTTACCGCACTCTCCCAACGGATAGCGTTCCCAAAGGCTCCGGCTAACAAAACTTCTTCAACAACCCCGGGCTCTACCCCTCGTCGTTCACAAAGAAGACGAATACCCGTAGCGATAGCCGCCTTAGCTACCTGGAGTTCCCGAAGGTCCTTCTGAGTGAGGTACAAATCCTTTCCCTCAGGGCTTTGGGCTAGGAAAAACTGATACCCCCGGTCCCCGGGAACAATTCTCCGAAGAAGCCCACCAAGAGCCGGAGATTCCTTTTGGACAGCAGAGATCTCCTCTGGACCCAACAACCTGCCGGTTTCATCAATGAATCCTTCCTTACGCAGGAGAGCTACTAAATCAAGTAAACCCGTTCCACAAAGACCGACAGGGGGAACATTCCCTATAGTCTCTAGGATCAGCTGGTCACCTTCCAAGCGAACCCCACTGATAGCTCCCCGAGCGGCCCTCATCCCACAGGATATGTTCCCTCCCTCAAAGCAGGGGCCAGCTGCTGCGGAACAGGCGAGGATTCCGTCCCGATTACCTAAAACAATTTCAGCATTAGTGCCAAAATCGAGGAGCAGGGTCAATCGCTTCCGCCGATGGAGGCGACTCACTAGAAGGTCCGCCACGATGTCCGCTCCCACATAGCTAGCGATATGAGGCAACAGGTAAACCCTGCCCTGAGGATGGATTTTCAGCCATAACTCTCCTGCATTCAGCGTTAACCCTTGGCGCACCACCGGGATATAGGGAGCCTTGGCAATACTCTCCACAGGAAGGCCTAACAATAAATGAAGCATGGTTGTATTGCCTGCAAGAGTAGCTTCATAAATCTGGGTGGGGGAAAGTCCGGCTAAATCGCATACTTCGGTAATCAGCTGATTCAAACAGTGGACAACCGCCTTCCGCAACTCGAGGCGTCCCTGAGGAGAAGCCAAGGTATGATTAATGCGGGTGATTACATCAGCCCCATAAGCTGTTTGAGGATTAATTGTGGAAGCCACCTCCACCAAATGGCCCGTATTGAGGTCTCGCAAATAGGCCACTACCGTTGTGGTACCAATATCGAAGGCTACCCCATAAAGACTCTGACGAGTATCCCCTGGCTCTACCGCTAGAACTTTTCGGCCCGATTTCACCACGGTGACTCTCCACCCACTCTCTCGGAGAGTATGGGAAAGCTGGTGGAGAAAATTTGGTGTCGCTTGGACAGTGACCTGAGACCCCAAAGCCGAAAGCAGGCGTGATAAATCATCCCTCTGATCCGATAGGGTAGGCGGAGCGAGCTCGGCATACTCTTTAGTAACCTGAGGTTTCAACCGGACATTAATCTGAAGCCCCTCAGAGAGGATGTTCAGCGGGCCTACTTCCGGGACATAAACTTCCACAAGTCCCTTGGGAACGACCTGGCAAGCTAATCGGAATCCCTGACGAAGTTGTTCTGGGGTAAGGAAATGCTTTTCCGCGGAGGTAACCGGAGAAACCGGGCCGGAAACCAACACCTGGCACTTACCGCAAGTGCCCACTCCATTGCAGGTCTGCTCAATAGGGATCCGGAGGCGGCGGGCGATGTCCAGTAAATTTCGGCTATCTTCAACAAAAGCGCATTTCTCCGAGGGATGGAAAAGAACTTTTTGAGAAACCAAGTTCTCCTCTTTCATTGCTCAATCTTTCCCTTGGGGGAAATCCGAGAGTCTTTTCAGGGAACACCCCTTCCAACACCCTCTTTTTTGAAGGTTAAAATTTCGCTTCTAAAAGGGTGAAGGGCCGCTCTTCAGCTTCTCATCCCAAGAAGTTCATTAACCTTATCAACGGCGCTTGCTGCATCAGGAGCATAACCATCCGCCCCAATTTGATCGGCGAATTTTTGAGTGATTGGAGCCCCCCCCACAATAACCAGCACTTTATCCCGGATACCTGCTTCCTTAAAAGCCTCAATGGTATCCTTCATCATCCCCATTGTCGTGGTCAAGAGAGCAGACATTGCTACTACTTTTGCCTTCTCCTTCTGAACCGCTTCGACAAACATTTGGGGGGAGACGTCCACACCCAGATCAATCATCTCATAGCCCGCTCCCTCCAGCATCATACTCACCAGGTTTTTGCCGATGTCGTGGAGGTCTCCCTGAACGGTGCCGATAACGATTCGGGCCTTAGGCTCGATCTTTCGTTCGGCGAGATAAGGACGCAATAATTCCAAGGCAGCTTTCATTGCTCGAGCTGCCACCAACACTTCAGGGACGTAAAATTCATTACACTTAAACTTCTCTCCCACAACTTCCATCCCTGCAACCAACCCCTGATTCAGGATGATATGAGGATCCATTCCTTCAGCCAAAGCTTTTTGGGTTAGCTCCTCAGCCAAGGTCTTTCTCCCTCGGATAATCGCTTCGTTCAGCTCCTTTAGGTCAACCATCTTTCCCTCCTTATTTAGCCTCAAGAACCGGATCGAACCATTTTGATTGAAGGACTCCACCGTTCAGCCGGTTCCTTTTAAATCTCCTAGGAAGTGCCATAACACCTCCTCCCCCGCGTGCGGAGGGATAGA
>CAYSAW010000001.1:585024-589315 GCA_964429225.1 uncultured bacterium
ACCTCCTCCCCCGCGTGCGGAGGGATAGAGGGGGCTTTTAACAATCCTCTAGGAAATACCCCAACACTCCTTAGCCTATTGAAAGAAGCAATGGTTATTTATGAAATATTTTACGGATTTCTTGCCAACTCTTACCTTCTACAGCCGATCGGGCAATGGCCGGGCCTTGAGGGGCTTTCTCTCCGTAAATGGCCAAAGGAAATTGCTCACAAAACTGCTGGGTTACCGCTCCTCCTCCGCAAGCAAAGGGAATTTCTATCCCCTCCTCGATCAACCGCTGAGCCACTTTAGGAAAAGCAGACATCGTGGTGGTCATTAAAGCACTTCCTGTTAACAAGTGAGGCTGATACTCTTTGACCGCCTGTACCACCCGCTCCACGGGGACATCCACCCCCAGGTCAATAACCTCAAATCCGTAGGCAATTAACAAGGCCTTCACAATATTTTTGCCGATGGAGTGGACGTCTCCTTCCGCAACGTGCATCACCACGCGCCCCTGTTTCTCAGCAGGCTTCCCCATTGCCTCCTCACAAAGGCGCATTCCTGCTTGCATCGCATCTGAGGCTAAGATCACCTGAGGCAAAAAGACTTGCTCCTCCTGCCATAGCTTGCCTACCCTCTCAATCGCCTGGATTAAACCCTTCTGGAGCACCTCCTCCGGAGAGAACCGCTCTAACGCTTTCTCCACTGTCCTAAGGGTAGCCTTCGTGTCACCATTAAGAACCGCTTGATGAATATCCTTAAACACTGGATCTAAAGAATCTTCAACCTCTCTTATCCCCCTTTGAAGAGGGGCCACCTTTTCGGCAGAAGGCAACCCCTTCGGTCGGGCTTTCTCTTCCCAAAGGACATCGTAACGAACATAAACTCTAGGATATTCTTGAGGAGTTACATACCTGTTGCCAGTAAGGATATATGAAGGAGGTGAAGAACGTTGAACGCTCCCTGTACTCGCAGCTTGCACCATCGCCTTCAAATTGACAGAAGGAGTTAAGGGAGCGATCCCACAGCCAGGAGCAAGGATGTCCACTCCTGCAGAAAGAGCCTTCAAGCTCTCCTGATAAACTTCTTCCGGTGTGCCGCTGAGAAGAAGTGACACAGGGTCTAAAGGACCAATAAGACTCACCCGTCCCTGGCAAAGAGCCTTCGCTTTCTCTAAATCTGTTTTCGCCTCAATACTGATGCCATCGGCTCCCGAGGCAATCATCCCCTCCAAAATGGCCGTCGCATTTCCGCAGATGTGAAGAATCGTCGGAACGGGAATATGAGCAATGAGGTATCGTTCAAAGGCCAAAATAAGGTCTTGATAGGTCTTAGGGTTAATAAGGTCCGGAGAAGCCTCCATATCTTCGATGCAGATCACATCCGCCCCCTGGGCTACCATTGCCTGAGCATATTGAATTCCCACCTCTACTGCCCGTTCCAAGAGAGGACGGAGAGCCTCAGGTTCCGTCATAGAGGCGACCATCAGCTCCTCAACCCCTACAAGATGTCCCACCAAGCTAAAGGGGCCGATGATCCCCCCAATAATAGCGAACTCTTGCCCCACCAAGTCCTTCAAATGGCGGATTGCCCCAAGGACCACAGGGATCCGCCCCCGTTCCAGGAGATCCGCAGGGATAGCAAGGTCTTCTCCGATCTGAAGGGGATGAGTACGAATGGAAGGGGGGGAGGTAACGGTTCCCTCTAGAAGAGCGCATCCTAGGGCCTCGGCCTCCACAGTCTGACAAAAGGGTACTCGCACTGCGTCAAAACCGATGCTTTGAGCACCGGCAACCGCTAGCCGGGCCATCTCCTCCGGGTGATAATGAGCAGAAGGCCAGAAAGCCCCAACTTCTTTCATCTGCTCTTCCGTAGCGGTTTGACACACTGAAGCACAAGCGGGATGATCTACACGACCTCCTAGTAGGCTAGCGAGAAACCGTTTTTTAGGTATCATATAACAACCCTCTTTCAGGGTGATCTTCTATAGGCTTGAACCCGTGCCACTAAACACCTTTCTGTAAGTAATTTCAAATCCAGGGAACTGTAAAATAGCTCCTTCTCAGTGTAGCGACGTTTCAACTCGCAGACCATAATTCTCAGGGTGAAACTCTTCTAAAGAGCTGTATTGTCCCAAGCCCCATCGGAGGAACTCTTCTGGATCTTCTGGGAGGTTCTGTAAAGTATCGGCACATTGGCGGAGGGTATCATACTCGAACTGGGAGAGGACCAGCAGGTCCTGGTGATAAGCTTTTTCAATCAACTCAGCGGCTTTTAAACCTGCAGACCGCGCACGCCGGTATTCATCCTCCTCACTCACGATCGCTTTTGCGATCTCAAAGGCGGTAGCAGGCGCTAAGATAAAAGCCTGGGGATCCCGGCCGATATCAGATTGAACTAGGATATCTCGTAAAACCTTTTCTGTTCCCATCTGAAGGGCCGTGTTCATTTGGGCAACATCATAACCCAGGATTTCTAAAAAAACCTGGGGAGTAGTTCCACCAAACATCTCACCATACTCCACCGCTTCATTACTCCAGAGATCACAAACAGCAGCAGCGATATTCCCCATGAGCGTCATATTGGCACAGGCAGAAGTTTTGCCTTCCATCGAGGTGGGACGGCCCGTAATGGCTTTAAGGATGGGGCCTTCAAAACCACAATCCTTATCAGGCCCTGAAGCTCCTTGCTCAAAAGCTACTAAAGATCGCGCTGCTCCGATGGCCCTTACCAAAGCGGCAAAAGTGTGAGAGATCTGATGGTCTAATAATCCACCGGCCAAAAACATTGCTGACCCTGCGTGAGCACAATCGGTGTCCCCAGCAGGGAGGGCGCCGTAACGCTCCGCAATCTCTACAATGTGGGACCATAGGAAAGCCATATCCCGGCTCCCTAAAACCCCTACGGAGAAGAGCACTCCAGCGATATCTTGTCGGGTAAGACAGTGATTGAAAACCTCCTTGCCTCCCGTTGACTCAATAGAGAGGAGATGAGCACCAGCTCGAGCACACTGCTCAAAAGCCTCAAACATTTGGTAGAGCTCAAAGCCATCCCGAAGGTGCCGCTGATGTTGGCGAATATCTGCAACTGTCACCCGCAGGGCCGATCGAAGCCCATATCGGGAATAGTAATCCTCTAAAAGCTCGAAAGTCTGACGAGTGATCTCTGCCCCCCACTCCGGGTTCCAAGTCAATTGGAAAACATGCTCCAACTCTAGAACCACAGCAGGAAGTCCAAGAGCAAGGGCGCGATCGAGAGCAGACTGGGTGATGCGACGATATTCCGCAGAGAGGGTATCGAGGGAGGCCTCCGTTCCAGGTCGGGGAGAATATTTTAGCTCGGGGAGAACTTCACCCCTTCCAATCTGGACATCGAAACCACAACAAACGGGGAAGACTGCTTTTCCAAAAACCATTTCATCGGGATCGGAATAAGCCAGCGCGCGGTATTTTGAATCCTCCATCGGATGATGCCTCCGGCCTTTAAGCCCGCAAGGGGGATAGGGGTACACCGGGAGAAAGACTTCGTCGGGTTGTTCTGCAAGTTGCACCCTCCCACCCTGATTATAAGGGGGGGAAAGGATATAATCCATCTAACGATAGTTATAATTTAAGTAGGAAAAGAGTACCTAATCATTAAAGAGATAGTGGGTATTTTAGTACTCCTTTCCAGGGATATTGGTTCAAAAAATCTTTCAAAGTTGAAATCAAAGCCTTCCTTACCCACCTCGCCGTTATAGCCACTTCTACTTCAAAGTAGGCCCTTCACCTTTTGTTTTTCCTTTACTGTTAAGTACTAAACAAAAACTTGCCCCATTAACGCTCCGCTCACCCAAAACTTAAACGCTTAACCACCGTCCTCACTAAAGCCAAACCTTCCCCAAAATGTTGATCTCTATCAAAGTTTTCTTCAGCCTTTCAGGGTAGGATAAAACTGGGAGAAAAAAGAATGGCCTATGTCATCACTTATCGCTGTTGGGGAGAAAAGGACGGGGCCTGTGTAGAAGCCTGCCCGGTAGATTGCATCCACCCCCGGGAAGGAGAGGGAGATCAGCCTATCCTCTTTATCAACCCCGAAGAATGCCTTCACTGTGGGTTATGCGAACCGATGTGTCCGGCAGAAGCCATCTTCGCAGAGGAGGATCTCCCTCCTCCTCTCAAGATATACAAGGAGATTAATGCGGATTACTACCGATTACCGGAAAAGGATTTTGAGCAGAAGTGGAGGGAATGGTTACTCCCTTACCCGATCCCCCTGAAAGGAGAACAATGATGGGTTCTCAGAAGGAGAAGCCTCGAATTACTGCAGA
>CAYSAW010000001.1:589415-605724 GCA_964429225.1 uncultured bacterium
CTGAAAGGAGAACAATGATGGGTTCTCAGAAGGAGAAGCCTCGAATTACTGCAGAGATGACTCTCCCCGAGGTGATCCAACAATATCCTGCTACTCGAGTGGTTTTCGATCGATACGGCCTCCAGGGCTGTGGAGGGCCAGCGGGCCCTTACGAAACAATAGAATGGTTTGCCCGAATGCATGGCGTGGATCTCCAACAACTTCTCCAAGAGCTCAATTCGGTAGAAAGCTATAAGCCAGCTATCCCATCTTATCGGCCTACCCTTGCAGACAAGATTTACCGTCCCTTCTTTGCAGGAGGTGTCCTTACGGTTCTCACCTTGGGATGCGTATGGGGAGCCATTAACCTCTTCCTAATGGGGAGAAGAGGGGATTTCGGAGCGGTAGATTACTCTTGGGTTCTCGCCCATGGCCACGCAATGGTTTTCGGCTTTTTAGGCTTCTTCATTATGGGTTTTGCCTATCAGGCGATTCCCCGATTAAAACATTCTCATCTTCCCAAGCCCTCTGTAGCCCTCGCCTCCCTCCCACTGATGGCAGGAGGCCTCCTCCTCCAAACTTTAGGACACCTTTACGCCCCTCGCCCTGGTTACCTCCCTCTTGGCCTTATAGGCGGTTCTTTGCAAATCCTTGCTGTCCTCCTCTTCTGCCATGTTATGTACCTGGCCATTAAGTATTCGGGTAAGCCGGAACCTTTTGATGCCTTTATTTACGCAGGATTAGGATGGTTCCTTCTCGCCTCCCTCCTTAACCCTATCATCTTCTACTTGTTTGAAAACGCTCCCTCTTATGAATCCTTCCTCTTCCGGGTGGCTACTTTCAACATTCCTTATCGGGACATCCAGCTTTTAGGGATTGCAGTTGTCCTAATTTTGGGGGTCTCTCTCCGTTTTCTCCCCCATGCCTACGGATTACGAGAGCCTTCACCCCGTTGGAGAAATTTTCTTCTCTGGGGTGTCAATTCAGCGATTATTCTGGCTATTATCTCCTTTCTGGCCCGGCGTTTCACCGGGAATCACTGGTGGATGCTTGTTAATTGGCTGAGTAGCTGGATTTTATTCATCGTGGCTCTGGGCACCCCTTTCCAATATGGTTTGTTCAACCAAGCTAAATACAAGGACCGGAGTTTGAAGTTTATCCAATTTGCCTACCTCTGGTTCACTATTGCTATGGCTATGCTGGTGCTGGTTCCGGTCTACAACTTTGGTATCTATATGCCTCTTACGGGCAGTCGAATTCCCTTCTCCCACGCCTTTTTTGGAGCCTACCGCCATGCACTCACTGTCGGCTTCCTTACCCTGATGGTCGTTGGGGTTTCCTCCAAAGTGGTCCCTACCCTCTCCGGGCTAGAAATAAGCCGAACCTCCTCCCTTTGGCTCCCCTTCCTCCTTTTAAATGTGGGCAATTTGGCCCGGGTGACCACGGAAATCGCCACTGACTTCACCCGATCCGCTTATGCCTGGATGGGATGGACCGGTTTCATCGAGGTAACCGGGCTTCTTCTGTGGGCTTGGGAGCTCTACCGTAACACCCGAGAGGGCGACGCTCTCACCCAACAAGCTCTTCTCGCCTCATCCCTCCCTGCACACGCAGAAATTGGTCCCGAGGCAAAAGTCGGAGATATTCTAGAAGCCTATCCTGAAACCCTTGATATTTTCCTCAAATACGGCTTTACCCCCTTAAAATATGAGTGGACACGTAAAACCTTGGCTAAAAGAGTGAGCTTGGAACAAGCTGCCCAATTTGAGAAAATACCCTTGGAGGATTTACTGAGGGACCTACAGAGGGCCGTTAGGCAAAAAACGCAGGGCATAGAGCAGAAGGCATAGCTCTTTGCCCTCCTCTTAGGGGTATTGAAGTCCTAACCGATAATCCTTCTTGGCCCCATCTCGAGGATTTACTCGTACCACGGTGGTATTGAAAACTTTGGTATTGAAAACCTTATCTCAATCTTCCTAACTAAAGATGGGGGCAGCTTTTTTTGATGTAGACGGAACGCTTTCGGCGACTAACATCGTTTCCGCCTTTGCCTGCCTAAAGGGATTGGTCCTTCCTCCTCTCCAGCGCAATCTATGGCTGGTTGGATTCCTCTCTCGCATCCCCCTCTACTGGTTGGTGGATCAAATCTCCCGAGAGTGGTTCAACCGCCTCTTCTATCAATGCTACTCCGGCTTCACCAGAGATACTTTGGAAACTTTGGCTCCAGTAGTCTTCCAGCGATACTACCGCCCCCGCCTTTTTCGGGAAGGGGTGGAGGAAGTCCGCCAACACCTCTCCGCAGGCCGGCGAGTGGTTCTCCTCACGGGGTCTGTTGAACCCTTAATGAGACCCCTTCAACAAGACTTAGGAGCTACCGATTTGCTAGCAACCCAACTGGAATCGAAAGAAGGAGTTCTTACGGGAAAGACCCTTGGAGCTCCTCTAGCAGGAAACAATAAGCGAGAAGCTTTGGACCTTTACTGTCGGCAATATAGGCTCTCTCCTGAAGACTCCTACGCTTATGGTGACAGCCACTCCGATTTACCCTTGCTGGAAGCGGTAGGACATCCTATCGCTGTCAACCCAGATCGCCAACTCCGCAAAATCGCCCGAGAACGGGGTTGGGAGATCCGATATTGGTGCAACACTACAAGGAAGTGAACACTCAAAGGATACCCTCTTCGCATCCAAGATCCGAGGGTCTTGTACAACCTCCGAGGGCTTGGCCCAGAGACTTTTGTTGAGTTTTTAGAAGTTTTTCCCTATCATTAGATTGATTGTTGGATAATAAACAACAAGAGTAAAAAGGGCATCCTTTTGAAAGCACTCGTTTTCTCGAAAAGTATTCCCCGCTACCTCCTCTTGAAAGCTTTAGGTCAGCGTTACCCCCATTTGGCGACTGGCCGATGGGGATTCCTACGCTTAAAAGAACTAACGGTCCCAGAACTCCCCAATGAGGAATGGGTGCTCATCCGGTCCCAAATGAGTGGGATTTGCGGGTCCGACCTTTCAGTACTCACTGCCAAAGGAAGCCCTTATTTCTCTCCTTTAACTTCCACTCCCTTCGTGATGGGGCATGAAAACCTGGGAAGGATTGAAAAAATAGGGCCCGCAGTTCAAGGTTGGACCCCGGGAGAGCGAGTGGTGATTCAACCTGCCCTAGGGTGTGAAGTCCGAGGAAATTTTCCCCCTTGTAAACCCTGCTCCCAGGGGCAGGTCGGTAATTGCGAGAAGATTACCCAAGGGGTATTGGCGCCAGGAGTCCAAACCGGATATTGTGCTTCTACAGGAGGAGGGTGGGGTGATTTTTTCTTAGCCCACTGTTCCCAGCTGTTCCGAGTTCCCGAGAAGCTCTCCGATGAAGTGGCCGTCCTCACCGAACCTTTTGCCTGCTCTCTTCATAGCGTGCTCAAACTCCAAGGCCATCCCTCCGATTCGATCATTGTGGTTGGGTGTGGCTCGATTGGTTTGCTAACCCTCTCCGCCTTAAAGCTTCTGGGAATAGGGCAACAGCGTATCGCCTTAGCGAAGTACCCCCATCAGCAAGATTGGGCAAAGCGATTAGGAGCTACCAAGGTCCTTCGCCCAGGCAAGAAAGCCTATTCAGAAATTGCGCAGATTCTTAGAGCTAGCTTGCATTACCCTGAAATCGGCCCTCCAGTCCTCTTGGGAGGAGCCGATGTGGTTTTCGATTGCGTAGGTTCCCCCTCTAGTATTGACCTCTCCCTCCGCCTTGCTCGCCCCAGAGGAAGGGTCCTTCTCATGGGAATGCCAGGCTTTTTGAAGGGAGTCGATGGCACTTCCATCTGGCACCAGGAGCTTGTCGTGGAAGGTTGTTACACCTATGGCGTCGAAGAATGGCAAGGGAACCAGTGGAAAACTTTCGATCTCGCCTTACGCTTCCTAGAAGAAGAGCAGAATTTATTTACCGGTTTAGTCGGCGCGAGGTTCCCCCTAGAACAATATCCTCAAGCTTTGAGGACCGCCCTGCATACCGGCCAATCGGGAGTAGTCAAAACTGTTTTCGATCTCCGGAAAAAAGAGGCTGAAAGGTCCTTTCCAATTCGGTAGCCGCAGGCTTTAGCCCACGCCCGGTTGAGGAGTAAGGGCTCTCCGTTAGCCTGAGCAAGGCACACCCTTTAGGGTGCGCCTACCAAGGACCGGAGGAGGAGAAGAAAAAGATGGAGCGTGACCCCCACTATCCTCACCTTTTCTATGTCGAGAAGAAGGATGGACCTTTCCTGTTCCACAAAGGAGAAGGCTTTGTTTGGGAAAAACTTCCCGTAGGCACCCGGGTGATCTATGGCAACCCCCCTCTACCCGCCATTGCTGATGTTAAAAGCGCGGTGGAAAACGCCTTGGATCATCCTTTAGGATGCGAACCCTTTTCCGCTCTCCTGCGCCCGGGGATGAAGGTAACGATTGCTTTTGATGATATTTCCTTACCCCTCCCTCCTATGCAGACACCGGATCTTCGTCAGCAGATCATTGAAGTCCTCCTAGATCGCCTCGCCTCGGCGGGAATTGAAGATATTCATCTGATCGCAGCCATCTCCCTCCACCGGCGGATGACTCCCAGGGAGCTCCGCCGGGTGCTTGGCCCTCGAATCTTTCATCAGTTCTTCCCAGACCGTCTATATAACCACGATGCAGAAGATAAGGAGAACATCCTTTATCTCGGCAAAACAGAAAAAGGAGAAGAAGTCGAGATCAATCGCCGAGCGGCCGAATCGGATCTCCTCATCTATGTGAACATCAATTTGGTGCCTATGGACGGAGGACACAAATCGGTGGGGGTTGGGCTGAGCACTTATCGCACCCTTCGGGCGCATCACACGGTCCATACCCTAATGCACTCCCGGTCTTATATGGACCCGGCCCATTCTGCCCTCCACCACTCGTGCAACCGCATCGGGAAGGTGATCAATCAACACCTAAACGTTTTCCATATTGAAACCACCTTAAACAGTGACACTTTCCCCCACTGGCTCACCTTTTTGAACAAAAGGGAAGATCAATATAATTTCTGGGATAAGATCAACCTGCATTTTAATCGCAAAACTTTAGACCTTTTACCCTCCTCAGTAAACCGTTGGATCTTCTCAAAAATTTACGCCCCTTATGGATTAACCGGGGTTTATGCCGGTCGGACCGATCCGGTACACGCTAAAACCCTGGAAAATGTCTATAAGCAACAACTGGTACCCGTAAAATCTCAAGCGGATATCGTTCTCATCGGCTTACCCTACTTAGGGCCTTATAATGTGAACTCTATTATGAATCCTATCCTCGTTCACTGTTTGGGCTTAGGATATATGTTTAATTTTTATCGCAACAAGCCCCTCGTCCGGGAGGGAGGGGTGATGATTTTTTACCACCCTGTGGAGTATCTCTTTCACCCAATCCATCACCCGAGTTATATCGACTTCTTCGAACAAGTCCTTACTCAAACTCAAAACCCTACGGAGATAGAAAAGAGGTGGGAGGAATCTTTCGCTTATAACCCCCGTTACATTGAGCTCTACCGGAAGTCCTACGCCTATCACGGCGTCCATCCTTTTTATATGTGGTATTGGGGATGTTACGGGAGGCAATACTGCGGGAGAGTGATCTTTGTGAAACCCAAAAGCCCAGAAGCAGTCCAAAGGATGGGATATGAAGTAGCGGAGAATCTGCAAGAAGCCCTCGATAAAGCCCAGGAAGTAGTGGGGAGGAATCCTCAGATCACCTATTTTCATACCCCTCCCATCTTCTTATGCGAAGTGGAGTAGTTTGCGTTGAAGGAGCTGGGAACTAGGATGGTCCTTCTCACCAACCCCAAAGCCGGCTTGGGAAGAGCAATAGAGGTCGCGCAAAGGGTGGAGATCCTTTTACGCCAGAAGGGAGTTACCCTCAACCATCGCTTTGCGGAACGCCTAGGTGACATTGGCCGATTTGCTGAAGAGGCCCTCAAGTATCAAGAAGATTGCGTTCTCGTTTGTGGAGGAGATGGAACCCTTAACGAAGCCATTAACGTCCTCGCGGGAAGCGATATCCCTTTGGCCGTGATTCCTGCTGGAAGAGGCAATGATCTGGCCCGGGCCTTGAAAATGCCCCGGAACCCGAAGAAGATAGTGGAGGTAATCCTGAAGAAACAAACCCTTCAGATCGATTTGGGAAGAGCTGATAATCGGTATTTTGCTACCATCGCCACTCTAGGCTTTGACGCCGAAGTCTCCCGGGCCATCCGGGAAGGACGAATCTCTGTTCACTACCGCTTAACTTACCCCTGGGGGATTCTGAAGCTCCTCTGTAGCTACCAAAACCTTCCTGCCTCTTTAAAAACGGAAACCTTTTCCCATCAAGGCCCTATTCTTTTAGCTGCTACCGCCAATTGCGATCGCTACGGGGGAGGAATGCAAATTGCCCCCGGTGCCCAGTTGACCGATGGCTTATTCCACCTCTGTCTGATCCGGGCGGTATCCCGCTTCACGGTTTTCTGCTTATTTCCCTTAGTTTACTTCGGAAAACATCTCTTTCATCCCGCCGTCAAACTCGTAACCGCCCCCAAAGTGGAGGTAGAAACCGACCGCCCTACCACTCTTTTCGCCGATGGAGAACCTCTAGCAGAAACCCCCACTACTCTGGAGATTGTACCAAAACAACTCACCGTTATCACCGGCCCATAAAGTTAAAGGATAACCACTTTAGTAACAAGAAATTGAGAAGGGAAAACCTAGCCCGAGAAGAGCAAAATTTCAGACCGCCGCCAGAGGAGAAACACTGATGGAAAGCGTCCTGATCGTTGCCATCGTTTTTGGCACTATTTTTGGTTCCATCTTCGGGCCCCAGCTTCTTCGGGAACTTCGACTTCTTCTCCGCCCCGAGGCAAAAAGCTCTCCTTCTGAGGAAATTAAAGCTCTACAACGGGACATCCTTCAGCTAAAACAGGAGGTGAATCAACTCAGAGCCGACCATAATGAGCAGTTACTGATTTTGGAACAGGAACTACGCCGAGTTCAGAAACGCCTTTCTCCCACTCCAGACCTCCTCAGCTTGGAGGGAAAACCCGGTGAAGAACGACATTTAGGTGAACGGCGGACGAATCTTACAACCGAAAAAGGGTAACCCCCCTTCAACCAAGTTCAGAGTTGCACCCTTTAGATGGCGCAAGGTTTTGCCCTATCTTTTTCCGCAGGCTAAAGCCTGCGCCTACCAAGTTCTATCCCAGCCAGCAAGTCACAATATACCCCTGCGTCTCAAGTCACGAAAAACAGCAACTAAGTAGAGAGCGATTCCTAAAAACAGCAGAGGCACACCCAAGAAAATCCCCACCCAGGTCGTCCAGGGAGTAAAGCCTTTTACCAAGAAAACACCGAGAAAGAAAAGACCCCCAAGGGCCAAAAAGACTGCACTCCGAATCCAACGATCAGGGCCTTCCGCCATTTTCTCCCTCCTTTAACTCTTCTAACTCTTCCCCTACTGAGAAAAGGAAAGAAATGTTCCCTCAATTGCTTTCTGCTAGGAGGGGGGAGCCTCGATCAGAAGGCACTGGATGCGCGGGGCCATGGCAAGCTGTACACGCTACCTCATCCCTTTTCAGCCATTCCCAAAGGGCCTTATGATCCTTTCCCTGCGAAAAGGCCGGCGTTCCCTCGTGGCAGCGCAAACAAATCGCGTTGGGATAAACTCCCTTAAGCCGAATAGGCTCCTTCCAAGCGCGAGTAGTGTAAAGCCATAGATGGCGTATCCCATCCCGCTTCGCTTCAAGAGTTCCATGCACTCCATAATTAGTATGACAGGTGTAACACTGGTCCTTTGCGATCCAGCGATTACGGTAGTGTCGGGCGGATAAAGTAGAGCTGTGGGGATTTTTCATATCATTAACAAAGAGATGCATCACGTGGCAGGCGTTACAAGACTCCACCTTTTTTGTCTCCTCCGAGAGAGTGACCCACCCTCCTAATAATCCGAGGATGGGCAGAAAGAATAACCCGATGAAGAGAAGCCAGTGATAAGTTGGTTTAGAAAGCCATCGGCGCGCTAGAAATTCCGTGCCAATAAGCCCCCCAATGCCCAACACTACTGCAAGGAGAGCGACTCCTCTCAGTAAGTCGGCTACGGTTAACCCCTCTATGGCTCTGGGCATCAGCCTTCTTCCTCCACCTTTTTTACCTGCACAGCACAGAGCTTGAACTCAGGCTGGCGAGAAATCGGATCATAGGCGTCATTGGTGACCCGATTCACTAAATGCTTGGCAGAATGAAAAGTTGCAAAAACCACGCCCACTCGAATATCTTCGGTTAAACGTGCTCGAAGTCTAACGCTCCCCCGCCGGCTTCTCACTTCTACCCAGTCCCCCTCTCGAATCCCTCTTGGATGAGCATCATAAGGATGGATCTCTAAAAAATCAATCGGGATATCTCTTAACTCCTTTAAACCGCCGGTGATCGTGGTAGTATGCCAGTGTTCTAATATTCGGCCAGTTGTGAGAGTGAGAGGAAATTCTTCATCCGCCGGATCGGCAAAAGGGCGAGGTCGTTCGATCCAGATTACTGCCCGTTTATCTTTACGTCCGTAAAAATCAAATCGGCCAGGTCCTTTCGCCAAAGGATCTTGCCCGGGAATATAACGACGGCACGTACCTCTATGTTCCGGCGTAGGGCAAGGCCAGAGAAGACCCCGTTCCCGCTTTAATCGCTCATAGGTCATCCCACTAAAATCATAGGGTGTACCTTTACTAATCCGTTGCATCTCCTCCCAAACCGCCTCGGGAGTGCGGGCAGTGATTAGGTGACCAAGACCCATCTTTTCAGCAAAAGCTACTAGGATTTCCAAATCACTTCGGGCCTCTCCTGGAGGTTCCACACATTTAGGCACCAGATGGTACCGCCGCTCACTCTGGCTGAAAACCCCCTCCTTCTCTACCCACATCGCGGAGGGCAAAACCACATCCGCTAGTCGAGAGGTCTCTGTGGGATGGAAAGCCTCCGCTACCACAAGAAAGCACTTCTCCATCGCTTTGCGATAACGCTCTGCATCGGGGAGGGATTGAGCTGGATTAGTCGCCATAATAAGACAACACTTAACTTTCCCCGCTTCCATTGCCTGAAAAAGTTCTACTGCTGAATAACCCCGTCGAGGGCTAATGGTCCCAGGAGGCACTCCCCAAAGTCGCTCCATCTCCGCTCGGTGCTCCGGGTTCTCCACCAATCGTCCATAAGGGAGGGCGTGGGACAAAGAACCAGTATCTCGTACCCCTCCTCCTGCATTTGGTTGTCCGGTTAAGGAGAAGGGTGTTGCCCCCTCGCGCCCAATCTGACCGGTTAATAAGTGCAAAGCACAGAGCAAGCGGTTAATCGCTGAGCCATGGATTTGTTGGTTAACTCCCATAGTCCACAACGACATAGCAGATTGAGCATTCCCAAAGAGAGCAGCTACTTCTCGAATCTCGTGAGGCCCTATTCCACAAACTGGGGCAGATCGTTCAGGAGTAAAGTCTTGGAGAAAGGCGATAAAATCCTCAAAAGTGCGTGTCTCCTCTCCCTCTTGGAAGGTAAGATAATCCCGTACCATTTCTTGATCCACAAACCCTTGAGCAATTACCTCGTGAAGCAGAGTATTAAGGAGCACCACGTCGGTACCCGGACGGATCATCAAATGACGATCTGCGGATTTAGCAGTGCGAGTTCGCCTAGGATCTACTACGATGACCTGTGTCTCCGGGTAACTCCGTTTCCGATCCATCATCCGTTCGAACAAGACGGGATGGCACTCCGCCATATTGGAACCCCAAACCAGAAAAAGAGTAGCGTGATCAAAATCCTCGTAGCAACCTATCGGTTCATCCTTACCAAAGACAGATGTATAACCCACAGCAGCACTAGCCATACACAAGCGGGGGTTACCATCCACGTTATTGGTTCTGATCCCTGCCTTAAAGAGCTTATTGGCGATATAACTCTCTTGAGAGAAAAGCTGGCCTGAACCGTAAAAGGCTACGCTATCCGGTCCATAGCGCTGGATTGCTTCTTTAAAACGCCGAGCCGCTAAATCTAAGGCTTCCTCCCAGCTAGCTCGGCGAAAGTGGCCCCCCTCCCGGATCAGAGGGTGGAGAAGACGGTTGGGGGCATAGAGGATCTCCCGAGTAAGGATACCCTTAATACACAGTCGCCCTTTGTTATGAGCATCCACATCCCCCATCACCTCAACTACCTTGCCACCTTGCACCCCTACTTGGATTCCACAGCCTGTACCACAAAAACGGCAGACACTTTTCACCCATCGGTCTACTTTCCCTCCGGGTTGTGGCTGAAGCTGGGAGCAACCCTCCAGTACGCCTACACCAACTATTGAAGCAAGGATCCGTTGGATTAACACTCGCCGAGAGAGTTTCTCTTTATTGTGGTCCATACCCCTAGCCCTAAGAAATCTTTACCCAGGCTAAAGCCTGTGCCTACTAAACTACCAAATCTAACTCTTCCTATCCGGTTCGGTAGCCGCACCTTTAGGGTGCGCTGATTTTCCGAAGATAATCCTTTTATTTTATCCCCTTTTTATTTTCCTCCTAAGAAACCAACACTCTTTCAGCCTCCCCTTCGCAAAAAAACGCGCTCATCTCCTCCTCCAAAGATGAGCGCAGAACTTCCCTTATCCCTCCGAGGATTTGTTGGAAACCTATTGCTTCTCTTTCTCGGCCTGCTCCAAGGCTCTAGCTTTAGCAATTAACTCCCGCACCCGGGCACCGCCCTTCAACCCACCTTTTCGCCCAATCTCCTTGTAAAACTCTGTTCCGTGGCGCTGAGCGGTGGTTGTACCACCCAGGTGACCGATCCGCTTGAAGTGCTCAATACCATGGCGTTCTTTGACTTTAGTTCCTCCGCGTCGGCCTGCCTCCCGAACGGTCATTTCTCCTCTCATCTTAGCCTCCTTACTCTAACTCAGATTCTTCTAGGTGTTATAGGGTTGTTCCCTAGCTATAATTATACCCCCATTCTGCTCTACAATGCAAAGGAATCTCAACCTGGTACCAAAAGACGGTCTCCGGGCTACCCCTTGAGGTAATCTTATTTTAAAGCCAAGAGGGGAAGGCAAGAAGACAGAAAAAGGGCAATAAAAAAGGGCTGGGGAATTTTTTAAGGCACCCCAGCCCTCCTAAGTTCACTCTAACAGGCCAATAACCGCTTATGTTTAGGGTTGTCGAGGAGTCCCTACTGGTTTCTGTGTTTTATTGAAGAACACAGCGATCCGACTGCGAGCAGGGATCAGCACCGCGATATCTGCTTTTCCATCGCCGTCGAAATCTCCCGCAACAATCGCTCCCGGTGCACCCCCTACACTCAGGTCAGTCTGATTGCCGAAGGTACCATCTCCCTTCCCTAACAGGATGGAGATGCTTCGGGAAGTCTCGTTAGCAACCGCCACATCAGTTTTACCATCCCCGTCAAAGTCAGCCAGGGCCAAACTCCGAGGCCCTAGGCCAGTGGAGAAGGAAGCAGTAGCGGTGAACTGGGTACCCTCTTGATTCAGAACGACTAGCCGATGCCCCAATCCATCGGCGACCAGCAAAGAGTTCCCCGACCCCGTTAAGTTCGCTAGCGCCATAGCCCGAGGGGCGAGACCTGTGGCGAAGGCGGAACCCACAGTGAAATCGCCCGTAGCGCTTCCCAAGATCGGTATAATGCCTTGGCGGATAGTGGCCACTAGAATGTCAGGGATCCCATCGCCATTGAGGTCGGTCACCTCGATGGCGGTAGGGATCACCGAGAGGAAACCTTCCGTGAGCGGAATAGCTACCTCATTAAAGCGACCTTGGGGAGTCTGGCGGAAGACACGGAGACGGTTATCCAAAAGCCCCGCGCTGAGAAGGTCTAGCAGGCCATCTCCATTGAGATCAGCGACTTTCACCTTAATCGGCCCAAGGCCGGCATCCACTCCTCCGGATAAGATGAAACCAGCTGGTGTGTTAGTAAGGAGATTGAGGTCCCCGTTGCCAAAATCGGCAGCGACAATATCAAGACGACCATCCCGATCCAGGTCTCCGAGGTCAAGAGAAGCGATTCGGCTTCCCGCAGGGGTCAAAACAACACTCCCGAACTGGCCGGCCGGTTGACCAGGGAGATAACCGACATCACCTGTGTTGAAGGAGCTAAACAACAGGTCATTAATTCCATCTCCGGTGACATCTGCCTTCACCAACTCGGTGGGAAAAGTCCCCGCGCCCGTGGAGAAGTTTTTGGGGCTATCAAACACGAGAGTAGGCACTGCCTCTTCGATAGGTTTCGCTTTCACCGTTAAAGTAGCAGTAGCTCGCAGGCTTGCAAAGGTAGCCACGATGTCCACATCGCCAGCCTTAATCCCTTTAGCGGTGCCTGTATCATCTATGGTCGCCTCTCCCGTGCGGTTCGTCACGCTAAAGCTCGGGGTCGCCTCCGACACCAGGTTTCCGTCCACATCCAAAACCCGAGCAGTGAAGATCCGGCTCTCTCCTTCAAGTACTTCCGCTTGAGGAGGCGTCAATTCTATCCGAGAAGCTACGATGATGGGACCAGCTAAGTTGCTGGGCAATCCGTTGACAACTACTTGAACCTCTCCTCGCCCTATACCCGAGGGCACCGTGATCCGGATGCTGGTATCGCTCCAAGAGACCACATTAGCGGTTTGACTTCTTACCTTGACTGTAGAGTCTCCTTGAGTTCGCCCGAAACGAGAACCAGAAATAGTGATCTCTTCTCCCGGAGTAACCAGTGTCTTGGACAAACCGGAGATGAAAGGAGGTTCTTGAACAATTACTGTAGCAGTAGCGGATTTGTCCCGGGCTTGAGCGGTAATCGTGAAGTTCCCTGCTCCGGCAGCGACCACAGTACCATCTTGGTGCACCACCGCTCCATCTCCACTAGAGGACCAGGTCACAGGTTCATCAGTAAGCTCCTTCCCCGTTTCATCCACAACCTTAGCCTTCAGCTTAGTGGTTTCACCTACTTTAAGCCGAAGGGAGGAGGGTTCCACCGTAATAGAGATGTTGGGAGAGAGACGGGTGAAGGTCACGCGGTTACTCTCCGAACCATCCACCACAATCCAGAGCTGATAGTCAGCCGGTCCCACATCCTGGCGTACTGAGACCCGAGTATCCGACCAAGAAACTCGAGTAAAGGTCCCAGTACTGGAGCTTACTTGACCATCAGTCCCATCACCGAAGTTACTCCCGATAAGAGCAACTTCTCCCGCCTTGGTAGTCTTCTGGGGGTCTATAGCCGAGATATGCGGCCGAGGTAATACCATTAGAGTGAACTGGGCCGAGATGGGGGGCTGATCCCCCTCATTCAGAGATTGAACACTCGTCGCTTTGATAACCACTTGAGTCGACCCAGTAACATCGGTGGGAGGCGTATAGGTTGTTTGAGTGCCTATAACAGGATTAATCGTTCCCCCGCCTGACACTATCGTCCACTGCACTTGATTGGTTTCATTCCTCTGGGGATCAATAGAGTCGACCGAGGCAGTCAGGGTCCGGTGATTTCCTCCCGCCCGAGCGGTATTACGATCAGCAGTAATACTTACAGTAATGGCAGGTCGGAGGATCAAGGTCAGATTACCGATGACTTCAGTCCCGGTAGCGGAGTTAACCGCACTGATCACTACTTGCCCCGCTTGAGGGACGGTGGCAGGAGCGGTGTAAGTCACCGTTGTTTGCCCCGTTTGAGGGTTAAAGCGAACATTACTGATGGTCCCTACTGTAGCCTCTCCATTCGGGATACCATTCACCCTCCAACTCACTGCGGTATCATTACCCGTTAAACCGATAACGGTAGCGGTGACGTCAATCGTCTTATTCACCCGAACAGCATTATCCGGGGCAGTAACCTGAATGAAGACTTTGAGCACTGTGATAGTCTTCACCCCAAATTTACGAGGATCATCGTTACTCACCGCCAGAATCTTAATGGAAGTATCCTGATCCACAATAGGGGCGGTGTAGAGGCCTGTTGGAGTAATGGTACCCAGGGTGGCATTACCTCCCGGAACAAAATCCGAAGGGATGTTCAACTGCCCCTCCACCAACTGCGGGTCTCCCGCAGTCCCAGGAGCCACATACCAAGTTACCGTTCCCGTATCTCCTGCCACCCTATTCTGCACATTAGCAGTAAACTGTTCAGTCGCAGAACGGGGCACCTGATTGCGCGGACTGGTTACCACCAATTGAATCGGGGGCTTAATAGTAATCGTCCGGGTCTCTGTCACCGCATTCTGCTCTCCCACCTCAACTTTACTCTGTAAACTCCGAACCTTCAGCGTTAAGGTCCGGGGAACTGTTCCCCCTTGATCCAACACAAGCTCAGCACTGTGCCCATTCGTACTCGTTACGCTATCTCCCGGAAGAGCCTCCACCCCCAAGAAGAACTCCACTTGATCGGTCTCCCCTGAGCGCAAAGCTGCGCCTGCATTGGCAATCGAACCCTGGTAAGAGAAAGACCCTCGATCCACATTCACCTCTGTAGGCCCACTCACAGCCACCTGAATCTGCGGCCTTAAAACCAAAGTGGCCTCTGCAGTGCGACCCAACTCTACAGTCGTGGCCCGAATCGTCACCGAGCGCTCTGTATCTACCCCAGCACTGGGAGGGTTATACTGGGCGGTTAAAGTCCCCGGGGTAAAGGTAACCGTCCCATTGGCCACACCTCCAACCACCTCCCAACTAGCTATCCCTTGATCTGAATGCTCCACCTGAGCAGTAAGGGCGGCTTGATAGCCTACTCCAGCCCGCACCCCCCTCTGCTGGGTTGTGGCATCCACCGTAAGAGAAGTGATCCGTACATCTATCAGGTGTAAAAGCTTGGTGCCTATAACCCCGGTTGCAGTATGCGTAGCCACAATCAGCACATCGTGATCCGTTATCGGCCCCGCAGGAGTATGATATAGTCCATCGGCATCAATGGTCCCATCCTCCGCAGGAACTGCCGGTGAGCCATCCGTCTTCTTTACTTGCCAACTCACCGTCTGATCTGCATGCCCGATAACCGTGGCCGAAAATTGTAAAGTCCTTTGTGCCTTCAGCGTATCTACATTCCCCGCTGAAGTTACATTCACAGCAATTTCTACAACAGTGAGCGTTTTTTCTGTAACCTTGGTGGGGTCATCTACTGATCTAGCAATCAGTTGGAATTGGGCGCCCGTTGTTGTCCCCTCAGGAACCCTCACTGTCACACTCTTACTTGGCCCGGTAGTGCTTAAAGTTGTCCCTTCTGGAGCGGAAACGAGCTCCCAGTTCACCCGGTCCTCTACCAAGAAGTTAGCCACCTCTGCTGTATAGATGGTATCTACGCCTTTCCCAATTTGATCGCTCCCAACAATACTCACACTTACAGGAGGCTTCACGGTAATATCAATCTCAGCAGAGACCGGATTCCCCTCCGCTACACTCTGGGCACTGGTCGCCTTAATCCTCACTGGGCCAGCCTGGGCGGGAGTAAATAACCCCTGATCACTCATTGTCCCGTTACCCTGAACTATCTCCCAGGTGACCCCCGGCAACTCGTTACCGGCTATATTTATATTCATCACGTCAGCTCCTAACTGCATCGGCCGATCGGTATTGGTCGCCGGGACACCAGCCTTAGGAGAAACCACAGCAATGGTCACCCCAATAGCCGGTCGAACCACAAAGGTAAACTCCCCAAATCGGATGGGTACATCTTGACTTGTTGCTCGAACGGTCACATCAGTAGCAGTAGCCACATTCGCCGCAGTAAAAACCCCTGTTTGAGGGTCTATATTCCCTCCACTCTGGCCAGCAACAATCGCCCAGCTCACCGTTTGTACCGGCAGAAGCTGACCATCAGAGGTCCTTACTTCTGCCCCAAATTGCACCACCTGACCCCCGCGAAGGTACCTCTTCGCAGGGTCCGCCAGGGTAGGAGGGGGGGTTAGGGGGGTGATGGTTACGGATACATCTAAAATAGTCAACTCCAGCACAGCCGGGCAAGTACTGGTCTCTGCAGTGATGGTCACCTTTCCCCCTTCAGGCACACTATTGGGCGCAGTGTAGGTGACCACATTACCCGAACCGGTGATAGTCCCTACTGTTGCATCCCCTCCAACCATCCCGTTCACCTTCCAAGCAGTTACAGTAGCCGGTTGGCCATTCTGGGTAGCGGTCAGCTGAACTGTTTTGGTAATGGGGAGGGCGGTAACCGGAGCAGTAAGAGCGACAGGGCAGGCTCCTATCGTTAAAGTCAGCTCGTTGGGAGTATTCGTTATGGTGAAAGGCTCCCTATCACCTTCAATGGCAGCTCCTTCTCCCAGTCGGATCTTCCAAACATCCCCAGGATGGGCATCTGTAGGGACCGCTATG
>CAYSAW010000001.1:605824-620099 GCA_964429225.1 uncultured bacterium
AACAGAGTTCCGTCCAGATTCCCTCCGCTAATCTTGGGCGAACCCCCTTGAACTGTTCCTTCTGGAATAATCTCCAAAGGGATTTCAAAACCATTAACCCCATTCCCCTCCTGATCAGTAACTGTAGGGCCGATTTTAACCGTAACCGTCACCTGTTGGCCTGGAAAAGCTTGATTAGTGGAAGCTGATAAAGATAGGGTTGTCGTAGAGGTAGCCTCCGCTCTTAAAGAAGCGAAGAGGAGTAAAAGAGCCATTAACCCTACCAGATTGCTCAACTGAACAAAAGTCTTTCTCGAAATCATTATTCCTCCTTTTCTTGTCTATTTCTATCTATACAACAAAACTGCTTTCTCCACCAATAAACCCCTTTCCTCCCTTCAAACCAACATTGCGTCCTCTTTAAGGATTCACAGCTGTACGCTGTTTAATACTTTTCCGATAAGCCCAAAAAGCATCAAGAACGGTTAAAATTCCGTCCGCCCAAGGACGCTTCGAAGCGGAAAAGAGGGAAAGCTTAGTGGTATCCACCAACCGCATCAACAGTTCTGTGGGAGCGATAAAGCGGTTCGGAATAGTAGGATGAGGACGTGCTCCTTGCCTCCCCAAAGACCAACGGTAGATTTGAACCGCATCCGATAAAGTCACCTGGTTATCCTCCCGGAAGGCAGTAAGGGCCCCATCTCCATAGGGAAGGATCTCAATATCATACGCTACCACTTTACTGGGATCCCCTTTACTCCTTGCTTGAAGCCGAACTCGCCAACTAAAATAGGCATCAATCGGTTGATTTTGAGATAAATTCTCTGTCGCTACCGAGAAAGAGACCTCCGGTGATACATATCTCACTGAAAGAGGATCACCGGGCACTGTAAGGATCTGCCCCAAAGAGGGGTGATTCTCCGGCACCCTCCCCTCTGGATGAAGGAGCTCCCATTCCACTCCATTAGACCCTCCATTCTCCAAGGAGACCCTAAAGACCTGAGTAGACTTCCATTTCAGAGGGTCAACCTCATCGCTAGGACCTGATAAAGGCATTCGCGCTATATGATGAGTTGTATCCACATCGGTATCCTCCCCCGGTGGGGGATCAGGCAAGGCAATGGATACCGTTGGAAAATTAACGGTCAACTCTGTTTCAGCCTCAGGGTTGGTTGCACCTTGTATCCGAAGTTTAAGCTTCAGCGTCTGAGGTGTCCCCACCACCACCGAAGGAGCGTTATATCGGTAGATCCCTGTGTTAGTGTCGAAGGTCACTGTTCCAATCCCTTGAGGGAAAACGTTATTATCTACAGCCCCTGAAGGACTCACCTCTAACAATCGTTCTTCCGTATGCAACACAGTGACTTGAAGAGGCACACTCTCGCCCGGCTGAGCGCTTACCGGTGATACAACCACCAAAGTAGGAAGGGGAAACACTGTAACCCTAGCTAAACCAAACTTCCGAGGGTCATCTGTACTCACCGCCAGAATCTTGAGGGTTGTATCCTGCTCCACCACCGGTGCAGTATAAAGCCCGGTGGAATCAATCGTCCCTAAAGTAGAATTCCCTCCTTGAACAAAACCATTGAGGGATAACTGACCCTGGACTAGCTCTACCGAGGCTTCTGCAGAACCAACGTACCAAGTTACCTTACCCGTATCAGTTGCCAGTAAGTTTTCAAGAGAAGCGGTAAATTGGCCTCCTCCTAAACGAGGGAGGCGTTCCGGCCCACTTACTGTTACCCGTATGGGAGGCTTCACAGTTAGGGTAGCACTCCCTACTACTGCATTCGCCTCTCCTTCTTCTGCTACACTTTGAAGGCTTCGCGCGGCAATGGTCAATGTTCGAGGAGTGGTTCCTGTATCAGGCACAAGGGCAAGGGTTAAAACCCCTGTATTCCCATCGGGTTCTGTCACAATTTGATCCCCCTGAACCTCATCCCCTCCGAGGAAGAAAACCACATCATCGGTCTCCCCAGGACGAAGGGCAACAGCAGGGATCTCAGCAGTGAAACGAACTGGCCCTCGATCGGAATTGATCTCCTTCGGCCCTGATAGATGGAGGGTAATAGCAGGTCGAATCACCAGGGATACAGTAGCTGTCCGGCTTAATTCAGTGGTGGTCGCCCGGATAACAATCGTCTCCTCAGCAGGAACATTTTCAGGAGCGATATAAATCGCGTCCGTTGATTCGGGATCGAAGGCGAAAGTTCCCTTCCCCGTAACCGGGTTCCCGCTAGCATCCACCACCTCCCACCGGCTAATTCCCCGATTCGAGTTCTCTACCGTGGCGCTTATCAAAGCCGGCCCTCCTGCTCGAACCCCCCTCTCCTGAGAGATAGGGTCGGGTTCTAAAGCAGTGATACGCACATCAATCAATCGAAGGGTCTTAAAACCAAGGATACCTGTCAGGGGGTGAAAGGCGGAAACCCTTACATTATGGTCGGGAAACGGTCCCGCAGGAGCCTGATATAGTCCCGCTGTATCAATGGTCCCATCCTCCTCAGGTACCCCTGGCGAACCATCCTCTTTTTTAATACTCCACTCTACTGTTTGATTCAGATAATCAGGGGTAACAAAAGCAAAAAATTGAAGGTTTTGCCCCGCTTTTAGAACCGAGGAGGGAGCCTGGATATCCACCTGCACTTCCACAACAGAAAGATTAACTTGAGCGGATTTGCGAGGATCATCCACTGAAGTGGCCTTCAGGATGAAGGAGGCTCCTGCGGGGGCATTAACAGGAACCTTAATACTCACACTCTTACTTGGCCCGGTAGTGCTTAAAGTCGTCCCTTCTGGAGCGGAAATGAGCTCCCAGTTCACCCGGTCCTCCACCAAGAAGTTAGCCACCTCCGCTGTATAGGTAGTATCCACGTTCTTAGCGATTTGGAGAACGGGGTTAACCAGAGTAACACTTACTGGAGGTTTCACGATCACTTCCAGCTCTCGGGAGACTGGATTCCCCTCCGCCACACTTTGCTGACTCGTAGCTCGGAGGCGCACCGTTCCGGGTTGGTCCGGAGTAAAGACCCCTTCCGAACTCACCGCCCCTGTTCCTGAAACCACTGTCCAATCCACTCCGGCCAATTCTCCTTCCGCCACGTTAGAAACAGAGACATTAATCCGCAGAGGCCGATCGGTATTGGTCTGGGTAGTTCCTGGAACAGGAGTAATAACCCCTAAGCCAATGGTAATAGCAGGGCGGACAGTAAAGGCAAAATCAGCGATTTGTCCAGCATCTCGGCTGGTGGCCCGAATGGTAACCTTTACTGGCTGGCTCACTTGGGCGGTCGTAAAAATCCCGGAAACAGGGTCCATAACCCCACCAGTTGTACCAGATACCACTGACCAAGCTACTGTCTGATCCTCCGTATTACTCACCTGGGCCAAAAATTGAGCAGTTTGCCCACTCCTCAGATACCGTTTACGGGGATCCGCCAGAGTAGGAGGGGCATTGGGGGGCAAGCTGATGGTGACTTCGATAGGGAGAATCGTTAAGATGAGATCCGCTGGGCAGAGGGTAGTTTCAGCGGTAATAGTCACCGTACCCCCTGGTGGAAGATTAGAAGGGGCGGTGTATAAACCTGTAGAAGTAATAATACCTACTGTTGCATCCCCTCCAACAATCCCATTCACCTTCCAAGCAGTTACAGTAATAGGAAGGCCATCTTGCAAAGCGGACAATTGCAAAGAGTGAGTGATAGGAACTGTGGTAATATTCCCGGGAGTGGTGATAACAATGGGACAAGCAATAGTAAGCGTTAATTCATTAGGTGGTTGAGATAAAGAATACTCTGGTTCTGGTGTTTCCTTCCCAACGAGAATAAACTGTGAAATTGTAATCTTCCATACATCCCCTAAAACTGCTGTTGGGGGCACAGCAAGGGTGAATTCTAGTAAACCCGCTCCTGTTTCCGTAGACCTACCCTGACCTACAGCAAAGAGTTGAGCTCGCACCAAAGTAGACCAAGTGCTAGAATCCTCTGGGTTCAAGGAAGGAGCGGTGTCAGGTGTATTACTTGGGTTAAACCCTGAAAAGAGAAAACCCGGAGGACCGAGACTAACCGCCTTTATCTTAGGGGAAGAACCCACGGGCGTTCCTTGAGGAGAAACCTCCAAAGTTACTTCGAAGGTTTCCAAAGGATTGTCGCTAGAAATTGGACCAATGTTGACTACAACTTTGAACTCCTGGCCCGGCGGAACCTTATCAGTGGACGCCCCAAGGGATAGCGTGGTCGTCGCACCCCAAAGAAGTGGGGAGGAAAAACAAAATTCCAGGAAGATCACGATAGGGAATAAAGCCCCTAATCTACTCATTCTCCTGCTTTTCATTGCCTATCCCTTCTCGAGGGGGCAACATCACTAAGAGTTGCCCCCTACCAAGGGGTTATAATAGCGATAACACCTCTTCCTAGTTAGAGTTAGGGATTTACATCTCCTGGTCTCTTCAACGATTTGCGGTAGGCTTTGGCCGCATCACTAACGGTGAGAACATAATCTGACCAAGGCCGCTTAACCGCTGGGGCAGTTGAAGTCTTCACAAGGTCCCCCAACCGCATCTCCAGTTCTGTGGGAGCGATAAAGCGGTTCGAAATAGTAGGATGAGGACGGGCTCCTTGCCTCCCCAAGGACCAACGGTAGATCTGGGCCGCATCCGATAAAACAACTTGGTTGTCCGAACGGAAGGCAGTAAAGACCACATCTCCATAAGGCCGGATCTGGATACTGTAAGTAGCCGATTTAGTAGGATCCCCCCTACTAATGGCTCTAAGCCGAACTTCCCACACTTGATAAGCGTCAATAGGTTGGTTTGCTGAGAGGTTTTGTGTGGCCACTGAAAACTCCACTCGGGGAGATATATAGGTTGCCGATAATGGATCTCCCGAGATAGGCGTTACTACCCCCAGAGCAATATGGTTATTAGGGGCCTTACCTCCAGGTTGTTCCAACTGCCATTCCACCCCGTTAGGCCCTCCATTACTTACTTGAGCTGTAAACCTCTGGGTGGACATCCACTTTAAGGGGTCCTGAGAGTCTACCGGGCCCGAGAGGGGCATAATCACCAGGTGATTGGTGACGTCTACTTTAGAATCTTCTCCAGGGGATGGATCCGGAATCGTTACAACCACCTCAGGGAAGACGATGGTCAAGCTAGCCTGGGCCTCGGGATTAGTGGTGTTACGAATCTTCAGAGCAACCACCAAACTCTGTGGTGTACCAACCACTCGATTGGGAGCCTGATAGTAATATTTGTTCGCGTTCCCATCATAAACAATAGCCCCGGCTCCGTCAGGGAAGACCCCTTGATTCAAACCAGAAGGGGGGATTAAATCCACATTCTTCTCGGTAGTATTCGCCAGGGTAAGCGGAACCTCTACTTGAGAACCCGGGTTAGCGGTAACCTGAGGAATCCCCAAGGTCAAAACAGGCGGTTGACTCACAATTAAAGAAGCCCCTTCTAAAAAGGCCGGAACCGGCCTACTCTCCGCACTCGCCATATCTACGTCTTCAAGGAGGACTTGCCATTCATCTCCGCTCTGAGCGTCATCGGGAATTTTCACCCGCAATTTCATGATCATCTTATTCTCTGTCTCCCCCGCACTGATTCCACCCTGAAAATTCGCATCCGACCGCAGTAAGAAAACGCCTTTCGCCACCGGTGCCGGAGAGTCCACCCCAATATTTTCAGGATTTGTCATCAACCGAGTCCCCGGAGAGGTCTCAGCGGGCACATCATCTCCAGGGGAAAGCCCTATAATTTGGGGGTCTCCTTGAGAATGATTCGTCGGTTTCCGAGCGAAGCGAAAGCCCACCCGAGCCACCGTAACCCGATCGGCGTCGCTGAGAAAAACGGGAATATCTACAGTTCCACCAATACCTGTTTCTTGGCTAGGAAGACTGATTTTCGCCCGGGCGATCGTTAAGCGACCGTTATCCACTGGGCTGATGGTATAACTCTCATTCCCCCCCTCAAGCGAGGGAGAATCCGGGGCAAAGTTCAAGGCAAAAA
Organism: uncultured bacterium; assembly: GCA_964429225.1. Taxonomy (GTDB): domain Bacteria; phylum Armatimonadota; class DTGP01; order DTGP01; family CAYSAW01; genus CAYSAW01. Next base: position 611,814 of record CAYSAW010000001.1, read on the forward strand.
CATCTCCTACCTGGGCGTTGGAGGTGTCTACATCCAGGAGGATCAAATCCCCACCTGTACTACTCGTGACCGATGAGCCTGTAGCGAAGGAGGAAGCCCGGACCGAGGAGACCCAAGTACTAGGTTCATCGGTGATCGTCGGAGAAGTTTCAAGGGCGGGTGGAGGATTTGGCCCATAAATACTTCCATAACGAACTTTTTTAATCTTGGGGATAGCGCCAGCAGGCGTTCCAACCGGAACAATAGCCACACTGATCTCAAACCCAATCACTGGATTAGCGTCGGATAAAGGGCCAACCCGTACAGGAATAACCACCGTTGTGTTAGGCCGAGCTAAAACTTTGGGAAGACTAAGGGAGGTGGTAAAAACCTCCGCAAAGGCGCAACCTAACAGAAAACTGAGGATAACAAGAATATATCCACCTACCCTCCAAAAAGTACTCTTTCTCATTTCAACCTCCTGATGGTATCCTTATTCTCCTTCCCTACCGGGGATCAAAAGACAAAATCCCATCGGATACTGCCACAAGGATCGTATCCGCGTTGTTATCCACTACTTCAGGATATTCCACTTTTAACCGATATTTAGCCCCTTTCGGAATATCCGAGGGCACAGACAAAGTTAAACGACAGACCTCACCACTTCCCGTCGCTCCTCCCGTTTCACTAAAGAGAATAAAGGCGACCACTGCCTCTACCACCCCACCAGCAGGAATAGGATCAGGAAGGGTATCAAAAGAGGCCTTCTCCGGAACAAACTCCCCCCTGGCAATTTTGAGAATCTTAGGCAAAGGAACCTTGGTACCCCCTATAGCCTCAATCTTAATATTCATCTGTAGACCAACGACATTCTTAACATCCCGAAGGATAACCGGCACTTCAATCTCCTTGGGAGGTTTCAAGTTCCGCAAGCTGGGAGCCAGAGATTCAGTATTGACCTCCAAAGAGGGGTTTCCCTGAGGCTCTTCTCCAGGAACCTCTACCGTTGAAGGTCCGAACTGAGCAAAGGGAATTAAACCAACTATCCGTCGCAAAAGTCGCGTAGCATCCGCCGTCGTGAGCTTACCATCCCCAACCTTTCTCCCCTCTGTCCCTGGGAAAGGGGCTACATCGCCGGCCAGGAGTTCGGGCGGAGAAGGCTTCGCTTTCCCAATCACAAAGGAGATCAAACGCATTACATCGGCAATATCTACCGCATCATCCCCGTTGACATCCCCTAATAACCTCTTCGCGGCAGAAGCGGGCAGTAATCCGATCTGCAACCCAAGGATCACTCCCAAGATCCCCAGCCAACTCCTCCGAAAAAAGGACCTTCTATGTGGTAAAGAGCATCTTTTCATGATAACCTCCTAAGGACGCCTCCTTCACCTGCTTACTCTTACGCCTCTTCACTGGTAAGTTCGACAAAAATCTTCTTTCTCCTCCCTTAGTGAGTTAGAGGGAGGAAGGTTCATTATCCCCTCCCCCCTCCAACTTTAGCCCTCTAAACCCAGGAACCTCCGGAAATGTTTGTTCAAGTCTCTCCCATCGAACTGACCATCCGGCACCCCATCGATCGCTTGCCCCAGCGGAGAACTCAGTTCAGGGGTAGGAACCAAACCTAGATACATCTTCAGCAGAAGGATCAAATCCGCCCCATCAAAATCCCCATCCCCATCAGCGTCTCCAGGAATGAGAGAGATCACCAACAACCCACTCACCGGTGGAGGATCGACCACATAGCTTTGCCCCTCTCCATCCAACAGGGGATTCACCACCCGAAGGGTGAAACGATCGTTCAACCCAGCACCCGTCGTATCAATCTCAAGGTTCACCAAAGTCTTCTCCTCTACACTGGATTGAGGAGATCCGAAGAAAGAAGCAGAAACCAAAACACTGCTTTGCCAAGTGCTGGGGGTGCTAGGATCAATCGCAGGAACTGTGGCAGGCACACCCGAGAAACCGCTGCCGAAGAAATCCCCAAAGGTTACCTCCTTAATCTTGGGCACCGCCCCCTGAGGAACCCCTTGAGGTTCGATAACAAAGCTAAACTCGAAGCCGATTAAGAAATTCTCCGAGGAAATCGGGCTGATATTCACCTTCGCCAACCCCGTACTGTTCGGCGCAATGTTTAAGGAAGGAGGAACAATCCGCAGGGTTGCAGTAGGCCCTGTTGGAACCGAGATAGTGGTGAAAGAGGCAGGTTGAACAGGAGAACGATTAGGAAGTCGGGTTAAGTCCAGGGTTCCAGATACTACCTGGTAGAAGTAAGGGGTGTTGGGTTGAAGATTGGTTAAAGTTACAGAGTGAGAAGTTGAAAGACCGGGAACTTCGACCAAAAGGATCATAGTGCTGGGGAGCGGTCCAAACCAAACAGCTGTCGTCGCAGGCACATCGGTCTTCCAAGAGATAGTTGCGGACTGAGACCCTACATTAGAAACGTTGAGGTCGGTAATCATCACTGGGTCAGGAATCGGCACCGCCTGAGGAGTAATACTAGGGTCATCGAAATGGAAGAGGATGCCTGACTGAACCCTTTGTCTCTCTGCAAAGAAGAGATCAAGGAGGTGTTCTCCCGCAGTCAACTGTACTGAACCTTGCTCCTGGGAAAAAGGATGAATCCCCCCTAAGTCCTTCTCTAGTTTTCCATCTATAAACACCCAAAGGTCATCGTCGGACCCAGCGGTGAAAGTGTAAGTTCCATCCTTCGGCACTGTAAACTTCGCCCTCCAATGAACAGCAAAGAAGAAGGGATCTCCCGGCAGGGCGTTGGTGGCGTCAGCAGCAAAGGGGAAGAAATCCTGTGGCTGGTCTAAAACCCCACTGGCATCCTGACGGGCAAAAGCAAACCATTTCGGATGGTACCAATCGAACTGATGAATCTGGCTGGAACCGAAGGGAGTCAGAGCGGGTTGGAGAGCAGAAAGCGGAAGGGTTGGATCCACCATCCCCTCACCGCCTGAAGAAGCTGATACATCTACATCCGGATGGGTGATATCGAAGTTATAGTACCATCCTGTGAAAGTACCACTCGGAAGGGTTGGGTAGAGGAACGAAGTACTAACCGCCACTCCGTTACCCTGGCTATTCGGATAAGGGCCAGAAGGTGGAAAAGTGTATAGCGCAACGCTTACTAAATACTCCCCACCCGAGACAAAAGGTGGATGAGGAGCAAACACCGCTTCGTTCCCCTGACCTTCTGCAAAGCGGAAATCTCCGCTAGCAGAGTTATGGAGGACTACCCTATAATAGGGAGCATCAGATTTTGGATCCCATCGTACTTTGATCGAACCATCAGCCTGAACGCTAACCTCGAACCCTGTAATCGAGCTAAGTAGCTGGCTAGCGTCTACTTGAATTGACCGAGAAGCCTGAGTACCATCATCATAGGTGATGGTAAAGGTATAGATGCCCGAAGAAGGCTCTAAAAAGGAGAGGAAGAGTATGGATGACTTCTCCCCTAAAAGAACCTGGTTCTGTCCTAACTCTTGATCACCAGGTCCCAAGATGCTAATCTCAGCCATTCCCAAAGGAGCATTATTCGGATCCACCGGCTGAATCTCAAAACCGAGCAGGGTTGCTATAGATTGCTCAGAAGCTTTAAAAGTCCCTGCTACGGCGTTAAAAACATAAGCTTGGTTAAGGGGCTGGGTAGATAGTGGAGGCGCTCCCACCGCATCAATCTCCGCTTCATTGGATTGCCATCCACTGGAAGCTCCATCGTCAGCATCAGTAGCCCAACTCAGGTGAGTGACGTCATCGTAGATCGAGACGCTGTTGTTGGCCCACACTGCTACATACCGGTACCTCTGGGAAAAGCCCCATAAGCTCACCAAGTCATCACTATCCACAGGTTCCTGACAATCCGCAGGCTTCTCCGCCCACCCTTTCTTGTAAATCTTATGTAACACCCCGAGCTCCCATCCATCGGGGAAAGGTGCATTGAGATCATGAGCACCCCAAACGGTAAACTCCAACGCCTCCTCCGGCAATGGTGGATGGTCTATCGAAGGGAAAACATAGACCAAGCTCGTCCCTTCAGAACCAAAATCCCAAACCACCGGAACAGGGCCATCCCCGTGGATCCATTGGCGGTCCAGATGGTTCGCCGCCTGGGCTAGGTCTCCAGATCCCTCAGTAAAACCAAGACCGCACTCCGGAGCCGAACCTATATCCGTCCCTCCCGAAACATAAGTGCCAAAGCGAAGGGTACTAGGATCAGGAGCCAAAGCATCTAGGGTGATAAACTTGAGGTCCTCCTTTTCTAAAAACAGATAATTCTCCAGCTCTGTATGAAAGTTTTGCACCTCAGAGATCACAGGGAGAAAACCCGAGGCTTCCGACCGGACTCTGAAGAAAATCTCTTGATCAGCGGGGAGAAAAAGGAGATCCACGATATGATGCTCCCCGGGCTCCCCCGAGAATGAGAAGGGGAGGGCAGGATCAAACCCCCAAAAGACGTCCGAGGAGGCAGATACCGGATTCCCCGAGGAATCCTGAGTATCCCACTCGATCCGAGCCGAGCGGTCACTGAGGACCGAAATATGAAGATTAACGATTTTCAGCGGAGGAAGATTCCCCGGACCGTAGATAAAATCATGTTGGGCCACCGAAGCAGAGATCGTAGGCGGGAAAGGCAAGGTAAAGGGTGCAAAATCCCGCAGTTCAATCAATAAACGGTAGATCTTCCCTGCAGAAAAATTCAACGCAGGAATCTCTAAACTGTTGCTAGTAGGGAAGAAGCTATCTCGGAAAGTGTCAGGAGGCCCAACTTCAAAAAGGCGCACGACTCGAGATACCACTCCCGGAGGCTCATTCCAGGTCACTAACACATTACCATTGGATTGGACAGTGGCTAGAATATCCGATGCCTGGGGAAAACGGGCATTGACATCTATCGGACCAATCGTCACCTCATCTACAGAGCCATCACTATACTCCGCCCGGGCAAGATAACCGTCCGCTGGGGGTAATGAAAAGTCTGTCACAAGAGCGTTGGGATCAGACGTTATATTGTTTAAGGGAAGGGTACCACTTGTGTAAGCAGGGGTATTGGTTCCGAGAGGAATAAACTGAACCACTACTGAGGAATTTGGAGGGGGTTCTTGCCCAAGCCTCACTATCCGATACATAAAGAGGGACCCGGCAGGTAGATTGGGTCCATTGTTAAACACTCCTGCAGTGGCTCGAAAGTCATAGCTATCCGCAAGGCCGGCTCCCTGCACCCCTCGAACACTTATCCACCCCACCAAAATCATCCAACCAAGCAACATTAACTTTTTCATAGAGGTCTCCTCCTTGCCCTCGGTTCTGGGAGTGTTAACCTTAGTAAACTTCTGCTCCATCTGGTTCTCCTGGCATCATCTGACAAAAGCATGGGTCTTAGGATGGCCCTTATACTCAGTCCCCTTGTCAGTATACGGTCCCTTTCACTAGGTTATTCCACATTATATACGCTTTAATTTTTCCACAAATCTTGAGAATTTTGCCACTTAAGGACAAAAATAAAAAGAACAAAGAAAGAGCTCTTCAGCAATCCGTTACAACCCTAACAAATGACGGAAGAAGAGGTTCAAATCTTGTCCGTTAAAAAGAGAATTGCCATCCGCATCAATGGCCTTTTGTTTGGTGAAACCGGGAGGAGGCAAGGTAACAATCCCTAAGTAAAGACGGAGCATCTCCACCAAATCTTGAGGATTAAACTCTCCGTCCAGATTAGCATCCCCAAGAATGAAAACCACTACCACCCTTACAATCCCAGTACTCTCTCCTCCTTTCCCGTCGCTGATTGTGTAAGTAAACCTGTCCTCCCCCAGAAAACCGGGTTGTGGCGTATACCTTACTGTGCTCCCCGGATGAATCTCAACCAAACCATAAGTACCCTGGGTAATACCCACTATCTCTAAGGTATCTCCCTCTGGATCAGTATCATTGGCAAGGACAGGGATATCGACTGCGGAATCCTCCGCAGTTTTAGCCAAATCCTCCTTCGCTTCCGGAGGGTCATTGATAGAAGTTACAACGATGACCACCGTTCCTACATCAGTACCTCCCTTACCATCGCTCAGGGCATAGGTAAAAGTATCCGTCCCGTTAAAATTAGAGAAGGGTAGGTATTTTATCGTGTTATCCGGATTCAGGGTAGCTATCCCGAAAGAGGGTTGAGTAACAAGGGTGACAGAAAGGGGATCACCATCCGGATCCAGGTCATTAGCCAGCACAGGAATATCTGTCGCTGTATCCTCGGTAGTTGTCACAGTGTCATCAGTGGCTACAGGAGGGTGGTTTTCAGTAGACATCACCGTTGTAGCATAAATATAATCTCCGCTGTTAAAACCATCTCCGTTGGCGGCATTCCCCGCCAAATAGAAAGTTACAGTTCCCGATCCCTTAGCAGGAGCGGTCCAATCCACCTCCCAGATCACCGGATTTGTTTCTGTTGCGGAGCGCCCTGGGAAAGTCCCCGAGGAGGTATGCTCAATATACTGAAACTGCGATCCTCCCACAGACCCAGTAATAACTTGGGTTTCTGGGCCAATAGGTGAAAAAGATCCTGCTTGCTTATTAGTGCTCGTACGAGCGGTTAGCTGAAACCCCCATCGGGATTGTCCTGTTTGAAAGAGGATAACTCTTAAACGGTACTTCTGCTCCGGTTGATAAGAGGAGGGCACCTCGATCCTTAACTGTCCGGGGCCAGAGTTGAGGGCAAAAGAGCTGTGGCAGACATCTCTACAGGTTAGTTCTCCTGGTGCCCCGGTTCGGCCCGGCGGAGGCCCAGTGGAATAAGCCCCCAGAGGAGAGATTTCTCCCAGGAGGAGGATCGGGAAAAAGAAAGGGAAAACCCTGGCATTTCTCAATAACGCAGGAATCATTCTACTCCCCCTCTCTTCCTGCTCTTACTCTTTTCTTCTTCTTGCCAAGGGGTTTTTCCTTTTTTAGAAGTTACCTTCCTAGCCAGTTGCCCCTCAGGATAGGATAACCTTATGCCTCTCCGGGGGTGTTTCTCAAAGACTTACCAGCACCGCTAAAAAGTACAAAACCTCTTCCTCATAGCGGTAGGCCCTTCTTTCAAGGGCCCATGCTAAAGAGGAAGAGGTTTCGTACTTTACCTCTTAAGGGATTTTAAGGGAAGTTAGTGCCCTTTATGCTCCTCGTGATGCTCCTCGTGCTTCTCTTCTTTAGAGGATTTCTGGGCCTTAGCCTCCTTCTCAGCCTTTTTAGAGAGTTTCTGGATCTTGGTCTCCTTCTCAGCCTTCTCGATGTACTTCTCGGGATCCTTCTTAAACTTGGGGAGACACTGGGAACAACAGAAGTAGTAGGTCTTCCCCTTGTAAGTGTATTTGCCGCCTTTGGCCTCCTTTACCGAGGCCATCTTCGTCCCCATCACGGGACAAACTAACCCTTGGGCCTTCGCCTTCTCCGACTTCGCGGTTCCAGCGAAAGCCACCCCTGTCAATAACATACCTCCTGTCACCAGAATCCCTAAAAGCCTCCTCATAGAGAACCTCCTTATAAGCAGATGTGGGGATCTCCTACCCGATAGGTAGGTCTCCCTTTACCTCGTCTGAAAGATCAAATGTCTTTAGAACCTTTCGGAAGAACAGTTTGCTTTAGGCTGGGCATCTTCTGCTTTACTGCTGGCTTCGAACCCTCTAGGGAATCTTTCTTCAGCGTCGGACTCTCTCCCTTTCCCTTAGAACCTCCTTGTTTATTGCCGACCATCGGGCAAGAAGTTGAAGCCGAAATCCGGCCTCCCATCATTGGGCAAGGGCTGGAGGAAACCGCTTTGGTAGTACCCATCATCGGGCAATTCAGTAAGGAAGAAGATCGGGTTACCATCATTGGGCAACCCTGAGCGGGAACCCTTTGGCCTCCTGCCCCTGGAACAGACTGAGCCTTTACCTTTTGAGAAGGTGTTGCTTCTTGTTGCGAAGAGTGGACCACCAGAAGATCATCTACCCTCCTCGGGTGATAGGGTAAAGCTGATCTCTCCTTCACTCCGGTTACCGGACAAATCCGCTCCTGATTGGCCCCGCCGAGTAGAGTAGCCAAAGGACACCCAACCTTCAGCGTGCTATCTGAACTCACCCCCCTATCCCGGGTGAGGTTGGAGAAAGCCATTCCTGTTAAAAGGAGGCTTCCCAAAAGGGCAATCCCCAAAACTTTCTTCATTACGCCAATTCCTCCTTTTTTATAGACAAAGAAATAGCGGTTCAGGTTCCCTCTTTTATTTTTTACCTTTGCTCCTCTAATCCTCTTTTTCAATGAGGAAAGGGCCGATAGCGAGAACATCCATCTTCGTCCTCA
>CAYSAW010000002.1:0-285344 GCA_964429225.1 uncultured bacterium
CCCAACAAACCTGGGGTCAAAGCCAACCCCAACGGGTTCAAGAGCTTGTCGAACGCCGAACCTCCCATTCTCGCACCTTTTATCCCTCCATCCCTATGTATTCCCCCTCTCCACTACATGGAGCTTCTCCCCCATCAGCAGATATGCTGAGGTCTTCCTCAGTATCCCGATCAAACCGCTCTTTTAACACTTCCAACAGAACAATGGCATTATTGTGTTGGGAGTCCTTGGCTGAATAAAGAAGGGTGACATTGCTCCGCTGGGATAAGAAGTAGAGCTTCTCCACCAGGGTTTTCCGAGGCTTCTGCGTGAGCTCCGCTTTATATTTGCGGCGAAACTCCTCCCAAAGGTCTTCCCGATGGTTAAACCACTTTCTCAACTCAGTGCTAGGGGCAATTTCGCGATACCACTCATCAATTTGGGCTCGTTCTCTGCTAATCCCCCGGGGCCAAAGGCGGTCAACCAGGATTCTTACCCCGTCTTCGGGGTCAATGGGGTCATACACGCGCTTAACACGGATCATTGTTCTCCTCCTGGGCACCAAGAGTGGGGAATAAAGTGGCTAAGCTCAAGTAATTCCTCCAAAAGATATAGAAACCATTAGAGGGGAGGGAAGTAACCCTTCTACTCCCTAATAGCCATTATAGCAGTAACCCAAAACCGAGATGAAAGCGTGGATTTGCAGGGTACTTCTTGGAGCTCTTTTAGGGATGAGTTTAGGAGGAGCCGTGGAGGAAGCAAAGGATCTCAAGGCTTCCCAATCCCCGACAATTACGACGATTTATATTTCCCCTATGAGCCACTTGGACATCGGGTTTACCGCCCCACCTTCTGTTGTGGCTCAGAAGATGCGAAAAACCGTTCAACAGGCGTTAGAGGCGGCGAAGCGCGATCCTGATTATGTCTGGACCCTTGAAACTTTCTGGCAGTTGGAGCAGTGGCTCGAGAGCAAACCTTCAGAGGCAGAGGTTCAATGGCTTCTCCATCTCCTCCGCGCTGGGCGCTTTGGGCTGGGTGCGGGATATGTTAACCCCCATAGCACCGTTATGAGTGGGTGGTTATTAGATAAGTTGTTCCGCTTACCCGTGGAGTGGGCAAAGTCGCACGGCTTGACCTTGACTACCGCTATCCTCAACGATGTACCAGGACATCCCCTCGATTTGCCTCACTTCCTTGCCCGGAACGGTGTTCGATACTTAGTAATAGGTGCCAATTTGCAGTTCTCGCCTCCTCTCCCTAAGGAAATTGCCCGAACCCCTTTTTGGTGGAAAGCCCCAACCGGTGAACGAGTGCTTACCTGGATCTCGGATCGAAGCTATACAGAGGCCTTTGTCCATCTGGGTTTCGACCCCGAAACCGCCCGCTTCTTCAACCCCTCTCAATTTCGGGACCCTGATCCAATGCGAGTTATGGAACAAAGTATTGAAGAAACAATAAAGGATTACCAGAAACGGGGTTATCCTTACGATGCTATCCTAGTGCTTCATGCCTTTGATAATTGGGATGCGAGCGCTTCAATAAAGTTGCCTTTCTTCGCCCAACAGTGGAACCAACGTCATCGCACTCCTCAAATTCGTCTCGCCCCTCCTCAGGCCTTTTTTGAGCATATTGAACGATGCTACGGGGCCTCTTTGCCGGTATATCAAGGAGGGTTTGGAGGCCAATGGGAAAGTTTTGTACGACCGGCCATTCCAACTGCTATGCGCTGTGCCAAGGAGGCAGAGCGAAGAATCCGGGCAATGAAACCACCAGATCGGCATCTCCTTCGCCTCTTACTCACTTTCTATGACCATAACTTTGGGATGGGTGTACCCTGGGAGAATATGATGAGCCGCGCAGAGGCAATCCAACATAATCGTGAGCAAAGGGCTGTGTTAGCGTCACTATGCCCCAAAACTTTCAAAAAACCTGAGGTTATCCTCCAAGACCTAATCAAACCCCCCTTAAAAGAAACAACTGCAGAAGAAGATAGCTCCCTTTCCCCAGGCCTCTATTGGACGACTACAAACCCGATGTTCGCTGCCCCGAAGCCGAAGGACTTACACCCCTTGCCTCCGAAGGTGCTGGTAGGATGGAAAACTCGATCGCTTAATCATAATGGTCTCCAGATCGATTATTGGATTGACCGGCGGAGGCTCCCTGCTGATTCAGGGGTCATTCTCTGGTTGTGGCCCCTGAAGAAACAACAAGCATTTTCTAAGGTCCGTAACCGAATAGCGACCGGTTGGGAGACCTTACCTGACGATCGTCTATTAGGTTATGATTGGGGTGGATGGTGTAGCCCCTTCGGGTTTCGGATAGGAGAATGGGAATATAAGGGTGATGGAATCCTCTCTTTTAGAAAACAGAGGTTAGATCATCAGGATTGGCTTATCGGACTATGTCTCTCTCAAAGGCTTGTCGCCCTTTTCAAAGGTGGAGAGCGAAAGGTAATGAAATTTGAGGAAGCCTATCCCGGTGAGGAGGCGGTGGTAAGGATTAGTATGACCCTCCGCAAGGTGAAACCGCGATAGGACCGGAATTTCTAGGAGGAGTATTTAATCAGCATGAGAGCAACATCATCCCGAAGCCGGCCGTTGGAGAAACGAAGCACTTGAGAGTAAATGTGCCGGATGATGAACTCCGGGGAGCGATGCCCGTAGAAGTGAAGGATCTCTTGGACTCGGTTATAGCCGAAAAATTGCCCTTGATAGCGGGCTTCGGTGACCCCATCGGAGTAGAGAAGGAGAGCATCTCCCTCTTTTAACTCAAAACAATATTCTGTGATTGGGATGGAGCGAGTATAACCTAATACAAGCCCACTCCCTACGAGCACCTCAACGGAGTGGTCCTGGGCCCGGTAGAGCATCGCAGGTTCATGACCGGCAATTGCGTATCTTCCTGTACCTCTTTTCAGATCTAAGAGGATATAAAGGAGAGTAACAAAGGCATCTTCAGGAAAGAAGCGATAGAGGAAACAGTTGGTTCGCTTAAGGACCGCTAAGGGGGAGGGATCTTCAAAGGCATAGGCCTGGAGGGCATATCGGGTTAAAGCCGCTTGGGTTGCGGCGGTCAAGCCTTTTCCGGAGACATCGGCCATTGCTAGGCAGAGGAGGTCTTCGGTGAGGGGAAGGATATCGTAAAAGTCTCCGCCCACTTCCGCTTCTGCAAGGGCTGGACGATAAAGATGGGCGAGCCTAAGGCCATTGATTTGTGAGGGGATAGAAGGGACAAAGCATTTTTGAAGGGTGCTGGCAATCTTTTTTTCCCGAACCAACACCTTTCGGAGGCGTTGGTTAATAGATTGCTCCAGAGCATAGAGCCGGGCCTTCTCTAGAGCCGCGCTCGCATGACCGCTAATCACTAGGAGGGCCTCTATATCCTCCTCGGTGATGGGGCGTTGGGTCAACAAATTATCTACCGAAAGAACACCGATAATTCTTTTACCTACCCGTAAGGGTACCAAAGCATGCTGGAGAACCTCCTTCTTCCCTTGATCTAAATCGGGTCGGTCCGGAGAGCTAATGTGATGAAGGAGGTAAGGAGAATCCTCTTTCACTATTTTCTTAAGGTCCTCGAAGTCTTCAATCCGGTAGCGAACGTTATGTTCATCTCTGAGACGACCCCAGGCGTCGGTTCCCCAAGTTCCTTGTAGATAGTGAGGGTCTTTGGGATCAAGTAGAAGGATTCCCGCCCGATCAAAGCCCAAGACGTTGATCAACCCATCTCTCAGGGTGCGCAGAACCTGGTCCGTTTCTAAACTGGTAAAGGCCTGGGCGATCTGGTTGCAGAGCTCCAGGATCTTCACCTTCGCTTCGAGGCGGGATTGAATCCGTTCCTGAGCTACTGCTTTAGCTTTCTCTTCGGCGTTAATAGCGTTGGCCACTGCTGCAGCCGCAAAGGTGGCAAAAAGGCGCAGGAGTAAAATGCTCTCTTCAGGAATAGTTCGTTGGGTTACCAGATTATCGGCCGATAATACTCCCAGGATCTCTCCGTGGATCTCCAGAGGGACAATCACATTTGCTTTTACTCCTTCCATTCCCACCCGGTTTTCAGGGGGCACTGCCTTTTCTAAATCCTGGGTGAGGAAATAGGGGATTCGGCGGGTGAGAACCTGAACCGTAGGTTCATTCACCTTTGAGAGGGGGATGAAAAGGTTGGATTCATCACATAAATGGAGCTGTCGATCGGTACCTATGGACCCTTTTAACCCTTCTCTCGCCTTGTCGTAGAGCCAGATCCCCGCTCGATCAAAGCCAAGCTTGTACCGAACTGATAGGACGATACTCTCCAGGGTTTTTTTAAGGTCAAGGTTAGTAGATATAGCCAGGCTGGCTTCGTAAAGGGCTTGAAACTGCTCGCGGCTGAGGGTGGGCCACTGGGCTGAAGAAGGAAAGGAATGAAAATCCGAATTGATCTTCGATTCCATTCGCGGGATTGAAGGGCGTGTAGTGAGCCGGTTATCTGGTACCTGCTAAGTTCATTATAACGTTGTTCAGTGGAGTGAGCAAGTTCCCCGTTTTTAAGAATAGGGGCCTCCAGGGGTTCTTTAATCAGGGCTGTTTTTGGGGAGGAGGGTTAGGCCCCTTGGATGATGAGTTGAGAGGGAGGGAATAAGGCTTTACTTTTCCTAGGGTAAGGGTAGAATCTCGATAGAACCTTCTCCCATAGGGAGCCGAATTAGCCCGGAAGAGGCGATGATCACATCTGATCCAACCCAGCTAATTCTTCCTCGTCCATAGCGAAGGAGTGTTGGCGTTGAGGGAAAGTACCGTTGAGTACTTCTTCCCGGTAGGCTTGGAAAGCGTCGAGCATTATCTTGGCTACGTCTGCATACTGTTTAACATGGCGGTAGCTGGCTGTTCCTAGACCGAGAATATCGTGGCAAACCAAAATTTGCCCATCGCAATGGGGGCCAGCTCCGATTCCGATGGTGGGGATGGTTAGGGTGTCCGTAATCAGAGCTGCCAACCGTTCGGGGATGACTTCCAGCACGATAGCAAAGGCTCCTGCTTCCTGAAGAGCACGGGCATCGTCCAGGATTTGTTGGGCTACCTCCCGGGTTCTCCCTCTAACGGTAGGGCGGCCATAGAGATGGACCGATTGGGGTGTCCAACCGAGATGGCCCATTACAGGAATACCTATCTCCACTAATCGCCGAACGATCTCTATGGTCCAACCTCCCCCTTCCAGCTTGACGGCAGAGGCTCCTCCCTCTTTGATTAATCGGCCGGCATTGCGGAGGGCATCCTCAAGGCCTGTTTGATAGCTTAGGAAGGGCATATCCGCTACCACCAAGGCCCGTTGTACCCCTCGACACACCGCTTGGGTATGGCGAATCATATCTTCCATCGTTACCGGGAGGGTGGTTTCATAACCTAAAACAACGTTGCCTAAAGAATCTCCCACCAAAATCAGGTCAATACCAGCTTGGTCTATTAAACGAGCAGTAGGGGTATCGTAGGCAGTTAGGGCAGTGATCTTCTGCCGCTCTTCTTTCATCCGGCGAAGTAGGGGAACTGTGACTCTGTTTTCCATAGGCGGCCTCTTAAAACTTTAGGATGACTGAATAATCGGGCAACCTTCAATTCCCTTGCAGACGGCCCTCTCCCTCGTATTTCAGTTAATCCGGCTAGAGCCTGTGTAACATAATAAGATGTCCCTAAGTATTTTAACCCTTCGGAAGAGGATTTACCAGTAGGGGCGAAAAGAATCGGCGACCATCCAGCCTAAACAGAAACTGGAAAAGGCGAGCCCAGAGGCCCAAAGAAGCATCGGTTTCATTAAGGTGGGGTGAGGCAGGGCGAAAAGAAAGGTTAAGAGAAGGACACTGACGAAAGCAAAGACCACAGAAAGGGAAAAACGTTCTTGAAGGAAAGCAATGATCAAATAGACGAAAAAGGCTAGGTAGAGAGAGAGAAGCGCCAGGAGGGGAACAAACAGACCAATAGGAACGCTCCCCCCTCCCGCTTGGTCGAAGCGGGAACTAAAAACCATTTCATCATCAAAGCGTTTTATCCCTCCTAAACCCGATAAGAAGAGAGCCATAAGGAAGGCATCTCCTAACAATAGCCATAAAACTCGCTTGGGAATACCTTGAAACCAGAGGAAACTTTGGATGACCTCCCTTTGGCTTTGAGGAGGCTTGAGGCTCATTAAATAGAGGACAAGGATGAGGAGAACATCGAGAGCCAGGAGAAAGAGAGGCGCTCGCGCTAAAACAGACTCTCTCAGCAGAATTTGGTCTACTCGTTTTCTCTCCTCTTCTAAAAGGCGGTCTAGCTTTCTTAGGGGTTCCGGGTTGTTTGGGTCGAACTGTTGAGCATAGGTGTACATCGCAATAGCGAGGTCTCGTTTGTTCTCAATAGAGGCAATGTCTCCAAGGAGGAGGTATGCTTCTGAATTGTGGGGATTTACAGAGAGGATTTGTCGGCACAAACGTCGAGCGGTGGGATAATCTTTTCGGTAAAAGGCTCTCCGGGCTTCCTCTAGAAGGAGGGGAATTCTCTCTCTAGGAGCGGTTGTTGAGAATTCCTTTCTTCCTTGCGGTGTTTCGGTAGTCCCGAAGCCAGCAACTCGTTTCAGCCATTCTTGCCGATGGGTGTCGTAGGCTTTGCGCCGGGCGGGGTCAGCAAGAACCTGATAGGCCTCTTGGATTTCAAGAAAGAGTTGATGGGCTTGAGGGTTTCCAGGATTCACGTCAGGATGCAAACGGCGAACTAATTGTCGGTACCGCCGTCTAATCATCTCCTGACTCGCTGTGGGAGGTAATCCTAGGATAGTATAATAGTCCTTATTTTCAAAAGAGGGTCTCACTAAGGTTTCTATCCTTTGGGAGCATAGGTATCTTTCTGTGGTTGGAGTTTCTCGGTGGCTTCCGGCGCAATCTCTTTTAGGGGTTCTAAGACGAAGCTCCGTCGGTATGCTTCAGGATGGGGAAGGGTCAGCCCCTGCCACTGAAGGTGAAGGTCTTCGTAGGTAATGATGTCTATATCCAGTACTCGGGGTCCCCAGCGGGGGCCAGGTCTTCGACCCATCTTGGCCTCGATCGCTTTGATCTTCTGAAGGAGAACCCTGGGAGAGAACTCCGTATCCATTTCCACCACCAAGTTTAGGAAGGCCGGTTGGTTCAGGTAGCCTACTGGAGTGGTTTCGTAGAAGTGAGAAAGCTTCCTCACCCAGCCCAACCGCTTTAGCTCCCTCAACCCGGCTTCCAAGTAGTACCGCCGACCATTAAGGTTAGAGCCTAGGCTTAAAAATACCCGGGCCACTGTTCTAACCCTCACCCGCTATTTCAATGGCATTATATTCCTTCTAGCAGGATTTTGTTTACTCCTCCCTAGGACTTGGGCGTAAAGAGTTATCCTTCAGGGAGTTCACTAACGCACTTTGACTCGGCTACCCGCCGCCCAGTAGATGGCTTGGAGGATTAATCGCCGATAATAAGGGTTTTCGTAAGCGGTGTGGTCGTGGCCTAACTGAAGGTAAACGATGCGAGCTTTGCCATAAGTGTTGGCCCAACCGATGACTCTACCACTAGAAGGTTCATCAGTGGTCAAAAGAACCTTTACCTTCGGATTCACCTCAAAGTTGCCATAAGTTTCGTCGAGAATCTCGAAGTCTTTTAGACCTCGGGTCACAGGGTGATGGGGGTCCGCAATATAGACGGTGAACCGGACGCCATGCTTAAAAGAAGAAGGTTTTTCTACTCCGTTCGCCCGGTGCCCTTGGAGGTAGAATTTACCACCAATAATCTTCGAATATTCCTCCCAATTCTGATGGCTGGCCAGAGAATGATGCAGGGCAACCAATCCTTTTCCTTTTTTTAAAAGATTTATAAAGTTCTTCTTCTCTTCTTCGCTAATGTCTTGCCACATATCGTAGAGGACGATTACATCATATTGGTTTGCCTTCTCTGGTTGGAAGAAATCGTAGGCCCCGGGGTGTTGGGCTTCTTGGAAAGAGAGGGTTTCCAGGCTTTTAAACAAGTTGAAGAAGGGTTCTCGTTCAAAGTCGTGCCCGCCGGTGATAATTAGGACTCGGATTTTTTGACCTCCACTCTTTTGTTCGGCTAAAGGTTGCCCTCCGGATAAGCAGAAGATCGTTAAGCTGAGGAGAGCGATCATCCAAATAATAGGGCTTTGCGAAGACATATACCTTCTCCTTCCCTTAATGATCCTTTAATCTGGTGGTAAGGTTTATAGCTAGCATTTCTTTGATTAAGAGGTTTCATGGAAGTAACGCTTATGATGGGGTGAGAGGTATCGCTGAACATATTTTCCCCAAGGGGAGCGGTAAGTACGGCATAGATACCGGTTGGCTCCTTCATCTCCGATGATTAGCTCCCGCTCTGGGTCCCAACGGATGACTCGTTTGGTTCGGAAAGCGATGTTGGCTAGGTGCATAGCGTTAGTGGACCAATGCCCCCACCCAAGGGGGGCGGTAGGTTCTTTGCGACTGCGCACACAATCGAGGAAATTTCGAACGTGAGGTTCGTCTTGAGGGGACCCTCCGTGCTGGAGAGGTTTCGTCCGGTTCCCTTCGGGAAAGATCTCGAAACCCTCCCGGGTCAACCGCATTGTACCGTTGGAACCATAGAAGGCGATACCATAGTTGGAGCCTTCAATAGGTCGGGCGTTAGTATGGTAAATGGAGGCCTGGACATAGAAGTCACCATAATCGAGGAAGGCGTCTTGGGTATCGGGTGTTTCCCGATTGTCTTGGAGGGCATATTTGCCCCCTACTGAAGTTGCGGATTTGGGAGCGGTGACGCCGAGAATCCAATGCACCGTGTCAATATGGTGGATGGCCCAGGAGAGCATAAACCCCCCAGAGTAATCCCAGAAAAACCAGTACCCTGGAGCCTGGAAACGATTCCGGTTAAAAGGGCGTTTAGGAGCAGGGCCAAGCCACAGATCATAATCCACTCCTGGAGGAACCGGCTCGTCGGGTGGATTCCCAATTCCATAGGGAACTTCATTCCATACGTTCCAAATTCGCACTCTAGTGATTTTGCCCAAAACTCCTGACTGAATCAACCTTTTAGCCTCTGCGTAGTGTTGGCCACTGAGCTGCTGAGTACCGTGTTGGATAACTCGGTTAAATCTCTTTCCTGCGTTGACCGCGGCCCTTCCCTCAGCGATATTTTGTCCCAGAGGTTTTTCAACATAGACATCCTTACCTGCTTCACAGGCGGCAATAGTTTGGATGCAGTGCCAATGGTCAGGCGTCGCAATAAAGACTGCATCGAGGTCTTTGCGCTCTAGTAGACGTCGGAAATCTTTATAAGGTGTTGCTTTCCCTTCTGTCAACCGGACTGCGGAGGCCAATCGCTCCTCCACTACATCACACACGGCAGCAACTTCTACGTCGGGGTTCTGAAGGGCTATTCGCATAAGGTATTGGCCTCGACTGCCAGTTCCGATGAAGCCTAGGACTATCTTTTCGTTAGCACTTTGCGATGAAACTTGAGAGACGGTTTGAGCCATTTCCAATCCCATAATGGCAGTGGTAGCTCCTACTTGTTTTAAAAACTCCCTCCGCGTAAGCCCCCCGGTTTTCATAAGCTCCTCCTTTCTTAATTATCTACCCTTAGTTTGGATTTCCCCTTTCTCCTTCTCTCCTCTTCCTCTTTTTCCTCCGCCCTTGCCCTGGATACGGGGTTAAAGGGGTTTGAGTTACTCCTCTAGTAAGCTTGGAGGAGTTCCAGCATCTTTCGGTCGAGCTGATGACCGCGAAATTCCTCATATGGGGTGTCTGCACGGTTACTATCAAGGATACCGAAGGGTCCTCGGAAGTTCCACAAAGCCCAACCCCAACCTGCTGCTTTCCAAAGTTCAAGGTAATCACGCATCCACGCTAAGACTACATAGTGAGGTGTGTGACAAAAAGCACCCCATTCTCCAACGTGAACCCCTACTCCTTTACGCTCTAAAGCTTTCCAGGGTTCAATCCTCTCCTTTCGGAGACGTTCCTTATCCCAAAGGTCTTTCCCATTAATTTTCAAAGGCCAAGTTGGTTCCGGCCAGGTATCTGAGCCCTTGATCCAAGAGGCTTTATAATGGCTGAGGGGCATAGGGTCATAACCGCGGGTACTTTGGGCAACCCCAAGTTCCACCAACCCATAAACCGGATCACGCCCCCACCGTAATCCATCCACAATGATTAAGCGGTAGGGATCTTCTCTTCGAATGGCTTCTACCAAGCGCTGGATTACTCGTACATAAATTTCTTCAGGAATGTTTCCAGGCTCATTAAGCAGATTAAAGCTCAATTGAGAGTTGGGAATCCCGTGGTAGCGTTTGGCGAAGTAAGCCCAGTGGAAGGCACAGGCTTTTAGAGCCTCTTCACTACTCCACAGGTCTAAAGGTTCCTTTGGGGGATTAACGCAGTAGCCAGGGGCCCGGTGAAAATTGATGTTAATATGGATGTTGTATTTTTGGCCCCACTCTATCGCTTGATCTATCTCTTTAAGGACTTCTTCTTTCAGCTTCAGCCAATTGTTTCCTTCGGTCCAGCAGCGGTAAGAGAGGGGGAGGCGTACAAAATTGAAGCCCCATTCCGCTATCCACTCGAAGTCTTCTTCACGGAAGGGAGCGTTACGTTCAGCAGTAAACTTTTCCAAGAGGTTAAATCCTCGCCAGCGGGGAAGTGAGGATGCTTTCATTAAATGATCTCCTCTCCTTGAAATTTGGGGTCACCAAGATTATTTTCTTCCTGAAAGAAGCTTTTTCTTAGGGGGAAAACTTTTTGGCAAAGTTGGGTGTTAGAAGGGGAACTCCTTAAGGTGAAAGCGAGCTTAATTCAAAGACCCTTTAGGGATGAAAGTAACCTCCCTCTGGTATAACCTAGGAGGAGGGCCAACTCTTAGGAGGGCGAACCTCCCAGTGAGCTGAGAAGGAGGGGATCGCAGCCCAGCTGGAGCCTCGCCCTCCCACATCCATATCTAGGGAGGTAGAGGAGAGTTATCCTCCCGGTAAACCGTTCAAAACCCCTCCAGCCTCCTACTCCGGCTTTACTACAGTTAGCATCCGGAAGCGACGGCCAGTATCCGGATCCTTTCGGCTTAGCTGAAGGACAAAAGGCTGATTCCCCAAAGTAGCTGTCAACCGGCGGAAGTCCTCTACGCTCCTGACAGGATTGCCCTCGATCTCCAAAATAGCGTCTCCCTCTAGGATTCGGGAGGCTGCGGGAGTTCCCGGTTGGACGTCTTGAACCACCACTGCGGGGCCTCCAATCTCCCTCTGCTCTGCTGGAGAGGCATTCCGAACAGTGACACCAAAGGCTTTAGCGGTATTGGCTGAACTCCCTCTATTCACTCCTCCTTCCTCTGGAGGTGTCTGAGCACGGGCAGACTTTAGCTCGCTCTCCGGAGGACGCTTCTCTGTAACAACGGTTAAAGTGATCTCCCGTTTATTTCGAATCACCTTCAAGGGGACTCGCACACCCGGCGGGGTAGTCGCTACCGCACGCTCCAAATCATCAAAGCTTTCAATCCGTCTGTCTCCCCATTGAATGATAACATCTTTCGGCTTAATTCCTGCTTTATCCGCGGGGCTACCAGGGAAAACCTCATCCACTAGAGCACCCTTCTCCACACCTAACAAACGAGCGATCTCGGGTCGTAACCTCCGGTTAGCAGTCACCGTTTGCACTCCTAGCCAACCTCGGATTACTTCACCTCGAGTAATCAATTGCTCCATAATGTCTCGCGCCACATTGATGGGAATAGCAAACCCAATCCCTATAGAGCCGGGGCTACCAAAAGGTCGGGTGGCGATAGCAGTGTTAATTCCAATCACCCTCCCCTCAATATCTATCAAGGGGCCTCCGGAGTTGCCAGGGTTAATCGCCGCGTCCGTTTGAAGCATCCCCCGATAATCAGCGTAGCTAGCAGGGATGGAAACATCCCTCCCCTTTGCGCTAATGACCCCAACGGTAAAAGTGATCCCTATATCCAGGGGGTTGCCTATCGCAATGGCCCACTGACCGATTTTCACCTTGTCGGAATCCCCCAACTGAGCAGGTTGGCGATTTGCTTGCTGACCTGTGAGGCGCACCTTGATTACCGCTAAGTCGGTCTTTTCATCCGCCCCCACAAACTCTGCCCTCACTTCATCGTCCGGGTTATCACTCAAAGAGACAGTGATCTTCCCCATCTCCTTCGGAGAAACCCCTCTCCGGGTGGGGGACGGAACTGCCGATTCAATCACGTGCCAATTAGTCAGAATATAAAACTCATTTCCAATACGCCGGACGATGATCCCTGATCCACTAGAAGGAGGCTCAACCTGCCGAGGCATTCGACGCAAAGAACGAGGAGGAAGAGGGAAATCGGGGAAAAGCTCTCGGAACTCTCGAAAGAGGTCATCCTCACCTCGGTCCTGATCTTCCGTCTGCACCTCCGGCACTCGAGGCTCTACATGAATTCCTACAACCGAAGGTTCTACTTCCTCGGCAATCGAGGTAAAAGCATCCTGAAGTTCTGCAAGGGCCTGTCTACCCTCTCTCTTATCAACAGCAGAGGCAGACTGGTTTGAATAAAAAACCACTCCTAGGCTTAACGCTAAAGCGGCCAAAGCAATCAAAAGGGGAAGATACGAAGAGATTTGCCATCGTCTCCGGTGGTTTTCGAGCGAAGCGAACATAGGTTGCCTCCATTATCATCATATATTCCGAGAAGTATATTCCAACTGATTAAGACGAATTCTTGCTCCCGCCAGTTCCATCTCCTCTATAGAAGCTCAAAGAGGCATAAGCCACGACCGACTGACGATCTCCGGTAACCTCGCCAGAGGTATAATAACGATTTAAACAGACTCTTTGAGCTCCTAGAAGTCGCGCAGATTCCACCACAGCAAGGGTGGGCATTAATCCACACATTGTGATTCGCCTCTCTGTGGCAGTTCGCCATAACCGCTGAGGGTCCAGTTGTTGAATCGCCTCCAAAGCAAACTGATCCTTCTGCCTGGCACTGGCTTCACTCTCATAGTGGGTGAAATCTGTGCTGGCAATTAACACCAGATTCCTTTCTCGCACTACTTCGGCAATCACGCGCCCCAACTCTAAAGCAGGGTGTAAATCCCAAAAGCCCAAAAGGATAGGGACAAACCTGACTCGGCCATCGTAGAGAAATTGGAGGAAAGGAAGTTCTACTTCTAGTGAGTGCTCTAAGGAGTGGGCAGACCAGTCCTCCACTATATTAGGAGAAACAGACATCAGCTCTCGAGACAATTCTTCATCTACTGGCAACTCTCCTAAGGGGGTATACCATAAGCCTCGAGGAATAATAGCAATCGGTGCTCCCCATCCTCGGTGGTTTGGCCCCACCAAAACCACGGTCTCCGGAGTGCCAGCTAAAGCCAGGTCTCGAAAAGAATAAGCGGCAGCTCCCCCTGAATAAATCAAGCCTGCATGGGGGCAAACTAAAGCGATTAAATCCTTCACCGGTTCGGGCCGGGGTTCTGGTAAAACCCCAGGGCCTAAAGGACCAAGAAAACATTGTTGAACTAACTCCCTCAACTCGGAAGGATCACTGGGATAGAAAGTTCCGGAAACTGCTGGGCGGCGAATCGGCTGACTCATTTTTTCCCCCCTGGAGGAGAATAAAAGACCTCCTCTTCTCAAATTGAATTTGGCTAGAGAAGCCCCCTTCCCCTTTAAGAGAAAATTTGTTATAATTTTCACGAAGGGGAAAGAAAGCGAAATCAAACCTCTTCCTTACCACCTCACAACAGACGATCTCTCCCCAAAAGCCTAGGAGGATTCAAATGAGAAAACCGCTCTTAACCCTCTTGCCCCTCCTAGGGGTGCTCCTCCTAACAGGTTTTACCCCCCTTGCCCAAGCAGAGGCCCTAAAGATCGAATGGTCCCAACCCGCCCACCTCCTCCCTATCCGATCAATCGCTTTCTCTCCTAATGGTCTGCTTCTCGCCACAGGAAGTGAAGACCAAACCGTCAAAATCTGGCGGGCCATCGATGGGCAACTCCTTCGAACTTTCACGGGGCACTCGGCCCCCATCTGGTCGGTATCCTTTTCTCCTGATGGAGAGTATCTCGCTTCCGGTAGCCAAGACACAACGGTTAAACTCTGGCTTGTCAATAATGGGCAACTCCTCAGGACCTTTGAACACAGTTGCTGTATCTTCTCTGCTCCCTTCTCTCCCGATGGAAAATTTCTCGTCTCCGGTAGCCGAGACGGTGCCCTCCGATTATGGAAGATCGAAGATGGTTCTCTCCAGCAAGTCATCCTATCCAACTGTTGTCCTTTTTCGATCGCCTTCTCTCCGGATAGCCAGATGATCGCCACAGGAAATACAGACTTCACTATCAAAATCTGGCGAGTAAAAGATGGATCTCTTCTCCAAACCCTCACTGGGCATACCGCACCGGTGTGGTCAGTAGCTTTCTCCCCGGATGGGGAAAAACTCGCCTCAGCAGGCCTAGCTCCTGACAGCTCTCTAAAAATTTGGCAAACAGAAGGAGGGCGACTTCTCTTCTCTTATCAATGTCCCTGCTCAATAATGGCCTTGGCTTTTTCTCCTGATGGACAAACCTTGGCTATCGGCACCTATGAGGCTTCTCTTAAATTTTTCCCCATGAAGGACCTTCAAAATCCCCTCACCTTTAGAGAGGAGACGGATGCAGGGGTTCTCGCAGTGGCTTTCTCCCCTGATAACCAATTTTTCGCCTACGGCCGACGGGATGGTGTTCTTGTCTTAGCTCGCAATCCAGGAGCTCCTTCCCCAAGGTCTGGGGACCTCAACAACGATGGTCGAATTACCGTGGCGGACGCTGTTCTAGCCCTTCGAGCCATCGCTGGGTTGAGCCCTCTTCCCCCTTCCTCCATAGCTGATGTCAACAAAGATGGAGTCGTTAACCTCTCTGATGTGGTCCAAATCCTCCATCAAGCGATTGACCTTATCCTAGGATGTGGATGAAGCCTTTAAAGAGGTATGGTCCATACTCTCATCCCACTGAAGATGCGAATCGTTCCTCCGCTTGGGAAAGTTTAAGATAGAAAGGAATAAGGAGGTTTGGCTCATCCCTCTGTCCCATCAGTAATCGGCGACGGCCTTCCAAAGCAAGAACAGTTATATCTGGGAAGTGATAGCGAGGCTCAGCCCACCGCACTGAACTCTTAAAGGGAAGGTTTTTCACCCACGCGATCTCCCCACAGAGGAGGGTTTCGGACTCCTCCCCTAAAAAAGCAGGAAATTGGTCTATAGGCAAAGACCGAGGATCCTTTAGAACTCTCAGCTCTTGGTCATCAAAACGGTATAAAGCGGTATAAATCTCCCCCCTGCGGCAGAAGACTATGGGGCAAAGAGAGGAAAAAACTAGACCTCGGAAGGGAAGAACCAGCAACTCCAAAGTATTTAAGCCCAACAGGGGTTTGGAAAGGGAGTGAGCAAAAACTTTAGCTGCGGTGACCCCCACCCGCACTCCTGTAAAGGATCCAGGGCCGATATTAACAACAAATCCTTCTATCTGGGAGAGGGATAACCCCGTTCTCTCTAAAATGCTCCGAAGTCGTACCGCCCATTGGCGCGAAACTTCTCTCTGCTGACGAAAGGTCTGAGCTTCGATGATTCCACCCTCATTACATAAAGCAAGCCCGCAAATTTCTGTGGCAGTATCAATGGCTAGAACCCTCATCCCATCGCTCCAAGATCTGCTCTACCCTTTGACCAAAAGCAATCAGGTGTAACTCCCGGTCATCATTCTGCAAGCTAAAACGCACTTCCAACCGCTCCCCGGTCAATAGAGGCTGGGCAATTTCTGGCCATTCAATGGCCACCACGGCCCACGCCGACAAATACTCCTCCAATCCCAAAGTTTCCAAATCCTCAGGTTGAGACAAGCGATACAAATCAATATGATACAAAGGAATCCGGCCGTTATACTCTTGGATCAGTGCAAAACTAGGGCTGTTTACCCCCGAAGAGATGCCTAATCCCCGGGCCAAACCTCTTACAAAAGTGGTTTTACCCGTTCCTAAATCGCCGATAAGAAGAAGGAGCAGGGGAGGCTCTAGGAGAGAGCCTAGGGTTTTGCCGAGATTCTCCGTATCCTCCGAAGAATGAGACCAGAAGATTTTCTCCTTCATCGGATCAAGGAAGCGTTTTAAGAAGTAAAATGCTCATATCCTTTTAAAGGCAAATCTTCAGTGGAACCATCAGGCCAAAGAAGGCGGAAGCCCTCCGCCACTACTCTACCAATAGGGGTAAGGCGAGTTCCGGTAGCCTGGTAAATTGCCTGAGACACTACTTCTAAAGAGGCTTCAGGGAAGGTCATTAAGAGTTCATAATCCTCGCCTCCTCGTAAGGCCCACTCTAAGGGGTTGAGACCAAGGGCCTCAGCAGACTGCTGGCACTCCAAGGAGAGGGGAATCTGAGAAGTCTCGATGATCGCCCCTACTCCACTTCTCTGGCATAAATGACGGAGGTCCCCTGCTAAGCCGTCACTGAGATCCATCATGGCATGAATCTGGCGGGTTTTCACAGCAGAACGAGCCTCAGCTAAACGTGGAATAGGGCGTTGGTGTGCCCGATAACACCTATCCCACTCTGAAGATTGAATTCCCGCCTTCAATAACGCCAGGCCTGCAGCAGCATCTCCCAGGGTTCCGGTAACCCCTATAAGATCTCCCATCTGGGCGCCTTGACGCAAAACCAGGTATTCCGGCTCCACCACCCCTAGAAGAGCAAGATTAATCACTATCCCTTGGAGAGAGGCAGTAGTATCTCCGCCGACGATCTCAACTCCAAAAGCTTGAGCCGCTTCGGTCATCCCTCTATAAAACCCTTTAACCCACTCCAGAGGGGTATCCGAGGGCAAACCCAGAGTAAGGACTCCAAAGGTGGGCTTCCCCCCCATCGCCGAGATATCGCTAACATTTACAGCCACTGTTTTCCAACCCACATCCTCCGGAAGGCTAAAATCCCGGCGAAAGTGCACTCCCTCCAAAAGAGCATCCGTCGTGAAGAGGAGGAGATCCTGGGAACAACGCAAAACGGCGGAGTCATCCCCGATGCCAACTACTACTTCCACCGAAGAAACCCCTAAAATCTGGGCCACCCAGTTAATAAGACCGAACTCTCCTAGGTCCTTTACTCGTTTCATTCGCCACCCGTTCTCTCCCCCGGAGTCCACTCTACATAAGGCTCCTTAGCCTCGAGATGAACCACCGCCTGCCCCCCCATAGCATATTCCAAAACCGCCTCTAAGTAGCGGGCACCGGACCGATCAGGCCCTTCTACATAAACCAGGTGGGAACCAGGGAAGGGTTCTCGCAGATTCTCTGCCTCAAAAGGGAAAATAGGGATTTGGACCCTGGTTTTTCCAAAACCCGAGGCTTGGATGACCTCACAAGCCTTGGCATAGCAAATCGCTTGGAGAGCAAAATCTTTTTTATCTCCCTGGCGTTTGGTCGCTTTCATCTTGAACTCGAGCTCAAAGACCTCGTCTTCCAGGTAACTCCAGAAATCTTCCACACTTTCAAACTCTTGGACCATTGCTTCCCTTCTCTCTCCTTACTTTATTCCCCCTCCTCCACAAGATAGCCACGGCTTCTCCAACCTCGAAATCCTTCTTCTAGAGAGAAGACCCTTTGGTAGCCCATCTCTTGCAAAGTCTTCGCAGAAAGGGCTGATCGAGAACCTCCTCCACAATAAACCACAATCGGCGTCCCCTCTGAGGTCGCTACTTCATCAATCTTCATCTCCAGCATCCCCCGAGGGATATTCACCGCCCCGGGAAGATGGCCCTCTTTATAATCTTCAGACTCCCGGACATCTATAACCACCCAGGAACCTTCCTCCTGAATTCGTTTACAAAGCTCCTCGGGCGTAATCGTCTGAATGACCTGTTTCGCTTCCTCCACCAACTGCCGGAAAGTCTTCAACATCTTCCTAATCCTCCTAGCCTATCATACTTCCGAGGGAGAATTAGGTCAACGATGAGCACCTTCCCTTTTGGGAAAAGATTGGAGAAAACTTTGAGAAGAATCTAGAAACCCTAAGTCCTATTTCCTGAGGTCGTTTAAATCTCTTAAAGGTTGGCTAAGAGTATTAAGGGAATCTATCCCCGAGGTAAGGGGGTGAACTTAGTGAGAATCTATCCGGATTCTGGGGAGTTCAAACTCCTTCTACTCCTCTTATCGCTTCTATTATCCCCGATAGGAGCTCTTCCAGAAGAGAGAGACCCTCAAATCCTTTTTAAAAGTGCCAGTCTCCATCTTCGATCAGGAAGATGGTACCACCGCTCTATTTCCCTGTTACAAAAAGCAGTAGAGCAAGAACCTAATAACCCTTATTACCGAGAGGCTCTAGGGTCAGCCTATGCCGGCCGGGCCTTGGAACTACTTTGGTTGACTCTGCCAGAGAACCAGCTAGAAGCAAGCAACCGAGAACGCAAAAACCTTCAATCCTCCAATCTTCAAGAAGTGGTACGACCTCTCTTTCAATTAGCTGAAGAGGAGTCGGCTAAGGCTTTGCAGATCCAACCCCGGGAGGCTGAGTTCTACCATACTCTAGGGTGGATACTCCTGGCTCAAGCACGCTTCGGTTTAACTCATCAACCAAAGGAGAAAGCTCGAAAAGCTCAAGAACAATTTCAGAAAGCGATCGAGCTCGCCCCCCGCAAGGTGGCTTATCGAAAAAGCTATGCGGACCTTCTCCGCCTGATTCCCGAATTGACCGATGCCTCCTCCAAGGGAGAAGAGGCTCAATCCTCTAAAGAAGAGGCTAACTCAACAGAAAACCACCGTCCTTCAGGAAGCCGGCCAACTACCACCTCCAACCAAGGTTCGTTTTCACAGGAAGGGGAAAACCCTCCTTCCCAAAGCTCTTCTACTGAAGACCCTCTACTCAAGGCTTATCTCTCCGCCTTGGAGCTGGCCCCCCGGGACGCCGGCTTACATTTTCTGGTCTACCTCCGAACCGTAGAGCAAAGAGGTAATCTCCCTGAAGCTCTGGATCAAGCAGAACAGTCTCTAGTAAATGCTCGGCAATCGGATCCGAGAAACGGTCTTTATGCCTATCTCCTAGCGGAGATCAACTTATACAAAGAGACGCGGGAGAAAGAGACCAAAGAGTCAGAGACTCCAGTTAACAGACCTTGGACCCTTTACCAAACTCGTGCCCTACAATATGTTGCTGAGGGAAATCAAGCTCCCGAGCTACGGCTTAATCCTTACCAATCGGAATACCCCCAATATCTTCAGCCGATTCTGGCGCGTCTGTTCCGCTCAGGAGAGACAGAAATCCTTCTTGCGGTCAGAGACAATCTCTCCAACCTGGCAGACCAGATAACGACTTTGGCTGAAGCTAAGGAGCGCCAAGGTCAACCAGTTCTATCGGCCCAGCTTTATGAGGCCCTCTTTTATATGGGAGAACGGCTTGCGAGTGCTCTCTATTACGGAGGGGAAATAGCCCAACTCAGCGAAGCAGCTGTTGGTTTAGCTATAGAACAGAGAGCCTTGGAGGCTTTGGCACGCCTCTACTCGTTATATGGGTCTCCTCTACAAATCCTTATGGTTCAGCAAAAATTGCAAGAGGTGAACTACCTCACCCAATATATCCAGCAATATCTCTCCAAACCTTAAAGAAGAAGGGGGAAAGAGGAATTCCCCCCTGCCCTCTTTTCCAGGTTTTGAGTCTCAGGCTTCTTCACACCAACGGAGGAAAGCAGTGAAGAGTCGTTGATCCCTTTGGTAAACGTAAGCATCTTCAGGGCGTTCAGGATGCCATTGGATAGCCAAGAGAGGCCCACCCCTTTCTAATTCAAAAGCTTCCACCACTCCATCTGGCGCCAGGGCTGTGACGCGCAAACCCTCTGCTAGCTCCTTCTCCGTTAAGCCCTGGTGGTGCCGGCTGTTAGTAGGCTCCTCCCCTGAAACCCCGAGAATCTCTGTTAACTGGGAATCCTCTCGGATTTGAACTAAATGCCAGGCGCTAGGTCGAGATTCTTGGCCTTCTAGAGACCAATGACGCAAGGGGGTACCCAAACCTTCTCGCAGATCCGCGTACAAAGACCCCCCCAGGAGTACATTGAGCAATTGAAACCCTCGGCAGATTCCGAGAATAGGTATCCCCTTCTGTAAAGCAGATTGGGCAACCGGGATTTCATAAAGGTCTCGAAGGGGGTCCGATTGGAGGCGAAACCTCTTCAACTGCTCCTCCCGGTCTTCAGGGTCTAAGCCATCCCAGGAGAGATCCACATATCGGCAATACTCTGGCTGTATATCCGCCCCACCGGTCAGCAGAAGGCCCTGAATTCGCCCCAAGAGTTGCTGACAACGCTCCTCATCGAATCGGCCTTCTTGGGTGAGCTCTTCAGGGCCAAGGCGAAGGGGAATTCCTCCTGCTTGTTCAATCGCCTCTCGATAAGGACGGTAGAAACCCTCTGGTTGGAGCCATTGGGGTGAGCTTCCAACAGTGATTCCAATAATCGGTTTTGCCATAGCTCTCTTTGACCTGAAGTACGCTTTACCGCAGGTTAAAGCCTGCGATTACCGGAAAAGCCCTCCCTATAGGGGAGGTTAGGGCGGACTTCATCTGGGCTTAAACGGATTGAGAGAAGAAGCAGGCGTACCCTTTAGGGATAGCCCCCTATTATCTTCCGCGCGCTCGGGATAATAGGGGGGCTACCCCTGCATGCGGGAGATGAGGCGCAAGCTACCAGTTTCCCTTTTCCCTCCTCATCCAGGGAGAGGGCCAGGGTAGGGGCAACCCCAACTGAAATCGGTTGAGAGAAGGAAGAGGCTCCTACACCTCCTCAGGTAACACACATCCCGGACCTAAGCGCTGTCGAGGAGGGCCATCACACTCCAACACAATCACTGGAGCAATCGGCACCGGCTTTTCAGGGGGCATCCCCCGAAGGATGAGACGGTTACCCTTCTGCTCAAACTCGATAGAACGATTATTGTGAAGGAAGCGAGCTGAAAGTACCTTATTTTGAATCCCGCCGATAGCTAGCTCACTTCCTGGATAATTGAAGGCGTGAAAATAAGCAATGTTGCCCTTCACTGTCCATTGCCCAGTGGGCATCCATTCCATATAAGCCCGATCCGAATTATAAATGGCTTCTCCATGCAAATCCATCCATTGCCCGACTTCTTCCAAGATACGAACACTCGGTTCAGGAACGCTTCCATCAGCCATTGGGCCAATGTTCAAAAGAAGGTTTCCCCCTCCTGCAGCCGCTCTAACCAATAGCCCGACCACTTGGCGAGGCGTCTTCCAATTGTCATCCGCCTTATTATATCCCCAGCTATCATTCATCGTCATACAGGATTCCCAAGCCCGGCCCTCTTTCTCAGGAGTAACGTGCTGTTCGGGAGTAGAGAAATCTTCAGGAAGCCCAGAACGGTTGTTGATGATAATATCTGGTTGCAATTGCCGAACCATAGCGTTCATTTTCGCCGATTCCCAACCCTCTGCGCTTAACGGCCAAGCGACATCGTACCACATGATATCTATCTTCCCATAGTTGGTACAAAGCTCCCGAACCTGGCCATGGATATAATCTACGAAACGCCGACGAGCCGACTCATCTTTCATACAGCGGACCCCATCCGGATGATGCCAGTCCATTAGTGAATAGTAGAATCCCACTCGCAAGCCTTCACTCCGAGCAGCTTCTACATACTCTGCAACGAGGTCTCGTCCACAGGCCCGCTTAGGGGCGCAATAATCGGTTAACTCCGAGTGAAAAAGACAAAAACCCTCATGGTGTTTGGTGGTCATCACCATATATTTCATTCCAGCGCGTTTGGCCAAACGAGCCCACTCCCTTGCGGGAAACTCTTTCGGTTTAAACTGATCCGCCAGCTTCTCGTACTCCTCCACTGGAATACGCTCCCGGTTCATTACCCATTCATGCCGGCCAAGAATGGAATATAACCCCCAATGAATAAACATCCCGAAACGTGCCTCATTAAACCACTTTAGCCTGCGCACCCGGTCCTGTTGCTCAGGGGTCATCTCTTGTGGATTTACTGCCATTATTCCTCTCCTTCCTAACTCTCCTAAATACGAGCTGTAACCCCTACAACGTCTGATCTTTCTCTACAAACCCCTTTGGGGAAAGAATCCCTCTCCCCTTAACGATTTTCCTCAAGGATGGAAATCTCCCTCCTTTCCCAACTTTCTTGCTCATCTTGTCTCAACTTGATAAACTGAAGTGGGAAGTATATCCTAAGCCTTTGGGAACCCTTTTGCTCTTAGGGTTATCTTTAAAATAGGAGGGCTATGAAAACCCTAAAGCCTTTACAACAGAAAAGAGGAAAACGGTTCTATAGCAGCTTCTTGGCTTTTTTGTGGTTCCTCTTCTCCGTTCTGGGGACCTGCAACTTCAGCTTTGCCTATTGCGGCTCTGGGAAGATGCCTGCCCAAAAGTGCTGCTGTGGGCAAAAACTCGACCATAGCCAAGCTTGCCCTGCCAACTCGCCCTCCAAGAAGGTGGTTCCCTCTTCAAGTCCTTCGTCCTGCCCCTGCAATCTTACTCCAGCGAGATCTTCGCAAGAAGAACGCCTTCGCCCTCTCCAACCTATCGGAAGTTACAGTGTCCCTGAACAAAGCTCTCTTCTGCC
Organism: uncultured bacterium; assembly: GCA_964429225.1. Classification (GTDB taxonomy): domain Bacteria; phylum Armatimonadota; class DTGP01; order DTGP01; family CAYSAW01; genus CAYSAW01. The sequence goes on from CAYSAW010000002.1 coordinate 22,577, forward strand.
ACCTGTCTCTTCAACTACCCTTCTAGTAGCCATCTACAGCAATCCACTCCATCCTCAACTGATCCCCTCAGATAGCTTCCTCCGATCTCCTCCTCAAGAGTAAGTTTCCCTAAGGTGCGTCTATAGGACTCAAATTTTTAGCTATTATCTTTTATAACCGTGGGGCTCCTTCATCTAACAGACTAATCCCTAAACAATTACTAGAGAAATATCTACAAAGAGTAACACTCTCTCCAGCTGTAAGATAAGCCCCCGGTACCGTGAAATACATCCCGTAAAACCCAACTTGCCACCGGAAGATTATCTTCCTAAAGAGACGGCAGGAGGGGAAAGAAATAACCACTAGTAGATAGAGGAGAAACCCCTATGGCAAAGAAAACCTTTTACTTGATAATGATTGCTGGAGCCCTTATAGTAACTACCCCTCTTTATGCTCTACCTAGCGGTGATGTAGACGGAAATGGTCGGATTGACCTCCGCGATGTCATCTTAGCCCTCCAAATAGCAGTGGAAAAACGAGTCCCCAAGCTAGAGGAAATCCAACGAGGGGACGTTGCTCCTCTCATTAACGGCAAACCCTCCCCCGACGGGAGGATAGACATTCGCGATGCGGTAGTAATCCTACGTAGGATACTTGGGATAGCTCAGTGGGAAACAACTATAACCGAAACCCTTAAACAACCCTCTATTGCCCCCAATCTTTCTAACCGGCCGGGGATAGTTGAAGTCAATCTCACCGCAGAACCTGCTCGCCTGAATTTGCTACCAGGATTCGCTACTATGGTCTATACTTATAACCGACAGATTCCTGGGCCGACTATCGAGGCTAAAGAAGGAGATCGGGTGATCATCCACTTTACCAACCGTCTACCAGAACCGACAACAATTCACTGGCACGGGTTGGAAATTCCCCCTGAAGCAGATGGAAACCCTTGGGATCCTGTTCCCCCAGGAGGGCAAAAGGATTACGTCTTTGATATTCCCCCCGGAACCGCGGGTACCTTTTGGTACCATCCTCATCTCCATAAGGCCTCTGCCCTCCAAGTAGCAAAGGGGCTTGTTGGTGCCTTCATCGTTCGGTCAGCAGAAGATCCTTTGGCTTTTCTACCTGAGAAATTGATTATCCTCTGGGATAACCGCTTTATGAACAATGGTTCTATCGCTCCCCATTCAATAATGGATTGGCTGAACGGCCGGGAAGGAGACATCCTCTTCGTCAATGGTCAGATCAAACCCCGAATTACCCTTCGATCGGGAGAGATTCAACGATGGCGTATCATCAACGCCTCTTCAGCCCGATACTACCGCCTTAGTCTTCCTGGCCACCTCTTCCTTCAAGTAGGAAGTGACGGAGGCCTCTTTGAAAAGCCAGTGGAGTTAAAAGAAATCCTCCTCGCCCCAGGGGAACGAGCTGAGGTACTGATACGCGGTGTTGCTCCCCCAGGAAGTCAAACAACTCTGCAATCCCTCCCCTACGACCGGGGGATGCACCAGATGGAGGGAATGGAAGAAACCGATCACACAGGACATGAAGGAAACGTTATGCCCGGGGACTCTATGGACAATGAGGCAGGCCTGCCTCTGCTGAATCTACAATATACCCAGGAACCTCCTATTCCTCTGGTAACTATCCCTTCTTCTCTTCGTAGGATTACACCTCTGGATCCCAAACAAGCAGTCATCACCCGAAATATAGTGATGTCAGAAAACCTTATGAGTATGAATGCAATGATGTCTCCCTTCCTCATCAATGGGAAAGCCTTCGATATGGATCGAGTGGACGAGGTAGGGACCTTGAATTCCTTAGAAATCTGGAGGATTGAGAACAAAGGCGATATGGACCACCCCTTCCATCTCCACGGCTTTCAGTTTCAGGTCCTGGATCGTAACGGTGTTCCTGAACCTTTTTCCTCCTGGAAAGATACCGTTAATGTGCGGAAAGGAGAAGTCGTTCGATTCATCGTCCGCTTCAATAATTATCCTGGAAAACGCCTCTTCCACTGCCACATCTTGGAGCATGAGGACCTGGGTATGATGGGGATATTAGAAGTTCGCCCTCCAGGTGAGCAACCTTCTCCGACCCGGGGAGAGATGGAACCCGGTATGGGAAGGGATATGAGGCATTAACGACAGATGATCCCCTCCCAAGGTATCCCAAGGATAGAGACGGCCCAATTCCTCTTTCTTTCAGTAATAACCAAACTCAACGAAGCTACAAGTAACTTTAGGGAGGAGAAAGATGTCCAAGTTGTTCTACCTCTTTAGAAAACACTTTTGGGGTTGGATGGTGATCTTAGCGTCTATTATAGCCTGGCAAGTTATTGTTAAGAACTACCGCAAGCCAGGGTCTATGACGGTCATTGAGGCCCAAGCGATGGATATGAGTGCAATGAAGGCACCGGAAGGGAGCCATCCCGTGGCCATTGAGGAAGTTAAGCGCGGCTTTTTTGAATCTGCAGTAACCTATACAGGTACAGTAGCTCCTTATACCGAGCAAACCGTTTATCCTCGGGTAGAGGGCTGGTTGGAGGACCTCCGAGTTTATGCAGGAGATAAAGTCCGAGCCGGCCAGATCCTGGCCCGGTTAGAAGCTCCCGATCTCGAGACCCGGGTTCAGGAAGCCAAGTATCAAGCCTTGGGCCAAGCCTACGAAGCCCGAGCCGCCCAAAAAGATCGGGATAGAATGCAGGCGGAATGGGAAGCGATGCAAGAGGAAGTCAAAAGCGCGCAAGCTGAGTTAGAAGGGGCCAGGGCAATGGTGGAATCGGCTACTAAAATGGTGAGCCAGGCCGAAGCGGAGGTCCGTAGGGCACAAGCTGAGCTGACCGAAGCTCAAAAGATGAAGGCTTCGGCTGACGCCGACTTGGGTTATTGGAAAGACCAAATCCAAAGGCAGAGAAAACTGCTCCAAATCGGCGGAATCTCTCAGCAGGAATTCGATATGGACAATGCTCGATACCTCTCAGCCATCGCTGCAGTAGAAGCAGCCCAGGCGAAAATTGAAGCAGTCCGAGCAGAAATCCAAAACGCTCAAGCTAAATATGATCAAGCGAAAGCCGAACTTAGACGCGCCCAAGCGGAAGTTAGAACCAAAGCCTCCCTCCTGCAAGTCGCCCAACGGAAAGCAGTAGCAGCACAAAAGGCCTGGGAAAATGCCATCCACCACGTGGAACACTTCGTCAATATGACCCGATCTGCCCAGGCGGCCGAGGCTACTGCAGAAATCTTCAACCGTTACCGAGAGATCCAATCCCCTGTTGACGGTGTGGTGGTCGAACGTCTTATTCATCCCGGTGTCCTGGTTAGCCCAGGAATGGGCATCCTTAAGATCGCCCAAATGGATAAAGTCCGCCTCCAGGCCAATGTTGCTGAGAAAGACCTAGAAAGCATTCACCTAGGTAGCCCCGTAATCGTTAAAATCCCCTTCTCAGGAAAAACTTTCCGAGGGAAGGTCACCTATATCTTTCCCGCCGCTGACCCTCGCGCTCGCACTGCTATCGTTGAAGCTTTGGTTCCCAACCACCACGATCTGCAACTAGGTCAATATGTTGTAATGAATATCGTCACTCACTCTATTCAAGATGCCATCAGTGTTCCAGACCGAGCGATTGTGCGCCTCGATGGCAAGACCTACGTTTGGACAGCTGTACCTTCCTCGGCTTCGGCGATGAAGAAGGAGGAGAGTATGCCAGGGATGGAACATTCTGGCCACTCCCCTGAAACTATGCCCGATATGCCAGGGATGAGCCACGAAGAGGAGCAATCCAACACCTCCCCACCCCAAGAACAAGCGAAGACGATTTACACCTGTACAATGCATCCGGAAATCCAGAGGGACCAACCCGGAAAATGCCCTAAATGTGGGATGAACCTGGTCCCGGTGAAAAGGGGAGGCCCTCTTCAGGCTCACCGAGTTGAGGTAACGATTGGAGCCTCTAACGGAGAGCGAACTTTGATTCTCTCTGGTCTAAAAGAAGGGGATAAAGTCATCATCGCCGGCTATGAATCCCTCAAAGAGGGCGATTCGGTAACTCCCACCCAATGGGGCGAGGAAGGTCCTGTATCTCTCCCCTCTCCTCCTGAAGGTGCTGGGATGGAAGGAATGCCGGGCCACGGCGCCCACAGCCCTCAACCCTCCACCCCCTCTTCCCCAATACAGGAGGGGGAGCAGGAACACCCTCAACCCCTGCCCTCCACGAAACCAGGGGAGGAACATAGCAAGCCTCCTACCTCCTCCCCAGCCCAACAGAAAGCCGAAACCAGCCGAACCGTCTATACCTGTCCAATGCACCCAGAAATTCGCTCTGACAAACCGGGAAATTGTCCCAAGTGCGGGATGAAACTGGTTCCTCAGAGAAAGGGGGAGTAACCGATGGCGGATACCCAGCATAACACCCCCCAACCCCCAAAGGATGTAACTAGCCGATATGAGCTGAGAGGGGTTACCCCCCTCCATATGATCCATAAATGGTCCATCGAGCACCCCTACGTCATTATCGCTTTCTATTTTGCGGTGGTTGTGCTCTCCCTTTTGGCCATCTTCTTCCATATCCCCCGGCGACTGATGCCCTACGTTGAAAGCCCTATTATCGGCGTCGTCACAATGATGCCCGGCCTCTCAGCCCAAGAGATGGAGCTCTACATCTCTAAGCCGATTGAAGAGCAGATGGTCAACCTTAAAAACCTTCACTACATCCGCTCCACTTCCCAGGATGGCTTCTCCATTGTAGCCTTAGAGTTTTACTACGGCACCGACATGAAGAAGGCTCTTTTCGACGCCCAAGCCCTGATGAATGTCATTCAGGCTAATCTTCCTGCAACGGGAGCTAACTTAAAACCCTCTTGGGTTGTTGCCATAGACCCTCTCAACTTGCCTATCCTCTCTCTCAGCTTGACCTCAGAAAAATGGGATAGAATGCGCCTGAGGGAGTTCGCAGATAATGAGGTCGTTAATCGCTTAAAAACCATCCCCGATGTCTATTCTGTCGTTCCCTTTGGGGGGTATCGTCGCCAGCTCCAAGTCATTGTGGATCGGGACAAGCTAGCTAGCTATGGACTTTCTATCCTCGACGTTAAGAATGCGATTGATCGCTATAACGTTAGCCGTCCTGCGGGCACCCTCACCTACGGGCCCGATGAAAGGATCGTTCGGCTGGACACCCGGGCCACTTCACCGGAGGATGTCCTGAACTACCCCCTGGCCAGTATAGACCCTGTCACGGGCAAAGCCCTCCCTTTCGCTCCTTCAGCGGGGGGAGCAGGAGCGATGGGAGGTATGGGCGGTGGTGGAATGGGAGGGACCATGGGAGGTATGAGTGGTGGCTCCGCCAGCTCCGGTTTACCCTCTTCCCCTCCTACCAGCTCAGCTTTCTCTCGACCCTTTTCTGCTAGTCCTCGTATCCTCTACATCCGGGATATTGCCCGGGTAGAAGATACCCACTGGGAGCGCCGCAGCGGTTATCACTATGTTAGAAACCTCTCAGGGAAACCAGGACAGGGAGAAATCATCCCCTCTATAGAGGTCTCGGTCATTCAAAACCCCGGCGCTAGCTCCGCTAAAGTGGTCCCCAGGATTATGAAAGAGATTCACCGGCTGGAGAAAGAGTATCCTGTTAAATTTGAGGTAGCTTATGATAACTCTCAGTTTGTCAATATCCTTTTCCACAATATGCTGGAGGAGTTAGGGACCGCTATTTTATTAACGGGGCTGGCGGTACTCTTCTTCTTGGGCGAGTGGCGGGGAACCTTAATCGCAATGATAACAATCCCCACCTCTCTTGCCTTTGCTATCCTAATGATGGTTCCTTTCGGCTTTACCCTTAACTCAGGCACCTTAATCGGTTTACTCTTATCTATCGGTCGTCTTGTAGACGACTCCATTATTGACATTCACTCAGTGGAACGCTATCTTCGAATGGGCTTCGACGCTAAAACCGCCACCATAGAAGGAATCGCCGAGGTTCGGCTTGCGGTTATCGCCTCCACCTTTATGCTCTGTTTGGCCCTCTCTCCCCTCCTTTTCAGTGGAGGCATCGTCCAGCTGATGTTTGTTGAGTTAGTTTGGCCCATTATTTTCGCTCTTCTGGCTTCTATGTTGGTCTCTTTCACCTTAACCGCCCTCCTCTGCGCCAATCTATTACGCCCTGAACAGGAGCGACAAGCAGAGCAGAGATGGTGGTTCTACCGCCATCTTCTCAATCCCTTCCAACGCTTTCTCGATTGGCTGGAGCATAGCTATGCCCGGGCCATTGAATGGATGCTGAGAAATCGCTTTACCAACTTCGCTCGGATCACCGCCACGATCTTCATCGGCTTTACCTTCTACTACTTTATCGGAAGCGAAATGATGCCTCTGGGAGACGTTGGCCAGGCCTACGGCCTTCTAGAGATGCAACCGGGGACCTCCTATGCCCAAACCGAAAAAGCGGTGGAAGCGGTGGAACGGATTATGTTAAAACACCCGGAAATCCGAAAAGTTTCTACAGAGATTGGAACAGAAACGATGTTTGAGTCCTGGAGCCCCTACTACACAGGCTACCAGATGCCCCTGGTGAATGCCGCCTCCTTTATGATCACCCTCACTGATAAAGACGAACGGGAGAAATCTATCTGGGAGATTATTGACGCAATCCAGGCGGAGGCTATGCGAACCATTCCGGGTATCCGACGCTTCCAAATCAAAGAGATGGGCGTAGACGTGATGGCTACTGCTGCCGCTCCTATCCACCTGATCATCTATGGAAAAGACTTGAATATCCTTCACCAGCTGGGGGAACAAGTCTTAGAGATTTGCAAAAAGGAGATCCCCGATCTCTACCAACCTGCCCTCACCTGGACAATGAACCTTCCAGACTATGAGATTAAAGTGGACCCCAAACGGGCTCAGGAGCTGGGCCTCACCCCGGAGGATATTGCCCAACAAGCCTACTACTCCCTCCGAGGGGGCCTTACCAATGAATTCTATCGCCTACCTAATATCCGTCAGAATACCATCCTTATCCGGTACGAACAGGAGGATCGGCGCAACGCCTGGGATTTAGAACAAATACGAATTACTGCTCCGGATGGAACCCAAATTCCCCTAAAATCTATCGCCACCCTACAACTGCGCCGAGCCCCCACAGTAATAGAGCACGATGGACTCCGAAGAGTTATCGGCATTACGGGATACTATCGTAAACACGGCCGACCTTCTATGGACTTAGCGATGGACGTGATGATGAAGGCCTTCCAAAAGGTCAACTTCCCTCCGGGATATGGGATGGAGATGCGAGGGGATATGACCCAGATGATGGATTCCTTCCGTCGGCTCCTCAACGGCTTAGTTCTGGCAGTGATCTTTATGTATCTCGTTCTGGTCGCCCAGTTCCGGGGCTTTTTACAACCTTTCCAGATGGTCGCTTCTCTGCCTCTGGAACTCTCTGGCGTGTTCTTTATGCTTTGGCTCACCCATCAGGCTTTCTCCACCGTCTCCATTATGGCGGTTATCGTCCTTTCAGGAATGGACATCACTACTGCTATCCTCCTTATTGATATGATTATGCGGTATCGGGAGCAGGGGATGCCCAGAGATCAAGCAGTAATCCAAGCTTGCCCTCAGCGGTTGCGACCGATATTAATGACTTCAATGATTACAATGATTGTTATGGTACCGGTAGCCTTCTTCCCGAAAACCGGTATTGATGCCTACCAACCTTTAGGAACGGTAGTCATCGGAGGCTTAACGGTTGGCACTATCCTCAGCCTTTTTGATATTCCGATTATGCACACCTATGTGGACGATCTCGTACAATGGCTGAATCGAGTGGTACTGAGAAGAGGACCTCAGCAGGTTCCTCAGATGGGTGGAGGTAGCCAGGAATAGAGGGAGTCAGCGATGCAAAAGCACAAAGCTCAACAAGAGGAGCGAGGGGCAAAGTTTTTCCTCACCCTCCGATTAGGGCGGTTTCGGTTCGTTCTGGGGCCAGGAACGCTCCTCGCTTTAGTTGCTAGTGCCATTGTGCTCTTATATTACAACCGTCCTATTCCCCACCCCCCTCCTTTGATCGAGCACCAGGTGAGCACTTTTGGCCCCCGAGGAGAGGATTTCCTTGCCCCAGAAATCCCTTGGATTCTTCAGCACCAGCAAGAGCTCCGTCTAACACCGAAGCAGAGACAGAATCTGGAAGCTTTGGCCCAAGAATGGATCATCGCTACAAAAAACCAGAGGGAAGATCTTCAGCAAGCATCAGCGGAGTTTGAGGCCTTTATGAAAGAGCAAAGAGACCGAAGAATCCTGCTTCCAGAGATTCGGAGACGGGCAGAGCCTCTATCCCTCCTCTCCGCCGCCCTCTCAGCCGAGCGCCGGCGCTACTGGGCCAAGGCCAAAACATTTTTAACACCCCAACAGATTTCCAGAATCAAAGAACTTCTTCACCCACCCTTCACTAAACCTAATCAATCAGAGGCTCAAAATCCAAGATCAATCTCGAAATCCCAAGGAAACGAGTAACCTAACCAACTCATCTCCTCTACAGACACACCTTAAAAAGGTCTTTTAAAACCCTTCTTCTCAAGGAGAGGAACAAAGATGGCGAAAGGATCTTCCTTATTGAAAATTTGCTTAATTTCTCTTTACACCCTTTCCCTTCCTCTTTGGGCACAAAACAACCTTCCTGCCCCCAAGCAAGAATCCACTCCATCACCCCCTTTGAAACTCGACCTGAAATCAGCCATAGACCTAGCTCTGAAGACAAACCAAGTAGCCCGGGCCTCTCGGCAAGAGGTGGTTACTGCCTACCAACGTCTCCGGCAGAAGACCAGCTTCCTAAAACCCCGTTTAGACTTTGCGGAGCAAATAGGCCGGGGGAAGTCGATGTTAATGCCCGATGCAAGCCTAATGCCAGGCCCCATCACGATGGTAGGGCCTGGGGGAGAAACGGTTCAAAATTTTAAGCTCTATGCCCGTTATCCCCTTTGGACCGGAGGCCGCCTCCAAAGAGAAGTAGAAGTCGCTGAAGAACAACAGCAAGCCAGTTCAACCACCGCTGATACTGTTAGCCTAGATGTCACTCGGGAGGTAAAAACCCTCTATTACCGCGTTCTTGAAGGGGATGCCTTGGTTCAAATCGCCGAAGCGGCTTTGCGTGCCGCTGAGGAACGGGTTCGAATCCTTCGAGGTTTTTACGAAGTGGGGCGATCGGCCCTTTATGAAGTCCTTCAAGCTGAAGCAGACGCCGCTGATTGGCGTCGGCAGGTGGTGGAAGCTCGTAATGAGCGAAATCTGCGCCTGGTAGATCTTAAAGTCGCTTTAGGTATTGACCCCTCAAAAGAAGTTATCTTAACCGAAAAGCTGGAAAAAACTCCTTTCCCCTTAACTCGGGAAGAGGCCCTACAAAAAGCCCTGGCTCAACGCCCGGAAATCCTAACCCTCCAACACTTAAGAAGGTCCTTCGAGAAGATGAAAGCAGCTGTAAAAGGAGAATATCTCCCCCAAGTTTACCTATCGGTGGCCCTCGATAGCCGAGGGCCTGGCACAACGTTGGACTTCCGTAACGGCCTCTCTTGGCTAATTACCGCCGGACTACCTCTCTTTGATGGAGAGAATCGAAAGGCCAGGATCCAGGAAGCCGAGTCGGAACGGCGAAAGCTGGATATTGAGGAGGAGCGTCTCCGGATTAGCATCAGCGCGGAAGTGGAAAAAGCTTTTTTAAACTTGCGCACTGCTGAAGAGGCCATTAAAGCTGCCGAGGCAGGATTGAAACAGGCTGAGGAGACCTACCGTATCTACCAGGAACGATACCAAGTGGGACGAGGCATCCTTGTGGAAGTGCTTACCGCTCAACAATGGCTTGTTAAAGCTCAAACTAATATGGCTACTGCTCTGGCCAACTGGAATATCGCTATTGCGGAGGTTGAGCGTGCAGTCGGCCTGAGGTAACCTCTGATGAAGGATCGCCGATATTCCCCCTATCCCATCCCAGCAGCGGGTATTATCCTGCTTCGGGAAGGGGAAATAGAACCGGAAGTGCTCCTTGTCCGACGGGGCCATCCCCCAGCAGAAGGTCAATGGACCTTTCCTGGGGGAGCCTCCCTCTTGGGGGAGACCATCCGAGATTGCGCCCGCCGAGAAGCCCAGGAGGAGATAGGGCTAGAACTAGAGATCCTAGAGGTTGTTGAAGTGGTGGACCGGATCTTTCGCGACGCCCAGGGGCAAATCGAATACCATTATCTGATTGTGGACTTTCTAGCAGAAGTGAGAGGAGGAGAGATGAAGCCTGGGAATGATGTCTTGGAGGCAAAATGGGTACCAGTCTCCTTCGCCTGCCGGGAAGTTCTTGCTCCCTCTACTATTAAAGTTTTACAAAAAGCCCTGCAATTATGGAATGAAAAACAGAGGTACTCCTCGTAGCCTGGTAAAGGCAACTTAACCGGTTATCCTGGAACATTGAGCATAGGCTAAAACCAACCATTCAAACTCCTGGCCTCTCTTACTAAGAGAGTATTCGTACCCTCTTATGGACGTTTTTTATGCAGGCTTAGGTAGGAGTAATGTATGTGTCACTCCTACCCCAATCTTTTCATCTAGGGGATCTCTCTTCCCCAGCAGGTTTTAACCCCTTTTACAAGAAAAAGTTACTGTGAGACTGGTACTCCAAGTGATCTCTTCCTGGATCCAAATGCTAGTGCTGGCCTTCTGGATCGGTGGGATCGCTATGATCGCCCTTATGGCCCCGATCGTGTTTCATTCAGGTATAGACCGGATGATCGCAGGGGACATTGTTGCCCAGAGTTTAAAGTGGTTCAACGCGATTTCCGCTATCTTGGGGCTTTTCCTCCTTCTTTCAGCCATAGCAGACCACTGGCTTGTCCCCTCCTGGCCTTTCGGAGGGAAAAAGCTGAACCTTTTCCGCATCATCCTCATCCTGGCTTTTCTCTTCCTCCTTCTCTATCTATGGATAGGATTAACCCCCACGATGATGAGCCTCCGAGCTCAAAAGCGGTGGACCGAGTTTGATATTCTCCACCGGAGGTATGTCAGCATTACCAACCTCCAACTGAGTATCGCAGTGGGCACAGCTCTGCTTACCGCAATGATTAACGCCTTGATTGCCCACCGATTGTCGGGGACCCAGGGTCAGGGAAAATAGTTTCGATCAGCCCACTGGCACTTCCTTATAGTCAGAGAGAAGCTCTTAGCCGATCAAAACATCCTGAAGAAATCTAAGACTTTTTAAAACAGGAGCTATCTTATGGAAACCGTTCGTGTGGGTTTTATCGGTTGTGGAAGCTTTGCCAACACTATGCACTATCCCAACCTAGCAGAAATGCCTGGGGTAGAACTCATAGCAGTGTGTGACCTGGAGGAAGAACGCCTCCGGAAAACGGCCGAGAAGTATCAAGTGCCTCACCGTTACACTCGCTACCAAGAAATGCTGGAAAAAGAGGAGATGGACGCAGTCTACGTGGTGATGCCGCCTATGGGCCTCTTTCCCATTGTTATGGATGTTCTGGAGAGTGGACGGCCGGTCTTTATGGAAAAACCTCCAGGAATGAACACAGAGGAAACCCGGGCTATGGCCGAGAAGGCCCGGCAAAAAGGGGTCTTTGGAATGGTCGGCTTCAACCGCCGATACTCCGAGGTTTTTACCCAAGCCAAAGCCAAAGTCTTATCAGCCGGTCCTCCTAACCTAGCAGTCGCAGAATTTCATAAAAATATGCTCCGAACAGGCCCCTATTATGGAATGAGTATCCTGCGGACCGATATTATTCATGTGGTTGATGCCCTACGCGACCTCCTGGGGGATCCGGTAGAAGTTTTCGCCTATGCAGACTACTGTTACGCCGACTGGGCAAACAATTACAATGCCTTAATGCGTTTTAAGTCAGGTGCGGTGGGATACCTCACAGGGAATCGCTCTGCTGGCTCCCGCTATGAACGTTTTGAGTTTCACGGCCCTGGAGTATCCGCTTACATCCGGGCACCGGAAATCGCGGAGATCTACTACGACGGGCGGTCAGAACCTGAAATCTTGAGGCCCCAGAACCCAGACCCTCGAAAATCCTATGGCTACTGGACAGAGGATTTGCACTTCATTGAGTGCGTTCGGAGGAAACAACCTCCCCTAACTAACCTAGAGGATGCGGTTCTCACAATGGCTTTAGTGGACGCCATTGAAGGAGGAAAACACGCTGAAATTTCCCTTTAAGGAGGGGAGCCTCATCGAATCCTAGTAATCGGTGGAACTCAAAGGCTTGAGGTATCCCGATGGAGCTCCTCTAAAAGAGAGGAATAATCTTCGTAGGGAGTCTGGCAAGGAGGCCCCGGAGCAAAGAAATATTTCCCTCGGAGGTCGGCTCCTAAGATAAGAAGGGTTGAAGAGACGGTGCCAAAACCTTCTTGATGGACACAGAAGGGAGTTCCTCCTTCCCCTTCCTGATGATCCCGGCAGAGTTGGACAAGAGCTTGATAGACCTCCCCGGCTGAAGCCCCCCGAAGTGCTTCTAACTCCCTCTTTCCTCTAGCCAAGTTCTTCTCAGACCAATCATTGGGTTTACCATTCGTCAAGGCTACTACTCCCCTAGGAATCTCCAACATTTCTTCTCCTTCAGGGGTATAACTGTAAACCCAGCACCCTTTCCAATCGGCGAGAACCAAGTTAAAATAGTTGTACCGTGTGGCCACCTTCTCAACCCATCGGAGGCACTCTTCGGCCTGGGTATACCGAAGGGCCTCCAAAACAAGACAACCCCGGGACTCTTTTAAGGGGTCCGGCGGGAGGGAAGTTCTCCGATTGGTCACCGCCACAAGAAGCCCTCGGCTATTAAGACCCAACCAGGTACCTCCCGCCACCAGGTCTTGCCCCCCAATCACCACCGGTTTCCGGGCTAACACTCGGGGTGAAGTAGAAGGACGATTCCACCTCTCATCCCGATTAGCGGCTACAATCCAAGGGTACCGGGGATGATAATGATGGAGCATTAAAAAAGTACACATTGGTTAAGCCTTAAAGAAACAATAATCCATCCTGTGAGGAGTTAGAATACCCCAAAGAGTCTTTTTGCAGAACCCACAAGAGCGAAAAGGCCATCTAAGATAGGAGAGTTGGAATGGATGATGAACCCTGCCTCCAATAGTATTCTCTCTGCTATCGGTCAGACTCCTCTTATTGCCCTGGATCGCCTCACTCAGGGGTTTCCGGGCCGAATTCTAGCCAAAGCGGAATATCTTAACCCTGGAGCCAGCATTAAGGATCGGATTGCCCTTAAAATTATTGAAGAAGCGGAGAAAAGCGGAAAGTTGAAACCCGGAGGTACTGTGGTGGAGCTGACCAGTGGTAATACAGGAATAGGGCTAGCCATCGTTTGTGCAGTTAAAGGTTATCGTTTGATCACCGTAATGTCTGCAGGAAATACCCCGGAGAGGGCCAAAATGTTAAGGGCTTTAGGAGCAGAGGTAGTCCTTGTGCCTCAAGCTCCTGGGTCACCTCCCGGACAGGTTTCAGGAGAGGACCTGGCCCGTGTAGAGGAGCGAACTCAGCAAATCGTTGAAGAAACAAAAGCTTTCCGAGCAGATCAATTTTATAATCCCCACAATCCCGAAGCCCAAGAACTAACCGGGGAGGAGATTTGGCAGCAGACTTCTGGTCAGTTGGACGCTTTTGTAGCGATAGTAGGAACTGGGGGGACTTTTATCGGCGTTTCTCGGGCTCTTAAACGGCACAAACCGGAGATTCAATGCTTTGCGGTGGAGCCAGCTTCCGCACCCGTGTTAGCAGGCAAACCCATTATTAACCCCAACCATAAGATTCAGGGAGCCGGTTACTCGATGATCCCCCCTCTCTGGGATTCCTCCCTCTGTGATGGCTATCTCTCAGTAACCGATGAAGAAGCGATCACTATGGCCCGCCGTTTAGCCCGACAGGAGGGGATCTTTGCGGGTTTTAGCTCCGGAGCCAATGTTACAGCAAGCTTCCAACTCCTCCAACAGCACCCAGAGTGGAGGATTGCAACAGTCCTTCCGGATAGCGGGCTAAAGTATCTCTCCACTGATTTATGGGAAGGTTGAGAAAGCTTTCACAAGAGAGGAGGTAAAAAGAAAAGCAAACATTACCTAGCTTTCTAAAGAAAAATTGCTTTGAGAACATTGGGAGATCCCTAGGACAGTACAGAACAGCAGGGTTTTGCTTTGTAGAAACTAGGAGGAGAACCTGTCCCCAAGCAAGGCCGATGAAGAAGGGGTGGGTCCCCTCTATCAAAGAGCAGTGTGAGAGGATGGGCATTCCTTTTTTCTTCAAGCAATGGGGAGGGACTCAAAAAGGGAGGGCTTTTAGAAAGGAAAGAGTACAACCCAAAGCCTGCCCTAGGGCCTTCTGCGGGTATACAGGCAAAGGCTTTTATTATAGATTATAGCAAGTAAGGGTAAGTGCAATACACTGCGTCCCAATATCCCCTATCTTCTTCCTCCTCTGCAAGACTCTTTGTAAAATATAAGTGTGACACCAACGATTAAAGAAAAGTCTCCTCATCTCAGCCCTCCCACAGGAGCTCCACCTAGTCTAGGATGGCAAGGGATTACTGTATTCTTACCCGAGGACTGGGCCTTTTCTGCTTATTCCGGGGATTGGACCTCCGGATACCTACGAGCGGAAGGTCCCGAAGAGGTGGTGCTAGAAGTCAAATGGAATGAACAGAAAGGGGTTACCCATCTTCGCCGCATTCTGAAAGACTATTCCCGCCGAATGCACAAAATAGCCCGGCGTTCCTCGAAGGAGGTGCAGATCAAAGAAAAACCGAAAGCTCTTCAGGGACTGCGAAAGTCAGGAGTAGTTCCGATTACCTTCTCCTGGGCCTCGGAACAAAACGCTTATGGCGCCCTTTGGCATTGTCCTCAATGTGATCGTATCGTCTTGGCTCAGGTTGTCGGGGCCTTGTCTCCCGAGAAGCTTGGCCCCCTGGCCTACAAAATCCTCCATTCCCTCCAGGACCACCCGGAAGGGGAGCTCGTGTGGTGGAGCGTATATGGATTTGCCTTTCAGGTACCGAAGAGCTATAAGTTAAATAAAGCCGATTTACGGTCCGGTTATCAATCTCTGGAATTCACCAATGGCTATCGCCAGCTTTGGCTCGACCGTTGGGGGCTAGCCGAAGTGATCTTGCGGAACACCTCCTTGAAAGAATGGTGGCCCAGGATTCTACAAAAGCGTTTAAAATCCTTCCGATGGGTTTTAGAGGACCGAGAAGTCAAGAAGGATAAAGGTCTCTTGGTCCTAGGCCAAAAACGCGGCCTGAGGTCTTGGGGGCGTCTGGTGCAACACCTCCTGCGTCGTCCGGGAAAGGACTATCTTCTTGGCTACGGATGGCATTGCCCATCCGGCAATCGCATCTATTCGGTGGTTTCCTTGGGGATGCAGGAGGAGAGTCGACTCTGTGTCGAAAGAATTCTCGAGTCGTTACGATGTCATTAGTAGAAGGCTTTCTTCGCTTTATAGGGTTTCCTGGCCTAAAAAAGAAACCGGAGCTCTCTCGAACAATGGTGCTTCGGGCCAGGCCTCTGCGAAACCCGTCAGTCCGATGGGAGGCAGAAGAGGGAGAAACCATTATTACGATCCCGTTGAAACCTAAAGGAAGAGGGGCAAAACTTCTGAGCCGTTTCTTCCCCAGCCCCGAGGAAAAGCAGATCGCTTTAGACGAAATTGGTAGTGAAGTTTGGGCTTTATGTGACGGACAAATAACCATTGAACAAATTATCAAGAAAATCGCTGAAAAATATAAACTCAATCGGAAAGAAGCGGAGGCCTCCATTCTGGAGTACCTCCGGCAGCTGTCTCGGAAGAGGTTGATCATCGCTTTAGCCGACCCTCAAGAAGCAGAGGCTTTCTCTGCCTCTCAACCTTTAAAAAGAGGAAGCAAGAGAAAGGGAAAAAAATAACCTTTAACCTGAGAGGTAAACGATGGCACGCGGAGAATTTACTGGGCGTGAACGCTTATTACAGCTCCCTTTTAAAACCGCCTTTCAGATTGCGATTAAGAGCATCGAGGTACGTTTCTGGAGGTCAATGATCACCGCTGCGGGGATATTCCTCGGCGTCACTTTCCTTTCAGCGGTTTTAACCAGTAGCGCGGCAATGGATCGAGTCATCGCCCTCTCGCCGATTCCTCCCGATAAGACTGCCATCGTATCCGCAAAGACCCGCAGTATGTGGCTGATCGCTATGTCCCTCATCGTTTCCGCAGTGGGCATCTCCAACTCGATGCTGATGTCGGTAACAGAGCGTTTTAAAGAAATTGGTACAATGAAATGTTTAGGCGCTTTAGATACTTTTGTCTATCGGTTGTTTATGATTGAAGCAGGGCTGTTAGGAATGATCGCCTCTGCCCTAGGATGGCTGTTAGGCTTTCTTCTGATGTTTTCGGTGTTCTGGATAAAGCATGGTTGGGAAGTAGTAGGAAGTATTGGTATCAGCGTCATCCTCAAAAACCTAGGAATTTGTCTTGGAGTAGGGATAGGACTTACCCTTTTAGCAACCTATTTCCCAGCCAAGCAAGCGGCTCGTCTTCCAGCAGCTGCCGCACTACGCACAGAGATTTAAGTCACTTTAAGGGTTTAAGGAGGCGTTAGGTATATGGCTGAAGTCTTCTCGGAATATATTGTACGCACCAAGGACTTAGTTAAAGAGTATGTAATGGGAAACACCGTTCTTCGGGCCTTGGACGGCATCCAGCTCGATGTACGCCGGGGAGAATATATCTCCCTAATGGGCCCCTCGGGGTCAGGAAAATCTACCCTCTTTAATATGATCGGAGGCCTCGACAAGCCGACCTCCGGATCAGTCTTTATCAACGAGGTAGACATCGCCCAGCTAGATGCTGCAGAGCTGGCCTACCTCCGTTGCCGGCAGATTGGGTATATCTTCCAAACCTTTAACCTTATCCCCGTTATGACCGCCTTGGAAAATGTTATGCTTCCGATGATCTTTGCCGGTGTTCCCACCGATGAGGGTACGGAACGAGCCATTAAATTGCTCGAAACAGTAGGATTAGGGGAACGTCTCCACCATAAGCCTTCGGAGCTCTCCGGTGGACAACAACAACGGGTAGCAGTTGCCAGGGCCTTGGCCAACGATCCCGCTATTATCCTAGCAGATGAACCCACAGGTAACTTAGACCTCAAAACCGGCAAGGAGATCATTGAGCTCCTCCGACGAATGAATAAAGAACACGGGGTTACGATTATCTCAGCAACCCATGACTTGAAAATGATTGACGTCTCTGACAGGATTGTTCATATTCGAGACGGCCGGATTGAAAAGATCGAGAATCGAGCAGATATCGAGGTGCGCGTAGGAGAGATGGAGGAGCATCGTCGGTAGGTACACCTCCCTCTTCTTGAGAGGGATATCCTCAGAATTGCTGTGAACCGCTTAGGCCCCAGGTAAGTACTGCTCTATAAGGGGCCCTTTTCTTTAGCAGAAAACCTCCGAAAAGCCGAAACTCAGTTTTACTCCCGCTGAGGGAGGAAAAAGCTGGAAGCGATCAAGAATATAGAATTAAGCAAAAACTATAATGCGGAGGGAACTATGGCTCGAAGATACCAGAGAGGCTTTACCCTCATTGAGCTCTTGGTAGTGATTGCGATCATAGCCATTTTGGCAGCCATTCTCTTCCCCGTCTTCGCCCGGGCCCGAGAAAAGGCTCGGCAGGCTCATTGCTTCAACAATATGAAGCAAATAGGGCTAGCGATGATGCAATATGTCGAGGATTGGGATGGTTATTTCCCCTCCCACGACGATGGAGACCGCTTCTTTGAGCAATTTCGCCTCCAGGTTTACGCCAAAAGTGAAACCTTGTGGATTTGCCCTAGTGACAACGCCCCTATCTCCGCCAACCGGTGGATTAAGGAAGGGGGAAGAATGGTTCAGCGAAGCTATATCTGGACCTCAGAGGTCATCGGCTATAACCCTGGCACTGCAGGCCCCGACGGGCATATCGGAGAGGTTAATTTAACTGATATCCGGGAACCCTCAGAAACGATTGCTATGGCGGAGAAGAGAACAGGGGTGGCAGACTTCCATTTGGATTGGCCTCAAGATATCCTCCCTCCGATAACAGGTACGGATTCCCTAGAAAAGCGGAGGCATAACGGGGGCGCCAACTTCATCTTCGCCGATGGACACGTTAAATGGATGAAATTCTCTCAAACTTTTTTCCCCAAAAACCTATGGGTCCGGGATAAAGCCTTCTGGGCAACCCGGCTCCCCAAAAACCTCAAAATTATTGACTGATCTCCCCCAACCCTCCAACTTTAAAACCTACCAAGAAAAAGGATAAGGGTACAGGATTTGTAGTCCTGCACCCTTGTACTGATCCCCTTTGCAGGAGGGAAAGAGGGTTATTTAATTTCGACGGTAGCTCCCTGCTCCTCCAATTTGGCCTTAATCTGCTCAGCCTCCTCCTTGGAGACACCCGTTTTAACAGGTTTAGGAGCAGTATCCACTAGCTCCTTTGCTTCTTTTAAGCCAAGATTGGTGATCTCACGAACCACCTTGATGACCTGGATCTTCTTCTCTCCGGCGTTGGCCAGAATAACATCGAAGGTACTCTTCTCCTCAGCAGGGGGAGCTTCCGCTACCGCTCCTCCAGCAGGTGCTCCTGCAGGGGGAGCAGCAACAGCCACAGGAGCGGCTGCGGTTACCCCATACTTCTCCTGAAGCCCCTTCACAAACTCATTGAGTTCCAGGACTGTCCAAGAATCAATAGCTTCCAAGACTTCTTGGGGTGTAATGGGCATTTTTAACCTCCTTAGATTTAAGAATTGAGTGAAAGAAAGATCTCTCAAAGTTTCTTGCCAAGTCTGAAGAGAGTTTAACCCGAACTGGATTGAGCCTTCTTTTCAGCGATCGCTTGTAAGGTATAAACCAGCTGAAGCAGAATACCCTGAAGAGTTCCAATAAGGTTAACAAGGGGAGCTTGTAACCCTCCGACTAATTGAGCGAGGAGAACTTCCCTAGGCGGTATCCTGGTAAGAGCTTCCACTTCCTGGGGGCTAATCTCCCTCCCTTCGAGGATCCCTCCTTTAACTACACCTAGATTCACCTCAGAGAAGAAACCCGTCAGGACCTTGGCAGGTGAAATGGGATCCTCAAAAGCGAAAACCACTGCTGTAGGGCCTTCAAGGCGGTCTTCCGAGAGAGAGATACCCAGGTTACGAGCGGCTATTCGCAGAAGGGTATTTTTCGTCACGTGGTATTCCGCTCCAACTTCCCGGAGACGCTGACGCAGATCAGTGACTTGGGTAACCGACAATCCCCGGTAGTCCGTTAGGAAAGCCGCCTTCGATCGGCTAAGGTAATTTTCTATAAGCTGTTCCCATTCCACATTCCTAGGATTAGGTCTCGGCACCTTCCGCTTCACCCCCTTTCTTGTCCTCTTCTGAACCCAAATAAAAAGCCGGGCCTCAGCCGAGGAGCTTCAGTCCGGCAAAAGGGGTCAACCCAAAGAATTTACCCCATTGAGTCAACCTCCTCCTCGGCAGGCGATTCTCCTTTAAGCGACGATCTGCACCTGCTGTCTTCGGGGGAGCCGTACTCCGGTTAACCCGAATATTGTTCCGCCAATTCCTGGGCTTTTTGGGGATCTACTTTGATCCCTGGGCCCATAGTAGAAGAAACCGTGATACTCTGAATATATCGTCCTCGGGCGGACTGGGGACGCGCCTGAAGAATCGCTTTCATCAGGGTTGCAAAGTTCTCGAGTAAGTGTTCCTTAGGGAAAGAAACCTTACCGATAGGAGCGTGGACAATCCCCGCTCTCTCCACCCGGAACTCCACTCGTTTGGCTTGTTTAATATTCCTTACCACATTACCAATATCCATAGTCACCGTGCCTGCTCGGGGGCTAGGCATTCGAGGGCCGAGGATCCGGCCCAGCTGGCCCACCATCTTCATCATATCCGGCGTAGCCACTAGGATATCGAAATCCCGCCAACCGTTGCGGATCTGATTAACCAAGTCTTCGGCTCCCACCACATCCGCTCCGGCCTCTCGAGCCTCTTCAGCCTTCTCTCCCTGGGCAAAAACAGCCACTTTACGCACCTTACCCGTGCCATAAGGAAGAAGAGTAGTACCCCTCACCATCTGGTCCCCGTGTCGGGGGTCTACTCCCAGTTTAACCGCAACATCTACAGTCTCATCAAACTTGGCACTCGCTGTTCTCTTCACCAAGTCGAGAGCTTCCTCAGGAGAGTAGAGGCGGGTTTTATCTACCAGTGCCCGAACCTCTTCATAGCGTTTGCTGTGGACCGGCATTTTACATTAACCTCCAGGTACAGACGGGTTGATACCCTCCCTTAAGCAGGGACTAGGGTTCATCGAAAAATTATCCAACGATTTCGATGCCCATCGATCGGGCAGTCCCCTCGATAATGCGTGCCGCTTTCTCCAAATCTTTTGTATTCAAGTCCGGAAGCTTGATCTTAGCAATCTCCAAGAGTTGTTCTCGGGTAATCCGCCCCACCTTAATCCGTCGGTTCTGACCACTCCCCTTCTCCACACCAGCTGCCTTCCGGAGGAGTTCCGACGCAGGAGGGGTTTTGGTGACAAAGGTAAAAGAGCGATCATCATAAATCGTAATTTCTACAGGGACAATGGTACCCACCTGGTTGGCAGTCTGGGCATTATACTCCTTGACAAAAGCCATAATATTGATCCCGTACTGCCCCAAGGCAGGGCCCACAGGAGGGGCAGGAGTCGCTTTCCCCGCTGGAATTTGAAGTTTAACCACCGCTAAAACTTTCTTCGCCATACTTCCTCACTCCATCTTCTCCACTTGGGTAAACTCTAGCTCTACAGGAGTATCCCGACCAAAGAGCTCTATCATCACTTTAAGGCGTTCTTTCTCCAAATTCACTTCTTCAATCTTGCCCGTAAGCTCCGCAAAAGGCCCTGTGAGGACCCGTACTGTATCCCCTTTATTCCACTTGACTTTGGGTCGCTGTTTGCTTTCCTGAACGCTTCTCAGGATATGTTGGATCTCTTCATCTTTAATGGGCACAGGTCGGTTACCGGAACTCACAAATCCGGTAACCCCTGTGGTGTTGCGAACCAAGTGCCAGGTTTGATCATCCAGAACCATTTCAATGAGGATGTAACCAGGGAAGATTTTCCTCCGAACAGAAACCCGTTTCCCCCCCCGAACTCGAAGCTCCTCTTCAGTAGGGATCAGAATCCGAAAAATCTTGTCCTGAAGCCCCAAGGACTTAGCCCGGCGGAGAATATTAACTCTTACTTTATTCTCGTGTCCCGAAAGGGTATGAACCGCGTACCAATGTTTCTCCATACTACTCCCCCCTACAGGGGTAAGAGCTCCTTACACTCTTCCCCCGCCGAGGTGACGACTCAGCGTTAATGTCCTACAATGCGTCGAATAATACCCGCAATAATGACATCAAGCAATCCGATATAAAGGGCGATAACAAACACGGTTCCAATGACTACCGCAGTAGAGCGAACTAATTCCTCCCGGGTGGGCCAAGAGGTTTTCCATCGGAGTTCCACCCAAGTCTCTTGGAAAAACTTCTTGGCTTTGGCCCACCGGCTCACGAGCTTAGAACGGAGGGGAGAGACCTTCGAGGGAGCTTTCGTGGCAGTGGTCTCTTTAGCCTCCCGCCTCCCGCTTTCCTTAACAACCTTTTTCGTGGTAGTGTGCGCCATTCCACCAACCCCTTTAACCCCATCTGCCGAGAAAGATGGCAAAATTTAAGCCCAACGCCTCCTACCCGCACCCCGGCGTTGGACATTCACTTTAGCTTAGCATAGCTCCCGACAGGTGTCAAGCTTCCCCCCCTCTTCCTTTTTCTTCCCCTTTACCCCACCCCTAGAGGGATGAGGAGCTCACCAAGACGCCCTCGGCAGGATTCGAACCTGCGACCCACTGCTTAGAAGGCAGTTGCTCTGTCCCCTGAGCTACGAGGGCACTCTCCAAGGAGGCCACCCCCTCTATATGTAGGGCACACTTCACCTGCCAGAAGCCCTCACTCTTATTTTACTGAGGGTCAGGTGTTCTTGTCAAAGGACCCCCCTCCCAAAGTATAGACCCTTTGCCGAAGTGATGAGTAGTAGGGAGCTAGGAAGAGAGAACGAAGGGAATAATGGAGCCCAATTCCTTATATCCACCTTGACTGAAGAGATGATAACCAATACCTGGCTCTCTATGATTAAAGGACGATTAACGCTAACCCTCTTACTCCTCCTTACCTGCCTAGGAATCTACTCCCGAGCAAAAGCAGAAGAGGAATCCATAAAAATCGGGGTATTCCGAGACCTTCGCTTATGGGCCTCTTTATACTGCCGAGGAGTACCCATTGACTACCTAGAAGATCTAGAGCTTCTCCCTTCTAAAGGATACCACCTCCTGCTGGTACAGGCCTCAGAGATTGAAAACCCCAAGGATCTCCTAACCCTCCTAAGGTATAGTCAAGAAGCCTCCCTCTTCCTATTAGGATGGGGGCCTTTGATAGACTCTCTTCCTAAGGAGGAGCAGAGACTCTGGGAAGAACTCTCCTCCTCCCTAGGGCTTCATCACCTTCGCTGGGTGCCCCAAGGGAGGAGATGGATCCGGCTCCGAGAGGAGGAGTTCTCTCCATCCCCCGGACTCCCAACCGTTCTCGACCTAGGGGAAGGACCTTCCCTGAGTGCAGAAGTTCAAGAAGGAGGCCGAGTTCTTGCCGAATGGGTCACCTCTCAGGGAACAGAAGTGGAAAAGGGACGCAGTGCCTGCTTGATACAAAGGGGAAAGCACTTATGGCTCTCTTTCGACTTTAAGATGCGCGGCGGGGATTTAGATATCCTCTTAAACCTTCTCCTCCAAACCCTCCGATATTCTCTGCCGGAGTTAAAACTCAGAAGCCTTCCCGAGAAACAAAACATCCCCTCGGTAAAAGGTCCTCCCAAGGAACAGATCTTGGCCCTCCCCTGGGAGGTTTTATCCTCCTTTAAAGAGTATCCTCCTCCTTCCTCTTTTTCTCCCCTCTGGAACGGCCTTGCTTTAGAGCTGGCCCGGGCGGGACAGGCCCTCTATCCCTCGGACTATCAAGTGATCGCTCCCAAAAGCTGGGGAAACCTAGAGGACTGGATAGTGCGGCTAAAAGCCGAAGGGCTACGCCTTTATCTCCTTTTCCCTCTTCTATCGGCCGGGGAGAAGAGGCTACAAGGCCCCTTACTCCGGTATAAGCCCGATTGGGGCCTCTTCCCTCCTTCTTCCACAGAGGAGTTCTGGTTCAATCCCTCCCTACCCGCTTTCAGGGAGTGGAGTCGAGAGGCCTTAGCAGAGATTCTGAAAGCCCTCCCTTGGGATGGCGTCCTCCTTACCGATTGGATACCCCCTAGGGAAAAGACCCTAGAATATCTCCCCGCATCGCGCTTACTCGTTACTGAACTCTGCTCGGTTGTCCGACGGATCCGAAGGAGCTTAGTCATCGGCTTAGAGGACGACGGAAGCTTAGGGAGTGGACTTCCCATAGATTTTTATTTCCACCCTCAGCCTCCTAAAAGGCTTCACCTACTATCTTTAATCTCTTTTCAGATAAGCCCTTATTGGTGGTTAGAACCAGATAGGTGGAAGCTGGAGGAAAGCTCCTTGGGGTTCCTCCTCTGGTGGAGGCCCGAACTACCTCTTCAGATGATAAGTCTTCCGGGGCCACCCGGGCAGAAAAAGATGGCCAAAGCCTCTCTTCAGGACCCCATCGCAACCGCTTTGTACTACTGCGCTCAAGTACTGGAATTCACTGCTTCGAGAAAGGTGGAAAAGGCCCTTTTGGAGATCAATCTCGCTCTATCGACTGAGGAGCAGGAAAAGCGTATCCATCTGCTAAAGCAGGCTCAATCCCTGTTAGTCCAGGAACTTCGCCAGAGAAAAGAGGCACCCTATCATCCCACACCTATGGGGGATTTAAGGAGGAAAATGGGTCTTGCAATAGGACTTATTAGCTTACAGGTCCGAAATGAGGCCCCCACTCCTTTGCCAGACGCTGGCCTTGAGCCAGAAGTCGTTCCATCTCGGTAGCGGTTAAAGGGCGGAAACTGCGAGCCACTTTCACTGCTTGCTCCACCTGCACCAGATCACGCATTCCTATCACAGCGATAGCTACTCCGGGGAGGCTTAGGGCGTATCGGAGGGCGTCGGAATAAGCTTCACCCGATAACCGTCCTGGAGCGGGAGGATGGTATTGAAACCCAACTGGTCCTCCGAGGACCTTCATTGCAGCGATCCCTAAATTGCGTTTCCGAGCTTCTGGAAGGACTCTCTCTTCAAAGTTATAAGTAAAGCGATCTACATAATTAATAGCTACCATCAGGGCATCAATTTGTCCTGTCCGCAGAGCTGGGAGAAACTTACCAGGGCGATTATGACCACTTACCCCGATGAAGCGAAGCCATCCTCTGGCCTTAGCCTCGAGTAAACCTGCCAATGCTCCATCCTTGCCTAACACCAAGTCCACATCCTCATCCCCAAGACTATGCAAGTGAACTAGGTCTAAACGATCGGTCTGAAGGCGTCTTAAGCTCTCTTGAACCTGGCGTAAAGCTCCCTCTTTGTCCTGCTCCTCGACTTTAGTGACCAGGAAGATCTCTTCCCTCCGCCGTTTCACTACAGGGCCTAATTTTTCCTCCACATTACCGTAATTGGGGGCAGTATCAATATAAGTAACCCCTCGATCAATCGCTCCGTTAACCACCTTTTCTACTTCCTTCTGGGGAAAATCCTGAAGGGTTGCGGAACCTAGCCCAATAATGGGGACCCTCACCCGGGTTCTACCGAAAAGGCGAGTAGGGAGAGAACCCCCTCCCTCCCGGGCTTCGGCTATGGTTCCTCCGGTGATAAGATGATCCGCAAGGGTTAGGCCTCCAGCACTCGAGACGATCCTCTCCAGGAATTCTCGGCGAGTGATTTTCATCCCCCGACCCTCCCAACCAAGGCTTTCCGAAAAACTCTTTCCCTAAGCAAAGGGAGTTTTCCTCCCTTCAGGGAGATGCAAATAGCAAGCGATCCAGGAGAACCACCAAGAAGAGGCCGACACTTAGGAAACCGTTGGCGGTAAAAAAGGCAGCGTTCACTCGGGAGAGATCGTTGGGTTTTACTAAGCGGTGTTGCCAAACTAGGAGGAAGGTAACCAAAGCAAGCCCCACAAAATAGAAAGGACCTAAGTGGGCTACGCGCCATAGAAGAAGGAGAAGAAACGCCATCCCTAGGTGGAGTAACGTGGAGAGTCTCAGGGCAAAGGGAATCCCGAAGCGGGCTGGCACCGAAAATAACCCAAGCCGACGGTCAAATTCCACATCTTGGCAAGCATACAGGAGATCAAAACCTGCCGTCCAGAGAGTTACTGCTCCCGCAAGCAAAAGAGCGGGAAGCTCGAGAGTCCCTCGAACGGCAATCCAAGCCCCAGCAGGAGCAATCCCTAGGCAAAAACCTAGGATTAAATGGGACCAAACTGTAAACCGTTTGGTAAAAGAGTAACCCCAAAGAATCACCAAGGCCAAAGGAGAGAGGGCAAAGGCAAGGGAATTAATCCGGCTGGCAGAAAAAAGGAAGAGGCCAGCGGAAAGGATCACAAAGACCCAGGCCTCCGAAATTTTCAGCACTCCAGCAGGCAAAGCCCGATCGCGCGTGCGGGGGTTAAGGGCATCATAATGCCGATCCACAATCCGATTAAAGCCCATAGCGGTGGAACGGGCGGAAACCATCGCCACCAACACCCATCCTAGAATAGACCAAGGAATAGACCTCTCGCAAGCTAGCAAAAAAGAGATCATCGCAAAAGGCAGAGCGAAAACCGAGTGCTGGAATTTAACAAATTCCAAGTAAACTCCTATTTTACTCACTAAAGGAAGATTTTTGACCAAGCCCAAGATCCTCCTCCCCAATGTGACACAAGTATTTTTTTTGCGTTTATCTTTTGGACAGTGGAAATCAGCCGTTATCATCTTAATTTCCCCTTCTTTCAGCGTCAACTCACCGGAAAGAAGGTGGAACCTTGCCGTTTTCAAGAAGTTAGCATAAAGCAGGCTTTAGCCCGCGCAGGGCTAAGGGGGAGAAAGAGTAACTCCCTACCGGTACGGGTAAAACAAGAAGGGGCAGAAAAGATTAAGTTTTTATCGCGCCTTAGGAGTTTTGAAACTTATTCCTTAAAAGTTACTCAAGGGGCTCCCCACTCTTCCCCTAGGCGAGAGATAGCTCCATTAAAGAGGGAGAGCCTTGAGAAGATTACGAGAGTTACCGAAGATAGAAGTGGGTTTTCATCGCACCCTAGGAGTATGGAAACAGGGTATTGAAACGAAAGAGGAGAGAAGGAGAGGGATGGGACGCATTATTATTCGAGGTGGGCATCGGCTAGAAGGAGATGTTTGGCTGAGTGGAAGCAAGAACTCTTGCTTAGCCCTCATGGCAGCAAGCCTTCTAGCAGAAGGGGTTACCGTTCTGGACAACGTCCCCCGAATTGGGGACGTGGAAACGATGAGCGAAATGCTCTCCCGGTTGGGAGTTCGAGTGAAATGGATAGGAGAGCATCGCTTGGAGATTGACACTCGCTCTCTAGCAACCACAGAGGCCCCCTATGACCTCGTGCGCCGGATGCGGGCCTCCTTTAATATTCTCGGCCCCCTTTTGGCCCGAACAGGTCATGCCCGGGTGGCTCAGCCAGGAGGGTGTGATATTGGGACCCGGGGCATTGATTACCACATTAAAGGGCTTCGAATGATGGGAGCCCACATTGAAGCGGAACATGGTTTTATCGAAGCCCGAACCCCACGCCTAAAAGGTGCCCATATCTTTCTGGACTATCCCTCTGTAGGAGCAACTTGCCATCTTCTCACCTCCGCAGTCCTCGCGGAAGGGGAAACGATCATCGAAAACTCTGCTATTGAGCCTGAAATTGTAGACCTGGCTCGGATGCTCCGGTTGATGGGAGCCCAAATCCATGGAGCCGGAACTCGCACCCTTAGGGTTCAAGGAGTCAGAAAATTAACCCCTGTTTGCTACCGTGCTATCCCCGACCGAATTGAAGCCGGAACCTGGCTGATCGCCGCAGGAATTACCCAAGGAGACATCCTTATCCGTAATGCGGTAGTAGATCATATCACCCCTATCCTGTTAAAACTTCGAGAAATGGGCCTGGAAATTGAGGTGCAAAAACCCTCTCTTAGGGTTTTTGATGAAGATTTTACAGACCCCGAGCCTGTGGCAATGATTCGCGCTAAAGGGCCCCATAGACCGAAAGCAACCGATTTCGTAGTGACACCTCACCCCGGCTTCCCTACCGATATGCAACCTCCTATAGTCGCCCTTCTCAGCATCTCTCAAGGAACCGCTGTGGTGAAAGAAACGGTTTTCGACCGCAGGTTTCGGTATGTAGAGGAATTGAATCGTATGGGAGCAAACATTACTGTGTCAGAACAAACAGCGGTGGTAAAAGGCGTTGAGAATTTGACCGGCACCCACGTCAACGCTCCTGATCTCCGAGGAGGTGTGGCTCTTGTGCTCGCAGCCCTGCGCGCTCAAGGAGAAACCGAGGTAGGAGAAGTTCATCACATTGACCGGGGCTATGAGGATCTTGTCCCCAAACTCCTAAAATTAGGGGCGGATGCTCTTTATGAAAAGGGTAAAGGCCTTTCATCCGTATCCCTATGCTTGGCCTAGGGTCTTCATCACACCGCAGTGGTTCGAAATATGTTTAGCCTAATTCCAGCTATCGGCATTGACCTAGGAACGACAAGCATCTTAGTCTATGTTAAGGGAAAAGGTATCGTTATTAATGAACCTTCGGTACTAGCGGTTACCCGGGGGACCAAAGAGATCCAAGCGGTGGGAGAAGAAGCCCGCAAGATGCTAGGCCGCACTCCAGGGAATATTGTTGCTGTACGCCCTTTGTGTGATGGAGTCATTGCGGAATACACCAGCACTCAAAAACTTTTAGAAATCCTCATCCGCCGAGCTTGCGGCCGGCGGATGACCCTCTTTAAACCACGAGTCCTCATCTCTGTCCCCTCCGATGCCACGAGTGTCGAACGGCGAGCGGTCCTGCAAGCAGCCCGAGAAGCAGGAGCGGGAGTTGCCCACTATATCGAGGAGCCCATCGCCGCTGCCATCGGAGCTGGCCTCCCTATCCAAGACCCCCGCGGGAATATGGTGGTGGATATTGGCGGAGGAACAACGGATATCGCGGTGATCTCTATGGGAGGTATTGTTGCGAGCAAGGCCATCCGAATCGGGGGGAACAAGATGGACGAAATGATCGCCCGCTACATCAAAAGCGAGTACAACGTCCAAGTCGGAGAGCGCACCGCCGAGGAGATCAAAATTAATATCGGCTCTGCATACCCCCTCCAACAAGATCTCTCAATGGAAGTTCGCGGGCGAGACCTCGTTACCGGCCTGCCTAAAACCATTCGGGTAACCTCCGAAGAGATCCGAGAAGCTATTGCGGAACCAGTTAATGCTATTGTGGAAAAAGTCAAAGCAGTCCTCCTCGAAACTCCTCCTGAATTAGCTGCTGACATCATTGAAACAGGAATTTACCTCACGGGTGGAGGCGCCCTCCTCCGAGGCCTCGATACCCTGATCACTAAAGAAACAGGCATCCAAACAAAAATTGCTGAAGACCCCCTAACCTGCGTCGCCATCGGCACCGGAAGGGCTTTGGACCACTTCAAGGCCATCGAAAAGGGTAAACGCTTCGAGGAGCAACCTTCCTTCTCTTTCTAACCCTCCTAAGAATAACTCCCTAACCCGCCCAAGAGAAGACCGGGAGAAGAGGATTGAAGGCCCTTCTCCCGGTTCTCTTTTAACCTTTAACCCCCTTAAGAGGTAAAATCTAAACATCAAAACTACCTAGCTCCACTTGCTCACGCCGGGTGTTTAAAAGAGCATATTTCTTCAGATGTAACGGGCCGGGGTTAATAACTAACGCCGAGCCAATATATTTTCATAAGCTGGAGTATCCCCCATTCCGCAGATCAGAAACTGAGGATCAAAGGTTTTAATCAGAGTGCGCACGATCTCGCTCCCTATATGGGTACCCTCATGGAGGTCAACGTGTTGCCCCTTCGGTGGATGATGAAATACGAAGATAGGCACCTGATCCAGATAATCGAGGACGTCTAAAGTCCATTCCAGCTCCCAACGAGGGTACTTCAGCAAGAGAGAAGAGAAAGCAATCGCTAACCCAAAGCTACCCTCTCCGCCCTCTTCCCAAAGAAGAGTCTAGGGAAGAGAATGAACAGTTTCCCACCAAATAAGCCCAGCAGAGGTTAAGGCCCAGAGTACAACGGTGATAAGGAGGGGATAATCCTTTAAAAGGAGGTCTGTGGGAGATCCTCCCTCCCCCTTCTGGAGAAGGAGATAGAGGTAGCGGAAGAGACCATAGAAGACATAAGGCAAAGTGATCCACATATAAGGATGACGATAGGTATGAGGGGCGGACCCTGGCGCAAAAGTAAACAGAACGTAGCTCATTAAGGCTCCGGTGGTCACCAGAAGGATTAACGTGTCCAAAAAGGAGACAGAATACTCCTCCAGCAAAGAGCGATGGGCAACCGGAGTTTTCAGAGATATTATCTCTTGCCTCCGTTTTCCTAAGCTGAGGAGCAAGGATAAGAAGACGGTACACATCATCAACCAAGAGGAGACCTCCACCCGGATGACCACTGCCCCTGCAACCGCTCTGAGTACAAAACCGGAAGAAATAATCAAAATATCAAGGATCACCACTTCCCGTAAGCCGAAAGAATAGCCCAGATTAAGCAGAAGGTACAAGACCGCTATCGAGAAAAAGAGAGGATCAAGAAGCCAAGCAATAATAAGAGATAAGGTTAAGATTCCTAGAGAAGCAGGTACCGCCCAAGAAAGAGGGAGCTCTCCAGAGGCTATCGGTCGTTTCCTCTTCTTAGGGTGATACTGATCTCTCTCTCGATCCCGGCAATCATTAATGATATAAAGACCTCCTGAAAGGAGGCAATAATCCAAAGCAGTGGTTATAGTACGCAAGAGATCAGACCAATAAACAAACCGGGCAGTGAAGATCAAGCCAGCGAAGACAACCAAATTTTTGGTCCATTGAGTGGGACGGAGGGAGAGAAAGAGGAGATACAAAAGTCGGAGAGGGTTTCTACCCATTTTTTCGGGACCAATCGTAACCAATTTCCGGGTCGTTCCAGGGGCGGCGTAGTTCATCAGGTTGCTGATAATTATAAGGTTCTGTCACCACATTAATGACAATCGCTTCTTCAGGACTAATACCTTTCCAACCGTGCCAGACGCCGGCTGGGATATGGACCAGGCAGGGGTTATGCTCCCCGATAAAAAACTCATTCAGCTGACCATAAGTAGAGCTCTCTTCGCGCCCATCCCAAAGAACCAGTTTGATCATCCCTTTGACACAACAGACATTATCACTTTGGAGGCGATGGCAATGCCAGGCTTTCACCACGTCAAAATAATTCGTCGTCATATATACCTGGCCAAATTTCTCGAACTCAGGGTCATCGCAACGGAGGATCTCCATCAATCGGCCCCGCTCATCGGGAATCACCTTTAGCCTCTTGACCCTCACTCCCTCAATGAGGGAGAAAGACATCTTCTCCTCCCTTGCCATAAAAACCTCTCCTAGGCTAGCTCCACCTTACTATCATCCCCCAGGGTAAAGCGGTAGGCTTTAGGTTTATCCTTTCCCCGAAGGATCCTCACATTTTTCCCCATTAGAGAATCCTCAATCCGAACTTCTACGGATATGGAACTCCCTTCCAAGATAATACTATGCTCAATCTCCGCCTTTTCGATCATCACATTGTCACTAATACTGGTATAAGGACCAATATAAGCATCAATAAGCCGGCAATTTTTGCCAATGTAACAAGGGCCTCGGAGGGTAGAGCGAATGAGTTGGGTTCCTTCCTCTACTACCACCCGACCGGTAAGGGTGGAAAACTCGTCTTTCACTCCCCGGAAGGAGGGTTGTAGAGTATCTAAAACAGTGTAATTGGCCTGAAGAATATCATCCTTCTTGCCTGTATCCAGCCACCAACCCTCTAAAATATGGGCTTGTACCCGATAACCGTGGTCAATAAGCCACTGAATGGCATCCGTAATTTCTAGCTCACCCCGCCAAGAAGGGCGGATCTCCCGGACCGCTTGATGAATACAAGGGCTAAAAAGGTAAACTCCTACCAAAGCATAGCGTGACCGAGGCTTGGGGGGCTTCTCCTCCAGCCGGACCACTCGACCGTCCGGTCCCAGCTCAGCCACTCCAAAAGCTGAAGGGTTAGCCACCTCTTTCAACAAGATCAGGGCGTCAGGCTTCAGGCGTTCAAATTCCTCTACAAATTGTTTAACCCCTTCTTGGATCAAATTATCCCCTAAGAACATCACAAAGGGTTCCTCCCCAAGGAAATCTCGAGCAATCAACACCGCATGAGCTAATCCTTTCGGCTCAGGCTGATGAATATACTCGATCTCAACCCCCCAACGCGAGCCATCCCCTACCGCCGACATCACCTCCTGACGAGTATCCCCAACAATCATCCCTATCTTTTGAATACCCGCCTCCTTAAGAGCCTCAATAGCATAGAAAAGAATCGGTTTCCCTGCCACCGGAAGCAGCTGCTTTGCAGAGGTATAAGTCAGAGGGCGTATCCGGGTTCCCTTACCACCTGCCAAGATGAAACCTTTCATCGGTTTTCTCGCTCTATAAAAGGGGGAAAGAAAAATAGGGTCAAATGTTTCTTAACCAAGCCAATTCTTTATTCTCCTTAAAGGGCTGACCCCCTTCCGGCGGTTGAACCCGGGGTTAGCCTTAAAGTAGAATATCTCCTAGAAGGGACGATGCGCTCAAAATTCTTACTCTATTTTTTAGTGAGTTGGTTAGGCCTCCTTTCAGTATTGGGGCCTATTCATATGCATTCGTCCTCTCTTTTTGCCCCTTCTCAATCCGCCTGGAAGAAGGATCATCCCAAGAAACCCAACACTAATCCAGCAGTCTGCCTTCTTTGTATCCTCTTTGAACGGAGTCCCCTAATCCCATCGTTCTATACACCCCTCCTTCAGTCTCCTCTACAAGCTCTTCTTCTCCCTTTAGGGGGGATCTTTTTCCTTCCCTCGATCCTGCTTCCTTTGGTTCCTCAACGAGGGCCTCCGTAAAAGGCTTCTTTCTCGCTGGGGAGATGAAATAGATCTCTACTGACTCGTCGCTTTTAGAAAAGTAAGCCATCTTTTACGGAGGTTACCGATGAAAACACGCAAAGGTTTTACCCTGATCGAGCTCCTTGTTGTTATCGCTATCATCGCTATTCTTGCTGCCATTCTCTTTCCGGTTTTCGCTTCGGCCCGTGAGAAAGCCCGGGCAACCAGCTGTATGAATAACCTGAAACAGATGGGGGTGGCGATCCTCCAATACGCCCAAGACTGGGACGAAAATTTCCCTAGTGGTCACTTCATCCAGCAGTCCGGGGAGGCTGGCCAAAAGGAAACCAATTGGCAAGAAGCTCTGCTATCTTATCACCGAAGCTGGGATATTTACCGCTGCCCTTCTGACCCCTCCGACTTCCGGAGTAGCTACCTCCTCAACGGATGGTACTCCGACGAAATTGAGGGAACAAAACGCTCTTTAGGTGACATTCGCCGCCCCTCGGAGAGTATCATTATTGTGGAGCGAGACCACAATGCGGCAATCCAGTTGGGGGATCCTGAGAAGGACGACTACGAACCCTGGCTTCCTTTAAACCAGTGGAGGCCTCTTATCGCAGACCAACGCCATAGCAAAATGGCGAACTACCTGTTTGTAGATGGCCACGTCAAGGCCCTTAAGTTCGAGCAAACCTACGATCCCCCACGAGTGGATATGCACAATCCCGGATAACCGTTAAACTCTCCTCCGGTCCTGTGCACCTATGAGGCAGAGTTGTCGAAAAAAGGGGGTGACTCTTAAGTCACCCCTTTACATCCTTCTCTTACTCTCTCTTTCTCTCCCCTCCCTCTTTTTCTCTAGTTGTAACCTCAAGCCCCGGGTACAACCCTATCCTCCAGCTCGTAATCAGAGCAAGGAGGAGTGGGTGCTTTCTACTTTCAGCCCTTATCGCCATTATGGAGCCTATTTAGGAAATGGGTATATGGGTCTAATTGTTGGACCTGATGGTACAGGTATCCCCACAGAGAAGGCAGGTCAATCCCAAATCAGCGGCTTCTACAGCCAGGAGCATATGGTGGAAACCCCCCGCTGGGGAGGGGTCTATGCCTTCTTAGGAAAACACCCGATTATCCCCTTTGAAACACCTTCAGAGAAAGCTCCTATAGAACAGAAAAAAGAACCCCTTAAAGAATATCCCGTTGATCATTACTCTCAACATCTAGACCTCCTCAAGGGAGTTCTGAAGACCTCTTATCTTCACCTCCCTACCCAAATTCAAGTGAATACTCAATTCTTGATTCACCGAGTATACCCAGGTCTTGCTCTAATAAAAGTGTCCTTCTTCAAGCAAGGATCAGTCAAACCTTTAACCCTTCGTGTCCCCTTGCAAAGAGGAAATCCTGAAGGGATGGTTAGTTCCCCTCTTCTGGGAAGGGATCTGAAGACAGGTGATTTCTGGATTGTAGAGACCACCACGGACGGCAAAAAGTTAGCTACCGTTTGCAGGCTTAGCTCTGAAGACAAACAGTTAACTAGCATCAGGTTGATCCGCCAACCCCGAGGTTGGATAGCCGAAGTCACCCTCCCTTGGCAGAAAAAGCCAGCTTCACCCCGAAACCACCCCCCGGAAGATAGGGATATTTTTTCTCGTATCAGTCTTCCTTTTCGGAGAAGAAAACCAGAGCGATTTATAACAGATATCACTAAATGGATTAGTGTAGCAACCTCTTTAGAGGGGCCTGATCCCCTTAAACTAGCCCGTGCTCAGCTCGAGAAAGCCTGGAGACAGCGTTGGTCCTCTCTGTACGAAGAGCACACAGAAGCTTGGCAGAGGCTCTGGCAAAAGGCCGATATCCACATTATAGGCCAAGGGGAAAGAACACGAGAAGAGCAACAAATCCTCCGAGCAGGACTGTTTTATCTCCTCAGCAGTGTTCGACCGGGACAAGATCATTCCATCCCCCCTATGGGCTTATCTAGTCGGGCTTGGGGAGGACATATTTTTTGGGATGCAGATATGTGGATGTTTCCTGTGTTAAGCCTGCTTCACCCCAATCTCGCGCATTCTATCGTTGAGTATCGGTGGAAGACCCTGCCTGGAGCGAGGGAGAACGCCCGCAAAGGGGCCGAGGCGGTGAGTACTCGAAGAAAGCCTCCGATCCCTCCTCCCCCCTACGCTGGGGCTAGCTTTGCCACCGAAAGCGCAGAAACCGGTCGGGAAATAGCCCCAGCTGAATTTCCCCGAGAACGCCACAACGTCTCCGACGCTGCGTTGGCCCAGTGGAACTATTACCTCCTTACCGGAGATAAAAAATGGCTGGCTCAAAAAGGCTATCCCGTAATCCAAGCGGCAGCTCAGTACTGGGCCAGCCGAGTTTGGTATAATCCCAACCGAGACCGCTATGAAATCTTAGGAGTAGTATCCCCCGATGAGACAGCCGGAATCGTGAATAACGACGTTTATACTAACGCAGGAGCCAAGAGAACTCTGGAGGTTGCTATCCGAGCAAGCCAGCTCCTGGGCAAACCCTATCCTCCTCTTTGGAAAAGGATTGCGGAGAAGATGTACCTCCCTTACCACCCCCGAGAACACCGGTACATAGAGCATGATGGCTTCCGAGAAGGGCGCCGAATTAAGCAAGCAGATGCTGAATTGATCATCTTTCCCCTGGGATTACCCATGCGGGAGGAGGTAAAACGGAATACCCTCGAATATCACCAGCGGCGCGTTAGCCCCCGGGGACCAGCGATGACCGATGCCATCCATTCGATCATTTATGCGGAGCTAGGAGAATGCTCAAAGGCTTACCAATCCTTCCGCAAATCTTTTGAGGAATTCCTCCGCCCCGCCTTTTACCTCTTCTCAGAAAAGCGCTCCACCGATAACTGCTGTTTCCTGACCGGTTACGCAGGCACTCTAATGGCAGTTCTTTACGGTTTTGGAGGCCTTCGCTTTGACGAACAAGGGTTGAAAATAAAGCCCTGCCTCCCTCCCCATTGGAAAAAGTTGGAAGTCAAAGGGATTCATTTCCGAGGGAAGGTTTACCGCCTTACCATCGAGCAAGGTAAACCCTATTGTCTTGAGGAGAAGCCTGCCTAACCCTCTTACCTTGAAGGTTTAACCCCCGAAGTTAAAGAAACGTTCTCCCCCTTAAGGGATAAACCCAAGAAAGAGGGGAGGTAAACCAAAGCGGTAGCCCCAGCCAGAACGCCGGCATCATTCAAAAGGGTAGCAGTACCAACCACCGCCAAAAGCCCGCAGAAGCTTGCCCTCCAAGAGAGATTCTGCCATGCCCGAGGAAAAGCCAACCTCCTTCGCCATAAGCACAGAAGACTTGCTAGAAAGGCCCAAAGAAGAAGCCGGCTCCAAGGGCTAAAGAGAAAGAGACGGAGATTCATCGAAGCTTTCCTCACAACTATCCGCCAAAACTCAATAAACCCTTCTTGACGCACTCCTTGGAAAGCGAGGGCTATATGACTGCTTGCCCCTCCCCGATGAAGGTCAACAATGACTACCAGGGCAACAGCGGAGAGAAGGATCAACAACAAAAGAATAAGGTGCTTTAGCCGGAAGGAGATCCGCATTAAGAGAAGTAGCAAAACCCCCAGACCAAAGGAGGCGGAAAGCACCCCTCCAAACTTGGCACCCCAAGAAGGCCCTCCAAGAACCACTAAAGAGAGGAGAAGAATACTGAAAGTAAAGAGCTTTATGCCTAAAGTCTCCCGGATCGAGAGAGGAAGAGTAGCTACTAATATTGAGGAAGCGAGGAAGGCTCCCATCCACTCATTGCCCATCCCGTAATAGCGTGCTCCTTCAATCAAGGAGTAGCTTAAAAGGGTAAAAGGAAGGCGTGGAAACCCTTGAAAGCCATCTACGAAGGCCGAAAGGATTAGGATACCGGCCGGGAGGAGAAGACTGAGTTCTGGTTTCCCCATTCTCCGAGCGATGAAAAGGCTGAGGAGAATAGAAAGTATCCAAAGAAAGACGAGAAAAAAGCTATAAGCTTGGACAGAGAAGAGAGGAAACCAAGCAACGAGATAGAAGGACGAAAAGAGGGAAGGGACAACGAACCAGAGAAGAAGAGGAATACGAAACCCCTTTAATAGAAAGAGGCTTAGGAAGAGCATAAAAATCTGTAGGAAAGTAACAACCGGTCGAAGTAAACGCCGACGCAGAATCTCTGCTGAAAGTAAGGAGGAGCGGTAAGTACTCAACTCTGAAACCGCATCCGAGGAGAAAAAAGCCCTCAGAGGACGGCCCACCATTACATTAGGAACAGGGATATGAAACCATTCTAGGATGGTCGGTGCAATATCAGTATTTGCCACTACTCCCCTTTGGCGAGTAGTGGCACTCGTGAGTATCCCCCTCCGTTGACCATCTATAAGAATCACCGGGGTGAGGGAGTCAAAGCTAAGCCTAGCCCTCCGAGAAGGGTAGGGTACAAGAAATATTAGGAGATCTCGGTTAGGGCGATAAAGCTTTTCTAATTCCTGAAGGAAAACATCCAAACGTTGCAAGGCTCTTTCTCGCTCTTGGACAAGGCGTTGTTCCTCCCACTTCTCTGAAGCCTTGTCCAACCGGGCAGTATCCCCCCACTCTATGAGCAAAAGATGACAACGTTTCAACCCTTCCTGAGTCGCTTGAAAATAAGCCTTTGGATCACAAGCAACTCCATCAGGGCTTGAAGGGTCTTGGCTCAAAAGCTCCTCTTCTCCTTTATAAAAGAAAACTGTCCCTCTTTGGTCCATAACCGAAAGAGCTGGTTCCCGGCCTTCTTCCTCCGGGTTTCCTCCCCCCCCTACTAAACCTGCTTTCACCCCTTGCCCTTGGAGAAGAGTCCCCAGGATACCCAAATCCGTCCGATAGCTCAACCGGTTGTTAATCTCTTTGAGGAGATCAATGCTAGGAAGTAACAAACCCTGGTCTTCCCTCCCCTCTTTGGAGGTAAAGGGAGGGGGACGGAGGCTATCTCTCAGGTATTTTTCTCTTCCCGTAGCGGTATCCACTTTTTCAGAAGGGAGGTAGAATCGAGCAAGGTTCTGGGGTGCAAAACAACGGGTTCCTGCTCCTAAAGTAAGATAAGCGCTTGCTCTAAAGTTATCATAATTCTTATCAGAAGGAGAAGGAATCCGTACGCTAGCTACTCGGGTATTCATCATCCCCAAGGCACCTCGACGGATCCATTCCTGTAACCCAGGAAGAGGCTTTCGGAAGAGATCGGAAAAGCTGACCGCCGGAACAGAGAGGAGGATACATCGCTTAGGAGGTTGAGAGCTCCCCGAGGGATCACTGAGCGGAGTTGGAGAAGAAGGATTTCCCATACCCCAGCAAGCTGAAACCAAACTTAAGAAGATCCCTAAGAAAGGCCCGAAAAGGCTTTTAGGAAAAAGAGCAAGAAGAAAGCCTTGATCCGTAGGCATCTCCTCTAAAAAATTAGCGCAGGACTTCCTCATATACCCGTACCGTCTCCTGGATCATCCGGTTTGCGGAACGCTCTTGAGATACGAAGGTAAAGGCCTGCTTTACAAGGGTCTGCCGGAGATCCTCGTTCCGCCAGAGACGGAGAATAGCTGCCGCTAAAGCACTGGGATCTTCTGGAGGGACCAACAAGCCGGTACGCTCGTCCTGAACATTCTCGGTCAACCCTCCCACCTCTGAAGCGATTACAGGAACTCCTAAAGCCATTGCTTCTAGAGCAACTAGAGATTGCCCTTCTCTTCGGGAGGGGATAAGACAGAGATGACAGCTCTTCAAGAGAGCTAAAGCATCCTTTCTCCAGCCAAGGAAATAAACTTTCGTCGCTATCCCCAACCGTCCCGCCATTCTCTCCAAATCTTCTCGGTCCGGTCCCTCTCCAATAATGAGCAGGCGTGCGGAGGGTAAGATAGGAGCGATAACGCTCCAGGCCTGAAGAGCGATATCCACCCCCTTATCCGGCATTAACCGAGCAACTAACCCCACCACCGGCTTATGGACCTCCGGATCGAGCCATTCGGTTAAAGGGGAGGGTTTCAAACTTTGGAGAGAAATCCAATCAATGCCGTTAGGGATTACCCTAATCTTTCTTGCAGGAACCCCCGCTTGAAGGAGCGACTGAGCTACTGCATTGCTATTAGCAATAATCCGATGGGCTTTCTTTAACAACCAAATAAGGGTCCACCGAGTCAAGAAAGAAACGCTTTTCGGGAATAAGTTATGAGCGGAAGCCACCCATTTCCAAGCCTTGGGAAGCCGAGCCAAGCCTACAATTACCGCAGCGCGATACCCATGGGAATGAAGGATTCCCCCCTCTTGGGAGGCAGATAGGATTTGAGCATAAAGTTGCCGAGAAGCCCTTCGATCGCGCAAGAAGGAGGAACGGTCCTCGATAGAAACAGAATGAAAAGGAAGGTCTGGGAGCTTCTGATACCCCCAAAACGCCTTCTTAACGAGGTCAGGGCCTGCCAGCTCAACCTGCCATCGGCTCTCCCTGCGGATTCCCTGAATGAGAATCCGCAGGTGCTGGAGAATCCCTCCTTGAGCAGGACGGAGAAGATGGACCACTCGGATGGGAGAGGAAAAGGGAAGAGAGGAGTTCTTTTCTGGCATCGGTGTGTACCTATGGCCTGGAACCTTAAAAAGACTAAGAGCGATTTTGTCAAAAGATAAAGAGGGTCAATCTCTCCGGGTTTTCCCGGTTTAAGGATCTGTATTGTCAACCCTAAGGTGCTGTCTTTCCATCATTGGTATTCTGTTAATGACCCTCCTTCTCCCTTCAGGCTCAAAGGGGAGGGATGGTGCTGGAGGTATAAGGAGGGTACTTTTCCCTCCCCGGCTTCCACCAGCACAAAATTCCTCTCCTGGCCCCCTTGTGGAAGATACTCCAAAGCCTTTACTCACTTCGGAGGAGGAAGCAGAAACCCTATTCTATTGGATAGGGCGCGTCAACCTTACTCACCTTGCTCTCCTCTCTGGTATGGGAGAACCTGCTCAATTCAGTACTGAAACTCTTCGAAGGCTAACTACCCTCTTAAAGACAGAAATTCCCTCAGGTTACTCTCTACTCCAGAATGTTTATCCCTCCTCCTATCCGTTATTGGCCTCTCAACCGGTAGCAACTAAGAGAGAAAGTTGGCGATGGACACCTGCTCAATTTGAAAAGAGTTACAATCCCGAAGCCATCGCCCTAACCATCGTGAAGTTGGCCCAACCTCAGTTCCACCTCCAATACCACGATACTCCTGAGGATCAGAAAGAAGCCATCTTGGGATTAGCCAGTGCTATGGAGATGGCAAGCTTCCTCTACAACCGCTTGCGCGATGAGAAAGGACAATTTATCGCTCTTCCGCCTCATCCGAAAGCCCCTCCTGTCCGCTACCAATCCGTTTGCCTTTGGGCTTTTTGTGCCCTGCTCTACCTCACCCAGGAAAAACAAGACAACTACTTTCATCGGTCTGCAAAGGAGATTCTCGACGCAAAAGCCCTTAAAAAGTGGGCAGAAAGGGCTTTCCAAACCCTGAGTCAAAGGGATTTCTCTTCAGTGGAGGATTTATCTTTAGCAATAGAATCGGTCGCTTGGTTTTCAGCGGTCTCCGAGGAAGCCTCCCGAAAGAAGGCTTTAGCTTTACTCAGCACTTTCGGTGAGAAAGTTCTGAGCTTGCCAGCAAGAACTCTGCAAGCCTTAGGGTTTAAAATCTACGCCCTCTACGAAGTCTACCGAGCTACCCGACGAGAATCCTTCCAGAAAGGGGCGGATTTCCTAATCACTAAAGAGTTAGAACAATTTTGGAGGGAGGAAGCGGGTGCTTATCTGGAAAAATCAGGGGAAACCCTTTATACCCTTTGGCAAGCTGCTAGTCTCATGATGGCCCTCAATGCTGGCCGGCAATTCGGAAGCCCAGAGGCCCGGCAATTAGCTCGCTCCCGCTTTATCACCCTAGGGGAGACGCTCTTTTTGCGCTCCGGTCTCCAACGAGCCTCCGGGGTAGAGTTAATCCCAGAGGTTTACCGCCGCGAAGTTGCTCTTTTAGAGAAAGTAGACCGTATTTTACCTCGATCGAGTGACCTTAAGGAGGCTCCGGTATTCCGGGCTGGGGTTCGCTATATCGAAGGCCGATGGCAGATTCAATCGGGGCGCTTTATTACCGCACCGGCTATGTTGCTAGCCATTGCTTTGGCACCCAAAACAGGTCTCTCCCCCGATGGTTTTTCCCCTGCTCACCGCCTGAGACCCCCCTCCCCTTAAAATCCCTCCAAGTTTCCGAGCGGGAGAAGGCGAAGAAGCAAAATTTGCTGGGTAGCATCCTGAACCTTTACTTCTTCGGAAAGAGCAAGGCCAGGGACCCAAAGGATTTTCTCCTCATCCACAAAAATGGGGATTTTATGCCGTTCAGGACGGGGAACCTTGCAATCTACAAAGAGGTCCTGAAGCTTCTTCGTGCCGCTAAGCCCCAGAGGCCGGAGACGATCCCCCGGTCGCCAGGATCGAACCCAAAGTTGCCCCTTTACCCGGCTGTAGTCCAACCTCGCAGACCCTTCTTCCAAAAGGGGATAAGTGCTCCCCTCTTCTTTAGAGAGGAGAATAGCTTCGATTTGGAGACGAAGCTCAGGAAGATCTGTCACCCCTGGGACCTCCAGAGGAACTTCAAAGGAAGGAGGAGTTTCCTTGCCTGTCTTTCGTAGATATAAAGCTTCGGGGCGAACCGAGACCCTTAAGGCACCTGGTAAGGTAAAAGAGGGAGAGCTGGAGGACTGAAGGGCTTCAACCAAGCGTTGAACCGAATCCCAGGTAGGCTCAACCTCTAAGGATCGGAGGGTTTCGTAAAGAACTCGTCTTAAAAGGGCTAAATCTTTGGGCAAACCCTCCCGCTTCAGCCGAAAGGAGGAGGCATCTCCAGGCTCCAGAAGGGTGGTGAGAAAGGAGATCGCCTGAGTTTTTAGATAACGGTCCTCCTCCCGAAGAATATCTCCTAGCCGGCACAAAGCTCTTTTAATCTTTGAGTTGTACTCCGCTGAAAGTAGAGGAATCAGGTGGTGGCGAACCCGATTTCGGAGGTAAAGGGTTTGTCGGTTACTGCTGTCCTCTCGGAAACTCAGGCCGTTAGCCCGGCAATAATCCAAAACCTCAGAACGCCAAACCTCGAGAAAGGGACGAACAATCTTTACGATTGTATCACCAACTCTTCGTTCTGAAAGAGGAGGAATTCCTGCTAAGCCTCCCGGCCCGGCCCCTCTTAACAAAGCCATCAACACGGTTTCCGCTTGATCATCAGCGGTATGAGCGGTGGCAATAGTAGTAGCCCGGAATTCGATGGCGGTTCTCAGAAGGAATTCATAACGAGCATAGCGGGCAGCCTCCTGCATTGTCCAACGCTTGGCGAAACGCAAAGCGGGAACATCTACCCGGCCAATTTGACACGGGATTCCCCAATTCCGACACAAAGTGGAGACGAACTTCGCATCCTCGTCCGCTTCTCCACCTCGAATCCCGTGATGAAGGTGGCCAACGACTAAGGAAATCCTCCATTCTTCTTGATGGGTCCATAAAAAGTGGAGAAGAGCAGTGGAGTCCGGTCCTCCTGAAACCGCGACCAAAAGCCGGTCCCCTGGAGAGATCATCTGGAATCGAGAAAGAGTTTTACAAGCTCTTTCGACGAGGGGAGGGGTCATAGATAATAAAGGAGGCTATTCTTTTTTGGCTTCCGCAGGTTGAGCTTCTGCCCTACGCTCCCCCCTCTCCCTCCGGGGTCGAGCCGCCTTCTCCGGTCGTTCGACCTGAGGAAGCCCTGCGTGAATAGCTTGATCCACTTCGTCAGCGGTAAAAAGGCCTCTGCGGATGCCTTCAAAAACGTATTTCCAATCCCAATCCTGCTCCCTGCGGAATTTAAACCCCGCAACAGGCTCCATTTTAGGTCCAAAACGATGGATAAAATCTAAAACATTCATCTGATGCTGAAAATTGTAAATCTGTTCTCTTAACTCCTGTAGGGACTTCGCCCCATTGGGACAGTTTTTAATATCCCAAGCCCCCATCCTTTTCTCCTTCTTTTTTAAGAGTTACACTGGAGACTACGAACCTTTGCCATCCTAATGATAGCACGAAACAACCTTTATTGAGGAGAGAAACTGCAAAGCTGTCCGAAGACGACTGCTTTCCGGAAAGCCCAAAAAGGACCTTAATCATATCCAAGTAAACGGATATTCCTAAGAGGAAATCAAACCCTTAAAGTCCTTTGTGAACAACGTAAAGAGCTGCTTGCGTCCGGTCACTAACGCCAATTTTTCGGTAGATTTTATACAAATGCATTTTAACGGTTCCGATGGTAATCCCTAATCGTTTTGCGATCTCCTTGTTGGACCTGCCCTCTGCAATCAGGCGGAGAATTTCGACTTCGCGCTCGGTAAGGCCGTCGGGAAAGGGTTGTCTCTCCTGCTGTCTCTGCTGAAGTTGTACATACTGATGCACCACTGCCCGCAAGAGAACCGGATCAATAAGACAACCATTTCGAGCGACTTGACGAATGGCCTCCACCATTTGGTCCCGGCGGACATCTTTAAGGATGTACCCATCTGCTCCGGCCATAATAGCCCGTTGAAGGTACTCCTCATCCCCAAAGAGAGTAACCATCAACACTTTAATCTCGGGCATTTCTGCTTTGAGCAGCTGGGTTGCGGTAATCCCGTCCATCTCGGGCATTTTTAAGTCCATTAAAACCACATCAGGGTGGAGTTTGGGGGCCAGTTCTAAAGCCTCTTTCCCTGTAGCGGCGACACCCACCACTTCCAAATCCTCTTCCATCTTCAAAGCCTCGGCCAAGGCCTCCCGGAATAGGGTTTGGTCATCCACAACCAAAACCCGGATCCGGGAAGACAAGGCCGAATTATTTGGAGTTCCCAAAGCCTTAGGTTGAGAGACCGCCATCTTTCTTTTCACCCCCTTGCGGGGGATTCAAAGGAGGAAACCTCTCTCCACTGATTCACCTGGAGGGGAGCGGAGAGGGTAATTTTTGTCCCCTTACCCGGGGCACTATCAATAATGAGGGATCCTCCGAGCATCTCAGCACGTTCTCGCATTCCCAGAAGCCCAAATTGTAAGGGGCGTCCGCTGTTCTGAAGCCCTTTAGGGTCAAAACCTTTGCCATCATCCGCAACAACGATCTTCACTAAATCCTCTTTAAACTTCATCTTCACCCGAACCTGGGTTGCTTGGGCGTGTTTCCGCACATTATTTAAGCACTCTTGAACAATCCGGAAGAGCATCGTAGCAGTACGCCAGTCCGGCTCCACAACTTTTCCCTTGACTTCAAACCGCCCTTGGAGTCCAGTAGACTCCAGAAACTCCCGGAAATATTGCTTCAGGGCGGAAACCAAACCAATATCGTCTAAGCCCGGAGGGCGTAAATCATTAATTAATCGGCGAAGTTCGGCGATATTAGCCCTTAGAGCTTCCTCCACCTCCTCCAGCTTTCGGGCGGCGGTCTGAGGGTCTTTCTCAAAAAGAAGCCGGCAAGTTTGCAAAGTCAGCAGAACCGCCGACATACTCTGGGTAGGCCCATCATGGATTTCGATAGAGATCCGCCGCCGTTCATCCTCCTGGGCGGTAATAATCTGAGCCAGCAATTGATTTTGACGCTGGTTCATCTCCGCCAGAAGCCGATTCCGCTCGATAATCTCCCTCTCCCGAGCTTCAAAGTAGGCTGAAGCGATAATCGCAAAATCGTTGTGGAGGAGAGCATCTAAACTCATCAGTATCTCTAAGGCTTCCTCGGGACTCTCAATCTCCTTAGTGATATAGGGTAGGTAAGCGTCCTCGAGGAGATGAACCCAAGCGGTGAGGCTTTCATAAGAAACTTGGCGAGCGACAAACTCCCGGGCCGCCTGAGCAATCTGACGGTAATATTGATCTAAGGGAAGCTCACTCAAAGACCCTATCAACAAATCATATTCCCTTCGAGAACACTGAAGGACCTGCACCTCCTCAGGAGCAAGGTGTTTTCGGGCAAAGGCCCGGTATTCCCGCTCCCATTGATCAATTGCCGCCGGAGCGTAGCGATTAAGACGGCATGCAATCTCCCGAATTTGCTTTTCTACTTCCGGCTCTAAATCCAGGACTCCTGTTTCAATCATAGCAACCAGCGTATCCTGCACCTTCAAGAAGCTCCTAAAGGAGGAGTCTTGGCAAACTTCCTCCTTTCATATCTGTTATATCACAAAAACCCCCTGTTTAGGGAGATCCCTCCTGGGAAGCCCAAAATCGCTCGAACTCCTTGAGGAAAGTAAGGGTAGAAAGATCCTTCATTCGATCCAGAAAAACAATCCCATCTAGGTGGTCAATTTCATGTTGAAGCACTCGGGCGAAGAAGTGATGGGCTTCGATTTCGACCTCTTT
Organism: uncultured bacterium; assembly: GCA_964429225.1. GTDB lineage: Bacteria > Armatimonadota > DTGP01 > DTGP01 > CAYSAW01 > CAYSAW01. The sequence continues at coordinate 67,100 of CAYSAW010000002.1, forward strand.
CCCCTCCCGGTCCAAACCCCGGACCACTACCGAAACAGCTCGGGGGACCACTCCTCTTAAATCAGGAATGCTTAAACATCCCTCCCAGCCCATCTCCTGCTCCTCCGAGGCAAAAACGATCTCAGGGTTCACTAGGACCGTAAGGGGCACATATCCCTGCTGAGGATAACGAGGATTATCCGGTCGTACCTCGACGACAATGACCCTGAAAGGAATATGAACCTGGGGGGCGGCAAGGCCAACCCCCTCCGCATCCTGCATCGTCTCTACCATACTCTCAATCAAATTTTGGATTTCCGAAGACTTCAGGAGATTTTCAGCAAGGGGTTGAGCCTTCTGACGAAGAACAGGGTGACCCAATCGAGCGATCTTCAGCAAAGCCATAGAGATACCTCTTTAAAAAGATGGGGAAATAGCCTCAGCGGTGCTAGAAGGGGTACGCCGGGCAACTCCCTCCTTTTGCGCTGAAGCAACTACAGCCCCCGCGACTGCGAGAGCCACCTCCCGGTTAAAGACACTGGGAACAATATATTCTGGGTCCAATTCATCAGGCCGAACAATATCGGCAATCGCCTGAGCAGCAGCGATCTTCATCCCTTCGGTAACTTTAGAGGCCCGCGCTTCGAGCAAACCACGGAAGAAACCCGGGAAACAGAGGACATTATTAATCTGGTTCGGGTAATCCGAACGACCTGTAGCCACCACTCGGGCATAGGGCGCTGCTTCCTCCGGAAGAACCTCGGGCACGGGATTCGCCAGAGCGAATACGATAGCATCCGGAGCCATCACCTTCAGATCCTCGCCTTTTAAAAGCCGCGGTCCAGACACTCCGAGGAAGAGATCCGCTCCGATGAGAGCTTCTTTAAGCGTTCCCTGGCGATTCTCCGGGTTGGTATTTTCTGCCAACCACTGTTTGATGCCTGAAAGATGGGGCCTTCCCCGATAGAGGATTCCTTGGCGATCGCAAACGTAAATCTGTTGGATTCCTAAGTTAAGAAACATCCTAACACAAGCAACCCCTGCGGCTCCGGCACCACTAACCGCAATCCTTAAGTCCTCCATCTTCTTCCCTACAATCTTTAAGGCGTTCATCAAAGCAGCCATCACCACCACTGCGGTTCCGTGTTGATCATCATGAAAAACGGGGATATCCAACTCTTTTGTTAGACGATCCTCAATTTCAAAACACCGGGGGGCAGAAATATCCTCCAGGTTGATCCCTCCAAAAACCGGGGCCAAACGCTTCACCGTTTCAACAATCTCCTCCACATTCTTCGTGTTCAGGCAAAGGGGAAAAGCATTCACCCCTCCAAACTCTTTAAACAACAAAGCCTTGCCCTCCATCACCGGTAGCGCCGCTTCCGGCCCGATATCCCCTAATCCTAACACAGCGGTGCCATCCGTAACCACAGCAACCGTGTTACGCTTAATGGTAAGGTTGAAAACTTTGGTCGGATCCTGATAAATCGCTTGACAAACCCGGGCCACACCAGGAGTATAAGCCATCGAGAGATCATCTCGAGTCTTTAGGGGCACCTTAGAGACAACCTCAATCTTGCCTCCTAAATGGATTAAAAAAACGCGGTCTGAAACGTGAAGAACTTCTACCCCTTCCACCTGGCGCACCGCTTCGATAATCTGCTGTTCATGCTCTTGGTCTCGAGCGTTAATGGTAAAATCCCGGATAATAAAACCTTTGGAGATGTCTACAATGTCAATAGCATTAATGTCTCCGCCCGCTTCTCCAATAGCAGTGGTAACTCGGCCCAACATCCCAGGCATATTTTTATATTTGGCCCGGAGAGTGATGCGATAACCTGCACTGGGTAAAGGTAACATAAAATCCTCCTTCTTCCCACCCTAACCCTACTCAATCGGTTTACGGCCAGCATAACCCGACTGCAAATCATGCCAAAAAGCCACCTGCTCTTCGCCCAGTTCCCAACAGAGAAAGACCTCACGCCCCTTATAAAGGGCCGGAAAGTCCACTAAACCGCGCTGGAGGTCTTTGCAAAAAGCTCCCATCTTATGGATCTGACTCACCAAGGAGTAGATCTGGGAACTCTTATCAAAGAATCCTCTGATCTTCTCGCCTCCACCGTTGCCCCAAATAGCCTTCTGAATCTGCTCCAGATTCTCCCGGGAGAGATCCATACTTCCCAGGATCTGATGGATCTCTTTGAAAATCTCACGAAGTCGGGGGAGGAGGCGGTTCGCCTCCTCCACAGTAAAGTGCTTCCTAAAGATCGGCATCGCTAACCCCTGTTCTACTCTCCTAGATTCCTTTGACCCTCCCTCAAGGTTTTAGAGGCACGGGTGTTTTTTCGCCTTCCATTAACCACAAAGGTTGGCTCCAAGCAAAAGCTCCCTTAGACCCTTCCGCCTCCACCCGGATATAACCCTCATCCCCTCTAACAGCGTACTCAGCACCATTCCCCTCCTCCACCTTCAGCTCGCGCCCCCAACGACCGATAAACCGAATACGTTGCCCATTAGAAGTGACCACTCTTAAAGTCGAGTCTCGATATTCGAGCAGTGTAAAGTAAACCCCTGTTGAAGAGTAAAAACTTCCTTGTTGAATGGCCAAAAGGATCTGCGAGGGATGAGGAGGGCCACTGAAGTTAGGCTCCAAGCCTACCATAATCCAACCCTGCCCTATATCCTCCCAGCGATGGGCGTCATCGGTAGCAAATCCCCAAACCAGCCGACCCTCCGAAAGTAACTGATCCCATCGGTCCAAGGCATAAGGAGTCCCCTCTAACCGCCGAATAACCCCATTAAAAATTTCTATACCCCAATATCCCTCCAAAGAGAACATATCGGGAAGGGGAAAATGGTTAAAATGAGTCTGCCATTTCGGATGATTAAGGATGGCAATACCTCCCTGCCTCTGAACTTGGTTGATGACCTCCTGACGATCTTTCGTTTTCTCTAAAGGTGAAGAAAGCCCCACACAGAGGATATGAGCTCCTCCTCCTGCTTCCAAGGCAGGAATCAGAATCACGGGAGTACGATGGAGGACCTCCTGGGGATCCGTAAGGTGATCATGGTCGGAAAGAGCCAGAAAATCGTACCCTCGCTCCGCATAAAGACGAACAAGATCCTCCGGAGCGTAAGCCCCATCGCTGTTAGTAGTATGGCTGTGAAGGTTACCCCGGTACCAACGCCTTCGGAGATGAGTCCAAGGTCCGAAAGAAACCTCCATTGAAGGAATCCACTCCTCAGAGAAATATTCAAATAGGGGTTCTGTTATCCCCGATAATCTTTTCCCTGAGAGCCTAGCGTATCCTTTAGAAAACACTGATGAAACTTCTTGTTCTTTGCTGTCGTCTAACATACGGAAAGTGAAATTCCTCCCTTGCATTCTCGAAAACCTTCAAGGGGAGGCTTTTTGCATTAGAACCTTCTACCTCCGAGGGGCCATTCATCTCGCTCCACTACCGGGTTACTCGATGATGAAGAACCACTCTCTTTTGCACAAGCGAACCAAAGGCTCTGCCCTCATCATCGCGATTTTTGTACTCGTCGTGCTTGTTGGATTGGTTGTTTCTCTAGGAGCGGGAAGCCGGGTTGAATTGAAGTCCGCTTCCAATTTCGCTAATCGAACTCAAAGCCGAGCCTTGGCAGAAGCCGGCCTTAACCTGGCTATGGCTGTCCTCCAAAACGACTCCACTCCTGGTCAGGATGACTTAACAGAAGATTGGGCTTTACTAGGGTCCTCGGGCACTGAAGTCTTCGATTTAGGGAATGGACACTTCCAAGTACAGATTATTGACGCGAGTTCGCGTTTAAACGTGAACACCGCTACCCGGGAGCAACTCTTGACTCTGCCCGGGATGACCGAAGAGATCGCCGACTCTATCCTCGATTGGAGGGACAGTGACGACAACCCTCGCACCAATGGGGCTGAAGGTGAGTACTACCAAACCCTTCAGCATCCTTATAATCCCAAGAACGGGCCTTTTGACACCTTAGAAGAACTCCTTTTGGTTAAAGGGATGACCCCCTCTCTCCTCTACGGTGATCCAACGGAAGAGGTAACGGATACCTTTGGTCAGATTCAAAAACCTCTGGTAGAACTATTAACAGTCCGCTCCTACGAACGCAACGAAGATTCTTCCGGGCAAAGAAGACAAAACTTAAATAGCCTGGGGTTACAAGAACTGATGAGTCTACCCGACGCCAATCTTACCCAAGAACAAGCCCAGGCGATTATCCAACGACGAACACAAATCGGGCAATTCAACTCGGTAGCAGATCTATTAGACGTCAATGGATTAACTCCTGAAATTGTTGGCCGACTTTATGACCATCTTACCACAACCCAAGCAGAACGCCTAGAAGGGAGAATCAACATCAATACTGCGGATACGACTATTCTCTTAACCCTTCCTGGAATGACCGAAGAGATCGCCCAACAGATCGTTGATCGGAGGCCTTATGCCAATGTTGGCGAATTATTAACTGAGGGAGTGTTAAATGGCGAACAATTTCGACAAATAGCCCCTTGGCTTTGCACTAAATCTTCGATCTTTATTATTCGGAGCATCGGGTATCTTTCTACCACTTCAACCCCTTCGGGTAGGCCGGAGGGGTATGTTGCGCTAGAAGCCCTGGTGGAACGAACCGATAACGGGGTCCGGCTCCTCCGCAAAAAGGAGGTCCGCTGGTGGCCTGGTTGGAAATCTTGGGGCTGGGGTTTAGAGGGATCAACGTGAGCAAGCACAAGATTTTTTGGGGATTAGACCTAGGAAGTAGCGCGATTAAGCTCGTCCGCCTGGAAGAAACGGGCGATGTTCTCAGTTTACAGACTTTCGGGCCTGTGCCCTTGGAATCCCCCTCCCTCCCTCTTCCGCAAGAACTTCTCATCTCTGGCTTAAAAAATCTGTTGGGGAGTCTTAACCGCCCCCCGAAAAGCGTGGTCGCCGCTCTCCCTCGGCATTTAGCAGTAGTCAAATTCCCAGCCCTCCCCAAAGCGGAGGAACCCCAGTTTGCCCAAATGGTGAAGCTAGAGGCTCAGCGATATGTCCCTTTTGCCCTCGAAGAGGTAGTCCTAGACTTCCACCCTTTAGGCTCTTTCCCCGATCCAGTTATCTCAAAAGTACCTCGAGCAGAAAAAGAACGCATCCCCGAAACCGCCTCCTCAGGCTCTCCTCTAGCCGAAGTCTCCGGAGAAGTCCCCCAAGGCATATCCTCCCCTCCCTTGCCCTCAATGCCGGTAACTCCGGGGGTCTCGGAGTCCCTAGTGGAAGTCCTCCTCATCGCGGTTCAGCGAAACGTGGTCACCAACTATTGGCGTGCTCTGAAAAGTGCCAATCTTCACTGTGAGCGATTAATGGTTAGCTCTCTTGGGTTAGCCTCCCTCTATCTTTATTCAGAAGCGGAGAATGCTCCTCCAGGAGTAGACCTGCTCTTGGATTTGGGGGGGCGGTCCACCGTTGTTACCGCCTTCAAAAAGGGGAAGATGATCTTCAACCGGGCGGCGACAGTAGGATGCGATAGCCTTACCACCGCCTTGCAGTCAGATTTAAACATCAGCCTCTCTGAAGCCGAAGTCTGGAAGAGGGAACGAGGGCTAACTCTGCTCCAAAGCACAACAGATTTACCCCATACTCAAAATTGGGTTCAAAACTTTCTCTCAGAAGTCCGCCGGTCGGTAGCTGCACTAACCTCAGAGCGAAGGGATGCAGTGCCCCAGCGAGTACTGATCGCCGGAGGAGGAGCCAAACTCCCCGCTTTAAGAGACTTGCTGGAGGAAGAGCTGGGTCTGCCCGTACTGCTTTTGCCTACCCACTCTCTCCCGGCAGATCCTCAATTTATGGAAGCCACTGGACTGGCCCTTTTGGCCCTGTTGTCTCATAAGGACTCTTCAACCGCTTGCCCTTCTATCAACCTTGTTCCTCCAGAGGTCGTTATTGAGGCTCAACGAAGCCGTCGGCTCCGGGTGATGCAAGGGGTGGGAACAGGGTTTGGAGTCCTTCTCCTTGCAGCAGGATATATTGGCTGGCAAAGCCTTCAGGAGAGAGCGGAAGAAGTGGCCCGGGTCCGGGCCGCCCAGCAAACTGTTCAACAGGTACAAAGGCAAGCCGATACCATTAGCAAAAAAGTGAAAACTCTAGAAGAACAGATCGAGCTTCTAGAACCCACCCTTAATCCCAGTGCCACTTATCTCGATATTCTCAACGATATGGTCCAGCGAATGCCCGAGGGATTATGGTTAACCGGGATTACCTTAGAAAAGGGAAAACCTCTGGTTCTCCGAGGAACCGCTACCGGAAACGGCCCGATCGCCCAGTTTACCTCCGATCTGGGGAAATCCCCCTATCTCCAAGCCGTTACCCTCACCTACGCTAATGAGGCGACTATTGGAAACACCAAGGTCGTCCAGTTTGGGATTACCGCCCAAATTCGAGGCAATAAACCCAAACCCCAGAGAGTCCGTCGAGCTCGAACGCGTCCGGTAAGAGGTGCCAGCAGTGAGTCTGAGTCAACTCTCCGTTAGAGAAAAAATCCTCATCGCTTTAGCTCTCTTGGTCGCCCTTGTTTTCGGCATTCCCGCCTTACAAGGAATGTGGGATACCTTTGCTGGAACCGGAGGCCTAACAGTGGAAAAAGTACACCTCCAGCGCCAGCAACTCCAGCAAAAAATAACCCAACTCCAAGAAAGCGAAGAGCAGTTAAAAGGTAAAGTAGCCCAATTAGGTTATGAACAACCTGCAGAAACCATTATCCCTTTTCTTGTTCGCAAGATTGAGGCTCAGGCCCGAGCCGATCAGGTTCATCTTAATAGCCTTCGCCCTCTACGCCCCCGAAACCTAGAGGTGGTCACCGAAATCACCCTGGAAGTCCAACTCAAAGCCGATTTCCCCAACTTCGTTCGCTTCCTCTACGCCCTCTACGATCCGGAACTTAAACTCTCCATTGACCGAGTAAGAATCTCTTCCGGGAATGAAGAAACAGGGGAAGTAGATGTAGACCTCGCTCTCTCTGCCTATTCTCTGAAGGCTTCCCCTACTTCCTCCAACCGCTCTTAATAAGGTAAAATGAGCTAGAGCTAATAAAGGTCGAAAGGGGACCAAAAGATACCCTCCCTTGTAAGCAACTCTATCGAGAACTTCGGCATCTAACTTTTGGGATCACTAAGCAAGGAAGAACGTTAGAAGGGGAATTATTCCTCCTGGTAGCGTGACGTCTAGGGTAAAAATAACCTAATCCCCTGGAGATTGGCAGATGTAGAATAGCAAAGTTCTAGCGGCTGAGGGGTGGAAACAATGAAAATCATCAAGGGATGGAACATTGTAGGGCTGATCATCCTTCTGTTGATCTCCTGCCTCAGCTGGATTTTCGCCCGCTCAAGTTCTCATCAACCTTTGCGGATTCCTTCTCCCCCAAATTACTCCAAGGGAGGGAAACAGAATCCGAAGAAAGAGATCCACTTCAACGGCCATTCCCAAAGACAGATAGCCCGTTATTTACCGCTTCTCAAGAATAATCCTTTTCTTCCTCCTTGGAAGAAAAGTCGAACGGTTTCTCCTCTCTCCTCGAATCCCCTAGGACCTCTTCCTCCCCTGGACCCCGCTCACTTGGAGCTCCGTAAAAATATTGTCTCCTCTTATAAAAACTGGGTTTACGCAGGTTATGCAGAAACAGAAGAAGGGCCTATAGCCCTACTAGAGCACCAGAAAACGAAGCAAGGGAGGTTTCTCTCTTTGGGAGGGCAATTGGAGGAAGCGAAGGTTTTCCTCCTTTCCCCCACAACCCTCTGGCTAACGGATCACGCTGGCAAGAAGTACATCCTTCCCTTAAACCAGCCCAACCTCTCCCCTCCCACTTCCAAAGAAGGCGCGAAAGGGGAAAAAGGGAAAAGTCCCGCAAGCAGTCCACCTAGTGGAGGAGGGTCTTCATCGGTTCCTGGGAACATCAATGCTCCTTATCTACCCCCACCGATAAAACCCTTTCCTCCCCAATCAGTAGGGCTGGATCAAGCTGGAATCAAAAAACCCGTAGGGCTAGATCAAGAGGGTGCTAAAAAACTGGAAATCAATGGGGAACAAGGCTTCCAGCAACCGTTGCCTATGAAGATCGAAAAACAGTAAGGGCTAAAACAACCTTCTTCTCTTGAAAGAAAAGCGAGGGAGGCAAAGTATGGATAGGAAGGTGGTGCTAATGCGTGGGACCCCTTTACTCTTAGCTATTTATCTTTCAATCTGTTGGAGTTTTGCCCAACAAAAACCTGAGGGAAACATCCCTTCGGGAACTTCCCCCTCTCCTCAAAGCTCAACGACACAACCCGGTTTCTCAGGGGTTCCTAGCTCCGGAGCTAGGTCCCCCCAGTCCTCTTCTTCTTCAAGCAAGCAACATCCTCCCTCTCCTAACCTAGCCCAAATTTTAGGCCCCCTCCCCCGGAAGATGGTCTCAATGGATTTTCGGGGAGCGGATATAGACAATGTGCTCCTCTTTTTCAGTATGCAATCCGGAATTACCATTCTCAAGGACCCCTCTCTCACTGGCCCGGTAACGTTAATTAACGCTCGAAAGATCCCTCTACTCGAAGCTTTCCGGATTCTTGAAGCCGTACTTAACCAGAAGAACTTCACTCTTCGGCGAGAAGGCCCTCTTTTAAGAGTGGTGCCGAAAGGCCCCCCTCCTCAGCCAAGCCCCCCCTCTCAGGGCCCCCAACCTCTGACTCCTTCGCCAGAGCCGAAGAAAGAGAAGGAGACGAAGGTCTATCCTCTCAAGTACGCCAGCGCTCGGGCGGTAGCCAATATTATTAACGAGCTCTTCCGAGAAGGCCCTGCTCCCGGTGAACCGGGTGGCCCACCCAAAGGCCCTCCTCCCGGCGGTCCGCCCGGAGGCCCACCCGGACAACAGCAGCAAAAACCTTCTGCCAAAGCCTCAGCTGACGACTTCACCAATTCCGTTTTGGTAGTGGCCGATCGGGAATTGATACCCGATATCGATAAAGTCGTCCAGCAAGTGGATCAACCAACGGAGACCCCTCTGGAAACCCGGGTTTTCACCCTCCAATATGCGGATGCCACTGAGATGGCTTTGCAAATTGGCCCTATCCTCCAAACTCTACAGTCTGCCGGCCGAGGAGCGGTAACCCCCACAGGAACGGACGTTCCTTTTGAGCGCCGGATCTTCTTCGGTTCCTCTGCCCCTATCAGCATCGCAGGAGGCCGGGTGATCGCCGATGTACGCACCAACTCCCTCATCATCACCGCCTCTAAAGAAGTGCTTGATAAAATTGAAGACATCATTAAAAAGCTGGATGTTCCTGTAGAATATCAGACTACTACGGAGGTCATCCCTCTGAAAAATGCGGACGCCTCGGAGGTCACCTTCTTACTAGGGCAACTCTTCCAGGAACAACGTCGGCCCCAAAGCTTCTTCGAATTCCTCTTCTTTGGAGGCCCACAGCAGCAGAGAGGTCAAACGCGCCAACGCTTCCGACTAGGGGACCCCCGATCTAGCCGGCCACGAACCCAAAGGGGTTCCTCCTTCTTCCTCCCTGGCGCTTCCCAAGAACGGCTGAACAATGAGGAAGGCTTTCTTATGGCAAGCCTCTTCCCTCCTGGCGAACTTCCGAATGAAGAGCGTGGGGCTTTTGCTCGGCCTTTCTCCCTTTCTCAAGGGAAAGGCCCCACCCGAGAAGCAGAACGACTGCTTCAACGGTTAAAATCTCTTGCTATACGGTCGGGGAGGGGTTATCCCTTTTCCCAAACCTCTTCCAACCCCCCAGAGGAAGAGGACCAAGAAGTAGACCCCTCGTCGTTTGAGTTTGAACCTGCCCAGTTTTTTGGCTTTGAACTTCCCCGCCGCGGTTCTGAAACCCAAGTGGGCCGAGATCCCCAAGGGCGTATCCGCCCTCTCGTCAATCTTCCCGGCAATGTGACCATTGTTCCCGATCTCAATACCAATAGCCTCATCATCAATACTAGCCCCTCCAATATGGAGGCCCTGAAACAGTTGATCAGCCAGATTGACATTGTCCCTGCCCAAGTTCTCATTGAGGCCATTATCGTTGAAGCAGTCCTCGATAAATCCAGCAAGTTAAGCCTGCGTTTGAATCTAACCGAGACGAATCCTTTTGGGCAACAAGGAGCAGGAGCCACCACAACAATAGACCTCCCCATAGGTGGAGGGGTACAGGGAGGGTTAAGATATAGCATCGTTGGGGCGTCCTTTGACGCTCTCCTCCAAGCCTTACGCAGTGACCGAAGGTTTAATGTCCTGCAAACTCCCCGGATCCTAACCCAAAACAACCGCCAAGCAGCGATCAACATCAGCCAGGCCTTTCCTATTCTACGGTCCACAGCAACCTTTGGAGCAGCTGCTACCAACATTGATTTCATTGATATTGGGGTTATCCTTGATGTAACCCCTCATATTACCCCGGGTGATTATGTGAACATTGAGGTAAGCCAAGAGGCCAATGAAATCCAAGGTTTTACCACCCTGAACAACAACCAAGTGCCCATCATCGCCCAGCGTAATACTGAAACCACAGTAACAGTGAAAGATGGTCAAACTATTATTATCAGTGGTTTGATCAAAGATACCGTCACTCGAAACGAAAACCGGATACCTATCTTAGGTGACATCCCCTTGATCGGTCGCCTTTTCCGGTCTATAGACAAACAAAGAAGCAAAACAGAGTTAATGATTTTCCTAACCCCTCATATTGTCAAAAACCCAGCGGAAGTCCAAGATTTGACTTTTAAGCAGAGGGAGCAACTCCACGTAAAGCCCCGGTTCCCCGAAGAAGGCCCCCCGGAGAAGAAAAAACCTTAACCCCTCGGATGGGTTTGGTAGCTGACCCTTTAGGGGTAGGTTAGTAGCCCCTATAATCCCCTGTCAACGGGGATGGTAGCTGCAGGCTAAAGCTTGCAGCTACCATCCCACCATCCAGGGGGTAGGTAAGGAGGTTTTGCAAGGCTTTCTAGTCTTTAGCCTAAAAAGAGAACCGCTTCAATCTTTTCTCATTGAAGCCCTTTATCCAATAAGAACCGTTACCAAACCGAAAGCGGGAATATCTACGCTCAGAACTCCCCCTTCTAACTTCGCTGTGTTTTGGGACAAAGGTCGCTCTAAAAGATCTGTTTCCACTGCTAAGGCATTTGGTAGGGCCAAAATTTCATCCAACTGAACCTGCGCTCGAGTCGGTTTTCCCTCCACCTCGTAAAGGCGGAGGACCAAAGCCTCCGAGTCCTCCGCCTTTTTCATCCCGCTTAACATAACATTCGGGGTAAGAAGATGGAGAAAACCTTTACGGGGAGGCAAAGTACCCTTCTGTGTTGTCGTAGCCACTACATTAAAGGGGAGGTTGAAATCGAAGCCCGCTCGAGTGGAATGAGCAGGCGTCCACTCGCCGATATGCGGTCGAAGGGCAAAACGGATACAATGATGCCCTAGCTCCGGCAGAGGATCGGGGTCATAGCTACTCCGTAAAAGGGAAAGGCGGAGGGTACTCCCCTGCACACTGTGGCCATACTTGGAGTCATTCAAAAGAGTAACCCCTACAGGCTCTGGAGTATCAGGATGTTTTCCGGTTAAATCTACCCATTTTTGGGCAGGAACATCCGGTGGCCCCTCAGGGATAGCAATGCCTTGGGGAGGTGACCACTTCCAGGTATAAGTGGTTAACTGACGCGGGTCAGTAGACCGTTCCACATAACCATTAGGGCACTCAAAGGTAGCCTTGCCCTCTTGAAGCGCTAAGGGAAAAACAACCCTAAGTAGGGGAACCCCGCTTTCCGGATCCCCACGCTCTAACCAATCTATCTCCAAAGTAAAATCCACCCGAGGCACTCCCGAGGCCAAAGAAATGCTCAGAACAAAACGACTTTGGTTGAACCGATGGGAAGCCCGAATTGTCGCAAGATAAGGGCCTCTTTGAGGAAATTCCAAAATGGCTCCTTCTAAAAAAGGAATCGTCTTAATAATCTGGCCGATAACCCAGGCAGTCATCCCATGAGGCGCTTCCAAGGAATACTCCAAGAAACCTATTCGTTCTCCTGGGGGAACGAAGTCAATCCCTGTCTTCTTATCTATCAGGTGTCGAATCGCTCCCGAACTTTGATCCACTTCCACCAAGAAAAACTCGTTTTCAATCCGGCCTCGGCCATCCCCTCTGCATCCTTCCACCTTCCGAGGAAGAGGAGACCGTCCGATACTATAATTGCGGTAGCCTAATCCACCTACCTGGTGGGCAGGGAAAGCGACCTCGATAAAAGAATGCCCCCAATAATGCCCCCGCTGGATAAATTGGGCAGGGAAAAGGTTCCCCTGATCATCCTTAACAAGGATCTGATCGCTTGGGTAAGAACGATCCCAGATCCGTGCGGTTACAACCTCAGACCTTTCCCAAGGGCTGGGGTTAAAAACGACAAAAGGGTCACAGCCCACTTCCCCTGCCGACCACCGGGTCACCGCTCCGTCCGCGGGAAGGTCTCCTGGGCCAGCTCCTATACCTGGGCCGACTCGTGGAGGGGAAACCCTTTCAGAAACCCCTTCACAAAGGCAGGAAGCAGAAGTGTCCACTCGGGTAGCGATAGAACGAAGGGCTCGAGTCTTGATCATCGAGGTGTGGGTAAGGATTTCCTGGAAGAGTCCTTGGGCGTAATCCCGAGTAGCCGGGACACCGGAACCAGGAAGAATATCATGGAACTGATTGAACATTGCATACTTCCAGGCAGTATGGAGAGCGGAGGAGGGATAAGGTAACCCCACGATCCCTCGAGCCAAGAGGGCGTATATCTCAGCCTCCACTAAAGCATTCTCACTCTTTCGATTGGCGTATTTGATTCGGCTCTGAGAGGTATAGCAGCCCTCAAAGACGAAGTTCAGCTCCGAGTTAACAACAGGCAAGTTCTTCGCCTTCGCCTCCGCAATTTGGAAAAATTCCTGCACCGTACTCAGCTTAACCCGGGGATAAAGGGGCCAAGAGTTCATCTTAAGAGCGTTTTCCAGGTCCCTGCGCGTAGGACCTCCACCGTGGTCTCCTACACCGAAAACAAAGAGGTAGTCCTTTAAACCTGTCTCCTTCTCAAATTCAAAGATCAGTCGGGTAAGATCGTGGGTAATAGCTCCATTGTACCAGAGAATGCTATCATCAAAAGCGAGAACTCGGGAACCATCTTTCCCTTGCCACCAAAAGAGCTTCTGGCCCTGACCTGCCCGGCAAAAGTAATAGTACTTCACTCCTGCCTTGGTCAATAGGGTAGGCAGAGTGTGGGAATGTCCAAAGGTATCCGGTTCCCAGTCCACCTTAACCGCGTCATAGGGAATACCCAGCTCCTCTTTAAAGAAACGTTTGGTATAAAGGAGGTGCCGGCACAGGATTTCACCCGAGGCTAAATTTTTATCTCCTTCCACCCAGTGATTGGCAGTAACTTCCCATCGCCCCTCCGCTATCCTCTGCTTTATCCTCTCCCATAGCTCAGGCAAATAATCTTTAACCAGCTGATAAACCGAGGCCTGACTCTGGGAAAAACGGAAGTCCGGAAACTCCTCCATCAAGCGATCTACGGTTAAAAAGGTATCATACGTGGTTGCCACTGTTTCGGGCCACCCCCACATCCAGTTCATATCAATATGGGCGTGGCCCACACAGTGCACTGTGTATTCTTTGGCTACCTGGCTGAGAGGAGCCATCAAATTCTCCGCTTGGGTGACTACCTCCTCAAGAGGAGTCCCTTTTGATAGCTCCTCCTCAACATAGTCGAGAGCTCGAGCGATAAGCTCCTCCCATTCAGGTTGCTGATCCGGATGAGCTTGAGCGAGCCGGCAAGCAAAATCCACCTCGAGCTGAAAACGTTCGAGCCACTCCTTTGAATGTTCGCCCCACTGACCAATCAACCGTAACTTCTGATCCACCGTTTCAAGGAAAGACATCTCTCACTCCTTTGGGAATCTCCTTTTGAAGGTGTTGAGAATAGAAAGTCAGCACTTTTGAAGCCAAGATCTCTTCTCTCTTCCTTTCTTCCAAGCCCCTTTTCTATATTTATGTTATTTTCCCTAGCCGTCTTTCTTCGAGTCTCCGGCCCTGTCCAATTTTACCACTGGGAGGGGAGGTTAAAGATAGGAGGAAAGGTTCGATAGCCGCGCCTTTTAAGGTGCGTATTGCTTTAGCCTGCGTTGAGCCTTGGTAACAGGGCAGGGTATTCGCTAACTCTACTTTGGCAGGAAGCCGTGGAGAGAGGAAAGGGCAGAAAACCCTTTTTAGCGGCGCAATAAAAGCGAAGAGGAAAGAATATATCCCCCTTCTGAAGATCTTTGGCCAATTCAAGAACCCCTTCAACCTTCCTAAGGGGAAAAGCTGCAGAGAGGGCAAAAAGAAGAAACAGAGCGATTTAGGAGCCCCGAAAGAAAAAGTGAAACGCGGAAGTCTCGGGGCCCCTTTCACCAAACCTGTCCCTAGCTAGGAAGCCATAGGAACCCCGCCACACTGGAACTGGGACGAGGGTCCCGTGGTACACTTTCCACAAGCCAGGGCTGTGGTCTCGAACATCTTCTCCGATTCGATCCGCGGTTTTTCGTAAGGCCGCTTCGGCCTCTTATTGGATTTTTGCTCCACTTTACACCTCCGCTAGGATCGGTAGCTCCAGGATAACAGGTATCCTGTCACTTGTCAAGGGAAGAGAACTGGTGCTCACCCATTTTCTTATTCAAGGCCTGGTATATTCTTCCCTTTTTCGCCTCCACCTTATTCCCCCAGCATCACATCCCCAAATTGGGAGGCGTCCAAGGTAGACCCTCCTAACCCTCCACCCCACTCAAGCCAACCCCGAATCCGACCTTTATCCTCATCCTGAAGGCGGATAGCAAGGCGGAGAGGTTGACCCGGAGAAGGGCGAAAAGGCTCGAGCACAGACCACGGAAGGCGTGCTGAATAAAAAGTTTGGTCCTCCTTCCGGACTACTAAAAGAGTACTCCCCATCAACTCCCTGCCCTCTCCCCTTCGAATTCGCGACGTCTTGCCTATATTTCGGGCGGACAAAATCAACCGAACCGGCTTAGCCTCCCGGGGCGAGAGTGAAGGCAAGCAAAGGCCTATTTCTATTTGATCCCCAGGACTCCAGTCATTATCTTTCGCCACAGCGAAAAGATAGAGGTATTGCTCATCCCACTGAAGACGAAGGCTTCCTGCGATATCTCCGGGCCCCCCAAAACCTTGAACCCCTGGAGCAGAAACTGGCTTGCTAATCAGCAGAGAAGGAATCTCCTCCCATCCCTTAAAGGAAACTTCCCCCGAAGGAGGCACCGAGGCTCGAGGAATAGCGAAAAAAGTTAGGTTCCTGGAGAAGGTTTTCCGAAAACCTTCCCAGGTTTCTAAACGAGCTGTAAAGCGATAAGCAACCCCAGGTGCCATTCCTCCCGCCAGAGGGATGGATACCTTTGTGGATTGGCCCGGATCGAGGTCAAGGAGGGAGGAAACGATATCCTGAAGCAAACGATTAGGATTACTTAAAACCACCCTCCCTTTTAGCCTCCGAAGGGGATGAGGATTACCCACCCATACTTGAACCGCACCCTTGAGGGGATCAGGAATGAGCTCCAGGAGAGGGATCACTATCCTTATTCCATAAGCCGATTCCCCTAACCGCCTCCCTCCGGAGAGAACTTCCACCTTAACAGAGTAGGTTCCTGGAGAAAGGCCTTCAGCAGAGAAGAATTTGGGGAAAAATTTCGCTCCCCAAACTGGCAACCGACCAGCCCAACCCTCGGGGGAAACCCTCAGACCTGGCGGACAAAGGATCCGAGCCGAAGCTTGGGGTATCGTTCGTCCCGAGAGATTCACTAAAGTAACGGTTGCGGGATAAGCTTCTCCTGGTGCTAAAGTCAGCATCTCAGGAGAAAAATGCACCGACACCCTTAGGGAACCCAAGACCCTTGTTTCTTGAGGAGGGCGTAACCTCTGAACCGCCTCCCCTGCCCCAACGGGGTGGAAAGGAAGGCCTAAAACCAGAGCTAAAAGGCAAAGAACTTTTTTCATCCTTAGTAGATTCTCTCTCCTAGAACTCTTTCGGCACGAAAGAAGGTTTATCCTATAAGGGACTATCCTCCTTATGTCGAAGCTCTCTCCTGGAGAAAACAAGTCTTGGAGGCTTACTCTTTTTCTTTCTAAGGAGCGGACACGGTGGATATAAAAGAAGCTTTTCAGAAACTGGGTGAGCAGATGGAAAGAGGTGAGGTGGACCCTTTCCTCCTCCCCTCAGTTTTTTGGTCTTGGAATGAAGACCTCCAACTGAAGGAGTTAAGCCGGCAAATTCGGGAAATGAAAAGGGCTGGGCTAGGGGGATATTTTATGCACAGCCGAATAGGGCTTATCCCCTCCCTCTTGAGTGAGGAGTGGATACGTTGTATTCAAGCAGCGATTCAATCGGGAAAAGAAGAGGGGTTAAAAGCCTGGCTCTATGATGAAGACTGCTGGTCCATTGATTCAGCAAGAGACCGCATGCTCCAAAGGGGTCCGGAATACCTCCAAAAGTGGTTAGAGGTAAAGATATGGTCTCCCCACGAGTATCAACTCCAGGAACGCACCTTGGCAACCTTTATCGGTGTCCCTAAAGGCCGATCCTGGGAGAATTTGCGGCGCGTCCCTGTTGAACAAGCAAGTCAATTCGTCCGATCCCCAGAAGAAAAAATCCTGGAGTTCTCTTGGAAAGCCAGCCAATATGTGGACTTGCTGAATCCCAAAACGGTAAGGGTCTTTCTAGAAGAGAGCTACAAAGCTCATATCCCGGTATGCGGAGAAGAATTCGGTCAAGCAGTTCTCGGTGTCTTTATGGATGAACCTCAATGGCAAGCGATCCCATGGTCTTCAGCTTTAGCCGAAGCTTTCGCCCGCAGCACAGGACAAGATCTTCTGGACCTGCTTCCCGCTCTCTTCTATGATCTAGAAAAAGCTCCTAAAGTGCGTTTTGACTTCTGGAAAACCGCCACCCAGCAATTTGTTGAATCTTTCTCCCGCCAAATCGGTGAATGGTGCGAGCAACATCACCTGATCCTCACCGGTCAAATGATGTCAGAAAATAGTCTCTCTGCCCAGATAGAGGCAGTGGGAGCGGTAATGCCCCATTACGAATATTTCCAGATGCCGGGGATTGGCCACCTTGGTCGGCGTCTCTCAGCCCCAGTAGTCCCTAAACAAGTGGCCAGTGTGGGCCGGCAGTTAGGGAAAAGAGTCCTCTCAAAGACTTTTGGGGGCTCGGGATGGAATGTGACCCTCGAGAACCTCAAGCTCATCGCTGAGTGGCAGTTAGCTTTAGGCATTAACTTTTTCTGCCCCCACCTCTCCCTCTACTCCCTCCGGGGTTGTCGGAAACGAGATTATCCCCCTTCCCTCCACTACCAGATGCCTTGGTGGCCTGAATATACCGCTCTTAACCGTCGGATAGCCCGGGAAATCTTTCTTCTCACTCAAGGAAAACCAGTAACCGATATCCTCCTTCTTCATCCGATTACCTCCGCTTGGGTTCTCTATAATCCTTGGGACTCCTCGGAAGTCCAATCTCTCCATCAGGATTTTGTCGAGCTCAGCTCCCTCCTGCTCTCCCTCCATAGGGATTACGACTATGGCGACGAGCTTCTTATAGCCAAATATGCTAAGGTTGAGAAAAACAAAATCCTCCTGGGCCAGCAAACTTACTCCCTCCTTCTACTCCCTCCTATAGTTAATCTATGCTCCTCCACGGTGAACTTGATAGAAGAATTCCTAAAGCAAGGGGGAAAGGTTGTTGCAGTCTTTCAAGAGGGAAAGCCGATCGTTCGCTTTGTCAGCGGTGAAGAAAACGCTCAAGCTAAAGCCATCTCGGCTTTACTCGCTGAAAAAGCTACTTTGGTTCCGCTAGAAGAAAACCGCCTGGATCACGCTCTCTTTACCACGATGCTTCCCAGGGTTCAGATCAAAGATGAAGAGGGAGCTCACGCCAGTTCCATCCTTTACCAAGAGAGAGAATTAGAAGGGGGTAAACGCCTCTTTTTCTTTGTCAACACCGACCAAGAACGAGAGATCCCAACGACAGTAGCCTTGATGGCGACGGGAACCGTCGAGGAATGGGATCCGGATACAGGGCAGATCACCGAGATTCCTTCTCGGGAAATCCGAGGGATCTCTACCTTCAACCTCTCCTTCTCCCCAGCGGGGAGTAAAGTGATTATCGTGGATTCGCAACGCCCTCACACCCCCAAACCAAACCTCAGAAAGACCAATGTAGGCTTATTTTACTTAGAGGATCAGTGGCACCTCCGCCGACTAGGGCCTAATGCTCTTACCCTAGACTACGCGCGCTTCTCCGTAAACGGAGGCCCTTGGTCAGAACCTCGATATCTCCCTCACCTTCAAAAAGAGCTCTCCACCTTAGACCGATCTGCAGACGTCTCCTTAGAGTTCTCGATTAAGAGCAGAATCCCCCATCCCCCTCAGGATCTCTACCTGGTTCTTGAGGAGCCTTGGGCCTATAAGATTGAGTGGAACAACACAGAGATCCCCTACCGGGATGAAGGTTGGTGGGTAGATATTTCCTTCAGAAAAATCCCTTTAGCAGGCCTCCTTAAGCCTGGGGAAAACCTTCTGCGCCTTACTCGGAGGTTTCCAGGGCGAGCAGAGAGAGATAAGATCACCAAGGACTCTTCTCTCCCCCAAAAGGAACGCCATCGCTTGTGTTACGGAGTGGAACTGGAGGCGGTCTACTTGATCGGTGACTTCGACGTTCGCTCCGAAAAACCCTTTACCCTTCTAAAAACCGGTTGTTTCGGAACAGATGGCCCCTTTGTTTTAACACCTCCTGCTGAAGAAGCCTACACCGGTGACCTCTCTCAACAAGGACTACCCTTCTTTGCGGGTTCAGTAGCGCTGGAGCAAAACGTGGAAATCCCCGAAAGACCTTTCGGTGAAGTTCGAGTCTTCCTAGAGTTTGAAAAGATCTTCGCCTCCGTCTGTCGAGTCTCGGTCAATGGTCAAGAAGTGGGGAAGCTTTATTGGCGCCCTTGGCGAATAGAAATTACTCCCTTCATCCGAGATGGAGAAACCCACCGGATTCAAATTGAGCTGACCAGTGGTTTGCGAAACTTGTTAGGTCCTCACCATCACCTTGCCGGGGAGCCGACGTTGGTAGGACCTGACTCTTTTCTCAGGCGTAAATCTTGGACTGACCCCCAAGACGCTCCGGAGAATACCTTTACGGATCGTTATGCCTTTGTCGCCTTCGGATTAGAGGGTACCCCAGCAATCCTCTACGAAATCCACGAAATCCCTCAGGAGAGAAAATTGAGGGATGAGGAGCTTCGGCGATGGAAATTTTAGTTCTTTTTACTCAACCTTGACTTCATCCTCTTTGCCAAAGCTCTCCCTTTCCGTTCAGAATACCTTAGGTTGGAGGTCTGACGCGCCCTCTTCTGGGCTAACTCTCTCAAACGATAGTACCTCTGGACTGCTCTTTCAACCTTCGGGTCGGGAGGAATAGCCTCAGTAATCGGGATAAGCTCCGCCTCAAAATGAGAAAGGCAGTAAAGACCTGGCTCCTCTCTTTGAAAATAGAGATCAAGTTTCCCCAACCAGAGGCCATATTCTCCTGCTTGCACGATGGGAATTCCTAAGCCACAAGCGGAGGGAGAACCTCCTCTCTTCGGCAGGATTAAAGGAGGATTTAACCGGGTATGGGAGTCTCCTCCCACTATAACATCCAGCTCAGGAAAGCTGCGGGCAAGCTCCTCATCCATCCACACCGTAAGATGGGTGAGAGCAATCAGGATATCTACTCTGGGTCGCAAAAAGCGGACCATCCGCCGGCAGGCCAAGAAAGGATCTTCTACCATAATCTGTCCCTGGACTTGGGGGTAAAACATTATCCTTGGAGCAGTAAGACCAAAAAGCCCCACCCTAACCCCACAAAGGTTGTAAACCACATAAGGTTTGGCGATATACTCCCCCCCTTTATCCCTTACGTTAGCCGAAAGGATGGGAAATCGGGCTTCCGCTATCCGCTTTTTGAGCTCAGGAAGAGAATTGTAGAACTCCCCGTTACCCAGGCACATCGCCTCATATCCCGCTAGGTTCATCGCCTCGACCTCAGCCCTCCCCCGGAACAGCGGGAACAGATCACTTCGGGAATAAACATCACCCGCATCTAAAACCAGTACCTCCGGACGCTTACCTCCCAACTTTTTGATCAAAGTAGCCCTTTGGGCGATACCACCTGCCTTTTTATGGGTTCCTTGACGGAAGGGAAGGAGATGGCCATGGGTGTCATTCGTATAGAGGATTCGGAGGTGAAAGGAAGAAGAGGCGGTTTCTGCCCAAAGAGGGCCTTCCCCTCCAAAAACTTCCAGGATGAAAAAGAGGATAAGAAAGAAAACCATCAAGAAGATCGGTTAAGCTTAGCGGATACCCAGAGAACATCTATCAAAGCGATGATATAAATGAGGAAGAACAGAAAACCGAAAAGGGTGCCGGAACCGATGAAAGAGGAGGTAACCCTCGGAGAAGGGATAAAATCCCCTTCAGAGGTCCCCAACCCTCCTTGCAAAGTTGTGACTAAGGGAGTGATAAAAGCCAAAAAAGCTCGGGTAAACAGAACAAGGCCTAGACCTGCAAAGATGAAACCTTTGATCCACTGGCCAAGGTAGAACTGCCCCAATCCCGGCCAACCCAAGCTAAGAATAACCGCCTTGATTCCGCTTTTTTTCTGAGCTGAGGAGGGTCGAGATACCGGGGAGGAAGAAGCCCCTGGAGTGGGGGTTGTTTTGATAATCAACCGAGCCAGCTTGGTCTCCACCGAGGCTCTCCCCGGAAAATCTTGGAGGAGAGAACGGTAAATCTCCTTGGCTTGATCATATTGTCCCTGAGCCTCTAAAAGGTCTCCCAATAACTCTCGGGCATAGGCATCGTGAGGGTTCAGGAGCAAAGCTTGCCGACATTTCGCCTCCGCTTCGGCCCATTGCCCCCGAACTCGATGGACATTGGCTTCGGTCAGCAAACGATCAACCTCAGGATGCCCCTGATTCATCGCTCAAGGCCTCCTTGGCTAAAGTAGAAAGAAGACAAACAGAACCCCAACCGGATGATCCACTCTATTGATACCATAATTTAAGGGTATCCCCCAAATGTAGTGGTCAAGGGTTTGGGAAAGGGTACAGATACTCAAAAATTAAAAGTGGATCAAAGAGAGGATTAAAACAAATAAAGTTCCCGCTAAAAGGAGACTATCAAAGCGGTCGAGAACCCCTCCATGCCCTGGTATAAGAGAACTTATGTCTTTAATCCCCGCCTCTCGCTTCAAACCTGATTGAAATAAATCCCCTATCTGGCCTAAAATCCCTCCCACAGCTCCTGCCAATAGACCCAAGGAGAAGGAGCGGAAGAACAAAAAGCCTAAAAGCAAACCTACGAGAATACCTGCGATACCCCCACCTATAGAGCCCTCAAGGGTCTTCCCCGGGGAAAGTTGGGGAACCAGTTTCCTCCTCCCCCACCACCTGCCAGTAAACAGGGCGAAACTGTCTGTAGCCCAAACGGAGAAAGTAATGAGCAAAACTAAGGCAGAACCTGTTTCTAAAATGGGTGAAGAAACGCCAATCCCCCGATCAGGCCAACTCCGAAGGACTGTTAACCCGCCAAACAAGGAAATATAAAACCCGCAGAGAAGCCCATATGCACTATCACGCCCTGTATGAATCTCTAGGGAACGTCCTGCTTTGACCACCTCCCAAAGGAAAGCTCCAAAGCATAAGCCCAACACCATAGAGAGAAGATTCTTTTCTCCTATCACCTCCCAAAGAGGATATAGAGGGCCTAACAAGCCGGAGAGTGAGAGAAAAGGGTTAGGGCAAATCCCTTGGGAACGGTAAACTTTATGCATCTCTATTAAACCAACCATGGCTAAAACCAAAATTCCCAAGGTAAAGGGTACCACCCCCCATAAACAAATCCCTAAGAAAAGGGGAATACCAAGGAGAGCGCTAAACCAACGCAACGCCATTAGCTACTCTACTCCACGAACCTTGCGCAGAAAAAGGGCACTCAACAGAAGAAAGAAGGCCGACAGGGAGAAGATTACCGTATATCCTTCCAGGGAGTAACGAATGATCTCTCCCTTGGGAGTAGGAGAGGTTCTGCCAAAATAATGAAGCAAACTCCCCGCTAACGGAGGAGCAATAGTTTGGGGAAGGACCATCGCGATATGCCAGACCCCCATATCCTTAGCAACTTGATTCTTATGGGGCAGAACATCACAAGCCATCGCCCAATCCACACTGGCATAAGCTCCATATCCCAAACCATAAAAAGCTCCTAAGAAATAGACAACAGGGAGTGAACCGCAAAAAAGGAATCCCAAAGCGACGATCGCCATCAGTAAATTGGCCGAATAAACGATCTTCTTACGGCCCAAGCGGTCTGAGAGCTTTCCTCCCCACAGGCTGGTTAGCAAAGCACCGGTCAAGGCAATCCCTAAAAGATGAGCAATCGCCCGTTCTGGCTCTTCCACACCGATAATGTCACGCAGATAATATACCAGATACTCCTGAACCATCCACATCCCCATAGTGAAGAGGGCACGGGTGATCCACACCCAAGCAAAATCAGGATGCCGTCGAGGGTCAATCCAAAGGCTTCTTAAGAAGGCTATCCAGCTGAAAGGAGGGGGCTTTTCGCGTAAAGGTTCTTCCTCCACGCTAAGGACAGTGATACCTAGGAAAAATACCAGCAGAAATCCGATGAGGAGATAGCAAACGGTCATATGGCCTGCATCCACTAAATAACCGCTGAAGAAAGCTCCAAGAATAGTCCCTAGCAGAGCCATCATTGCCATATATCCGCTACTTTCTCCCCGCTGATCTTCAGGAACCATATCAGGGATGACACCTGTGTAAGAAGCAGTGGAATTATTCCCTAACTGCACAACCCAGAATCCTAGAAGGTAGATCCAGAAATTCTGGAGTTCCCCTCCTCTCCACAGAAGCCCTAATCCGAGGAGGTTTACCGGAACCCCTACCATCATAAAAGGTCGCCGCCGCCCCCAGGAGGAGGTACACCGGTCACTCCAAGCACCAATGATTAAAGGCCAAAGTATGGCGATGACTGCGCCAGACCCAATAATTAACCCCAAAGCCTGAGCCTTACGATCAGGAGCAATCTGGGCTACCTGATGGGGAAGGATCACCATCAGCAAGGCAGTCCAATGAAAGTTAGTAGCAAACCAAAAAGCACTGATCCCCAGCAGTTTTGCTGTCCCTAATCTCCTTCTAGGAACGATAACTCCTGCCTCTATCTCCTCCCCCATTGAACCAGCTCCTCACCCTAAGCCTGCGTCCAATCAAAAACTACACCAAGAATGGACAAGTCCTGTTCGAGGAAGCGAGGGTACATCTTCGGAGCCTCTGTAAAGGGCAAAAGATGGGTGATCAATTCCCGATAGTGAAGCTTGTTATAACGCATTAACTCTAAGGAAGTCGCAATATCCGGCGAATCCATTCCACAAGTAACCGCGATAATAGGTTTTTTGCTGTGGGTTTTATGAAAGTCAAAAGTAATAGGATCAGGATACCATCCTTGAAGCAAAAACTGCCCCTCCCATCGTAAAAGATCAACGCAAGAGGCAAATTGGTCGGCCCTCCCGGTAGTATCAATGACGACATCGGCCCCCTTCGGCCTTAAAAACCTTACCACCTCAGCCAGGTTCTGCTCTTTCGGATGAACCACCAGGTCCGCACTGTACTGCCTGCTGAGCTCTAAACGGGTATCGCTTAAATCCGTGGTTAAGACAATCCCTCCCCTTAATCGAGCAAATTGCGCACTCCCCTGGCCTATCATTCCCTGCCCTTGAACGACCACCAAATCTCCAATCCGGATATCCAACATTTTAATTCCTCGGAAGCTCACGGCAGCTAAAGCGGATAAGGCTGCCTCGATCGGATCGGCATCTTCCGGTAAAGGGACTGGAGGATTAACGGAAGCGGTTTGTACAATAGCATAACTCGTATGACAACCCATCCACGTGGGAGGAAAAGAGGAAGGAAGACGGCTGGAAGTGAAAATAACCTTTTGCCCCTCCTGATAGCCCTTCACCTCCGGCCCTAACTCTTCAATGACTCCCACCGATTGATAACCGGGGACTATGGGAAAAGTTAACTCGGGCCGTTTCCCCATCAAAGCCCAAACTTCCGTCCCTTGACTTACCCCACTATACTCCGTTCGGACCAAAACCTCCCCTGGAAGAAGATCAGGAAGGTCATACGACTGAATCTCCACCTGATTGGGAGCGGGGAATACAATTCCTTGAGCTTTTTTCCTTCTCATCCTGCTCTCCTAAATCTTTACGCTTTTCCCTTTGAGCCTCGATTCAGGTATTATCCACTAACCCCTCCGGGTCCTAGTACTGTAACGCCACCTCCCGATATTCTCCTCCATGATCGGCCTCCTGGAGGAGACGATAAACCTCTTCTATCCGTTCATAAGGAAGAAAATGAGTGATTAACCCTTCATATTGAATCTGCCCCGAAGTCAAGAGGTGAAGAGCCTTCTCTATGAACTCTTGACGCTCAGGAATCTCATAAAAGCTTTGAGGGTACCTTCCATTAAAGAAGCCGGGGATAAGAAGAGAAGGATGACAAAACCACTCTTTACTCAAACCCTTTCCTGCACTGGTTTCCCAATAGAAAGCTTCCAACACTACTCTCCCCCCAGGCCGCACGGAGCGCGTGGCTTCCTTAAGATAGGCTTCGTCCCATCGGGTACTCATCACCACATCAGCCCCCTTTAACTGGGTAAGGTCCCGAATAATTTTTGCTAGGTCCCTAACCATCTCCCAATTAATGAGCTCATCCGCACCCAATTTTCTGGCTAAAGCTAGCTCAGAGTTCCTCGAGGAGACAACAATGACTTTGCTCGCTCCAGCTATCTTAGCAATTTGGAGGGTGAGAAGGCCCAGGGTACCCAACCCCATCAAAACGATTGTGTCTCCTACAGTTATCGAGGCCTTTCGCACATCGTACAAAGCGGCAAGGGTTTCATCTAAAAGGAGAGCAGGTAAGGTAGGGAGAGTCTTCAAGGGGATAATCCGATCGGCAGATACAATATGGCTCGGCCGATGAGGGAGGGGGGCACCTACTCTCTCCCCTTCAGTTATACCTGATACGCCTTCCCCCACTTTCTCCACCTGTCCCACAACCCAGATCCCGAGGGGTAGCGAGGATGAAGAAGTAGTTCTACCTACGAACAAGCAGTATTTCTCATCAAATACTTCCCGAAAAAGGGAGGATTGGCCTGTGTAAAGAGGCAGATCAATATCAGTCTTTACTCTGCTATACTGGACCCGAATTCTCACTTCCTCTGGACCAGGTTCTTTCTCCTCATATACCCGGTATTGGATCACCCCAGGTTCAGTAAGGATAATTTCCGTTGGCATTCTCCTACCTCAGCTAGCCTTGAGCACCCGATGAAAAATCTCTACTGCCCGGTTGATATCCTCAAAATCCACATCATGATGAGTTACTAAACGGATCCGCCGAGGAGCTATCGCTAAACAGAGGATACGGTAATGCTTCAAGCGGTTTACCACATCATAAGCATTGGGCAAACCTTCTTTAAGGGTCAAATAAACCATGTTCGTTTGAACGGAGGCCAGGTCTATCTCCACTCCGGGGATCTCTGATAAACACCGAGCAAGGCATTGAGCCTTTTTGTGATCTTCCGCAAGACGATCAATCATCTTTTCTAAGGCCACGATACCTGCGGCTGCTAGAATTCCTACTTGGCGCATCCCCCCTCCAAGGAGTTTGCGCACTCGATGGGCCTCCCGGATAAAATCTTTGGTTCCACATAGCAAAGAGCCGATCGGTGCACACAAACCTTTAGAAAGGGAGAACATCACCGAGTCGGCCAATTCCGCCCACTGCCAGGCGGGAATCCCTGTGGCTACCTGAGCGTTAAAAATTCGAGCACCATCTAAGTGGATAGGTACTCCAAAACCCCGGCAAAGGTTATAATACTCCTTCATCACCTCTAAGGGGAGCACTGTTCCCCCAGCATAGTTGTGGGTATTTTCCAGGCATAGTAAGGCGGTTCGAGGACGGTGTTCCGAACCTTTAAAGAGATTCTGGGCTACCAATTCAGGAGGAATCACTCCTCCAGGACCAGGGAGCCCCCGAGTGATCACCCCTGAGAGGGCTGCTGGTCCTCCTGCCTCGGCTGTCAAGATGTGAGACTGCTCCTCTGCCAGGATCTCCTGCCCTGGGCGAGTCCAAACTTTAATAGCTGCCTCATTAGCCATTGTCCCTGAAGGGAAAAAGAGGGCAGATTCCTTATGCATTCGCTCCGCAGCCATCTCCTGAAGGCGGTTAACGGTAGGATCGTCTCCAAAGACATCATCTCCCACCTCAGCGTTAGCCATTGCTTGGCGCATCTCAGGGGTGGGCCGGGTTACAGTATCACTCCGAAGGTCAACAACTTCGTGCATTGTCCCCTAGTTCCTAAAAGAAGATTTTTCAGAAACGCTACACACCTTCTGTTTTCATCCGGTTGTTATCCCACGCTTGCACAAATTACCTCCACTTCCAAGTGGCCAAAACTGAATAACGTTCCCCATAACCTATCCCTACAATTTTTCCACTCCTCCTTAACCCCCTCTTTCTCTCCCCGGTACACCAAACATTTTTGCTACCCGTCAGCTTCCAGAGCTAGGAGAACCATACGCCTCGATCTCCTCCATCCAAAACTCGTCATCGCCAGTAACAGTGGTGGTATAGCGAATCCTCCGGGTGGTCACCGGAGTAAAGGTGTGAATATGGTAGGGCAGGGTATTGTCGCGCACTTGAGCGAGCAACACCCATCCGCCCTCTACTTCTGCCTCCAGCTTAAATTCAATGGCCGAGTGTTTCAGGTTAGCTGGTGCTCTCTTCCCCAACCAACGCCGTAAAATAGGGTTGGGCTGGAAAGTGATTCCATGGATGGTATAAGGTTTCTCTTTTTTCCCATCGTGAATAGCGACAGCGGAAAGCCTCACTGGCTGTGGAAACTCTAGCTCCACCGTAGCAGGTTGGCACAATCCCCCAAAACCGATCCCGGCTAGAACCTGCCACTTGTCTCGAGGGTAAATAGAGTAATGTCGCTCCTCAACCTTACCGTCCACCAGGAAGGACCCATCAGTAACCCAAGGCTTATCTCCATGAGCTAGGCTAATCGTTACTTTTGCCTGCCGCGCGAGATTCTCACCGACCTTTGACGGAAGCTTGTCTGTGACTGGGGTACCGGTGGGACGCGAGATCTGTACTTCCGGTGCTTGCAAGGGAGGCATCTCTATCATCTCCCCTTGAAGGCGCCTACTCCAAAGGATCTGCCCCCGGTCGTTCAGCTTCAGGATTCGGCCATCTTCCGTGCCAGCGTATATTGCACCGTCAGCTATTGCTAGAGCGTTCACCTCATCCACCGGCGCCTGCCACTCGATTTTGCCCGAGGGACCAAGAGCAAACAAAAACCCCTCCGCATCCCTCACAATGAACCTTTGACCAAGTTCCTTTACCTCACTAATCGTCAGCAGAGAATTCCCCGGCAGCTCACCCTTCCATAAGACCTGACCGGCACCGTTCAAGAGGCTATACTGCTTATGATCAATAGCCAAGAGAGCATTATTCGGTCGTTGCGAGCTTTGGCGTAGAAATACTAAACCCTGAGCATTAATCACTGGTGTCCGAAAGCTGACTTCTCCCTTCTCGTTGACATAAGTGACACGACCATCTGCAAAATAGGCTACCTCCCCCCCGGCGAAGCCGACAGGTTGTAAATTGGTGTATGGCACCTCCGCTACCCTCTCTACCGGAATATCAAAGAGGAGGGCTTTCTTTCTGGTATCATAAAGTACTAAACGCTTGGCTTCGCCGCTAGCCGACTTCATCAGATACGCCACTCGAGTGCCATCTGGCGACAATACCATTTGCGCGGGGTATTGGCGATCATCAAACCGTTGGAACCACTCATCACCGGAGAAAACTTCCTTTCCCTCAGGTGAAATCTGGCTGACCATCTGCCATCCCCCGTAAAACACTCCGCCATCAGGCAAAAGCACTGAATCCTTCCAATTCGGTGCTCGGTACCTCGGTTTACCGTCTTGCCCCAGGCAAACCAACTCTTCTTCCGGTTCCAGATAGACCAGAGGAGCTTTTGCAAAGTCGTACGAGATACCTTCCTCGGTGAACCATTCCCGGTGGCGGCGCATCGAGGAGCCGAGTAAAATACGATCCTTACCAATTTGCACCCGCTCCGGCGAGTAGCAAGCAGCGTGGGTTTTCCAAAGCAGAGTACCCTTCTTTCCTTCCAAAGCAAAGAGGTTCTCTCCATAAGATACTTGCCCTGCTACTACCAGAGAACCATCCGCCGATACAGCTAAGGTGGAAACAGGCAAGCCCCAGGAATCCAGCATACTCACCCGGTTTGGCTTGCGGAAGCTAATACCGGTTGCCACTATCTTCTGAATCGCTGAGGTAGAAACACCTCGGACTGTCCGCGCGGGGGCTACCGGATTTCCCAACGCCTTAACCGCTTTATCAATACCCACCGGATCACCAGCTACTATCAGTACCGGACTTCCGCCCTCAAAAGCTCCGTAGATCACACCTACCCAAGCGTTGCCGGGACCAGGATAGTTTTCACTCAGGCGCCGCGGCAGTAAGTTTTCTTTAGCCAAATATTGGAGTAGAAAATTCTCGCTGGGAAGCCCCAAAACAATCACCGCACCTTTAATATGCGGATAGTCATTAATAATAGCCACATACTTACTGCCATCGGTAACCACCATCTCTTCAGCAACGTCCTCAGCCTTCGCCCCTTTAACAATAAAGGTAGTGATTCCTTTCGCCGCTAACACTCCTTTCAGCCGGTTAGCCTGCGCTTCCAGAGGATCCTGGGAGGGTGTTTGCAGGATTATTTTCGCTTCTCGGAGAGATCGCAAGAAGTCCACCACTCCCGGTTCAAGGTAAACCTCTGGTTCCAGAGTACAAACCTGGCCTATAGGTGGGGCTACCTTTATCTTTACGACACCGGTTAACCCAGTAGTGAGCTCATGCAAGGTCACTGTCCAAAGACCTTTCCGCTCATTGACGCCCAACGGGAGATGATAGGTATAGGTCCCGTTGGTGAAAGCCCGATACATATGGAGGCGCTCCTTGCCAATTGCATCTGTCACCCTCACTTCAAGGGGCAAATCTGCCTTTACTCTGATGCCTTTTGCCAACAAACGCGCGTTGATAATTAATTTTCCTCGAGTACACTGGGCAGTGACCTGCAAGCTGTCTGGGTCAGCCGGTAAGAGTGCATAGAGTTTTCCTTCAATCTTCGTCAGATCAGCAGTGAAAACTGCGGAGTCTTTTTGACGCGTCAGCTTTATCCGTTTTCCCTCGAACAGATCGTAAACGACTTTTGTATTAGCCGGCACCTTGATTTGACAAGTGGTCGGCACAGCACGGACGTTACTAAGGCCTGAGGAGGGGAGGAGGTAATCTATCACAAAGAAATAACGGGCCGAGCTGGTACTGCGTTGAGGGATCAACAGAATACCAAAGCGATCGGTAGAGGCTAACACCGGTGAACAATGGTCCAAGATGGCCTTCAGCTCTTGAATCTCCTTCTGCGTTTTATCCGCTAGCAGAACCCGGTCGGTCATCGAACCGTTAGTACCGTCAAAGGGGGAATTCGGCATCGCATAGGATAGTCTTTTGGCAGACGGGATCTTCAGCGTGGTTAGTGCATCAGCAATGACCGTGCCTCCAGCCTTGGCAAACTCGGCGATTTTCTGCTCCAAGGCCTTACCATATTCGCGCTTGGCATACTGGCCAATATGGCAAAGTAGAAGCACCTTGAAGCGTTTTAGATCCCCACGTAAGATGTTCTCTTCAGTGATGATCCGGGGCGTATGCCCAGCAAAGAGTACATACTGATAAGCAGTATAGGTGGAATCGATCTGCGACGCTTGATGGTCGTAGGTGGACCACCAGCCAGCTCCAACGCTTCTTTTCCCAAAGACCGTCTCAGGGTAGGAGGCAAGGATGGCTACTTCATCGGCTGGTTCAAGCCGAGTGAAGAGATCTCCCTGCTGATGCAACAACCTGAAGAACCGCTTGATGTACTTTCCAAACAGGTAGTGCCGATCAGCAAAAAAGCGTTTCGGTGTCCAGTCACTTACACCAACGCCATCGGAACCGGTAGCAATAGAGAGCAGCATTTCTCGCCTGGTAGCTTGTAAGTCGTCACGAGACCAATTGCGCGTCGTGGTATAAGCCAACATATCTAAATGGGCGGCGCGTATACAATCAGTTACCCACTGGGCGCGCGCTGGGGCCCGGTTATTAAATTCGCACACAGGGTAACCGAAAGCGAAGTCCAACACCCGGCCATAAGCGGAGGCGGGGTGATTCTGGCACATCACATCCCCCGCCGCCTGATGAGTGCTACATTTCGCCCAGGGAACAATCTTTTTAACCGCCTGGGTGAAAATCTTCAGGCCAGAGGAAACACAGTCATACTCGAGGAACTTGCGCCACTTCCACCAGGCCTCTGGATCTTTCTCCCTGTCTTCCTGTGGCAACTCACCAAACCTCTTTTGATATGCACTAGTAATAGCCCGGTGGTAGGCATTCCAGATCTCCTCTGAGCTGGCCCAATAACGGGTACCAACCGCTTGATCTAAGCCATAGTTATAACCGAAGAAATTCGGGTAACGCCCAACAATATTCGTTATATGCTGGACGACTTTCACCGTGCGCTCACGCCACTCATCGGAGGTAGCAGTAAACACCGGGTTGTAAGGGTGGACAGGCACATAGTTGTTGAAGATAATCTCACCAATCAGTAAACCGATGCGGGAGCGGTAACGAAGTGCTTCTTGCATCATTCGGTCTTCCCGCAATGGCTGAAAGGTCTCCTCCGGAATAATACCAAACACTGGGGGTTTCGGAGTGATGGCCTCTTTGTCAGTCCGACTGGTAAAACCGATATAGATCATATCGAAGATCAAGTTGAAGCCTGTTGCGCTCATATCGCGCACTGCCTCCTCCACCGAGGCATATTCGTTATCAATTGGCGATTCTCCGAACCCACCCCCCGGCTGGTCGAGGTAAATCGTAAAGGGAGTAAGAGGCTCTTTTTCTGCTACCTCGAAAGAGCAGGCGCGGCTGACCGTCCGCAAACCTCCTCTAGCGAGTGTCGCCGTCAAAGTATACTTACCCGGACGGAGGTACTGGGTATATACATCAATGGTAATCGTCTGGTTATTCTTAAGTTTTATTGGAAAGCTGGCAAGGGGAAAAGGTTTAGTGTTACTCCCAGTGTCTCGTAAAGCAAGGCTTAGTGTTGCCGGGATAGGCACCGTCGGCGGCTCTTTCAACTGGATTACCACGTGTACCGGAGCCACTTCACCCTGGCGATAGACTACCCGATTGCGATTAGTAAAGAGACCGAGTACTAGTTTTATCTCCTGATTAGAGGGTGGGGAATCCGGCTCAGCCCAACCTATTGCTACTCTGCCGAAGTCCAACCCAAGCAGAACTAACAGAGAAAAGGAAAAAGCCTTGATCCGCATATGATACCATTCTATAAGGGGATGGGAAGAGATTTTTCATTACGTCGTTCAGTACTCAACATAGGGAGGGAAGCAAGGGTCATTCTTCCCAAGGATCCACGACGAGGGGCTTCGGCCCTGGAGAAACAAAAGGACATTCTGGGAGGAAAAATCGTAAGGGCAAATCCCTCCCTTGAGTAACCCCAACGCGTTGAGAAAGAGCGTAAAACCTCGGCTGAAATCCCCAATCTTGAATGGTTAACATTCCTTCCACTAAATCTTCCCCATCCCTTCGCCGGGTAAGGCCAAAAGCTTGGCAGAGCCTTCCTGGGCCAGAACATAATGCGGTGATCTCCTTCACACCCCTTCGATGATACATTAGATCCAGCCCCGCAAAGGGTATGACTGCCCTAATCAACACTGCCTCCCCAACTCCCGCAGGAGCAGTCACCACATTAAGGCAATAATAACGGTGGATCGGATAAATGTAAGCTACCCCAGGCTCCCCAAACATCGTTTGATTCTTCCGATTCAACCCCCGAAAAGCGTGGCAAGCAGGGTCCTCCTGCAAATAAGCTTCGGTTTCAACAATAACTCCTGCTAGAATATCTCGGTTATCCCGGTCAACTAAAACCTTTCCCAGCAGGTCCTTTGCAACCTGCTGGGTTGGTTGAAGATAAAACCTTCGGGGAAGAACACGAAGGTTCTCCTCTAGGCTTCTGTTTTCTTCCCTTTTTAGAAGGGAGGGATCTTTGATCTCTATCTTCCCTTCATTAGCCAGCCTTAGCAGGAGAGACTCCACTGCTACATCCCAAAACCCCCTTTTCTCCATCCTCATCTCTTTGCTACGAACTTGATGAGATGTCGGACGACTGTCTCTTGGTTTCTCCCCTTACTCTCACACTATCCTCAACCGAGCGCTTTCCAATTGGCCGGCCACCTCATATGGACCAACCCTTCCGATACTCGCGACGCAGGTAGCGACGAGCACGCGAAGGGCTGATGATCTCGCCCGTTTTCGGGTCACACTCGATCGTCTCGCCCACTAGAAGAGCCACATTACCCAAAAGGACCACCTCCGTCAGGAGGCTGGCAAAATCAAAGTTGGACATCGTCGGAGAACCTGTTTTACAAGCGACCACCCATTCCAGGTAATGGTTATCCTGCGGTGCTCTAGGCAAAGTCGGCGCCGGGGGACGATAGTCCCTAAACCGATCAGCAGGAAGCAACCTACCATTGAACATCACCCCTTTATCCCCGATGATCAGTGAACCACCCTCAGGAATGGTCTCACCTTTCAGCACTTCCTTCAGCAGATCTGCAGAGGGCTTTTGCCCTCCATCATACCAAGTCAATCGCACCGGGGGTAAACCCTCCTGAGCCGGGAATTCGTATTGGATGATAGACCATCGGGGATAAGTTTCGCGATTGTGCCCTGAGGTAATCGCCTGGACTCGTGTAGGATACCGAAGGTTCAGCCCTAGGAAGGGGATAGGGAAAATATGACACCCCATATCCCCTAGGGCTCCGGTGCCAAAATCAATCCAACCTCGCCATCGGAAGGGATGATAAGCAGGATGGTAGGGCCGATAAGGAGCAGGACCAAGCCACAAATCCCAATCGAGATGAGGTGGAACAGGGGGACTATCCATAGGGCGATCAATTCCTTGGGGCCAAATCGGCCGGTCCGTCCAAAGGTGTACTTCACGAACCTTTCCGATGGCACCCGAGCGGAGGATTTCGATCGCTTGCCGGGTTCCACTGCTTCCCATTCCATTATTGCCCATTTGCGTCGCTACTTTGGCTTGCTGGGCCACTTTTCGCATCATCCGGGCTTCATAGATACAGTAGGTTAAAGGCTTCTCACAATAAACATGCTTACCCAACCTCATAGCAGTGATAGACGCCACTGCGTGGGTATGGTCCGGTGTTGCGACGACAACTGCGTCTATTTGACGGTGCATCTCATCGAGCATCTTGCGAAAATCGTGATAACGCTTGGCACTAGGGAACTTCTGGAAAGATCCAGCTGCTGTTTGTTCATCCACATCGCACAGTGCCACAATGTTCTCCCCCAGATTTCCAAACTCATTGACCAAAGCTCCTCCTCGCCCTCCTGCCCCAATGAAAGCGAGGTTGAGTCTTTCATTCGCTTGATAACTGAAGGCCGACTGAGCATTACGCAAAACCAGGAGACCAACACTTCCTAAAGCGGTTGTCCGAAGAAATTCCCGACGTCCGATCTTCCTTTCCATCTTTCGCACCTCCCTACCGAAACTGTTTATTACGCTGATATTACCCAGGCTGAGGAACACACAACCTTGTACCCCTACTCTCCAAAACCCAACGCAGGCTAAAGCTTGCGGCTAGCAGTTCCCTCCTCCTAGTATCGGAGAGCAGGATTACCACTAAGCGATTTTCTCCTCTTTACCCTTACAACCTTCGATGGGCCATCAGAAGAGATCTTAAAAAACCTCCCCTTAGTCCTTTCTCTCTTTAGGGGAAGATGTACTCTCCTCCAGTGGAGCCAAATTCTGGAGCTTCTCCAGAAGAAGAGGATGAAGATAGGGACTGGCTATACACAGTGAAGAGCTTCGGGTGCAGAAGGGTTCACCCTGAAGATTGGTCGCTAAAGCCCCTGCCTCCTGAGCGATCAACGTTCCCGCAGGTTGAGCGTAGCGATCTACTGTCCAAGAGATAACCCCATCTATTCGGCCACCCGCTACATAGCAAGAGGATAAAGCAGCGCTCCCCAAGTTGATGAGGCTTCGCACCTCCGGACCAAGAGCTTCAAGACCTTTGAGGACCAAGGATCTCTGTCCTGCTTTCTTAAGAGCGGAAGAAGAGAAATGGACCACCGCATCAGAGAGGTGCTTTATGGGAGGAACTCTAAGAAGCTTTCCATTCCTAAAAGCCCCTTGTCCTTGGACCGCCCAAAACATCTCATCCCGATCTGGGTCGTAAACCACCCCAACTAGGGGATACTCTCCCTGTACCAAGCTGATACTTACCGCAAAAAAGGGAATCCCCGCCGCAAAATTCACCGTCCCATCTAGAGGATCAATATGCCATAGGTATTCAGCCTGAGGATGTAGAACTCCACTCTCCTCCGCAACAAGGCCATAATCAGGGTAATGCTCCCGAAGATAAGCGATGATAAGTGCTTCCGACTCGTAATCTGCTTGGGTGACAATATCCTGACGCCCTTTTGGCTCTACTCGGAACTCAGTGCCCCAATAGCGTTTTAGCAGTAAACCTGCCTCCCGAGCAATGTGTAGAGTGTGATCAAGAATTTCAGCTAACTGCAAAAGATATACCTCCTTCTCTTTTTGTAAGGGGGAAATAAGCAGATGTAAAAAACGATTCTTTTTTACGCCCTATCCCTAATGGCCTTACAAAGCCTTCGAGGCGTAGAATCTATCCTCGAAAGCGTAAGAGTGTAGTAGCACAGGCTTTAGTCTGCGCCTACGGGTTCCCTCCCCTTTTTGGGTTCATCAGGAGGTTTGTCCTCCCGAGGGTTCAACGGATTATAAACAGGTTTACCCTCTTTATCCTTGTTGGGGGAAAATCATACAAACCCAACCCAAACTTCGTTGGCTAGGATTAACCCCTTAGCCGTTAGACGCATCCTTTTGCCTCTTAATGTGAGTAAACCCCTTTCCCTCATTCGGTGGATATGCGACTGATAAAGCTCCAAAACATCATAACCGAAGCGCAGACGAAGCTTCTCTAAATCTACCCCCCGGGTCATCCGAAGCCCTAACATCAAAGTTTCGCCTAAAGCCAAGGAAGGAGGCAAAGTTTCTGCCTCCTCCGTGAGGTTCTCTCCCTTCAATGCTTTTTCAATATACTTTGCTGGGCTACGGATGTTCGTTCGCCTCACTCCCTCCCAGTAAGAAACTGCCCCCGCACCAAAACCGAGGTAAGGCTCATTATGCCAATAAATCAGATTATGCCGACATTCATAGCCAGGGCGAGCAAAGTTCGAAATCTCATACTGTCGGTAGCCTTCTTGGCGAGTTAGCTTTCGAGCCAAGTGGTACATCCGGACTTGAGCCTCCTCCGGCAAATCCAGCTTGCCTTGGGAATACCAACGGCCGAAGGGGGTGTTCTCCTCAACGACTAAGGCATAGAGGGAGAGATGCTCCGGCTGGAGGTCCAGGGCTTGACGTAGGGTTCTCTCCCAAATTTCTAAAGTTTGCCCCGGCAGACCGAAGATGAAATCGAGGTTGATATTCTCGAATCCTGCAGAACGAGCCAGGGCATAAGCCTCTAAGGCTTGCTGAGCAGTGTGGATCCTCCCTATTCGCTGGAGCAAGGTATCATCAAAAGACTGAACACCGAAGGATATTCGATTGATACCCAGCCTTCGGAGGGCCTTAAGAGATTCCAGCGTTACTGTGCCTGGGTTCGCCTCGATGGTAATCTCCCTCTCTCTCCGAAGGGGGAAAGATTGTTCAATCTTTTCGAGGATTTTGCCTATTTGATCCGGGGTAAGAATGGTCGGCGTACCACCTCCAAAGTAAAGGGTATCGAAGGGACCTGTCTGAGAGGCCTGCCGGCGTGCGACGTCCTCGATCTCCCTGAGGAGAGCCTCCACGTACCGTTCAGTGCGATGGTTGCCCAAAGCGTAAGAGTTAAAATCACAATAAAAGCACTTCGCCTCACAATAAGGGATATGTACGTAGATACCCTGCATTAATCCTCACTCCCCGATCTTAAGAACGCTAAGAAAAGCCTCCTGAGGGAGTTCCACCCGACCGACCATCTTCATTCGCTTCTTCCCCTCTTTCTGTCGTTCTAGCAGTTTTCGCTTCCGGGTAACGTCACCTCCATAACACTTAGCCAGTACATTCTTGCGTAAAGGAGGGATCCGATTGGCTGCAATAACTTTGCTTCCTATCGCTGCTTGGATCCTCACCTCAAAGAGCTGACGGGGCACGATCTCTTTAAGCCGATCCACTAATTGGCGGGCGCGGGGATAAGCTCTCTCTCTATGAGTGATAAAGGAGAGGGCATCCACGGGGTCTCCATTAATGAGGATGTCGAGTTTCACCAAATCTGATCTCTCATAGCCTGCAGGCTCATAGTCGAAGGAGGCATAACCCCGAGTCCGAGATTTTAATTGGTCAAAGAAATCCAGAAGGATCTCCGCTAGGGGGAGGCGATAGGAAAGCAGGACCCGGTTCTCTCCTGTGTACTCCATATTGACAAAAACTCCTCTCCGCTCGGTACAAAGCTCCATCACCGGGCCGACATATTCTGAAGGAACAAGGATCGTAGCGTTAACAATCGGTTCTTCAATATGGCGGATCTTCACTACAGGAGGCAAATGAGCTGGATTATCCACCTCAACGATCTTCCCATCAGTAGTAACCACTCGATAAACTACCGATGGAGCCGTTGCGATGAGGTTCAAGCCGAACTCTCGCTCCAACCGTTCCTGCACCACGTCCATATGGAGCAAACCCAGAAATCCACAACGAAAGCCAAAACCCAACGCCGCAGAAGTTTCCGGTTCGTAAACCAACGCCGCATCATTCAACTGCAGTTTAGCGAGAGCATCCCGCAAGTCATCATAGTCTTCACTATCTACGGGGTAAAGCCCACAGAACACCATCGGCTTAACGGGGCGATAACCGGGTAAGGGCTGGGAAGCAGGGTGATTCGCTTCGGTAATCGTATCACCCACCCGAACATCCCCTACCTCCTTCATATTAGCAGTAACCCAACCCACTTCCCCCGCCGAAAGCTCCTCAACTGGCACCATATCCGGCCGGAAGACGCCCAAACCCGTCACCTCAAAAACTTTTCCGTTAGACATCATCTGGATGGACATCCCGCGTCGCAAACATCCATCCACGACCCGGATATAGGCCACAACCCCTAGATAAGTATCAAAGTGGGAATCGAAGATCAGGGCCCTTAACGGAGCGTTGGGGTCTCCCTTAGGGAAGGGGATACGCTTGACCACCGCCTCCAACACCTCTTTAATCCCGATGCCCTCCTTAGCACTCACCAAAAGAGCATCCGAAGCATCCAGAGCTAGAACTTCTTCGATCTCCTTCTTCACTCGTTCTGGGTCGGCGGCGGGTAAGTCAATTTTATTAATGATAGGGATAATCTCCAGGTTATTAGCTAAGGCGAGATTTACATTAGCCAGAGTCTGAGCTTCCACCCCTTGAACAGCATCTACCACCAACAAGGCTCCTTCACAAGCAGCTAAACTGCGGGAAACCTCGTAGGTAAAATCCACATGGCCCGGGGTATCAATTAAGTTTAACTCATACTCCTCCCCATCATCGGCTCGGTAGGTGAAGGAAACAGCGGTCATCTTGATGGTGATTCCCCGCTCCCGCTCGATATCCATCGAGTCCAGAACCTGCTCCTGCATCTCCTGTTGCGATAAGGCCCCCGTGTACTCTAGGATTCGATCCGCTAGAGTAGACTTGCCGTGGTCAATGTGAGCGATGATACAAAAATTACGAATATTCTTCTGCGATTTCATCCCCTTCTGACTTACCGTTCCATTGTACCAAAAGCGGTAGTGGGGGTCAAAGCGGTTAAATTTATAAAACCTTCTTCATCAACCTCTTTCTAAAGCCTTCACCTCCTGTCGTCCATTTTTACCCAGTGGAACACCTCTTCTAC
This sequence comes from uncultured bacterium, assembly GCA_964429225.1. Classification (GTDB taxonomy): domain Bacteria; phylum Armatimonadota; class DTGP01; order DTGP01; family CAYSAW01; genus CAYSAW01. The sequence continues at coordinate 105,304 of CAYSAW010000002.1, forward strand.
CTCCTCAGGAGAAGCTCCCCTGGGATGAGCTTCCCACCACCCCAAAGACTTGGGCTTCTCCAAGAAGTATCGGACATTGGTGACCACCACTCCTTCTCGGTTCAGGAGAGCCAGCTTCAATCGCAAGCCGGTCTGGTTATGGAGGAAATGATGCCACCAACGCGAAGGGACAAACTCGGGCAATATCACGGTAACAATTCGGCCTTTTTCTTCCTTCTGAAGAATATCCAGGTACTCCAGAATAGGCTCCACCACTCTTCGGTACGGAGATTCTAAGATGATCAGGGGAATGCCCATACTCCATTGATCCCACCGCTGTTTCAGCTTTTGGGTGACCTCAGGATCCATCTCTACATGGAGGGCACGTTTCTCGCCCGCCAAGGATTGAGCATACTGCAAAGCAGGTAAGACCCCCCGATGAAGTCCCGGAACAAGCAATAGCACTAAATTGGTCTTTGGACTGAGAGGACGAGCTCCCTCTAAAGAGAGCTGACGAGATAAGTCGAGATAGTGATGATGGATGGCGGTAAAGAGGAGGACGAGAGTAGGAATAGCAATGACCACCACCCAGGCCCCATGAACAAATTTTACCGAAGCTACAACTATCATTACTACCCCTGTGGTTAAAGCTCCGATACCATTGATTACTGCACTCACCCGCCAGCCCTTGGATTTTAACCGGGCCCAATGGAAAACCATCCCCGTTTGAGAAAGAGTAAAGGAGAGAAAGACACCCACTGCATAAAGAGGAATCAGGCGATGGGTATCCCCTTTAAACACCACGACGAGTACTGCCGCAATCAATCCTAAAGTCCCGATACCTTTGGAGAAAACTAAACGGTCCCCTAATTGGCTCAACTGCTTGGGGAGAAAACGATCTCTCGCCATAATCGCGCTAAGGCGAGGAAAGTCCGCAAAGCTAGTATTAGCTGCAAGAATGAGAATGGCCATTGTTGCCCCTTGCAAGAGAAAATAGAACCCATTGCGACCTCCCAAAACCGTGCGGGCAATCTGAGAGATAACCGTTTCCCCTTCGGGCTGAGGAAGGATCCCAATCTGCTCCGCCAAGAAAGAAGTGCCTAAAAAGAGAGTCATTAGGATAGTAGACATCCAAACCATAGTGATAGCTGCGTTTTTCGACTCTGGAGGTTTAAAAATCTGGACTCCGTTGCTAATAGCTTCCACCCCTGTCATCGCAGCACAACCGGAGGCGAAGGCATGTAAAATCAGAAAGAGGGTTAGGGGTTCTACTTCCCGAGGGGGATGTACCCCTGGTGGAGGGACATAGTGGAGAGGAGCGCCAGTAAAAACTTTATATAAGCCCATCAGAATTGTGCTGAGCATACATAAAACAAAGAGATAGACCGGTGGAGCAAAGAGGGCGCCGGATTCTCTTACCCCTCGAAGATTGGCGATGGTGATGAAAGCAATAGCGATTAAACAAAAAGTTACTCGGAAAGGCTCGAGAGAGGGAAAAGCGGAAATTACCGCAGCAATCCCCGCGCATACTGATACTGCCACCGTAAGAATGTAATCCAAAAGCAGTGCAGCACCAGCAATTTGGGCAGGTAGAGACCCCAGATTTTCCTTAGCAACGATGTAGGCTCCTCCCCCAGTGGGATAGGCCAATACTGTCTGCCGATAGGAGAAGGTAACAATCCACAGAAGAACACTGATGGAGAGGGCAATCCAGAAAGTGTACTGAAAGGCGACTTGGCTTCCCGCTATGACGAGAGCGATCAAAATTTCATCCGTGGCATAGGCCACCGATGAAAGGTTATCCGCGGCAAGCACAGGAAGGGCCAAAATCTTGGGTAATCGTTCGTGTTGAAGACGCTCCGTAGGCAAAGGCCTTCCAATTAACAAGGAACGTAGAAAACCCAAAAGCTTAGACATAGGAGCATCCTTTCCTATCCCTTCTCAAATTTGTGACCAATATCACTAACCTAATTATATAACTTTTTTCCACAAAAAATCGCCATAATTTCGGGGGTCGTCATGCATCTTCTCTTTCACTATGATCCTTCACTAGGGGGTGGGGGAGAGGAGGGGGTTCGGGCCTCGAACAAACCATACTTCCTTGGGGGAGCCAGATAATAGCGAACGTTTGTTACTACCACTCCCGGACGATTCAATAAAGCCAGTTTTAAGCGCAAACCCGTCTGGTTATGGAGCATATGCTCCCACCACCGTTGAGGAACAAACTCAGGAATTACGATCGTCATCAAACGATCCGCCTCCGTCTCCTGAACCACATCTAAATAGTCTAATACCGGCTCAATCACCTTTCGATAGGGGGACTCGACCACAATCAAGGGAATCCCCATACTCCAACGATCCCACTTCTCTTTAATCCTCTGAGTACTTTCTGGGTCAAGCTCGATATAAAGAGCACGCTTCTCACCTGCTAAGGACTGCGCATACTGAAGAGCTGGCAAAACCCCCTTATGAATTCCTGGAACTAATAACAGAACTAATTGTTCCTTGGGTTGAGGAAGAGCTGCGTCCTCCAGAGATAATTGCCGGGCTAAATCCAAGTAATGATGATGAATGGCAAAAAACATCATTACTAAAGCAGGAATGGCTATCGTCACTAACCAAGCACCATGCACAAATTTCACATAAGCGAAGATTAAGGTGACTAAACCTGTGGCCACCGCTCCAACACCATTAATGAAAGCACTCCACTGCCATCCCTTTCGACGCAACCGGAGCCATCGGATGACCATGCCCCACTGGGAAAGGGTAAAGGATAAAAATACTCCTACTGCATAGAGGGGGATCAAAAGGTGGGTATCCCCTTGGAAGAAGATCACCAATAAAATAGCGGAAAGACCTAACACCCAAATACCGTTAGAATAAACCAAACGATCTCCCAACTGAGTGAATTGACGGGGTAAGAATCCATCCGCCGCTTGAAGGGCAGCCAAACGAGGGAAACCTGCAAAACTGGTGTTGGCGGCTAAAATCAGGATGACCATTGTCGCTGCTTGGACCAGATAATAAAACCCCACTCGGCCCCCTAACACCGTGCGAACGATCTGGGAGATAACCGTTTCTCCTCCCGATTGGGGAATCACCCCAATCGCCTCAGCTAAAAAGGCCGAACCCAAGAAGAGGGTCATCAGGATGGAGGACATCCAAATCATCGTGATGGCCGCGTTTTTCTCCTGAGGGGGTTTAAAAAGAGTCGTGCTGTTACTAATCGCCTCTACCCCCGTCATCGCTGAACAACCCGACGCAAAGGCATGCAAAAGGAGGAATACCGTCAGCGGCTCCGTTGCGGTTGGAGGATGAACCCCCGGAGGGGGTTCATACCTTTCACCTAAAGGAACTCCTAAAATTAAGAGATAAATCCCCTTCACAATGACCAACAACAGACTAAAGATGAATAAATAGACAGGGGGAGCAAAAAGGGCCCCGGATTCCCGAGCCCCCCGTAAATTGGCAACGGTGATGAAAAGAATCGCCAAAACACATAAGGTAACTCGATAGGGTTCTAAAAAGGGAAAAGCAGAAATCAGAGCGGCTATCCCTGCACTTACCGAAACCGCAACCGTTAAGATATAGTCAATCAGCAAAGCTGCACCCGCAACCTGAGCCGCCACAATCCCCAGATTCTCCCTGGAGACAATATAAGCTCCTCCCCCATTGGGATAAGCTAAAACAATCTGCCGATAGGAAAGGGTTACAATCCATAAAAGGGTAGCAACCGCCAAAGCGATCCAAAAAGTATACTGAAAAGCGACTCCAACTCCTGCGACGATTAAAGCGAGAAGAATTTCCTCAGCAGCGTAAGCAACAGAGGAGACATTATCGGCTGCTAAAACGGCCAAAGCCAAGATCTTGGGTAATTTCTCGTGCTCGATACGCGCAGTAGGCAGTGGGCGGCCAAAAAGAAGAGAACGGAAAAGAGACCATAACCTCTTCATTCCCTCATTCCTCTCTTCATCTTATTCCTCAAACTCCCGAAGAAGCCTCCCTACCCATCCCTTTAGGAACCCCGCCTTTTACTCCTCATCACTGGTTCGTTGAACACCTCCAGACTTCCTTACTCTACTCTCGCAAAGCATCTTCCCCCGAACCGGAGCAACCCCTATAACCAAACTCCTTTCTCATTGATTTATATTTTACCACTCCTTGGAGGAATCAGAGAAGGGTACCTCGCTAGTTTCCGGTAAAAGATGGGGGCTAGGTCCTCCTCCTTTCAGCAAAACATTAAGATCTCCGTCCTTTTGGGGAATAATCTTATTAGAAGAGATAGAAACGAGAGGGAATTTGCAAAAACGAGAGAAATAAGTTATAGGTGGGTTAAAGAACATCTCTCCAACTTTGGCGGAGGTTAGTAAGGTGTATCGCTTCAGCGGGGGAGTAAGAGCTTATACTCTTATCGAACTTTTAGTGATCCTAGCAACGGTTGCAGTGTTGGCCGCTCTTTTATTACCGGTAGTAACCAAAGCTCGAGAACGTGCTCGACAGACTCAGTGTGCTTCCCATTTACGCCAGCTGGGAAACGCCTTCCAAACTTACCTTGCCGACTGGGATGAAACTTTCCCTCCTCCCCTAGGGAATAATACCACTTGGAGAAGTAAGGTCTATCCCTACCTCCGAACCCTAGGAACCTACATCTGTCCTTCTAACGAAGCGGGAACCCTGATGGTCTCGAAGGAATTGGTGGGTGAAACTTTGGTTCTCTTCCCTACTGCGTATGCGATGAATGGAAACGCTTTTAATCCCCAACAACAAGGGGATCGAGATTCTTGGGGCAGGAATATCGCCGATATTAAAGACCCTTCTCGCCTCCTCCTCCTCACTGAAAACCGGGCCTTCGCCCCCCAACTACAAACCAACTTGTTGATCTACTCCTCCTCTCAAGCCCAATCGCTCCGAAAACTGCTTTCGGCCAACAACTTGATCTATCAGGAAGGCTGGGGACCCCTCTTCTCCCATCAAAGTGGATTTGCCAACTGGTTATTCACCGATGGCCATGTCCGATGGATGAAAGTTCGGGACACCCTCTATCCCCTCTCCTTATGGGAGATAACTCCGGATACTCCCCTTCCCCTTGATGCCCTCTTTCCTGAGTATCAAAAATAAAGGTTGCTATTGAGGAGATGGGAAGTTTTAAAGCTTTCGTTACCCGCCGGATCTTCGACGAAGCCCTGGATCTGCTGAGAACAATAGCCGAAGTTGAAGTTTGGCCCGATCCTCTTCCCCCACCGCCGGAAATCCTCCGGGATAAGGCCCGAGACAAAGATGCCCTTCTTACTATGCTCACGGATCGAATCGACGCCTCACTCCTAGATAACGCTCCCCGTCTTAAAGTAGTCAGCAATATGGCAGTGGGCTACGATAACATTGACGTCCCGGCCTGTACCCAGCGTGGCATCCCTGTAGGGCATACTCCTGGTGTTCTCACTGAGACCACCGCCGATTTAACCTTCGCCCTTCTTCTTGCCACCGCCCGGCGTTTGATTGAAGCAGATCAGTTCACCCGAAAGGGTTTATGGGAAACTTGGGATCCGATGCTCCTTCTAGGGCAAGAGGTGTATGGTGCCACCCTGGGGATTATCGGGCTGGGCCGTATTGGCTCAGCAGTGGCCCGAAGAGCGCGGGGATTTCAAATGAAGATCCTCTATACCGGCCCTCGCCGACACCCCGAAAGAGAAAAAGAGTTGGGGGCCTCTTTCGTACCTTTAGAAAATCTCCTTAGGCAATCGGATTTTGTCACCCTCCACTGCCCGTTAACACCCGAGACCTTCCACCTCCTCGGAGAGAAGGAGCTCCATCTAATGAAACCTTCAGCAATCCTGGTGAACACCGGCCGAGGAAGCCTGATAGATACCAACGCCCTCTACCGATCTCTTAAGGAGCGATGGATCTGGGGAGCAGGCTTGGACGTTTTTGAAGAAGAACCCCTTCCACCCCATCATCCTCTGTTAAGCCTTCCCAACGTGGTGATTGCCCCTCATATCGGCTCCGCAACCATCCAAACTCGGAAAAAGATGGCCCTCTTAGCCGTCCAAAACATCCTATCGGCTCTTCGGGGGGAACCCCTACCTCATTGCGTGAACCCTGAAGTCTATTCCTCACCACCGAGGAGGGGATAGAGTAGTCTCCTTCTCCTCAATCCGAAACACTCTTCGGGCGTTGGCATACATAAGGAGGTCTACTACCTCAAGGGCCTCCTCTAAAGAGAACCACCCTTCTTCAATCAGCTCCCGCAGAGCCTGGTAGAGGCCCCTTCGAGCCACTTCCGAATGCCCTACTACCGTCTCTACGGTGACATAATCCCCTCCAAAGGTAAAAAGTTTGGAGACCGGAGCTGCGGTGAGAAACTCCTTGACAAATCGCACGCAAGCCAAGGGGTTGATAATCCAAGCCCAGCAGAGGTCTACAAAGGCGTTAGTATAATGCTTGGCCAAAGCGATAGCCTCTTCCTGGTAGGGATAAGTGATATGCATAATCACAAAGGGAGTGGAGGGAAAATCCCGAAGAAGAAGGCATAAATCGGAAGCATTCCAATGCACTCGCTCCAAAGGCATCCCGTTGTTTCCTGCATAGTACCCGGTGTGGAGTTTAACCGGGAGCCGATACTCCGTAGCCTTGGTCACACAATATCGGAAAAGAAAATCTTCCAAAGGCTTTCGCTCAACACCGGTTAAGGAAGAGGGGTCCCTCCACCACCGGTCAAAAACCCGGGAAGCCTCTTCCCTCTCCACCCTCTGATAATCCAATCGGCGGGCGTAAGCACTCTGATTTTTGACCGCAATGGCCTTGGGACCATAAAGATCAAAAATATGGTCAATCAGATCGCACCAATCCTTTAAGGAGCTCACCTCAACCCCAAAACGCTCAGGAAGCTTAGGGTCAAGCCCTGTACTTAAGGGGACGAAACTCAGATCCTGATGGAGAAGATCAGGGTACTCCGTTTCACAAAACAGAGCTTCCAAGGAGTTGACCTGGCAAGATTCAACTTTCGCATAGTCCCGAAGAACGGAATAGTAATAACCTTTCCGAAGAAGCGTCTTCATCTTCTCGGTAACCCGCCTGCAGTTCTTTCTCCCCAACTCCTCCTCTTCAAAAAACAACTTCAAAGTCCACCGAACTGCTTGAAAATAGCCCGTGTTTCGGCATAAAGGCCAATAAGGTTCAAAAAGATCCCACTTATCTTCCGGATCTATATCAGGAGAGAAAAATCGCTCCCGCTCCGTCATTCCAGCAGAAACCAGATCATTAGCAGCGTAATGCCAGAAGAGATAGGCCCAATCATTACAAGGGTACAAAGAATCGCCCGATTGAGGTCCCCTCAACCGCCGCTTCTCTTCTATCAGATGTTCATGGGTATCAATAAAGGGAGTAGCTTTAATTTTTTCCCAAAGAGACTCAAGGGACCGCATCGTTCACCTCCAAAAGATCGAGACTAAGGAACTCTTTTTTAGCTCTTCTGTCCACTTCAGAGACCTACCGACTTCCTCTCAGCTTCCCTAGTGACCGGATCTCCTTTTTAAGGTTCCCCTAAGAAGTTCGCTAAAAGGGCCTCCCCTTCCCCTTGGATTCACTTGCCCCCTTTGGGGGACGGTGTTATAATCAAAGCAGAAGGGAACCACACGGATGGGTTCAGAACAGCCTACTCTCCGAAAGGTGGCGCTGGGAGAAATCCTAGATTTAAGCGCTTCTCTGCTAACTGAGGCGGAGGAGATCCTCAAGGCGGGTCGCACTAAAAAACTACGCATTCGCCTAGGTGAAAAAGTGCTTGCTGAAATTCCTTTGGGCCTAACCGCCTTGGGCGCTTTAGGAGTGGCTCTTCTAGCAGTAGCTCTTTCTCGCCTGACTTTAGAGATGGCTGAAGATTAAATCAAGCCCATCAAGTGGTTCCCCTTTTCTTTTTCCAAACCCTTAAAGTACCTTCTCAGTTGTAGGAGATATATAGGCCTTGCCCCCGGAGCTTCTTCCCTACGCCACGTCAAGGGGGCTGAGTCAGCCTCAAGAAGCCGTCCTCCTTCCTTAACCCCCTCTCAAGGGGTGGTTAGTCTACTCTAGGGAAAGAGGCAAGCTTTCAGCTGTTAGCATACTGGATTTCGGATGGCTCTCCCTTTGCCACTGAGTTTTAAAGATGGAGGTCTACCATGAACACCAAAGCAGGCATTACCTGCAATTGTGGACAGCGGATCTTAGTAAAAGACGTTCTCCAAAAGGGTCATTACCTTCGGCTCTTTGGACCTAGCTTTGTCTATGTTAAGTTTCGCTGTCCCCGTTGCAAACGCCTGGGTGAACGGATTTTCGAACAGGATAAGTGGGATGAATCTCTTCTTCGGGACACCCCAACCGAGTTTGACGAAGCCGAAAAAAAGCGTTTTGAAGCCCTAGGCCCCATTACCCTGGATGAAGTCATAGACTTCCACTTCCGTCTTGCCAATTTCTCTTTCAAAGACCTCGAGATCCAACCTCCCCCCGATCAGAAGAACGAATTCTAATTTCAGCTCCGACTTTGGGCATCTCAGGAAAAATCGGTGCAGGATATGCAGGCCGATAGCAGTGTTCTTTTTCCTTTCAGCTCGACCTGCCCGCACCTGGCTCGGTGTAAAATAGGAGGACTTTGGTTGATCCTCCTTCTCTCTTTCTTCCCTCTTGCTCCAAAGGGTTATCCTCAAACCGGGTTCTTAAAGGTCCAACCTACTGTAAAAGGGGCTACTCTTTTCCTCAATGGCAAAGTCGTCCTCCGGTTGAGAAACCCCGAAGACCCTCACCAAGCAGTCCGACGAGCTTATCTCATCGCCGGGCGCCTCCAACATTTCCTCGATAGAGGTGTTAAACCCGAGGCGGTCTCCTATCGCAAAATCAACGGACAGTGGATGATCTTGATAGGTGATTACCTCTTGCTGACGATCACTGCTCAAGATGTTCAGAAAGGGAACACCACTCCCGAGGCTTTAGCTCAGCAGTGGGCCAGTAACCTTAAAGAGGCCCTTCAGGTTCCTGCCTTATTGACCGAACCGCGCTCCCTTCTGGTACCTCTTGGGGAAAACCGAGTACTACGTCTTATCGGTTCAGCCCCCGGCCCTTTTGTCTTCACCCTCTCCCCAGAGAACCTCGTTACCCTTCAGTTTGACCCCGCCAAGCGGGAGGTGCTTGTATTGGGTAAACAAGTAGGCGAGGGCCTTCTAACGATCACCACCAACGGTTTCTCTCTTCAAGTTCCTATCAGTGTAAAGGAGTACGCAGCCCAAATTCTGCCGGCAAAGGTGATCGTTACCGGCAAAGGCCCATCCTTGCAACTCCTCCAGAGGTTGATCTTAAGAGCAGTCAGCCAAGCTATTCTCCCTAAATCCAACTGCGTTGCCCGCTGGGGATACCCCCCTTCCCACATTTCAAGAGATGCTCGGGTGGTTCCCATCTCCATTGAAGTCAGTGGAGAGGGGTACATCCCTGTTCTGGGAGAGCTTCCTGTTCAGATAGAAAGAACAAACTTACCGGTTCAAAACGCCTCGATCCTCTTCTACTCCAACGACCCCGAGATGCTCCGCTATCCGAGGAGGCTTTATGAGAACACCCTTCAACCAAAGGAAGTAGGACGCTTGCTCTATCATCACCAAAATATGTCCTCCCAGCCTCTCTTCTTCTTTTTTGAAGTGACTAACCTCGGCCAGCAACCGGCCCGTCTCCGGGTTTTGGAGGGCTTCTCTCCAGTAATCATAGATACTTACCAAGCAGGTCATCGGGCAGCTGCCTCTTTTCTCCGCAACTGGTTAGAAGGTTCCGGAGCTGTGGTGGACTTCCAACCCGGGGAAACCCTTACCCTCCTCTCTCAGCGTATGGCTCCTAAGGAGACCGTCAGCGGATTATACCATCTAGAGGCTTTGGAAGGAGGCCCCTTCCTCCTTCAAATCTATACCCAAGACGCTCAAGGTAATGGCTCCCGGTTGGGGAAACCCTCCAAGGACGTCTTCCCCTCCCCTTACAAAGTTTTGCAAGGGGAATATCGAGTGGGAGACCGATGGCTCTTCTTATCTATCGGTAAGGAGCACATCCGAGACCTCAACGGTAGGCCTCTCTATGGCAACTACGGGGTTTTTTACGACTTACACCTTCGTTTAGTCAACCCTTCTAACAACTCCGCCAAAATCGAAATCCTCCTCGAACCTTCTGCAGGCTTGGCAAGAGCGATCTTTCTAGTGAACCGAGAGCTGCGGGAGAGCTCCCACCTCCAACCGACGGACGAGTTTCTCATCACTCAAACTACCCTACAACCCCGAGAAACCCGGGAGATCCGCCTCCTTACTCTCCCTCTAGCGGGTTCTCACTATCCTGTCCGAGTCATTGTAAGAGGAAGTCTGAACTCGGCAAAAATCCGATGAAAGCCTTGCGAATCTTTTGGCCTATCCTTCTTTTCCTTTTCCCCACCTTCTGTTCCGCTGAAAACCTCCTTCAATCCGCAGTTAAGGCTTCGGGGTTGTCCGGTCGGATTCTTTGGGTGGATGCAACAGCAAACCTCGAAACTCTGAGCAAAGCCGAAAGCCTCCGTCAACTGGTAGCCCGAGCTCAAAAAGCCCATATCAACGGGATCATCTTAGATGTCAAACCTATCGCTGGCTTGGTTCTTTATCCCTCCCAAATTGCTCCTCGATTAAAAGAGTGGGGAGGGAAACCCTTCCCTCAGGACTTCGATCCCGTTGAGGAGATGGTTAGGACCTGTAAGGAGGCAGATATCCCCCTCTATCTCTCTGTAAACGTCTTTTCGGAGGGACATAAGCTCTATAAAGTGGGACCCGCTTACCAGAAAAAGGAGTGGCAAATAATCACCTATGAGATCGAACGTTACCTCCAAATCGGTTCAGACGCTTATCCTATTGCTAAAACCGATGAGGTTCCCCACGCCGATGAGCTGGCGATTTTTACCTCTTCCTCTGGGGCTCCTCTATCCTCTGAAAACCTTTACGCCCTTTTCTCCGAGGAGGGGAAAGTGGTCAACCTTCTAGAAGGAAAGTACCTCTCTGGAAAGCAGCTTTTACCTCCTCGGAGGGGTGGGATCCTTGTCGCCAACGGCAGGGCGAAGGAGTGGCTTCTCCACCATTTAAGATCTGAAAGGTCTATTATCCTTAGAAGTCGGCCCGTTTTCCGCCGAGCTGAGGATAATATCTCAGACCCTTATACCCTTTTTGTGAACCCCCTCCTGCCTGAAGTTCAAGAATACGAATTATCCCTGCTGGAGGAGCTGGTCACTCGTTATCCTGTATCGGGGATCGTTTTGGATCGGATGCGGTATCCCAACTTACATTCGGATTTCTCTGAGGTATCCCGAAGGGCCTTTGAAGAATGGCTGGGGAGGAGAGTCCATTACTGGCCCGAAGAAATCCTCCAATTTTCTCCCTACCCCGGTGACCCTGTCCTCCGAGGCCCTCTCTTCAAAAAGTGGCTAGAGTTTCGGTCCTGGACAATTCGTCGCTTTCTAGAGAGAGCGGTAAAACGTTTGCGATCCCTTAGGCCCAACCTAAAAATCGGGGTTTATGTCGGTTCCTGGTATAGCTCTTATTACAATGTGGGCGTCAACTGGGGAAACCCCGACAACGATCCCCAATACGAGTGGATGACCGAAACCTACCCCCAAACGGGATATGCCCCCCTCCTCGATTTTATTTGTACAGGGACTTACTATCCTACCCCATGGAAGGAAGAAGCTCTAGGAAAAGGGCTTTCTCCCTCCTTAACGGTTGAAGGAGCGGGAGAAGAATCGGTAGAAGCCGTTAACGATGCCACTTTCACCTATGGAAGCATCTATGTTTTACAATATGCAGGAAATCCTCAGGCTTTTCAGGAAGCAATTAAAGCTGCATTGAAAGCCACCCAAGGAGTAATGATCTTCGATGCGAGCTACCTGGACCGCTACGGTTGGTGGCCCTATTTAGAGGCTACGTTACCGGAGGAAGGCCCTCCTCCCCACGAAGTCCCCGGCTTACTCTATCATCTGAAGAGAGCTGGCCAATTGATTCGGGAAACGAGAGAACTGAAAGAAGCCAAAACCCCTCCCTTTAAACCCCGCTTCTCCCCAGAAACTTATCCCGATCTGTGAGAAAATCAGGGAACTTGACCAGTTCTTTTGTTGTCTATTAAAATGGATATAGGGATAGGGGGTAACCCTATTCTATATTACTTTGGAACAGCAGGAGGTACAAAATGCCCAAGGTAGAAGTCTTTACCGCAGGTTGTTTCCTCTGCGAACCCGCCCTGCAAGTCGTCCGGGAGATAACTTGCCCAGAGTGCGAGGTTATCTTCTACGATCTGCGGGAGGGGTGTGAGACAAACCTCTGCCGAGTCAAGGCCCAGCAGTATGGGATCAAGCGGGTACCAGCTGTTGTGGTAGACGGAAGGCTGGCTGATTGTTGTGTCAGCTCTCCAGTGAACGCGGAAATCCTAAGCAGGGTTGGGATCGGCAAAGCCCGGTAAGAACAAAACCTTAGGGATAGGCTGCGAGGATAGGTTTTCCGCAGCCTATCCCCATCCCTTACCTGGAGACTCCTAATGAGGAGGAAGACAAACCCTAAAGGGAAAATCCTCGGTCTAATTGCCGTGTTAACGGCTTTCGGCTCTTCCTTATGCTTTTACTGAATGGCTTCTAGTCTCTTCGCTCTGCTCGGGCTAGCAGGGTCAACCGGAGCAATGTTTTCGGGGCCTGGGATATCCCTCGCCCTAATCGGCCTATCCTTTCTGTTGTTAGGGTTATCCTTCTACCGCATCTATATCCTCAAAAGAGGGGATGCAAAAGATAAAAAGATCGCCTGGCTTTCCGCAACCATCGTGTTGAGCCTTGCCATCTTTAGGATATACCGAATATACCGAGGGTCCTAACCGAAGGAGACTGTAATGAGGAAACAATTCTGGGCCTTCTTCTTCAGCTGGGTTTTGGAAATCAGTTTTTGGGCTAACTCTGGGCAATCAGCAGGGCACGGTCCTCTGTTCGGGCTAGCCACTCCCACCAATGCCAAAGGGGCTTGGAGCGTGGACTTCGGATGGATGGGGATGCACAGCCAAAAGCGAACCACTACTATGGCACGCCTGATGGTCGCTTATGGTCTTACCCGGGACTTTCAGGTCTCCCTCTCGGGTCCCCTTTCCAGGAATCCCAACAGCCTAATGGGCTCCCGAGCTTTAGCTCTGATGCCAATGACCAATGAAGTAGAAACAATGATCGGTTGGCGCTTTCGTCACCGAGACACGGGTCTAGGAAAGCGAAGTGAAGATACCGCTTATCTGGCGATCAGTACTCCCAACGAGGATATTACCCAGCCGGGCGCCTTTATCGCTGTTGCCCACGGAGAAATTTCTCGTACCTGGTACCTCTGGGGAGGGTTAGGTTATAAGACTTATACGAGGGGAGGAAACCATCCCGGCAATGAATGGTTTTACTCCCTCGTCATCGGCTATCGTCCCAAAGCTTGGCAATGGGAATATCCCAAACCTGACCTCCGGGTTCTTCTGGAACTTGTTGGAGAAGTTCAGGAAAAAGGCCTCCGAGGGGGCAAACTTCTCTCTACCTCCGGTGGCCACCGTCTATTCTTGGCACCTGGCCTTTTGGGAACCTATAAAAACTGGGGCTTTTCCTTTGGAGTAGGCTTTCCTCTCCTCCAAGACCTCCCCCCAAGATCCCCCAAGCAGAATCTGCGTTTTGGAGTGGATCTTACCGGCTTCTTCTGAGGGACAACCTGTGAGAGCCAAAGAATCATACCCTAAATTCTCAAGGAGGGATTTCTCGATGAAAAACCTTTGGTTAAAAACCGTATCCTTGGTCACCTTAGGAGTAGGAATCCTCTCCATCCCTGCACAAGCCCAACTGATGGATATCCGAGCCTTCGTTAAAGGGATGGATTGAGCGGTTTGTGCTGACGGCGTCCGGCGGACTGCCTTACGGATGAAAGGGGTTCAGCAAGTTGAGGTCAAATTGAATCAGGGTTATCTAGAGATCAAACTTCAACCCCATAATCAGTTCGATCTCTTCAGTCTACCGAAAAGAATCCACGACCAGGGCTTCACTGTTAAGGAGATCAGCCTTCGGGCAAAAGGAGACATTCTTATAAGGGAGAAAGACTCTCCTATTTTCAAGGTAAGTGGCAGGAAGGACCTGATCTTTGCGGTGCAGTGGCCCAAGAAACCAAACTTTCTTCTTCCACCTTCAATGGAAGGAGTCATCGTTACAGGACGGATCCCTACCCTCTCCAACTTCTCTAAGAAGCGTATATTACCCCTATTGATCGAAAAAATCGGAGAGGAGAAAACCTAAGAGAAGAAGCGATTGCCGGAAGGTTAGGGCTTTCCTTCCGGCAATCGCTTCTTTAGAAGGACGACTGTACCCTTTTCGTTCTGTTCGACCACAACTTCGTCCATAATCCGTCGCATCAGGAAAAAACCTCGGCCTCTTAAGGCCAAGGCTTCCGGTTCAATATCCTCAGGGACTTGCCAGCCCGTTTTCGGACTCCATACAGAGATCTTCATCACCTGACCATCTTTACATAGGGTAATCCGAATTTTATCCTGGGAACCCTTAGGGGCTCCATGCTCTATGGCATTAACAATCGCTTCTGTACTCGCCAAGGTAAGAAGGTAAAGAGTATCAGGATCAAACCCCATAGGGAGCATCGCGGAGCGAAGGATTTCCCGGAGGCGAGGGGTCTCTTTAAGATCTGCGGGGATCTCGATCTCTAGGATTCTCTCTTCTAGTTGCTTCATCGGTAAACCATTGTCACCCTTTAAGGAACCTCTCTCCCACCCCTCCCCTCACGCTCTCCCAGTTTGGGCCTCTCTTCAGAAAAAGGGAACCTTATTCCGCTTTTCAGTCCTTGAGCGAAGGATCCTCTCACCTCTCGCAGCACTTCCGTCTATTGAGAAGGGGGAAGACCCTTGGGGAAAACGTCCTCCGGGTGATCCCTTATTTGAACCCAAGGATACAAATACTGAAATCCACTGATGAACAGCGTCTGTTTGACCACGGGTTTCGGTCGAAGAAGAAAGAGACAACCCTGGGTTTCTTTCAATCGGCGGAGAGGCTCCACCAAGGCGGCTAATCCTCCGCTGTCAAAATAAGTCACCCCTTTCAAATCCAAGATGAGGTTCCGGTAACCCTGCTGAAGGGCGGAGAGGAGGGCGTTCTTCAAGGAAGGCCCGTTAAGGTGGTCCACTTCCCCTTCCACCTGGATCAGAAAGCCTTCAGAAGTAGATTGGGTATGGATCTTCATCCGTCAAAACCGATAGGATCAAATGAAGAAAACTTTTCCACAAAATTTTTACCCCACTTGCGAATGACTTAATATTGTGATATTTTCCCCTTTTGGGGTCTAATTTGATATAATCTACACGGTGTTGACGCTACTGACTATTATGAGAAAAAAGCCTTCCCCAACAGGGTTGCTGATGAAAGATACTCCTCCAGGGGATTGGCCCTGGCTCTTTAAAGCGGAGCATTCCCTCTGCCTCCTCCTCTTTGGAGAGAGAAAAAACTCTTTGCTCTCCTCCTCTTTCATTTTGGAAAGTTCACTGGTAAAGTTCAGTCTACTGGAGAACCGTTTCCCGAGAAGAAGGATCGTCGGGCCAGAAGGAATCGCCACCCCTACTTTGGAAACCTACCCATCCGAGGGGCAACTCCGCTGGAGCTTACCTTCGTCAAGCCCCAACAGCCTCAAGGAGAAAGAGGTTTTTTCCTCTTTCGGCTAGACTTTATTATGGAGTGAGGGTACCTGTGGAAAACCTACTTGCCCAATTAAATCCGCAACAAAGAGAAGCAGTTCTGCATCCCGGAGGACCTCTTTTGATCCTTGCCGGGGCAGGAAGTGGGAAAACCCGAGTTCTCACCTACCGCTTGGCCTACTTAGTCCACCAGTATAAGGAAGACCCACGGCGGATTATGGCAGTAACTTTCACCAATAAAGCGGCTGGGGAGATGAGGGAACGAGTTCAGCAACTCTTAGGACATCTCCCCAATGATGCCTGGATCGGAACCTTCCACAGCCTCTGTTCCCGCCTCCTGAGGAGGGAGGGTCATCACATCGGTGTTCCCTCCAACTTTGTCGTCTTCGACGAATCGGATCAACTTGCGGTAGTGCGCGAATGCCTTCGGGAGATTAACCTGGACGAAAAACAATTTCCCGCCCGGCAGATCCTTGGGACCATAGGGCGGGCCAAAGATGAAATGCTTGACCCTCCTACCTACGCTCGTTATGCCAACGGACCTTACGAAGAAATTGTTGCTAAAGTCTATGACCTCTATCAACGTAAGCTGACCGCAGTGAGAGCCTTGGATTTTGATGACCTTATCTTCAACACAGTCATTCTCTTCCAGCAAGTACCCCAGGTTCTGGAATACTACCAAGAATGGTTCCGACACATCTTGGTCGATGAATATCAAGATGTCAATAATGCCCAATATCAGCTTGTGAAAGCTCTAGCGCAAAAACACCGAAATATCACGGTAGTAGGGGATGATGATCAGTCCATCTATGCCTTTAGAGGAGCAGATGTTAGAATTATTCTCGCTTTTGAACGGGATTATCCCGATGCTAAAGTCATCACCTTGGAGCAAAACTATCGTTCCACCCAAGTCATTCTCGACGCCGCCTGGAGCATTATTAGCCACAACCAAAGTCGCAAACCCAAACGACTTTGGACTGCCCGGAAGGGTGGAGACCCCATCTACCTTTATGAAGCGCTAAACGAACAAGATGAAGGGGCCTTCGTCCTCAATCGGATAGAAGATGAGGTTCACCTTAGGGGGCGACGCTGGTCTGATTGTGCTATCCTTTACCGAACGAACGCTCAATCTCGGATTTTTGAGGAGGCCTGCCTCCGACGGGGGATTCCCTATCGGATTGTTGGGGGCCTTCGCTTCTACGATCGGAAGGAGATCAAAGACGCCCTCTCCTACCTTCGAGTCCTCCAAAATCCCGCGGATACCCTAAGCCTGAGGCGCATTATCAACGTCCCTCCTCGAGGCATCGGCGAAACCACGTTGAACCGGCTGGAGGCCTACGCCTTAAGAAGAGGTTGCACCATCTTTGAAGCGATGGCCCAAGTGGATCAAGTAGAGGGAATCGCTCCTCACCTGGTCTCTCGGGTTCGCAACTTTTACCAACTGATGAACGAACTAAGACAACAAAGCCGATACCGAAACGTTCCCGACCTCTTAAAAATCGTTTTGGAACGAACAGGTTATATGCAGGATCTCTCCAAGCTTCCTCCAAGTGAAGCGGACGAGCGAAAACGTAACCTCGAAGAACTCTATGGAGTAGCTTATGACTACCACCATACAAGCCCAGATCCCTCCCTCTCCGGTTTTCTGGAGCAAGTCTCCTTGATGTCCGATGTAGACACCTACGATACCTCCACCGATGCAGTGGTTTTAATGACCCTTCACGCTGCTAAGGGATTGGAATTCCCGGTAGTCTTTCTTGTAGGGATGGAAGATGGCCTCTTCCCCCACAACCGAGCCATAGTAGATGATAACCTCGAAGAAGAGCGTCGTCTCTGCTATGTTGGTGTAACCCGGGCAATGGATCGTCTTTATCTCTCCTATGCTTGTTACCGAACCGTCTACGGAGAACGGGTTCCTTGCACCCCTTCCCGCTTCATTAAAGAGATTCCCGAGGAGCTGTTCCAATCCGGTCCAGCCACCCTACTCCTTCATAGTGGATTTCGAGAGAAGCTGAACCATCGAGCACTCCGCCGAGAGGATGCGGAAGCCCTTAGAGAGATGGAGAGAAGAAAAGGAGAGCATAGTCAAGAGGAAGCCCCCTTTCAAGCGGGGGAAAAAGTCCGACACCCTTATTTCGGGGAGGGGATTGTTGTTCAGTGCGAAGGAACGAACGAGCGCATTATGGTAACCGTAGATTTCCCCTCAGCCGGAATCAAAAAGCTATCCCTCGCCTATGCTAAACTAGAAAAGGTTTGAAAAAGGGCATCCTTTCCCATCAAGACACTCTGCCCTTTAGTGACCTTCTTAAACGGAATCTGTGAGGGATGATGAATGGACCACATTCACTCTCCAGAGGAGTTACAAGAACTCCAAGAACTTGTCTCCCGCCTACGAGCAGAAATTGAGTATCACAATTATCGCTATTACGTTCTCGACGCTCCGGTTATCTCAGATGAAGCATACGACCGTTTGTTCCATCGTTTGGTGGAGCTGGAGGAGGCCCATCCCGAGCTGGTTACCCCTAACTCCCCAACCCAAAAAGTAGGGGCTCCTCCGCGAGAAGGTTTCGCAACCCTGGAACACCGGGTTCCTATGCTCTCCCTCGGCAACGCCTTCAATGAAGAAGAACTCCTCGCCTTTGATCAGAGAGTCAAGCGATTCCTCAACCTTTCCCCCGATGTGGATATTGAGTACAGCGCTGAGCTCAAACTGGATGGTCTCGCGGTGAATTTAACCTACCAAGGGGGAGAGTATGTCCAAGGAGCCACCCGAGGAGATGGTTTTCTCGGCGAGGATGTTACTCCCAACCTTCGGACTCTTCGTAATCTCCCCTTGCGGCTAAGGCCCTTCAGCGAAGATGCCCCTCCTACTCCTCCCCTCATTGAGATCCGAGGAGAAGTGTATATCACCCACGAGGAATTCCAACGGATTAACGAGGAACGGCGAAAAGCGGGAGAACCTCCCTTTGCCAACCCCCGAAATGCGGCTGCGGGTTCTGTTCGCCAATTAGACCCCTCGATTACCGCTCGGCGACGCCTCCTCTTTGCGGGTTGGGGTATCGGCTTTGTGGAAAACACCCCTTTCCGCACCCATTGGGAAGGAATGGAAGCTTTAAAGAAGTGGGGAGTTCCCATAGTTCAACATCGCCAACTCTGCCCCTCGATCCAAGCCGTTTTGGATTTTGTTCGCCACTGGGCCGAAGCCCGGCATTCTCTAGAATATGACACCGATGGCGTAGTGATCAAAGTCAATTCTCTAGAACTCCAAGAGCGACTAGGGACAGTAGCCCGCAGTCCCCGATGGGCCATCGCTTATAAGTACCCCTCAACTCAAGCCCGGACGGAAATCCGAGAAATCCGGGTCCAAGTGGGACGCACAGGAGCACTGACACCGGTCGCCCTTATGGAGCCGGTACCCGTCGGCGGGGTTATGGTGAGCCGGGCGACGCTACACAATGAGGACGAAATTGCCCGACTGGGAGTTCGGGTAGGTGATACTGTTATCATCCAAAGAGCTGGGGAAGTGATTCCCGAAGTGGTTGAAGTGATTCCCTCTGAACGGAATGGAGATGAAATCCCTTTCTTAATGCCTTTACGGTGTCCGGAATGCGGCGCTGAGGCTTATCGTCCCCCTGATGAAGCGGTAAGACGATGTATCGGTGCGGCTTGCCCTGCTCAGTTGAAAGAGAAAATTTACCACTTTGGGTCCCGAGATGCAATGGATATTGAACACCTCGGCCCCGCTATTATTGACCAGCTGGTAGATCGAGGATTGGTGCAAGATCCCGCAGACCTCTATCGTTTGACGGTCCAAGACCTCCTCCCCTTAGAACGGATGGGGCCTAAATCTGCAGAGAATCTGATTAACGCTATTCAGGAGAGTAAAGAACGCCCCTACGAACGAGTCCTCTTCGCCCTGGGAATACGCCATGTGGGCAGTGAAACCGCTAAGCTCCTAGCTGAAGCCTTCCCCTCTATAGATCAGCTGGCTCAGGCCACTCCCGAACAAATTAATCAGGTTCCGGGTATCGGCCCGGTAATCGCAGAGACAGTAGCCCACTATTTCCGACAACCCGATAACCAACGCTTCCTAGAAAAACTGAAAAAGGTGGGACTTCAGCTGTCCCGGATGAAGCCGCCGGAAGAAGTAGCGAAAGAGGAAGAAGTCTTAAAGGGACTTACCTTTGTGTTTACAGGAGCCTTGGAAAGTATGACCCGGGAAGAAGCGGAAGCCTTAGTAGAACGCTTGGGAGGCAAAGCTACCAGTAGTGTCAGCAGGAAGACGGATTATGTGGTGGTTGGAGCAGAGCCAGGAAGCAAGTACCGCAAAGCCCTGGAACTGGGGGTTCAAATCCTTAACGAGGAGGAATTCTTGCGCTTGGTGAGGAAACAGAAGTAAACTGTTGCCATCCAACAACTACTAATGAAAACCGATGTACACCTTGTTGAAAAAGCCCTTCCTGTTTATCCCCTTGTCCCTGATCCTCCTTTTCGTCCTGTCTGCCCTTCTTGCTCCTGCCATCGCCCCCTATTCCTACCGGGCGGTTCAGCTTGAACCGGGTGCTCAGAACCTCCCCCCGAGTTCAAAACACTGGCTTGGAACCGATAGCCTAGGGCGTGACCTCCTCAGCCGACTCCTTTATGGTGCCCGCGTCTCTTTAACCGTAGCCTTGGCGGTGGAACTTCTCGATCTTTTTGTCGGCGTCACCTTGGGAATGATTGCGGGATACTACGGAGGACGTTGGGATGCTTGGCTGATGCGAATAACAGACATTATGCTTGCCTTCCCTGATTTACTTTTCGCTGTTTTCTTAGTAGCAGTAGTTGGCCCCGGATTGGGGAGTGTGATTCTCGCTCTAGGAATCGTTTACTGGCCGAATATGGCCCGATTAGTACGCGGTCAAGTGCTCACCCTTAAAAATCTGGAATATATCGAATCGGCCCGGGCTTTAGGAATGGGTGACTTACAGATTATGTTCAAACATCTTCTTCCCAACCTAGCTGGCCCTGTTTTGGTTTCCGCCACCACCGGTACCGCAAGCGTGATTCTGGCCGAAGCTACCCTTAGCTTCCTAGGAATAGGGATTCAACCCCCCTACCCGAGCTGGGGTTCTATGGTCCGAGAAGGGATGGAAGTCTTTAGAGCCTACCCTCTACAAGTCGTCTTTCCCGCCTTAGCGGTAGCTGCAGTCACTCTCTCCCTCAACTTCTTAGGAGATGCTCTCAGAGATTGGCTCGATCCCCGAACCCGGGGGCTTTAACAAAGATGGAAGAAGAGACCCCCTCTCTCCGACTTTGAAAGCCGAACCCAAATGAGACAAGAAAACTTTTAACAGCGAAAAAACCCTTGCTCAAGAAGAGTCCTATGACCGAACCCCTGCTTCACTTGGAAAATCTTACAGTGTATATTCCAGGGATACCTCCTCAGTACCCCTTTCCCAAGGGGAAACCCATAGAAATCGTTAAACAAGTGACCCTCAGTTTAAATTCTGGGAATGCCCTGGGGTTAGTAGGGGAATCGGGGTGTGGCAAAACAACCATTGCACTAGCGATAATGCGCCTTCTACCAGAACCTCCTACCCACATCACGGGTTCCATCTATTACAAGGGCACGGATCTCCTCTCCCTTCCCCCGGAAGAGATGAAACGGTTCCGGGGGAGAGAGATAGGCTTAATTTTCCAAGACCCGATGACCGCTTTAAATCCCGTGAAGACCATTGGAGACCAGATCGCCGAGGTCCTTCGTCTCCATCAAAAATGTACCAGAAAGGAGGCTTGGGAGAAAGCGATCGACCTTCTCGCCCGAGTTCACATCCCTAACCCTGCCCAAAGGGTTAGGGATTATCCCCATCAACTGAGTGGGGGATTACGCCAACGTGCTCTTATTGCCACAGCTATTGCCGGAGACCCTTCTCTCCTTATCGCCGATGAACCAACTACCGCCTTAGATGTTACCGTCCAGGCAGAGATTATGGGCCTCTTGGCTGAGCTCATCCGTGAGCACCAGAGGGCGATGATCTTCATCACTCACGACCTGGGCTTAGTCGCAGGTTTATGTGACCAAGTAGCAGTGATGTATGCCGGGGAAATTGTTGAGTATGGTCCTGTGCAAAGGGTTTTGGAGTCTCCCTCCCATCCTTATACCCAAGCTCTTCTTAACTCTCTTCCCGACTGGGAAACACCGCCAGGGCACCGATTACCCACCATCCCAGGGCAAGCTCCCCAACCTGCTCAGCGCCCTCCCGGTTGCCCTTTTCACCCTCGGTGCCCCTTTGCCTTTCCCTCCTGCTCCCAACAGCCCCCTCCCATCCTCCCTCAAGGTCAAAATCACTGGGCCAAATGTTGGTTGTTAGAGGAAGGCCATAAGGAGCCCAAGAAATAAAAGGGAACCTCGTTTCAAAGTCGCCTCCTCACACTCCTAGTCTCCTTCAAAAGGGCTGCGGTCTTCCAGAGTATATCCCCAAGCTCGAAAATATTCGGCACTGGTGACATTCTTAGCCCGCCCATCCGCAAACAGAACATTAAAGCTCCATCGATGAAAATCCCTCTGATCCCCCTCCTGACGGGGCGGCCGATGGTAGCGAGGATGCCAATACCCCCCAGCATCCATCACCACATTGATGTTTGAAGGTTCCCGAAGACTCGTAACCGGTTTCTGAAGCAGGCCTAACTCTGTCCGATAACCGTAGCTCATACCATAGACCTCATAGGCAGTTAAGTGGGAGGTAGGGGCTCCCCCTAAGATGGTGTGAAAAACCACAAAGTTTAAGCCATTGTCCGCGGGGCACCTCCAAGTCTCACTTGTTAGAGGAGAAGAGGCTCGCTGGAACTCCGGCCCTAAACCCAAGGAGGGCTTAGGGTGTACCGGAAGGTAGGTGCGAAGAACCACCGGGAGAAAACGCTGATGCTCAGTCAGGCTGTTAACCTGTTGATAAGCATCAGGAATAAAAGGATGGTGCCTCCAGCCTTCCGGGGAGAAAGCGTCTGCAAAATCCACCGCCAAAGGAAAGAGGTCATCCCAATCCTCTCGGTAAAGGCTGATGGCGGAACCAATCTGTTTGAGATTCCCCAAACAGACCGTAGTATAACTTGCCCCCCTTACCTTCTGAAACACCACCAGAATGAGACTCGCCAGAAGGGAGAGGATGGATAAAACCACTAGAAGTTCAATAAGGCTAAACCCGGAAAAAGACCTATTTCTGGGTTTCCTTCTGCACAAGGAAAGAGAGGAGAAGCTTCCTGTTGCCCTAATCGTCCCCCCCACAATAGACCTTGAATCGTCTGTTTCCCCCCTCCCAAAGGGGGGTTCAGTTTTAGCGATATTCACCATGAGCTAATAACTCCTTTAACCTGCGTTGCCTCCAACCTTCAGGGTCTCGAATGAGCCCCACCCCCGGCTGATCTAAATTAGCCAACCACATCGTCCACTTCCCCTGAAGAACGGTTTGTACCGGTCTCAAAGCCTTAACGTGCCCATCGAAGAAGGCATAATTGCTAACCCCGTTGTGAGTCTGCATTACTCCTAGGTAGCTATTGGGCGTAGGATTATCCTCATAAGAGTAGAGGAAAGAGCTCCAGGAGGCATCCGCCGGCCGGACATCCGGATAACGATAGCGAGCCTCACAAAGCATAATAATCTCCGACACTTCTTTAATCTCCGCCTCGGAGATGGTTTCATGGGCAGTAGAACCGTTCATAGCATAAGAACGGCCGGGTTCGGGACCCTCTACAGGGTAATCATAATGCTGGTTGGAGGGGCACCGGAAGGCGCTGAGCTTGACGTAATTTTTGACTGCAGTCTTCCAAGTGTAGTGAACTCCACTGGGTGGGTCATAACGATTAGCAGGGAAGGCATCATACTCCTCATGATATAACATCCATGCTGTAGACAATTGCCTAAGATTAGAAGAGCAAGCAGACTTCCTGGCGCTCTCCCGAGCCTTAGCGAAAACCGGGAAAAGGATACCTGCCAAAAGCGCTATAATAGCAATAACCACTAGGAGTTCTATCAAGGTGAACCCACTACTCCTCTTATAGAGGAACCATCATCTTGGAACCTCATCAACGAAGATTCTCTTCTTCTACACCTCTCCTTTGACACCAAGGTTCTGCCCTCCTCTCCCCAATCAGCGTTTTTAAAGCCCTTCACAAAGCCGGGATTATCAAACAAGGATGTTAGCAGGCGGACGTCGAAAAAATTTTTTGCCTACTCCTGATCAGAGGAGAGTTAAACTTTAATGGAGAATCCATCTTCCTCTCAGTCTAAGGAGATACCGGATCCGGAACGTTATTGTTACAATTGTGGAGAAGAACTACGAAATCCCGATTGGTGTTGGGCCTGCGGACGATACCAGATTACCGAATGCCGTCGCTGTGGCACCTCCTACCGAAAGATTCTGGGGAAATGCCCTAACTGTGGCCTCATTCGCCGAAGAAGTCGTTCTTCCCGAAGGCATAGAAGAAGGTGGTATAGACAGTTCAAAGACCTCTATTCCCAACCGGGGATCCGCATCTTTTGGTATCTTACTTTCTTGTTAGGAGTTCTTATAGGGTTCTGGTTATATAAATATAAAAAATAGAAAGAACTTTGCGGTAGAAGAACAAGGACTCTGATGAAAGCGATGAGGCGGACAGTAACCTTATTCCTTCCCCCTTTGTGGGGAGGGAACCTCGGAAGTAGCCGCAGGGCATAGCGGGTTACGCTCCTGCTCGCAAGGGAAAGGGAAGAGGGTTGAGGAAAAGAAAAATTGAAACATCCTTAACTTCTCTTAAGGAGGCCCGTCTGATGAAAGCCAAAGCAGCCATCTTTGTAGAAGAACAGAAACCCCTCGTTATTGATGAGATTGAGATAGATCCCCCCAAGGAGGGAGAAGTTTTAGTGAAACTCCTCGCCAGCGGAATTTGCCACACCGACCTTCACGAAACCAGTGGTAAAGCCAGGAACCCCTTAATGCCCTCGGTATTAGGCCACGAAGGAGGAGGTATCGTCCTCGAGGTAGGGCCAGGGGTGAAGAGTGTCAAACCAGGAAATCATGTCATCCCCCTTTACATCCCGGAGTGTGGAGAGTGTGCCCAATGCAAATCGGAAGAAACAAACCTTTGTAGCGCTCTCGACGCTACCTATTATGATGGAGTGATGCCCGATGGCACCTCCCGCCTTCACTGGAAAGGCCGTGACCTCTATCACTTTATGGGCACCTCCACCTTCTGCGAATACACCGTAGTTCCCGAAATCGCCTTAGCAAAAGTCCGGGAAGATGCCCCCTTGGAGAAAGTATGCCTTTTGGCCTGTGGAGTCACCACCGGCATTGGTGCAGCGCTCTGGACGGCTAAAGTAAAACCTGGTTCGACTTGTGCTGTGTTCGGTTGCGGCCCTATTGGCTTAAACATCATTCAGGGATGCAAGCTCGCCGGAGCAGAAAAGATCATCGCTCTAGACCTCCATGAGGATCGGCTGAAGAAGGCCAAAGAGTTTGGAGCAACCCATACTGTAAATGCCTCCGAAAGGGATGGTGTCCAAGCGGTAAAGGATTTAAGCGACCCCGCTTGGGGAGGAGCGGATTATACCTTTGAAGCCACCGGCAACCCTGCGGTAATGCGTCAAGCCTTTGAAGCGGCCCATTATGGCGGTGGGAAATGCGTGATTGTAGGAGTAGCTCCTGCCGGAGCAGAGTTGAGCATTGTACCCCGAATGCTGATCGCCGGGCGTATCCTAACAGGTACCGCCTTTGGAGGCGCCAAAAGTAGGCAGAGGGTTCCCGAACTCGTAGATTGGTATATGGAGGGTAAAATCAAAATTGATGAGCTGATTACGGAATACATCTCCTTAGACCAAATTAACACCGCCTTTGAAAAAATGCAGAAAGACCAAGGCTTGAGGTATATTATCCGATACTAAAGAAAAATCCTTGGGGGGAGATTATCGAGTCTCTCCCCAAGGAGGGATTCAGAACCCCCTAATCCCTTTTCTCTTCCCTTAGCTAACATTCCCCTCATGCTTAATTATTGATGAACCCTTTACTTTTGCCCCTCTTTGGGAAAGGTAAGCGAACGTTAGTTCCTAAATTGTTGACGAAGAAGGGGGTATCCTGGTACAGTGGAATTGATAGGCGATCATCCCAAAAGTGAGGAGGTTGAACTTGGCTTACCGTGTGACGCTTATTCCCGGGGACGGTACCGGCCCAGAAGTAACCACTGCTGCCCGCCGGGTTATTGAGGCGACAGGAGTCCCTATCGAGTGGGATGTTCAACCAGCGGGCCTAGAGGTCATAGAGCAGTACGGTACCCCCCTCCCCGATCATGTCCTAGAGAGTATTCGGCAAAACAAAGTAGCCCTAAAGGGACCTATTACCACCCCTATCGGAACCGGTTTCCGAAGCGTTAATGTAGCACTCCGCCAAGAACTCGGTCTCTATGCCTGTTTGAGACCCTGTAAGTACTACCCTGGGGTACGCTCTCGCTATACCGATGTTGACCTAGTCGTCGTCCGGGAAAACACCGAAGACCTCTATGCCGGAGTGGAATTCGACTTGGGTACTCCAGAAGCAGAACAGATCATCGCGATGGCCCCAGATAAAATTCGCCCGGACTCTGCTATCTCCATCAAACCTATCTCGGTTACAGGGACCCGCCGAATTGTTCGCTTTGCCTTTGAGTATGCCTTGAAAAACCACCGAAAGAAGGTGACTGCCATTACTAAAGCGAACATTATGAAATATACCGATGGCCTCTTCTTCCGAGTAGCTCGGGAAGTAGCTCAAGAGTACGAAGGGAAGATCGCCTACGAGGAGATGCTAGTAGATAATATGTGTATGCAGTTGGTACAAAAACCTGAGCTCTATGATGTCATGGTAATGCCCAATCTCTATGGTGACATCCTCTCGGACCTTTGTGCTGGTTTAGTTGGGGGGTTAGGAGTGGCTCCAGGGGCCAACATCGGTGACGAGATCGCTGTTTTTGAACCGATTCACGGTTCGGCCCCTAAGTATAAGGGCCAGAATAAGGTGAACCCTACAGCGACCATCCTTTCAGGAATGCTCATGCTCCGCCATCTCGGAGAAGAAGAAGCCGCTAATCGCCTGGAAAAAGCGGTGGCTGCCGTCATTGCGGAAGGTAAAAAAGTTACTTATGATATGAAACCCCACCGAGACGACCCATCTGCCGTGGGAACCTCGGAAATGGCGGATGCCATTATTGAAAAGCTCCAAGAATTATAAGAGGGTGAAAGTTCTATGTCCCCCCTTTATAAGCACCCCCGGCTAGCAGACCGGGAGGACACCTCACTGATGATAGTGGATGTTCAACCCGCCTTGATGCAGGTTATCTGGGAGAGAGAACGCCTTCTTGAGAACCTTGTGCGCTTATTAAAATCCGCCCAAGTCCTTCACCTCCCTGTTATCGCCACTGTACAAAACCCCCAAAAACTGGGAGACCTCCTCCCCGAAGTTTCAGAACACCTTCCCCCTTCTCTCACCCCGATTCCCAAAATGGCTTTCTCCTGTCTTAGCGTCCCGGAGGTTCGTAATGCCCTCGCAGATACTCATCGGCGAACAGTAATACTCTGTGGGGTAGAGACTCATATCTGCATCAACCAAACCGCCCATCACCTTCTCGCCCTCGGTTACCACGTCCACATTCCTGCAGACGCGGTCTCCTCTCGGAGGGAATTCCAGTGGCGTATTGGGCTAGAAAAGATGGCAAATTCCGGAGCAGTTATCACCTCCACAGAAACCGTTCTCTATGAGCTTCTGGGCGAAGCAGGAACTCCAGAATTCCGGGCTTTACTCCCCTTATTTAAAGAAAACCTAACGCTTCATCCCTCCAACCCTTAAGGTTAAGGGAAAGAATCGCCACAATCTAGTGTGAGTGGGATCCCTTATAAAGGAGCCAGGGGATAGCGCCTCCCCCCTCCCGCTCACCTTGACCCCTTGTTTAGGGAAATGATAGAGGGGCTTTGTAGGGACGATGAGTTCGGTCGTCCCCTCCAATAGAGGATTTTTATGGGGGTATCGAGTGGCCAAGCGTTTTTTTGAACCGAAAATAGAAACTTTAGACCCAGAGGAATTGAGGAAGCTTCAACTCTCTCTGCTTAAGAAGCTTCTGGAGCGTGCCTACCTCAACAGTCGTTTCTACCGCTCCCTCTTTGATGAAGGGAATGTTTGCGTTAAAGACCTCCAATCCTTAGAGGACCTCCAGGATTTCCCCTTCCTAGACGCCGAAGAGATTGAAGCGGCTACCCCTTTTGGCCTAACTATTGCCCCCCGCCGGCACCTCCGAGAAGCCCACCTCTCTTTAAGAGGCAAACATTCTCTCTTCTCCGCTTTTATCACCAAGAGGGATTTACGTCATTGGGGGAAATTGGTGGCTCGGGGGTTATGGGCAGTAGGCGTCCGAGAGGGTCACCTCGTTCTCAATACCTACCCTTATGGGATAGATGCCGGGAGCTTCGCTTACCATTATGGGATTCAAGCTCTAGGGGCAGTGGTGGTTCCAGCAGGAAATTTACGAGTGGAATCCCAAAAGGAGCTCCTTAATACTCTCCCCATTAATGCCCTCTGCAGCTCCGTGGAGCACGCCTTATATCTAGCCGAAGGGAAAGAACGACAGGTCAAGCGCTCCTCCAAAACCCAGATCGGAATCTTCGATGGCACCCCCTGGACACCCTACCACCGCGAACGCATCGAAAAAAGCCTTCATCTCGTCGCTTATGCCCAATATGGCTTGCGCCATCTCTTAGGTCCAGCAATGGCCTCGGAATGCATTCAAAGAGAGGGGTACCATGTTTGGGCCGATGCTTTCCTCGTGGAGTGTATAGATCCTGAGCGGCTCGAATGGGTGGAAGAAGGCCGATTGGGAGAATTGGTGTGGACTTGGTTATCCGCTGAAGGGAGTGCAATTATCCGCTACCGAAGTGGTGACATCGCCTCCTTAAACTGGTCCCCCTGCCCCTGCGGACGGACCCATCCTCGAATTAGCCGGATTCGAGGCCGAATTGAAGAATCGGTCCTCATTTCCGGGTATTTAGTCCTCGCCCCAGATGTCGCGGAAGCCCTGAACCCCTTTCCAGAAGTCAGCGGGAAGTTTCGGATTATTGTAGAACGCCCCCGGGCTTTGGACCACTTCTTATTAGAAGTGGAAATGGCTCCAGGAACACCTCCAGAAGACCGAGAGCTCTGCCGGCGCCTGCGAATCGAAATTGCGGAATCGGTAAAACGGATTTGCGGCCCTCAACCGACGGTTGAGCTGATTCCTTATGGGAAGCTGAGTCATTCTGCCCCCTATCCTGTTATCCAGGACCGCCGACGCCTCGCCGCCTAAAAGCGAGGAAAGCGTTTCGGCAGCCGGGGTGAGGCATACCTCACTCCTACAGCCCACGCCCATCCCCCTCGTGTGGGGGATGATAGAGGCTTGGTAGCCCCTAGCCCAGTCCGTGGGAAAGAGAACTAGCTAGCTCATTCTAAAGGGTGCGACTACTAAACTTAGGGGATCAGGATAAGATGGTAGCTTTAGCTTGCGCCTTTCCCCACAAGGATGGAGGGATAGGGTGCTCCTCACACAAGCTAGGCAGGGATAGGTCTCGTGCCTGTTCTAGCTACCAGAAGAAAGCGATAAGGCAAAAGGAGAGGAGAAGTTGAAAACCCCCTCTTTGACCCCCGAAGAACTCAGAGCAAAGTTTCTTCGCTATGTTTGCCAAACCTCTCCCGAACCCCTCGGATTAGTGGTAGATCAAGCAGAAGGATGCTATATCTTTACTCAGGAAGGCGAACGCTATCTCGATTTCCTAAGCGGAATTGGAGTAGCGAATGTTGGGCATCGCCTTCCCCAAGTTATTGAAGCCATCCACTGGCAAGCTCAACGCTACCTTCATACGATGGTCTATGGCGAGCATATTCAGGAGCCCCAAGTATTGCTAGCCGAACAACTGGCCCAATTATGCCCTGGTGACCTCTCCGTCGTTTACTTCACCAACAGTGGAACTGAGGCCAATGAAGGGGCCCTGAAACTAGCCAAAAAATACACAGGAAGACATCGTTTCATCGCTTTTGAAGGGAGCTATCACGGGGATTCCCACGGCTCCCTCTCCGTTACAGGCCGAGAGGTCTATCGGAAGCCCTTTGAACCCCTCCTTCCAGGGGTTGAATTCCTGCCCTGGAATGACCTCAGCGCCCTAGAGGCCATTGATGAAACCGTTGCAGGCGTTATCACTGAACCTATCCAAGGGGAAGGGGGGGTACGCCTTCCTGATCCCGAATTCCTACCTGCTTTACGAGAGCGTTGCAACCAAGTGGGTGCCTTGCTCATCTTTGACGAGGTGCAAACAGGATTAGGCCGAACGGGAAAACTCTTTGCTTGTCAACATTGGGAAGTGGTTCCGGACATTCTAGTTCTGGCCAAAGCCCTAGGAGGGGGATTACCCTTAGGAGCCTTCATCAGCCGGCCAGAAGTAATGAAAGTCCTATCAGAAAACCCTCCCCTCTGCCACGTAACTACCTTCGGAGGTCACCCTCTCTCCTGTGCCGCAGGAAAAGCTGCCCTGGACTACCTCCTTCAAGAAAACCTGGTGGAACAGGCGCGGAAGATGGGGGACTACTTAATGCAATCTCTTCAGGAGATGAAGGGGAAAACCCCCATTATCCGGGACGTTCGTGGAAAAGGTCTTCTCATTGGGATCGAGTTGGAAAATGGGGAGATCACCCGCCGCTTTGTTGCGGAAGCTCTCAACCAGGGGCTGATCTTGGGATGGACTCTTCATACCGAAAGTGTGGTGAGAATCGCTCCTCCCCTCACCCTTTCGCTTGCGGAAGCTCAGGAGGGGTTAAATATTATTGAGTTCGCTCTTCGCCAATCCTGTAAAGGACCTTAATGAGTTAACACGGAATAACCTCCCTTTCGGGGGCCTATGGGCGGAGCCTCAGATTCCCTTCTCCCCTTTGGACCTACGCCAGTTTAGGTAGCTGTAGGGGCAGGTCCATGGCCTGCCCCTACTTAATGATACATGCTCTAAGAGGGGAGGTTACCAAAACCTCCCCTCAATGGAAGAGGGAGCTAAGATGGGGGCAAAGTAATCACCCTTCCTGGGGTAGGAACAATTCGTTCCTCTACTCTTCTTCCCCCGAGTACTGGGCCAAGGCTACCAAGGCTGATTGAACTTCAGGAATCTCCTCTTCCTTGATCGTTCGGAAATCTAAAAGCACTCGATCCTGTTGAATCCGAGCAAAAATAGGAGGATTGTTCAACCGCAAGCGATAGGCCAAAGCTTCGGCCGAGATCCGCTGGTGTTTGAGAGCCAAAAGAAAAGTCGGCAGATTTTCCCCTGGTAAAGCCCCTCCTCCCACCTGAGAATATCCCTTGACCAACTCTACCGACAAATAGCCCGGGGGGATCCTTTCAGCGACTTCCCGTGCCAATGATTCAATTTCGGAGGGCGGTTTCAGAAGAGTAACCAGGGTAGGGATTGTCTCCAGAGCTACACCATCCCGATAAAGACGCAAGGTGGCTTCTAAAGCGGCTAAGGTAAGCTTATCACATCGCACCGCCCTGGCCATCGGATGCTTCTTAATCCGATCTACTAAGTCTTTACGCCCTAAAACGATTCCCGCTTGAGGCCCTCCTAAAAGCTTATCCCCACTGAAGGTGACAATATCCACCCCTGCCCTAAGGCTAGCCTTCACTACCGGCTCATCACTCATCCCATAGGCTGAGAGGTCAACCAGTAATCCACTGCCCAGATCCTCCATTACAGGAAGGCCATATTCTCGGCCTAAAGCCACCAGCTCTTCAGCCGAGACAGACTGGGTGAACCCAATCAAACGATAATTACTAGGGTGTACCAAGAGGAGTAGGCCGGTTTCTTCGCTAATCGCTTTTTGATAATCCGAAAGGCGAGTACGGTTTGTCGTCCCCACAATTCGCAGACGTGCCCCTCCACTTTCGATAACCTCTGGGATACGAAAGGAGCCTCCTATCTCTACCAATTGCCCCGCGGAAACGATGACTTCCTTCCCCTTTGCGAGAGCGGTGATCGAGAGAAGCACCGCGGCCGCATTATTATTGAAGACAGCAGCCGCCTCTGCCCCTGTTAACTCTTTCAGAAGCCCCTCAATATGGATATGGCGTGAGCTTCGCTCTCCGGTCTCTACATCAATCTCCAAGGTCGAATGGGATTGAGAGACTTCTACTACAGCATCAATAGCTGACTGCGGAAGGAGAGAACGCCCGAGGTTCGTATGAATGACGACTCCCGTAGCGTTGATACATCGGCGAAGGGAGCGCCGACACCGGACTTTCAATAGGGCTAAAGCCTCCTTGAGAATACGATCAAGAGAGGGGCCTTCCTCCCCCGCAAGGAGCCGCTGGCGTTCCGCCTCCACTCCAGCCCGGAGCGCCTCCACAACAAGAGGTCGAGGATGAGTCCTCAACCACTCTTGGACCTGCTCCGTTTGTAAAAGGCGATCAATAGAAGGTAAATTTGCTAAAGCCATCCTTTACTATTTTCTCTGTTTCCCCTAAAAGTCCCGTCTCAATCCTCCGAGTATACAAAGAAAACTCAAACATCCTCCGTTGCCGGAGGATGAGGACTATCCTTTATCACGATAGCTGATTTTTAGATGATTTTCTACCTCCTCTGCAGACTTTCTATTAGGACGTGAGGAGACTAAGACGGCCCCTCCCATCGTAGGACAAGAAGGGCAATGTCATCATGGATCCTCTGCCGGCAGAAGGAGAGGGTTCTTCGGTAAATTCGATCCGCAATCTCTTGAGGAGGATAATGACGGTACCTACGGAGAATGGATTTCAATCGTTCTTCACCGAACAGAATCATGTCCCGCCGCGCCTCTACAATGCCATCCGTATAACAAACCAACACTGAAGAAGGCTCTAACTGGATTAAACGGTCTTCATAAACTGTGTGAGGGAACAAGCCTAAGGGCACCCCGGTATTTTCCAACTCTACCATACCTCCTGAGGGGAAAAGGAGGTAAGGAGGCACATGGCCTGCATTAGCGTAGCATAACCGGCCCTGGCTAAGGTCTAAGACTCCAAAGAAAAGGCTGATAAAGGTATCCTCCGGAGTTCTTTGGAAGATGAGGCGATTGACATCCGTCAATACCTGGGCAGGAACTTGGTTTCTCAGAGTTAAGGCGTGAACAAAATACTTCCCCATAGCAGCATGCATAGCGGCGGGCACACTACGCCCGGAGACATCCGAGACGAGGATCCCCACCGTAGTGTCTGAAAGGGGGAAAACGTCGTAATAATCTCCTCCCACATCCTCAGCTGGAATATGTTTCTCGCCGATAGACAATCCAGGAACCCGCAGGGGGGTAGAGGGCATTAAGTTACTTCGAGCGATTTGAGCCACTCGATGCTCCGCCTCATATAAGCAAGCGTTTTGAATCGCCACCGCCAATTGGCCTGCCAAGGTTTTCAGGAGCCGCAAATCCTCCTGAGTAAAAATCTTATCAGGATGGGTGCTGGTCAAATTCAGAACTCCGAGGAGCTGTCTCCCCCTCAGAAGGGGTACAGAGAGAGCGGAACAAACTTCCGGCCGTTTACGAATCAACCGAAACCGAGGGTCTCGATCTAAGTTTTTCACTAAAAGGGCTTCTCGACGCTCGGCAACCCACCCAGCGACTCCCTCCCCCAACTTCACCTCAGCTCTGCGGATCACAGAAGGGGGCAATCCATAAGCTACTTTAATCCTTAAAGAGTGCCGGTCTGGGTCATACAACATAATAGAACCAGTGTCTGCCTCTAACAAAGAAACTGCTTCTTTTAAAGCGATCTCTAAAACCTCCTGGAGATCCAAGGTAGAAGCAATCGCCATACTAATCTGGTAAAGGCCTGAGAGCTCCTTCAACCGCCGCTCCGACTCGGCAAAAAGTTGAGCCTTTTCAATAGCAGTTGCCAGCTGGCGGGACACACTACCTAGCAAACGATAATCCCTTTGATCCAGTTCAATTATTTCCCGGTCCTCCTCTCTAGAGGTCTTTGAGGAAGCCCCCTTTAGAGCAATCACACCGATGATCTCACCCTTTTTGGAAATCAAGGGGAGGAGAAGATCGGCAAGATGATATTTCCGAAAGGACTGGGCTAAGGGAGAATCAGGAAATTGTTGCAGAATCGCCGGCTCCCCTGACTTAAGGTACTGAGCAATAGAATCACCATAGGTTTCAAAAGGGACGCTTGGCACTGTGAGAACATAGCCCGAAGTACCCTGGGTACACTCAAACGTTCGCTTTTGGGCGTTATATAAGAAGATCGCGCAGGAGTGGGGGCGAATAATGGCGGAAAGTTGATCCAGAGCCACCGAGAGTACATACTCCAGGTCAAGAGAAGCAGCCGCTTCCGCAACCTGTCGGAGGATTTGAGCCTCCTCCATTGCCAACCGCTCTTCCTCTTGTTGAAGAGCCCTCTCCACAGCGATGGCGCTATGAACAGCAAAAGCAGTGAGAGTGGATTGATCGGAGAGGGTGAAAGAGGAGCCGTCCCGTTTGTTGTGAACCGTAAGGGTTCCCAAAGGGGTTTGTCTTCTAATAGACAGCAGGGGGACACAAATAAGATGGCGGATACCCGCCGATTTAACCACTTCCGCTGAGGAGTAGCCTTCGGGGTTAAAATCATTCACTATAACGGGTCTTCGGGTCCGGAGAACCTCTCCCAGCACCCCCTCATCAATGTTAAAGACCACCTCCCTCAACCTTTGAACAGCCGGACCTCCAGAAACGGCATAAGCCCGCAGTTTCCCCTCCTGGACTAAGCGGATGATCCCACTTTGGGCCTGTACAATCTCAACAGCGATATTAATAATCGTCTGTAAGGTCTCTGAAAGTGAATTTCCTGCAGAAAGGGCCTCCCCTAATTGCCGAAAAGCCTCTTTAAGTTTACGCCTCTCCTCCTCTAACTCTTGGCGAAGCCGACTAATCTCCTGTTCAGGTGAGGAAGCCTCTTGTCGCGTCATATCCTCCCAAGAATTCGTTCTCTGCTGAGCAAGAGCAGGAGTCGCTGGGAGTGCATCCTTGCAGGGGATTCTCAGCTTCCGTCGTGGGGAAGGCATAAATATCAACCCTTTCTTTCTTTGTATACCCACCTCAGCCTATTTTTAAAACTTCACCGTAGAGAGGAGAACCAAGGAAAGGAACTCTCATAAGCACGGATGCCAACAGGAGGAACCGCAAGATATGCTTAACCCTTACTAGATCCCCTAACCCCCTTATAAAAGGGGGATGGAAGCTAGCAGATCGGCGGAGTGGCTTCACTACGCCTTAGACACAACCCTCTCGAACTAAGGAAGCTGGCTAGTATCCACCCGCCCCTCCACGATGAGTAAACCCGGTTGAAGGGAAACCTTCTCTAAAACCACTGGAAGCCTCAGCTCCCGAGTATCAAAAAGTGGGTTAATTTGGCGGGCTATCCACTGGATAATCGAACGAGGTATGCTGATAATCGCTACCTTAACTCGATCCGGCTCAAAAGAGATCGTTTCTGGGGAACTAACAAAAAGGCCTCCCTCAATTACAACAGGGACAGATAGATTAAACAGAACAACAGGCCGTGCTGTCAGCTGGACCCCGTCTGGAGAAAAGCTCAGATGAAGGTCCTGCAAAGGAGGTCGAGCTTGTTTAAGATAACGGGTCAACTCCCGGTCAGTAATCTCCGCCTGAATCTTGCTATCCTTGAGATCCTTCAACCGCTTTTGCCGCAAGTCCACCTGAACCCCTTGTAACTCTGCTGTTGCGTTTTTCAAGACTAATCCGCCAATAACTTTTATATTCCGCCCTCTAATCCAAACGCGACTGAGGTATCCCCTACCTAATCGTGTTCCTCCTCCCCGGGAAATACGAACATCATAACGATCCGCAGGCCCGATACTGCTTATGAGGTAATCCTCAATGGCGTCCTCAGCAACCTCAAAAGGATCAAAAGGCCCACACCCCAAAGAACCGAGCCAAAAAGATCCCAGAGAAAGGAGGATAAGAAGAGAAAAAGAGTTCCTTAACCGCATTTGAGATGCTCTAGTAACCCTAGTTGATAACAAGCCATTAATAATCCAGCAACACTTTTGGCGTCGGCAATCTCTCCGGAACGGATGAGGGGAATCACTTCCTCCCAGGGAACGGTAACCACCTCTAAAAACTCATCTTCCTCAGTCTGCCCCTTCAAAGGCTTCAAATCGGTAGCAAGATAAAGATGAAGCAGTTCTGTGGAATAACCGGGGGCCAAAAAGAGGGAAAACAGAGGGATTAAATTCCCGGCCGAGTAGCCGATCTCCTCAATCAATTCCCGGTAGGCACAATCCTCCGGGCTTTCACCAGCTTTCCGGGTTCCTGCAGGGATCTCTAGCAAGGCTTTACCAACAGGATGCCGGTATTGACGAACCAGAATTATCTGGATCTCGTCCAAAACAGGAACAATTCCTACCGCTCCAGGATGTTCCACTATCTCTCGGAAGGCGGTGCGACCATCGGGCAGAAGCACCTGATCCCTGTGAACCTTAATCAGCCTGCCTTCAAAAATTCTTTCCGAGGAGAGGACAACCTCCCTCAAGGAAGAAGGGTTTTGAGAAGTCTCCATTGTTGCCTCCACTAGACATAATGCACTTCCTTTTCCTGTATCCCCCGATTATAGGGGATCAGAATATATCACCCACGGCAGTATCTAAGCTCTGTCCAAACTGACCGGTAGAAATCTCCTCAAATACCGGGAAAGCCTTGAGGTGAAAGCTGAGGCGAATTCCCCTCTCCACCCGAAACCCCCTCTGTTCAACAAAAGAAATGGCCCACCTCCAATCATGGTGGTCTTTAATCAAACGGAGGACACGGTAGTCGAATTCTCGGCGAAAACCGTTGTACCCCCCTATACTCTCCATACTCCAAGTTCGGGTGAGGGGGGCGATCCAGTGCCAACGAATCGTTGAAAAACGTCCAGTAGTAGGATTATAGCGGGTACCTAAATCCAACCAGAAGTTTCCCCCCCGCCAACGGAAATCGGAAACAATATCCCTCTGGCGAGAGCGATTAAGGTCATAGGCAGTAGACAAAGTGACCAACAGATTCTCAGAAGGCCGATAAGCGGAACGCATCAGCAAATCTTGCCAGGCGAAAGGACCTCCCTGCAGATTATAACCTGTTATTAGAGAAAAGCGAAAACGCTCGGTCCGATGAGTGAAATCACCCACCACCGTGTTGTAGCGGCCTGTCAGATCAAAACGGAAAGGGGTGAACCCCCTGGGGCGAAGGTAGAGATAACGCAAGGAGATCATTGTGCGGGAGGTAAGCCTCCAGCTGGCATCACTATTCAGAGAAAGAAGGTACTGGGCCGATTGACTATTATAAACCGTTTGTCGGAGTCCTGCCTGTAATCCCAGATCCAGAGATCCAGCCCTCCGCCTCAGGGGAGGGAGGGAAAAGTCAATGAGAAAACGGTCGCTCTCTACGTTAGAGGGTTGCTCCCTATATCGACCATATCCTAAGACCAGAGTTCCCGGTAGCCATCGTAGAAAACCTCGCTCCCCCGGCTGAGGACGAGCTCGGAGTGTCAGTTCGGGTAATCGGTCTAAGCTGGCAAAGAGCAGTCCCCCGGGTGGAGTTCGGAGGGCATCTCTCCGCTGGTAAGACAGTATCGCCTCCCCAAAGGGGAACTGTTGGGTA
Organism: uncultured bacterium; assembly: GCA_964429225.1. GTDB lineage: Bacteria > Armatimonadota > DTGP01 > DTGP01 > CAYSAW01 > CAYSAW01. The sequence continues at coordinate 142,629 of CAYSAW010000002.1, forward strand.
ATCTCAGCCGATGTATTAAGCTCCCGATTACTAAAGCCTGGAGAGTCGCTCCCAAATAACCCTACAGAGAACTGGCCTCCCGTTTGACCCCATTGCTGAAAATGAGAGAAAGTCACAGAACGGCGAAGGAATACACCAAATAACCCTTGATTATTATCTGCTCGGTAAGTCAGCTGAGTTCTAGCCCTCTCCTGAAGCCGCTGGAGCGTAATCTCGGAGGAAATCGTTGTTGTCCCGGGATCAAACTGAAAGGAGCTGCGCCTCCAATCGGTTTGTAAATGCGCTTGGAACCCCAAAGGGAGGGGTTGAAAATGCTCCCAGCGACCGGTAAAGTTCTTTTCCCCTGTTGCTCGGTTCAGCAAACTGTAGAGGGTAAGAAGTCCGGTTCCCCCTAAAAAGGAATAGGATTGATCCACCCCTCCACCAATCCCCTGTCGTGACATAAAATCTAAGCGTAGAGTGCCCAGATTATCCCGCCCTAAGATATAGTTGTAAGCGGTTTTCAGATAAACCCCCTGAACGCTATCCTGGCCAAACTGAGGCACAAAGGAGTGCCGAGCTACCTCCCCTTCCACCCGGCGTAAAGGCAAAACTAACCGAGGCCAGGTCAATAACCGATGAGATCCCAGGTAAAGGGAAGCTTTCTCCGCCACAAGACGCTTTCCGGGGATCACAATGATCTTCCTCCCCCCTATGCGAAAATGGGGCGCCGGAAGGTCGCAAGTCGTCAAAAAGGAGGGACCAGAGACGATTTTATCCTTCTGCTCCTCCACTTCGGTCCCCGATAAATAAAGGGGAGAAAGTAACTGCTGAGGCCAAACCATCGCCCGAGGTCCTTTCACCTTCCAGGTCCGCGTTTTCAAGTTGACCTCCAAACTTTCTGCTCGGATTTGGTCCCTCCCACGGTGAAGCACAACATCCCCCCGCAGTAAAGCCCTCTCCTCCTGCGTATAGTAGAGGAGCTCTTCCGCAGTACCAGTAATGTCTTTATATTTTAACTGGACTTGACCCCGAACAAGGACCAAATCCCGGGTTTCGTCATAGAGAAAGTAACCTCCAGAAAGCTCCATACGCTCCTCCTCCGGTATCACTGGAGGGGAGGGAGCTTCACGCGTCTCTGGTTCTGGGGGGGGAGGGGGAAACTCCTCCCAGCGATCTTCTCCTCCCTCTGTCCCTGTGACAGGAGAACCTTGCTCTCCTTTCTTCCCGGAGGGGAATGGTTGCCCATTACTAACCCCCTCGTTTCCGGCATTCTTAAGGGATGAGCTATCTGAGACAACTTTAACTCCATCTCTGATGATCCCCAATACCTGAGATGTTGTAGACTTAAGGGTAAGCCCTTTTTTCTCTCCTAAGGAGAGGACACCCCAAGTAGGGGAAGAGGGAAAAGAAAACCCGAGGAGAAAGCCCAACCACACTAAGAGGGGAACTCTTCTTTTTTGCTTTAGATCGCTTCTTCGCGCCACAGCAAAACTAATCCCAAACCGCCAAAAAGGAAATTGGGACTCCAGGCAGCCAAAACCGGAGGCACCACCCCGGAGGACCCCATTACCCGGGCCAGGAGGAAAGTATTGTAATAAAAGAAGAAGAGAATAATGCTTACTAAAGCCCCGACCATCGTTCCCCCCCGGGCATACCTCAAGGCTAGGGGAAAGCTAATCAAGGCAAGAACTAAGCAAGCAGTAGGAATGGCAAATTTCGTTTGATAATGCGTTTCCAGGGAAGCCACCGGAGCCCCACTGGCCCGAAACAGCCGAATCTGCTCCCGTAATTCCCGAGCGGTCATCTCTTCAGGTTGGCGTTGGTAAGCTAGATACTCCGTAATCGGCCGATCTAAAAAAATCTCTTGAGTTTGGAAATTGGCTTGAACCTTGACCCTACCCCAAGCATCTAGCTCAATATGATTAACCTGGTAAAGAATCCAACGTTTCCCGTCTGTTTGGGCAGTCTCCGCAGTGGTTAAAAGAGGATACTGACCCGGCCGTGTCTCGTAGATCATCACCTTCCGCAGGAGATATCTCCCTTTAGGATCTCGGTTCAGATGGCCAATATAGAAATAATAACCCTGGGTATGAAAAAAGACATCAGCTTCCAAGATGGGGTTCGTCCCTCCAAAGTAGATTTGCCGTTCCGCATTCATTGAAACCCGATTGGCCTGGGGAGTTACTGTCTCGCTAATGAAAAAACTCATAAGGCTGAGCAGAACCGCTATCACCACAATAGGAAGGAGAATCCTCCTTAGAGGAACCCCTGACATCCGAATAGCGGTGATCTCACTTTCCCGCGCCAGACGATTGATACCCAGGGAAACCCCAAAGAGAGTGGCAATAGGAAGAGCATAAACTAAAAAGAGAGGAAAGCGAAAAACCAACAATTTCAGGATGAGCCGGGCCGGTGGTCTTTGTTCAACAATTAAGTCCATTAAATTAAAGAGAACCGTTCCGATTTCGAGGGTAATAAAACCCAAGGCACCGGCCAAAAAGGGGATCACCAGCTCCCGACTTAAATAGCGGTCGAGCAACTTCATAACCCTTAGAACCCCTATCCCTTCCCTATCTGCATTTTACAGGTTTCCCTGAAGCTGAGCAAAGGTATTTCTATGCTCTTTCAAAAGAGGATGCAAACGGTCAAAAGGCGTTTCCAACTCTTTTCTCTAGGGAGGGAAACGGAGAAAAGGGAGAAACGATGAAACGGAGAAAGGAAGAAACGGTGAAGATCAAATGAGCTCCTCTTATAGCTTAGACTATTGGATGGAACGAGCGGTGACCCTAGCCTTGGAGGAGGATTTAAGCTGGGGGGATCTCACCACGGAGGCTTGTGTACCTCCGGGACTTTGGGCCTTGGGAAAAGTCATCAGCCGAAGTGAAGGCGTTGTTGCCGGCCTACCTGTTGCGGAGAGGGTATTCCAAAAGATTGATCCCTCCTTGAAGACCTATCGCCTTGTTGAAGAGGGCGATCGAATCCAACCTGGTCAGATTCTCTTAGAAATTGAAGGTTCAGCCAGAAGTATTTTGGCCGGAGAGCGAACCTGTTTAAATTTCCTTCAACACCTCTCGGGGATCGCTACTCGAACCGCTCAATGTGTAGAGAAAGTCAAAGGGACGAAGGCCCGAATTGTAGATACCCGAAAAACTCTTCCAGGCCTTCGCTTTTTGGAAAAATACGCTGTTCGTGTCGGTGGAGGGAGTAATCATCGCTCTCACCTGGGAGATGGTATCCTCATCAAGGACAATCATATTGCGGTTGCGGGAAGCATCACCCGGGCAGTGGCTCAGGCCCGGGCTCGCGCCCCCCACACCCTGAAAATTGAAGTGGAAGTGGCTAACCTGGACCAATTGGAGGAAGCTCTCAAAGCGGGAGCGGATGCCATCCTCCTGGATAATATGAACTTGGCGGAGTTGCGTTTTGCCGTCAACCGAGTAGCGGGTAAAGCCCTTTTAGAAGCCTCAGGAGGAATCACCGAAGACAACCTCCGAGCAGTCGCTGAGACAGGAGTGGATTTAATTAGTATCGGTGCCCTAACGCACTCGGCTCCCGCTCTCGACCTCAGTCTTGAAATCTCTCCCCTCCCTAAGCCCCTATGAGATGTGATGTCTGTGGAAAAACTGTTACCCCTGATACTCCTCAATGCCCAACCTGTGGAGCCCCGCTAACCTCCTCACAGACCACCGTGAATCATCTGCTAACGGAAGCTTATCGCCTTTTTCTCCAACATCGTCTCGAGGAAGCCCTCATCCGATGCACAGAAGTAATGCGTCGGGATCCCCAAAACCCCTCGGTGCCCTCCCTTCTGGGGGATATCTACTCCGAAAGAGGGGAGCTTGAAGAGGCTCTCCGCTGGTATCGCATTGCGGTAGATTTAAACCCTCATAAAACCGAGGAACTCAAAAAGATTGAAAAAATCCAACAAAAGCTTCGGCAAGCCCCATCCTCTTCTCCCCTCCCCTATTACGCTTCTCTAGGGGTCTCTTTCCTCGGAGGCCTTCTTATCAGCGGTCTTCTCTTCTTCTCTCTCTTTAACCCAAGCGGTAAAGGCCAGCCTCTTCCTTCCAGGAATGGAGATAACCAACCAACAACCCCTTCTTCGCCAAGAGCTCGATCTATTCCGGGGGATATCAGTGAAGATTCGTCTGGCTTAGCCCCCTTTCCGTCAACTCCTCCTCAAATCGTGCCATTACATCCTTCTCCTCCTAATCTCCAAGAGGAGACTTCACGCTCCCTCCCTGAATCGTCATCCACTCCCAGTTACCGAACTCCTCCAGAAACTGCCTTAAAATCGGAGATGGAGGCAGGTGTCCCTCGGGAGCGTCCTGGTTTGGTCCTTATCGATGTCCTTTTTGACACCCGGGGGCCTAAAGCGGTTATTCTCCTTTACAGGCATCTCTCTACTCTTTCGCCTCATCCTTGGTCTGTTCTCCTCACAGACCTCTATTCTACAGCTAGCTGGGCACTCACCCGAGATCGGTCTTTAAGAGGGATTACCGTCAAAGTTCTCACCTGGGTTAACCGTCCCCCTTCTCCTCACTTTGAAGAGATCCTGATCTGCGATATAGATCGCCAACGCTTCCTCTCTACGGTTCCCTACCCTCTGCCTCTACAAAGTGTACCTCCCTATTGTGAAAACCTGTGGTGGAACCCTCTGATCCTACCTGCTCCACCCCGGTTCCAATAAAACTCTCTTCGAAGCCTCCTGAGGAGGAGATCAAGACTTCCTTCAATAAAACGATAACGGTAAAATTCTCCTCTAAGGAGATCCCTTATGAAATCGGAGAAGCTGAATCTTCTTATCTTTGCGGTAGACAGTCTACGAGCAGACCATCTCTCTTGCTATGGCTATCATCGTCTCACTTCCCCCCATATTGATCGGCTAGCTCAGCAAGGCGTTCTCTTCGAAAACGCCTACAGCGCTTATATCCCCACCACCCCAGCCTACTCTTCAATGTTAACGGGGATGGATGTCTTTAGTACCCAAGTGGTTAGCTTGCGTCATAAAGACCCCTTAGACCCCACCCTCCGGACTCTCCCTGAGATTCTCAGAGATTTAGGGTATGTCTCAGCTTGTGTTGGGTTTGATGGGGGGTTCTTCCGTGGTTTTGACCACTACGCTAACTACCATGCCTGGATGGCCTGGGAAGACCGCCCTGGCAGAAAGGCAGAGAACCTTAATGAAAAAGCGATCCCCCTCCTCGAGGAGATGGCCCGATCCGGCCAACCCTTCCTGCTTTTCCTCCGGCATATGGACCCCCACGCCCCTTATCTCCCCCCTCCACCTTTCGATGGCTTGTTCTACCAAGGAGACCCCTGTGACCCCAGTAAGCATTCTATGGAGCCAGTTTTAGCTTTCAAACCCTTTGCCGATTTCTTTAAATCGTGGATGCCTCCAGGGATCACCGATGCCGAATATGTGGTAGCTCAATATGATGGTGCCCTGGCCTATATGGACGTAGGTATCCAACAGATTCTCGTTCGATTGGACGAGCTAGGTCTCACCGAGAACACTTTAGTGGTACTTACCTCCGATCATGGTGAAACCTTAACGGAGCATGAAATCTACTTTGACCACCACGGTCTTTACGAGCCGACCATTCACGTCCCTCTGATTCTGAAATGCCCTGGCCGTTTGCCCGAGAATCAACGCGTGAAAGGTTTTGTGCTGGAACAGGATTTGGTTCCCACCCTTCTCGACTTCCTCGGAGTAGGCCACATCGCCCAAGACTTAAAGATGGATGGTAAAAGCTACCTTCCACTGATCCGAGGAGAACGACACACAAATTACACTGAAATCTACCTTACCGAGTGCACTTGGATGCGGAAACGAGGATGGCGCACTCCCCACTGGAAAGTGATCGAAGCCCTGGAACCTGATTTCCACAATAAACCCCCTCTTGAGCTTTACAACCTGATCGAAGATCCCGAAGAGAATCATAACCTCGCGGAGAAGGAGCCTGAAGTGCTGAAATCCTTGCTCGACCGAATGCACGCTTATATACAACGGCGAACTGAGGAAACGGGTAAAGGGGATCCCATCCTGAACTACCACCTGGGCTTAGACCTCCGAATCGGTTCGATCAAAGTAGCAAGGGATTTACAAGCCCGGTAAGGCCCTTCGGAGGAGCGGTGAAGAAAACAAACCTCCCAAGACGATGACACCCCAAATCCTTAAAGGAGGTGAGGGCAAGCTTTGAGAACTTTTGCTTTGAATCCGTTATAGGGAAGAAGAGAGAACGTTTATCTAAGCCCTCTATTTCTATTAAAAACGGAACTAGGAGAGGAAAGATGAAAACCATTGAACTGAAACCAGAAGAGTACCAACCCAAACCACCCGAAAAGAGAGATTACGGTATTGGCATCGTGGGATGTGGGGGAATCGTGCGAGGAGCTCATCTACCAGCCTATCGTCAGTTCGGCTATAAGGTGGTCGGTTGCTGTGATATTAACCCGGAGGCAGTCCGTATTGCCCAAGAACAATTCGGTGTCCCTTTCGGGACTACCAACCTTGATGAGTTACTCGCCCGACCTGATGTAGACATCATTGACCTTGCCGTACACGCTAATCAACGCCTTCCTCTGGTGGAAAAAATTGCCAACGCGGGAAAACACATCTTCAGCCAAAAACCCTTCGCAATGAACTGGGAAGACGCCAAAAAGATGGTGGAGATTTGTGAAAAAGCAGGGGTCACCCTGATGATCAACCAACAGGCCCGTTGGGCACCCGCTCATCGTGCCGTAAAAATCCTGATAGACCGAGGAGTTTTGGGGCATATTTATAGTGTATTACATCTCCATCGGAGCTTTCAGGATTTCCCAGGAAGCTGGTTTGTTGCCTTGGAAAATTCCAATATTGTGGACCACGGCATTCATTACATCGACTTATCCCGATATTTCACAGGACTAACCCCCATCCGGGTGAAAGCAACCACGACAATGGTTCCAGGACAAGCCGCAGTCTCCCCGATGATCTTCACCATTAACTGCGAATATGAACCTCAGCACCAAGTAATGGCTACAATCCACTTTAATAACATCGCTCCAACTTCCGCCCTTCACAAATATGAGTGGTATATTGATGGTACTGAAGGATCACTTGTAGCCAGCCAAAACGAATTAGTGATCTCTTTCAAAGATAACCCTTCTCATCGCCAGGTCTTCGCCCTTCACGGTCGGTGGTTCCCCGACGCCTTTGGAGGGAGTATGGGAGAGATGATGCAGGCCCTTACTGAAGGAAGAGAACCCCAAACTTCAGGGCGAGATAATTTAAACTCTATAAAAATCGCTTATGCTGCGGTAGAAAGCTCCAACACAGGCCAAGCGGTTGAACTCTCAAAGTTTCAATAAACTCTAGTGAAGTTCCTCATTCTACTCCCTCTCCTGGGAAAGGGTTTTTGAAAAGAGTCCACCAAAGGTCATAAAGGAGAGAAAAATGCCCTTCTTTGATTTTCCTCCAGAGCAATTGGAAGTTTATAGACCCCCGCTCACTCAAGAGCCTGACTTTAACGACTTTTGGCAAAAAAGCTTGGTTGAATCCTCCCAACAACCCCTAAACGCTGAGCTCAACCCTGTGGACTACTCCGTCAAAGGGGTAAAAGTATATCGAGTTTACTATAACGGTTTTAATGAAGCCCGGATCTGCGGGTGGTACCTTGTACCTTCCTCCTCTAACCCTTTGCCTGCCCTCGCCCTTTACCACGGTTACGGAGGGAACAAAGGTCAGATTTGCGACCACCTCGCCTGGGCCTTGCAAGGCTTTGCCCTCCTGGCTATTGATATAAGGGGGCAGTCAGGAGAGAGCACGGACCCCAACCTCTATCCCTCAGGAGGCGGTCCAGGCTGTATGACAAAAGGGATTCGCGATCCCCACGAATACTTCTACCGAAGCGTTTACCTTGACTGCGTCCGTGCTCTGGACTTCCTTTCCAGCCGACCAGAAGTTGATCCCCAGCGCATCGGCATCACTGGAGGAAGCCAGGGAGGGGGTCTTACCCTAGCGGTTGCTGCCCTCGACTCTCGCCCCCGAATAGCAATGGCAGATGTCCCCTTTTTATGCCATTTTCGCCGAGCTGTGGAAATCTGTGGAGCAGGCCCTTATCTGGAGCTGGTGGATTATTTTAAACGTTGGCCCCATCACATTGAAACTGCTTTCCGCACCCTGAGCTATTTTGATGTAATGAACTTAGCTCCCCAAGTTCAATGCCCCACCCTGGTCTCCGTGGCCTTAATGGACCAAATCTGCCCCCCTTCGACAGTGTACGCGGTTTACAACCATCTCCGATGCCCCAAGGAACTCAAGGTTTACCCCTATAACGGACACGAAGGAGGGGGAAGCATCCAAACAGAGGAGCGAATTGCCTGGGCCTGGCGTTTTTTGATGGAGCCTGAGGATTAAAGGAGGATCAAAGATAAAAAAGAATACCTCCCTCTAGTCTTAGGGACAACCGTACTTCAAAAGGTCTTCCCCTAACCAGTGCCCAAGAAATCGAACGATTTTTTCTCACAGGGGTGACTAGGCTTCCAATCTTCGGCGGAGAAAGACGACGATCTCTACCGCTGTGCTCTTTTCTCCCCCTACATAAGGAAGCTGATACTCACGGCATAGGGTAGAGAACGCTTCCCACCCCTCACGCCCCAACGCCTGAAGGTCCCGCTCCACTGCAGAGGGAGGCACACTTCCACCCCACCGAACCACCTTATACTCCCAGACATCCATGGGGAGACCCCCTTTCCAAAAAGGATGGCTCAATACCATCTCAAGAAAAGGAATAAATGCTTAATTTCCCTCATTTTCTCTATCGGGCGTCTCCCAGAAGCTGATCGGTGACCTCCCTCTTTTCACCCCCTTATGAACGAGGGACCTCAAGAACAAACAAGAGGTTTCTTCTCTTATTCAACATCTACAGTATTTTGACCGTAGGCATCTGCCTTCTCATTGTACCAATTGACACGCCAGTCGTGAACATTCCCTCGATTTGTACCGATGTTCTTAACATACTTAACGTGACCATCGAGAAAAGCCAAGTTCCCCCAGTTCCCCTTGTTCCAGGTTCCACAAGGCCCAGCTTTATCCCAGCCATATTTTGTCTCGTCACAATAACCGTATTTATTCATATGATAGGCCCAAATTTCGTTAAAGCCGACCACTTGGGCGGGATACTTCACCTCATCCTCGGCCCAACCCCCTACCTTCCAAGACCAAGCGTAATTGGTTGGCCAATCCTGTTGGGGTTCACTTGGGCAGGGGCCAATCTGCTTGGTCTTGAGATAAGCATACATCGGGCTTTTCTCCCAACCCGTCCAACGCTGTTCCTTGCTCTTCATCCCGGTCCAGAAGTAATCAGTATATTGTTGGGGAAGCAGAGTACCATCGTGATCCTGAGCATACTGCATTTGAGCAATGGCAATCTGCTTCATATTACTCTGGCAAGCACTACGCCGAGCCGATTCCCGAGCTCTTCCAAAGACAGGAAACAAGATAGCGGCGAGGATAGCAATGATGGCAATCACTACCAGCAGTTCAATAAGAGTAAAACCCCTTCGGTTTTTCATCGGCACCCCCTGAAACTTCTCTATTATTTTTTTCCCTCCCGGTCTCCCCCCCTCCTTCTTTGCATCCTTGATGGAAAACAACTCCAATTTGAAGGGGAGGCCCTCTCTTCAGCCACGGAGGGCCTCCCCTTCATCATCCGGAGAGAGAACTAACACTAGACGCTCGGTTCCCAGTTAACCCCGGGTTCAGGACTAGCTATAACAGGGTTTACCCGATTCTGATGTGCAACCCTCCTGCAGATTGTCCAACTATCTTAACCTCGGTAGCCACCCGTTGGTCCCCCTGCACCACAAACTCAACCACAGCAGGAGAGCCAACAGTAATCTCTTGGAGGGTCGCCTTCCTACCACCAATCTTGATCTCGGTAAGATTGTTGACTACGAAAGTCATCTGCTGACTGAGATCCCCTTGCACTGCGAGGGTGATCGAACCCGAACTCACTGCTGTAACAGTTCCTTTGACCTCTTGTTCTTCGGCTTCAGGCGTCTCGGCTTCCACTTTTAAAGCGGTGTTAACCTCTCCCTGAACCAGGAAGGTGACTACCACCTCTTGACCAGCTTTCAAGTCCGAAACCGAAGCAGGTTTTCCATCCAAGGTGATTTGAGTCTCAGAGGTTAACTTAAACTGCACTACCACGCCTTCCTTGGTTTTCAGGGTCAATTGGTCACTACTAACCGCTTGGAGAACCCCTTCGACTTTCTTCGGTTTGGGAGAGATGACTACCTCAAGGGCGATGTTCTGGTTACCCTCAACTCTAAATAACACCTCCGCCTCAGAGCCGATAATGACCTGATCTAAAGACGCCTCCTTACCATCCACTTCTATCTTGGTATCGGAGGTAACAACAAAGGTCATCTTGTGATTAACGTCTCCCTGAACTGCCAGGGTAATCTTCTGCCCCAAGGTAGCATCCGCCACAACCTCCGTGACTATCCCCCGAACTTTTTCGGGCTTGGGTGATTCGGCCTCAATACGAAGGGCGAGATTAACCCCCGCTTCAGCCTTATAGAAGACTATCGCCTTCATCCCCTGCTTGAGGTCAGCCAAGGTAGCAGACCTATCGTCCAGGAGAATTTCTGTCTTATCGTTAACCTCAAACTCCATAAATCCGCCAACCTTCAGTTCCAAAATCAGCCGATCATCAGCTAGGGCATGGATTGTCCCCATTGCTTTCAACGGTTTAGGCTTTTCCACCACAATCTGGCGAACCACGACCTTTCCACTGGCATCAATTTGTAGGATCGCCACCACTTCTGAGCCTGCAACCAAATCCTCGTTCCCCCCTTGACCCTCTCCTTTAACGATGATGCGACTCCCTTCGGTGACTTGGGCGGATACCGAACCTCCTCCTTTCAGGTTAATCCGCAAAGAGCCATCGGCCCCTACATCGGCGGACAAAGTTCCCCGAACGATCTTCAATTGGGGAGGAGGGGGTGGGGGCGAATGCGCTTCAATCCTCAAGGCGACATTATCTCGCAATCGGAAAGTAACCTCCGCAATATCTCCCTTGGCTAAAGCTGAGATCTCAACCGCCTTGCCATCCTTCCGAATCGTTGTCTCGGAAGTCACTTTCAAAACCAAGGAAGTGGTACCACCTCTTGGCTTCTTCACTTCAAGAGTGATGGTCCCCTGGGTGGCATCCACAGCGACAATAGTACCCTTCACGGTAGACGAGGGAGAAACCTGGATATGAAGAGCAACAGCAGCCAGAACTTCACCACTACCGCTGACAATCGCTACAATACGGTCTCCAGGTTGCAATTGAGTATCCCCTAAAACTCGGAGTTTACTCTCCGTGGTAAAGGTGAGGTCAACAACCCCAAAAGTCGTGTTCACTGTCGCCGACTCTAAGGAACCGTTGGTGCCGGTAGAAACCTGAGCCACAACCCCAGAAACCACCGCGAGGCTTCCTGGGATCTGTTGGGCGTGAGCCGAGACAACAAGACCTACCCCTGCTAGAAGTAACACTATCCCTATCCAGAAACGTTTCATCGGGCAAGAAACCTCCTTTCGAGAGAATAAGGTTTTACCTTGCCCGCCGGTACAAGGTCTTCCATAAGCCATTATTCCTCGAAAGCGAAGACGCGGGGATGAGGGAAGATAAATGGTTCCCTTTCTTGGATAAATGGTTGAGTTTAGGTAGTAAAAAGTGCAAATTTACTCTTCTTACCGTAACCAGCAGTTTCGCAGGCTCAAGCCGGCGGCTCCCGAAACCCTCTCCTCGTCCACGGGGAGGGCTAGGGTGGAGGCAAACCTATCGAAACAACGGTAAGGGGCATAACACGCTAGGCCTCCTATACCTCAGAAGGATAATAGAGGAGAACTCCAAAGAGAGGGTTCCTATTAAAGGAGGTGGTAAATACAGTTCCCGGGGAGAATCACCTATACAATCCCCCCTGCGAATGCTTTGAGAGAGCTCTAACATCTTAATCAATAAGTAGTTTTATACTCGTTAGAATAACGGAGACTAAGATAATCGCTCTAAAGGTCTTCCCCGGAGTAATCCGGTTTAACCACAAGCCAATGAGGGTTCCCAAGGCAACCGAAGGAGCAATAAAAAGATCTTGATACAATAGAGAAGGATGAATCAACCCCATGGATACATAGGGTTGAACTTTAGCAGAATTGAGCAAGAAGAAAAGAGCCGTGGAGGTTCCCACGAAAGCCCGGTTGGATAACCCTTGAGGCAAAAGGTACAAGGAGGTAATCACTCCTCCCACGTGGGCGAGGCTGGAGGCTACCCCCGTGATAAAGCCGACCAAGGTTCCCAAAAGCCATCTTGGCCCCCGGCAGGAAGAACTTCCCTTTATCCTCAAGCGAGGGCGTACCATCTCTAATAAAGCAAAAAAACAAGCAAGAACACCAATCACTTGCTTTAATCTCTCATCAGGCAAAAAGCGGAGGATATGAGTCCCCAACAAAATCCCAAGAAAACCCCCTGGAATCAGTGAGGCGACCACTTTGCTCTCCCACTGCCTCCAGTAACCGTAGAGGGAAAGAACATCACAAGTTAGAAGGAGGGGGAGCATCATCCCCACCGCCTCCCGAGCAGGAACCACAAGAGCCAATAGAGGGGGCACCAGCATTCCGGTGCCTCCTCCAAACCCCGCCTTGGTCACGCCGATTAATAGGCCTGCCAAGTTAAAGACTATCCATCGTACCACTTCATTGCTCCGCCTAAAGTCCCAACACCACTCCTAAGCACAATGCTTCCCCCCTAAAGTAAGATCCAGGTTGAATGCCCTCCTCAATATCTGGATTACTTCCTTAATAGAAAGATTAGCCCTTACCAAGGTTTCCCCTACCCTAACCCTCCCCGGGGAGAGAATGCGCTAATGGTAGGCTTGAGCCCGCACTTATCCTCCGTTGACGGGGAATTATAGGGGAGCGTATCCTCAAGGGGGTGGCTATTGAAATCACTCCGGATATAAAAGAACCTTCAGAGCTTCTCGGTTCTGAATCAGGGTAAAGGCTTTTTCCCACTCTGTAATCCTCAGTTGATGAGTGATCAAGGCTTTCACATTCACCAACTTACTTCTCATCAACTCTAAAGCCGATTCCCACACGGGCCAGTTATGGCTGAAGGAACCTTGAAGGGTTACTGCTTTGGCTACCAAGGGATCTAGGCTAAATCCCAAAGGCTCAGGCCCCCAGCCAATTTTCGTGATCTGGCCTGCTCGGCGTACCACTGCTAGAGCGGTTTTTAAAGCCTCAGAGTGGCCAGCAGTATCCACCACCAGATCCGCTCCTAATCCGTCGGTATATCGGTTGACCACTGTAATGGGGTCCTCTTTATCTACCATCACCACACCATTAGCCCCCAGCGATTCGGCAATTTCCAACCGCTTTTTATCGGCAGAAGTTCCACAAACAATGATTCGGGAAGCTCCCGAAGCCTTGGCTACTTGCAGGCACATCAACCCTATCGTCCCAGGTCCCACGATAACCACCGAAGATCCAGGGCGAATCCGGCTTTTTACCCCCAGGGCGTTATAGGCCACCGAGAGGGGTTCCGTCAGTGCTGCTTCCTCAAAACTCACTCCTTCCGGAATGCGGTGTAAACACCGCTCCGGAACCCTTACATAACGAGCAAAGGCCCCATGGGTCCCATAACCGAACCCTAGGCGATCGGGGCAGAGGTTATACTCTCCCGTTCGACAGTAAAAACACTTTCCACAGATGTAAGCGGCAGTCTCGCTGACCACGGGATCCCCGACTTTAAAAGCGGTAACTTCTCGGCCTACTTCAGCCACCACTCCACAGAATTCATGGCCCTGAATTACAGGAACATTGACGCGCCACGATTGAGTGTTGTGCCACATCTCCACATCGGATCCACACACTCCTGCCGCCTTCGTCTCTAAGAGCACCTCATGAGGGCCAATCTCCGGTTCGGGCACCTCCCGTAGTTCCACTGAATAAGGCTTCAAATCATATTTCAAAACTGCTTTCATCTTTTTGCGTGAAAACGCCTTCACCTCCTAAAGTTGATTTTTCTTCTAAGGACTCGAAACCACCCATTAACGTCAGTGCTGATCAAGGCAAGCATCAAACGTGTCCATCTTGCCTGCTTCCCCGGGTACTCTTTCGTGAACGCCGGGAGCATCGCCTTTATCACCCATCGTCTCCATCCCTCTAAAGGCAGTAAAGGGAGATCAACTCCGGAAGAACCAAAAAAGTAGTGGAGCAATTGTAAACTCGTTGCGATAGCGGGATAACACTGCCATCGGATCCCCTTTTGCCTGAGCCAAGCCTCTTGGTAACCCACCTCCGGAAGACACCAAAGCCAAAGGGCATCCACCAAAGGCTGAAGGCTTTCAAAAGCGTGTCGTAGACCGTGCAATAAGGAGTGAATCAAATGGACCGCCGGAGGAAGTTCAAAAAGGCAATCTCCTTTAGGGCGCGCAGTAGCCCAAACTTCATCAGGAGGGATCCGAAACCGACCCCCTGCATCCAGAGTCTGATGCAGGTCCAGGTAAATGGGCCCCTTCCTTAGAAACCACTCTCCAGATCCCCCCCTCCCCTGAAAGCGATAGCCACACTCCTCTAATAAAGCGATTGCACAGGGAATCTCCCGAACCGGGACTAATAGATCAATATCCCCAAAGGGCCTTAAACCCGGTTCCCGGTAAAGGAATTGGTGCAAAGCAATTCCTTTGAGGGGCGATGTAGGAATTCCCTGTTGTTGAAAAAGCTTTAACACGGAGTGATAAGCTTCCAAAAGAACTTGCTGATCGCTCAAAGCTTTAAGGTATAAAACCGCTAATTGGCGATGTTTATCAGGAGGCACTTGGTCTTTTAGGGGACTCTGCTCTAAGCGATAGTAGAGTAAGGGAGCTACTCGACTGCGGAGGGCCAAATCCAAAGTATCCTCTCGGGGAGGGCCTTTTTCTTGCACTTTTTCCCAGGAGAAGAGGGAGGGAGGCAAAAGCCATTCTACCAATTGGATGAGGGGAGTATCAGACATTAAACATCCACCACATAACGGGCGTACCAGCCTTGATCGGTCTTCTCCACCACCAAATTATGATAGGTTGCCGCTTTGACCGCCGCACCCAACCACTCGATATCCGGGCGGATGGCCCTTCCTTCCACGCGGGCTTTTAAATAGGGTTCTCTCTCGTTAACCTGAAGAACATAAAATTTCAAGGGGAGGAACCCCTCAACCTCAAAGAGGTAAATCAGATCATTTAACCAGGTGACGAGCAAATCTGGAAGGTCAGCAGGTGTTGGAGTCAAGGTTCCCTGACCAGGGGGAGAGGAAGAAGGCTTTCCAATCTCCAAGATACGCTCCGTTTCCGGTTGATAGCGATCTAACTCCGCCATTAGCGAGAACATAGCATAGGCTGAGAGTTCAAACACCTCCTCCAAGGAGTCTGCATAGACCTCGATAGCTTTATCTGCGGTATGATCCAACAATTCCCAATGTCCTGACACCTTTCTGCTCCTCAAATCACCTTTTTCTGCCCCCAAGCGTACATGCTTCGCCAGTTGAGGGGGAATAAAGGGGTGATGATCCACCGTTTATATACCCAGGTAATGAGCTTTCCTATCTTGATTAATCCCCCTATCCGAGGGTCCCGCAGAGCACGCACGGGGAGACCGGGAGGGTGTGTACCTACCTTAACCTTTTGAAATCCCCTCTTCTGAAGCAGAGCAGTCAGGCTCCGAGGAGTAAAATAGAGGAGGTGTTCACGGCTTTTTGTGAGAAGGGCCTCCGGTTGAAAACGTAATCCCGACCCTTCGTAGTTAGGAGTGTGAACAAAAACCCATCCTCCCTTTTTCAGCAGACGCCAAACTTGCTCCAAAAACCTTTCAGGATGGGGGACGTGTTCCAGCACGTCTAACAAAGTGATCAGATCATAATGCCCTTCAGGGAGATGAGCCGAAACTTCCTCAAAAGCTCCTTGCCAAATCACCAGCCCCCGCTCCCGAGCCTTCTCCACCGCCCATTGGGCTATCTCTACTCCTTCGCCTTCAAAACCTCTCCTTCGAGCCATCTCCAAAAAAGCCCCATCCGCGCAACCTACATCCAACAACCGCCCTTGGGGGACTAATTGCTGGATATAATTCAACATATCGCTAAAAAACCGGGAGAGAAAAATCCCCTCAGAATCGTATTCAGTATAGCCAAAACCACTCTCTTCCCTTTTAAAGAAGTAGGAAGGATCATAGAACTGCTGAATCTGCTCTAAGGAAGGCATAGGAAAGACAAAGCCCCCTCCACAATCTACACACCGATAAATAGATTTAGACCAACCCCAGGGAAGGGGATCCTCCAGGTAAAAGCTAACCCGCTCACTCAGACAAAATAAGCATCTTCGGGGTATTAAACCTTCACCCATCATAGGAGCAAACCGTAGGGACGCCTTTAATAGTCTCTAAAGCAACGGTGAATCCCTTTCCCGAGCTTCCAAGGCTTTCTGAATTTCCTGAAGAGCTAACTCGGCACGACGATCCCAGGAGTGCTCTCGGACAGCTTCTACCTTTCGCCAACAAGCCTTCGGATCACCCGCCATGGGTAACGCTTCTTCAATGGCCCGCACAAAATCAGGTCCCCTTTCCGCCATCCGCACATAGGGGCTTAGAGGACCGGGATCAGGGACTGGTGTAGTAACCACCTCTCTCCCCGCAGCCAAATACTCATACAATTTGAGAGGACTTGCCGACCGACTGATACGATTGTCTCTAAAAGGAATTAAACAGACATCTAACCCTTTCAGATATCCAGGTAAAGCCGAATAGGGCCGAGATCCGAGATAAATCAGACGGGAGGGAAGATCCCGTTGAGACATCTGTTTACTTAAAGGTCCAATGAGGATGATGGACCATTCGGGGCGTAAACCAGCCAGCTGATCTAGGAGTTGGAGATCCACCCAAAGGGGGTCTATAGTACCCACAAAACCGATCCTTGGAGAGGGCAGAGAGGCTAAATCCAAGGGAGCGCTTACCCTGTCACTTAAAGCTGAAGAGAAGTGTTCAATGTCCACCCCATTGGGCAAGAGAAAGCTACTGCGTCCTTCCTGAGCATAGCGCTCCTGAAGGGCTGGAGATACAGCAAAGAGGATATCTGCACGCCCTTCAATCAGGCTTTCCAAAGGACGATCCTCGGGGATCAGTGATGAAAAATCATCGAGACAGTGGTAACAAACTAAAGAGGGTTTTAGGAACTGGGTTAAAGGAAGGGCCAGCTCACTGAGATAAGTCCACAAAACCACCGGGGTATTCAGTACTGACTGAAGTTTTTTTACTAAAGGAGGAATAGCCCATCGAGCCACCAGCTGTCGGCGCAGAGATCGGCTTAAAAAGCGAAAAGTGGTTGGTAAAACAGGGGTAAGGACTGTTAAGTTGGAAGGAGGAGCACCCAAACTCTTCTGCTTCCTCCAGCGTTGGAGGGAATGAACGGGATTAACAAAAACAACTTTCGCTCTTTTAGCCAAGGCTCGCATTAAGTGGCAAGGGGTGCCCCGATTACTCGAGAAAGAGACAAAACTCACGCAAAGGATAGTCATCACTTAAAAGGTACTTCCTGGGGATTAAGGGAGGGTTCTCGTCCTTTTCTTTGGAGTTCAAGTAAACAGGCTTGTTTGACCACAACATAAAGGAACCTCTGAAAACAAGCGAAGAACCCCGCCCAACCGTCCAAGAAACCTAAACGAAAGATAAATCGGCGCAGGAACTTCCAGAGGGCTATTAGGAGAAGCCAACCGTTGAAGCTTTCTCCACTTAAATAATCCTTCTCGGCCTCACTTCGGGCCAGCTGAAAACTACGAAACCACCAATCCAACAAATCCAAAGCCATATAGTGTTTCAGAGGGAGAGGAATCCTACCCACTCCCCCCTTTACGCGGAATCGAGGGTGGAGAGTGGATGGTGATTCCACGCTATCCCGCCGGAAAAGCCGAAGAACCCACTCCTGCCATCCCCCATACTTCAACCACCGACCAAGAGCATAATTCTTCCTCAAAAGATAATACCCTTGGTAAGGGCCCTCCCGGGAGATCTTCTCCTGGATAGCTTCTGCCAGGTCCGAAGTCACCTCCTCATCCGCATCAACTATCAACACCCACTTCCCTCGAGCTTGAGAGATGGCAAAGGCATACTGGGCTCCTGCTCCCTCCCAGGGGTGGGAAATCACCCTCGCCCTCATTAAAGTCGCAATCAAAGGAGTATCATCAGTGCTTCCCGAGTCGACTACAATAATCTCGTCGGCCCACTGAAGACTCCTTAAGCACCGCTCAATATTGCGCTCTTCATTCCTTGTCAAAACAATGGCAGACAGTAACATCCTTATAGATTAAGTTACAAAGGGTTAAACCGCTAGAGTCGACTCCGAAGAGACCACGGTCTTTTGAAGAAGGGCCTCCACAGCTTGAAGAACTTGCTGAGGAGAAAGACCATCTAAAGCCCAATCCTTCGGTACTCCACTCACTACCTGGTAGGCAACCTTCCAAGGACCAAATTCCCTCGGGTTTGTCGAGATATAGATCCCCACTACAGGGGTGCCCACACTCACCGCCAGATGGAGAGGGCCTGTATCTACCCCAATCGCTATCCGACAGAGATAGAGAAAGCAAGCAGTCTCCTCCAAGGAGAATCTCCCGCAAAAATTATACACTGGGCCAAAAATCTGCTCCCGAATCGCCTCAGCCAAACCTACCTCCTTCCTCCCACCGATGATTCCTACCGCAAACCCTTGAAGGACTAATTCTTGGACTACCCTCCGATACCCTTGAAGAGTCCACATCTTTCGGAGGTTACTGGCTCCAGGAATGAGAGCAACCCATTGTTTTTCTAGAGAAGAGCATCTTAACATTAATCCTTTCACTCGGTGGAGGGTTTCTGGAAAGAGGGAGAGGTGAATAGGACCTGGCTCTCCTTCAATACCCAAAGGCCTTAATAAAGCAAAAGTCCTCTCTACCTGATGGGCCTCAGGTTGATAGGGGATGAGGTCCGTTGCAAAAAAAGCACTCTCCTTCCCTTTCCAAGCAATCCTCCTTCTTGCTTTTGTTGACCAGGCAATGATCGCCATCGCTAAAGAGCTTCGGGTAAAATTGATTACCCCATCATAAGGCCCATAGGCGTTCACCCGAGATACAAGATCTCTTAGCCATCCCCACCGATTTCGGGAAGGATAAGAGCGAACCAACAAAGTATCCAAGCGCTGGTCCTTCTTTAAAAGCTCCCAAGAGCTTTCAGAAACGAGGGCAGTTAGATGAGCCTGGGGAAAAGATGCTCGCAAGGCAGAAAGGGAAGGCAGAACAAACAAAGAATCTCCGATATGGTTGGGGAAAAGGAGGAGGAAGTGTTGTTTGGCACCAAAGAACTGCTTGACTAGAACTTCATCCGCCAAAGCCCTTGACCTCCTCTAGCACCTCGTAGTAGACCGCTAGGTTTCCCTCTACCATCGCGTCAACACTGAATTTTTCAAGAGCGTACTGTCTTCCCCTTTCCCCAAGTTGGCGGGCATACTCGGGATTTCGCAGTAGAGTGAGGATAGCCTCAGCCAAGGCCTCGGGATCAGCAGGAGGGACTAAAAGGCCTGTCTGCCCGTGGAGGATCATCTCTGGGGTTCCTCCCACAGCAGTCGCAACTACGGGAACTTTAGCAACCATCGCCTCCCGGATGACACCAGCGAACCCCTCTCTCAAAGCCGGATGAACCAAAATATCTAGCCCTCCTAAGACTCTTTCGATTTTTTCTTCAAAACCAGCAAAGAGGACCTTCTCTTCTACCATTAGGTCTTTAGCAAGGGTTTTCAGCAGAAGTTCATCAGGGCCTTCCCCAAAAAAGGCGAAAACCACTTCTGGCTGATACCCCAGAACCCTTGGTATTGCCTCTAAAAGGTATCTCTGCCCCTTTCGAGGGATTAAACGGCCAATCGTAGCAATAACGGGGGCCTCTTTGGGCACTCCCAGCCGCATTCGCAACCAAAGGCGATCCTCAGGACGCACTTCGAAATCCTCTACTGCACTGTACACAACCCGAATCTTCCCAGGATTCACCCCACCTTCCACCAGCACACTTTTGATCGCCTCGGAAACCGCAATGATCCGGTTGCAGAGAATCCCAAATTTTAAACGATCCAGCAAATGACCAGTCACTGGGTCATCTACCCGTCGGCTCAGGATAATCGCTGATGCTCCTCCGAAGCGAGCCCCTAAAGCTCCGAGGACATCAGCTCCACGCCGGCTATGAATATGAACAATATCCGGTTGATACTGCCTTACCAAACGGAAAACCACCCTTAGCAGGTTAAAATCGAGCTCTCCTTTCAAAGAGAAGGGTTTCACAGGAACCTCTTGAAGGAGGGCCCGGTGGAAGAGCTCGCTATCTCCAGGGGCTAGAAGCAGAGCGGAATGCCCTCTGGCTAGGAGACCTTTGACCAGATAAAGCACTTGCTTCGGCCCACCCGTCCAAGCCCGGCCTGTGTCGAGATGAAGGGTGCGCATCCGAAAGGGCTACCTCCCCGCCCAAGGGATAGAATTACTTAACCAAGCATCCACTGCTTGCATCACTTCATCCGGAGTAATGGCCCTTAGGCAATCACGATCCTGGCAGATGGGGCGCCGTCCACAGGGCGTACAAGGCAATCTCTTTTGTAGGACTGTCACCCGCTCCTCTCTGAGATGGCGGGGGTCGGAACTCCCAAAAAGGGCAATCGAAGGAGTATGCATTGCTAAACCAAAGCGAAGTAATCCAGTGTCTACTCCTATCAACAGCCTGGCTTTCCGAATCACCGCAGCAGCTTGCTTCAACGTCGTTCTCCCTGCCAAAATCACCGGGGGAAAAACACATCTCTCTGCGATCCTCCGCAGGAGAGGGAGATCAGCCCCGCTCCCCAAAAGAACCGATTTCATTCCATACTCCTGGGCCAAACGGTTGATCACTTCGCTGAAACCTTCTTCAGTCCAATGCTTGTTGGGCCGAGTCGTCGCAGGGCAAAGCGCCACGAAATACTCTCCCGGCATAATCCCCGACTCAAGGAGCAATTCCTCCGCATAGGCTATATCCTCCGGAGCAATCGAAAGGATTAACTCATAGGAGGTCGGCCGAATCCCCAAGGCGGATAAAACCTCCAGATTCCGCTCACTCGATCGGACATAATGCCCCGAAGGTTGAACGACATGGGTTAGGAATAAGCGAGACCCCTCCCGAGCATCGGAATACCCTAATCGGAGCGGTGCTCCAGAAAGCCAAGCCCAGAGGCCACTACGGAACAAACCTTGTAGGTCTATCGCCAAGTCAAACTTCCGATCTCTCAACTGCCGGATAAAAACCCAAACCTCCCACAAACATTTGCCCCAAGCCCCTGCCCTCAAGAGCTGGGTCCATCGCCTCCGGGGAACGACAATCACTTCATCAAGGTAGGGATGCCCTTGAACCACTTCTTGGGCTTTCTCTTCCACCAACCAAGCAATATAAGAGGAGGGAAGGCGCTCCTTCAAGGCCTTAGGCACTGGTGTCGCCATCGCCACATCGCCGATCGCGCTCAGCTTGACAATAAGAATTCTCTGGATATGAGTGGGCTTCATAAATTATCCAGGTTCAATGCCATAATGTTGCAACATCTCTTTAATCCGAACTTTCCCCAAAGGAGTTTTGAGCAACTCCTCAACAAAGATAAATCTTCCGGGAACTTTGTGACGGGCCAAATGCTCCACACAAAAGGCGCGTAAGTCCCCTTCTTTAACCTCCCCTCCCTCTTCTAATACTACAAAGGCCACCGGTTCCTGACCATGCCTCTCACTCTTTGCCCGTCCAACTGCCGCTTCTTTTACTCCAGGGAAACGGGTCAAAACATTCACAATCTCTGCGGGGTAGACGTTAAGACCGTTAACGATGATGAGGTCATCCTCCCTTCCGCAGATATAAACTCGCTGGTTCTGGTCCAAAAACGCCCTATCTCCTGTTCGAAACCAACGACGCTCCTTTCCTCCCACTTCCCGGAGGAGAAACCTTTTAGCGGTCAGAACAGGCTGATTTAAATATCCCAAGGCGATATTCGGCCCTGCCGCCCACAACTCCCCCTCCTCTCCCTCAGGCAAAATCCTCCCCTCCGATGTGACGACAGCCAAATCAACATCCTTAATCGCCTCACCCGAGCAACCGGGGATAGGGGGTTCAGCCAAGTTGCTAATCGTTAACACCGGGGAAGCCTCTGTAAGACCGTAACCCTGATGGATAGGAACGCCATAAACCCGTTCAAAGGTACTCCCTACATCCTGGGGTAGTGACGCTCCACCGGAAACTGCAATGCGAAGGTCAGGAAGCAGAGTAGAGGAGGAAGAAGATACCTCAGAAGAACTTGAGACGAGGGCTTCTCCCACTTTATTCATTACTCGGTACATTTCAGGCACTAGGAATAACAAACTCACCCGGTACCGTCGTAAATCCTGAAGAAATTGTTTGGGGTTAAAACTCATCCATAAAATGGATCGAGCATTAATGTAAAGAGGCAAGAGTAATCCTGTCATTAGACCGAAAGAATGAAAGAAAGGGAGCACAGCGGAGAAAACCTTAGACTCTTGAGGAATACTCACTGCCTCCAAGGCGATTCGGGTGGACTCAGCATTAGAGAGTAAGTTACTTGCTGAAAGCAAAACCCCTTTTGGAACCCCTGTTGTCCCCGAGGTGTAGAGAATCACACTAGCTCCCTGATTCTCTCCCCCCTGAATTCGCCGATCCGGCTCCGGAAACCATTGAATCCCCTTACCACTATCGAAGGCAGCGGTAAGGGGTCGCGAGGGAAGGGCCTCATACCCCTTCAAAAGCTGAGAAGGGAGATGGCTCCAGAGCAAAAGGACCTCCGGTCGGCAATCTCCCAGAATAAGGGAGGCCTCTCGAGACTGGTATAGGGGAGCTATCGGAACAAAAGCAGACCCTAGGGATTGAGCTGCAAAGAAAGCAATCACATAGTCGAAATGGTTAGGGAAAACCCCTGCAACAACCCTCCCCTCCCTTACCCCCTTTTGGGCCAGCTCTCGGGCAAGGCTTTGAACCGATTGATAAATCTGCCGAAAGGTTATCTCAGCCTGGGTTTCCGCCTGGAGATAAGGGGTATCCTCAGGATACGACCAATAGGCAGCCTCCATGAGAGACCACAGGCTCTCCATCTCTTCCACTCCTACCAAACAACAGGTCTATTTCAAAAGACTAATCAGCCTTATTGTATCACTGAGATGAGTCTCAAGCAAAGAGAATATCGCTTGATCGCTGTTAACCCCTTCGCCAGGATCTGATAGAATCGCTCCCCCTATTTTTTACGGTATTAAAGAGAAAACACCTTTAAGAAAAGATCCTCTGCAAGTTGAGGGGAAGATCAAAGAAACCTATCACGAGAACTAGGAGGTATAACCCCCTCACCTTAACCTAAATCCTTTCGGTTGAGGAAGGTCCTAAAAGAACTCGCCCCGGAAGATTCTCAGTAAACAAACCCTCTTCAACAACGACTTCCCCATTAACCAACACATAATCAATGCCTTTGGGAGCCTGATGAGGGTGTTGATAGGTAGAACAATCAATAATTGTATGGGGATCAAAAATAACCAGATCGGCCCAATAACCAGGAGCAATCCTCCCCCGATCCGTTAAACCGATTCGATCGGCTGGAAGAGAAGTCATCCTTCGAATCGCTTCCTCCAGGGTCAATACACCTAATTCTCGAACGTATCGGCCCAATATCCGGGGGAAGGTGCCATAGTGCCGGGGATGAGGACAATCTTCACCTAAAGGCCCCTGAGGGGCGGTGCTGGCCGAATCGGAGCCGATAGCGGTATAAGGCCAGCGTAACACAGTTTGTATATCCTCTTCAGACATCTCAAAGGCGATACACGCTACAACCCCCCTCTCTTCGATAAGGAGGTCGAGGGCCACTTCCTCCGGGGAACGCCCTTGTTCCTCTGCCAAGCGAGCCAAGGTTTTCCCTTGACAGGAGCGATGACCTCGAGCGATGGCTATCTGGAGCAAGTCCCAATCTACCCTACGGGAGCGGATCTCCTGGAGAACTCTCTGCCGGGTTTCCGGATGCTTCAAACGTTCAACAATCTCCTCTGAGGTCCCCTCCAAAGCCCAGGAGGGTAAGATTTTGATGGAGAGACCGGTCATAAAAGCAGTATAAGGGTATTGGTCACAAGCAACATCTACCCCCCTTTTCCGAGCCTCTTCGATTTTTTGGAGACTCTGGCGGACTTTTCCCCAATTTTTCCGTCCCTCAGCCTTATGATGAGACAACTGCACTCGAATTCCTGTCTTCTCACCAACAATCAAGGCCTCCTCCACTGCTTCTAAAAGGTGATCCCCTTCATCTCGCAGGTGAGTCGCATAAAAACCCCCTTTCTCGGCAACGACTTGAGCCAAAGCGACAATTTCTTCTGTATTCGCAAATCGGCCAGGAGGGTACTCTAAACCTGTAGATAGGCCAAAAGCTCCTTCCTCCATCGCCCTTTCAACCAATCTCTGCATCTCTCGCAGTTCTCCTGCATCAGGAGGTCGGTTCACATTACCCATCACCCTCCGGCGTACCGTTCCATGCCCAGCCAAGAGGGCAAAATTCGCTGCAATCCCTTGATCTGCAACTCGCTGGAGGAACTCCCTAAAACTATTCCAATTAAACTCTCGGATGTGGGCAGCGATTCGGCGTTCAAAACGGAACCCCCCGCCGGGCGGAATCTGCCCTACACAAAGTCCACAGTTCCCTGCCAGCTCGGTAGTTACTCCCTGGAGAATACTGCTCTCTAAGGCAGGATTTACCAAAACAGTGACATCTGAATGGGTATGAATATCAATAAAGCCAGGGGAAACCACCAGTCCTCTAGCATCAATATGCTCTCGAGAAGGTTGGCCCCTCAAATCCCCAATAGCTTGGATCTTTCCTTGGGCAATAGCAATATCTGCTTGATAGCCGGGTTTTCCGGTACCGTCCACAACCATTCCCTCAGTGATAAGTAGGTCATACATAGAGCAATTCTCCCGTTTTGCGGTAAAATTAAGTAAGAAGGAAAACTTTCCCTCCTTTATTTTAATAAAGGAATCTTTAAAAAATCTTTAATAATTCCCAGAGAGAAAGCTACGGAACCCCCAAACCTCTCAAATCGTCTAAAGTAAGAGGAGATAACGCTGAGGGGGCTTACCCCTTGGGGAAATCCGAGTAACCGGCGGTAGTGACATTCTTTCTGAGGAAAATGTGATGAAAAGACGGACTTATCTTTTTATTTTTATCTTTTTAATCAGCCTATCGGGAATCGCTCCTTTGCTCACCTCCTCTTCTGCTTCGACCTCAGTTCCAACTCCTTCGGTGTCTGACCAAACTAACCGCCCTTTTGTCTTCCCACGAATCCCCCCCTCCTGGTTAACCAACACTCAGGAAGGCCCCTCTTTCGTGCCCGGAAGAGTTCTCCTCCGTTTCCGAAAGGGAGTAGTTATACCCGCCCTCTTGAAAGGTTTTCCCTTAGAATTGGCAGTTCCCGATATCCAAGTCTACTCCGTATCCGTACCAGAGGGCCAAGAAAAAACCTGGGTCCGGCTTTTTAAAGAGGACCCCCGGGTCGAATATGCCGAACTGGATCACTACGCCAGGGCCTATTTAGTCCCAAACGACCCTTTGTGGAGGGATTATCAATGGTATATGCAAAACATCAAGGCCCCTCAGGCTTGGGATATTACCACAGGCTCTCCTCAAATAAAGGTGGCTATTTTAGACACAGGGATTGATCCTACCCATCCGGAGCTCCAGGGAAAAGTTGTCGGAGGATACGATGCGATTCAAGGAACAAACCAATTTCAGGACACTAATGGGCATGGAACCCACGTGGCTGGCCTAGCTGGAGCCCTCGGAAACAACCGAGAAGGGATAGCAGGAATGGGATGGGGTATTAGTCTGTTAGGGGTTCGAGTTCTCGGCCCCTCAGGAGAAGGCTCCGATTCCTCCATCGCCCGGGGGATTACCTGGGCTGCCAATAACGGTGCTCGAGTCATTAACCTAAGTCTGGGAAGCCCATTCTTTAGCCAAACAGTAGCCAACGCTGTCCGTTATGCCTTGGGCCAAGGGGCTTTGGTCATTGCCGCTTCGGGAAATGAGTATCTCAAAGGAAATCCTCCTTCTTACCCGGCGGCGCTCAAAGAGGTAATGGCAGTAGGTGCCACTGACTACCGCAACCGCCATGCTTCCTACTCTACCGCTAACAATAACGTCAGTGTATCGGCTCCGGGAGGAGACCCCTTCTCCGCCAATGATGCCGATCCCCTTCACTGGATTCTCAGTACCTGGAGAACCCGAACCAGCCTTTATCAGATGGCCGCAGGAACCTCTCAAGCTGCCCCTCTGGTGGCCGGTTTAGCAGCCCTCCTCTGGTCTGTGGATCCTACCCTCACCCCGAATCAGGTTCGGGGGATTATTGAGCAGACCGCTGTAGATTTAGGAGACCCTGGCAAGGACCCCTTCTTCGGGTGGGGCCTGATTGATGCTGGAGCCGCCTTGAACAAAGTTGCCCCCCCTCCTGCCGAACCCCTGGTCAAGATGATGATCATTGAGCCGGTGGATAAAAGCTTCGTCTCCGGCAAAATCGCCATCCGAGGTAACATCACCGGAGACCCTAGTGGTCTATACCGAGCTCAATTCGGCCCCGGGGAAAACCCCATCAACTGGTTTGACATAGGAGATTTCCCCTCCACCGGCTCTAGTAATCTCCTAGGATACTGGGACACCACCCAAGTCAACGATGGCCTCTACACCCTCCGGGTAGCCAAACTGGACTCTAGTGGTAAAGAGATCGCCTCTTCTCAAGTCCAAGTGGTAGTGGATAACACCCCTCCCGAAGCAAAGATTGTCGCTCCTTCGGAGGGAGAAGTACTCTGGAACGCCTTTACATTAACAGGAATCCTCAATGATGCTTTCCTAGAGAGTGTATCCCTGGAAATCGGATCCGGCACGGACCCTTCCCAGTGGATCCCCCTAACAATGCTCAGTGAAGAACCCTCCTCCCAAATCAAACCCCTGGCTTTCTGGAATCCCAGTACCTTCACTCCTGGCTGGTACACCCTCCGGTTAACGGCTCGGGATCGAGCCGGCAACATCAGCGTGGATCGAAAAGCGGTGTTAATCTCCCCTTGGCCCCTGGGAGACGCCAATGGAGATAGGCAAGTCAACATCGCAGACGCTATCTTAGCTTTAAGAATGGTTGTCGGCTTAGAGGACAACGCCTTGGCAAGATTAACCCTAGATTTATCCCCCCAACCGGGGACTGACGGTCGTCCCTTCGGGGATGGTCGGATAACGGTCACTGATGCCCTTATGGTGCTCAGAAAAGTACTGAGCTTACCTTAAACTCTTAAAGCAGGGAGGATCACCCTAAAATGCTTTCCTGCGGAATAGTTGGACTTCCTAACGTGGGGAAAACCACCCTTTTTAAGGCCCTTACCCGGGTCAGCGCGGAGATCTCGAATTACCCCTTCACCACTGTAGGGAAAAACGAGGCGATCCTCCCTGTTCCAGACCCTCGTTTGGAGAAATTGAAGGAGCTTTCGGGGCAAAAAGAGGCCCGACCAGCAACTTTTAAACTGGTAGATATTGCGGGGTTAATTAAAGGGGCACATAAAGGGGAAGGATTGGGCAATGAATTTCTCGGTTATATTCGCAATGTAGACGCCCTCCTTCATGTGGTTCGGTGTTTTGAAAACCCAGACGTGATCCACGTAGAAGGGACGATAGACCCTCTACGGGATATTCATATTGTTGACTTGGAGCTCATCTTTGCTGATTTAGCAGTGGTCGAGCGGAGGGAACAACGTCTGCGCTCCCAAATGAAGGCCAGCCATCCGCCGGAACTGGTTCAGGAGCTCCGTTGCCTTGAGGAAGTTCACCAAGCCCTCAGTGAGGGAAAACCCCTCCGCCATCTTCCTGGGGAGCTTCAGGAAACTCTTAAATCGCTTTCCTTACTTACCGCTAAACCCCGCATCATTGTGGCCAACATCGGTGAGGAGGAGGAAAACCCTGCTTTAGAAAAGCTCCGAGAATGGGCTAGAGAAGAAGGAGAAGAAGTTTTTGAAATCCCTGCACGCCTTTATGCAGACCTTGCTGATCTCCCGGAAAAGGAAGCGGAAGAGTTTGCTCAGGAACTTGGAATTGAAAAGGAAGAACTCACTCCGCTGATTCAACGAGCCTATTCCCTCCTTAACCTGGTCACCTTCTACACTATTACCGGTGCCTATGCCTCCGCTTGGGCCATCCCCCAAGGAACCACTGCTTGGGAAGCTGCCGGTAAAATCCACACTGATATTCAGAAGGGGTTCATCCGGGCTGAAGTGATCCCCTTCCCGCAGCTGGAAGAGGAAGGCTCCTGGCATCACGCTCGGGAACATGGCAAAATCCAACTAGAAGGCCGAGATTATGCGGTGAAAGACGGCGATGTCATCTATTTTCGCTTCAGCGGATAGAATCACCAGCAGGAGGAGAAGACTAGAATTAAGTTACCTGATAAAACCTTAGGTCAAAGAGAAAGGCTGCTCTCTTCTAAAGGTAGTCTTCCGGGTTATCCTGAGGATCATACCCTACCATCTGCTGAGCATTACTGATGTCCCAGTGACGCTGGGGGTTGTTAGAAACCGCAAAAAAGACTGCGTAGGGGACCTCTGAGCGAAGGGATTTCACGATCAACTGAGCTAAATCCCGGGGGCTAACCCAGATCCTCAGCATCTCCTCACGGAACTTCTTCAGCAACGGGCTGCTATAATCCTGAAACCAACCGATTCTTAAACAAATTACAGACATCCCATAATGATCGGAGTAGTACCGGCCTAGGGCTTCCCCAAAGAGCTTGGTACAAGCGTAAACGGTTATGGGTCGAGGGGGCATTTCCGAGGTTACCCAATCGGAAGGAGAGTACCCTAAAACGGTTTGAGCCGTACTAGCAAAAATGACCTTTTTCACCCCTGCTCGTTTTGCTGATTCCAACGCGTTATAAACCCCCAGCAAGTTCATAGGAAGCAAACGAGTATAAAAATCATCTTCATCCGAGATAGCTGCTAAGTGAACCAAAGCCTTAACCCCTTGGCAAGCTTCCAATAAGGCAGGAAAATCCCGAATATCTCCCTGAACCACCTCGTCATCCCCTTCAGGTGACAAAGGCTGAAGGTCAAAAAGTCTTAAAGCGAAAGACTCCCGAAGCAAGGGAACAATCGAGGTGCCAATTCGCCCACCAGGACCTGTAATAAGAATACGTTCCCGCAAACTGCTCATTATATCCCTTTTTTCATGAATTTCACCGGGAAACACATCACCCTTCGGCTCGTCGTTTTAATTCCGCGGGTTTCAGAATGGTGATCCGCCCTCTCTCAAAGCTCACGATCCCTCGATTACGGTAATAATTCAGCACCTTATTCACGCTCTCTCGGGAGGCTCCTACCATCCCTGCGAGGTCTTGCTGGGTAATCCTCAGGTCTAACTCGATGCCATTGGAGGTTTGTCGCCCATAACGCTGAGCGAGCTCCAGCAGTTGGGCGGCCACGCGTCCATAAACATCTAAAGAGGCAATATAATCTAACATTCTATCGGTTGCTCGCAAACGTGCAGCTTGAGCCACAAGTACTTTCCGGGACAAAGAGGGATAACGGTCGAGAACACTGAGAAACTCCTCTCGATCGAGCACAGCGATTTCTGTCGGCTCCAGGCAGGTAACATCCGCCGACCGGGGTTGGCCATCTAAAACGCTGAGCTCCCCGAAAAATTCTCCATCACTTAAAATCCCAATCACCGTCTCTTCTCCATCTTCCCGGGTAGTGTGGATCTTTACTTTTCCTGAACCGATAAAATAGACGCAGTGTCCCGGGTCCCCGGAGAAGAAAACAGGGTCTCCTTGGGAGAACACTCGGCGACGAGCTCGTTTAGCGATCTCCTTGATCTCTTGAGGAGGGAGATCCTGGAAAATGGTGACGCGGGATAAAATCTCCTCCACCGTCATAGGAAGTCACCCTAGTGAGCCTCCTTGCGGAGGCTTCAACAGATAGCACTATATTATTCGACCCTTTTACCCTAAAACCTGCTTCAGACCCTGGGAGTAAGAAAGTTTTCCCGGTTCAGCAATCCTTCCAGAAAGCTGGCGGATTTTATCGGTTGTTCGATTCGGTATTCTAAGTGATGACGAATCACCTGCAAGAGATGATGGAAAACAACGGGGGAGGCCTGGATCTGAGCGGATTGGGGCAAGGGTTTCTTCATCAAGAGTAAAGCGATCTGCACCTCTTCAGGAGTTACCTTCTCCCAACCTTTAACCTTCCGACTACATCCGTCGCAGATCACTCCTCCTGAAGGCACCATAAACCCTCTGATTTTCTCAGCAGACATCTGAGAGTGACAGTGAACACAACTCTCTAAAGCGGGAGCGTACCCTGTTACCCAGGCTGATTGAAGTTGGAAGGCACAAACCAGGGGAGGCTCTGGAGATCCCCTTTCTAAGAGGTATAAGCCTCCTAGAAGAAGATCAAAGAGGGGTTTATTAGGGTGATAATCTTCGGTGAGGCGATCCACCAGCTCGGTTAAATAGTGGGCACAAGAGAGACGAAAAAGGTTGGTCCGGAGAGAAGGAAAAGTCTCTCCAATATCGCACTGAGTGACCACATCGAGAGAAGACCCTGGGGCAATTACAAAACGGGCGTACGCAAGTACCTCTGTCACTCCAGCAAAACGGCTGGAAGGACGCCTAGCCCCTTTAGCCACCACCGAGAGTTTCCCCCTCTCCCTGGTGAAGAGGCGCAAAATCTTATCGGTCTCCCCTAAGGGATGGCGACGAAGAACAATTGCGCTCACCTTGTAGTTACGATAAGAAACCATCCCAAAAGAACTCTCTCAGTCTTTAGGCTACAATAGGCTCGTATTGCTCCGCTATCTCCACCGCATTTTCAGCCAATAAACGATTTGCACCACTTTCCAACAAGGCATAAGCTAAATCTAGAGAATTTACCTGACCTGCTGCCTCAATCCCGATCTCCGGGCCTGCAATATCCCGAAGGCGTTGAATATCCTCTGGAGTTACCCGACATCCGTCAAAACCACTACAAGTTTTTATAAAATCTACTCCCATATGGGCTGCTAGCTTACACAACTTCTCCTGTTCCTGCCGAGTGAGATGCCCTATCTCCAAAACAACCTTAACAAGGGCTACTTTATCATCGGCTGTTAGCTCAGTGATCTTAACCACTTCCAGAATCTCGCTCAGCTCCCTTTCTACCAAATCGAAATTCCCTGATTTAATATGGCCGAGGTTAAGAATGAGGTCCAGCTCATCCGCCCCTGCTTCCACCAGAGCCTTAGCCTCAAAAATCTTGGTCCGCCGGGTTGTTAATCCATAAGGCAAACCGACATAAGAAGCGGGTTTAACATCCGACCCTTCCAGCCCTCGGGAGGCCAAGCTTACCCAACAGGGATAAACATAAACCGCCCCGAAGTGGAAGCTTCGGGCCTCCTTCAAGAAGCGCTCCACTTCTCCTCGGGTTGCCTCAGGTTTTAATAGGGCTATATCCAGAAGTTTCCTGAACTGTTGCTTGGTCAACATATTTCATCCCCTGCTAAGATTATACCCTCTACCAGCAACAGTCGCACCTTGTCTGGAAACCTTAGGAAGGGGCCAAACAGCCGATAGTAAAAGAGGCAAGGCAATCTTTCTATCCCTCATCCCCCAAAAGAAGACGAACTTTTTGAGCCACCCGAGCGGGGAGGCGGGGGTCCCCTAGGTGAGACGCAATCACATCCACCAAAGCACTCCCCACCACAACCCCTTCTACCCATTGGCCAAGGATCCGAAGGTGCTCCGGGCGGGAGATCCCAAAGCCGACTGCTATGGGAAGAGAGGTATATTGCCGAATTCTCTGAACCAGCTGTCGAAGCTCTTCACTCGCCAAGTCCTCTCGAGCACCCGTTACCCCTGTTCGGGAGACACAATAAATAAAGCCACTCGCCAGTTGAGTCACTCGGGCCATCCGCTCTTCAGTGCTTGTAGGTGCTAAAAGGAAGATAGTGTCTAACCCCTCCTTTTCCGCCACTCTTTTCCAAGGAACAGCCTCCTCCGGGGTAAGATCAGTGATAATGACGCCATCCACTCCTGCAGATCGGGCGGACTGAGCGAACTTCTCTAAACCCCATTGCAAAACGGGGTTATAATAGGTCATTAAAATTAGAGGAATCTGACTCTCTTGACGGATCTCCCGGACCAAGTCCAACACCTGGGGAGGGGTAACCCCTCCTCGGAGGGCACGAGTCGAGGAGGCTTGAATACTGGGCCCGTCAGCCATAGGATCAGAGAAGGGGATCCCCAGCTCAATGATGTCTGCCCCTGCGGTCTCTAACTCTAAAACAATCTGCCGGGTCATCTCTAAGGAAGGGTCCCCTGCAGTAACGAAAGCGATAAACAGAGGTCGGGTTCGGGGTTGTAGAAACTTTTCCCTAATTCGGCTCACTGGTACTCCTGCCCCAGATACTTCTGAACTTGTTGAACGTCTTTATCACCTCGGCCGGAGAGGTTCACAACAATAATAGCCCCTTCTCCTAACTCCGGAGCTAACCGAACCACTTCAGCAATGGCGTGGGCCGATTCTAAAGCGGGAATAACCCCCTCAGTACGGGCCAACAATTTAAAGGCCTCCAGCGCCTCCTGGTCTGTAGCAGTTCGGTACTCCGCCCGCCCTGTGGTTTTAAGATAAGAATGTTCTGGCCCTACTCCGGGATAGTCCAATCCCGCGGAGATCGAATGCGTCTCACACACCTGCCCATATTCATCCTGAAGGAGGTAGCTATGAGAACCGTGAAGAACTCCGGGGCGTCCAGCAGTGAGAGTAGCAGCGTGGAGACCCGTTTCTAAACCGTGGCCTGCCGCTTCTACTCCAATTAATCGCACTGAGGAATCTTCTAAAAAGGGGTAGAAGATTCCCATCGCGTTGGAACCTCCTCCTACACAGGCCACAATAGCATCGGGCAGACGGCCCTCCGCTTCGAGAATCTGCTCCCGGGTCTCCCAACCGATTACTGATTGGAAATCTCGAACGATCATGGGATAAGGGTGAGGCCCAGCAACCGTGCCAAAGAGATAATAGGTAGTGCGTACATTCGTAACCCAATCCCGGAAAGCTTCATTGATAGCATCTTTCAGAGTTCTACTTCCAGCATCTACAGGGATAACTCTAGCCCCCAACAAACGCATTCGGAACACATTTAAGGCCTGTCGCTCCACATCTTCAGCACCCATATAAATATCACATTGGAAACCGAAGAGAGCGCAAACGGTAGCGGTAGCGACTCCGTGCTGTCCGGCTCCTGTTTCTGCTATCACCCGGGGTTTGCCCATTCGTTCCGCAAGGAGAATCTGCCCCAGGCAATTATTAATCTTATGTGCTCCGGTGTGGCAAAGGTCCTCCCGCTTGAGGTAGATCTTTGCCCCCCCCAGCTGGCGAGTTAACCGCTCCGCAAAGTAAAGGGGGGTAGGACGGCCTACATAGTGGCGCAAGTAATAGTTTAACCGTTGTTGAAACTGGGGGTCCTCTTTAACTGCTTCATAGGCTGAGGCCAGCTCCTCTAGGGCTGGGATAAGAGTCTCGGGCACAAACCGGCCTCCAAAAGGACCAAAATGTCCTAGTCCATCAGGTATCGTGGTCACAGGGTCACTCCCAGGAACAAGAATGGGTACTCTCTAAAAGAGCATCTGCTTGCCGAACAGCTTGTACAAAGCGGGCAACTTTTTGGGGATCCTTCCGGCCAGGGAATGCTTCGACCCCTGAGGAAACATCGACCCCGTACGGGCGAGCTTTTAACACCGCAGTTTGAACATTTTCCGGGCATAGGCCCCCGGCTAAAATCACTGGGCGGGAAAACTTCCAACCGACTAGGATCCCCCAATCGAAGGCCTCTCCCGTTCCTCCCCGCTTCTCCTTGACAAAAGTATCCAGTAGCAGGGCGGAGATATAAGGTTCCCAATGGGTAGACTGACTGAGACTCTCCCGGTTGGCGATTCTGAGGGCTTTAATGATTTTAACCGCTGGGCAGGTTTCCGCAAGGTATTGACAAAACTCGGGAGGTTCTTCCCCATGCAATTGAACCGCATCGAGAAAAGGCAGACACCGTTCCAGGAGGAAGCGATTCTTATGGGCGTCCACAAAAACTCCTACAGCCAAAACCGCAGGAGGCAAAACCTCGACCCACTTTTCCACCTGGGAGGGAACAACTTGCCGAGGGCTTTCGGCAAAGACAAATCCTACCGCGTCCACTCCGGCGGAAACCACCATCTTTAAGTCTTCCTTACAAGTGATTCCACAGATCTTTATCCGCGTCATCGCCCTTGGCTTTACTCAAAAGCAATCTTTCGTCTTTCCAAACCTCACTCCGGGATCCCTCTTGTTAAAGCTCTCCTAGGAGTTCCCTTACCTTGAGGATAATATTCTCCTCTCGCATTATCGCTTCGCCCACCAACACCGCATCGGCTCCCGCTTGAGCCACCCGCAACATATCCGAACGAGTGAAGATCCCACTCTCACTGACGATCACTCGATTCGGGTTGCTTTCTCGCGCTTTGGGAGCTAATCGCTCCGTTACTTCTAGGCTAGTGTGAAAGGTTCGTAAATCCCGGTTATTAATCCCCACCAGCTGAATATTGGGAGGCAGCTGATCGAGCTCTTCCTGGGAATGGATCTCCACCAAGGCTTCCATTCCCAGTTCCCGAGCGAGATACCAAAGCTCTTGAAGAAGATCAGGAGATAAGCAAGTAGCGATTAAAAGGAGAGCATCTGCTCCTAGAACCTTGCTTTCCCATACCTGCCAAGGGTCTAAGATAAAGTCTTTTCGTAAAACTGGGAGCGAAACCTCCTGGCGGATTTGGGTTAAGAATTCCGGTTTACCTAGGAAGAACTGTTTTTCAGTCAGCACCGAAAGAGCGTGAGCTCCTCCCGCTTCATACTCCTTAGCCACTTGAAGGGGTTCTACCTCCGGTCGGATAGGCCCTTTGGAGGGAGAAGCGCGTTTTACCTCAGCAATTAAACGAATCTCCTCCGGCCGAGAAAGATCCCTCCGAAGGACCTCTGCAAAAGGCCGCGGCGGTGGAACATCTCCTGCCCTGGCCTGGAGTTCTACCAAAGGACAAACTTCTTTATGGTAAGCGATCTCTTTCCTTTTACATTGAAGAATATGATCGAGAATCGTCATAGCACTGTATGCCCAGTTTTTCCTTTTAGGGGCCGGAACTCTCCGTGGTAAAACGTCGGAGCTCCTCCAAGCGTTCTAAAGCAGATCCCGAATCCAAGGAGGAGCGAGCGAGAATGACTGCGTCTTGAAAATCTTCAGCTCGGTTTGCTGCCAGAAGAGCAGCAGCAGAGTTTAAAAGGATTAAATCCCGATAAGGTCCCTTCTCTCCCCGGAAGACTCGAAGGAGTCGATCCGCATTCTCCGACGCAGTACCCCCAGCCACCTCCTCCGGTTTTGCTCGGGGAAAACCTAAGTCCTGGGCATCTAGAGTATAGTTGCGTAATCGCCCCTCCTTGACCTCGGAGATCCGGGTTTCCCCCATTGTAGAAAGCTCATCCACTCCGGGTTCACCATAAACAACAAAGGCCCTTACAATCCCTAAATTGCGCAAAGCAAGAGCCATCTTCTCTGTCAGCTCCGGCTGAGGTACGCCTATCACCTGATAAGACACAAAAGCAGGGTTAGTTAAAGGCCCTAGAAGGTTAAAGACGGTGCGAAAGCCAATCTCTCGCCTTACAGGTGCTGCATATCTCATTGCGGGATGGAAGATCTGGGCAAAAAGAAACCCAATCCCCACTTTCTCGATAGATTCAGCCACCCTCTCTGGAGAGAGTTGAACCGAGACGCCTAAAGCTTCCAGAACGTCTATACTACCGCATTGGGAAGTCATCGCCCGATTTCCGTGCTTAGCCACCGGAACCCCAGCTCCCGCAGCGACAAAAGCAGAACCTGTTGAAACATTAAAAGTTTTGATCCCATCGCCACCAGTACCACAGGTATCTAAGAGGCCTTGGACCCGGCAGGGAACTCGGAGGGCTTTCTGCCGCATCGCTCGGGCTAAGCCGGTGATCTCATCAACGGTCTCCCCTTTCATCTTCAAAGCGGTGAGAAAAGCGGAAATCTGGGCAGGGGTAGCCCGCCCCTCCATAATCTCTTCCATTACGGTATAAGCAGTTTCTTCGGAGAGATTCCTGCCGGAAACCAGGTCCTTTAACGCCTCTTGGATCATCGTCGCAACTCCAAGAAGTTTTTAAGAAGCACTTTGCCATATTCGGTAACGACGGATTCAGGATGGAATTGAACTCCTTCCACGGGAAAAACCTTATGCCGCACCCCCATAATCTCCCCTTGATCCGTCTCTGCGGTAATTTCCAAACAATCCGGGAGGCTCTCTCGCTCAATGACCAAGCTATGATACCGGCAGGCGATGAAGGGGTTAGGAATACCCTGAAAAAGAGCTCGGCCATCGTGGTAGATTAAGGAGGTTTTACCGTGCATTAGCCGAGGGGCACGAATAATTCGTCCTCCAAAAGCCTGACCAATAGATTGATGCCCCAAGCAAACTCCCAAGATAGGAATCTGAGAAGCAAACTGTTGAATGAGAGGGACCGAAATGCCAGCCTCCTTGGGAGTACAAGGACCTGGAGAGATGACAATTCGTTCAGGAGCTAAGGCCTCGATCTCCTCCAAAGTGATCTGATCATTCCGGTACACCTGGAGATCCGCTCCCAGCTCCCCTAAATACTGGACCAAGTTATAGGTGAAGGAATCGTAATTATCTATAACGAGAATCATTCTAAACCTGCTTCGGCCATTTCTAAGGCCTTCATCAAGGCTCTGGCCTTGTTCAAACACTCTTGGTGTTCCCGTTCAGGAACACTGTCTGCGACAATGCCTGCCCCCACTTGGATATAAGCGTTCTGTCCTTTCAGCACAATCGTGCGGATGGTAATAGCGGTATCCATCTCTCCCGAGAAGGAGAAATAACCGATTGCCCCGGCATAGGGACCTCGTTTGGTCGGTTCCAGCTCCTCGATAATCTCCATCGCCCGGATTTTCGGAGCGCCAGAAACCGTTCCGGCGGGAAAGCAAGCTCGGAAAACATCGAAGGCATCCTTTCCCGGAGCCAACTCCCCTTCAACATTAGAGACAATATGCATTACGTGAGAGTACCGTTCAATCACCATAAACTCGCTCACTCGTACAGAGCCATAACGGCACACCCGGCCGACGTCATTCCTTCCTAAATCCACCAGCATTACATGCTCGGCCCGCTCCTTCTCATCCCCTAAAAGTTGCCTCTCATTCTCGAGGTCCTCTTCCGGTGTTTGACCCCGTCTTATAGTCCCGGCAATCGGCCGGACCGTAACTTTCCCTCGCTTCTCCGTTACCAGAATCTCTGGGGAGGAGCCAATGACCTTCACATCACCGTAGGAGAGGTAGTACATATAAGGAGAAGGATTAATGGTTCGCAAAGCCCGGTAGATATCCAGGGGATGAGCATGAGTTCGAGTAGTGAAGCGTTGCGACAGAACCACTTGGAATATATCTCCAGCAGCGATATACTCCTTGGCCTGGCGCACCGCCGCACAAAATTGGTCAGGCGTCATATTGGCGGATAACCGTAAGGGTTGGCTTGCAGGAACCACTCTCTCGCAGGAGGTTTTAGGAGGGAACGATAAAGGAGCCCGTAAACGGGCTATCATCTCTTCAATCTGGGCCACAGCTCGGGAATAAGCCACAGAAGGGTCTTCTCCCTCCACTCGGGCGTTCACCAGTACCTTGATCCGATGTCGCACGTGGTCAAAAACCAATAAGTTCTCTGTAAAAAGTAAGAAGCAATCCGGAAGCTGAAGATCATCTGGCTTGAGATCGGGTAATCGTTCAAAGAAACGAACGATATCATAGCCCAGGTAACCAACAGCCCCACCGGCGAAAGGGGGGAGAGTAGGATCGCCAACCCAGCGAAATTCTTGCATTAATCGCTTAAGAATATGGAGGGGATCTTCCCCTTCTGAGAGAGAAAAAGTTTCTCGCCTCTTGGCTCGGAGGATCTCAACTTGCCGGCCCTTTGTTTTGAGAACAAGGGAAGGATCGAAACCAACAAAAGAATATCTCCCTAACCTCTCTCCACCTTCCACACTTTCTAAAAGGAAGGTATAGTCCCCCTGGGCCACCTTCATAAAAGCAGAGACCGGCGTCTCCAGGTCGGCGAGGATCTCTCGGTAGAGAGGGATCAGATTGTAGGACCGGGCTAGGTCACAAAATTGTTCCCGGGTGAGCGAATACATCAATCAAAAGCCTCAGAATTCTTTTCGCCTGAGCCAGGTAAAAGCCTTCCTCAACGTGTCACCTTCAAAGCATCTCAAAAGAATCAGGGGAAAGGATACCCTCCCCTCCTAAAAACCCTCTCGCCTCCTTACTCCTCCTCCGAAAAGGGGTCCTGAAACTCTTCATCCATCCCTTCTTGATCATTGTGAGTTTCAATTTCCTCCCCTCTCCAGAAAGTCAGGTAAAAATCTTCTCGCTCAAATTCAGGCAGATAAGCGAAGACGATATCATGGTCAATCTGCCGCCACAAATCTAAGCGGGCCTGTTCGTCCAAGTCACGTTCCAAAATGGCCGTGCCATGAATGGTTTCCCGGGCATAATGGAGGTCCAATTGGCCAATGCGATCATGCCCCTGCCAAATGAGATAAATCTCCGAGTAGGGAGTTTTCACCAGCCTCTGAAAATGATATCGCGCCACTGTTCCTTTCCTCCAGTTTTACTCGATTACCGGTTGAAAAGAAGCTCTCCTGTCTCTATCCTCATACGGTTAAAGTTCCTTGTCAACCCAAAGGGAGGAAAAACCTCTTTTACAGGCCTAACTAACGCCCTGGAGGGATTTAAATTTTTAACTTGAAAGAGCCCATACAAGATAGGGAAAAGTTCTTTCCACCAGACTATAGCTCCCCATCTCTCCCTTGTTGAATAAGAGGTTACTGTTGATAAAGGGTAATTACCCCTCCTCTTCCCCCACTGGGGATAAGCTTGTACCATCCTGGAGGAAACCGCTTCCGTAGCCCCTTTGGCCAAAGGGTCCGAGTCGGTCTTGATGCCTGAGGGGTGTTACCCTTTCCCTCTTTCTGGGAAGAACGAGGATACGCTAAATAAAGCCCCTGCCCTCCTGCTCCGGACCAAGAGAGTATAAGATCTCCGTCCCGGGAAGAAGCCTGCCGAATGGAAAGGCTCTTGGGAACATAAAGCCATCCCCCCTGCTTCGGCAGGCGGATCAGCAGAACTTGTTTCCGTGCAAGATACTGGGCATAAGATTCCAACAAACTCTCAGGTGTAGGTTTCCGGATACCCTTTAAAACCTCTCCTAAACCCTCGGCACCATGGGCATACTCGATATAAAGGGCTAACCCCAGCGTCATTTCAAAAGCCCTTCGGTCTCTCTTTCGAACCTGCTGGTCATCCCATCCTCCGGCAATAAAACGTAAGAGAATCGGCTCATAATATTGCTTCAAATAAGGCTGAAAAGAAACTGCCCTTCCCCCAAAAGTATAATTGCCCTGTTGGGACAACCAGTTGAGAAGCAAACGTTCTCCCAAATCCCCATTGGCCCACCCCTCCGGCTCCCGAAAACCACTCCATCCGGGAAAGGCTAAGTGACCCAACTCATGGGCGATTTCCCGAAGCCACTCTAAAGAGCTTCTCGGTCTCTCGATCTGATAAAAGAAGAGATTCTCTCCTTTCTGCTCCGCTCCTGCCTCTCCAGTATCCAGCAACCAAACATTCGCTACTCCGCTCTCTCCATAGAATAGAGGGAGAGAAAGTTTTTTCTCAATTAAATGATGGCTAACTAGGATAAAGCGACCTATTTCCAGGGCTAAAGCTCGATATTTGGCTTTTCTATAATAGAGGCGATAACGCAAAAACCATTCTTTCCGGCCCCCTTCTTTGGAGGAAAGGCCCTTTTCCTCCAAAGAACTCTGAGTATAAAGAGCCAGGCTGTACCGAAAGGTTAAACCTCCAAAAGGGTCTTTGCCAGGGCGCACCTCCTGCCCTGGAAGAGGGGCTAGCACTAAGCCTTGGGAACCTTCAAAAGCTTGAACCGGCCAGCGATCAACTTCCTCCAATTGGAACCTTTGAGGCCACCCATAGATGGCTAGTGAATAAGAAGGCAGAGGGTCAGTCCAAGCGAGAGGAGATAACCAGGAGATCAAAAGAAGGGCAGGAAGAACAATTTTCACACCGTTATTGTAGCACAGAGGCCTTCCTTTCAACAAGAAAAAACTAGGGTAAGGGCCAAAGCTTCTTAGAGTTGACCAAGAACAGCAGACAGGAGAAAAAGGGGCTACCCTTCTCCTGATAATTGGAGGTTTCCCCATAACGGATTCAAAGGAAGAAAAACCTTTGAAGAAGTCGTAAGAGATTCTATGGAGGCTTATGGTGATGAAAGGTTCCAGTCGACCCAATATGATCTTAATTAGTATAGATACTTTGAGAGCAGACCGCTTGTCTTGTTATGGTTATTCGCGTTTAACTTCCCCTCATATAGACCGTCTAGCCCAGGAAGGGGTTCTCTTCACCGATTTTTTCAGCCCTCACATCCCTACTTTTCCAGGTCATACCACAATGTTCACGGGAAAAGACAT
Organism: uncultured bacterium; assembly: GCA_964429225.1. Lineage (GTDB taxonomy): Bacteria > Armatimonadota > DTGP01 > DTGP01 > CAYSAW01 > CAYSAW01. Next base: position 183,310 of record CAYSAW010000002.1, read on the forward strand.
CTATGAAACTGAAATCACAGGTCAATCCCACCGCCCGGAGCTCTCTCCTCACATTAAAACGGTTGCGGAACTTCTACAAGCTGAGGGCTACTTTACAGCAGCTGCTGATAGCTTAGGACGATGGTTCGCTCGGGGGTTCGAGGTTTACGAATCTTATTCTTGGCCCCACGAAAAGGGCCAACCACTTCGCAAGGGGGAAGCGGTCAATCGAGTAGCTCTTTCTATTTTAGAGCAGTGTGCCCAGCAGAGTAAACCTTTCTTCCTCTTTGTCCACTACTGGGACCCTCACACCCCTTATCTCCCTCCCCCTCCTTTCGATCGCCTCTTCTACGGAGGTGACGAAACCGACCCCAACAACCGCAGTATGGACCCCGTTCTGAACTTCCCTCCCTTTATGTGGTACTTTCGAGAATGGATGGGCCACGTTACTGATATCCAATTTCCATGCGCTCAATATGATGGGGAAATCGCTTATGTAGACGCCTGTATTGGTCAATTGGTCAATCGTTTAGAAGAACTCCATCTCTCCGACTCTACAGTGCTCATCCTCACTTCAGACCATGGAGAAGAGTTGATTGAGCACGAGATGTGGTTTGATCACCACGGCCTTTATGATACTAATCTCCACGTCCCCCTCATTATGCGTGGACCGGGAATCCTGCCCCAAGGGAAACGAATAGCTGGAATGACCCGTATGCACGATCTTCCGGTCACCCTGTTGGACTTAGCTGGCCTCCTTCCCCTAGCCAAGGAGCACAAGATGCAAGGACAAAGTCTTCTACCCCTCCTCTTGGATTCCTCCTCCGTTAGCAGAGGCACCTGTGAGCGAATCCATATTACCGAAAACACCTGGATGAAGAAACGAGGATGGAGAACCTTGGAGTGGAAGTTTATTCAATCGCTCGAGCACCCAGACATCCACGGTAGGCCCCCCCAAGAACTTTATCACCTTACTACCGATCCGGGAGAACAGAAGAACCTAGCTGAAGAGCGTCCGGATCTCGTCGCCGAGTTCTCTGCCCTACTAGAAGAGCATGTATCCCGTCGCTTAGCCGAAACGGGAAGAGAAGGAGCCGATCCATTGCTTACCCAACCGATCCCCTTGCGCCAAATCGGGAATATCCAACAAGCTCATCCCGCGGATGAAAAGAGGCAAAAGAAGTAAGCTGGGGATCGAGCCTATGGGGCTATTGCCTCCTGGTTCTACTGCTAACCTCTAAAACCTTCCTATAAAGCAAGAAGGGAAGACCAGCCCTTCGGTCATTCCTGGGAAAGAAGATTGAGATGGTTCTTCCTCGATTGTCCCTTATTGCAGTGGTAGGATGCACCCGGCGGAAGCAGGAACGACCTGCTCCTGCAAAAGAGATATGCTCTTCCTCCCCCCTCTTCCGGGCTTACTGTCAGTGGGCACAGCGGAACGCTCACCAATGGTACATACTCTCGGGGAAATATGGCTTAGTTCCCCCCGAACAAACTCTCGAACCCTATGATCAACCTCTTATTCAATCCCTTCGGGACACCGATTTTTGCCAGCGTTGGTTCGATCAGCTTCAACAATACATCCCCCGAGTTTGTATCGTTATCGCTCTAATGAGCGATCAATACGCCGATCTCTTGGAGAAGGCCCTAGCCACCTTAAGAGGGGAGGAATGGGTTAAGAACCACTATGTTAAGCCCTTGCAAGGCCTTAAAAAGGAGGAGCGGTTACTTTATCTCTCTCAGAGCGAACAGAGAAGATCAGAAAAGGAGTAGGACTCACTGCTATGTACTTCTACTAATCCTTTAGCTCCGTATCATAGCCTGCTTGAGATAACCGTTCTCTAATTTGCTGTAGGCTAACAATGGATTCATCGAAATTTAACAAAATCCGCTGAGGTTCTACCTCAACCTTTAACTCGTTAACACCCGCTACCTCCTTCAAAATTTTCTGAATCGCTTGGGCACATCCCTCACAGGAGATATCCGGGGAATACAACTCTACTTTCATAAAACCTCCTGAATAAATTTCTTTGGACCCTCCTCTGACCCTAAAACAGAGGGATTACCAAGACTATCATAAATCAAGAGGGGGGTTAAGGATAAGAGGTCTAGGCCCAGGTATCCGAAGTTGGAGGCTCTTCCTCTCTCTCCTTGCGGTGGCAGGAGATCAAAGCGTGAAAAAGGATCCCCAAGCTCAGCAAACCCACCAGGCAAGCAGTGAGCAAACCAATAGAAGCCTCATAAGCTGGCCATCTTCTACTTGCCTCAAAATCCCCTAACAATCCTCCCAAAATCACCAGATTTTCCAGGAGGAAGTATCTTACCAACAACCGCGCTTTTAAGGCAGACATCTTCCCTCCTTAGAGGTCAAAGGCCGGGAAAACCGTCCAGAACCGTAAAGCTGGAAGAGATACGCTCCAAGTCTCTGGCTTTCTCTCGAGAGACGAGAACGGTATGAAGAGGGATCTTTAAATCCTGGATCAAACGCTGGGTATGTTCCCAAATCACCGAACGGCCGTCAGTAATCAACAGGATATAAGCCTTTTCCAGAGAAGGGTCTTTCCCCTGTGCGAGGGTCATATCCCTCACCGCCACCTCTAGGGCAGAGGCGGTTCGAGTGTTATAGCCATTAAAATTGATCGTAAAACACCATTCAAAAAGAGCCTCTCTTTCTTGAAGAGTAGAAGCCCGTCGGGGAGGCTCCCAAGAGGGGGGGTCTACCGTCTCAGCAAAGGTGCGTAAGTAGTACACCGCAGGAAAATCCATTTGCGCCCGGAGAGTCGCTGCCAAAGCGGATAAGGCTAGAGTAGCCCCTCGCCCCCGCATCGAGGCACTGCGATCAAGGAGGATATAGAGCAAAAAATAACGGTTCTGAACTTCGGGGTTATCAAGCTCCACCCAAACTTCGGTCTCGCGCTCTTCCTCCCGGGTGATAAGGCGCTCTTGGGGCACAAACTCCGTCCAACAACGGAGGTCGACGTAATCCACGACCATCAATTCCCCCCGGGTTAAACGCTCCACTTGTAAAGGGAGGGGCAGCACCTGGTCTAAAAGCCTTGCCCGCCGAAGCTCGCCGAGAGAACGCGCAGGACGAAGTGATTGATTCCCTGGTGGAACCTCCTTCCTATGAACTTCCCTCTGCGTCTGGGGAACCAACAGGACTTCAGCTTCAGTCACAAGAACCTTTTTGCGCTTTTTAATCACCTCATAGCGCACCGGAGGTGGAGCTGAGGATTCCTCGGGAAAGGGTTGCCCCAGGTCAAGAAAAGGAGGCCAAGCAGACAAAATCCTCCGCATCAACTCAAGCACTGTTTCTCGAGAAGGATAAAAATCCGGCTCTGAACCTAGCCCTCCTTGGGCAAATCGTTCTAGCGTCTCGGGATCTCCCAGCTTTTCACAGCGCGCCAAATAACGCCCTACCCTCCCAGGGTCCAATCGTTCCCGAGCAGGTTCCCCATTAATGCGAAAGTACCAGCGGGAACGATGGAGAAGAAAAGGGGATAGTAAAGGCTTAAGGACCCACTCCCGGAGCCTCTGCCAGAGAAATTGCCAAGCCAGAGTGATTTTTGAACAAAAACTACTCCAAAACGCTGTCATCATCCGCATCAGTGAGGATGAAGGTCCCTGCGACGGGAAACCAGAAGACTGACTTGCTTCTTCAACTCACTAGCCAGAGCTTTGGCAGGTTGAAAAGCAACTCGTCCAGTAATGTCAGCCAAATAGCCCTCTAGCTCACTCAGCCAGACAAACTTCACGGTTTTAAAGAGTTCAAAAGGCAGAGAAACTCGGTGATGATCCGGAGTTTGATGATCGTAAGCGTCGGCGAGCTGATGGGCGAGACTCCCTAAGCTGTCATATAAGCGTGTTTCTTCCCGCAGATACTTAGCTTGAGGAAGAGCCTGCTCCAGAATCTGATCTAAAACGGCTTGCTGACGCCGACTCTCTTCGGTATTCCCCATTTCACAAAGGGCATATTTAATCGCTGGTAAATGAGAATAAGAAACTTCCCGGTCCTCCAAAACCGCGGCCGCCCGGACGATATCTACCAAAGCGGTGTTATCTCTCCCACAAAGATGAATGTGGGCCTGATCCTCCATTGCCTTGGCATACTCTTCAACAATATAGGAGAGCAAATAGTGTACTCCATCGGGTACAGGCATCTCTTTCACTTGCTTATGAAGGGCAACAACGTCCTCAAAGTTTACTAAACTGAGCTCGGGGGGAACCCCTTGAGTCTTCTCAAAAATCCTCTGCATTCGATAACGGTCAAAATAACCCTGAACATTAGTAGCGGCAAAGCGAAAAACAATCCGGGCCAAGACGGGCTCCCAGGCTTTAGAGAGGGGGATCTGGTTAGCGGTCATTAGTACCGTATGGAGGGGAATTTTGACTCGCATATCTTTTGTTTCAAAAAGGCGCTCATGAAGCAAAGTATTGAGCGACTTGGCTAAAGCTTCGGAGACGTCCGTAAATTCATCTAACAGAGCCAGATGGCAATCTGCCAACCCATGACGGAGGTTGTAAATTTGTTCACCTCGCTGGAGATAAGCTTCAGGGATTTGAGCACCAATCAGATGGTCGGGAATAGTAAAGGCGCTTACCTGAGTGCGAAAAACCTCCGCCCCTTTAATCGCACCCAGTGCTACTCGGCAAGCATAGCTCTTCCCCGATCCCGTCTCTCCGTGAACGAGAATATGGTTACGAGTCAGCAGAGCCAGCTTAAACTGGGTGATAAAATCCTCATAACCAACCAGATAATGAGCGAGCTCATCCAAAGCCCGGCTGAATTCTTTTCCAGTCACGGTGATAATAGCACCTCATCGCAAGAGAAAAGAGTTTCTTACTACCGGTTTTCTGTGTTCTCTCATAGAGTATTCCCAAAACCTCTTCTTTTTTCCTCCATTGTGAAAAAAATAACTTTTTATAAGCGTCATCTTGGCAATCAAACCCTGTAAGGGAATCTGGAAACTCGGGAATTGATCTCCCTCTTTACTGTATCCTTGTGCCCCGCAAAAGGTTCCCTAAAGTGAGAGGGAAAAAAGGCCATCTTTTTTCCAACATAGGAATGTAAAGGCCTAATGAATGAGGCGCCTATACCCAACGGGAAATAAAGAGGGAAGAAGGGATAAATTATCAACGGTGGGAAGAACCTTTCTTGAGGTATCCTCGGGGAAAGAGGCTTCTCCCCCGGAGGCGAGGGGCTGAGGGAAACCGAAGGAGGGAGACCGCAAGAGGGCGAACCTCTTGGTAAGCCGAAGGAGGAAGGGGAACAGGTAACCACAGGCTTTAGCCTGCTTCCCATCCCCCTTAAAGATGTACCCCTCCTCTCATCTGGAGAAAAGGTTTTAGACCTTTTGAGCCTTCCGCCGTAACTCTACGGCGCATTTCCCCGCCGAAAGAGCACAACCGAAGAAGAGGGGGTCTTCAGAAGGAGTACGCCCCATACTTGTCACAGGGATAGAGGCGGAAGAAAACGCCTCCAAAAGAGGCTGGATAGAGAGGGGTTGTAGGCTTAGTCTTTCTCTTCTGTCTTCCTCAATTTCTTCGAAGGATTGGAGCACCTGCCGGATTAACTTTAGACTTTCAAAACCTAAATCCGAGGGGACGGGAATCCAACAAGAAGTTAGGAGGAATCGTTGAAGGATGACTTTCGTATGCCAGCTTAGGCCATAATGCTCAGGTCGAGGGTCCGCTTGACTAGCCCGAAGAACAACAACGGGTATGCCTCCTAAAGCTCCAGCAATGTTAAGGGCCTCAACTTGGGATAAACCTGAGAATCCGTAGGGGGTACGCGTCCCCGCATTCCCTGGCCCCTGAGTCACCACAATAAAATCCGCATTAAAGACCGTCTTTGCAGAAAGCAATCCGCTCACTAAGTTCACAGCCTCAACATCTCCCCCAAAAGCTTGACCACAGGTAATGACTCCATCAAACCATTTTTCTTCCCGCATCGCCTGAATCAAGTGACTAAAAGCAATAGGAAGGCAGGCTGAATCAGTTACCACTAAAACAATTTTCCTCTCTCTGCTATCCAACTGCCGAAGGGCAAAAAGCACTGTCCCCGCCTGGCTCAACAGTTCACAAGCAATAACTATCTCTCCCTCTAGGGAGGAAGTTTCCAAGAGAAGAGGGTGAAAAGGGCTGGCGGGTTCCTCTACCGAGAGGCAGGCAAACTGAAGGGGAGTATACCGAAGTTTCATTAAATGGCCGGAAGTATCGGCCCCCCACACACCCTCGGGGTTTCGCTCAACCGCGGTAAGGTTACAAAGTACAAAATCATATCCCCCAGTTCCTAGTTTCAAAGTACTTGCAGTAGAGTTCAAAAGAATCTTGTCTCCAAGGGCAACAGGGCCTGTTAAATTGGTATAATTCATCGCCTTTAGGTAAAGTTCTTCCCGAACTGTTCGGGCCTCAATCTCCTGGCACCCCGGGCGTTCAGAAAGAATATCGGTAACGATAGCAGTGCGATAACGAAGCATCCTAACTCCTTAACCTCTCCTACCAACTTGATAACTTCCTTCCGGTATCAGGGTTCTCCAAAAAGAACCTCTTACGGAAGGGGACCACTTTGCTGGGCCACTTGCTGGATCAAGCCAATGGCGAAACGAGCTGAGGTTTCCAAGTCAGCAATAGCTATCCTCTCATCAACGCTGTGAACATCCTGATAACCTAGTCCTATGACTACTGAAGTGATTCCTCTTTCATTAAAAATATTAGCATCACTCCCGCCGGAACCGGGTTTAATCACGGTTTCGAGGTCTAAGTTACGGTGGACTTCTACCGCCCATTGGATCAGGGGATGGTCTTCGGGGATGAAATACCCTTTGTAGAGATATTCTTGCTCGACTTTCACTTCAGCTCCCACGGAGAAGGCTCCTATTTCAAAGGCTTTGATCATATTCTGAACCACCTTCTCAAGCTTTTCGGGATCTCGGCTGCGAGCTTCGGCCTTTACTTCAAGAGTTTCCGGCACGATATTCGTGGCTTTACCCCCCTGGATTACCCCTACATTAGCGGTTGTTTCTTCATCCAATCGGCCCCAGGGAAGTACGGAAATGGCTCTTGCCCCTGCTAGAATAGCATTAATCCCCTGTTCTGGCGCTGCAGCTGCGTGAGAGGCTTTCCCTTTATAACAGAACGTAAGACGCCTATGCCAAGGAGCGGAGTTGATGATCCCAGCCACCGGTCTCCCAGAGTCGAATACATACGCTAACCGGGATTGTAAAAGGCTAAAGTCCATATAACGGGCACCGTAAAGGCCGATCTCCTCGCAAATACTAAAAGCAATCTCCAAGTCACCATGAGGTAAGCCTTCCTCAATCACTGTCCTCACTGCTTCTATAATAACGGCCAACCCCGCCCGGTCATCCGCACCTAGGATAGTAGACCCATCGGTTTTGATCCAACCTTCTTCAACCTGAACTTTCAGACCTTCGGTTGGCTCTACCGTATCCATATGGGCACTCAGGAGGAGAGAAGGTGCTTTTGGACAATTCCCCTTTAATCGTCCAATAATGTTGCCCGTTTCTCCTCCTACTTTCTCGCCCGCGCTATCCCGAAAGGTCTCTACTCCTACCTCCTGAAGCAGGTTCTCCAAGTAATCAGCAATAGCTCCCTCTTTTCGAGGAGGAGCATTAAATTCTAAAAGCTTCAGGAAAGTATTTAACAATCGTTCGCTGTTCATTCTCTCTTTCCTCACCCCTAGCTCTATGAAAGGCTACACAATGGCCAGCGACTCCTTTGTACCTGATATATCCTAATCCTACACAAAGGAGGCTCCGCAAGGTTATCTACACCAAAAGAGAACCAACCTGGCGTTTCCTCCTTCAGGACACTTACAACATTGGTGAACCCAAAACAGTTTCCACAGATAAGCTCAGACCTGGCAAAACAACTAACCGAACTTCTTCTCCCCTCCCCCACAATCCAAGACGCTCCACTCCTTGCGAAGTCAACCGAAGCACTTCAACGGTCTCCACCTCCAAACTTACCAACCAACACTCTCGAACTCCTATCTACCGATAGTCCTCTACTTTTAGAAATCATCTATCTCCCACCAAGTGGCTAAGCCCTGTTCAATAAGGTGTGCGAGCCTGAGGACATCCTCTTGGTGACCCCCAATCCCCCTTAACATTGCGCCTTGGCGCCACAAAACTTCGATCTCTCCCCAATCAACTGCCAAGGATTTAAGAGAAGGAGGAAGAAGCCTCCCCATTAATATCCTTCGGCCAGTGCTTAGGACATAATCCCCTATTGCTCTTAGGAGAGCTTGCCCAGCCTCCTCTTCCACAAAAGCGATCTCTCGCAGAAAAGCCCGGTCCGGATGATCCTCAGGCAACCGGAGAAAGGCGTACCCTTTAAGGTTCCGAAAACCTGGAAAACCGATAAGGCAATCACCAGAGATCCAACGGCGGGGGAGCCAACCTGACCAATAACTGGAAGGGCGATTAAAGTAAAAAGGGCATTGTTTTCCAAAACTTTGATAAACTTCTTCTAAAACTGGAAGGAGAGGTCCGAGAGTTTGGTGCACCTCATAGGAGGGGGTTGAGCCGGCCAAAATCGTGATGATCCATCGAAACCCCGGAGCCGGAACCTGAAACCAACTATGGCGGGCATAATGGTGATAAATCCCGGTAAACAAAAGGGAGAGATGGAAATGATGGGCCTCCATTACCTTAAGCGCGTCCTCAAGGAGGGTATGGGACAATCCTCGTCGGCGATACTCCGGTAGAGTAGCAACATTGGCAATCCCTCCTAGCCGAAAGGGTTTCCCCTCCAGAACAACTGGACGATCACAAATATGCACCGCTGAAGCAATCCTCTCTTCTATCAGAGCCACCCGGGTAAACTCATCTCGGTGTAAAGGGTCACCAGTGAAATAAGTGTCAAAATAGTCTCGGAGTTGGGCACCAAAGCAGGTACACCACAACTGGATGACTTCTTCGCGTTCTTCCCGCCTTAGAGCTCGAACCTCTATCATAAGGGGAAATAAACCCTCCGACCTTCTTTGGCAGATTGGTAAGCCCCAAGGATCATTTCTACTGATTTCTTCCCGTCTAGGGCCGTTACTGGTGGTTCCTGGCCGGATTTCAGGGCCTCGATAAAAGGTCGAGGGACGTTAGCAATCCTCTCTCCCTGGCTTTTGGGCACCGGGAGGGGAAACTCCTGCCAACCTGGCTTATCCGCCTGAAAAAGTTTCAGCGGAATCGCCCCTGGAGGAGCCCATTGGCAGGAGGGGCCATCCCCATAATTCTGAATAATCACTCCTCGGTCTCCATAAATCTCAGTGGTATTTTCCCCTGCCCAGGTGGTGGAGCTATTGAGCAGGATTGCTATCGCTTTATTGGGGAATCGGTAAACTGCCACCCCATTATCATCCGGAGCAACATCAGTGAGAATAGCGTCTATCTCAGCAACAACACTCACGGGATCTCCCAACATCCATCGGATAAAATCCGCGGCGTGGACCGCATCATCCATAAACATCCCCATATTCTTCTCGGGGTCAATATGCCACCGAGTAGGGCCTTCCACAAAATCCTTACTGAAAAGGACTCCAATGCAATGCCTTCTCCGAAGAACAGCGACCCGGCCAATAGCCCCCTCCTCTAAAAGAGCTTTCATTTTTTGGTTCACGGGATCATGACGCATTTGGAAAGCCATCATAAAGAAGACCTGGTGTTTTTCTACCGCTTCAATCATTCGATCACAATCTTCTAAGGTCAAAGCCATGGGCTTTTGGCATAGAATGGCTTTACCAGCTTGGGCCGATGCTATGACCAACTCTGGGTGACGGTTGGTTTCTGAGGTAACAATGACCGCATCCACATCCTTTCGGGAAAGGACATCCTCTAAATGGGGAGAATAATCCATCCCATATCTCTCTGCAGCCCTCTTCCCCCGCTCTTCATCATCGTCCCAACAAGCCACTAACCGAGCATCCTCCATCTTAGCAATTTGTTCGCAATAGGTATTGCTGTGGCCGTGGGCAAAAGAAAGAATTCCAATACCTAAGGAACTCATGGTTTCTCCTCTACTAATAGCGTCCAAAATTGAGAGTATTTATTGCAAGCAAGCTTAGTCCTCAAAATAAGGTTTTAAAGCTTGGTAAGAACGGACTATAACAGATCGCACCTCCTCTAGAGGCATCCCTTTTGTACCTACGATCTCCAAAACAGCCCAACGGACACCGGGAAGCCTCTTCAAACCGGCGCAGATAGCGGGGAGATTCATCGCTCCACCGCCGGGTACCTGGGTTTCCACAGGCCCTATAGGAATCTCTCGGCTAAGAGTATCCCGAATCCGAGCGGTAACAATATAATCCTTCAGCTGTTCCAAAGACTCCTCCGGCGTCTCGTTAGCCCGCCATAAATGACTGGCATCAAAATTAATCCCAATCCACCCGCGATCGACCCTCTCCATCATTCGCAGAGCAGTAGGAGTGTTGTAAACCGCCGACCGGACATGGGGCTTAATGCTGATCTTCACTCCTGTTCGCCGAGCCACCGGCGTTAAAGATTGTAAAACACTAATGACCTGCTCAAAGGAATCAGGATCATCCTGAACCCCTCCCGAACCGGTGGTGATAGCAGGGGCTTGTAGGATTTGCCCGATCTCCATTAACCGGATGAAGCGTTTCCGAGCGTTTTCATCCAAAAGATTGGTACTCGCCCCAATCGATTCGAGGGCTAAATTGTAGTCCGTAATCTTAGCTAAGAGGTCTCGATAGAAACCCTCCTCTCGGTCAACAGGGATAAAATCTCCCATTCCAGGGATAGCGGTCAACTCAATAGCAGTGTAACCCGCTTCACCGATCTCACGCAGAGCAGTATCCAAATCGAAACCACCAAGTAGTAAAGTGCTACATCCTAGTTCCATCTCCGAGCTCTCCTTAAGGTAAAAGTGCAAGATTTCAAGCTAAGGGCAACTCCTCTCTTAGAAAAGTTAGCCTTCTTTCTCTTTAGGCATTTTGAGAGGATGGAGCAAAGATTGATGCCGGTTTTTCGCCTCCTTCCACGAACGAGGAAAGTGATAATCGCCTTGCAGAACCTCCCGAAAGGCGCATCGCATCTGCCAAGCACAGATCTCCGGGGGAACTCGTCCTGTTCCTGTTCCCATCCCAGGGATAGCCACAGTTTTGACCACCTCTTTCACCGGAGTTCCCCCTGGTAGAGTGCCATGCAAAAGGAGAATCAGAACCGCCCGGGTTGCCAAATAAACGTTAACGGTATCTCTCCCCAGGGTCATAGGAACCCGCATAGTGGGAGCGGAGATCAAATAAGGGATTCGAGGGTGATCAGTCGGGACGATCTCAGCAGTACCGACCAAAAGCTCCCCATAGTGGCGGGTGCGGATCAGCTCCTGGAGGCGTTCCTGGACGTGCCACCCCAAAAACTGGGAGAGTTTTAAATCTAAGCCACCGTCCATAAATCCGAAGCTGTTAGCGGGACTAACGATGGCATCACAGGGGACTTCCAAAATGGACCCGTGGTAAATGGAAAGCCCATCCAAGTCTCCGCAATACTCCCTCCACGCCCGAACAATGGCTTCGTTCACATCAGCCAACACAAAGTGCATCGCTCCTCCCTGAGACCCTCCCAACACCACTCTTCCCTTCGATAAAAATAAAAGGCATCCCTCCTGTTGCAGAAGAATGCCTCAGCTGAAGGGCTTCCGCCCCAAGCTTTTCCTCACCGCCTCAGCCACCAGAAGGCATCTGGGCGCAAGGGATTCAGAGGTATTGGCCTTAATGGAGCCTGGTTAGGAAGAGCACTACTCCAAGTCCAGCTGGTCAGGAGCACTGCTCCCTTGGAATTGGAGAAACGAACCTTACCTTGCTGAACCCATACCGAGGTCTTCCCTCGAGAATCCACATTCACCGAAAACTCTGTTCCCAACACCTCCACCTTACCCCCGGGGGTTAACACATCAAAGGAACCGAAACCAGACTTCACTTTAAACCAGGCTTTTCCCAAAAGAAGGTAACCTCCCTGGCCTTCGGCATTAATCTTTATCCGAGCACCGGGAGCCAAACGGCTCTGATGTCCCTTACCCCAACGAAGATCTACCAACCCCTCGCCTTGATTAATGATATAGTCTCCCGCCCTAACAATTCCCGGTCTAAGCCACGTCCAAAAGGAGGGAGATTTCCGCTGAAGGACCACGCCCTCTCTGGCAATAACCCTCACCTCTGAGGACAGAAGAGGACGCTGGAGGAACCACCAGAGGAAAAACAGCGCTAAAAGGCAGACCAAAGCAATACCATAGGGGTATCCTCTATCCCTCAAACCCATGAACCAGAGAAGCTGAATCCGAGGCTGATACCTAAGCTTCTGAAGGACCAGAGCAGGATCAGGCCCCTTTATGGGGGGAGGTAGATGAAAAACCGACTTTAACAACTGCTCTTGACGAACCATCTCCTCCAACTCTTCGGCACACTGACGACATCGGCTCAAATGCTCCTCTAAGGAACGAGCCCGTTTGTCATCTAGCTCCCCGTCCATATAAGGAGAGAGAAATTCTCGAATCCTTTCACAGGAGTAGCTCATTCCCCAGACTCCCCAAAGACGTTTGCTAGCTTCTCCCGAAGCATTTTGCGCGCCCGAGATACTCGCATCATCACATTCGCTTCGGAAATACCCAAGATAGAAGCAATCTCGGAATAGGAGAAATCTTCTAAATAACGAAGAACTAATACCTCTCGATAATTTTGTGGCAGCTCCTCAATCGCTTGGATCACCTTCTGATAGGTCTCCTTAGAAATTAGCACAGAGTCCATAGAAGGGGAAGAATCCGGAAGGGGAGGCGAACAAGGCAAGTCCAGAGGCATTGCCGCCGGTCGAACCTTTCGCCGGCGTAAAAAATCCCGGGCTAAGTTAACCGCTATCCGATAAAGCCAAGGAGCAAAAGGTTTGCGAAGATCGTATCGGCGAAGACTGTGATAAAGCCGGATAAAAGTTTCCTGACACAGATCTTGTGCATCCTCCCAGTTATTAACGTAATAATATAATAACCGCATTAATCTCTCCCGATAGCGCAGGATGAGTTGAGAGAAAGCGGCCTCCTTCCCCGATAGAACCTGTTGCACCAGCTCCTGATCAGAAGGGTAGAAGGTCATTGCAAACCCCCTCCCCTCTGATCTAGGGCGAAAGCTCTCCCGGGCTTCACTGAGAAGACCTGATAACTCCCTTTCACAAAGGAATACGAAAAAGGCGCCATTTTTCTAACAATATTTTAAAAACCGGGGGTAACCTTCTCCTTCTTGGTTAATGGAGGACCTCGCCTTCCAAGAAGCGAACAGTTAAATATTTGATCTCCGCGTTCTGCCAAGCCTCCAGGAATTCATCATCACTATGGTAGAACTTTCTGGGGAGGCGGTACACAGGAATGGAGGCTGTCAAAGGTTCTTTGAGAGGAAAGGGCCTCATCTCCAAATCTTTATCCTGGGCCAAATGAAGATAAATCGTTGTTTCGCCCCCTTCCCTCAGAGGGACTTCATCCAGCAGGGTAGCCGAAGGAATGGGGCAACAGACAACGAGGGATAGCCAATCACAAAGTTGCAGTAAGCGATAATTGCGCAAGAGAACTTCTTTCTTCTCTGGGACCTCTTCCAGTCCTAATTGTTTGATAAGATTCCGTTGGAAAGCCCTCTCTTCAAGGAGATAAACCCGAATCATTTCCCTATCCAGGGGATCGTCTAGACCGTGCCGATACCGGTTAGATAACAGATAGACCCCGTGAAGGCTTAAAAGTAAGGAAGCATAGGGGTGTTGAGTGGCGAATCGATGGGGACCCCGACTCCAAATACCGAGAATGTCTCCCACAGGCATTCCTGTAAAGGGGTAAGGAAGCCCTGTCTCGGGGCAGATTACGGGTGCTTCTTCCCATTCCAGCCATCCGTTATCGTGCTGGGCAATGGCGAACAAAACCTCTTCTCGGGGGTTAGGCCCCCAAAAGTGCTTTTCATCCCAGCAGCTAGCGATCTGTCCCGCCAAGCATGCATGGTCCGTCTGTCGAATAATTTCTAAGCATCGGTCTCCTTCTCGGATAATCATCAGAGCCTCCCCAAAACTACTCTATCCACTCTGCTATTTCCCTCTCCTAGCCTCAAAACCTGTCTTTGCGTGCGATACCCCCTATTATCCCCTGTGATATTCCCTTTCCCTTCGTCCCAAAGCTTGCCTCTTTGGCCGCAAGAAAAAGAGAGCGAAACCATAGCTTCCGATAGCGAAAGGAACCAACCAATCCCCCCATCGCCGATAAAGGGTTGGCAAGTTCTGCAAAGGCAAATCGATAATGAGAACAGCTGTTTTCTTTACCGGCAAAGAAGCTATCTGCCTTCCATAAGCATCATAACCCGCGGTTACTCCATCGGTAGCACATTGAACCAACGGTAAACCATTCTCCACTGCTCGTAAGGGAGCAAAAGCTAAATGTTGCCAACGCGCCGAGGAATCACCAAACCAAGCATCATTGGTAGCCACGACGAAGAGGCTAGGGTTCCGCCGGGCGGTTTGTAAAGCAAGATCCGAAAAAGTTGACTCAAAGCAGATCAAGGGCCCAAGTCTCATCTGCCCTTGTCCAAGAACTTCTGGCCCAGGTCCTGGAGATAAATCCACTACAGGAGCCCCTAATGAGCTGATATCAGGTAGCCAATCCCTCCAAGGCACAAATTCTCCAAAAGGAACAGGACGGTGTTTGCGGTACTCCCCAAGAATCTCCCCTGATGGCGAAAAGAGCAGAACGGTATTAAAAGTTCGTCCTTGAGCGTCAATGTAGAAAGAACCTACCAAAAGAGCGGATTGGACCTTTCGAGCCAACCGAGCGAGACGCCGTTGAACCTCGGGAAAATTCCGAACTTCATAGGGAACGGAGCTCTCCGGCCAAAGAATTAACCGAGCGCCTTTTTGACTAGCCTCCTGAGTAAGGGTCTCATAAAGCCGAAAGACCTGTTCTGGCTCTCTAAAATACCCATTGATCTCTCGATTAATCCCCCCTTGCAATAAACCAACGCGTAGAAATTGCTTAGGTGAAACAAGCCCCTCTTTCTGAAGGAAAGGGAATTCTCTCATCCTTAAAGAACAAACTCCTAGTAATACCAAGAGGATCCCTAAAAAGGAGAGAGCAGAAGCGGAGAACCGGGCCTCCTGAAGATCTCTTAAAAGAAGAGCAAAAGAAAGATTAGCCCCAAAAACCAAAGCACTTAAGAGCCAAACTCCTCCGTAGGAAGCGGGTTGGAGGAAAAAAGGGTAGAGATAAAGGGCTGAACCGATCTGCCCAAAGGTAAATCCTAAAGTACCCTGCGCCCTTAACCATTCCAACCCAACCCAAAGGGAAGGCAAAGCAACAAGCTGGGCTAACGAAGGCCTCTTTAAGAAAGGATAGGCAAGCAAAGCGAAGAGAACCCAAAAGAGGCTAGCATATAAAACCAGGGCTATCCAGGGAATAAAACCGAATAGGGTGATCCAGTAGAAGAAGGCTCCCCAAAAACCGATTCCTGTGAGATAACTGATCCAGCAAATCTTCCCTATACCCCCTAGTTGAAACAACTGACAGAGGTAAGGCACCATAGCTCCCCAGATAAGCCATCCTCCCTTTGGAAAGAGAAAGGGGGTCGCTAATAATATTCCACTAAGGAGGGGATTCAGTACCTGTATAAGGAGAAACCTCCGCTTCCGAAGTTTACCTCGCCAAACTTTAACCGATATAATAGGACTGCTAACCATAATGAGGCTTCTGCGCCAAAGGGGTAAGATGGATCATCACTGGCTGAAAAGGAGGGTATGCCCCTCTAAGGCGAAAAGGGAAGAGTCTTTCTGGAATCTTTTCTCTTTCTACCCTCTCCTTCCTCTTTGGGGATTCCTGGCCCTTTCGCCTTGTCTCTTAGGGGGTTGTGCCCGCACTCCTCCTGGTGCTCAAGTCCAAACCAACCGCCTTATGGTGGTTCAGTTCTCCGTCCGGGGTCAGATCAATCCAGATCGGTATTATTTCTTTCTTTTGGACCTGAGTGACGATACTTCCAATGGTCCCATCCCTGTTGTCTCCCCTCCTTGGGGAAACGGTTTTGGGGCAGGTCGGTTCACCTATTATGTGCGTTGGGATCGCTTTCAACCTGGCTTTGCTGGAATCTACCGAGTGGAACCTGGTTCGAGCCTTCTAGCCTCCACTTTCATTGGCAGACCCCTTAACATCAATTTCACCCCAGGGAGCAATACTGTTCAATTCACCCTTGACCTGGGTCAATTAGAAGTTGGCCCCTTCGCCCAAGTTCGGCAAGCCAACATCAATTTCATCGCCACAGATATTATCCCCCAAGACCCCAACTTTCGAGGAAGGAAGCTAGTTGATGCCCTAGGAGCTTCAGGGAATGATTATGTTACCATCTCCACCAGTTCCACACGCCTCTTCCGCAATGCAGATCTATCGCGCCCGGAGACTTCTGGAGACGTGATAGGAGGGAATGATCCCGATTTAGATATTGTGGACTGGCAGATAGAAATCAGGATTCGCTGAGCACCAAGGCCTTGAGCTGCCGGGCGTTCTCCACCGCATAAGCGTTGAAGTCATTGTTAAAATAGGCATAAACATCTAACCCCTGCCTCAGCCAACCGCGGATTTTTTGGCTCCAACTCTCTAACTGTTGGTCGGAATACTTGGAGGCATAGAGAGCCTCCGCTCCGTGGAAGCGTAGATAGACAAAGTTGGCAGTGATGACCTCCTCCTTGGGAAACTTCGGGGCATCCGCAATGACCCAGGCGATATTTCGGGACCGGAGCAGAGTGTAACACTCCTCCGTCATCCAAGAGCGGTGGCGAACCTCTAGGGCAAACCGAAAATCTTCGGAAGGTAAGGCTCCCAGGAACCCCTCCAAACGCTTGGGGTCATAGTGAAGGGAGGGAGGAAGCTGCCAGAGAATAGGGCCTTGTTTCTCCCGGAGTAATGAGGATCTGTTGAGAAAAGTCTGCACCGCCTGGGGGACCTCTTCTCCCAAAAGTTTACGAACGTGGGTGATAAACCGACTCCCCTTTAGGGCGAAAAGGAAGCCGGCAGGAGTCACTTTATACCACCTTTCAAAGGCTGAGGGTTCTGGAAGACGGTAGAAGGAATTATTAACTTCCACAGTCTCGAACTCTTGGGAATAGAAGGGGAGCCAGTCCCGGGGTGAGATTGCTTGAGGGTAGAAACGTCCACGCCAATGAGGATACTGCCAACCCGAGGTTCCAATCCGTAATTCGGGCATAGTTAAAGCCTTACGGGAACACCTCGTTCCCTGAGGTATTCTTTGATCTGACGAAGGGTGAGGATTTGATAGTGGACAACCGAGGCCACTAGAGCTGCCTCTGCTCCCCCTTGAGTCAAGCCCTGATAAATATGTTCACAAGTACCTGCTCCTCCCGAGGCGATCACCGGAATTCTCACCGCATCGGCGATAGCGCGCGTGATTGCCAAGTCGTAACCTTCTCGGGTACCATCAGCATCTATTGAAGTAAGGAGGATTTCTCCTGCTCCTCTCCGCTCGACCTCTCTAGCCCACTCAACGGCGTCTATACCGGTGGGGATTCGCCCACCATGGGTGTAAACCTCCCACCAAACTCGGCCATTGTCCTCTCGGCGCTTGGCATCTATGGCTACAACTACACATTGGCTACCAAAACGGTCAGCCGCTTTTGTGATCAAGCTAGGCTCCTCCACCGCCCGGGTGTTAATAAAACATTTATCCGCTCCTGCTTTTAAAATCCTCCGAAAGTCCTCTACCGTTCGCACTCCTCCTCCAACTGTCAAAGGGATGAAAACCTGCTCCGCCACTCGCTGAACCACATCAATAATGATATCACGCTTCTCGTAGCTTGCTGTAATGTCCAGAAAAACGATCTCGTCCGCTCCTTCCTGGTCGTAAAGCCGAGCCAAATCCACGGGATCTCCCGCATCTCGGGGGTTCAAGAACCGAACACATTTCACTACCCGGCCTTCCTGAATATCTAAAGCAGGAATAATTCTTTTAGCCAACATTTTTCTTCCTCTTGCTGACCACCGCAAGGGCTTCCGGCAATTGAAGCAGGCCCATATACAAAGCTTTACCCACAATAACCCCCTCTACACCGGTGGCTTGCAAGGCTACAAGGTCCTCTATTTGGCTAACTCCCCCCGAAGCGATGATCCGGAGCGAGGTTCGGGTAACCAAATCCTGATAAAGCTCCACTGCAGGGCCTTGCAAAGTACCATCCCGGCCGATCTCCGTTACAATCACCCTCTCAAGCCCTACAGCTTCCGCCTGACGGATAAGAACAAGAGGGCTTGTCTCCACCGCCTCTTGCCATCCCCGAACAGCAACTTTCCCCCCCTTTAAGTCCAATCCTAAGACAATCCTATCTCCCCATCGGTTTACCGCCTCTCGGAGTAAGGAGAATTGGAGAATAGCTCCCGTTCCCAAAACCACTCGGTCCGCTCCTTCGGCCAACGCCCTTTCAATCCACTCAAGAGAACGAAGGCCACCGCCAAACTGAATAGGAAGGGCAACCGATTCTCGGATCCGTCTCAAAATATGCAAGTGCACTGGTCGCCCTGAGCGTGCCCCCTCCAGATCCACGAGGTGAAGTCTCCCTGCTCCCTCCCTCTCCCATCGTTGGGCAACTGCTACAGGGTCTTCAGCAAAAACCGCAACTTGATCAAAAGCCCCTTGGTAAAGACGAACGCATTTGCCTTCTTTCAGGTCAATAGCAGGAATAACTTCCATTTTCTAAATCTCTGCGAAATTCCGTAAGATTTGGAGGCCTATCTGCCCACTCTTCTCCGGGTGGAACTGGGTTGCCATCACATTATTCTTCCCAACAACAGAACAGAAAGGCAAACCATATTCCGTAAGAGCTAGTACGGTTGAAGGATCGGAAGGTACACAATAGTAAGAATGGACAAAGTAAACCATCGAGCCTTCGGGGATACCTTTAAGGAGAGGATGATCTGGTTGCTGAATCAGAAGGCTGTTCCAACCCATCTGAGGAACTTTCAGATCCGGACGTTCAGGAAAACGAACTACCCGACCTGGGATAATGCCTAACCCTTGATGATATCCATGTTCCTCACTCTCTTCAAAAAGGATTTGCATCCCCAAGCAAATTCCCAGGAGGGGAGCCCCTTTCTGGTAAAAGGACAGAATCGCCTCTTGCATCGTTCGGCCCTTTTCACTGCGGATCTGGTTTAAGAAAGACATCGCGGAGCCAAAAGCCCCCACCCCGGGGAGAACCAGTTTACCTGCTTTTGCTACCGCTTCAGGGTCCTGAGTGATTTCAGAGGAATAACCGAGGTAAGTAAAAGCCTTCTGAACATTGAGTAAATTGCCCATTCCATAATCCGCAATGACTATCTTCATCGTTAGAGAATGCCCTTCGTTGACGGTACCCCCTCCACCCGGGGGTCAAGACGCGTCGCCATATCCAAAGCACGGCCAAAGGCTTTAAAAGCCGCCTCAATAATATGATGGGTATTCGTTCCTGCGAGCTGGCGAAGATGGAGGTTCATTCCTGCTGACCAAGAGACCGCTCGGAAGAATTCTTCTACCAGTTCCGTCTCCATATTCCCCAGTTTTGGTGTCCGAAGTTGTAAATTGTAACCCAGATAAGGCCGTCCGCTTAAATCCAAGGCGCATAAAACGAGGGCTTCATCCATCGGAAGGACAAAATACCCGTAGCGGGTGATACCTTTTTTATCTCCACAAGCAGTTTTGATCGCCTGCCCTAGCACGATCCCCACATCTTCTGTAATATGGTGAGCATCTATATGCAAATCTCCCTCAGCCTGAACCTCCAAGTCAAAAAGGCCGTGTTGAGCAAAGAGGGTGAGCATATGATCAAGAAAGCCTACACCCGTGGCGACCTCTGCCTTACCCGTCCCATCCAAATGGAATCTAAGGCGAATGCTTGTCTCAGCAGTGGCACGCTCGATTTGGGCGCTACGATCTGGTTTCTGCATAGTAGTTAAAAGGAAGACCTTTTAAAACGGAGACGAACCGCTTCCGCATGGCCCTCTAAGGTTTCTGCTTGGGCGAAAGCGATAATATCCGAAGCCACCTGTCGGAGGGCGCGCTCGGAGTAATGAATCAGGGAGGTACGCTTAACGAAATCTTCTACTGAGAGGGGAGAAGCAAAGCGGGCGGTACCCCCTGTGGGAAGCACGTGGCTAGGCCCAGCCACGTAATCCGCTACCGGCTCCGGGGTCCATCCTCCAATCAGAAGGGCACCACAGTGCCGGATCAGAGGGACGAGATCCCAAGGTTCCTCTACATAGAGTTCAACATGCTCTGGGGCTATTGCGTTGACAACTTCAGTAGCCTCCTCTAAACTCTCCGTAAGGACCACATAACCTCTCTGCCGGATCGAAGGCTCGGCAAACTCCCGACGAGGGAGACGACACACCTGGTTCTCCACTTCCGCGGCGACTTCTTTGGCCAACCTCTCCGAGGGTGTCACTAAAACACATGTTGAGGCTCCCTCAATACCTCCATGTTCCGCTTGGGATAATAAATCCCCGGCAATCCATTCCGGCTTAGCGGAATCATCCGCAACGACCAAAATCTCTGTAGGACCGGGAAGAGCCTCAATCCCCACCTCCCCATACACTAGCTTCTTGGCTAATACCACATAAGGGTTTCCCGGTCCACAGATTTTGTCCACCTTAGGAATGCTTTCGGTACCATAAGCCATCGCCGCAATAGCCTGAACCCCTCCCACCGCAAAAACCTGATCCACTCCGGCTTCCTGAGCGGTAATCAATAACTCGGGTTTAAGATTTCCTGGAGGGGTACAAAGAATAATCTCCTCTACCCCGGCTACTCGAGCAGGAATCACCGTCATCAACACCGTTGAGGGATAAGAAGCAGTGCCCCCAGGAATATAAATGCCTACTCTATCCAAGGGACGAACTAATTGACCCATTAATACACCAGGGCTAAAAACCTCAATCCAGGAGCGAGGGACAAAACGTTTATGAAACGCAGTAATGTTGTGTTGAGCAGTGTGAACTGCGGCGAGGAACTCCTCACTCACCTGCCGATAGGCAGAAGCAAAGGCCTCCTCAGAAACCGGCTGACCCGAATACTCCAGACCATCTAAAGCAAGAGAATAACGTTTGACCGCGGCATCCTTCTCGACTCGAACCGCTTCTAGAATCTCCTTAACCTTTTGCTCTTGTTGGGGAGTAAAAGCATACTCCCTAACAACACGCTCTCTAATCTCGTCAATCCCTATCTCTGAGGTTCTTAGTAAGATCATCGGCCCCAAGCAAACTGTTGGATTGTCAATGCCATTATAGCTCCCTCATAAGAGGACGGTCAACTCAAAAACGTCTGGGACAAAAAGGAGGAGGATACCGAGCAAAGATAAAGACCTCGGGATAGCCAACCATCCTCTATCCCGAAAAAATCCAGGTTGGAAGCCCTCCCCTCTACACTCGGAAGTGAAGGCTCTCGGCAAGATAAGGGTCCTTTTGAGGTACTGGAGCAGACTTCTGGAAACCCTTGAGGAAAAGGAGGAGAAAAAGGGAGAGAACTCCAAGAAAGAGGAAAACCTCTAGGAAACCCAAGCGCAAAGATAAACCCACCGCCGGCATAATTAACAGATAGAGGTCAAGCCATCGCCCAAGAAGCACTACTGCAGAAACTTTTAACAATGCGGGAGCAGAACGCCGAACCCGGGCGGGGATTAAAACAACTTGGGGGATAACCCAATTGAGAGCCAAGTTCAACAGAATGGGTAAGGAACCTACTGCTCTTAACCGCTCAGCGTAATATTTTGCCTCTTCCGGAATATTGGTGTAGTAGATCAACATATACTGACTGAAGTAGATGTAGGCCCAGAATAGACTCGAGGCACAAAGCACCCGGCCTAATTCGTATAAATGATGATCCGTTATCTCGGAGAGGAAACCCTGCTCCTGAAGATAGAGAATCAGGATGATCATCGCAGAAGTTCCTCCCAGGAAAAGCCCGGCAAAACAATAAGCGGGGAAAAGAGTGCTATACCAATCGGGTTCCAAAGACATCAGCCAATCAAAACTGGTATAGATAAAGGTGATCGCAAAGAGGAGAAGAAACAGGATAGAAAGGACTTTGCTCTTCTGAGTATGAACCAGGTCTCCATCCTCATCTTGCTGTTGGGAATGATGGCGAAGCCAATGGGAGAAGAGAATCCAAAGCCCCAAAGCCGTCGCCATCCGGAAAAAGAAGAAAGGGGTATTAAGATAGAGACTCTTCTGAGGGAACGACATTAAAGGAGCCCCTGTTTCAGGCCATGCCCACGGATAGAGTT
This sequence comes from uncultured bacterium, assembly GCA_964429225.1. Classification (GTDB taxonomy): domain Bacteria; phylum Armatimonadota; class DTGP01; order DTGP01; family CAYSAW01; genus CAYSAW01. Next base: position 205,587 of record CAYSAW010000002.1, read on the forward strand.
CAGTCCTTCCGAAATAGAGGGCCAACATCAGAAGGGCTCCCACCGGCAAGTAATGGCTCATTGCCTCGGGGACTCGGCGAAACAGCACCCCCCAACCTGAATTGAAGACATACATCAGAGCAATAAACACAGTTCCATATATCGCAAGGGAAACACAATAGTAATTTCCCAGCAACAGATTAGCCCAAGTACGCTGGGGAGACTGAACCAATCCTATCAAAAAGGTAAAGAATCCGAGGACTATCAAAACCCACAGAATATTCCTCGCTTTGTCTCCCTCTCTTAGCTTCTCTATCATCATCTCATCTTCTCCTCAATGTTGGAACAGCACTCTCAGGCTTTGGTCCTCTTCCAAGATGAAGGCTCTCTTTCTGAAGTTGGCGAATGTAAAGGATCACCCGCCAACGGTCCTCCCAAGAAACCTGGCTGGCATAGCTAGCCATCTTCTTACGGCCTAGGGTGATCGTGTGGAACATCTCCCCATCTTTTAAGGCCAGAGAGCTCTTAGAGAGGAAGCTGGGGGGATTAGGAAACTTTGGAATCATTGGACCATCCCCTTTCCCAGAAGCCCCATGGCAAACCAAACAGAAGGTTTCATAAATCCATTGGCCACGTTGAAGGTTTTCTGGAGTAGGAGCGAAGGGATTCTTTAGCTCCACACCGGCACGCTTTCGCTCAGCCTCCGTTTTACCATAGGGAAAAGGATGGGCATCTCGAGCTAAGGTTCCCTCAACAGGAGGTTGTAGCGTCATATGGTTGGCCAACACCGGGTTCCAACTCTGAGATTTGTAAGCGGGCGACTGAGCCATCTGAGTTGGTAACACCCAATTGGGTCGGGATAGGTCGCGTTGAGCGGTTATCAAACCTCCTAAAACGACCACCGGGAGAAGAAAACTGGCTAAGAGCAAGGCTCGACTCCTATCCCTTTGCCTCTCAGTAAAGGCAGGTTCTGAACTTACTCCTTCAAGACTATCCTCTAACTCATCCCCCTCTACCACTTCAACAGCACCAAACTCTTTTAAATGCTGAAGGATATCCTTAGGGTCTAGAGAAGCATCCTCCGCCATAATGGCCAAAGCAAATCGGTTATCGGTTACTCTGCGTAAAAGAGGCTTTCGATGTCCGGGTAGCAACCGGGTTCGGATAAATAAGGCAATCACACCGATGACCCCAGCAAACAGAACCGTCAATTCAAAGGAAACAGGGATGAAAACAGGCCAAGAGTTGAAAGGCTGACCTCCGACTATAAGGGGCCAATCGTAAGCGGAGGTCCAATATTGAAGGGTCAACCCTAGCACCAAACCGAGGACCCCTGCCCAGAGGCCGATTAAAGTCAACCGGGAAGGTCCCAAACCCATCGCCTCCGACAAACCGTGCACCGGATAAGGGCTGAAAGCGTCTAGCACCCGGTAGCCTCTTCTCCGGGCTTCCTGCGTGGCCTGAACCAGGTCATATTCATCCTTGAAATAACCAATATAGAAACGCTCAATCGCTTCTCTATCCCTTGCCATAAAGGACCGCCTCCTACTCCACTGCCGATACTCCTGAGGAACCTTTTACCAACCCCTCCACTGCCCGAGGTCCCTTCCCAGAAATTTCCGGAGACTCCTGAATCTCTTCTGCGGGAGTTCCCTTATAGCTAGGCTCCGACCGGCCATAACCCAGAACCCCCTTAATCTCACTTATAGAGACTACGGGTAGAAAACGGCTGAACAGAAGAAAGAGCGAAAAGAAAAGCCCAAACATACCTACCATAATGGCTACTTCATTCGCTGTGGGAATATAGTAAGACCAGCTACTTGGGAGGAAATCGCGATGGAGAGAGGTAACAATGATAACAAATCGCTCAAGCCACATTCCAACGTTGATCAGGATACACACAAGGAACATTAACCAAAGGGTGCGACGAGCCCAGCGTAACCAGAAGACCTGGGGAACAAGGAAATTACAAACCACCATTGTCCAGTAGGCCCAGCTGTAAGGCCCAAGGGCACGGTTAAGGAAGGCGGATAGTTCATAAGGATTCCCACTATACCAAGCGATGAAAAACTCAATCCCATAAGAAAGCCCAATGATCCAGCTGGCTATTAAAAGGATCTTGCACATCCAATTAAAGTGGAAGGGGGTAATGTAATCTTCTAAGTTCATCACTTTACGAGTAATAATCAGTATAGACATTACCATAGCCATCCCCGAGAAGATCGCCCCGGCTACAAAATAAGGGGGAAAGAGGGTGGTATGCCAACCAGGAATCACGGAGGTAGCAAAGTCAAAGCTCACAATACTATGAACAGAAACTACCAAAGGGGTCGCTAAAAGGGCCAATAAGGCGTAAATCGTTTCATAGCGATGCCACACCCGGGCGGAACCATTCCATCCGCAACAAAGCAAGTGAAAAATCCTCTTCTGAAACTTGGTTGGAGCTCGATCTCGCAAGGTTGCCAAGTCCGGAAGCATTCCGATATACCAGAAGATGAGAGAGATGATGAAGTAAGTGGTAATAGCAAAAAAGTCCCACAAAAGAGGGCTTCGGAAGTTCACCCATAGGGAGCCTCGGTTATTAGGATAGGGCAGGATCCAATAGAAATACCAAGGCCGACCGAGGTGAATCAGGGGGTATAGAGCGGCACAAATGACCGCAAAGATGGTCATTGCTTCTGCAGACCGGTTAACAGAGGTGCGCCACTTCTGGCGGAAGAGGAAAAGTACCGCAGAAATCAAGGTGCCCGCATGGCCAATACCGATCCAAAAGACGAAGTTGGTAATGTCAAAACCCCAACCTACTGTACGGTTTAACCCCCAAGCCCCGATACCTACCCGGATCTCGTAGACAATCGCCGACACACCCACAAGAAAAGCCGTAAAAGCGATCAGAAAAGCAAGCCACCACCCCAGGCCGGGTTTCCGGAAGACCAGCCGGGTAACATCCTCCGTCACTTCTTCCAAAGTTTTAGGCTTAGCTACTAAAGGTTTCCGCAAGGGCGATAAGGATGCTCTATCCATTGCTCACCTCTTCTCCTCGATGACGAACCTTCATCAAATAATAAACTTTCGGTCGCCGGTTTAATTCCTCCAAAACCCGATAGCTGTGGGGCAAAGTAGCTAAACGGGATACCTTGCTTTGGGGGTCGGCTAGATTGCCAAAAACGATAGCATCAGCAGGGCAAGACTGAGAGCAAGCGGTTTGGATCTCGCCGTCATATACCTTTCGCCCCTCTTTTCGTGCTTGGATTCTCGCTAATTGGATCCTCTGGAGACAGAAACTGCACTTCTCCATCACTCCTCGGCTCCGGACGGTAACATCAGGGTTCAGAGCAAGATTCCGTGTTAGATCGTTGCTGATGTTGTTGAAGAAGTTAAATCGCCGAACTTTATAGGGACAGTTGTTGGCACAATAACGGGTTCCCACACATCGGTTATAAACTTGGACGTTAATCCCCTGGTCGTCGTGAACAGTGGCGAGCGCTGGACAAACCGTTTCGCAGGAGGCGTTGTCGCACTGTTGACACATCATCGGTTGATGAACCACCTCTGGCTTCTCAGGGTCTCCACTAAAGTAGCGATCCACACGGAGCCAGTGCATCTCCCTCTGCCTCCGAACTTCCTCTCGCCCCACTACGGGAACGTTGTTCTCTAGATCACAGGCCACAACACAAGCGGAACAACCAATGCATCGCGTGAGGTCCACCACCATTCCCCACCGGTACTCGGGATACTGATGCTCACCCCATAAGTTAGCTTCCTCCCCCTCCTCGCGACGCTCTTTCTCAAAATCACCTCGCCGAAACTGAGAATAAAGGGTCTCTAGGATAATCGGACGCCCCTCCAGGGAGCTATGCAGTTGGGTTTGAGCGAAGGCGACCACCCGATCTAAAGACTTTAGGGAGGTGACCAAACCAGTGGGCCTCAGCCAACCTTCTTGAAAAGTCATCAGAGGGTAAGCGTTGACGCCTACTCCATTTCCAACAGGGCCAGCGTGAGTACGCCCGTAACCTAAGGGGATCGAAATCGTTCTTCGGTGTTGGCCCGGTTGAATATGGGCAGGAAGGATAAGAGTCCGATCGCCCACCCGGATTTGGATCAACTGGCCCTCTTGAATTTTGAGCTCCCGGGCAAGGGCAGGGGAGATATTGGCGTAATTATCCCAAGTAATTTTAGTGATAGGATCCGGAAGCTCCTGAAGCCAAGGGTTATTCGCTGAAGAACCATCCCTTAGGGCCACCGGCTCAAAGACTTCTACTTCTACCGGGGTTGTAGATAAAACTGACCCTCGCTTCCTCTGCAGTCTCTCTAAAAGATTCTTCACCCCGCGGATAGCTTCACCCCAATGAAAAACAGGGGCATTAGAGCTAGGAGGCGGTACCTCAAAGAACCCTCGCTGAAGAACGTGGTTCCAGAAGGAGGTGAAGTCAGTAAATTGGGACTGTTGAGGGAAGATGGATTTCTTCCAATAAGCTCTGAGGTAATGATAAAAGGAGGACTTACTCTTCTCTTGGGGAGAGAGACGCCACTTCAGTAGGCTATCTTCAAATTGCCGGGTTTGGTATAAGGGTCGGATCGTCGGTTGGAACAAGCTGTATCGTCCTGCTTGTGGCTCTGCGTCCCCCCAAGATTCTATCGGATGATGGGTAGGGCAATGCCATTTCACTGCTACAGAGGTTTCATCCGGCATCCAGGCGAAGGAAACAGAACAAGGTACTTTCCGAAGCTCTCGGAGGAATTCTTCCGCTTCAGGAAAAGTATAGGCGGGGTTACACTGATGGATCAGGAGTACTCCCACCTCGCCCCTTTGCATCTCCTCCACTAACCGAAGGAGGTCAGGACTACGTCCCCTCTTTTGGTAGGAAGGGCGACTCCAATCCAAGGTCTCACCCAAGTTGCCCAGAAGTTCGTTCAGAGTTAAAACAGCTAGCTGAACTGAGACCTCGTTGGAGTTAGAGACGATCAAGCTTTGGCCCTGAGCTTTTAGAAGGGCTTCAGCGGTTTTCCGAAGAGGCATCTCCGCCTCTGCGGGAAGCTCCGGAAGAGGCATTTGCGCCAAAGCTCGGGCTTCGGGGCGAGTTTGAGCAAGGGCTTTCGCTACCTGAATCGTTAACGCAGTGATATAAAGCCCTTGCTCCGAAGGGGCTATGGGATACCGGTAATCCGCATTGCTTCCGGTCAACGATAGGCCCGCCTCAAACTGAATATGTTGAGCCATAGGAGGGGCAGAGGGGTTTGTTGGTCGAGGAGATCCCTCTTTCAAGGCCCAGGAAACCAAGTCTCGCCCAGAAGAATATTGTTTCGTAAATTCCACTGGGGAAAGCCAAGTCCCCAGAAAGTCCGCACCAAAGCTAACAATTACCCGGGCTCTGTCAAATCGGTACCCGGGGATCACCTCCTTGCCATAAGCCAGTCGGCAAGCCTCTCGGAGGGCATCATAAGGCACGGGGTCATAAAGGATATGTTCCGAGTAGGGAAAAGCTTGGAGGAAATCCTGAATCAAGGCCAAAGTTGCCGGGCCGGTCAGGGTGGAAGAGAGGAAAACCACCTTCTTGCCCTTCTGGCGTGCAGTGGCCAGGGCTTGGCGGATCCCCCGATCCACCTGATTCCATCCTACTTTTTTGCCCTCTACGGTAGGTGCTTTCTGACGGAAGGCATCATAAAGGCCGAGGATTGCTCCTTGGCCCACTGCACATAATCCCCCCCGAGATATCTGATGGTCAGGATTCCCTTCAAATTTGATGGGTCTGCCATCCAACACCTTGGCCAACACACCGCAGCCGGCACTACATCCATGACAAGTCGTCGCGTACCAACTGGCCACCCCAGGAGTTAGCTCAGGGGGGTGGTTAAGGTATGGAATGATCTTCTCCACCGGTCTCTGGCATCCGGCCAAGGCTCCCACTGCCAGAGAAAGCCCCATCATCTTTAGAAAAGCCCGGCGGTCCAGAGAAGAGAGGTTATGTAAAGCGGAGCGAACGTCAGAATCCTCCGAAGGAGAAGCTCCTCCCTCTCCCGGCTTACCCCCCGGTTCAGAGGAGGCTTGACCCACCTCTTCCCATTCCTCCAGGCTCATCCAATACCTTTTCATAGGGACTCCTCAACGAGTACGAACTTTCTCCGACCATTCAATGAGATTTAACCCCTCTTTGAGGGCACGCTCTCGAGTATCCAAAATCGTCTGCACCTTCTCCTCAGGCACAGTTTCCACCATAATCGAGAGACCGTCGCAGTCGCTCACATGAGGGAGAATCCCTCGAACGAGCCGAACCGCTTCCGAAACTTCGGCATCAGAGAGTGACTCCTTGCCCGCTAGCTCCACTAATCGCTTCGCTGAAGCAATCGCCCGGTCATGATCACCATAGAGCTTCTCCACATATTCTTCCCCAAAGAAATCAACCAGCAAGGGATAAAGCGATTCCTCCTCGTACCGAAAATGAGGACCAGTTAAAGAAGCAATCTGGCTTAATAAAGATTGGATCTGAGACCGATCCCGAGCCTTAAAAGCGGGGATCAGGCTCAAGAGCAAATCTCTGACCTGACGATGCTCTTCTCGGAAGATCTGAGTGAACTGGTCGGCAAGCATTGAACTCCTCCTTGATAGATTTTTTATCGTCGGTTGTCTTTGGTAACCTTACCCCAAATCAAGTTGTTACGAGATGAGATGCCTAGATGTGGCCTTTGAATCCTCTCTTTTTAGGTTACGCAAGCTAAAGTCTACCAATCTAGCTACGCAAGCTAAAGCCTGTGGCCACCGACTTAGCCATCTCTTATAATAATGAAAGGAGCTGGTAATCTCACCCTTTGGGATGCCTAATATCAATGATCAATAGTGACACGCTGAGCACTCCACCGAGGCTTTGACGTTCGTAAACCCCTTGGGAGGATGACGAGTATATTCTCGGTGGCAGTTGACGCACCACCCCATACTCAGGTGGCGTACCTGCTCTACTCGGGCCATCGTCTCCACAGGCCCATGGCAGGTCTGGCAGGTAACTCCTTTATTCACGTGGGCGCTATGGTCAAAACGCACAAAATCGGGCAGACGGTAAACCCTGGTCCATTCGATAGGTCGATTGTTCTTAACCGCCTTCCCGATTTTTCTCACCTCTGGGGAATCCTTCCTCACCTCCGAATGGCAATTCATACAGACATTGGCTGAAGGTACACCCGCTACAGGGCCTCTCCGGGCACTAAAGTGACAGTACTCGCAGGGGATAGAATTATCTTTAGCGTGGATCTTATGGGAAAACTCTATGGGCTGGGGAGGCGAGTAGCCGGTTTGATCCCCAATCCAGGCATACTGTTTGGGATTGTACAAAGCCATTGCCCCTATGAGAGTAATCACCACTGATGTGGCGAAAACAATGATTGCCCTCGACTGAAGGTTCATAGCTCACTCCTTGGGGTCACCCCATCAAGCTCCCTTCCCTGTTTTCTTCAGTGAGAGATGCCCGCTACCGAGTCGGGTTGCAAATCTTTGACAGGCTTCAGGAACACTCGGTAATTTAACACCAAGCAGATCAAGCAAAAGAGGGAGAGTAAAATAAAACCGAGATCATAGGCGCCTGTGTGGGTCTTGATGAAGCCCAGTACCAGAGGAGGGAAGAACCCCCCCAATCCTCCCATTGCCCCCACCAAACCGGTGACAGTACCTGTCTCTTTAGGAAAGTACTGCGGAACAAGTTTAAACACCGCCCCATTTCCCGTGCCAATACAAGCAGCTACACCGAGAGCACCAATCGTGAAAGGGATGATATGTTCAAAAGTCAACCCCAAAGCAAGAATTGCGGAACCTAGGAACACAAAGGTTAAGACCCGAGCTCCTCCGAACTTATCCCCTAACCATCCCCCAATAGGGCGCATTGCTGTGGCTAAAAGAACGAATCCAGCTACTCGGAACCCCGCATCCTGCCGAGTGAGCAGGAAAATTTCCTGCAATAATTTAGGAAGGCCGATACTCAAAGCAACAAAAGCTCCGAAAGTAACAAAATAGAAGAGGCTCAAAAGCCAAGAAAGAGGTTGTTCATAAAACACCCTCAGCATTACTCCCAAACTCTTTGGCTGAGCGCTGGAAGAAGCATCCCGGGCAAAGAGAAGAAAAACAATCCCCCATATGAAAGCTACCAAGGCAAATAGACGATAGGTTGCCTGCCATCCTATAAAACCGGCCAATACCGGAACGCCGAAGAGAGCAATACTCTGACCGATATTACCTGCGCCATAAACTCCTAAAGCAAACCCTTGTTTTTGAGGCGGAAACCATTTAGAAACGAAAGCGATCCCTATGGCAAAAGAGGAACCTGCAACTCCCAGAAGAAATCCCATCGCCAACATCGCTTCGTAAGAATGGACCAGGCTAAGCCCTACAGCTGGAAGAGCGATAAAAAGAAGCAACAACCCAAAAACGATGCGTCCTCCGAAACGATCCGTTAACATACCCATCGGCAGGCGTAAGACAGAGCCCAAAATCACTGGGATGGCGATCAGTAACCATGTTTGGCTCTCCGTCAAATGAAGCTGGGTTTGAAAGGTCTTTGCCATCGGGGCAATGATCCCCCAAACAGCAAAGGCAATGGCAAAAGCCAAGGTGGCCAACACTAAAGCCTTGTTTGCTTCTCTCTCTTGCATCCTCTTACCCTCTCAAAAGTAGTTTCCGAACTTCCTCTCGTTTCTCGCCCTTTATCTCCATAAATGGGGAATAGGAGGCCTAATTAAGGAATGCTTACTTCCCTCGGGTTGCGATTCCAGATCACTACTTGAGGTCTACGCCAGAGATATTGCACAGGCACCACAAAGATATGCACCAATCGGGTAAAGGGGATTAGAGCGATTAAAAGAAAAGCTCCAAAGATATGGAGTTTTACCGCCAGAGGTAACGGCCCCAGAAGAGTTACATCCGGCTTCAGAACACACAGGGAGTATAGATAAGGAGCCAACAAGGTTGCGAACCAGCTAGAACCCCACCGCAAATTGGTGGCGATATACACCCCTAACAATACCTGAGCCAAAAGTACTCCCAGAAGGATTCCATCCATCACTGAAGTCACCGCTCGAATGCGGGGATACCCAATCCGCCGAACCACCAAGTTGACTAAACCCACTAGAGCCAGAAGACCAAAGACTAAAGCGGTAGTCTCTAGAATATACAACCGAATAGGCACACTGTTGAAAGCCAGAATCTCCCGGGGGAAGAGAAAAGCGATCAGGTGACCCGTAAGAACGATTAGAATTCCATAGTGCCAAGGGACCGAGCCGTAAAAGAGCTGCTGGCTTTCTAAAAACTGGGAAGACAAACTGGAGTAGCTAAAGGCGTTCAGCCGATAGCGAAGAATAGATCCCACGATCGCTATTGCCAAAGCGATGTAAGGAAAGAGCTCAAAAAGGATTTTATCGGTTATCATCGGCAGTATTCCTCTCCCTGTTCCTTGTGAAGTAGTATTTTTGAGATACCCCCCTGTAAAGGAGATCGCACTTTACCTAAGGATTACCTTTCCTACCTCAACTTAAAAGACACCAAACCTTGTGTTAAGGGCGAACTTCTTCCAAATCCTTATCGAGAATCAGGGCAAGAGCCTTCAATAAGCTCCTATAGGGGTTACTACTCCCCTCCAAGCTCTCTAACATTTTACGCAAAGCAGGCAATATACATTCGGCTACCATCTCGGTATAGAGTTCCAAGTCGTCAACCCGCCGGAGCCACTTCAATACAACAGGTAGATAATCAGGGAGCTCTACCTTCTCTTCAAGGCCAACCTCCTGTTGACTCTGTCGAAGATAAGCGAGGAAAACCCCTCGCTGATAATCCTCCCCAAACAGATAGTAGCTCACATTCAAACTACAAACAGGGGTGAGATCAAAGGTATGAGTATAGACCTCCTCAAGGTGAGGGAGGGGGGTCTCTTTGAGATATTTGTGAAACTCCTCCAACAAAGGAATAGGACTCTCCTCTCCCCCCCGGTGCCATACCTCCTTTAAGGAGGACAAACAGGAAGTAAGGTGATGGAGCGTTTCCTCGCTAGGATAATCCAAAACTGCTGACAACTGATCATAAAGGAAACGCAAATGCGCCTTATCTAGAACACTCCCCTGACCGTTTTTCATAGCCGACCCGCGGATTCTGATGAATGAGAGTAGAAGTTCTTCCTCGTTTTACTTATAATCTGCTCTCAGAGGGTTACCCTCTGGGTTTATTCTCCCCGAAGGGCCTTCTGAAGAAAGCCTAGTCCGGTCTGTCCTTTAGCCTCCCAGAGGTCCTCTTGGAGCATTGCTTCGGCTTCTTCGCGATGGCTGGGAGGGATTACGAAGCGATCCTGATCTGTTGCCAACGCCGTTAATCGGTAGATCTCCTCCAACTCCCTCGAATCGGTACCTAGCTCGGCCATCATTTCCTTTACTCGGGCTGGGTCTACATCTCCCACGGTTTTCATCCGCTGGTACAAACGCACCAGAAGGAGCTTCTTCAAAGAGTATCTAACAAGGCCATCATTTCCAGCAGCAAACAGCCGGGAGAGATAGCGAAGGGGTGCCCGCATCTTCTCAACAGAGCCGAACATCTCCCCAGCGGTATCATAAGTCCCCTCCCGAACCGTCGCCATTACAGGGAGTAGAGGAGGCACATAGAACAACATTGGCAAAGTCCGGAACTCTGGATGGAGGGGCAGGGCAAGCTTCCATTCTTTAACATATTTATAAACGGGAGACCGCTGAATATAACTGAGAGTAAAATCATCAATACCGTTAGCTTTGGCTCCTGCAATGACCTCAGGATCAAAGGGGTCTAGAAGGATACTCCGGTGGGCCTCTACAAGCTCTTCATCCCTCACTTCCAAAGCCTCCGTAATCCGATCCGCATCATAGAGAAGGCCACCCAAGTACCGAATCCGCCCTACACAAGAGTGAAAACAAGCGGGTGCTTGACCAGTTTCCAAGCGAGGAAAACATAAGATACATTTCTCAGACTTACCCGTAGCCCAGTTATAATAAGCTTTCTTATAAGGACAGGCAGTAACACAAAAACGCCAACCTCGACAGACATTCTGGTTGATGAGAACAATCCCATCTTCCCCGCGTTTGTAAATCGCACCGGAGGGGCAAGCGGCAACACAAGCGGGATTCAGGCAGTGATTGCAAATTCGAGGAAGGTAGAAAAAGACCATCCGCTCCAGCTCGAACAGGCTCTCCTTCTCCTCAGGGTTAACCTCTGCCAGATTGGGATCGTTTTCGGCATATAGAGGGGAACCTCCCAGGTCATCATCCCAATTCGGCCCTCGTTTAATCTCTATCGGTTTACCGGTAATCATAGAGACAGGTCGGGCGGTAGGTTGATCTGCTCCCTCCTTAGCATCAAACAAATCCTGGTAACGGTAGGTGAAGGGTTCGTAATAGTCGTCAATAGTAGGCAAGTAAGGGTTAAAGAAGATATTCGCCAAAGTCTTGCCCTTACCCATAGCCCGCAGGTGCAATCCACCTTTTGGATCCTTAATCCAACCTCCCTTGTACTTCTCCTGGTCCTCCCATCGGAGGGGATAACCTGTCCCTGGCTTAGTCTCCACATTGTTCCACCACATATACTCCGCGCCTTTGCGGTCAGTCCAGATATTCTTACAAGCAATGGAGCAAGTGTGGCATCCAATGCACTTATCCAGATGGAACACCATCGCTATCTGGAGACGTACGTTCATAAGCCTCTCCTTCTCTTCACGAAATCGTTCCTTCTCCTCTCTTTTAGATCGCTACCCTTGCCTACTAATCCCTCAAGGAACATCTCCTAGCAGGATCAAAGGATATCCCTTCCTTTTTTGCTACCATTTGATCCGATCCAATTTCCGAACTAAAACATAAGTATCTCGGTTCACCCCTGTTGGTCCCCAGTAATTAAAGTGGTAGGTAAACTGGCCATATCCGCCCACCATCAGGACTGGTTTCAGGCGGACACGCGTGAGACTATTATGCCCTCCCGCCCGGCGGTACTGCCGAGAAGGAGACTTGGGCACCGAAATCGTTCGCTCTGGAGAGTGATAAAAGATGCACACTCCTGGAGGAATCCGAGCACTCACCACAGCCCGGGTCACCACAACACCATTATCGTTATGAACCTCTACCCAATCATTATCCTGAATGCCCAACTCTTCCGCATCCCTATCGTTGATCCAGAAAGGTTCGATCCCTCGGGAGAGGGTGAGCATCCGATGATTGTCGTAGTAAGTGGAATGGATATGCCATTTTCCATGAGGGGTGAGCAAGTTAAAAATCTTTGCCTGCCCATTCTTCAGACTCTCCACCAAATCTCCGTAGAACTGAGGTTGAGGCGAAGGTTTATAAGTGGGCAAATGCTCTCCAAACTCTAAGTAACCTTGGTGGTCTAAATAGAACTGCTGTCTCCCGGTGAGAGTGCGCCAAGGGATGAGTCGTTCAACATTCGCAGTAAAAGCGGAGTAAGTTCTTCCATCGTTAATCAGTCCAGACCATACAGGGCTGGTTAAAAAACGGCGAGGCTGGGACTGGAGATCGGCAAAAGTGTAGCGCACTTCCCGAGTTTTCTCAGCCAGGTCGGTGAGCTTAAGTCCGGTCTGCTCCTCCAGGTACTGGTATCCTCGATAAGCCATTTCGCCATTAGTTTCTGGTGCTAGAAAGAGGATCACATTCGCCGCATCCCGAGCCTCAGCAAGAGAAGGATAGGTTTTCCCATCCCAGGTCTCCTTGGGAAATCCTTGATTCTCCACCAGATAGTCATAAAAGTCAGCAACCGAATACTGAACGCTATGAGCACGAAGGCCTCTCTCCCGAATCCCCCGCCCTAGGGAAACAAAGCGATTATAGAGATTTTTATAATCCCGTTGAACCACCCGCAGGTGGGGCATTGTTTTCCCTGGTATAGGCTCACACTCGCCACCACGCCAGTCGAGAATCTGAGATTGGGCAATTTCATCCGGGCTGTCATGGGCCAAAGGATTCACCACGACATCCCATACAGGATCAGGGAAATGCCGACTAGCCAGCTCGCTAAACTTCTTAGCTAAAGCTTTGAAGATGTCCCAGTCACTTCGGGCTTCCCAACAAGGAGGGATGGCAGCTGACAAAGGATGGATAAAGGTATGTAAGTCAGTCGAATTTAAATCATCTTTCTCATACCAAGTAGCAGCGGGAAGCACTATGTCCGAATAGAGAGCAGAAGTGTCCATCCGGAAATTGATATCCACCACTAAATCCATCTTCCCGGTCGGTGCTGGGTCCCGCCATTGGACGTCCTGAACCGATTCTTTGGCCACTTCTCGAGCAATATCGTTATGGTGAGTCCCCAGGTAATGCTTAAGGAAAAACTCGTGGCCCTTAGCACTGGACATCAGGGCATTCCCCCTCCAGATAAACCAAACCCGGGGCCAGTTTTCCTCAGCGTCTGGATCCTCCACAGCAAATTTGAGAGTGCCCTCCTTGAGACGACGAATGATGTACTGGACAATCTCTTCCTCGGTATTCGCCCCTTGAGCCTTGGCTTCCAGCACTAGATCTTGGTTTCGGCAATTGAACTGTGGATAGAAAGGCAACCATCCGGACCGCACTGCTCGGGCAATGACGTCAATCGTGTGGCTCTCACTGAGGAGAGAAAATCGAGAGGAAGACTCTTTACCGTTGGGCACTGCACAATACTGGGTGTATCGGCCATCGTAACGCCATTGGTCGCTATGCACATAATGCCAGCAAGGAGCGTTCTGGAGGCGAGAGAAGGGGATCCAATCTCGAGCGAAGGCGATGGCACTCCAGGAAGCAATCGTCGCTAATTTCTCCTGGCCCACATAATGATTTAAACCTCCCCCGTTTCGTCCCACGCAACCACAAAGCATTAGGGCAACAATACCTGCCCGATATATCAGGTTGTTATGGTACCAGTGATTCACCCCAGCACCAATGATGATACAACACCGCCCCTGGGTTCGTTCCGCAGTAGAAGCCCACTCCCGAGCAAACTGAATAACGGTCTCTCGGCTTACACCCGTCCATTTCTCTTGCCAAGCAGGGGTATAAGGAGCTTGTTCATCATAATCCCGAGGATAATCCCCCTCTAACCCCCGGCTCACCCCGAACTGAGCGAAGAGGAGGTCGTAAACAGTGGTTACCGGAACCCGCCCTGAAGAGGTTTCCACCCATTTAACAGGGACACCCCGAAGAACCTGAGTGCCTCCGCCAAAATCATCAAACTCACAGGGCAAAACCTCATCGGCAATGTCGAGAAAGGTGAGACAAGGATCCACCGGGGAGCCATCAGAAGGGTCTTTCAGGAGGAGATTCCAATGCCCCTTCTCCTTCCCCCAGCGATGACCTACTGATCCCCCAAGCATCCGGGGTTCCTGTTTCTCCTGGTCGAAAACCAGGAATTTCCATTCACCGTTCTCTTCTTTTTGGTATCTTTCGATCTCACCCGCCCGGAGAAGACGCCCTGGCCGATAGCTTGGGCCCTTTTGGTGCAGAGTAACGAGGTAAGGGGCATCGGTATACCGCTTCAGGTAATCGAGGAAATATTCTACAGGCCGATCAGCGTGAAATTCCTTGAGAATAACGTGATTCACCGCCATCCAGAAGGCTCCATCTTGCCCTGCATGAAGGGGAATCCACCAATCCGCATACTTAGAAACCTGGCTGAAATCGGGGGAAAGAACGACGAGTTTTGTACCGTTGTGCCGGGCCTCTGCCAGGAAGTGACAATCCGGGGTCCGAGTCATATTCGGGTTGGAACCCATTACTGCGATAAACTTGGAATGGTACCAATCTGCGCTTTCAGCAACATCGGTTTGCTCCCCCCAAATTTCTGGTGAGGCTGGAGGAAGGTCGCAATACCAATCATAGAAACTTAGGTTCACTCCTCCGAGTAATTGGAGATACCGGGCACCGGAAGCATAGGAGAGATAAGACATAGCGGGAATGGGCGAGAAGCCAAAAATCCGATCCGCCCCATACCGCTTAATAGTGTAGACATTAGAGGCGGCGATCAACTCTAAAGCGGTGTCCCAGCTGACTCGCCGAAAACCCCCCTTGCCTCGAGCCCTCTGGAATCGTGCCCGTTTCTCGGGATCGGATACGATTGAACCCCAAGCTTCTACCGGATCCTCATATTGACGACGGGCCTCTCGCCATAAATCCAGGAGAGCACCTCGCATATAGGGATACTTCACCCGAATAGGGCTGTAGAGATACCAAGAGTAGGAGATTCCCCGTTGGCACCCGCGAGGTTCATAAGGAGGAATCCCGTCTTCGAGAAACGGGTAATCCAAAGCTTGCATCTCCCAGGTGACAATGCCATTTTTAACATGGATATTCCAACTACATCCTCCCGTGCAGTTCACTCCATGCGTGCTTCGCACCACTTTGTCGAATTGCCACCGGTTCCGATAAAACTGCTCCCAAGACCGTGCCCTGGGATTAATAATATCCTTGATCCAACTCATCGCTCCTCCTCCCTAGCCCTCGCCTCATCCTTCTCGATGACCTCGATTCTTCCAGAAACTCATTAAGGTTAGTAAAAGGAGCATCCCCACCACACCCCCAATCAAGTAACGGTGAGCATAGCGCGACACCTCAGGAGTGCGGGACCGGAGGGATTGCAGATAAGCAAAGAGCTTAACCACTTCCTCATCAGAGAGACTATGATTCGTAAAAACCTTAGCCATAGTAGGAAAAGCAGGGTTTTTAAGAATGCTCACCAACTCTACCTCGGCATATTTAACAGTGGTATTGGTCAAATCGGGGCCTAGAGTGCCCCCTCCTAAATAGCCCACCCCCGAAACCGTATGACAGGTAATGCAAGGAGGAGCTCCTTTCGATAGCCGGATTTGGCCAGTAAATAATTGCCTCCCCGCTGGTATGTCCCGAGGCCGGGGTCGGCGAGACAACCGACCACTCTTAGGAATAAAGGTCTTTTTCTTCTTAGAGAGGCTCTCAATCAGGTTGAGAATCTGATCAATCTGCTCCGGGGTCAAGGTCTGATCCGGCATCTCTTCAGGAGCGTATTTGTTGAAAAGTTTGACAGCTGTAGGATCCCCTGCGCTCCTTAAAGATTGAGGAGAGGGAATGAAACGATGGAGCCAAGCTCGATCCCTCCTTTGGAGCAGATTCATCAGATCGGGGCCTTTCTTATCCCCTCCTCCAATGTTGTGGCAGCTGTAACACATCTTCTCAAACATCCGCTCCGCACCACTTGTTGGGGAAGATCCTGACTGACTCCATCCAGGAGAAACCCAACTGCCAACCAAAATCAGGAGGAAAAAGACTCTTAGTCCTTGAGAAACTCTCCCCCAGTACTTCACCAACCTTGGCTCAGCTTCCCCTCCCTGATATACCAGGAAGGAGAGGGATTTCCACTTTTTCCTCAAAGAAGCTGTTTTCATCAGAATTTACCCACTACTGGTTTCAGGGAAGATAAAAGTATCACAATCTAACCCCATTTTAATCCGCATCACTGGAAAAGAAATTGATCTAAATCAATTTTTCACATAGTCTTATTTTGCAGAGAAAACTCCCTGAATATTAGGAGATTGTGATTTCTCTATCTATCTCTATTCTGAATCGGGCTAAAAGACCTCACAATAGGAAAATCGTACTCTTTGAGGAATACTAAAGTACTCCTATTTCACTCTCTAGCAGAACTTTAGTATTAAGATTTTGGAGATAAGAATAATAACTCGGGGTAAAGAGCTTTTTAGCCTTAACACCAAGGTGAAAAACTGAGCTTCCCTTACCAACCGGCTCGATCCCCTCCGGAAAACAGGGGGAAATTTGAAAGGAGATGAAGAACCCCTTTATAAGGAAGAGGCTTCCGTGGAGATGAAAAAATTGATCCAACTCTCAGGAGCATCTAAAAAACGATTAACAACCCCAAGAACCTTTCTTACCCTGTTAACGGGATACTGGCTTTTGCTCTCCTGGACTTCGGCTAATTCCGCCCCGTTAACACCCCAGGAGAAGAGCCAAGGCTTCCGTTTATTGTTCAATGGCAAAGACACTACAGGTTGGCGTGCCTATCAAGGTCCCGATTGGAAAGTGGAAAAGGGCGAGCTCATTGGTCCTTCCTATTCCTCCGGTTGGATAGGAACCATTGAGGAGTTTGATAACTTTATCCTCCGGTTGGAATATTGGGTCGATCGAGGAACCACCCACGAATCTAACAGCGGTATTTTCATTCGCTCAGCGACAGAGGGTCCCTCTTGGGCACGAGCTTACGAAATTCAGATCTCCCTTCAAGACCGCAACAATCCCACAGGGAGTATCTACAATCGGGTACCCACGAACTTGGAACAGATGCAACGAATTGCACCAGAAAAACACTGGAACAAAGTGGAGATTCGGGCTTGTGGTTCCCGAATCCAGGTCTGGATTAACGGAATCCAGGTACAAGATGCAGACTTACACCTTCGTGAGAGAGGCGTTATCGGCTTACAACAACACCATCCCGGTGTTACTATCAAATACCGGAATATTCGAATTAAACCGTTAAAGCCTCAGGATTGCGTAGAAGATTGGAAAACCCTCCCCCTAGACTCGACCTTAAAGGATTGGAAAGCTTCCGGTTCTGGGAGATGGAGCGTCGTTGAATTCCGGCCTCCTCGTTTAGGGCTTCTTGCTCTTCTCCGGGGCTCTCAGTGGGAATCTCCCGGCCCTGTGCTTCAGGTTTCGGAAGGCCCTGTTCTCCTCCGAACTCAAAACTCCTTTAAGGATGTCGAGTTGCGGGCGATGGTCCGCTTACGCCAAGGTGGGCAAGGGGTTTTGGTGATCCGGGATCCTGGTCAGGGAAATCAACCTCCTCCCCCCGAAGAGGCGCTTCTCATCGCTTTAAACCATCAATCGAATGCCCCTTTCACTGGGACTCTCATCGGGAGGCGAGAACCGAAGGTAAGAATTACTCGTGACGGTGCTTGGTTCTCCCTGCGGGTTCGTGTTAAAGGAGATCAAGCCAAAGTATGGGTAAACGGTCAAGCAGTTGCAGAGGCTAAGCACATCCCTCAAACCCGCGGCCCGATCGCCCTCTACTTCCTAGGAAACCAAGGAAGCTTGGAAATTCGGGACCTTTATTACCGCTATCCCGAAGGAGGAAACAAACCTTAAACCTAGATTTCTCCTTCCGCTGAGACTGAGGAATTGTTTTAAGACCTTAGGAATTTTCAACCTTAAGGAGAATGAAAGCAGCGGTCTATCAAGCTCCGGGGATAGTAACTGTTGAGGAGATACCCCTCCCTGAGATCGGTGAAGGGGAGGTCCTGGTTCGCGTTGCTGTGTGTGGGGTATGCGCGACCGACTTAAAAAAGATTTATAAAGGTCTACAGCCCCCTCCTCGAATTTATGGACACGAAATTGCCGGAGTGATCGAACAAGTAGGACCAGGTATTGAGCGATTCAAACCTGGTGACCGGGTAGTCGTATTTCATCACATTCCCTGCGGTCAGTGTAACTTCTGCACCGCTCGGGATTATGCCCAATGCCCTATTTATCGTAAGGTTGCCACTACCGCAGGATTTGAACCAGCGGGCGGAGGGTTTGCTCAATACCTTAAGGTATTCCCATGGGGGATCAAAGGCCTGCTTCCTATCCCCGAGGATGTTCCTTTTGAAGAAGCAGCCTTGGTAGAACCGGTAAATACCTGTTTGAAAGCAGTACGGCGAGCAAGCCTTTCACCTGGGCAAACGGTTGCTTTGTACGGACTAGGGTTCATGGGGCTTCTCTTTCTCCCTCTTCTTATCCGGCAAGGAGTGAGGGTGACTGGGATTGACCCTATTGACAACCGCCGGCAGAAAGCGTTAGAGTTAGGAGCTGAAGAGGTGTTTACACCCGAAGAATTCCGTCTTCGGCAAGAGCCCTCCGGGCCTGATTTGGCCCTTATTGCTACTCCTGCCCTGACGGCGGTAAAGGATGCGGTGGAGAAAATCCGGCCAGGAGGCAAAGTTCTTCTCTTCGCCCAAACCGAGCCGGGTCAATCCCTTCCGATAGACCTTTCGACCCTTTGTATGCAAGAGAAAACCCTTCTTGGAAGCTACGGTATGGATCCGGAGCTCCTGCCAGAAGCCGCCCAGCTGGTCTTTAATCGGTTACTACCTTTAAACCAATGGATTACTCATCGTTTCCCGTTGGAGGAGGCCCCTCAAGCCTTGGCAAAGGCTCATCAGGCGCTTGGCGAAACTCTAAAAGTGATGGTCTATCCCTGGGGAAAGGAGTGATTTCCTCTTCCTAGCTTCCCCAACAAGAGGCTTAAAGGCTTCCTTTTTGTACCATTGCCTTCTTCGAGGTTAAAAAATGAAAGGACGCTACTCCTTGTTGCTGATTATCCTCATAAGCCTAATATCCGGAGCTATCGGAGGATTTATCGGAGGCTCCCAAAAGAAATTCTCTTCTGCCGAAGTGGATTCCCGGGAGGTTCTCACCCAATTACAGAAGGTGGCCCTTAAACCAGAGGTCCCGGTTAAAGTCTCTTTAGCAAGCCAGGATGCTATTGTACAAGTGGTGAAACAAGTGGCTCCAGCTGTGGTCTCCATTAACGTTCGTTTTCCACCACCGGAGTCGGAAATCCCCCCCGTCTTCCGGCCTTTCTTTAATCGGCCGGAGGAAATACCTCCCCCTGAGGGAAGTGGTTCTGGAATGATCCTCAATGCCCGACAAGGACTAGTGATCACCAATTGGCATGTAGTAGAAGATGCTCAGCGTATCTTTGTTACCCTGCAAGATGGACGTCAATTTTACGGGCGAGTTATCGGTAGGGACCCCTCAGGGGATATTGCCTTGGTGAAAATTCCTCCAGGGAACTATCCCGAAGTCACCTTAGGCCGGAACCAAGATGTTCAGATTGGGGAATGGGCCATCGCCATTGGGAACCCCTTAGGAGAATTTGCTAACACAGTCACTGTTGGGGTCGTCAGCGCAGTGGGGAGGTCTTTCCGCGCTAGCCGAAACCAGCAGCTCGACGACTTGATCCAAACCGATGCAGCCATCAACCCAGGAAACTCGGGTGGCCCCCTGGTAGACATCTACGGCCGGGTCATTGGAATGAATACCGCCATCATTCCCACTGCTCAGGGGATTGGATTCGCAGTATCAGCCGATTCCATCCGACGATCAGTCCACGATCTCCTCACCCAAGGACGGGTAGTCCGCCCCTATGTGGGTGTAGAGTACGCTCCTATCAATCTCCAGCTCAAGGAGGAGCGAAAACTCCAGGTGAATCAAGGAGTTTACCTCTTCCGAGTTCACCCTAACACTCCCGCAGAGCAAGCAGGATTAAGGGAAGGAGATGTCATTACCCACGTAGATGGTAAACCCCTCAACAGACGTATGGACCTACGGGCTTATGTTCGTCAGCATCGGCCGGGAGATGTTCTCACTTTTACCGTCGTCCGTAATAGCCAAACGCTAAAAGTTAAGGTTCGTCTGGGCAAAATGCCGGAGCCGGAATCCTAACCGACGTTCTCCTCCCCAATTCTTTAAGGAGTCGATTGCCCCGAAACGAAGAAGGAATTGGCTTGGAGAAAGAGGAAAGGTGAAGATAGCAACCTTTATTCTGATTATCCACCCGGCAAGCTAAGAACCAGCGAAAGGAAAAGGGGATGAAGTTCGCCATTTGTAACGAAACCTTTCAGGGATGGCCTTGGGAACGGATCTGCGATTTTGTGGCTCAGTGTGGTTATCAGGGTTTAGAAGTGGCTCCCTTTACCCTTGGGGAAGATGCAACCCAGTTATCAGAAGGAGAACGTCGGGCTCTCCGACACAAAGCAGAATCGGTAGGCCTGCAGATCACAGGTCTTCATTGGCTTCTGGTCTCGCCCCCCGGGTTATACATCAATCATCCTAACCCAGAGGTTAGAAAGCGAACTCAACAGTTTCTTCAGGGTCTGATCCAGTTGTGTCATGACCTCGGAGGCCAGTATTTAGTCTGGGGTTCTCCCAAACAGCGCCAGGTATATGAAGGATTAGCTTACTCTCAAGCTTGGCAACTCGCCAGAGACGCCATTTCCCAGCTCACGCCTTTTCTGGAACGCTTTTCAGTTACCCTGTGCGTGGAATCTCTTCCTCCCCCCGAAACGGATTTCATTACGACCACCGAAGAGGCTCTGCGCTTTGTGCAGGAGGTCAATCACCCCTTTGTACGCCTCCATTTGGATGTCAAAAGTATGTGTGCGGAGGGTGACCCCTCCCAAATCATCCGGCGGTATGGAGGTTACACAGCTTATTTCCATGCGAACGATGCCAATCGGAGGGGGCCGGGGTTTGGAGAAGTGGATTTTGGCCCTATCTTTGAAGCTCTAAGAGCAGTAGGATATGAAGGCTGGATTTCGGTAGAGGTATTCGATTACTCTCCGGACCCGGAAACCATTGCCCGCGAGAGCTTAAGGTATCTCCTAAGGAAAAGCCAGGAGAGAAACCCTGGGGCTTTCTCTTAGTAGGAGTGATCGGCCGATCACCCCTACCACCTGCGCCCATCTCTATTGATGGGATAGCCCCCATTATCCCTCGCTGGCGGGGGAGGATGGGAAGTAGGATAGGGGAACTTTTCCCCGAACTAATGTGTCCATTATATCAGGGGAGAGGATTCTTCACATTTATCATATTTAGGAAGATGCATCCAGGAATTTGGCTTTTTTCTCCTCAACTCAGCCCCTTGCAGAGAATCCTCTCTTCCGTAAGAAGATATCTTCCATAATAAAAAAGAGGAGGGCAAAGAGACACCTTAAGATTTAAGGGAGAATCCATAACGAAGGGCTTTTATAATAGGCTCTTCAAGGAATGTATCAAGCAATGATGAGTACTTTTCCTGAAGTCGAAAGCGAGAGCTCCCAGCGGGAGGCGGGAGGTCATCCTATCCCCAAGGACTCAACTGACGGATACCTCATCGTCGCTTCTGATCAGAGCGCTCCGAGGAGAGTACGCCAGTTTGTGCGGGATTTAGCCCAATCCTATCCCTTCTCTCAAGACGACCTTGAGAGGATTGAGACAGCAGTAGGAGAAGCAGTTCTCAATGCAGTTCGGCACGGGTCTCCCTTGGGTCCGGAAAACCAGGTAACCGTCCATAGCTCCTGCAACGAATCGGGCCTTATCATAGATGTTTCCGACGAGGGAAAGGGCTTCAACCCCGAGGAAGTTCCAAAGCCCGACCCCTATCAATTACAAAGTAGCGGTTACGGGATCGCCTTAATGAGGGGGATGATGGACGAAGTGACCTTCTCCCGTAATGAGAAGGGAGGCACTACTGTCCGATTGTTTAAGCGGTTTTCTCAGAAACCGGCATCCCCTCCTCAATCGGAGGCTGAACCGCCCCGGGAGACTCCTTCAACTGAACCCGCTCCCATATCCGGTGCTCAATAAAAAGCTGAACCAAGTAGGGGTCTAACTTCCCGTTACTGGCGTCTTTCCGAAGGATGTTTATCACTGCCTCGAGAGGGAAAGCCTTCTTATAAGGGCGATCTCTAGCGGAGAGGGCATCAAAAATATCGGCGATGGCGAGGATCCGTGACTGGAGAGGAAGTTGGTCTTCTTTTAGTCCCAGGGGGTAACCGCTTCCATCCAGCATTTCATGGTGCTGACCAGCATAGAGAGGAACGTTCTTTAATCGTTTTGTGAAGGGGATTTTATCCAACATTTTCTGGGTCACGACCACGTGATGGCGCACTACTTGGAGCTCCTCCCAAGTGATCGAACCCTTGCGAACGGAGAGGTTCTTCAGTTCATCTTCAGTGAGTAAAGGCTTCTCTTGCCCATCCTCATCCAAGTAAGTTTTGCTAGCGATTTCCTTTAAACGCTCTATCTTTTCATCAGGCAAAAACTCCCCGGGTTCATTACACTCCCGAACAAACTCCAGATCCTGATCATACTGCCGTAGCTCTCTCTCCAAGGCTTCCTCCAGGCAATGGATTTCTTGCAGGGGAACTCCTCTTTCAAGAAGCTGGATTTTCTGCTCCAAGGCTCGGGCCCTGGCTAAAGCCTTAGCCTTCTTAAATCGCTCCTCAACCAGCTCGATCCGGTCAAAAATCTTTTCTAATTTCTTCGCTTTATCTATAAGCCATTCAGGAGTCGTGATCTTCCCTATATCATGGAGCAAACCCGCAATACGTAGTTCTCGGAGCTGATCCGGGGTAAAAAGGGGCCTTCCCTCCTTTTTCAGCGATTCTTCATTCAGGGCCTGGGCCAAAGCACAGGCGTACTCGGTCACCCGGGTAATATGGCGTACGGTATGGGGAGATTTTTCGTCTACCACCTCAGCTAAAACTTCTATCAAGGCCTCGAACAATCGCTCCAAATCCTGGATTAAGCGAGTGTTAGTGATGGCCACCGCTGCTTGAGAAGCCAAGCTTGCGACCAAATCGACGTGCTCTGGAAGAAACTCAACAACCTCCCCTGTCTCCGGATCTTGGGCGTTGATCAACTGGAGGACACCGATAATATCCTCTTCGTGGTTCCTCATCGGGACCACAAGCATTGATTTGGAACGGTAATTGTTATGAGCATCGTACCTCCGGGTTCCGGAGAAATCGAAGCCTTGAGCCTCGTAGACATCCGGAATATTCACAATCTCCCCAGTAAGAGCTACGTAAGCAGAAACATTAGCCTTGCCCAAAGGTACAGGAGGCCAGGGGATGGGAACTCCCGTGGTTCCTCCCATACGAACCCCCATCGAGGCATTCTGAACAATTTGGAACTTCAGCAAATCTCCCTCAACGGTATAAAGGGTTCCTCCGTCTGCGTTTGTGAGATCCCGGGCTTCGTCCACTATCATCTCTAAAAGGCGGTCTAAATTCCGCTCCGCGGAAAGGGCAATACCGATCTGATTCAGCTTCAAAACCTGGGCAGTTATCTTCTCCGCAAAGGCGTGAATATCCCCAATGATCCTTTCCAACAGCTGATTCAGCCGCTCCGAACCCATATATCCTTTGGAAGGAAAGATTAGGCGATCCATAGCTTCTTCTCCTAATATCCAAAGAGAGCAATCGGTGCTTTCCCCTGTTTCTCAAGGCAGAAGAGGCAAGGTTAAAGCATCTTGGGGCATCCTCCCTGTAAGGCTCTCCAAAAAAGCTTTCAACTCCTCAACCTCTTGTTGAGATAAGTTCTTTCCCAGTTGTACTTTTCCCATAATCTCTATGGCTTCTTCCAATTTCTGAACAGAGCCATCATGAAAATAGGGAGCAGTCTTCGCTACGTTCCTCAAAATTGGAACCTTAAAAACATAACGATCCTCTTCTCTTTTGGTAACTGTGTAACGCCCCTCATCAATGGACTTACTCTTTGTATATTCCCAATAAGGTACCACCACACCGAATCGCTGGTACATCCTTCCACCAAGATAGGGGCCATTATGACAAGAGACACACCCCACTTGGATAAAAGTCCTTAAACCTCTCTTCTCTTTTTCCGTGAGAGCCTCCTTTTTCCCCTTCAAGAACTCGTCAAAGCGGGAAGGAGTAACTAAAATTCTTTCAAAGGCACCTATAGCCTTCGCCATATTATCCACATTAATAGGATCTCTGTCCTTAGGAAAAGCTTTTCGAAACAATGCTCGATATCCACTAATCCCCTTCAACCTTCTTTCAACTTCTTCATAAGAGGG
The DNA here is from genome assembly GCA_964429225.1 of uncultured bacterium. Lineage (GTDB taxonomy): Bacteria > Armatimonadota > DTGP01 > DTGP01 > CAYSAW01 > CAYSAW01. The sequence continues at coordinate 230,143 of CAYSAW010000002.1, forward strand.
CATTCCAAAAGAAGCAGGCCCGATGAAAGACTGCTTAGCTTGGTCCTCAACATCCCTGCGATTCCCTACCCAATGGATGGAAAACTGCCCCGCTGAATTAAGAACAGTAGGAGCGTTCCTTGGATTGATCTTCCCTTGATTACCAATAGATTTTTCCAACCGGTCCGTTCCGTAAAAAGAGAAGGGGTGACACCGAGCACAACTCACCGTCCCATCAATAGAGAAGCGTGTTTCATAAAAGAGCATCTTACCCAAACGTATCTTTTCGGGTGTTATTGGGTTCCCCGGGGAGGGTATCACCTTTGGCAAAGGAGCGAAATATCGCTGAGCTTGATCCAAGAGTCCCTTATCGGCCTCCGAAGTTCCCCTTTGGAGAGCTAACAAAGACACCCAAACAGTGAAAGCACCGAGGAGGATGATCCTCTTCAAGTTCTATCCCTCCGTTTATCCTTGAAGGTCTCTTTACGGCCCAGAGAAGGGACGAAGCCCTATCCTCTCTTCTAACCGCTGAACTAACCACCGCCACCGTTTTTGGGCACCATGAGGCATACAAAGCATCATCGCTGAAGCGGTTTGGTAAGCCTCCACAGAAGCTTCTTCCTGAAGCAGAAGACGCAAGAATAACTCAGCAGCCTCCTCGCCCCCATAGAGGTCCCCCATCCGGCAAGCGAGAGCAGACCAATCCCAGTAAGGATTTTGGGAGTAAGTGGCTAAAGCGAGGTAATTTAATTCATTGGCTATAGAATCAGGAGGCACCTCGCCATAAACCATCCATCCTTGCATCCCTGATAAAAGGGCCTTCCCACAAAGAATCCTTAAAGCGGGTAGTACACACTGATACCGGCTCTTCTCAAACCATTGGCTTCCCTGCCGAGCAAAGGCGAGATGTTCCTCTTGAATTCCTCCCTCAGAAGAAACAGAAAGAGAAGGAGGCCGAAGGCCATCAGGCCAACAATTCTGAGCAATCATTTCGGTCACATCCCAAGCCCAAATTAAGGAAACCTTCTCTGCCGAAGCCGAGGGGTATAGTAAAGGAACTTTCTCAATTTCCGGAATGTCTCCGAACCCCATGGGTAAAGAAACCAAAAGCCAGCGATCCCTTAGCAGGGGATAAATCTCTTGAACTAAACGAGAAAGGTGATCCAAGATAAAAGGAATAACGAGGGATTCCTCTGGGATTTGTCTTTGGGAGATCAGGATCCAAGCCTTTCTCTCTCTCCAGCAACGTTCACACCAACAAAGGGGATATTGAGGGAGTCGAAGATGAATTCCTCCTACAGGAAATTCGGTAAGAAGCCAGGTTAAACCCTCCACCATCCACCGGTGGTTCTCCTCCAGAGAAGGGCAAGCTACTTGAGGGTGTTTCTTTCCTGCAGGAGTGACTGCTCGAAGGTGGGGATTCTTTTCCAACCAAGAGTAAAGACAATAGGGGTGATCTCCATCAAAATAAACTCCTCCATAAGTGTAAAGGCCCACCCCGGGTAAAATTGGGACCTGCCGTTGCAATCCATAGTCGCAGAGACTTCTTCCCGCTTCTATGCCGAAATGACTATCCCGGAGGAAACCCCAAAGGACTACTCCATTAAAACCGATGGCTGAACAATAATCTACCAACCGATAGTAATCAGCTAAAAAAGCCTCCGGAGGCTTCAAGTACGGAACCGCCTCCCCCTGTTCTAGCCCCCTGCCCCAATTCCTAGCCCAGTTAGTGCTATGATCCCAAGTGATCAGAAAGCGATATTTAAACATCATAGCGGATAATGAGGTAATGGATCGGCGTTTCCCCTACATTGCGTATACCATGGAGTACTCCCGGAGGGCAGTACATCGAGGTTAAACCCTCCGCAGGATATTCTTCATTCCCCAAGGTAAAGATGGCTTTTCCCTCGAGCAAAACAATGAGCTCCTCTCCCTCGTGGGCGTGCGGAGAATGAGCTCTCTGCCCTGGCTGAACCACCGAAAGATGGACGCGCAAGTGCTGGGCGCCTTGGTCAGGATCAATAAAGGGGATGGCACATCCCGCCGGGTGGAAGCGTACGGGAGCTTTTATCTTTCCCCTCTCGGGTAGAATAATCTCCACAGGAATCACCATTGTCACCTCCTAGGAAACCAAACCTCCAAAAGTGGTTCAATAGCGGTAGGAGGATAACCGTACTCTTGTTCAAATCTCTGGTGGATCTTCCTTTCATACTCAAGAGGGCTTTGGACCGGTAAAGTTACCGGAACCCCTAACTGCCCGGATTCAACCATTGCCAAATTCATCTCTTGGTCTTTTCGGCCCTCTTCAGCTCCGTACTCAGGAGCCTGACCCCTATAAATCGCCTCAGCCAGGCTCATCAACTCCGAGGCAATGGAGATTTGACCTTCGGTCAAAGGCCTATCTTTGAAGGGATTCTCCCATACAATAGTTTGTTCCGGCAGAGTATAAGCGATCTGTTGAAGGACTTCCATCCCTTGGATAGAACGCGTCACCCGTTCCGGGGAATATCCTATTGCTCGAGCCCCTTTCTCCAACTCTTCGGGAGGCACCAAGTATACTGTATCCTCAACAATAGTTCCTTGAGAGCCGTCAATTTGTGAAAGGGCGCGTTGCCCCCTCCCCAAAGATCGAGCGTGGATGATATTAGAATACATCTGAATCGCCAAACACTGATTCTGAAACTCCACTAAACCCATTGTCCAATTTTCAGAGGTATGGTAGCGTTGCATCCGATCTGTATGGGGAGCTACAGGCATAGAGTGAGAAAACCCCGTAATTTTCTTTGGTGGAGAACCCGCCCATCGGCGAATCAGGCTCATCCCATGGTATCCTCCCTCGTGGAAAAGGCGATAGATCCGCCCCACAGGGCCAAGCACTCCAGAATCAAGAACTTTCTGCCGAAGCCTTTCAATGGGGGACCGGTAGTAGTTCTCGGCTATCTCTAGGACCACTCCTGCGGATCGGGCCGACTGAATCATCCGGTCGGCTAGAGGGAGGGTAATGGCTATAGGGGTTTCGCAGAGGATGTGAATTTTATGAGCCGTCAAAAACTCAACCAGGATGTGATGGGCATCTGCAGGAACAACCACATCAGCGCAATCCAGGGCCTCCTGCTGGACCAACTGCTTCACGGAAGAGTACGCCCGAACCCCATAAAGCTGAGCTAACCGCTTAGCGGTTTCCTCATCCCGGTCACAAATTGCTACTAGTTGGAAAACATCCTCTAAAGCCAGAATAACCGGAAGGTGAGCTCCTGCTCCCCGACGCCCTGCTCCGATAAGAGCGATCTTTAACTTCTTCATCGCAGAGCCCCCTCTTCGGGCTGGGAGGAGGCAGAAGGGAAAACCCTTAAGTTAACCTTCTCTTAGGGAGGATTTTTCCCACCAACCTCTTCTTGATACCACTGGATGGTTCGGCGCAAGCCCTCTTCTAAAGAAGTTCGTGCTTTCCAGCCAAAATATCGCTCGGCCTTACTCGTATCCAAACATCGTCGCGGCTGACCGTCAGGTTTACTCGTGTCCCAGCAGATCTCTCCTTCAAACCCTACCATCTTACAGATCAACCGGGCAAGGTCCTTGATCTGGATTTCCGAACCGGTTCCTAAGTTAACCGGTTCCTCGCCATCATATTTTTCGGCGGCGGTAATAATGCCCTCAGCTGCATCTTCCACATAGAGGAACTCTCGGCTGGCAGACCCTGTACCCCAAAGCACCACCTCTGAAGCCCCTTTCTGCTTGGCCTCCCAGCTCTTCCGGATAATAGCTGGGATCACATGGGAGGTTTCCAAGTCAAAATTATCTCGAGGGCCGTAAAGGTTGACCGGAATCAGGAAAATCCCGTTGAAGCCATACTCCTGCCGATAGGCTTGGAGCTGAACCAAGAGCATCTTCTTGGCCAAACCATAAGGAGCATTCGTCTCCTCCGGGTAACCATTCCAGAGTTCTTCCTCCTTAAAAGGCACCGGCGTATATTTGGGATAAGAGCAGACAGTGCCAATGCAGACGAATTTCTTGACGCCGAAACGACGGCCTTCTTCAATAAGGTGAAGCCCCATAATGGCATTATCATAGAAAAAACGCCCAGGATGGGCTCGGTTGGCGCCAATACCCCCGACCACTGCAGCAAGGTGGATCACCATATCCGGTTGAGCCTCCTGATAAAGGCGGATCACCGCCTCCCGATCCCGAAGATCATAATCCCTACTTCGAGGGACGAAAACCTTCGTACACCCCCTCTGCTGAAGCTTCTCTACCACAAAGGACCCTAGGAACCCTCCTCCTCCGGTGACTACAACCCGTTGATGATCCCAAAAAGCCATCCCTTCCTCCCAAGAGTAGTCCAAGGCTTCAGTCTGTGCTCTCCTTTATTGACAGGAGATTCCTAGGGGGTGCACCCTAGAGAACGTAACCATTTATCGAGTTGCTCGACCATCCACCACCTGCAGGGGCTGTAAAACCGCATTATCCCAGCGGTGCCAACCGTCAAACTTAGCCTCAAGGATCTTCTTGCCCTCCCCAGGGGGCTTAATCCCTACCATTTCCAAGTCTGCATCCACCATTATGCGTACTAGCTCTCTGAAAGTAACCCGGGGCTTCCAACCTAACACTCTTTGCGCTTTACGAGCATCCGCTTGAAGATGTACCACCTCCAAAGGGCGGAAATAACGAGGGTCTATCTCTACATAACCCCGCCAATCCAGTCCCACATAGCTAAAGGCTTCTTCTAAAAACTCTCGAATAGAGTGAGCCTCACCCGTGCCAATCACATAGTCATCCGGCTGATCCTGTTGGAGGATCTTCCACATCACTTCCACATACTCAGGGGCGTACCCCCAGTCACGCCGAGCCTCCAAATTCCCCAGGTATAACTTCTTCTGCTTGCCGGCTAATATATGGGCTAACCCCCAAGAGATTTTTCGGGTCACAAAGGTTTCTCCCCGCCGCGGCCCCTCATGGTTAAAAAGAATTCCATTACAAGCGTAAATTCCATAACCCTCTCGGTAGACTCGGGTCATCCAATAGGCATAAACTTTTGCTATGGCGTAAGGACTTCGAGGCTCAAAAGGAGTCTGCTCGTTTTGGGGAGGAGGCGCTGAGCCAAACATCTCCGAGCTAGAAGCTTGGTAAAAGCGAGTATCTACTTTACTGCGCCGAATCGCTTCAAGAATCCGAGTGGTACCTAAGCCCGTTATATCTCCGGTATACTCCGGCATCTCAAAGCTCACCTTCACATGGCTTTGAGCTGCCAGGTGATAGATTTCGTCCGGCTTTAAGTGAAAAATCAAATCCGACAACCACTCGGTGCTGGAGAGATCCCCATAATGTAAGAAGAGGCGCGTCGTCGGTTCATGAGGGTCTTGGTAAATGTGGTCAATACGCCGAGTATTAAAAGTGGAGGACCTTCGGATTATTCCATGAACCTCGTAGCCTTTGTAAAGTAAAAGCTCAGCTAAATAGGAACCATCCTGACCCGTGATCCCCGTGATCAAAGCACGCTTCATCCTGAAGAATACCCCAACAAAGAGAAATGGGCTATCTACTATCCGAGTTAATTTTCCCCTTTGAGAAGGGTTTTCCTTTTCCTCTGAAATCTAGGGGACACCAATGGAGCACAGGCTAAAGACTACCCAGCTCTTTACGTGGGCTCAAGCCTGCGACTACCAGCTACCAGAGTCCCCTCCCCATTAGTGGGGGCTATGAAAAAACACCTTACTCTAGGATTCTCCCAACCAGGAGGAATTTTCCCCCCTCAGTTCACAGAGAGATTAAAACAAGTTCAACCGAGCTCTCTGTCAATGGAAAGAATGAGGGGGAAGATGGATCAAAGGCTTACCCGGCCGTGCTCCCGTTGGACGTCCCTGGGCCAAAACTGCAACTCCGTTGACGAAAACATACTCCACTCCCTCGGAAAAGTGGGCCGAATCCGTAAAAGTTGCCTTATCTTGAATCTCCAGGGGATCAAAGATGACAATGTCCGCTTTCAACCCTTTCTTCAAAACTCCTCGATCGGTAAGGCCCAATCGGCAGGCAGGAAGAGCGGTCATTTTACGGATGGCCTCTTCCCAAGAGAGGATCTTCTTTTCCCGAACATAACGGGATAGTACTCTCGGAAAGGTACCGTAAACCCGAGGGTGTCTTAACCGCTGAGGGATGGAGGTTGCAGAGGCATCGGTACAAAAGCTGGTCCAAGGTTCCTGTAAAGCGGTAATAAGGTCCTCTTCGGCCATTGCAAAGAAAATCGCTGACCCTCCCCCTGCTTTCACCAAGTCTAGCAAAGTCTCAATCTCATCTTTTCCCCAAAGTTGAGCCACTTCAGAGAGATACTTTCCCGAAAAGCGTCGGTCCAACCCCGGATCAGCCAAGGATGTGATCAGAATTCCTGATCCACCTCCACACTCCTGATAAAGGTTTTCCCATAAAGTCACTTGACCCTCTTTCTCCTTAGGGAGGACTACTGAGGGATCATCCTCTCGCTCGAGGGAGGTCTCTATCTCCTTTCGAATGCGTTTTCGGATCCCAGGGTCCTCCAGGCGTTTAACAAAACTCTCTCTTCCTCCTTCATAAACCCAAGGGGGCAGGCAAGCGCCTAATCCTGTGCCCGCAGCGGTATAAGGGTAAAGGTTCCCAGCAATTTCTACCCCCTGCTCCTGAGCTTGACGAATCTTCCGAACCACCTCCTTCATCTTACCCCAGTTGGGTTTTCCAGCGATCTTCAGATGGAAGATCTCCACGGGGATCTTCGCCTCTTTTCCGATACGGATAGCTTCTTCAAGAGAGGAGAATAAACCGTTACCCTCATTCCGAACGTGCGTTGCATATAGGCCTCCATACTCCGCAGCAACCTTAGCCAATTCTATCAGCTCTTCAGTATTCGCATAACTCCCAGGAGCATACTCAAGGGCGGAGGAAAGTCCAAAAGCTCCTTGTTCCATCGCCTGACGAACTAACGCCTTCATCCGCTCAAGCTCCTCTGGAGTTGGAGGACGATTGGCTTCTCCTATCACCAGCCGGCGGAGGAGGCCAGCCCCCACAAAAGAAGCAATATTCATCGCTATTCCCTGCTTTTTAAGCTGTTGAAAATAACCCTTAAAATCAGTCCATTCAGGATCAGCAGGTCTTTTCTCCCCTTGGGTACGGGGAAGCCGAGGAGCTACCGAACCTCCTTCGCCAGTGATCTCGGTAGTAATCCCCTGGGTAATCTTGCTTAAAGCGGAACCATCGGTAAGTAGCGTATAACCGGATTGGCCCAGCATATCAATGAAACCGGGGCAAACAATCTTACCTTGAGCATTAATCACCTGTTTTGCTTTTCCTGGGGGAATCACCCGCCCGATAGCGACGATTCGATCCCCACGGATAGCTAAATCTCCTCGAAAGCGAGGGCTTCCGGTACCGTCTACAATCCACCCTCCCTGGATCCAAACGTCGTAAGCTTCTCCTCCTACCGGAGAAGAAGCAACAACCCCTGTCAAGAAAACAATAAGACCAATCCAAAAACCCAGAGCTTTCACCGGGACAAGATCCTCCGAAGAAACTCTCGAGTGCGAGGTTGCTGAGGGTGGGTAAAGATCTGCTTAGGGGTGCCTTCCTCAATAATCTGCCCCTCCTCCATAAAAAGAACCCGATCCGCCACCTCTTGGGCAAAAGCCATCTCATGAGTCACGATACACATCGTCCTTCGATCCTGGGCTAGGTTCCGCAGGATGGCGAGGACTTCTCCCACCAACTCTGGGTCTAAAGCGGAGGTAGGTTCATCGAAGAGGATAACTTCAGGATTCATCGCTAGAGCACGGGCGATTGCCACTCGTTGTTTCTCACCCCCTGAAAGACGATGAGGGTAATCTCCCGCTCGATCTTTAAGGCCCACCCGTTCCAAAAGCTCGAGGGCTTTCCTCTCGGATTCCTCCCGGCTCCAACCCAACACCTTCCGGGGCGCCAAGGTAATGTTATCTATCACTCGAAGATGGGGAAACAAGTGGAAGTGTTGAAAAACCATCCCCACCCTCCGCCGCACCTCTTGAAGGGGGCAGTCTGGAGCCGTCACCTCCAAGGGACCTAACCAAATCCGTCCCGAGGAGGGTTCCTCCAACCGGTTGATACACCGCAACAAGGTAGATTTCCCACAGCCCGAAGGGCCAATGATGACTACCACCTCCTGCGCCTCAATAGAAAGAGAAAGACCTTTGAGGACGAGATGGTTTCCAAAGCTTTTAGTCAGGCTCTCGATTCGGATTAGGGGTTGGCCCATCTTCGCTCCATCCCCCATCTTCGCTCCATCCATTGGGATAACCGGGCCAAAGGGAGAGTAAGCCCGAGATAAAGTAATCCTACCGCCGGCCAAATGGTCAAGGGACTGGCAAATCGGCTGGAGAGCTCCTGCCCAGTGCGGGTCAGCTCTGTCATTCCCATCACCGAAACCAAGGAGGAGTCCTTAAGAAGAGCAATCCCTTCATTGGTCAAAGGAGGGATAATTCGGCGGACCGCTTGGGGGAGGACAATATGAAACATCACTTGGGTAGAGGTTAAGCCTAAAGCCAACCCTGCTTCCCTTTGCCCCACATCAATACTCTCGATACCTGCCCGGAAGATCTCGGCAACATAAGCCCCACTATTCAGGCTTAAAGCGATTAAAGCCGTTGCTACTTCGGGGAGGCGGATCCCCGTACCCGGCAGAACGAAGTAAATAAAGAAGATCTGAACCAACAGTGGGGTCCCCCGCATTACTTCAATATAAACCCTCGCCAGGGTGGAGAGGACCGGAAAACGGCTTAGACAACCGAGAGCGAGTAATAATCCGATAGGAAGTCCTCCAGCTAAGCTAAAAAGAGCCAATTGGAGAGTCCAAACCATTCCCAAAAGGAGGAGAGGAAGACTGTTTTTGAGTAAAGCAAGGCTGAAGAGAGGCTTTCGGCGTTCCTCCTGAAGAGCAGGTGAAGGAGATAAAGAAGCCAGAGAGGGGGGATTTCTCCCAAACCACTTCCGATAGAGACGAGCATAAATCCCCTCAGCCTCTAGCTCGCTCAGCGCTCTATTAATTGCCTCCCTCAAACGGTTATCCGATGGCCGAAGAGCAATACCGTAAACTTCCTTTGTGAGGAAAGGCCCTGTAAGGGCCAACTCCGGATACCCCCTTTGAATTTGCCAGAGGAGAGCCGGCTCATCGGCGGAAACGGCATCAATCCGACCATTCTTCAGGTCCAGCAAAGCCAGGTCAATGGTGTTGTACTTTCTTACCTCAATGCCTCCGAACTTCTCGACCACAAATTGCCCGGTGGTGTTCAGTTGAGCTCCAACAATGTGGCCCCGGAGTTTCTCTAACCCATTAAACCGCCTTTTATCGCCTTTGCGAACCGCTAAACGGTTTCCTGAACGGTAATAAGGATGGGAGAAAGCAAGATAACGACTTCGCTCAGGCGTAATCGTAACAATAGACATAACGATGTCAAAGCGCCCGGAAAGGAGGGCAGGGAAAATCCCTCCAAAATCGGCATTCACCCAGCGGGCCTTAACTCCTAGCTTCCGAGCAATAGCATTCCCCAAGTCGATATCAAATCCTTCTAAGTGATCCCCCACCTTCTGCTCAAAAGGCGGATAAGTAGCATCCGTGCCGATGACGATTTCACCTCTGGCTCGGATCGAAGCTAGAGTATCCCCCCAAAGCATAGAATTTGAGAGCAAGAGTAACCATCCAAAACCCAAGAAGAGCTTCCTCATAGGCTTACCTTAAAATCTATAATCTCCTTCACTCTCTTCAATATCTCCTCTTCGTTTCCCCTCCTCTTTCTCCTGTTAGGCCCCGAACGGGAGGGATAAAGCGAACTGAAGAAAGAAGCTTATGGAGTGCTCTTGGTCTACCACTGAAAAACCTGCTCAGAAGATCTTCCCAACAGGAGGTATTTGTAAGTTGAGGACCCGGCTATTGGTCAACCTCTGGGATAGTTTCCTCATTAAGGTATTCTTACTCTGTTGCAGTCTTCTCTCGTCAACTTCTCCGCTTCCCGCCCAACAGAAGGATTCCTCCCCCCTAAGAGATGACCCCCTTACCTCCCGCCGGACCCAGTGGTTCCGGGAAGCGAAATTCGGCATGTTCATCCACTGGGGGATTTATGCAATCCCCGCGGGGATATGGAAAGGGCAACGGATTAACGGACTAGGAGAATGGATTATGAACAACGCCCACATCCCCGTTTCTGAATACGAACAGCTGGCTAAACAATTCAATCCTGCGCAGTTTAACGCTCGAGAGTGGGTTCGCCTCGCTAAACGAGCGGGGATGAAATATTTAGTGATTACCAGTAAGCATCACGATGGCTTCTGTATGTTCAATTCTCAACTTACCGATTATGACATTGTGGACGCTACTCCCTACCACCACGATGTGATGAAAGATTTGGCTCAGGCCTGCCGGGAAGAGGGCATTAAATTTTGTTTCTATTACTCCATTCTCGATTGGCATCATCCCGACCAGAAGAATAACTTCCCTAGATATGTGGAGTATATGAAGGGCCAGATTAAAGAATTGATCACCCAATATGGCCCCCTGGGTATCCTCTGGTTTGATGGTCAATGGATTCCCCAGTGGAACGACGAGTATGCCAAAGACCTCGAGACCTACGTTCGAAGTCTCCAACCTAGTATCATCATCAATAATCGGATTGGCAAAGGCGGAAGTACTGACGGAGATTACGATACTCCCGAGCAGTTCATTCCAGGGCAAAAACTTCAAAATCGCCTCTGGGAAACCTGTATGACTATTAACGATACCTGGGGATACAAGTCTTACGACCATAATTGGAAATCGGCTACTGAACTCATCCGGAAGCTGATTGATATTGCAAGCAAAGGAGGTAATTTCTTACTCAATGTAGGTCCTACTGCAGAAGGAGTTATCCCCCAACCTTGTGTAGAACGGTTGGAGGAGATGGGAAGATGGCTGAAAGTGAATGGAGAAGCGATCTATGGAACTACAGCTAGCCCCTACCGTCAGCATCCTTTTGAGGGCCGATGCACCATCAAAAAGAACATCCTCTATGTACACCTATTTCATTGGCCTACGGAAGGGGCTCGACTAACAGGCATTAAAGGGAAAATCACAAAGGTGAAACTTCTCGATCGGAGGCTCAAAGGATTCCGCTATGAGATTAAGGAATCTGACGGTCAACAAGAGGTAATTCTCTATCCCCCTAGCCAAACGGATCCTCACGCGACAGTAGTCGCCCTTCACTTTCAAGGGTACCCAGAGATCGAAACCTCCTTACTCCTTCAACCCTCCCCCGATGGTTCCATCAACTTGTTAGCCCGAGACGCCGAGGTCCACGGTCAATCGGCTCAATACGAGAGTGGTGAGGGCAAGGATAACATCGGTTATTGGACCCGGCTAGAAGATTACGTCACTTGGGACTTTCAGGTTCAGGAGGCCAAGAGGTACCGTGTCGACATCACTTATGCCTGTGAGGACAACACCGCGGGAGGGGAATACCAGGTGAGCCTTGGTCGGCACCGGCTCCGAGGTTATGTCCAGCCCACGGGTTCTTGGACCTCTTTCCGCACCGAAACCTTAGGGGAAGTCTTCCTCCCCCGAGGCAAATACACTGTAGAGGTACGCCCCTTGGCGATCCCCCGGGGAGCGCTGATGAACCTCCGAAGCCTTCGGTTGATTCCATTAGAAAAGTAAGAGGTATCCCACCTAGCAGAACATTTTTCAAAAACCCTTTCTCTATGGAAAAGGGGAATATTGAAGGGGTTAACCCGGTTTCAGAGGATTTTTGAAACCCCTTCTAGAGAGTCCCGGATAATGCGGGGCTGAAGAAGGGAGGGAAATCAGGGTTTCTTCGCTTTTTTCTGGTGCTTGACGAAAATTTCACAATCTGGTATACTCAGAGTGGCTTTAGGGAGTCATTGAGAAGAAAGGAAACCCTTAATTTATTTTTCTGTTTTTCATCCTGGGTTAAAGGCGTTTGTTCTTATGAATTCGGGCGCAAGGCAGAGGGTTGGGTTTGAGAAGGGCCGTGGTGTTTATGCCATTAATGTGAGTCGTAATCTCGCCCAAGTGATTGTGTTCACCCCTGATCTTCCCCCTTCTCCTCCTACCCATCTCCAAGTGTTTCAAGCGATGGCCGAAGCCGGTGTGCCGATTCGTTTGGTGAAGTTACATCGGCAGCAGGTGAGTTTTGTTTTAGACGCCAACCAGTTGGGGAAAGCCCAAGAAACCCTTAAGGGAAAGGGCTTTCTTTTTGAAACTCATGGCCCACTGGGCATCCTCTCGGCAGAAGCAATGAATATGAGAGATCTCTGGGGGATTATGGCCGAAATCGCTGAAGCTCTCCTGGAAGCCAAAGTTGAGGTACTCCAAACCGGGGATGCCCATAATATGGTCCACTGCCTCGTAAGAGAGCAAGATCTCGAACGAGGTCGGCAGGCTCTATTAAAACGCTTTCATCTCTCCGCAGAGGGATCGGTCTCGTGAAGCCCATTTTGGTTCAAAAATTTGGCGGTACCTCAGTAGACACTCCCGAACATCGCCAGATGGCTGCGGATAAGGTAGCAGCTGCTAGGGATAATGGTTTTGCACCGGTCGTTGTTGTCTCCGCAATTGGCCGAGCAGGAGCTCCCTATGCCACGGATACCCTAATCCAGGAGTTGATGAGCGTTGCTCCGGATACCAAGCCCAAACCCCGGGAATTAGACCTGATGATGGCCTGCGGAGAAATCATCTCCACCGTTATTATGGCTCAAACCTTAGAGAGCAAGGGTATCCCAGCCATTGCTCTCACTGGAGGGCAAGCGGGTATTATCACCGATTATGAATTCGGCAATGCTCGGATCCTCTCCATTGATCCGGGATATATCTTCACCTGTATTGAGCGAGGGCAAACCCCTGTTGTGGCTGGTTTCCAAGGAGTGACTGAGCCTCACGGGCCTGGAGGAGGGCATGGAGCCATTACTACCTTAGGCCGGGGCGGAAGCGATACCACCGCTTCCGCTTTAGGAGCAGCGCTTCAGGCCCAAGCGGTAGAAATCTACACCGACGTCCCGGGAGTGATGACTGCAGACCCTCGACTGGTTCCCGAAGCTCGGCCTCTGGAAATAGCAACCTACGAAGAGATCAGTGAGATGGCTCATCTTGGAGCCAGGGTTCTGCATCCTCGGGCGGCGCAAATCGCAATGGACTACAACATCCCTCTTTGGGTGAAGAGCACTTTTACCGATGACCGCGGCACCCTGATTAAAAGCCGGTCCGAAATCGAGTTCCAAAAACCCCGCATCACTGGTATTGCCCATACTTCTAAAGTCGTATGGGTAGAATTCTTAATGGAAGAGGCCCGTCATCGGCCTCGAATCCAATTAGAGGTCTACAAGCTCTTAGGAAGAGCCCGAGTTCCCATTCATCTAGTAACGATCTCACCTTTAGGGTTTGGGTTTGCCGTGCAACGGGAGGATTTTCCAACCGTTAAGGAACTGCTCAACGGTTTAGTCATTCCGATGGATGTCCGGGCCAACGGTCAATGCCCTTGCGGAGACATCTATTTGATTGAAATGGAGGAGACCCCCGGTCTCCAAGGGCAGAAAGAGCTCTTAGAGCGGGCAACTTCGGCCCTTCATCTTAGGGAGGTAAAGACCCACATCGCGGAAAACGGTGCGCTTGTCTCTGTAATTGTTTTGGAAACTCGGAATATCCCTGGTTTAATGGCTCAAGTAGTAGGATGTTTGCATAAAGAGGGAATCCCCATCTTTCAAACAGCAGACAGTAACTACTCGATCTCCTGCCTCATTCATGAAGGGGATTTGGTTAAAGCGGTGCGTGCCCTACATCGGCATTTTCGCCTTCAGGAAGGCCCTTACTTCATTGGTTAGTCTCTTGATTCTTTAGAGGAGGCCAGGCCATGCAAAATCGCCAACTTCGTTCGATGCGGTGGGTGGGTATGGCCTGGTACGCCGGGAGCAGTTTAGTAGCCCCTATCGCAGTAGGGTTTTTAGTGGGAGTTTGGATCGACCGCCGATACCACACAGAACCCTGGTGGACCTTAGGGCTGGGGTTACTTGGCATCGCTACCGGCTTTGTTGAGTTCATTAAAATCATTAGCCGCCTCTCTAAAGAACAGGAAGAGGCGGAGAGGGAAATTCGAAGAGAGAATCCCTCGGATTAAACTTTAGATCTTTTTAGTTTTAACTAAAGGAGGGCGTTATCTTATGTTTCATCGGGAAGATTTTATTGGTCGCGTTTACAAAACTTCTGCCTTAGTTGGCCTGATTTTGGGAGGAATCTTCTTAGCAGTAGGAGCTTTTGAAAAGGCGATTGGTTTAGTTATCGGCGTGGCTGTAGCCCTTATAGCCCTGTGGGCCTTGGAGGTTTCAGTCAAAGCCCTGACTCACAACGATGTTCACCAACGTTCTCTTGCAAAGGTCTTTGTAGTCTCAGCCCTAAAATATGTAGGCCTTGGGGTTTTACTCTACTACCTGGTACGGGCCGATTGGGTGAGCATAGGATCCTTTGCTGGAGGAATTATGATCCCTCAAGGGGTCATTTTCCTCAAGGCCCTAGGAGATTGGCTCACGGAAGGAAAGCGAGAAGGGAATCTCATTTCTAACCCGAAAAAGGATTAGGAGGTAGTCCTTTTGCACGAAGAAGCACCTTCTCTGCTTCATTTTCTCTATGCCAAGAATATCATTCCCCGGGGGCTCCAACCCTGGATACCGGATATTGTTCTCTACTCCTGGATCGGCATCGCCTTCCTGGTAATCCTCTCTTATCTCGGGACGCGCAACTTGCAGAAAATCCCTAGGGGAGTCCAGAATTTTCTTGAGTTGGCTGTAGCTAGCTTAACCGACTTTTGTAAAGGAATCCTGGGGGCGGAGGGAGAGAGGTTCGTACCCTTTATCGGGTCCTTCTTCCTGTATATTTTTGTGCTGAACCTGATGGGGCTGATCCCCGGTTTTAAATCTCCAACGAGCAGTTTAAATACGACCATTGCTTTGGCGATCAGCGCCATCATTATGGTTCAGGTCTATACCATCCGAACACACGGCTTTTTAGGTTGGATCAAGCACTTTTGGGGAGAACCCTGGTATTTAGGGCCACTGATGCTCCCCCTACACTTTGTGGGAGAATTTATCGCCCGCCCAATGTCTCTCTCCCTGCGTCTTTTTGGAAACATCTTTGGAGAAGACACGGTTCTGGTACAACTCCTTTTGCTAGCAGTGGCAACAGTCCCTATATGGTTACCTATTCCCTATCAACTACCGATGATGCTGTTCGGCATTTTTACCTCTTTCCTCCAGGCGTTGGTCTTCTCAATGCTGGTGACCATCTATATCTCCCTGGGCATCAGTCACAGTGAAGAACACGCGGAGGAGCATCATTAAAGAACCGAAGGTTGATCCCTGAGGCAGGTTTCACTTGCTCTTTAAGAAGTATCCTGGTATAAAAAGGATGCTAGAAAAGAAGACTACTCATCGACTAAAGGAGGAGAAGTAATGGCATATCTAGCTGCTTTGGCTGTGGCAGTGGGCCTTGGTCTACCTATAGCTGTTTTAACCGCGTCTATGGCTCAAGGACGAGTGGGTTCCGCCGCTTTGGAAGGAATTGCTCGTCAGCCGGAAGCTGCAGGCCGAATCCAAACTGCGATGATTATCGCCCTGGCCCTTATCGAATCGCTGGTGATCTACGTTCTGCTGGTCTTCTTTATGCTTCAAGGTAAGTTGCCAACAGCCACCCAAGTGGTCGAAAAGGTCCTCAGTGCGCCGAAGTAAAAAGGCGGCAAGTTCAAAGGGGCTTCTTCCGGGAAGCCCCTCATTGTATCTTAAAGTATTTCCTCCGTTGGCAGGGGATGATCCCCCTGCCAATCTATTGAAGAGAGGTCAAAGGAGGGGGTTACCCTCTTCTGAGTTTTGACATTTCGGGGAGTACTAGCTTAAAGTACCCCTGACACACTCGCTAAACTATATTTTAAACTATATTTATAGGGAGGTCTGTCTCCGTGAGGCGGATACAGGCGATTATCTTTTGTTTTATCTTAGCCTCATCGGCCTTATGGGCTATAGAGGAACAAGGAGCGGAAGGCTCTGCCGGAGGAGGATTACTTCAGCAACTAGGGATTGAACCGAAAGCTCTGCTGATTCAGATCGCTGGATTCGTCCTTCTCTATCTACTCCTCAAGCGATTCCTGTTCGGGCCTATCGGTAACCTCCTTCGGCAGAGGGAAGAAGAGATCCAATCTACTTTCCAACAAATCGAAGCCGATCGGGCAGCAGCAGAACGGGCTCGAGCCGAATTGGAACAACGCTTGACCCAGATTGAAACTGAAGCCCGGGAACGAATGCAAGCGGTCTTAAGGGAAGCCCAGGCTCTGCGAGAAGAGATTTTATCGGAGGCTCATAAACAAGCAGAAACGATTGTGGAGAATGGCCGCCGCGAGATAGAGCGGGAAAAACAGAAAGCTCTGGTGGAGCTTCGGGAGGAGATGGCGAATCTGGCGGTTCTAGCCGCTGGAAAAATCCTTGGAGAAACCCTCGACCGAGAGCGCCATCGCCGATTGGTAGAAGAATTTATCCAAAAGGTGGGATCCTAACCGATGCCAGCAAGTATCCGAGTAGCTCGACGCTACACCCGTGCCCTCTTTGATGTGGCGATCCAGCAAAATCGCTTGGAAGAAGTTCAACAAGACCTTGAAGACGTGTTGCAGTTATGGTTAAACTTCCCCGATTTACAGAGGGTGATGATGGGACCTGTGCCCCTCCATCGCAAACAGCAGATCTGGCGGGATATTCTTGCGGATAAAGCGGGTTCCCTGGCCCTGGATTTCATCCTCTTACTCACAGAGAAACGCCGTCTCGATACTCTTCCCGCCATCCGGGAAGAGCTCCAACGTTTGGTAGATGATTATAAAGGCATCCTTCGGGCCTATGTAGAAACCGCTGTACCCTTAGACCCCGATCTGGAAGAAGCCTTGATACACCGCCTCTCTTTTATTACGGGGAAACAAGTGCAGATCATCTCGGAGGTGAACCCGGATCTTATCGGAGGGATTATCGTTCGTGTTGAGGATCGAATCTACGATGGAAGTGTGAGAGGATATCTTGAGGGATTGCGCGAACGATTACTCTCCGCACCGATTTAAAGGAGTGAGGATATGGCCATTCGACCAGAAGAAGTTACTGCCATTCTTGAAAGGGAATTAGCCCAATATGAGAAAGAGATTGAAGAAGTAGGAATAGGAACAGTCCTCCAGGTAGGAGATGGTATCGCCCGGGTTTATGGTCTGGCCGATGCAATGGCCGGAGAGCTGATCGAGTTCCCTGCTACTGACCCGGCAACCAATCAACCCGTAATGGGAATGGTCTTCAACTTGGAGGAAGATAACGTCGGTATTATTATCCTTGGCCCCGACCAGGATATCCAAGAGGGGGATACCGTTCGTCGGACAGGGCGGATTATTGAGGTGCCCGTGGGTGAGGCCTTGGTAGGACGAGTAGTAGACGCTTTAGGCCGTCCCCTGGATGGAAAAGGCCCTATTGTAACGGAGCACTATCGCTATGTTGAGAGCAAAGCTCCCGGCGTTGTGAAGCGACAACCGGTCAATGAACCCCTCCAAACAGGTATTAAGATTATTGACGCCATTACTCCCATCGGTCGGGGTCAGCGTGAGCTTATCATTGGTGATCGGCAGACGGGAAAAACCGCCATTGCTATAGATACGATTATCAATCAAAAGGGTGAGGATGTTTATTGCATCTATGTGGCTATTGGTCAGAAACAGTCTACTGTGGCCCGGGTGGTGAAAATCCTCCAGGATTACGGCGCGATGGAGTATACCACCGTGGTCTCCGCCACCGCTTCTGATCCCGCTCCCTTACAATACCTAGCACCCTACGCAGGTTGTTCAATGGGAGAATACTTCCGAGATACGGGCCGACACGCCCTGGTGATTTATGATGACCTCTCGAAGCATGCGGACGCCTACCGCCAGGTCTCCCTTTTGATGAGGCGCCCTCCAGGACGAGAGGCCTATCCAGGAGATGTTTTCTACCTCCATAGCCGACTTCTCGAACGGGCTGCTAAGATGAGTGACGAGATGGGAGGAGGAAGCCTTACCGCTCTCCCCATCATCGAAACCAAAGCGGGAGATATTTCTGCTTATATCCCCACCAATGTTATCTCGATTACCGATGGTCAGATTTATCTGGAATCTGACCTTTTCTACGCAGGTCAGAGGCCTGCGATGAATGCGGGCCTCTCGGTCTCCCGAGTAGGTGGGAAAGCCCAGATTAAAGCCATGCGTGCGGTGGCTGGTGGGTTAAAAGCAGACCTTGCCCGGTACCGAGAATTGGCCGCTTTTGCCCAGTTCGCCTCCGATTTGGATCGAGTCACCCAAGCCCAGCTGAACCGAGGCCAGCGAATGATGGAAATCCTTAAACAAGATCAATACCAGCCAATGCCAGTAGAGGAACAAGTCATCGTTATCTATTCGGCCACCAAAGGTTATCTGGATGACCTTCCTCTGGATGCAGTCCGTCGCTTTGAACGCGAGCTTCTCGCCTTTATGCGTGACCGGTACGCGGATGTGGGGCTGACCATCCGAAAGGAGAAACAAATTTCCGAGCAAACGGAAGCTAAGCTTCGCCAAGCGTTAGATGAATTCAAAGCCCGGTTCCTCTCCCGGCTCCAAAGCTAAAGGGGATTATCCGGAGGAGCTTATGCCCAGTCTCCGTGAAATTCGGCGTCGGATCCGAACGGTAAAAAATATCCAGCAGATGACTAACGCGATGAAGATGGTTGCGGCTGCTCGTCTCCGACGAGCGCAGGAAAATGTCCAGCAGGCGCGCCCCTACGCCCAACGGATGGAGGCTTTAATGCATCGCCTGGCCTCAGCGGCGGGAACCCTGCACCACCCCCTGTTGGAACAACGGGAAGAAAGACGGTTAGGAGTAGTGGTCTTCACCTCCGACCGGGGGCTATGCGGGAGCTATAACGTTAACATCCTCCGGCATACAATGAACCACCTGAGAGGGAGGGACCCAGAAACCGTTCGGCTTATCCTCCTGGGTCGGAAGGGTTATGCCTTCTTCCGGCGCCAGCCCTATCCGATCTTGGAACATCACGAACTCCCTAGCGCTACTTCTGCTCTAACAGAAATGCGTCGGATCTCCGCTTTAGTCCGGCAAATCTTTGAAGCCGGTGAAGTGGACGCAGTAGACTTAATCTACGCCCAATTCCTTTCGATCATTGCTCAAAGACCCTGGACCGTGCGTCTACTCCCTCTTCAACCTCCCCAACGGGAGGAAAGGGAAGCCCACCTCGAATATCTCTTTGAACCCAAGCCGGAACAACTCTTGGCTTATCTACTTCCCCGGTACATAGATACTCAAATTTACCGTGCCCTACTGGAGGCTGTCGCCAGTGAACATGGGGCTAGGATGACCGCGATGTCGAATGCTACGAATAACGCCGAAGATATGATTGAGCGTTTAACCTTAGAAATGAACAAGGCCCGCCAGGCCAGTATTACGAAAGAGTTGACCGAGATCATGGGAGGTGTAGAAGCCCTAAAAAGCTGAAAGGAGCTTCTCTCCCTTTCTTTATAAGAGAGGTGTTAACGATGCCCGGAGTTGGTAAAGTCATTTCTGTATTAGGTCCCGTTGTGGACATCCAATTTAAACCTGAGGAATTACCAGAACTGCTGAACGCAATCGAAATCCCCAAGCCGGATGGGAGTCGTTTGGTGGTAGAAGTGGCTCAAATGTTGGGGAATGAGATTGTGCGATGTGTGGCTATGGATTCCACCGATGGCCTTTACCGAGGGATGGAGGCCCGGGATACCGGCGGCCCTATATCCGTTCCGGTGGGGCCAGCAACCCTGGGAAGAGTTTTTAATCTCCTAGGAGAACCCATAGATGAGAGAGGCCCCGTGCAGAGTGACCTGCGCTGGCCGATTCACCGCCCGGCCCCTCCCTTCGTCGAGCAGAGTACTGAATATGAGCTTCTGGAAACCGGTATTAAGGTCATCGACTTGATCTGTCCCTTTATTAAAGGAGGGAAAGTAGGACTTTTTGGGGGTGCTGGTGTAGGGAAAACGGTACTCATTACTGAGCTCATTCATAATATCGCTCAAGAACACGGAGGTTATTCTGTCTTTGGAGGGGTAGGAGAGCGGACCCGGGAAGGAAACGACCTTTGGCTGGAGATGCAAGCCTCGGGAGTTATAGATAAAACCGTAATGGTCTTCGGCCAAATGAACGAACCCCCCGGAGCACGCCTGCGGGTGGGACTTTCCGCCCTTACTATGGCCGAGTACTTCCGGGACGAAGAAGGACGCGACGTTCTCCTCTTTATAGATAATATCTTCCGTTTTGTTCAAGCCGGTTCGGAAGTCTCCGCCTTATTGGGAAGAATGCCCTCGGCAGTCGGTTATCAACCTACTCTTGCCAATGAAATGGGAGCGTTGCAAGAGCGGATTACCTCCACTCTACGGGGTTCGGTAACCTCGATCCAAGCAGTTTATGTACCTGCTGATGATTACACAGACCCCGCTCCCGCCACCACTTTCGCCCACCTCGACTCGGTCACTGCTCTCGATCGCCGGCTGTTCGACTTGGCGATTTACCCAGCAGTAGACCCCCTAGCCTCTACTTCTCGAGGCCTTGACCCCCGAATCGTGGGCGAAGAACACTACCAAGTAGCCCGGCAAGTTCAGGCTGTTCTCCAGCGCTATCGGGAACTACAGGACATCATCGCCATCCTTGGGGTAGACGAGCTCTCCGAGGAGGATAAACTGATTGTGGCGCGGGCCCGCCGAATCCAGAACTTCCTCTCCCAACCCTTCTTCACTGCGGAGTACTTTACCGGAAAACCTGGCAAGTATGTTCCCCGGGAGGAGACGGTACGAGGCTTTAAGGAGATCCTAGAGGGGAAATACGATGACCTTCCTGAACAAGCCTTCTACCTAATGGGGACCATTGATGAGGTTGTAGCCGAAGGCGAACGCTTGAAGTCTCTTGCCGGTTAAAATAAGGAACCTGGATTCAACCCGAAACTCTTTGTGAGAGATAACCAGAAGAGTATAGACCGATAAAAGGAAAATGGCAAGGACCTTCTATCTCGAGATCGTTACCCCGGAGCGTACCATCTATCAAGGAGAGGTCGAATCCCTAATCGTCAAAGCTTACGAGGGATACTTAGGGGTGCTAGCGGGGCACGCTCCGCTTTTGGCTCAACTGGCCATTGGAGAAATCCGCCTTCGGGAACCCCATCAGCGGGAGATTCTTTTTGCCACCGGAGGCGGATTTTTAGAAGTAGCCAATGACCGGGTCATTATCTTGGCAGACTCAGCGGAGCGGCCTGAGGAGATTGATGTTGAGCGAGCACGAAGGGCCTTAGAGCGCGCCCGAGCGCGCTTGGCAGGACCACGAGAAGATATTGACGTGGCCCGGGCCGAAGCGGCAATGGAACGAGCCCTGAACCGACTTCGAGTAGCGGGTGCTCTGGGCATCCGAGGAACTTGAGAAAAGAAAGCATTCCTTAACAACGGACTCGGCAAATAGTTATGAGGTTGATGAAAACCCTTCTTTTCTTCATCTTTCTCTTACCCACTTTCCTGGGTGGCACCTCTTCTCTGTCCGCTCCCCCCCCTATCCCTAAAGTCCAACGCCCCATCCCTTCGAAGGCCCTTCGCCCTCCCCTCCCCCTTGGTGAAACTTGGATGGGGGTGTACCTCGGTCCCGCCAAAATCGGTTGGGGAGTTCTAAAAGTGGAACCTGAGGGGAAAGGCTTTCGCTTGTCCCACGAAGTCCATCTTCGCATTGCGCTTTTAGGACAAGAGGTCGAGCAACAAATTACTATCATCGAGCGCACAAAGCCAGACCTCAGTCCGCTTTCCCTTCAGTTTAAGATGACCTCAGCTGGGCATACCACTTCGGTTAACGCTCAGTTTTTGCCCCGAAAAGTCCAGTGTACTATCGTTAGCGGCAACCAGAAGAGCTCTAAGGAAGTGCCTATTCCTCCGGGTGTTAAGCTCTCTTTAGACCCTCAAATTGGGTTGGGAGTAAAGCCTACTCTCAACCGGCGTTATACCTTCCATTATTTTAACCCGGCTACCCTAACCATAGATAAAGCGGATTTAGTACCCCTCCGCCAAGAGGAGATCGTCCTTCAAGGGATCCGGTACAACGCATTGGTGGTTAAGGCCACGACACCGATGGGAGAAACCATCCATTGGCAAGACCTCCAAGGTAACTTGCTAAGAATGGAAGCTCTCCTAGGGTTAACCCTGGTTCGGGAACCCAAAGACCTGGCTCAAACTCTTCCTGAAACCAAATATGCTCCTCCTGCCGACTTAGCTGAAATTTCCGCCCTCAAAACCGAAGTTAACATCCTCGATCCTAGGAAGGTAGAGAGGCTGAAAGTTCTCCTATCAGGAGAAGGACTTCCGGATCTTCCTCAGGATAATCGGCAAAGAGTCCGACGGACTGCAGAAGGTAAACTAGAAGTGACGATTACTGCCTCTCCTGAGAGTCCCTCAGGAAGCCTTTCTCTTTTGGAAGCGAGGAAGCGATATCCGGAATGGGTTAAGGAGGGACCTTATCTACCCACTTCTTCCGCTGAAGTTCAGAAGATAGTCCGCCAAGTGTTAGGGACAGAGAGAGATGCCTTCTGGGCTAGCCAAAAGTTGCGCGATTGGGTACACTCAAATATGAAGGTAGATGCCTCTATCGGGGTGATTCGAGGAGCCTTAGATATTTTAGCGGATCGGCGAGGAGTTTGCAGGGATTTTGCGGTTTTGTATACTACTTTAGCCCGCTGCGCGGGGATTCCCACCCGGATTTGTGCGGGGTTGGTTTATGTCAACGGAGGCTTCTATTATCATGCTTGGGCGGAGAGCTTCGTGGGCCGATGGATTGCTGTTGATCCTACCCTACCCGATGCTTTTGTAGACGCCACCCATCTCTGCTTAGCTAAGGGAGGAGCTGAAGCGATGTTCTCCGCCGGACAGGCTATGGGCCGAATCAAAATCGAAGTGCTGGAGTACCAATAAAATGCCTCAGGATTATACGGTTGTCGCCCTCTGGATCGTTCTGGGAATTCTTTTCGTCGCCATTACCCTGGGAATTTCCTGGCTCCTTCGGCCCTACAATCCGACACCAGGAAAGCTCACGACTTATGAATGTGGAATTGACCCGGTGGGCCAGGCTTGGACCCAGTTCTTTGTACGTTATTATATCTTTGCCCTGATCTTTGTGGTCTTTGACATTGAATCCGTCTTCCTCTATCCCTGGGCCATTAACTTAAAGCCAGCACCCGAAGGATTGGGGCTTTTTGCCTTTTGGGAAATGGTCGTCTTCTTGGGCGTGCTCTTGATCGGCCTTTACTATGCCTGGCGTAAAGGGGTTCTTAAATGGGCCTAGGCCCCTGGAATTACGATTACACCGAGTGGTAGCGAAAAATGATGTCTAAAGAAGAAATTGAAACCGCTATCCGGGATCGGTTTCCAGAAGCAGTGCTGGGGACGGGAGATGCTCGAGGCATTCCTATCCTGTTAATTGCTCCCGAATACATCCGCCCAGTATGTGAATGGCTGAAATATGAACTAGGCTTTGACCAACCCGATTGCATCACCGCGGTGGATACCGGAGACCATCTGGAAATGGTCTACCTCCTCTACTCCTTTCAACATGGTTCCCGGGTGGAGTTGAAGGTTTCCTTAGACTATAACCAACCCATCATCGACTCGGTTACTCCGGTTTGGAAAGGGGCGAATTGGCAGGAGAGGGAGGTTTTTGACCTCTTTGGGATTGAATTCCGAGACCATCCCGATCTGCGCCGGATCCTGCTCCCGGATGATTTTGAAGGCTATCCTCTCCGAAAATCTTATACAGAAACCGACTAAAGGCTAGACCGGGAGAGGGGGAAAAGAGGCAAAGGTCTATGATAGAATATAACGATTGGCAAGAGACAATTGCAGAAGCCCCCATCACAAGCTGGGAAGGGCACCAGATTAAGACCCAGGAGCTCCTCGTCAATATGGGGCCTCAACACCCCAGTACTCACGGAGTGCTGAGGGTTGTAGCCCACGTAGATGGTGAAGTCATTCTAGATGTGGTCCCTCACATTGGGTACCTCCATCGGGGCACCGAAAAGCTGGCCGAGCGCCGGGCCTACCCCCAGGTCATCCCCCTTATGGATCGCTTTGATTATCTTGCCGCTATGTTCAACGGCGAAGTCTGGTGTATGGCGGTGGAGAAGCTGATGGGCTTGGAGGTCCCTCCCCGAGCTCAGTACATCCGGATGATGGTGATGGAGCTTAACCGCATTGCCAGCCACTTGGTCTGGCTCGGCACCTTCGGTCTGGACCTGGGGGCGATGTCGGTGTTCCTTTACGCCTTCCGGGACCGCGAGCGCATTTTAGACCTCTTTGAGAAGATCTGCGGAGCTCGGCTCACTTACTCCTATCAGCGCATTGGAGGGGTTCCATGGGATGTCCCAGAAGGATGGACAGAAGAGGTCTTAGAGTTCTGTAAATACCTCCCTCCTCGGCTGGATGAAATGGACGCTCTGCTGACAGGAAATGAGATTTTCCTAGTACGCACGCAAGGGATCGGAGTCCTTCCCAAAGAGGAGGCTATAGATTATGGAGTTACCGGCCCTATGTTAAGGGCCAGTGGAGTTCCCTTCGACGTGCGAAGAATGGAACCTTATCTGCAGTACGACCAGGTAGAGTTTGAAATCCCCTATCAGACCACCGGGGATGTTTTAGCTCGCTACTTGGTAAGATTAGAGGAGATGCGACAAAGTGTTCGTATCCTCGAACAATGTGTGGCCCAGCTACCGGAAGGCCCGGTAATGGCGAAAGTTCCCCGAACAATTAAGCCTCCCGCAGGAGAATGCTACGTACGGATTGAATCCCCAAGGGGAGCGTTAGGGGTCTATTTAGTGAGTGATGGGAGCACCAATCCCCTAAGATTCCATCTACGTCCACCCTCTTTTATTAACCTCCAACCCCTGCCTGTAATGTCCCGGGGTTGGAAAATTGGAGATTTTATTGCTATTCTAGGAAGTGTAGATATTGTTCTAGGAGAAGTGGATCGGTGAGTTAAGGAATGCTCATCCTTTAACCGGTACAGGCTGCCGGGGCAGAGGACCCTTCCTAAGGGTCTCCTCTCGCTGAAGAGCCTGGGTGGGAGCTGTGGTCAAAACACTTAAACTCTGCTTTGTAACCGCACTGGGTCTTCTGGGAGCCTATGCAGCTTATATCCTCGGTTCGCTCTATATTGAACATCCCTGGATCCGCGATGCGGTAAAGCAGGCCTTGAAAAGCTTTGGCTTAAAGGAAGCCAAAGATTGGGGAGTCTATCTGATCCCTTGGCTAACTGGGATTGCCGGTTTTTTGAGCGGTTTCCTCTTCGCTAGCCACGCCTTCAATAACTTCATCCGCTTCGCTAATGCCTTGGAGAAGATGCCTCCCCGAGACAAAGTAGCCGCTTTGTCGGGAGTAGGCTTGGGATTGCTCTTTACCATCCCTCTCTCCCTTATTCTGCTCAACTCGGGCATTCATAAAGGGATTGCTCTAGCCCTGATCTTCGCCTTGGGCTATGTCTTTATCTACCTAGGCATCGTTGCAATGATGGGCATGCGTAAGGAGCTCTTTTCTATGCTTCCCGGAGGCTCTGAGTCTTTAGAAGATTTAGTTCCTCAAAAGTGCAAGATCTTGGATACCAATGTGATTATTGACGGTCGCATTGCGGATGTTTGCAGAACCGGCTTTGTGGAAGGCCCTATCTATGTCCCCGGCTTTGTTTTAGATGAGCTCCAACATATAGCGGACTCCAGTGATTCTCTTAAGAGAGCCAGGGGACGAAGAGGACTTGATATCTTGCACCAAATGCAGAAAGATATGCGCTTGGTGGTTCGCTCCTTTGACCTCCCTAGTTCAGAAGAAAACGAGTCGGTAGACCTAAAACTGGTTAAGTTGGCGAAACAGTTGAACGGGGTTATCATCACCAACGACTACAACCTCAATAAGGTAGCGGAGCTTCAGGGCGTTCAGGTTTTAAACATCAACGAGTTGGCGAATGCCCTGAAACCGGTTGTATTACCTGGCGAAGTGATGAATATCAACATCATCAAAGAGGGGAATCAACCCAACCAAGGTGTGGGTTACCTGGATGACGGAACGATGGTTGTGGTAGAAGGGGGCAAACGCTATATTGGCGAGAAAATTGATGTCGTCGTGACTAGCGTCCTCCAGACGATTGCTGGCAAAATGATTTTTGCAGAGGTAAAAACCCCAGAGGTGGAAGAGGACTACTCTCGAGGTCCTCGAACCTTTTCACCTAAGACGCATCCGAGGAAACCGGGGCCTCATTAAAAGATGTTGGCCTGGGCCATTATCCTGGCCGCCGGACGAAGTGAACGTTTTGGCGGTTCAGTAAATAAAGTTTTAGCCCCTCTTGGCGGAAAACCCCTCCTTTGCTACTCCCTTAGTACTTTTCAGGAGTGCGAGAGTATCGCTGGTATAGTGTTGGTGATCTCCCCTCAAGATGAGCAGGAAATCCACCGGATAGTGCGGGATTTTCCTAAAGTTAAGAGGATAACCTATGGAGGCGCAACCCGACAAGAATCCGTAGGAGCGGGTCTTGCTCAGATTCCTTCGGAAGCTTCGCTACTGGCGATTCACGATGGTGCCCGCCCTTTTGTTACCCCCGTGATGATTGCCGAAACTTTAAGAGCAGCCGAAGAAACCGGAGCCAGTGTTATTGGTTATCCTGTTACTGATACAATTAAGGAGGTAAAGAGAGAAGGGGAAATCCTCAGAACCCTACCTCGAGAGGCTCTCTGGGCGGTGCAAACTCCTCAATGCTTTCGCACCGAGGTCTTCCGAGAAGCTTACAGGAAAGCTTGTCAGGAGAATTTCCTAGCTACGGATGATGTAGCCTTAGTAGAGCGGATGGGAAGGCCCATAAAAGTCGTTCGAGGTCCTACTTGGAATCTTAAAGTTACCACTCAGGAAGATAGGGAGGTAGCGGAAGCCTTACTGAAGCGATGGGGAAAGGAGATGGCTTGGCGAGTAGGATATGGATACGATGTCCACCGGTTGGTGGAGGGGCGTCCCCTTATCCTCGGGGGCGTTGTCCTCAGTGAAGAGAAAGGGTTAGAGGGCCATTCCGATGCAGATGCCCTTCTCCATGCCATTATGGATGCTCTCCTGGGAGCCTGTGGCCTGCCAGATATAGGCCACCTCTTTCCCAACACGGATCCAGCCTATAAAGGTGTCTCCAGCCTGTCTTTGCTCAAAGAGGTATATCGGCAGATCACTGAAAAGGGTTGGGTTCCGGTAAACCTAGATGTTACTGTCATTGCCCAATGGCCCAAGATCGCTCCCTATATTCCTGCCATGCGGGAAAAGATCGCTCAGACTCTGAACCTCGCACCGGACCAGATAGGGATCAAAGCAACAACCCCTGAAGGATTGGACGCCTTAGGACGAGGAGAAGGGATTGCAGTTCATGCCGTAGCTAGCGTGTGCCGAAGATCGGTGAACCAGATTTCGGTCTCCCCCGTGCTATAATAACTTTGGTTAAGGAGGAGCCTTGAAGGTTGGGAATTCCCTCCAACCTACCCCTCCCTCCCTATTCCCGGAAAAGTAAAAGGAGAGGTTTCTATGCTCAGCTTAAAGAAGTGGAGACCCTGGTCTATCCCCTTAGGGTTAAGTATCCTCCTCGTAAGTGGTATCCTTTGGATGGCCTCCTTTGCCCAAAACAACCCCCAAGGAGGTGCAAGCCAAAATCCTCAACTCTCGTCTCCCTCGATGGAGCAAAAAGCTCCGGGGGATAGGGCGACTACTCAGCAAACCCCCAGCCCACAATCCCAATCCACTCCTTCGGAAACTCCCCAAGCTCGTTTCGAAATCGGATACCTGGACCTCCAGCGTATTGCAGAGGAGTACGAAGAAGCTAAGAAGGGACAAGCGGAGCTTTCCCAAATGGAGGAGCAATTCCGAAAGCAGATTGAGGAGCTGGAAGCGCAACGCTTTCTGGAGGATGCAGAGCGCCAAGAACTGGCCCGACTAAAAGCCATCCCTAAACCCACCGAGGAGCAGAAAAAACGCATCGAGGAACTCCTTAAAGCTAGCAGAGACCGAGCCAACGTTCTCCGAGCACTCCAGCAAAACACGAATATGGCTCCTCAAGAGCGACAATTACTGGAAAAATATTCATCCCTCAGCCGGAAGATGGACAATGAGATCCAGCTCCTCACCGATAGACTGGAGGAACAATTGCGAACCCGGGGAGAAGAACTGAGCCGGAAATTAACCGAAAACGTGAAAAAAGTAGTGGAGGTCGTGGCTAAGGAACGGGGGATCACTGCGGTGGTGGATAAACAGGTCATCATCACCGGAGGGGTGGACTTAACGGATGAGGTTCTCAAGCGACTCAACGCGGGTGATACAACCAAAGCCTCTAACAAAAGCCAATAGGGTACTAAGGTATTAGAAAGGGAACTCTCTCCTTTTCCCAACAGAGAAGGAAGGGGCATAATGAATCAAATCCCTTCATCCAACAGGAAATGGGAATGAGGGAGGGAAAAACCCTTCTTAGGTGTTATTGGGATAGGAGGGTTTCAGGAGGGCCCCCGGGCGAGCGGTAAGGGAAGGGGAATGGGTGGAATCAAATGGGTAGTGCAGGCTTTAGCCTGCGCAACGCACTCTTAAGGGCACAGCCACCTCCCAGTCATTCTGGAAGGAATAGCTCCTGATTTCGACTGGATAACCTTCTGAGAAAGAGAGAATGAAGCGAATTGCTATTCTAACCCCTGGGGGCGATGCGCCCGGAGAAAATGCGGCTATTTGGTCGGCAACGAAAACCGCCTTAGAACAAGATTTCTTCCCAGTAGGGGTTCTTTGGGGATTTCGGGGCTTAGTGGAACAGGACTTTATTGAAAACCCGGACCTCCTGCAACATTTAGCCTGGTCGAGAATCAACTCGGGAGGCACGGTACTGCGGACAGCTCGCTACCGGCGCTTTCGGGAAGATCCCTCGGTTCGACAAATCGCCCTAGATAACCTTCAATCTCGGAGCCTTCACTATCTGGTGATCATAGGAGGAAACGGCTCCCTGAGTGGGGCTGTTACCCTAGCTAGGGAGGCGGAACAAAGAAACCAACCTTTACATATCGCTTTTATCCCAGCGACCATTGATAACGACCTGGGTCAAACCGATTATTCCATCGGTTTTGACTCGGCGGTTAATGTGGCCCTGGAAGCGATTGAGAAAGTCAGGGATCACGCTGAATCCTCCGGCCGGATGCTGATTGTCCAAGTAATGGGAGCTCAGCATGGGCAGATCGCTCTAGAAGTAGGTTTGTCTGCCCGGGCAGATGCTATTCTTATTCCTGAAAAGGCCTCCTTCCAAGACGTCATTAGGGAGTATGAGGGACAGCCTTGGGAAGAGTTCCTCTGGCAGATATCCTGCCCCCTTATTGCCCGGGCCAACCAGTTTCGCCAAATGCGGGATGGTCGAGAAGCCGGCGTTCGGGCAGGAAGCATTTTAGTGGTTGCGGAAGCAGTAGTGGGAAAAATTGAGGGAGGATTAAAGGCCCTTGCTCAGCAGATGGAGCAGAATGCTGTTCTCTATTGGGCCTTGCTGAAGGGGGGGGAAGACCCTAATCGCCTCTCTTACCGGGAAGCAGTGGCCCGATCCTGGAGAATAGAGTTACCCTCCTCTTTACCCATCGTTCCTGAGGATTTGAAAAACTCGGTTCATCACCTCTATCGTTCACTCCCCTCGCTCTCTCCCCCAGTGATCGCTGAATACCTTCTCGATCCCCTTCTAGAAGTCCGCACGGTTGTACTGGGGCATATCCAACGGGGAGGCTCCCCAACCGCCTTTACCCGGGACCTTGCCCTCCGTATGGGAGCCTCTGCGGTGGAAGCTTTAGGCCACCCCCCAAAGAAGCTTACCTCGGTGAGAATGACCGCTATACAAAAAGGAGAAGTAAAAATTCTTGAGGTGAAATGCTTAGAAGATTTCGTCAAGAGAGGGGTGGATGAATCCCGCTACCACTTGGCCTCCTTATTGGCTAAAACTCACCGTTCAGACAAACCTTTCCCTAGCCAACGAAACGCTACCGGAGAAAGGGATGAATGAAAAACTGTATTTTAGCGCGAAGGGTATCAAAATATATAACGACGATTTTTTAACAACCGATTGTGTGGAAGAGAACCTCATTGATTTAATCGTTACTTCTCCCCCTTACAATGTAGATGTTCCATATGGCTCTTATGATGATAGAATACCCTACGAGATTTACCTCGAATTTACCGAGAAATGGCTGGAGAAAGCATATAAGCTTTTGAAAGAGGATGGGAGATTTTGCCTTAATATACCGCTTGATAAAAACAAAGGAGGACAGCAAAGCGTATACGCAGATATTATCACCCTAGCGAAGAAGATCGGCTTCCAATATCACTCCACCATTATATGGAATGAGCAGAATATTTCCAAAAGGACCGCCTGGGGCTCCTGGCTTTCAGCAACTGCTCCTTATGTGATAGCCCCGGTGGAAATGATTGCGGTTTTATATAAGAAAAGGTGGAAGAAATCAAGTGGAAGCGGGATATCAGACATATCAAAGGAGGAATTTATAGAATGGACAAACGGGGTATGGACACTTATGGGGGAGAGTAAAACAAGGGTTCAACATCCTGCCCCCTTCCCCGTGGAACTCCCTAAAAGGTGTATCAAGTTGTTTACCTTCGTAGGCGATACTGTCTTAGACCCCTTCTTGGGCAGTGGTTCGACTTTGATTGCCTGTGCCTTGACGGGCAGAATGGGTATAGGGATAGAAATTGATAGACATTATTGCGAAATAGCAAAGAATCGACTGCTAGAGGAAGCCAGGTAGGGCAAATACAACTGGAGTTGCTAAAAGAGTAAACAGCGGAGAGGGGTTCGCAGTCAACTCCATAACTTCTAAAGGTATAATTGGATCACTGGCATCAAAAAGTGGATGAGAAAACCGATATCCACGATCCAGAGGAGTGGGTGAAGGCTTCGGTAACGCCCGCTGAGGACCTCCAAGAGAGTATAAGCCAAGAAACCCATAGCAATTCCATTGGTGATGGAATAGGTAAAAGGCATCATCATCATCGTGAGGAAGGCGGGGAAGCCTTCTCTCCAATCCTCCCACCGAATCCCCTGAATAGTGGTAAGCATCAGAAACCCGACGACAATTAAGGCCGGGGCTGTAGCCTCCTTAGGAACTACCTTTGCTAAAGGATTCAAGAAAATTGCGAGGAAGAAACACAAGGCTACGACCACGCTGGTTAATCCTGTCCTCCCACCCACCGCTACGCCAGCACTACTCTCAATATAGCTGGTAACTGAACTACATCCCGCCATCCCTCCAACCATTGCAGAGAGGGAGTCGATCAGAAGAACTCTTTGCAAGCCAGGGAGATTCCCCTCTTCATCTAGTAAACCGGCCTGCTCTCCCACGCCGATAACCGTCCCCATTGTATCAAAGAAGTCAGAGAGCATCACGGAGAAGGCAATTAAGCTGGCTTGAAGGAGGCCGAGAACCGCAAAAGCAGAAAGGTCAAAACGACCAACGGTTGAGAAATCAGGTCGGGCAACCCATTGTTCAGGGAGCCGAGCAAAATCCCCTGGAAAGGCTCGCCACCCCGAGTAGGCATTTGCCCCAATGGCCAAGAGAGTTGCCCCAATTACCCCGATCAATAAACCCCCCTTGATCCCCCGGCTTAGGAGAACTACTATAAGCACTAGGCCAAAAATGGTTACCCCAATAGGCCAGCCACGGAGAAGGCCCAAAGTCACAACCGTTCCCTGGCCAGATCGGACAAAACCTCCCTCCACTAGCCCGATAAAGGCGATAAAGAGTCCTATTCCCCCCGCAATAGCCCGTTTCAGGCTTAGGGGAATAATCTTCATCACAGCCTCACGGATACCCAACAAAACCAACAGGGTGATGACTAAGCCCTCGACGACGATAATCCCCATCGCTGCGGGCCAAGAAAGCCCCCTTTGTCCCACCAGCTCATAAGCGACAACTGCATTCAAACCCATCCCAGGAGCGAGGGCAATGGGGACGTTAGCATAAAGCCCCATTAACAGGGACATAATTCCTGTGGCTAAACAAGTAGCAGTAAGAACCGCTTCCCGAGGAAGAAATTGCTTATTCACATCTGGAACTGAGCCAAGAATCCCCGGATTAACGAAGATGATGTAGGCCATGGTCACAAAAGTGGTTAACCCAGCCAGAACTTCGGTACGCCAGTGGGTTCGCCTTTCTGAGAGGTGAAAGATCCGCTCAAGCATCCTCATCTCCCTAGCTTGGAGTGACTAAACCTTTTTCCGAACGAGAGCTGCCAAGACCCCGTTGACAAAACGCCCAGAATCCTCGGTGCTATATTTTTTAGCTAGCTCCACCGCTTCATCTATAGATACCGAAGGGGGAACCTCAGGCTCATATAAAATTTCATAGGTGGCCAAACGAAGGATATTGCGATCCACACTGGCTAGGCGTTCCAGACTCCAATCCTCGGTCAGCTCTTCTAGAAGGGTATCTATCTCCTCGAGATGGCGAGCAGTGCCAATCACCAATTTCCGGGCATATCGAGCAAGGTCAGGGGGGAGAGAGCGAGGAGTCTCCGCCTCATCATTGATCACAGGCTCATAAGATTCCAAGACTTCTGTCAAGGGAAACTTCCCTACATCTACCTGAAAAAGGATCTTCAAGGCGACTTCCCGGGCCAGACGCCTCCGGGGGACCCGCTTAGGTTCCTCCGGGTTTTCTCCCCCTGGGGGAGCCGGTTCCGAACCCAAAGGATCTTTCTCGTAAGGAGGGCTACTCATTCGTTCCTCTTCCTATCCTGCTGGAGGTCGGAAACGACTTAAGAAAGAAGTGGTTGCTTGCCCTGCTCTAAACTCAGGATGATCCATCACTTGAAGGAGGAAGGGGATAGTCGTTTTCATATTCCCTATCTGAAACTCTGAGAGAGCGCGCTTCATCCGCAATAAAGCTTCCTCCCGGTTCTGCCCCCAGGTAATCACCTTAGCGAGTAAGGCGTCATAATAGGGAGGAACTTCATAACCGGGATAAATATGAGTATCCACACGAACTCCAGGACCTCCTGGAAGAATCACCGTATCCAACCGGCCTATAGTAGGGGCAAAATCTCGATCGGGATCCATAGCATTAACCCGGCATTCAATGGCGTGCCCTCTGGTACCAATACTCTCTTGGACGAAGGGTAACTCTTCTCCCGCAGCTATCTTTATCTGCAGTTTCACCAAGTCTAATCCTGTAATCATTTCGGTGACCGGATGCTCCACTTGCAGCCGGGTGTTCATCTCCATAAAGTAGAAGTTGTTATCTTCATCCACGAGGAATTCCATTGTACCGGCGTTGGTATAACCGATTTCTTGGGCCGCCTTAACCGCAAGACGACAGATCTCACTCCGAAGCTCGGAGCAAAGGCTGGGAGAGAGGGCCTCTTCAACCAGCTTTTGATACCGGCTTTGGATAGAGCAATCTCTCTCTCCGAGGTGGCAAACATTTCCATGCTCATCAGCAATAATCTGAACTTCTATATGGCGGGGGTTTTTGATACACTTCTCGAGATAAACTGCAGGATTGCCGAAGGCACTCCTAGCCTCTTGTTGAGCAGTAGCGAAGCTGGCCAAGAGTTCAGCATCCGAGTGAACGATGCGGATTCCCTTGCCTCCGCCTCCGGCCACCGCCTTGATCATAACTGGATACCCCAGCTTTTGAGCAATTTTTAGAGCCTCTTGATCGGTGGCCACAGTTCCTTGGGTTCCTGGAATAGGAGGGAGGCCCAGGGATTTCATCTTTTCCCGGGCAACCGCTTTATCTCCCATCAGGTCCATCACCTCGGGGGAGGGACCGATGAATTTGATACCGTAGGCAGCGCAGGCTTCAGCGAAGGAGGAGTTCTCTGCAAGGAAACCGATGCCTGGATGGATTGCCTCTGCACCAGTTAAAACGGCAGCGCTAATGATGTTAGGCATATTTAAGTAGCTATCTTGGCTCACCGGGGGCCCAACACACACACTCTGATCGGCCATTTTGACGTGAAGAGCCTCCCGATCAGCCTGAGAATAAATCGCTACCGTCTGAATGCCCATCTCCCGGCAGGCCCGGATAATCCGGACCGCAATCTCTCCTCGGGTTGCAACAAGAAGCTTCTGAAACATTCGCCTAAAACCCTTGATGTCCTGGTGTCACACACCAGACCCTACCCGTTCGAGGGTCATACCGATAAGGGTATCCACTCACAGGGCACTGGCGTAGGGAAGGCGTTACGCCATAACTACTTAGAGCGGATAAGTCAGGGGGAAAAGTTTCTTCAGAGGCAAGATACATCTGGATCGCCTGGCGAATCTGATTCAAATTACTCCGACATTCCACCCCCCGGGCTTGTTGCTGAGCTAATCCGGGGGTGGTGGTAGGAGAGGAAGGAATAAAAGGGTTTTCCGTTGCCTTATGAGCCTTCCCTCGAAACAAAAAGAACCAAGCGAGTAAAAGAACAACCACAGCCCCTAACAGCAGAATAACCAGGGCTGATCCTTTATGATTTCTCTCTTCGTGTTTTTTAAGATTGAGCGGAAGCATAAAGAGCATCCAGAATCCGCATTACTTCCAAGCCTTGCTCCCCGGAAGGAATAACCGGCTCCTCTTTAAGGATACACTGGACGAAGTGTTCCTGAGGATTAGGACAAGGAGGATACCGATGAGGGGTTTCCTCCAAAAAGGCCCCTTCCCTCTGAACCACGATTTTCACTTCGCCGTTTTTCCTGCAAACCCCACCTTCCGTTCCCAAAAGCTCGGTTAAGAGGGTTTCATTCTCTTCATAAAAGCCGGCCCAGCTGGCCTCCAAATAGAGGGTAGCTCCGTTTTCAAAGCGGATCAATCCTGTAGCCAGGTCCTCCACGTCAAAAAAGGCTGATTGTTCATGGGCTACCCTAGGGCCAATTTTGCTGAAGGTGGCTCCTAAAACCTCCTTCATCCGGGGATAACCCATCCACCAGAGAGCTAGGTCCAGCATATGGACTCCTAAATCAATAAGAGGCCCTCCTCCGGATAACTTCTTTTGGGTGAACCAACCTCCTAAACCCGGGATAAATCGGCGGCGGGTCCACATTGTTCGGCCGTGGTAAATCTCTCCCAGATAACCTTTTTGGAGGAGTTGATAAACATACATCGCTTCGGGGCTGAAACGTTGGTTAAAGTGAATCATCAGTTGGCGTCGGGCCTTTTTAGCCTCCTGAAGCATCTCTTCGGCCTCCCGGGCGTTTAGAGCCATCGGTTTTTCGCAGAGCACGTGCTTCCCTGCCCGGAGGGCGGCTATAGTAACAGGGGCATGGAGGTAATTAGGCAGAGCCACGCTCACCGCCTCTAACTCCTCCATCTCGAGGAGCTTCTGATAATCAGTGAAGACTCTGGGAACGTTAAACTCTTGTTGGGCTGAATAAAGCCTCCGTTCATCTATATCACAAAGGGCAACTACTTCGACATAAGGCAACTTCACATAATTACTGAGATGATACCTCCCCATTCCTAAGCCAATAACCGCTACTCTTACTTTCCGGGTCACGATCTCCCACTCCTTTCGCCTCAGTGGGCGTTGGAACCCCTATAACGCGCCCCTATTCTATTTTAAAGCATCGTCAACCGACCTGAACCAACGCAGGGTCAATCTGCACCTACCGATTCTGATGAGGATAATTCCGTTGGTCATTAGCCATCACAAACCTACCAGATCCTTCTCCCTCATCCGCTGGAGGGCAGGTAGGTAAACAAAACGGGTGTACCTCTGTTCCATAGCAATAGCAGTAACTTTCTCATTAGCTAACTGATAAGAGCGATACATTAACTGTTTCCACTGATCCAAACGATGATAGTAGAGATAGCTAGCAAGAGCTAGCTTTTGATAAATATCAACCGGGGCCTTACTATAGAAAAGAGGAAGGTCAGCAACAAGCCCCCTAGGAGTATACCGGACATAAGGTCCAAAAAGGAAGCCATTGCCTTCTCCCGTCTCAGGTTGATAATCCGAAATCCACTCCACAGGGCCAGCACCTCGGAGAGCGATATTCACTCCTCCATTTAGTCCCGCTCGTTGGTCAGAAGTACCACAAGCTTCCTCAAGAGGCCGGGGCATATTGATACAGAGGTCAGCACCCATAGCCTGGATTTTGAGCAAGCGAACACCGGAAGAGGGGATAAAAACAAAACGCCCCTTTAACTCAGCAATGCTGTGAGTCCATTTCTCGAATTCCCTCACCCAAAAGGGTTCAAAGGCAGGCCCTCCTACAACCACCTGCACCCCCAACCCTTTTATCACCTCCTGATGGCGAAAAAGATAATCCAAAACTGCTTCCACCAAGTCCTGGTGCTCCTCGGACCTAAGGTCCGGAATATCCCGAAACCATAAGTTTCTCAACTGGTCTTTAGTGAAAGAGGTATCTCGGTCGGCACAGATAAGGTGGACTAGGAAACGGAGGATTGGGTACTGGCTTTTATAGTCCACGATTCGGCGGATAGCCCAGAGAGTGAGTTTAGCGAGGTCTAGCGAAATTCCTGTTCGCGCCTCAACCTCCGCCAATGCTTCCGCTTTCGCTTCCTGATGAATTTCCCAAAGCTGTTCAGGGGAAGGAACCCGTCCTTGGGCTTCCAACTCCCTAAGGCGAGGGTTTTTCCAACTCTTACCCGAACCGTTGAGAACTCCAACGACCGAGGACTGGAATTCAGAGCCATATAATTCTTTAAAAAGCCTTTCAGTAACCCAGGCGTGTTCAGTGCTAACGCCATTGATCCTTTCCGCTAGTTTGACAGAGGCATAACAAAAATCTACTACCTCCTCCCCTAAGGGAAGAAAGTACGAGCGGAATTGGAGGTGTTTATCCCCTGGGATACCGATCTGATACATCATCCGGTTGGCGTCGGTCCCCATAGTCTTCGGATAGAATCGTTCCAACCCCGCAGGAACGATAGTATGGTTCGTATAGACAATCGCGGTTTGGTTAAAAGCCTCATCAGCTCGCAAGAGAGCGCCTGCGACTACCGTATGAGCCTCATTCAAATGGAGGATATCCGGTTGAAGGCGCAGACGTTTGATCAATTGATAAACAGATTTACCAAAAACTACCTCTTGAGTGAAGCGATGAACCCGACCCGCAGGGTATAAAAAGTCAAAAACCTGAGGACACCAAAGAAGGAAAAGATCGCTTCCACCGCGGCAGACTTTCCAAACTTCAACTTCTATCAAGGAGTTCTTCTCAGGGTTATGAATATCCCCCTCCTCCCAGATGTAGACTTGAAGGGTAAGAGGGAATCCGTTCTCATCGGTAACCCTTTGGATAATTTGACGGTCCTTCAGGGGGTGATAATCTACTGCTACTTCTAAGCTCCCTTGGTAACGCTTGGCGTAAAGAGGCATTATCCCATAAGCCTTAAGGCCAAGATCATAAAGCCCCTCCAACTTATCCCCGAAATAGACGCCTAAACCTCCAATAGTGTTAGCATCTTGAGCTTCATATCCCTCGAACTCCGGAATATTGCCTTCCATTGAAAGGGTAATAATCGTTTTATTTGTTAATTCAGGGGCATTTGCCTCAATCCATTGACGAAGAGTTTGTATGGTTCTCATAGATTTGCCAAGAATATCCTCCTCTTCTCCCTTCTAGAAAGCTCCCCTTTATCCTTCCCTTTAACGGGTTTGGTTCCGCTAGCGTCGGATTTAAGATCTTTATCCCCACCCACCTCCATAGGAGGAGAGGGAAAGCGTTGGGATAACACCGGGGTTCCGGTTTTGGTGGTTTCGGTAGTAAAGGAGGTTGGCCTCGGTAGTAGGGGGAGGCGTGCTTCACCCCCCTAGAGCCCGCGTTAGGTCGTTAACTAAGGTTTGACATCCGCATATAGGGAAATCAAAAAATTAAGGGGCACCCCTTCGTGCCCCTTAATACTTCTACTTTTACTTTGCTTAAGAAATCAGCTAATCTTCACACGAACCCCACGAGCTTCTAAAGCTTTGGGTAGAGTAATCTCCAAAACACCGTTACGGAAGCGAGCACGAGCTTTCTCAGGTTGGACCGGTAAAGGGAGGGGTATCACCCGAGAGATGCTCCCATAGTATCGCTCTTCTCGGTATACTCCTCCCCGGTCATAAAAGTCTTCTCGACGGGCCTCTGCGGAGATCGTCACATATTGATCCGTTACATTCACATTAATATCTTCCCGATTAACACCAGGTAGATCCACTTTAACAACTAAATCGTCACCCTTCTCATAGACATCCACTGCCGGGTACCACTCCGAAGAGGCCATCCACCAAGGGAAGGCTGGGGTGGTCCGGCGAGAAGGGAGGAAACGCTCAAACCAATCCTCTATCTCCTCAGCTAATCGAGTAATCGAGGTGAAAGGTCGCCATCGCACAAGCGCCATAGGCATCACCTCCTTACCAATGAGGAGATTTCCCCTCTCCCTTATCTTTTTTACCCTTGGCTTCGTCTCCTTTAACCCTCACCTCCGCTAAAAGAGAACAGAAAAAGGGGTACGGTATTTCTCACCCCTTTTTGAAGGGATAGACTGATCAAGAACTCTTCCGAAGGCTGGAGAAGTCTATCAGGCGGAAGGAACTTCCCCTGAACCTCCCTCTGGCGGAGTTTCACCCGGACTTCCAGAATCTCCCGGACGGAGGCGCTGAGAGAGTTCCTCCGTTCTCTGCCTCACCACAGAAGCCAGGCTCGCCATCTTTTCCCGGAGCTCCTCAATCCTATGGGCCAAAGAGTCTTTTAATTCGCTGGATTTACTTTTCAGGGTGTGGCGAACTTCCTCCCCGGAGGTTGGGGCAAACAGAAGACCCAACCCTGCTCCTAAGGCAGTTCCGATGATCAAACCCGTGATAAAGGTGCTATTCACTCTTGCCATCTTGCTCCTCCTTTGGTTCAGATGATGAAGAGGGTTTAACAAGGGAAGATAAAGCCTGCCTCACACCTGCCACCCAACTTGCTGATTGGATCAAAGGGGGAAGAACCGTTTCTTGAAGCATTGTAAGGGTAACTTCAATTCGGCGGGATAAATCCTTGACCCGATGCTCAGCTGTTTCTACCACTTCTTCGGCCGAGGTCGCAATCTGGTGAAGGTGAGGAGAAAGGTCGCTCACGAGCTGGTGCAAATCCTTCAAAAGAGGGTCGGCCCGTTGTCGTAGGCGCTTCACCTCCTTATAAAGAATCCCTACTACAACCGCAAGGACAAGGACGAACAGAAAATTGACACCAGCAATAAGAATTAACGCCTTTTCGGATAAAGGACTCATCCCAAACTCCCTATCCTTTCCTTAGAGGATTTACCCTATTAAGGAGAAGATTACACCTTCGCCAATTTCTTTAGGAAGGAGATCGTTGCTCTGGTGGAGAAGGAGGGAGAGGGCCAGGTTCCTCTTCTTCCTCTTTCACTTTAAGGATCCCGCTAAAACTTTCCGCCTCAACCGCCTCTTTCCCTTCGGCCAACCAAACCCTCACCACGGGAGCCCGGAAAAGCTGACCCTTTTCATCCTGACCTTGAACATCCCCCGTGAGAACGACAACCTCCTCCCGAGCAAAATAGATGGCCTTCTCCGCCCTGAGAACTCGGCCATTCTGGGTCATCTTTAAATTTCCGGAAGCCACCGCTCGTTTCTGCCGATACCAGTACTCAACCTGATCACAAGTGATCACCACCGGCTTCTCCATCTCCTTGCGAAGGGTTTTCCGTTCCCCCTCTTTCTCACTGCTAGAGTTGTTAGTGGAGTTCCCAGGACTATTATTAGCGGGTGGAGGAGCTGAAGAAGGTTTACCTTCGGCCTGCTCTTTCCGCCGGGAGGCAGGGAGGGCAACAATTTTAACCCTCCCCGTTAAAGTTGCCTTCTTATTTTTCAGATCTATCTCCAAAACCTCCCCTGTAATGCGATTATCTTTATCATAGATAAGGAGGTGTCCTCTGCACCGAGCCATCTGTTTGCTTTCGTCATAAACCATTTCATCTGCTTGGAAAAAGGTGTCGTGGTGGCGAGCTACCACCTTCTTCACCTCATAAAGGTCTCCCTCCTCTGTAGAGATCACTCTTCCCTGTTGAGCACGATAGTGAAACTCAGAATACTCCTGTTTTGAACCAGAATTTGAAGAGACGGACCTTAAAAACAGTGAAAATATCATAAGAATCGAGGTCCCAGCGATGAGAAGACGCTGCATTCTTGAACTCCCCTACTCTTCTTTTTCTACAAAGGCCACTACATCCCTAGAAAAAGGAGGGCTTACTAGGAACAAAGACCCTTTTGAAAGGAAAATCTGAGCCTCCTGAAGGGTTTCGCCTCTCCAGGTATCCCACCAAAGCACCCGGTACCGGCCTCTCCTCACCCCCGGAATTTCAACCTTAATCCCCCTTAAAGCTGGGGGCATCTCACCCCTCAAAGCCTTTTGCCAATGACTCTCTTTATGATGAAGCCAAAAGAGCATCCTTTGGGGGGTACCTAGGGTGTAAAGTTCCAGGGGAGGATACCGAGCATCCCGCACTTTCTCTAACAGAAGATACCGAAGGGTCATCCAATCCCCTTGAGTATTGCTGAGAGAAATCCGGTGAGGGCCTGGAGAAAGGGGGATACTGATCTCCGTATCGTAGACACACTGATAGATGCCGTATTCTGGCAGGTATCGGGACTGTTTCCAGGGGCCTTGGCCCTCTGGACCGGTAGGGAAATCTTTAGAGAAAACCTTCCGGCCATCCACAGCAATTTCTAAACGGGAGAAGGAAGAAACGGTTCCAATCCCTACCCTTAGGCTCCCTTTTTGAGGAAGGTTAAATTGAAAGGTGATCGGTTGATTCCAACCCCCTTTTGCAGGTCCATAAAGATAAGCGGGAAGGTCACCACCGATCCAGGTTCCATCCGGCAGAATTTGATAAGTTTGTCGGGCCAAGGCTCCCCACCCACCCGTTGGATAGATCTTTAGGTCGGCTGGTTGAAAAGGCCCCTCCTGAGGGTGTACCCTCGCCAGGAAACGCTGGGGTTTA
The DNA here is from genome assembly GCA_964429225.1 of uncultured bacterium. GTDB lineage: Bacteria > Armatimonadota > DTGP01 > DTGP01 > CAYSAW01 > CAYSAW01. The sequence goes on from CAYSAW010000002.1 coordinate 271,199, forward strand.
TCTCCTCCCCAAGAAAGGAGTGTAACCCATCTCTTCAAGGGGGTAAACTGATGATAAAGATTGAGGGGATGGACATAATTATCCCACCACCATATGCATCCTCCTCCCATCGCTCGGCCGAGTAAGCCGGCCCAAAGGCCGTTGTGGAAGTTAACCCCTATCCCTTGGGGGTCATACCGGGCATCAGAAACCCTCCAATCAATGCCGAACTCTCCAATTAGATAAGGTTTCTTCAATCTCTCGGTCATCCTATAACTCATCTCCACCAGGATAGGGGTACTATCGATCAAAGTCGCTCCATCACCGTAATGATGTCCCTGAGCAAAATCAATTGTAGGCAAACGCCAAACATTAAAATCCCCCTCAAGGTTGGCATAACTCGTGGTAATGAGATGATGGTAAGGATCTATCGCTTTAAGGTAACGACTCATCTCCTGGTGCCACTCCAATACTCTCCGAGGGTCATAATCTGAGACCAGATTCACCTCATTCCAGAACTCCCAAGCGAGAAGATGAGAGGCCCATCCGTAACGGGCCACTAAGTATCTTAGGCGGTTGCGATAGAGCCGTTTTGCTTCCGGTGAGGTGAAGAACTCTTGGGGGCGTTCGCAAGGTCCCCCGTTTTTCCGATAATAAGGATGGTATTTCCAAGCCCCCTCTCCAAAAGAGCCTGAGTCCGCTTTTAGCATTCCATAAGTGTCTAAGCAGAGCATTAAGTAGAGGCCTCTTCGCTGAGCCTCTTCGAAAATAAGATCCAGTCGCCAAGCATTATCTAAAGCATATCGGCCTGGCCCCCCAAAACGACCTCTTCCCCCACCAGGAGTCCACTCTATGCCTAAATCCCACGGTGACATCCAAATCCGGGCGAAATTAGCCCCTGCACTGGAAAGTTTTCCTAACCACTCCTCATAGTCATAAGTCCCGCGAGGGCCTGACCAGCATAAATTCTCCCCTACGAGGAAAAAGGGCTTCCCCTTTTCAAAGGATAGGAAGAAAGGAGTTCGCCGACTTCTTCTCACAAACCCGGGATTTTGGGAAGGGAACACCCGAAACGGCCCCAACGCTTTGGATAGAAACTCTTTCCCCTCTCTCCCTAAAATGCGACAACGCCATATTCCGGGCCGACTAGGGGTGAAGCGAATCCTCCAGCTCCCAGGGCCTATAGGTTCCACCTGCTCAACTTGGTTCCTTAAGCTTCTCCGATAGGGTTGGTACCAAAAACCCGGCACGACCCATTTCTTCCCCTGAGGATCGGTGAAAACGCCTGAAACAGCAATTTGCTGGGGGTCAAAGGGGTTATCATAGTGAGCCTTCAGGAGAAAGGAGATTTCCAAGCGAGAATAACAGGGTATTGTTCTTGAGGTGAAGTGAATGTTAGTAATTTCGAGGGCAAAAGCAGGAGGGATCAGGAGAAAAGACCATAAGAGAGTAAAGACACTATGAATTGCGCTTCTTCTTAACTGCTTCTCATCACCCCTTGTTCCTTGTGGAGGAACAGAAAAAACTCTCTTCTTAGAGGCAAGGGGCTTAATGGCTGAAGCGGAGGTCCCCCCGATCTGCTCCTTCAGAGGGGGAGATGAAAGCTTAAACTTCATCCCGCTGGCAGACCCGCAGAACCTCCTCCACGGTGGTCAAACCTTGGAGGACCTTATCACGCCCATCAGCAAGCAGAGTTTTCATCCCTTTACTCACTGCATATTGCTTAATCACGGTGGAAGAGGTACGCTCCACAATCATTCGGCGAATTTCATCATCTATACGCAGGAGCTCGAAAACTCCCATCCGACCTCGGTAACCTGTTCGATCACATTCCTCACAACCCCGGCCTTTGAAAGTCTTTCCCCGAGCCTCTTCGGGGGTCAGGCCGATAGCATGAAGGAGCTCGGGTTTTACTTCTACAGGTTCCTTACAACGGGGGCAAATACGACGGACCAATCGCTGAGCCACACTGCCTATTAAAGAAGAGGCGACCAGATAGGCTTCCGCCCCCATATCCAGCAATCGTGTGATAGCACCGGGAGCATCGTTCGTATGCAAAGTGGAGAAGACCAAGTGACCCGTGAGAGCAGCGTTAATGGCGATGTCCACCGTCTCAGGGTCTCGGATTTCACCTACCATAATGATATCAGGGTCCTGGCGGACGATATGTCGGAGGCCCGTAGCAAAGGTTAAACCGATATTCGGACGAACCTGAATCTGGTTAACCCCAGGGAGCTGGTATTCTACGGGGTCTTCAATAGTAATGACTTTCTTCTCCGGGGAGTAGATCTCCATTAAGGAGGCATAAAGGCTGGTGGTTTTCCCTGAACCGGTAGGCCCTGTGACCAGGATAATCCCATAGGGTTGGTAGATCAATCGGCGGAATTGCTGGAGGGTTTCCGCTTGCATCCCCAACTCCTCCAGGCCCAAGAGAGCGGTCGATTTATCGAGAATCCGCATCACCACGGATTCCCCGAAGAGGGTAGGAACCGTGGAAACCCGGAGGTCAATCAATCTTCCGGAAACCCGTAAGCGGATTCGGCCGTCTTGAGGGAGGCGTCTCTCTGCGATGTTCATATCCGCCAGGATTTTAATCCGGGAGACGATAGCGGGATGAAGCCGTTTGGGAGGAGACTGAACTTCTCTCAGGACTCCATCAATTCGGTATCGGACTTTCACCTCCCGTTCAAAAGGCTCGATATGAATGTCACTGGCTCGGCTTTGCACCGCCCGGTGGATAATCAGGTTAACGAGCTGGATGACCAGGGCCTCGGTTGCCATCTTTTGGAGGTCGGCAATATCAGTGACCTCCTCGGTGATCTCTTGCTCTTGTTCGGAGATGTCCTGGATCATCCGCTCCATAGTAAATTGCTCAATCACTCGTTGGATTTCGGAGGGGCTAGCAATTGCTGGGCGGATCTCTAACCCGGTGACTAAGTGGAGGTCATCCAAAGGGTGGACATCCAGGGGGTTAGCCATCGCGACGACAAGGGTATGGTCTTCCGTCCTCAAGGGGAGAAGACGATGACGAATGGCGAACTCTTGGGGAACCTTCGCCAAAGCCGCGGGATCCACATCATATTCGTTCAGGTTGACTACGGGAAGCCCGAGTTGTTCCCCCAAAGCATTGAGTACTTCCTTTTCAGTGGCATACCCCAAGCGCATCAACACTTCCCCAATGCGCTCGTTAGTATGCTTCTGCTCCTCGAGAGCTTCCATCAACTGCTCTGGGGTAATGACTCCCTGGGCAACGAGAATTTCGCCGAGCCGTCCTTTCTTAACTGTGAGCATCTTTTACCAGCCTTCCTTCCGCAGTTCGCGGAACCCTTGAAAGATCCCATTTGGTTAGACGATTCTTTAGGGGAAATAGTTTCCGGAGCACAATACGCACTACCAAACCCCTAGTTCTGGTAGCCGAAGGCTTTAGCCCGCGTTGGATTTATTAAAAGCGGCCGGTCGTCCCTAACTCATCTAGCAAAGCGAGCACAAGACAAGACCTGCCCCTACCCCTGCTTTACCAAGAGATCGGCTAAAGATCTCCTCATTCCTCTGGAGCAAAAAGGTTCTCCTTTAAAAAAGGAAAAGCCCGAACTCCGTGGAAAATGTGCCCTCCCTCAAACTGGTCCAATTCTACCTTATCTGGGGCACCAGAGAGAGTATAATAGTGTTTTAAACGTTGGAACTCCTGGCGGACTATCTCCGGAGTATAAAGAGGGTCTTGAAGACCGTCTTCTATAAGAAGAGGACGCGGAGCAATCAAAGCGGCAATCTGAGGAAGATCCATCACTTTGAGAATGCCCGGGACATACTGACAAGGACAGCAGTCCCGGTCAAGGAGCACATCCTTGAAGGAGCTGAAATACCCGCTGATTACTGCAACTTTAACCCGGTCATCTAAAGCGGAGGTATACAAAGTGTGGGTACCGCCCCAGGATAACCCTACGCAAGCAAGACGATTCGGGTCCACCTGGGGTAAGCTTTCTAAGTAATCCAAGGCCCGAAAAGCATCCCACACCCGCATCCCGACAAGGGTTCGCCCTAACAAAAAGGCGGCTTTGACAGCCCGAGCACACGACCATCCATCTTGCCCTCGTTCACCGAAACAGCGAGCATCAGGAGCAAAAACCACATAACCCTGCTCAGCCAACTGCCGAGCATAATCGTAATTAAGCCCCTTGACCCACTTCTCTTGGTCCTCCTGAGCTTCTCCTGCAACATCTGCTTTCCCGCGCCCATGGCCATGAAGAGCCAGGATTCCAGGACGCTTCTCGTGAGTCTCAGGAAGGTAAAGGTAAGCAGGCATAGAAGCCATCGGCTCGGTATCTATAACAACTTTGAGCCTCCGATAACCCGGATAGGATCTCTCCTCAAGGATTTCAGGGTTAAGAGGAACACGTTCCTTAGGCCAATCTCCTAAAAGCCTCCAAAGCCGTTTTTTAAGGATTTGTTTTTGTTTAGCCCAGGCTTCCGGAGACCGAGGAAGACGGTATAACTGAGGGGCCAACTGATGATAAAGGTATTCAATATACGCTCCTGTGGAGTAAACACGCTTTGTTGCTATAGCCATTGGGGAACCTCATTAAAAAAGAGCGTCTGTGCCAATATATCCTCGTGAGGAGGCCTTCTTAAGGCTGGATTCCGTTTGAAGAAAAAACTCTATCAGGAACGAGGATCACTTTCCCTGCTTTGCGTTCCAAAGCTAATCGAAAGCCCTCTTTCCATTGGGAAAGAGGGAGAAGGTGAGTAATTAAGGGATCCAGCCGAAGTTTTCCAGAACCCATTAACCTCAAAGCGGACTCCCAAACCCACCAGTTGTGACTAAAGGAGCCTTGTAAGCGTATCGCTTTTGCTACCAAAAGGTCTAAGCTGAAGTTAAGGGGAGAATGAAACCAGCCAATTTTAGTAATCTGACCGCCCGGGCGCACGATCTGAAGGGCCTGAAGGAGGGTTTTCGGGTTACCTCCCACAGCATCCCCTACAAGATCCGCTCCCCGACCTTGGGTGAAGTCAACCACCGTTTCCTCTAGAAGGTCTTCTGTGACTACAGAGGTTACCCCGGATTCCCGAGCCGCCCGAAGCCGGACTTGATCCTGAGGGGTTCCCGAAAGAATCACTTGCGCACCGGCTGAAAGGGCTATCTGGGCGCAAAGAAAACCCACTGGGCCACACCCAATCACCACTACCGTATCCCCCGGATGAATCTCGCTTTTATTTATTAGGGCATTGTAAGCCACACAGAGGGGCTCAGTTAAAGCCCCCCAAGAAAAGGGTACTTTCTCCGGGAGGCGGTGAAGGCGTTCCGACGGAGCTTTCACATATTCAGCGAAGGCTCCGTCTACTCCAAAGCCAAAACCTTTCCGGTGAGGACAGAGATTATATTCACCTTGAAGACAAAGAGGACAACGGCCACAGACTACTGCTGAGGTTTCGCAAGCCACCCGATCCCCTACCTGGAAGTGCTCTACTTCAGAACCTTTTTCCACAATTACCCCACAGAATTCGTGGCCCGGAATAGGTAGTGGCTTCTGCCAGCGGGGAAGATGCCTCTGATAACTTTCTAAATCACTCCCACAGATTCCGCAGGCACGAACTTCCAATAATACTTCTCTCGGCCCGATCTGAGGAGGAGGAACCTCCTCAAGGGCGTACTCTCCCGGACGAGGCCCAACTCTCCTTAAGGCTTGCATCCTCTTCCTTAAACCCTAATGGTGCACTCTTAGGACTCTTACCTTCCGGGTCTTGACACTTCTCTTGAAAAAAGGTTTATTACCTCGGTGGGGGAGTTTCGACCACTTTCAAGGCTCGACGCAGAATCAAAAGGGCATCTGCAGTGGTCAGTTTGCCATCTCCAAAGGTCTGGTCGGGGCGTACAGGAGACACATCGCCATAATGGAGTTGCTTCTTTGTTGGAGTTTGGATACCGATGACAAACCTCAACACCTGAACAGCATCTGCAACAGTGAGAAAGCCATCCCCGTCTACGTCCCCAAAGATACCCCCTTCCACTCGGACCACACCGTTCTGCCAGGCGACCGGAACGATTTTCCCTTGATCGTCCACAATCTGAGCCTTCTCCACTTTGATGGGGAAGAGAACTGTCTGAGTAAGGAAAGGATGGGCCTTGACAAGGACCTGAAAGAGTAAACCAGGGCCATCGAATTTCCGAGGTTGCGCTGCGGAAAGGATAAAACGGTTCTCGGTTTCAATAGGCCTTCCTGCAGGGTCCACCAAGATTTGCTCTACCCCAACACTCAAAGGATTGGTCTCCCATACAGGGCCTGGAGTGAAACTTGTAGCTGTAAGGGGGATAAAAGATATTCCTCCCTGCTCAATTTTTTGCGGGAAAAGGAGGACGATCTCCGCTGCGGTCACATTTTTGAGATCCGCATTAGCAGTAATGTCCAAGGTAGCTTCTCCTCCCGCAAAGACTTCGGTAGTTCCAACCGTGATGAGAGGTTCACCAAAGACAGTAACAATAGTCAACCAACTTAAAAGAAGGATCAGCACCAGAGACTTATGGCTACTCAATTTGTCGCCTCCCTCAGGGATTTTACTCCTCTGTTTTGATCCGGAGTACCAGAGTTTGTCCCTTAGAAAATTCCTTTTCTCCTCTGCTTGCTCTTAGTATAGCAATGGCTAAGAGCGGATGTCAAGGAAGGAGCCCTCATAAAAATTCTATTTGTGATCCCTTCTGCTACCCTTTCCTATTTTCTCCCATTATTATCCTTCCATAGAATCCCTCCTCCTTACCGCTACCGGTTCCCGTCGATGTTCTATCCCTCTGCTTCCAGCGGTTTCTAGTTACCCATTTGGGGAACTGAAAGCCAAAACTACGGGATACATTGGGTATGGGCTTCATCCTAATGGAAATCAAGGGGAAAAGAGAAGAGAAAAGTCAAAAAAGAGATTAAGGAAGATCTCTTGAACAGGATGGCCATCCCTTAGTGAAGTCGTCAGAGGTGAAAAGGTTTTTGTTTAAGCCCCTTCTTAAGAGAATTGAAGGGATAACTCTCTTTCTCCTTGCTCTCTATTGGGGCCTCCCGCCTCTTCTCTCTTCTGGAGCAAAGCTGTTAATCCAGAAGGACCCTCTGGTGAGGGCAGATGTGGTTATCGCCCTTTGCGGGGACCCCCGTTGCTATCGGGAACAACATGCTCTTAAGCTGTACCGTCAAGGATTAGCTCGATATATCGTGGTGAGTGGGGTCCCTACTAATTTCGGAGTTCATACCGGAGAAGCTGCAAAGAAATTCCTCCTCTCTCGAGGCATTCCCGAAAAAGACATTGTCATGCTTCGGGATTCTTGGAATACCCGGCGCGAAGCTCTCGATCTTGCTCGATTAATGCGGCAAAAAGGGTGGAAAAACGCCATTATTGTGACTTCGCCTTTTCATTCCCGACGTGCTGTTTATACTTTTCGCCGATACGCCCCCGATCTCACCTTTTACTCCTCCCCTGTAGAAGAAGACCCTCGAGGGTGGAGACCTGAAAGATGGTGGACAAGAAGAGGAGATGCTTGGACAACGGTTCGTGAATTCCTCGCCTGGGCCAATACTCTGGTAGGAGGTCTTCATTGAAGGTTGAAAGCATAATAAAAGGGAGAAAGGGGGTTCTAGTTCTCATCCTCCTTATTGCCCTTCCCTTAGGTACCTTTTTCTCTCTGCCTTATCTTCTTATTGCTCCTCCTGAAAACCATCCTGCGGATGCTATCATCCACTTAATATACGACCCTCATCTAAAGACTAACGAGTATGTCTTGTCTCTATATAAAAAAGGAATAGCAAGAAAAATCCTGTGTGCGAGTACCCCTGCCGCCTGGAACGTCTATCCTTCTGATTACGTGGCCCGGAAGCTTGTTACTCAAGGAGTAAAGAGAGAGGATATCCACGTGATCCGTAACCCCAATCCCAACGAGTGCTTGGCTCAAGATTTGCCTCTTTTGATTCGGTATGCCCGCAAACAAGGTTGGAAAAGAGTGCTCCTCGTTGTTAATCCTGTAGAGAGCCGCTTTTTCCGCCATCTTGCGAGGAAGTACTTTGGACGTGAAGGCATCCAAGTCTTTGTAACTTACTCCCCCGAAGACTGTCAGAACATCCTTGACCGTTGGTGGTGCACTCATTGGAAGGCTCAAACCTTTGTTTCCAGCGCGATGAATACCCTTCTCGACCAGCTCTATCCTCAATGTCGGTGAAGAAAGGCAAGAAAAGATAAGGAATGGAACAAAGTATATCCTGCCTCTACAGAAAAGGCTTAATGGAGCATTGCTCTAGGATTTGCCCTTTCCGCCAAGCGAAGGAGGTCGGGACGATAGTTATCTTGGGGAGCATAACCGAGTAGTTCGCAAGTATCTGAAAGGTCCAGTTTTTTAACAGGATTATTGGAAAGACCGTGGACGATGGCGAAATCAATGTTTTCCGCCTCGATACAGAGGCGAACCAGTTGGGTTAAGTCCCGATCAGAGATGCCAATCTCTAAGAGAAAAGGATGTTTTTCTAAGTCAATATTATAGGAGTGAACGCCACCGATTCGGATACAGATACTCGAGAGGCCATATTGGTCGGCGTACTGCCGGGCCAAAGCCTCTCCAAAGCATTTGCTCACCCCATAAATACAACAAGGGCGAACGGGCATATCCGTTCTAACCTGCACATCCCGGGGATAACCTCCGACCGCGTGGATACTACTTGCGAAAACAACCCGCTGACAACCGCATTGACGTGCCGCTTCATAGACCACTTGAGTACCGATGATATTGTTTTGAAGGACTTGTTCCCAGGTAGCATTCATACTCGGGTTAGCTGCCATATGAACTACGGTATGGATCCCCTCACAAGCTTTCAACATCGTTTCAGGATCTTCAATATTTCCGATAATGACTTCCCCTTCGGTAACTCCCTCCTGGGGGCGATGCAACATTAGCCGCAGATCATACTCTTCTTTAAAGGCTTGTCTGAGGAAAGTTCCTATTCGCCCTCCGGCACCGGTGATGAGTACTTTTTTCTTCATCTATTTCCTCCCTCTTTTTTATGCAGGCTAATAGAGGGGTGACCCATACCTTAGAAGATAATTTCTTCACCCACCCTCAGAGTTTCCTCACCTCCTGTTTAACTGGGTCGAATTCAAAGGCCCGACCTTCCAGGTAAGAATGAACCGCCATCTGTAAGGCGACCATTACATAATAGCCAAGGGTTTCATTACTTCGGGGCTTTCTCCGGTCTCGAACACAGTCCAGAAAATCTCTAAAATGTTCCTCCAAAGAAGCACCACGCTCCTGTTGAATAGTGACTTCCGGTTTCTCCTTCTCCACAGCTCTCTGAGGCCGAATCACTGCCCCAGGACCTTCAAAAGAGAGGGTAGCCCTATGTCCCTTGATCAGCATAGGTAATCCGCTATCATTTGCGATTGAGGCTACCAACAACACCGAGGGGCCTTCCGGATATTCAATCGTCGCTGTGAAAATATCGGGGATTTCCATCCCACTGTTTCGATGCTCATATAACCCCCCTGAAGCCGTAACTCGTTTAGGAAAAGTTAATCCCATTGTTTTAACCAAAGGGGTGAGGATATGAGGGAAGAAATCCGTTCCTATTCCTCCGGAGTAATCCCAAAAGCATCGGAAGGCGAAGAAACGCCCCGGATCCCAAGGCCTGCTTTTAGCAGGGCCCAACCACATCTTCCAATCCAGGTTAACCCCAGGTTTCGCATCGGGATCCTTAAACTTAGGATCGTAAACATATCCGAGATAACCGTTACGCATATCGCTCGCTTGAGCCTGAATCAGCTGGCCTAATGCCCCCGACTGGACATATCGGGCACATTGCTCCCAAATACTACTGGACATCCCCTGAGTGCCTACTTGCATCACCCGGTGATAACGCTCAATGGCCTCGACAACCCGTTTCGGCTCATTAAAATCCCTCCAGTGGGTCATCGGCTTCTCACAATAGACATCTCGGCCTGTTTCTGCGGCGGCAATCGTAATTGGGGAATGCCAATGGTCCGGGGTAGCGATGGTGACCACGTCCACATCTCGGTTCTCCAAAAGCTTTCGGTAGTCAGTATAAGGTTTTGCTCCCGTCCGAGCTGCTGCCGCTTCCAAGCGTTTTTGCCAAACGTCGCAAACTGCCACAATCTCCACCGGATATCCACTCTTCTTTAAATTAAGGAGGGCACTGATATGCCCATTTCCCATCCCTCCACAACCAATTACCCCTACCCCTATACGCTCATTGGCTCCGATAGGGGAGCGTCGCGGAGTTTGGACCTCCTTGGCCAGGGCATAAGGAAGCCAAGCCATTCCTCCAAGAGTAGCTGCAGTTCGTTCAAGAAATTCTCTTCGCTTCATTTTTCCCTCCTGGGAAACAATTCAGAAGAGCTTGAATAGCTTCCTCCATATTCTCAGCACCTGCTACAGCGGAGATCACAGCGATAGCACTCGCTCCAGCAGAGAGAACCTCAGGAGCATTAGAGGCTTGGATCCCACCGATGGCGACAATCGGCAACGAAGAGATCGCCCGAATCCGGTGAATCTGCTCAAGACCAACCGCTTCTCCAGCATCCGGCTTAGAGGTTGTAGAATAAATCGGGCCAACCCCCAGGTAATCCGCTCCTTCTTGCTCCGCAAGGAGAGATTGCTCCTCGTTTTCCACAGAAATCCCAATAATCGCCTCCGTTCCCAGGATGCGCCGGGCCTCCTTAAGGGGCATATCCTCCTGACCTAAGTGCACTCCATCCGCTTCCACAGCCAAGGCAACATCGCACCGATCATTAATCAAAAGATAGGCCCCATACTTCCGGCTCATCGCCCGCAACTGCCTCCCCCAAAGGACAAGGTCTTTCGTGGGGGCCTCTTTATCTCGCAGTTGGATCCATTTTACCCCAGCAGACAAAGCTACCTGGGCTACATCTCTATGGGTTCGGCCAGGGACTAAATCTCTTGCGGTAATGATGTATAAACCCTGGGGATAAGGTTTCCCTTTCATAACAACCTTTCGTTTAGGGAGGCAGAAAGAGGATCACTTGGGGGGTTGCCTCCCTTGACTCAATCCTCTTCTTGTTCCTCTTGGTGACTATCATGGCGGCGCATTGCATAGCCGCGCTCGGGACCAACTTCCTCCATCTCTTCCCCATATTCTCGCAGGATCTCCGCAAAATGCCTTAGCCGGCGATCCACGCGATCATTAATGGTACCAGGTTCCCATCTCCCGTTGGGTAAACGCTGACCTGCAGGGATGCCTGTCAAAACCTCCATCCCTTCATCCACTGTGCGCACTGGGTAAATATGAAACTTCCCTTCCCGAACCGCTTCAATCACCTCGTCATTGAGGGCCAAATGTTTCACGTTAGCTTCTGGGATTACCACCCCTTGATCCCCGGTAAGCCCTTTTACTTTGCATACGTAGAAGAAGCCTTCGATCTTCTCGTTCACTCCTCCAATCGCCTGGATTTCCCCCTGTTGATTGACAGAGCCGGTAACGGCGATACTCTGTTTGATAGGGACCTCAGCTAAGCTCGAGAGGAGAGCATAAATCTCCGCACTGCTCGCACTATCCCCTTCAATTTCTTCGTAAGACTGCTCAAAAGCCAAACTGGCAGAGACCGCCATCGGTTTATCCACAGCGTATTTCCCAGCAAGATAACCCGAGAGGATGAAAACTCCTTTGCTATGCAAAGGCCCTCCGAGCTCCGTTTCCCGCTCAATATCAATGACCCCTCCCCTTCCTAGGAAAGTGCGCGCAGTAATCCGGGTGGGGCGACCGAAAGAATAGTCACCCAAATCAATGACCGAGATTCCGTTAATCTGCCCAACCTTAGCTCCCTCAGTATCAATGAGAAGCGTGCCTTCCGCAATCATCTCCCGGATCTTCTCTTCAATCAGGTTGGAACGGAACCTCGATTTCTCCAAGGCTTTATCCACGTGACGGGCATAAACCAGATCTGAATTCTCCTGATCGGCCCAAAAAGCAGACTCGCTAATCAAGTCGGCAATATTTAAGAAACGGGTAGAGAGTTTCTGTTGGTGTTCTGCCAACCGAGTTCCATATTCGATGATCCGGGCCACTGCGGTTTTATGGAAGGGTTTCAAACCTGCTTCTTGGCAACGGGCCGCTACAAAACCTGCATATTCTTGAATCGTTTCAGGGATTTTCGGCATCTCCACATCAAAGTCGGCCCGTACTTTGAAGAGTTTGCGAAAATCATCATCCCAGGCGTAAAGCAGATAGTAGAGGAGGGGATGACCAATTAAAATCACCTTCAAATCTACGGGGATGGATTCGGGCTTTAAAGTAGCAGCAGGGAATGGGCTGTATTGTTCACCGATATTCTCAATGGTAACCTGCCGACTCAACAAAGTTCGTTTCAGCGCCTCCCAGGAGAAGAAATTCGTTAAAAGATCGCTGGCTTGGAGAATGAGATAACCCCCGTTCGCCCGATGGACTGCGCCAGGTTTGATCATACTAAAGTCCGTCGTCATTGTTCCCAATCTTGCTCGGTATTCGATCCGGCCAAAAAGGTTGTAGTAGGTAGGGTTAGTCTCCACCACAATAGGGGCTCCTTCTCCCTTCCGGTGGGTGACGAGGACATTCACTTTATAGCGGTTGAATAGAGCTTCTCGCTGAGCCTCTTCTACCCCTGGCAGAGGAGAAGGAGGGGAGCTTTCTGAGCGTCTAAAGTTGTCCAAGTTCCGGATTACATCCTCTTGGACTGCTTCCAAGTAGGAAAGAACCTTAGGGAACTCTTTAAATTGTTCTCTCAAACGGTCCAGATAATGGCCCACTGCGAAGAGAGCGACTTCTCGATCCAGCTGGGCGATCAGCTCCTGCTCCTGCTTCTCCAAAGCCCGGACTTTATTAACAACCTCCCCAATCTCGGACTGGATCCGTCGGCCCTTCTCTTCAATTTGGTGACGTTCTTCTTCCGGTAGCCGATGAAACTCTTCAGGGGTCAAAGGTTTTCCCTCTACCACAGGGACAGAAAAGATCCCCATAGGCGTTACCTGAAGAGCAAATCCTTCCCTTAAGGCCTCCTGCTCCAAGTCTCTCAACATTTCGTCTCGGATCCGGTGAATCCGGGAAGTAATCTCCTCTCGACGGCGTTGATATTCTTCGGTCTCAAAGATTCGGGGAAGCTCGCGCTGAGCGGTGCGTAAAAACTCTTCCATCCCTTCAGCAAACTCACAAGCTCTCCCCGGAGGAAGGCTAATAGCTAAAGGCTTGTCCGGCTCATCAAAGTTATGAACATAGCACCAATCCCAGGGTACAGGTTGCTTTTGAGCGATTTCTTCAATGAACTGGCGGACCGTACTCCGTCGCCCGGTTCCTGCGGGGCCGGCAACGTAGATATTAAATCCCTGAGTGCGGATTTTTAACCCGAATTGAAGAGCCTCTACCGCTCGGGGTTGACCAATAGCATTGCTAAAGGAGGTGATCTCTTCTGTGGTCTCAAAACCCAAACTGTCTGGGTCCACATAAGCCCGCAGCTCCTCGGGAAGCAGTTCTCGAGGAGGAGTGACAGGCTGAGCTACTGCTGGGGCCATAGTAAGAAGCCGGCCTCGACGCAATCGTCTTGGAGAGGTAACAGTGACTCGAGGATAAACCCCCCTCCGAGAAGCACCCGGGGGTCTTACTCTAGGCCGAATCCGATCAGCGAAAAACTTCTTCAATTTTTGATAGTGGCTTCTTCTCATCGCTACTTATCTCTACCTTGCTCCTCTACCCCCCTATTATCCCCGCCTACGGAGATAATTAGGAAAGGTTTCTTAAAGCTGGGATAATCGTCTTAACTAAGTGGAGACGATTTAGGGCTTACTATTCTTAGAAAACGAGCGATAAAAAATTCCTCCTTATCTCCCCTAACTTGTAGGGATCGAAGGGACTCTGCTAAGGATGAATGACGCATCCCCTTTAAAGATTACTCAAAAAACGGCCTCTCTGAAAGCGATCGGGGCTTTCCTGGGTTACAGGGTTTCCTAAAAGTCGTAGGGGGTTATCCAGGTTTTATTTCTGTAGACAATGCCTCTTCATCTTAAAAAAGTAGTCATCAGATTGATCTTACGTATGGTTTTAGGAAAACCAACGCAACTTCAAGGGTGCGAACCGAATCCGGTTGGAGGGTGAGGGAGTTTCGGTAACCACAGGCTTTAGCCTGCGTTAGATTTCGCTCTCACCCC
>CAYSAW010000002.1:285444-425037 GCA_964429225.1 uncultured bacterium
GAGGGAGTTTCGGTAACCACAGGCTTTAGCCTGCGTTAGATTTCGCTCTCACCCCAACCCTTCCCGTGGACAGGGAGGGAACTTCAGTAGTTACAGATTTTGCCCTACACCAAGCTAAACTCGATTCCTCCGAAGTTCAAACCTCACTCCAGCAGATTCACCAAATCTTCTACCGTCAAGGATTCCAAACTCTCAACCACCCTATCCGCTACTCCCTCAAACCGTTCCCGAGGGTGAGTTGTCGCCACCGCGATCGTCTTCATCTCAGCCCTTTTCCCCGCTTCAATACCTGCAGGAGCATCTTCTATGACCACACATTGGGAGGGAAGAACTCCCATTCTGTCAGCAGCTTTTAAAAAGACCTCGGGATCCGGTTTCCCCCGGCGAACTTCCTCAGCACTGACAATGGTCTGAAAGAAGGACTTTAATCCCAGCTCCTCTAAAACCAAGTCTATATTGGCCCGTGCTGTAGAGGAACCAATAGCCAGTTTAAAACCCGCCTCCGATAAAGAACGAACCAACAGAACTGCTCCTGGCAAGGGTTGCAGGTGCCCCCGGCAGATCCGTCGGTAGAGCTCCTCTTTCCTCTCTGAAAGCCGATAAATCTCCTCTGAGCTAAGTGTTTTGGATATTAATCGGGGGATGATAGCGACATTACGCTGACCGAAGGTTTCAAGGAAGAAGTCCCGGCTCATTGTAAAACCGTATTCTCGACCCAAGGCCAGCCAGGATTGATAATGAAATTCGGAGGTATCCACTAAAACCCCGTCTAAATCAAAGATGGCACCAAAACTCATAGGGCGACAATATGCAAACCACCGTCTACGTAATGTACTGTGCCAGTGACTCCTCGGGAAAGATCGCTGAGAAGATAAACCACTGCGTCTGCCACCACGCCTGGATCATCAGGGTTCCATCCCAGAGGAGCTTTCTCCTCGGCCCAGGAACGCATATGGGTAAACCCCGCAATTCCTCGAGCAGCAAGGGTATTTAGAGGTCCTGCGGAGACTGCATTCACCCGGATCTTTTCTCGGCCCAGGTTATAGGCGAGGTAACGCACTTCAGCCTCCAACGCGGCTTTCGCCACCCCCATAACGTTGTAATTGGGATAAGCTCGCTGAGTATCAAAGGTTAAGGTAACTAAGCTGGCGAAATGTCCAGACATCAGAGGACGAAAGGCCCGGGCTAAAGCAACCAAGGAGTAGGCAGAAATCTCTAAGGCGATCTGAAAGCCCTCCCGAGAAGTTTCAGCAAAATCTCCCCGAAGTTCTTCTCGGGGCGCAAAGGCGATGGAGTGAACCAAGCCATTGAGAAAGTTGGTATGCTTTTGGAGGTTTTCTGCTAAAGCGGAGATCTGAGAATCCTCCTTCACATCACATACAAAGATGGGAGGGTTACCTATCTGAGGGGCTAAAGCTCTCACCCGTTCCAAGAGGGCTTCTTGGCAAGAGATAAAGACCTGCCCCCCCTCCCGATAGATGGCTCGGGCAATGGCCCAACCGATACTCCGCTCGTTAGCTACTCCCATCACCAAGATATTTTTCTCTTTTAAAAGGTCTGGCATAAAAGTTCCTTCCCTTCGAGTTTGGGTAGTCCTCCCCAGGGAGGTGTATTAATTTTGTATGGCCGGGTAGAAGTGGCACCTATGTTACCGCCATTACCTAAAACCCTCTGCATAGGCCAATACAAGGGCGCACAGACGTGTATTTCTACCACCAAAACCGAACGCAGGCTGAAGCCTACCCAATATCCTACTGCTGAAATGCCCTTTTAGCCGGACAAGGAAGACTATTCCCCTCCAGTAGCCAAATGCATAATCCTCTCTTGGGTCGCCTCCTCCCGTGATAACTCCCCGACGATTCGGCCCTGGTGCATCACCAGAATACGGTCAGACATCCCTAAAATTTCCGGAAGCTCAGAAGAGATCATCAAAATGGCAACTCCCTGTTTGGCCAACCGATTCATCAGATGATAGATCTCGGCCTTGGAACCCACATCAATCCCCCGAGTCGGCTCATCAAAGATCATCACCCGGGCTTGGGTAAACAACCATTTGGCTAACACGACCTTTTGCTGATTTCCTCCTGAAAGGTTCTTAACCTCCTGTTCGAGAGAAGGGGTACGAATCATCAGGTCTTCAATAAATCTTAAAGCGACCTCTCGTTCCTTCCTCCGGCGAATAAAACCAAGGTTGAGCAGTTGATGCAAACCCGCCAAAGTAATATTCTCCCGAACTACCATAGAGAGAATCAGTCCTACCTGCTTGCGATCCTCAGGAACGAGGCCAATTCCTTGTTGGATCGCTTCTCTAGGAGAGCGAATCTGAACGGGCTTTCCCTCCAAGAGGATCTCGCCCGAATCGTAGGGGTCCGCTCCAAAAATCGCTCGAGCCAGTTCGGTGCGTCCCGCTCCTACCAATCCTGCTAACCCAACAACCTCTCCCTTTCTCACCGAAAAGGAGATATTATTCAGTACCCCTCTTTGGGATAACCCTCTTACCTCTAAGATAGGAGGGCCTAAGGGAGCGGGTTCCTTGGGAATCATCTCCCGGAGTTCCCGGCCCACCATCATCCGGATCAGCTCCTCCCGAGTCACCTCCTTCACATCCCGAGTGCCCACTTTCTTCCCATCCCGTAAAACGGTCACCCGATCCGCAATCTCAAAGATCTCTTCTAACCGGTGAGAGATATAGATAACTGCAACCCCTTGCTGCTTCAATCGCCGGATAAGGGCAAAAAGATTCTGAAGTTCATGCTCTGTGAGGGTGGCAGAAGGTTCATCCATCGCCAAAACTTTAACTTTTCGAGAGGAGGCCTTAGCGATCTCCACCATTTGTTGTTGGGCTACGGACAACTGATGCACCGGGGTCCGAACATCAAAGTGAGCTCCGAGGGAATGCAGAATGCTTTCGGCTTCCGCGTACATTCGCTTGAAATCTATCCAACCGGGGATACGCCCTCGGGGTTCACGCCCCAGAAAGATGTTCTCTGCCACCGAGAGATAAGGCACCAAGTTAAATTCCTGATAGATAATCCCTATGCCCAAGGCCATGGCTTTCTGGGGCGTAAGGTCGGTAACCACTTGGCCATCTATCACGATCCGGCCTTTATCCCGAGTTTCGGCCCCGGCAAGGATCTTGATTAAAGTGGATTTCCCTGCTCCATTCTCCCCCACTAAAGCGTGGACCTCCCCCCGGCGCACTACGAGGTCCACCTCTTCCAAAGCCCTAACTCCGGGGTAGGTTTTGGAAATCCCCCGCATCTCTAAAACATAATCTTGAGCCACCTGAACGGCCATCTTCGGAGCCTAAAATCTCTTTAGAACCTCATCCACTCCTCAATTCGCCAGCCTATCTATAAGGTTCCTTGTCCGGGCAAGACGCGAAACAGGTATCTTAGCTTTACTTCTCTTCTTTGACCCTTCCTCCTCCTAAACCTTATAATAAGGCAAGGAGAAGACCTTTATGCGTCCCCAAGACCTTCTGAAAATCCTCAACCAGGTTGCCCAAAAAGAGATTACCCCTGAAACCGCCTTAGAGCGATTGCGTTCTCTACCCTTTGAAGACCTCTCCTTCGCAAAGGTAGACCATCACCGCCCCCTACGAACCGGCTTCCCCGAGATCGTTTGGTGCCAAGGAAAGACGATAGAACATACCTTGGCTATTTGCCAAAGGTTGTTAGAGAAGAATGGCCACGTTCTCTGCACCCGGGTTAACCCCGAAATGGCCTCCGCTCTCACTCAGAATTTTTCCCCTGCAATTTACCACCAGTTAGCCCGCATTGTGGAGATTGGAGAACGACAAAAGCAACCAGAAAACCGAGAGAAGTTCATTTTAGTTGTTGCTGCGGGCACTTCAGACCTTCCTGTGGCCGAGGAGGCGGCGGTGACCGCTGAAGCTCTGGGAAGCCCTGTAGAACGCCTCTACGACGTGGGAGTTGCGGGCCTCCATCGTCTCTTAGCCAACTGTCAACAGTTATTCTCCGCCAATGTGATTATTGTCGTCGCAGGAATGGAAGGAGCTCTGGCAAGTGTGGTAGGGGGGTTAGCTCACGCTCCTGTGATTGCAGTGCCGACCAGTGTGGGCTATGGTTCCCATTTTGGAGGCTTAGCTCCCTTACTCGCAATGCTCAATACCTGTGCTCCAGGTGTAGTTACTGTGAATATAGACAACGGCTTCGGCGCAGGGTTTTTCGCCCACCTGATTAACCGGTAAAAAAATCGGGCCTATCCTCAATTCAGGAATCTTCCGAAAAAGGTAAGAGAAGCAGAAGAGCTTATGGACAAAATCCTCTTAAAAGGTATCCGTTTTTTTGGCTATCATGGAGTCTCTCCCGCTGAGAGAGAGACCGGAGGGATGTTTGAAGTGGACGTGGAGCTCTATCTCCCCTTAGCCCCTCCAGGGATTTCTGATGCGGTAGAAGAGACGATTGATTACACCGAAGCATTTGAAATTGTACAAGAAACAGGCCAGTCGGAGCAATTCCATCTACTGGAGGCTTTAGCTGAAGAAATTTCTAAACGCTTGCTTACCGCTTTTCCCAATCGGTTAGAAAAAGTACGCGTGACGGTGAAAAAATTGCGGCCCCCTCTACCTGGTATCCTTCAATACTCGGCAGTAGAGATCGAACGGTTTCCTTCCTCCCAAGGAACGACTTCCGAGGAATAACCTCCTCTGAGTTCCTTGGAGAGAAGCAAAAACTCTTCACTTTGAAGGACTCTCTTCCTAGAATTCCCAGAAAGCCCTCTTGATCCTACCTTGTATCTTTCGGGGGTAACTAAGCGGTTATTATCTCACAGCTTAGGAAAGGTGAAAAGAGGGGACTTCAAGGATTACCCAGAGCTTCACCGAACTTCCTTTAGCTAAACAAGCAGAATAATATCCTTCCTCCCTTTGAGAGGGTTTCCCGCTGAGGTTATAACTTTATTCCAAGGGGCTTCAGCTTGGAACCGGCTCCGCCTCTAACCGGGACCCATTATTCGGTGTCAACACCTCTTGTAAAGATTGAACAGGGATCTTCTGATAGTCTTCATCCCTTACCTTGACAACAGTGAAGCTATCAAGATAAGGGAGGACTCGGGAAAGCCGGCGTGTCAAGCAACCTACATTGCAGAGGTCCTCTGTTTCGCTGATCCCTTTCACTTGGAGGCCTTTATAGGTAATCCGGAAGTGTTCGTTTTTTACGATTCGCCGTCCACACTCGTCACATACCACCAGCGTTTTCTGCATCGTCAACCTCCTAAGGGAGCCGTTACAAAGGCATTGGGCCTCGAGGGTTAGGTTTTACTCACGCCCGAGGCCACAGTTTGTATCAGACAAACCGGGCGAGTTCGTGAGGCACCATCCCTCGAGGCACTTTATTTTTACCCTACGTCCAAGTTCCTTAAACTCTCTCTTGTCAAAAAGGGAGGGAGAATCTTATCCTCCCCCTAAAAAGGGAGTGGAGGTAGGTGAGGAGATGATCGAGAAGGAAGTTTTTTCGCCTGGTTGCTTAGGAAAGATGCTCCTTCTCTTTATTGTCGCCGGATGGTCTCCCCTTCTCCCCTTTCCCATCCAGGCAGAAGAGCTCGAAATTCAGGGGGCAAAGGATAGCCGATGGGCCATCATCAAAGTCCCCTTTTCCCATAAGCCTAAGCAGAAGGTAGTAACCCTTCAAGAAACTCGGACGGACCGTCTCTGTTACGCTCAGGCCTATTTTGAAGGGGATAAGCCCTTCTTAGTTTGGATTGAACCTCACCTACGGGCAGGGGAAAAGAAGAGATACCGGATTCTTACGGGGCGAGGCAGAGAGAAGGGGGAAAGCTGGGTAGAAGTGATCCCTCAGCAGGGGAGGGTTGAGATTCGATGGGGAGGAAAATTGTTCACTCGTTACGAATATACCCATACCCCCCGCCCCTACTTCTACCCCTTAATAGGCCCTACAGGAAAACCTCTCACCCGGAGTTATCCTATAGAACACAGAAAAGGGGAATCGACCGACCACCCTCACCACCGCTCTTTCTGGTTTGCCTTTGGTAATGTCAATGGGGAGGACTTCTGGACCGACGGGGCCAAGGCAGGAAGGATCGTCCACCAGCGAATCCTCGCCTGGGAAAGTGGGCCAGTCTTTGGTATGCTTAAAACTCAGAGTGACTGGATCACTGCCCAAGGAGAGAAAATCGCTGAAGATGAGCGGACTCTCCTGGTTTTTCCCCTTCGGGAGAGCATCCTTCTTGACTTTACCCTCTCTATTCGTCCTACAAAAGGGCCTCTTCGCTTCGGTGATACAAAAGAGGGGATGATGGCCCTTCGGGTTGCTTCTTCTATGGAAGTAACCCGAGGGCAAGGCCACATCCTTCTCGCCTCAGGAAGGCGAGATAGGGAGGCCTGGGGGCATCGAGCCAAGTGGTGTGATTATTGGGGGCCTGTAGAGGGAGAGACCGTAGGAATCGGGTTCTTTGACCACCCCTCCAATTGGAGACACCCTACTTATTGGCACGTTCGGGATTATGGTTTGTTTGCTGCTAACCCCTTTGGCCTCCGCGACTTCACCCAAGACCCCTCTCAAGACGGGAGTTTTACCCTCCCACTAGGAAGAAGTTTAACTTTTCACTATGGCTTCTATCTTCATAAGGGTTCCCCCGAAGAAGCCGAGGTTGAAAAAGTTTATAATGGCTGGGTTTCCTTCCATCCATTGAATGGAGGAACGCAGTGAATGAAGCCCTTGTGTCTAACGGGAAAGGGTGGGTAAGGCGGGGAGTAAGCCACCATATGGGAGAAAATCCTCTTTGGTGCTTTCAGAAAGAGGGCCTTTCCTCAACCCTAAGGGGCAAACCTTATAGCCTCCCACCCTAACCCTCCCCGTGATGGGGAGGGAATTTCGGTAGCCGCAGGCTTTAGCCTGCGCAAGGGGGAACCACGACTTAGCGAAAGTCCTCCGCCTAGGGGACAATCTTCCTCTGGGGGAGGGCAAGACTCGATAAGGAAACCAAAGCCAAAACAAAGCCCAAGGTAAGACCTACCAACATTTGGAGGGAAAGATGCATCTAGGATTAGTCACTTATAATCTTGCTAAGGATTGGACTTTGGAAGAGATTATTAAACGGTGCCAGGCGACAGGTTTTGAAGGGGTAGAACTGCGTACCACCCACGCTCACAAGGTTGAACCATCCCTCCCTTCCGCAAAGCGCAAAGAGGTACGCCAGCGCTTTGCCGACTCCGGGATAGTCCTTTGGGGGCTAGGGACAGTTTGTGAATTTCACTCGCCGGACCCAGCAATAGTTCAGCAAAACATTGAAACGTGCAAAACCTTTATCGAATTGGCCCGGGATGTAGGGGCCAGGGGAGTGAAGGTTCGGCCGAACGCCCTGCCTCAAGGTATCCCTGTGGAAAGAACCCTGGAGCAAATCGGCAAAGCTTTGGCCGAGTGTGGCCGAGTCGCCCAAGACAATGGGATAGAAATCTGGTTAGAGGTCCATGGTAGTGGTACCTCCCACCCTCCCCATATCCGAACTATTATGGATTACTGCCACCACCCTGCGGTGGGTGTCTGTTGGAATTCTAACCTTACAGACCTGAAAGAAGGATCCCTTCGCGAATACTTCAATCTTTTGAAGAAAGATATCAAATCGGTCCACATCAACGAGCTCTATCGGGAAGATTATCCTTGGAGGGAGTTATTTCTTTTGCTCAGGCAAGCGGGTTATGATCGCTTTACCCTGGCGGAAATTCCTGAAAGTACAGATCCCCTTTGTTTAATGCGTTATTATCGGGCCTTGTGGAAAGAGCTCAACCGGCAGGATTGACACTTAAGCCCCAAAATCTTGGAAAAGAGTTTTCTATGGCGGGCAAAGAAGCGGTAAAAAGGCTCTAGGAAGAGGTAAAAGGGAAGAAGAGTAAAGATAACACCGATTCCTCTCCAAAAACCGGTCAATCCTTTGAAGAGTTCCAAAAGAGCTTGCGCTCCCCGATGAACCTCGCCTTTTTCGGAGATCAGAAACAAAGCCTCCTTCATTTGATCCGGGGAGATAAAGGAAGCTATCTCCTCCTCCTGAGCGATCTGATAAGGGATAAATTCCAAGTGATGTTGAGCATCCCTTCCTTCTACCCAATGTCTTAGGGCTTGACATACCCCACATTCACCGTCGTAGATCACTTTCAATCGAGGAAGGAGACAAGGGGTCATCAGTATTCTCCACCTTCCCTATTGCTTTTCCTCTCTTGGCCATTATAGCCCCTCCTAAGGATTTCATCAACATAACCTTGAGAAGAACCTTTATGCTCCCCAAAAGTAACCGATATCCGCAAGATCATTAGGTACCTGAAAGGAGAGAAGAGAAAAGAGGGTTATCCCATCAAAAGCTCAAAACCTTATAGAGGATGGTGAAATGATCTCAAAGGAGTTGGAGGAGATGAAGGAAATACCCCGTCCGGAATATCCCCGACCCGATTTGGTACGTGAAGAATGGCTGAATCTCAACGGTCTTTGGGAATTTGAAATAGACCCAGGCAGAAGTGGACGGGCTAGAGGACTTCCTCAGGCGGAAAAATTGGCTCGGGAAATTCTCGTCCCCTTCTGTCCTGAGAGTGCTTTATCTGGAATTGGATATAAAGATTTTATGAATGCTGTCTGGTATCGCCGCACCCTCAGAATCCCCGAAGAGTGGGAAGACCGTCAGATTCTCTTACATATTGGGGCTTGTGACTATGAAACTCATATCTATCTTAATGGTAAAGAAGTAGGAGTTCATTGGGGCGGATATACCCCTATTACCGTCAATCTTACGGATTTTCTAAAGCCGGGAGATAACAACCTGGTTATTGAGGCGATAGATGATACCCGCTCCCCTTCCCAAGCTAGTGGAAAACAATCTCCCGAATACGACTCTTTCGGGTGTATGTACACCCGAACCACTGGTATTTGGCAGACAGTCTGGCTGGAACCCGTGCCCAAAACCTATATCACTCGAATCAAGTTGACCCCTTACCTAGAAGTGGGAGGAGTGGTAGTGGAAGCAGAGACTAACGGAGCTCCTCAAGGGCTTTGGCTAAGGATTAAAGCTTTTGCGGAGCAACAGGAGCTGATGGAGCTTTGGATAGCTGCGAATGGACACCGGGCGGGAGGGTTTTTGACTATTCCCGACCCCCGTCCTTGGTCGCCGGATGATCCCTTTCTTTACGACTTGGAAATCACTTTAGAAGATGCTTTCGGCAACGTTCTAGATAGAGTCCGATCCTACTTCGGATTACGCTCTTTAAGCTGGAAAGGTCCGGTAGTCCTTCTGAATGGGAAACCCCTGTTTCAGCGGCTCGTCCTCGACCAGGGTTTCTATCCCGAGGGTATCTACACCGCTCCCTCCGATGAAGCCTTGAAACGGGATATCCTCATTGCTAAAGACCTCGGCTTTAACGGGGCCCGTCTCCACCAAAAAGTCTTTGAGCCTCGTTTCCTCTACTGGGCAGATCGGTTGGGCTATCTCTGTTGGGGAGAAATGCCCTCCTGGGGACTGGGACTACGAGATTGGTTGGGAATTTCTCGCTTCACCCAAGAGTGGATCGAAGCGCTTCAACGGGATTATAATCATCCCTCCATCGTGGGCTGGTGCCCCTTCAATGAAACCGGGCCCGAGAACCCTGATCTCCTCCGGGCCTTCTACCGAATCACAAAAGCTCTCGACCCTACCCGCCCTTGCATTGATACCAGTGGATATGTACACGCAGAGACCGATCTTTATGACGTCCACGACTACGACCAAAACCCCGAAACTTTCCGAACCCGCTACCAACCTTTTGCCGAGGGAGGAGAACCCTTCCGAAACAACCCCCGTTACGATGCGCCTTACCAAAATCAACCCTACTGGGTCAGTGAGTACGGAGGGATCTGGTGGAACCCCGGTCAGAGGGATGAGAAAGCTTGGGGGTATGGGGGGCCTGCCGCTTGGCCCCGAACGGAAGAGGAGTTCTTAGAGCGCTACCGCCAACTCACGGAAACCCTTCTCTTTCACCCTCGAATCTGCGCCTTCTGTTACACTCAGCTCTATGATGTCGAACAAGAGGTCAATGGCTTATATACCTATGACCGTAAGCCTAAGTTCAACCCCGAGAAAATTCGAGCCATTAACCAGCAAAAAGCAGCTATAGAAGGTTAGCAAACGATCCTCTAATAGAACCCTTAAAACCTGACTCAATCCTTTTAGGGAGTTGGAGTTCCTATGCACAGAAGGATCTACATCCTTAGCTTCATCCTCCTACTAATAAGCCCTAAAGCCTTTGCGGAAGTAGACTTTCAATCCCTTCTCAAGCCTCTAAGAGACCTATCCTCTTTAGCCGATTTCCGAAACTATACCACTCACCAGTTCTCCTCCCACGATCGGTCAGGAGGCAACGGAGATGCTCAAAACTTCCTGCGAAAAGAAGGGAATACAGCGGTTTTGGCAGAGATGAAGGGTCCGGGAGCCATTGTTCGCATCTGGAGCGCAAATGCCTCTAACGCTGACCGCATTCGAATCTACCTTGACGATCGGCCACAACCGGTGATTGACCTTCCCTTCCTGCACCTTTTTGATGGTTCGACTCCTCCCTTTCTCCCACCCCTAGCCCGCCCTTCTTCGGGGGGCTTCGTCTCTTACCTCCCGATTCCCTATGCCAAGAGTTGCCGGGTTACGGTAGAAAACCCGCGAGGGTTGTATTATCATATTACCTACATCACCTTCCCGCCGGCTACCCGGGTTCGAACCTTTCAGCTTCCTTTAAAGAAGGGGGAGGGGAAGGAACTCCGGAGAGTCATTGAATTTTGGAATCATCCTGGCCCCAGGAGAAATCCTCCTTATGGTCCGGAGAAAGAGATTCCAGCAAGGGGAGAAGCTTTGCTTAAAGAGTTAGCGGGGCCTGCCACCGTCCAATTGTTCAAACTGAAGATCTCTCCCCCTCAGCCCCCAATTTTACGAAAGTTGGTGCTTAGGGTCTTCTTTGACCATCATACCTCTCCGGATATCGAGGCTCCGATTTCCGACTTTTTCGGAAATGCCTATGGTGGGGTGCGTTTTCGTAGCCTTCTTCTTGGGCAAGAAGGAGGGGAATTCTATTGTCTCTTCCCTATGCCTTTCGCTCAGAAAGCCCTCTTTTCCCTGGAAAACGGCAATCCAATACCCGTAAAAGTTTCTTGGGCGATTGAGGTGATGAAAAGCCCCTTTGAGCCTCATCGAAAAGGTTATTTTCACGCCCGTTTCCATCAGGAGATCACCCGCCGAGGACAACCCCACCGATGGCTGTCTCTCCGAGGTCGGCGAGGACATTTTGTCGGCGTAGCACAGTCAATGCGGGGCCGGGGGTTGGGTTTTCTGGAAGGCGATGAACAGTTCTGGGTGGACGAAGAACAATGGCTTCCTTCCCAAGTACCCCTGACTCAAGTAGCACCCTGGAATGGAACAGGAACGGAAGATTATTATAATTCTGGATGGTATTTTAATCAGGGGCCGGTAGTCCTTCCTTCTCACGGCGCCCTTATCCGCAAGGATGAGGGAGAAATTTCTGCCTACCGATGGCATATTAATGACACTCCTACCTTCCGCCGGGAGATTACCGCTCAAATCGAGCATGGTGGAGCTAACGACGCCCCTGGTACCTATTACGCTTCGGTGGTCTACTGGTACGACAATGGAGAGGTTCCTCCAATCTTTCCCCCTATCCGAGCGAGAGACCTCAAATTACCCGAATTACCCAGTGCAGGGTAACCACCGTACAAAAAGTCTTTAGTTACCGAATTATCCATCTTGCAAACCGGTTGAAAGTTTTCACTCCGCACCGGATTCTTAGGAAATAGGTGATCACTTATGGAATCCTACTCTTACTCATTGGCCAACGGGCTTACCCTAGTGGCTGAACCGATGGAAACCACCCCTGCAGTCTCTTTCACCCTTTTAGTACCCGCCGGGTCCGTGACGGACCCGACAGGAAAGGAAGGGCTTGCAACAATTTTGGAAGGGATGTGCTACCGAGGAGCAGGGCCTTACTCCGCACGAGAGCTCTCAGACGCCCTGGATGCCCTGGGCCTTCAACGCTCAGGAGGACCAGAGCTGGAATATACTACCTTCGGCGGTGCCCTCCTAAGAGAAGACCTCCCTTCAGCCCTTAAAATCTATGCAGATATTGTCCGACGCCCTCACCTTCCTTCGGAGCACCTTGAAGCGGTTCGATCCCTCTCCCTTCAAAAGCTGCGGTCTTTAGAGGATCAACCTGCTCAAAAACTAATGAACGAGCTGATAAAAACCTACTATCCCGGAGCCTATGGACGAACTCCTTTAGGAACGGAAGAAGGACTGAAAGCGGTTACACTCTCCGATCTCCGAGAGGACCATAACCATCGCTACCGGCCTAAGGGGGCGATCCTGGGAGTTGCTGGGTCCTTTCAGTGGGAGGAGCTGGTTAAAACGGTTGAGGAATTATTCTGCGATTGGGAGGGAGAACCCCCTCCTCTTCCCTCTCCTTCAACCAAGGGTCGACTTCAATATCGGCATATAGAGCAAAACACTGCTCAGGAACAGATTGGTATCGCTTATCCCGAAGTCCCTATTGACCATCCGGAGTATTTCGATGCTCGGATTGCGGTTGAAGTCCTCTCCGGAGGAATGAGTGCTCGTCTCTTCACCGAGGTCCGGGAGAAACGAGGGTTAGTTTATGCAGTTTTCGCTCGATATCGAGTGGTGAAGGGCGATACTGTAGTCGTCTGCTACGCGGGGACGACACCGGAGCGAAGTCAGGAAACTTTGGAGGTGCTCCTCCACGAGCTTCGTCGGCTTCCTGAGGGAGTAACTGAAGAAGAAGTAAAACGAGCCCAAACCGGTTTGCTCTCCTCCCTGGTGATGCAGGAAGAATCCAGCCCCTCCCGGGCTTCCGCTATCACTCGAGACCAATTTCTCCTGGGTCGAGTGAGAAGCTTGGAGGAGATCCGAGAAGGCATCCAACGGGTTACCCCTCAGTCGGTTTATCATCACCTCCAAAACTACCCGCCTTCAGATTTTACCATAGTGACCCTGGGACCACACGCTTTGGAGGTAAAAGAATGAGATTCGATCAAACTCAACTGGATAACGGCCTCACCTTAATCGGTGAGTATAATCCCTTTGCCCGAACCGTAGCCATAGGATACTTTGTCCGTACCGGTGCCCGGGATGAACCTCGGGAAATCAACGGGGTCAGCCATTTCCTGGAACATATGATGTTTAAGGGGACCTCTCGGCGTACCGCTGAAGAGGTGAACCGAGAGTTTGATGAAATGGGAGCTGACTATAACGCTTTCACCTCGGATGAAAGCACCGTCTACTACGGCCGAGTACTCCCCGAATTCCAACAACGCTTACTAGACCTCCTGACGGATATGATGCGACCTGCCTTGAGGCGAGAGGACTTTAGTGTGGAGAAGAAGGTCATCCTAGAGGAGATCGCTTTATACCAGGATCGTCCTCAATACCTCGTTCTAGAAAAAGCCCGAGAGGTTTATTATAAGGATCACCCCTTGGGACAGTCAGTCTTGGGAACGGAAGAAACCATCAAAAACTTAACGCGCGACCAGATGTACTCCTACTTTTCCCAACGTTATGTACCGAACAATATGGTGTTGACCCTGGCAGGTCAATACGAGTGGGACCAAGCAGTGTCTCAGGTAGCGGAAATGACGAAAGGTTGGATATCGGGGGAAGCCCCCAGGGATATAAGCCTTCCCTCCGGCCGTTCTGAAACCGCGGTCTTCTATGATACAAAGTTTAATCGAGCTCACCTTTGCTTTATCTCTCCTGGAATGAGTACCCAGGACCCCCGAAGATACACCGCAGATGTTATTAGCACCGCTATTGGGTCTGCTAAGGGATCACGCCTTTACTGGGCTCTCATCGAACCTGGTTTAGCAGATAGTGCTTGGCTGGATCACTGGGAAAAGGATGGTACAGGCCTCTTCCTAGGTTATGCTTCTTGCGAACCCGAAAAAGCCCAGGAGGTTGCAGACCGGTTCCGGCAAGTCTTGAAGGAGGTTACCCAAGAAGGTTTACAGGAGGACGAAATTATTCGCGCCCGCCGGAAGATCACCTCAGGTTATGTATTACAAAGCGAAACCCCTATGGGGCGGCTGATGAACGTAGGCTTTGAGTGGCTCTACCGGCGTCAATACGAACCCCTCCAAGAGACCGTTCAGAAATATCAGAAGGTAGGCCTTCAAGAAGCCAACACCCTCCTTCAAGAAGGTTTCTTCAACCAAATCACTCTGATCGCCCTAGGCCCAGTAGAGACCTTACAGTAAAGAAGGAAGAAGCCTCTGATCCTAGCGCTGGGGGATAACCTAGATGTCTGAAGCCAGGCCTCGGATAAGAGGGAGAAACCTAATGGGCTTTATCTATCGTTCGCTTTTTGACATCTTCTTGCTTAGCGTGATAAACTATTTCGGCAAAGAATTCATCTAGAAATCCTTTATAACTTTAAGGCAAAGGAGTTCGGTTACACCCTATGAAGATTGATACGAGTGATTTCAAGAACGGTATTTCCCTTCTTTTAGACGGAAGCGTTTATACTATCGTAGAGTGGCAGCACGTTAAACCTGGCAAAGGCGGGGCTTTTGTCCGCACTCGGCTCAAAAACCTGAGAACGGGAGCAGTGATTGACCGCACTTTCCGAGCTGGTGAACAATTTGAACAAGTGATGGTAGAGCGCAAACCTGTCCAGTACCTTTACAACACCGGTAATGAGTATGTTTTTATGGATACTGAAACCTATGAACAGATTACTCTAGAGGCTTCCCAGGTAGGAGATCAAGGGAAGTACTTAAAAGAGGGCCTTGAGGTAGACGCCATCACGGTAGAGGGAAGCATCGTAGGCATTGAAGTGCCCACTTTCCTCAACCTCCGGGTGATCGAAACCGACCCAGGGCTTCGAGGAGATACCGCTCAAGGAGGCAGTAAACCAGCTGTTTTAGAAACCGGCGTTGTTGTTCAAGTGCCTCTATTCGTCCAAATTGGAGATGTCATTAAAGTAGATACTCGCACAGATACTTACCTCGAGCGGGTAAAAGAGTAGAAAACCTATAAAATACAGAAAAGGGAGCCTGTTGGAGGCCTCAGAGGGGGGATTGAAACTACGGTGGACCTGGATCTAGTAGAGGCATTGACCCGCCTTTTTATTGAGAGCAATCTGGAGGAGATGGAGGTGGAGGAGGAGGGCTTCCATCTTCGTTTAGTTCGCTCTGTTCCTTCCCAGGGGTGGCTTGCCCCACCACCCGAAGAGCAGGAAGAAAGTCTTTCGGTAGCCGAGCAAAGAGATGGCAATCCTCCCCCCCCAGAGAGACAATGGATCACCGCGACCCTGGTGGGCCGCTTTCGGCAAGCGACTCCCCCGATCCAGTTGGGGGACTTCGTAGAAGAAGGTCAAGTAGTAGGACAGATTGAAGCGATGAGTGTTCTCAATCCGGTCAAAGCGCACAAAAGTGGACGGGTGATTCAAATCGCTGTGGAGGAAGGGCAACCGGTAGAATATGGTCAACGGTTAATCGAGGTCGAGGTAGAATCCTCCTCTGGGGATCAAGGAGAGGAACCTCCTCCTAGAGAGAGGGGGTTGACACTTTAAGAAAAGCGGTTATAATAATGAGTGGATAAAGAGCGGGAGTAGCTCAGTTGGTAGAGCGCTAGCCTTCCAAGCTGGATGTCGCGGGTTCGAGTCCCGTCTCCCGCTCTTTTGTTTTGAGGGCTGTAATAGGAGACATCCCAGGGGTGGTTCAACAAAACCCCTGGGATGTAGGGTTTTTAGGGGCTCAGGAGAAGTGGCCTGTGCAAGAAGCTTTGATTCTCCCCCTCTTTAGAAGGGGTCTCTAAGTCCTCCTTACTCCTCCAGAGTGGTTAAGTCTCCAACGGGTTGACCCAACTCTCGGGCCTTAAGAACCCTTCGCATAATTTTACCGCTTCGAGTTTTAGGGAGAGCAGAAACAAATTCGACCTCTTCGGGGGCGGCGATAGGCCCTACGGTCTCCCGGACATGGTTGCGAAGTTCTTGAGCCAAAGCATCGCTCCCGCTGAAACCCGACCGAAGAATGACAAAAGCTTTAATTGCCTCCCCTTTCACAGGGTCTGGCTTGCCAATGACAGCAGCTTCCGCAACAGCAGGATGACTTACCAAAGCACTCTCGATCTCGGAGGTTCCCAAGCGATACCCCGATTTCTTAATCACATCGTCAATCCGCCCCTGGATCCAGAAGTATCCATCTGCATCCTTATGAGCGGCGTCCCCAGCGAAATAAACCCCCTTAATGGTATTCCAATAAGATTCGTATCGCTCGGGATCATTCCAGATGGTGCGCATCATAGCGGGCCAAGGCTTCTTGATCACCAGATATCCCCCCTTATTGGGGGGGGTAGGATTACCCTCCTTATCCACCACCTCCGCTTCAACCCCTGGGAAAGGATGGGTTGCTGATCCTGGCTTCAAACGGGTGATAGGAAGAGGGGTAATCAGTTGACAACCGGTCTCTGTCTGCCACCAAGTATCCATAATTGGACAGCGGTTGCCAGTGACCTCTCGGTACCAAACCCAGGCTTCGGGATTAATCGGCTCCCCTACCGAACCTAAGAGTCTTAAGGAAGAGAGGTCATATTTAGCTGGCCATTCTTTCCCAAAGCGCATTAAAGCCCGGATAGCGGTTGGGGTGGTATAAAGAATGTTCACCTGGTAGTCCTGAATCAATTTCCACCAACGGCCGGGGTTAGGCACATCAAAAGCTCCTTCATAAAAGAGGCTTGTTGCCCCACACAGCAGAGGCCCATAGACGATATAGGAATGCCCCGTAACCCATCCTGGGTCGGCAGTGCACCAATAGACGTCCTCATCTTTAATATCGAAGACAAATTTGGTAGTAGCGTAACACCCCACCATATACCCTCCATGAATATGGAGGATCCCTTTCGGTTTGCCCGTGGTTCCGGAGGTATAGAGGGTATAGAGAGGGTCTTCTGAGTCCATCTCTTCACAAGGTTGGGAGCTTCCCGCCGTGGCAATAATCTCGTCCCACCAGAAATCGCGCCCTCGGATAATTCGACAGTGGTTGCCTGCTCTCGGGGCAACAATCACATACTCTACACAAGGCATATCCCGGACTGCTTCATCCACAATCCCCTTCAGATCCACCAGTTTGCCCCGATACTCATATCCGTCGGCGGTGATCACAAAGCGCGCTTGGGCATCTTCAATCCGGTCTCTTAAAGCCTGGTGGCTAAAGCCCGAATAAACTACCGAGTGAATCGCGCCAACTCGAGCCACAGCAAGCATAGCGATAATCTGTTCCGGTATCCGTGGCATATAGATGATGACCCGGTCTCCCTTCTTCAACCCCATCCGGACCAGGGCATTGGCAAAGCGATTTACCTCTCGATAGAGTTCAAAATAGGTGTAGGTCTTCCGGGAACCATCCTCCCCCTCCCAATAGAAAGCAACCTTATTTCGCCGCCATGTCTTTAGGTGTTGATCGAGGCACCCATAAACGATATTGCACTTGGCACCTACAAACCATTTGGCATAGGGATAATCCCATTGAAACACTTTTTGCCAAGGAGTAAACCAAGGGAGTTCCTTCGCCATATCCTCCCAGAAGGCTTCCGGGTGATTGATACTCCAATCGTAGAAGGTTTCGTAGCTATCGAAACCTTTCGCTTTGATATATTGAGTGATGTTAGCGTTGTGAACCAACTCATGGGGGGGGTCAAAAACGCGACTCTCCTTCAGAACCCGATCAGTCATTTCAAACTCAAGAATCGCCATAAGCTCCCTCCTTAAAAGATCAGCTATCAGAAGGTTCAGAAGTTTAGCGAGAACTATTTTTTAAAAAGGTGGTTTCGGTATCTCAATTCCTCTTAGAAGGGGAAGAATCCTTCTTCTTTCCCTTCAATTCGGCTCAGTATACCAGTCTGGATAGCCGCATTAAGGTGGCTCCTATCATCTCCTGTGTGCGGGGATAAAGCGCAAGCCAAGCCTGCAACTACCCAATTTCCCTTCCCGTTTGTGAGGAGGGGTTAGGATGGAGCAAAACTCTACGTAGGCCAAAGTCTAAGGTTCCCTCTTTAAGAGTTTGCGTAAAATAGGATTTTTTACCCTCCTAAAAGAAGTACAAACTGGGTTTCTTCAATTTTCAACATTATTTTTTAGAAAAATCCCCCAATTTTACCTATCTAAGGAGGAGAAGGATGATCCTGCGAATGGGCAAGAGGGAGATGGAGTTGGGAGGAAAATATCTGGGGCTTCTTAGAGACTCTACCTCCCTAAAGGGTGATATGGAGGCACTGCGGGCACGTATGGAGGAAGATGGCTACCTGCTCATCCGTAAATTTCACGATCCCGAAAAAGTTAAATCGGCCCGACGGGTGGTGTTGGAAAACCTGGATGCCACAGGCCAACTTGACCGTAACTACCCTCTGATGGAGGGTGTTATCGCTCCTGGAGGCCGAGGTAAGTTTTTAGGGGGATCCAAGGCGATCACCCACACCCCCGAGTTTCTCGCTTTGGTAGAAGCTCCCGAACTCATGCAGTTCTTCAGCGAGTTCCTAGAAGGCCCCTCCCTAACCTATAGCTACAAGTGGCTGAGAGTGGTCGGCACAGGAGATTTTACAGGAGCGCATTACGATATCGTGTATATGGGCCGAGGGACTCAGCGGGTCTACACGGTCTGGACTCCTCTCGGAGATATCCCCTTTGAAATGGGGCCCCTAGCCATCCTTGCCGGGTCCCACCGTTGGGAGCGGGTGAAAGAAACCTATGGCCGAATGGACGTTGACCGAGACAACATCGCCGGTTGGTTTTCTACCGACCCTATGGAACTTGTGGACCAATATGGCGGGCAGTGGCTTACTACTGAGTTTGAGATGGGAGATGCCTTGATCTTTGGGATGTTCACGATGCATGGTTCCTTGAATAACACTACCAACCGTTTTCGCCTGAGCTGTGATACTCGCTACCAGCGAGCAGATGAACCTGTGGATGAACGGTGGATTGGGGAGAATCCGAAAGCTCACTACGCCTGGATGAAAACACCTCCTACCCCAATGGAAGAAGCACGCAAACAGTGGGGAGTATAAAACTCCTCCAATTCCCACAAAAAGCTTAATTTCAGAGTTAGGAGGCCATAGAATGACGCTCACTAGTGATCAAGTTGCCTTCTTCTACGAGCAAGGATACCTTCCCGTTGGCAAGATCCTAGAGGAAGAGGAGATAGAAACCCTTCGCCGGGAGTACGATCGAGAATTTGAAAAAGCCTTTCAGGAAGGAAGCTTCCGTAATTTAGCGCTAGGAGACCGTGTCAGTTTAGAGGGAAAGCGCTCGGCCCCTCGTCAGATGCTCCAAATTATGCAGATGTGTGAACGTAACATCCTCTTCCGCCGGCTGATTTATGATCCGCGCATCCTTGATAGGGCGGAAGATCTCCTTGGGCCGAACATTATGCTCTTCCATGATCAGGCTCTGTATAAGCCAGCTTATTCTGGGGGACCTGTCTTTTGGCACCAAGACAATGCTTATTGGCAGTGTTCCCCGCCTAATCTTGTCACTTGCTGGCTCACCTTGGATGATGCCTTTAAAGAGAATGGAGCAATGCAAGTCATTCCGGGTAGCCACCTTCGGCCGGCTCAACACCAGGTGAGTGAAGAAACCGAGGCCCTTTTAGAAACTCCGGTGGAGGCATCTCAGGCAGTAGTGATTGAACTTCCAGCGGGGGGATGTATGTTCCACCATTGCCAACTGCTCCACTATACTGCTCCTAACACCACTCCTCATCCTCGACGGGCCTTTGCCCTCCACTTTATGATCCCTGGCACAAAGCAAAAGGGAACCCCTCTCCCTGTCGGTTTCCCTCATCCCATACTCAGAATGAGGTTATGATGCAGGGGTGCGATTAATGGCACTGCTCAATGGGTAACCTCCTACACCGTAGCATTCTCCTCATCGCTGAATATATCTCCCTCAACAGGCTCATTCGGGAGGGGCTTCTTCTCGAGTAGCTCAACCCGATAAAAAGCGGAATAGTACCAGAGGTGAGAGGGCAGAACTTTAACGGGAAGCCAGTTCCAAAGCCGCATTTGCTGTTCGCCGTAATCGCCCTCCGAGGCATTCACATAACCGCTAAAGTCCCTTAAAACATCCGTGATAACTGTGCCTGAGGCGAGAAGGAAATGCTGGAACTTCTGCCACTTGGTTAAGCTCGCCTCGATATACGTTAACCCGAAATAGCCAGCCCCTCCAACCCCTTTAAGAGCCAAAAGACCGCGTTCGATGAAGAGTTTAAACCCGATAAAGCTCTCTGCGGGGTCACAAAGAAAAGTATCAAAGGAAGCGATCCATTCTTGTGGAAGGGCTTCTCGCAGATCGTACCGCACTGCTTGCAGATTCTCCAGGCCTTCCTGTTGAGCAATCTGGTTGATAAATTTCACCAAGCGATCATCTATTTCCAAAACCACCACCTGTTGAGGAACCCCGGTGAGAGCCGCAGCCACCCCCATCAGATCATCATCCCCTAGAATGATAATTGCCTTTGCTTCGAGATCTCCTCTTTCCCAAAGAAAGGCCACTCGGGCTAAGGTCGCCTCAGGAGTGATGAAGCCCTGGTTATACTCCTTCCGCGCTGGGGGGCGGTGTTGACAAATTCGGGTGAATTTCTCAGTGATCCCTCCTAAAAGGTCGTTGGTTTGGATACCTCGCCCCTCACAAGCTCCACAAGTTGCCTTTCGCACTGGGAAAACCCGAAGGGCTTTGGCAAAAGCTCTTCCCTTCTCTGTAAGAATCACTGCTTCTCCTTCAATAACCGCCATCTCACGCTGGAGAAGGAGTTGGAGAAAAGTGCATACGAAGCGTATAGGGGTATAACTTAACCGAAAAACCTCCCAAAGGTCGCTGGTCGTTAGGAGAGCGGAGAGGGTACGAAGGGCATCACGTTCGTTATAAGGGATAGGGGCAATTTCTTGGACTTCCTGAAGAAGAGATTGTAGCTCTTTGCGAACTTCCTGAGTCTCCATCGTCCATTAAATCAACAAGAGATCCTCTTGGGAATTCTCCTGATCCTCCCCCATCAGAGAGGTTTTGTCAGCAACCTATATCCTCTAAGAGTGCAATGCGTCACGCTCCTAATCGTTGCACCGGCAGCAGGAACATAGCATACTTACCCTACGGCTACCCAAACCCATTCCTTTCAACTAGGTTCGGTATCACATCCTCTGAGGCGAGACTATCTCTCCTCAAGGGCTTTCAACAGGCAAGCCATTTCAATGGCTGATACCCCTGCCTCAAAACCCTTATTCCCCATTTTAGTCCCTGCACGCTCGATCGCTTGCTCAATCGTATCGGTTGTTAGAACCCCGAAGATCACCGGAATTCCTGTAGCAAGCCCTGCCTGAGCTATCCCCTTGGCAGATTCCGAAGCAACGTAGTCGAAATGACTGGTAGAACCCCGGATGATACAACCTAGACAGATAATAGCGTCATACCGTTGAGTTTGAGCCATCTTTAAAGCGACCAGAGGTATCTCAAAAGAACCTGGCACCCACGCTATATCTACCAACTCGGGGTCACCGCCATGACGGGTGATAGCATCCAAGGCGCCTTCCAGAAGCCGTTGGGTGATGAAGTGATTAAACCGACTGACCACAATCCCAAAGCGCAATCCTTGAGCGGTTAACCTTCCTTCAAAGACTCGGGCCATAGATCCTTCCTTAAGAAGAGGATACCTTACGCGGCTCAAGCCTGCGACTACTATAATCTAGCCATAGGTCTTTCCTTAAAAGATGATGCCCTCATCATCCTGAATCAATTGGAATCCTTTTCCAACTTTTCCGAACAAAGCGGGAGATCGAGGGGAGGAGGGGAGGAGAGATCGAGGAGGTGACCCAGCTTTTCCGCCTTAGTAAGAAGATACCGCTGGTTTTCCGGATTAGGAGTTACAGGAAGGGGTTCACGCCCTACGACTTCCAGACCATAAGCTTCTATCCCAACCCGCTTGGCCGGATTATTGGTCATCAACCGAACTTTTCGGCATCCGACATCCAGCAGGACCTGACATCCCAACCCATAGTCCCGCAGGTCTGGAGCAAAACCGAGATGTTGATTAGCCTCTACAGTATCAAAGCCGTGATCCTGCAGTTCATAAGCCCGCATTTTGTTCAGTAGGCCAATCCCCCGACCCTCGTGATGGGGAATGTATAACAAGACCCCTTTCCCCGCCTCAATGATCTTCTCAAAAGCCATTTTAAGTTGAAAGCCACAATCACACTTAAGAGATCCGAAAACATCTCCAGTGATGCAACCAGAGTGAACTCGAACGAGTACAGGTTCGTCAGGAGTGACTTTACCGTAAACCAAGGCGATGAAAATTTTTTCATCCACATTGCTGGCATAGGCGTAGGCGGTAAACTCCCCATAAACGGTAGGCATTCGGGTTTTGGCTACGCGATAAACGAGCTTTTCTGTTCTTCGCCGGTACCGAATCAGGTCAGCGATAGTTGTTACCTTAAGGCCAAACCTCCGAGCCATCTCAAAGAGTTGGGGAGCTCGGGCCATAGAACCATCCTCATTGAGGATTTCACAGAGTACTCCCACCGGTTGAAGCCCGGCAAGACGGCAGAGATCCACCACCGCTTCTGTGTGCCCAGCCCGGCGGAGGACACCCCCCGGTACTGCCCGTAAGGGGTTGATATGTCCCGGGCGAGCAAAATCTTCAGGGTTCGCTTCTGGGTCTGCCAAAGCCCGGATGGTAACCGCCCGGTCATGGGCGGAAATCCCTGTGGTTGTACCATGAATATAATCTACCGTGACGGTAAAAGCAGTGCCCTGAAGGGCATTCCCTCGAGGGACCATTAACGGAAGATTGAGGGCATCCGCTCGCTCTGGGGCCATAGGAACACAAAGGAGCCCTCGAGCGTGTTTGGTGATGAAATTTACGTGCTCTGCGGTGCAGAGCTCGGCAGCCATAATCAAGTCCCCCTCATTCTCCCGGTCCTCGTCATCCAGGAGGATGAGCATCCTCCCTTGCCGAATCTCCTCAATCGCTTCCTCGATAGAGCAAAACTCGAATTCAGAAGGAGACTTCTTCTTAGACAAAGCCCTCCTCCTTCAAAAGGTCCAACAGTGATGGGTTTTCCTTCTGAACCTTGGCTATCAACCATTCGGGACCTCCACCCTCGGGGGACAAGGCCCCAAATTGAAGCAACCGGGCGACATACTTGGCAAGGATATCGGTTTCGATATTCACCTTATCACCGGGATGAAGGCGATGAAAGGTGGTCATCTTCCAGGTATGGGGAATAATCACCACGTCAAAGGTAGCATTATCCAACCGGGCCACAGTAAGGCTGACTCCTTCTACTGCGATGCTCCCTTTCTCGGCGATATAGGGTAACAATTCTTTTGGAGGCGAAATAGTAAAACGGTACCCGTTTCCCTCGGCCTTCTGGGAGAGGATTGTACCTACTCCATCTATATGGCCCTGGACAAAATGCCCCCCCAATCGGGAGAGGGGTTGGAGGGCTCGTTCCAAATTAACCAAATCTCCAGGTTTTAGACGAGAGAGGGTCGTTCGTTGAAGGGTTTCAGGAACCGCTTCAAAGGAGAGGGAATTCGTCCCACATTCCACAACTGTTAGGCAGGTGCCATTTACACAAATACTATCTCCAACACGGGTACCTTGAGAGACCAGGTTTGCATAGATCACCAAACGGGCACCGGAAGAAGTAAGGTCAATCTGGGCAACAGAACCGAGTTCTTCAATGATCCCTGTGAACATGCCCGATTTCACCCAAAGGATTTTGAACAAGATGAACCATCACGTAGGCAGAAGGGGCAAGGTACACCTCACCCCTTGCGCAGGCTAAAGCCTGTGATCACCAAACCTAACCCCTTCAACGGGTTTTGGTAACCGCATCCTTTAAGGCGCGCAAAGAAGGCAACCTCAGATATCATGAGCGCTCATTCCTAGGACCATCAGTTTGATGAAACAGGTGTAACCGAAAGAAGGATAGGCATCCCTACGAACCGAAAATTCTCTCCTCACCCAGGGGTAAAAGGGAGGGCTGAGAGCTTCGGCAAAAACTCATCCCCCTAGTATAGACCTCGGCTTTTCATCAAAACCTATAAGCCTACGGTCACCTCTTCATTCCCATTGTCACACAAGGTAAAAGGGAAGTCAATCAAAAAGGAATTTGCTTACAGCTTATAGAAAATATTAAACCGGAAGGTTCCTGTTTCAAAGGAAACTTTCTTCTTTTGCTAAGAACTGCCAAAAAACCCTAAACCCCTTTTTGGCAGTGAGGAGGGAGTTATGGCTGAAGAGATTACTGTGCGCGAGGCGGGTCACCGTGGCGGAACCAAAGTGAAGGAGCGCTACGGATCCGAGTTCTTCAAGCGAATTGGCCAGATGGGCGGGCGAACCACGGCGGAGAGGCATGGCACTGAGTTTTATAAAGAGATTGGCCGAAAGGGAGGCCTTAAGGGTGGTGCTCGTGTGCGAGAGCTCATCGCTAGAGCCAAAGCTGAAGAGTTGAAGGAAAGAGGGGGCTAAAGAAGCCTCTAAGATAAGAAGCCCGGGGCTAGGAAGTATCCTGGCC
Organism: uncultured bacterium; assembly: GCA_964429225.1. GTDB lineage: Bacteria > Armatimonadota > DTGP01 > DTGP01 > CAYSAW01 > CAYSAW01. The sequence continues at coordinate 310,027 of CAYSAW010000002.1, forward strand.
CCCTTTGCTTTTGGGCAACACCCGTAAAATTGGGTTCAGGATGAGTGGAGCACCATCGGTCCCGTGCTAAGAGGAGCATTTTATTTGGGAAACCAACGGCGGAACAGGCCCCTATATCTACCCTATGGCATTATCTTAGGGTAGGGTCTCCTTTTCTGTTGGAAGAGATTAGGAGCTCTATCGTATGGCAAAAAGGATGAGCAGGTAATTGTACAACCCTCAATAAATCGAGGGAGTACCAAAGATACCACTCTTGAAAGATTTCTCAAAGGGGGCTAAAGTTACCTCGATAGGAAGGGAGAATGTCTACTTCCAAAAGGGGGAACATGATCGAGCGATAGCGGATTATAACAAAGATATCAAACTTCTGCCCAAAGATATTACAGCCTGCCTCAACCGCGGGGTTGCCTATATCTTTAAGGAAAGGCAAAGGAAGTTATAAGGGAGCACTTGTGCTTTGACAATGCTGATGAACATTGCCTCCCTCTCTGGAGTACATCCCTGGCCTTTAGGTTTAGGTATAATGGAGAGGGAGTAGAATATAAAATGCCCTCCTCCTTCCGACTGGTGGCTCTGGATATAGACGGCACCCTAGTAGATTCGGCTTCTCGTATTCCCCCCGCAAACCGAGAAGCAATCCACCAGCTGATCCAACGCGGCATTCAAGTGATCCTGGTGACTGGACGGCGGTACGAAACCGGCGCACCCATCGCTCGGGAGTTGGGCCTAGACCTCCCCGTTATCTTTCATAACGGTGCCCTTATCCGCCATGGGGTCACGGGAAAAGTAGAATACCACCTCCCCTTGCCTCGAGAAGTCGCCTGCCAAGCAGTGGACACTTTGCTCAACCTTCACCTTGATCCCATCCTCCATTACCCTTTAGAACCGGAAGGTAGAAGAGTAGTTTTAGGCCCCCTTCAGCAACCGCATCAACCCTGGCTTATTGCTTACCTCCAGCGAAATCACTCCCTCATCCGGCGGGTGAAAAACCTCAAAGAAGTCCTTGATACTCCCCCTACCCATATCATGGTGGGAACAGAAATTGCTGAAGCAGAAGAGGTGCTCCACCGATTGAAAGAAGCTCTTGGGGGCTCGGCTCGAATCCTGGAAACCCGCTATCTTCGGGAAAACCTTTCGTATATAGACGTGCTTCACCCCGATTGTTCTAAGAAGAACGCTCTGGCCTTCTACGCTCAGAAGCTGGGGGTTAACCCTGAAGAAATCTTGGCTATTGGTGACAATTTTAACGACTTAGAGATGCTGGAATTTAGCGGAAAGGGAGTTGTGATGGGCAATGCCCCGGAACCCGTTCTTCGATTAGGTTTCCCCATTACAGATACGAATGATCGAGCAGGGGTAGCCCAAGCTCTTCAGCGATATATTCTTAATCCAACAGAAGAAGGACAAGAGAGCAAAACCTGCTGATCCATCCTTAACGGCTTTAGGAGAATAAGGAGGGGAAAGATGCTCACTCAACAGACTTTGGAGGCTTTTTTAGACCAGCTGGCGAGTGGTAGTGCTACTCCTGGGGGAGGAAGTGCAGCCGCTTTACTTGGGGCGATTGGGGCAAGTCTAGTGAGTATGGTATGCCATTTGACTCTAGGGAAAGAGAAGTATAAAGAGGTTTCCACAGAGATTGGTGAGGTATTAGGGCAATCCGAAGCTTTAAGAAAAGAGCTCACTCGGTTGATTCAGGCGGATGCCGATGCCTTCAACCGAGTGAGCTCGGCTTACCGGATGCCCCGCACCACGGAAGAACAAAAGTCCGTCCGTTCTGCAGCTATCCAAGAAGCCTTGGTTTTCGCCACAGAAATCCCCCTGGAAACCGCTCGGGCCTCATCTTCTCTCTTGCCCCTATGCAGGAAGGTAGCCGAAATAGGAAATGAACAAGCAGTCAGTGATGCCGGAGTCGCCGCTTTGGCAGCGGAGGCCTCTCTCCGAAGCGCTTTTTTAAACATCGAAATTAATCTCGCCTCCATCACGGATCAGGCTTTCGTGGCCCGGGTCCGAGAAGAGATGAAAACCCTGGATCAGCAGAGAGCAGGGCAAGTGGAGGCGATTTTACAAATTGTCGCGGAGCGTCTCTAATATCCTTTTTAAAAGAAAAATTAAGGGGCCCCCAAAGGGACCTTCTTCTTCGCACCCTAAAGGAGCGAAGAAGGGAAATTGCACGATGGATGTTCAAACATGTCAGCCCTTTTGTTAGAAGGTAAACCAGTAGCAGAAGTCTTGAAGGAACAACTAAGCCAAGAGGTTCTTGCCTTCCGCAATCGTTGGGGAAGACCACCCTGCTTAGCTGGCCTTCGGGTAGGCGATGACCCCTCCGTTCTCGCCTATGCCCGGAGGATTGCTCGCACTCACGAGAGTTTGGGAATCTCCTTCCTTCTTCGAGAACTTCCCGCGGAGGCAGAAGTTTCTCAGGTTCGGGAAACCCTTACCGAGCTCGCCCAAAACCCCCAGGTAGATGCTATTCTACCGCTTCTTCCCTTTCCAAAACCCTTGGGCTTAGAAACCTTTCTGGACCTCCTACCCCCCGAGAAGGATGCAGAAGGTCTCCATCCCATCAACGCTGGGAATCTCTTCTTGGGGCAACCAACGGTTATCCCCAACACTCCTGCAGGGGGGATGGAAGTCCTCCACTACTATCGGATTCCCATTGAAGGGAAGAAAGCAGTCGTGGTAGGCCGAAGTAACATTGTAGGAAAACCGATGGCTCTCCTTCTTCTCAGAGAGAATGCTACGGTCACCCTTTGCCATACTCGGACGCGCTCCCTCCCGGAAGAGATTCGGCAAGCGGAAATCCTTGTCGTGGCCATTGGCCAACCCGAATTCATTCGAGGAGAATGGCTTCAGCCTGGCGTCGTGGTTATTGACTTCGGTATCAATCCAACAGATCGAGGTATTGTCGGCGATGTTCATTTCGAGAGTGCTAAAGAAGTGGCAGGAGCTATCACCCCTGTACCTGGAGGAACAGGTCCCGTCACTAATTTAATGCTCGCCAGAAATGTGCTCCAACTTGCTCAATTAAGACAGAAACCAACAGTAGGGTAACCCCAAGGGTTATCCCCACAGGGAGGTTAAAGATGCAAGACCCCCGCTGGCAACAGCTGGCCCACACTTTGGTTCATTACTCCTTGGAAGTACAACCTGGTGAGAAAGTCCTGGTAGAAGCCTTTGACACTCCCCCTGCTTTTACCGCTTTGCTGGTCCAAACGATCCGTCAAGCAGGAGGCCTTCCCCTTGTTTCCCTTCGGCAAAATGTTGTTACTCGCCAACTCTTAAAAGAGGCTTCTCCAGAACAGCTTCAGCTGATTGGTGACATTGAGCTTTATCAAATGAAAAAAGTAGATTGCTACATCGGGGTCAGAGGAGCAGACAACGCCAATGAACTCTCCGATGTTCCTTCAGAGAAGATGCGTCTCTATCAGCAATATTGGTGGCAACCGGTCCATATCGAAGAGCGGGTGCGCCATAAACGATGGGTAGTGTTACGGTTTCCCACCCCTTCAATGGCTCAATTAGCGGAGATGAGCACCGAAGGCTTTGAAAATTTCTACTTTCGGGCTTGTGGCATCAACTACCGCCGGATGGCCGAAGCAGTCCTCCCTTTGAAAAAGTTAATGGAACAAACGGATAAAGTGCGGATTACTGCGCCTGGCACTAATTTGGAGTTCTCGATTCAGGGAATTCCCGCAGTCCCTTGTGTGGGCAAGCGAAATATTCCCGACGGAGAAGTCTTCACCGCTCCGGTAAGGAACTCTGCTTGGGGAACCATCCGTTTTAACACCGTTAGCTTATACCATGGGACCCCTTTCGAGGGGATCCAGTTAGAATTTGAGGAGGGGCGTATCGTTTCTGCCTCAGCTTCCCACCCTCAACGTCTTAATGAAATTTTGGATAGTGACGAAGGAGCACGCTACCTCGGAGAATTTTCTCTCGGCCTTCACCCCTATATCCTCCACCCTATGCGAGATACCTTATTCGATGAGAAGATCGCAGGCTCTCTCCATCTCACGCCGGGAAACGCCTACGAAGAGGCAGATAATGGGAACCGTTCCCAAATCCACTGGGACCTCGTCTTGATTCAAAGGCCCGAGTATGGAGGAGGCGAAATTTATTTTGACAATGTTTTAATCCGAAAGGATGGCCGTTTCGTTCTGAGGGAATTGGAAGGGTTGAATCCAGAAAACCTGGCTTTAGATTAACCGGAGGCTACACCGTAGGGGACCCAGCTCTGTACCCCTACCTAGGAAGGTGTGGCTGGGCACTCCACTTTATGTATCTCCCCATGTAGGGGCTTAGGAGCGTCTCTCAAGGAGGGGTTATGAAGGCAGTTTGTATTCCCTGGGCTGCTTGGTATGGAGATGAACAAAAGGTTCTCACCTTTCCAGAGGAGTGGGAAGTGGCTCTTTTCCCTCCTCAGGATGCGGAAGAGATAGATGATGAGGCAATACGCCAAGCTTTTGAGAAACCCATAGGCACTCCTCCCCTACGAGAAATGGCCAAGGGAAGCCGCGACGCCGTGATTGTTGTGGATGATCTCTCCCGACCTACACCCGCCTATCGGTTGATGCCTTTCATTCTAGAAGAGCTTCAATCCGCAGGTATTCCCCTTAGCCATATCCGGGTGATCATCGGCATAGCAGGTCACCGACCTCTGATTCGCTCCGAATTTATCCAAAAGTTAGGGGCCTTTGTTGTCGAGAACCTTCAGGTGCGTAATCATCATCCCTTTGAAAACCTCGTTTATCTGGGAAAAACCTCTTTGGGGACACCGGTTTATATTAATCGAGACTTTGTATCTGCGGACTTTAAGCTAGCGGTAGGAGGTATTACCCCTCACGGAGGGCCAGGTTTTGGAGGAGGCGCCAAGCTAATACTCCCTGGCGTTGCGGGTATTGAGAGCTTATACCACAACCATCGCCGAGACAATGGCCTCCGGGGAGGCTTAAACCTCCTGGAAGGGAACCAACGACGGGCAGATCTGGAGGAAGGAGCCCGAATGGCAGGCCTCTCAGCAATTGTCAATGTAGTAGTCAACAGCCGGCGACAGATAGCGGGAGTTTTCGTGGGAGACCCTATCCAGGCCCATCGAGCAGGATGTGCGTTTGCCCGGAAGGTTTTTGCTACTTCGGTTCCCAAGAACTGGGACGTAGGGATTTTTAACGCTTACCCCAAAGATACGGAATATCTTCAAGCGGGAATGGGACTCAACATCTGGCATTCTGCTCCTCACCCTATCCTTCATCCTGAAGGAACAGTGGTCCTAGCAACTGCCTCTTCAGAGGGATTAGGGTATCATTCTCTTCACGGTCCTGGGATGCGTCTTCCTAATAATGGGCCTCTCCCCTCCTCGGTGGGAAATCGTCGGTTGATCATCTTTAGCCCTTCTCTAAACTTCTACGATCTCTCTCCTGAAGCCCGAAAGGGGGTAATACTTGGGCGTAGCTGGGAGGAAGTGCTGAAAATTCTCTCGAATATTTACGGGCCAGGAACGCGTTGTGCGGTTTTTCCCTGCGGATCCCTCCAACTTGCAAAACAGGAAGAAGGGCTGGTGGGTGGACCTTGATACCAAGAACCCCCAAGTGATAAGGAGAAGGATAACGGCTTAGCAGGAGGCCCCCCCTCATCTCAAGGAGAAAGAAGGTCGGTAGCCTGTAGAAGCTTCACACCCCCTAAAGGGTGCGTCTACCAAACCTGGTTAGCAGATCTGGTTGGTTTAGGTAGTCGCAGGCTTTAGCCTGCGCAATATGCCCCGCGTTCCGCTACCTACTAACACCCTTCTGTTTGGCTCATGTTCTTTAATAAATGATCAACCAAAGCCTCGGCAAACTTCGGGTCATTGATATGAGCATCCACCTCTAAATATTCTACCCTTTCTCCTAGGTGGGCCTTCAAGGACTGACGGAAAGCCTTGTTGGCCTCAGGCCAATAGAAAGGTTGCCCCTCTCGATCAATCGCCGAAACCCCTTTCAACGGCATTAGGAAGGTAGTAGGCCCCTTGGATCGAGAGAGCTTTTCTCCCATGATCCGACCTAACTCAGCCATCTCTTCCGGGGTAGTTCGCATTAAAGTAACAGTAGGGTTGTGCCGGTACAACCGTCGCTGGCGAAAGACTTCAGGAACTGTATCCCAGGGACCGAAATTGACCATATCCAAAGCTCCAGGCGCAACCACTTGGGGCAGACCGAGCTCCCCAGCCCTATTCAAACGGTCCGGACCAGCCGAAAGAATGCCACCGACTAACTCGTCCGCTAATTCGGTGGTCGTCACATCAAGGACCGCTTGAATATACCCATCCGCCATTAATCCCTCCATTGCCCGACCGCCGGTACCCGTAGCATGGAAGATCAGTACTTCCATCCCTTGGGCTTCCAGCAATTCTCGGGCATAGTTAACACAGGGTGTGGTTACTCCAAACATTGTGGCTCCAACCACCTTCTTCCCCTGAGTTTCAGGAGGGATTTCCGCCTGAACCATTCCAGCCATTGCTAAAGCAGCGTTCGCCAAGATTCGTCGGGAAACCCTATTCAACCCCGCTACATCCACTACCGAATACATCATAAGGATGTCTTTGGTATCTACATAGGGAAGGGTATTTCCTGAAGCCAGGGTAGAGACCATTAGTTTGGGCACTCCCACAGGCAAAGCACGCATTGCAGAGGTACCGATAGTGGTACCTGCGGAACCTCCTAGTCCCAAAACTCCTTGGATTCTCCCCGCCTCGTAAAGTTGGCGGATAACTGGGACCACTCCTCGGGCCATCACTGTGACTGCATACCCCCGGTCACCCCGTTGGCGAAGGGCCTCTAGGGATTCTCCTCCCACTGAAGCCACTTCTTCTGCAGAGATGTCTGGCTGAAAGGGAGCTTCTCCCATCACACCGGTGTTGATGGACAATACTTCACATCCTGCTTGACGCAGAAGATGAGCGACATAAAGGTACTCCTGCCCTTTTGTATCAAAACACCCAATCAACGCTACTGTAGGCAACAGTTTACCTCCCTTTTATTGGACATAAGCTGGTTTAATTTGATTTGGATAAAAGGAGCTGGATTCTCGTTGAGGGCAAGGAAGAGAGAATGCCTTTAAGGACTTCCCAACCGCAGTTCCAAAGCCCGCTGAATGCGCACTCGAGATTCCTCCAAATGAGCCAGAGTATAAGTGTCGTGAAGAGGTTGTTTCAAGACCTTGTTAATATCAGCCAACAATAACCGCAACTCGTACCAAGCGATCGTACGAGCGTCTTCGGGAGTCCCGGGAAGAGGATTTTGGATCAATCGAATCATCCGAGCAAGATACTCCCTTTGTAAACCCCGGCGGAAGCTGTTAATCCGCAAGTTAGGCCGAGGCAGGGTAACTTCCGACCAAATAGCTTTTCTCAAGCCTGCAAAGAGCTCGGGAATCGTAAAAGCCTTTTCCGGAGGAGTGACTTTCACTTCGGTATCGAGCAAACGTTGGAGGACCACTGGAGAGAAAAGACGGTTGAAGACAGCGGATTGATAAGCCAGGATGATGGAGTGAATGGGATAGTCCATAGGGCGGGAAAGGACATCCTCCAAGGGCACTCCCCAATGAAGCCATCGTTCAAAACCGAGTTTATTAAGGAGACGAGGTGGAAATTGAAAGGCTTCTTCGCTGAAAAGGTTCTTTCGCAAGAGGTTAAAGGCTTTCCTCTGCTGATCAGCAGGGACAGGCACAAAAGGAGGCCGCCCCCCGGGGTCGGTAGGATGGTCTCGATGAGTGTAAAGGCCTCCGATAAAGCGAGCAGCGATTAAGGCTCCATTCATCTGCTCCGAGAGAGTAACCCCAAAGAGATAGCGAGCATCGTAGTAGCCCTCCTCCATATGGGGGATTTTCGCCTCGATACGGTTCATTAAATCCCGAGCTAAAGAAGAGCGCTGATAGGCCCACTCTAAAGGATCGTTGGAGAGGTCAAAGCGGCTGATCAAAGGGTCTAGGTCTCGGTAGAGACCCAAAAGATCTTCATCGGTACCATAGGCCAATTCGGGACGAGGTGCCCGAGAAGCAATCTTCTCCAAGAAGGGTTTCTCCTCCTCAGGAGTTTTAGCCCCGAAAGGGGTATACCCGTACTCAATAGCCCAGATGTCGTAGGGGCCGAGGGTAGAAGAATAGAACTCTCCTTGTTTCATCCCCGGAGGGGCCAAATTAACGGGGAGATAATCCATTACTGAGCTGGAAAGCCCCTTTCGGCGAGTAATGAGAGGGTTATGGAGCTCCCTTGGGGAAAGCAAGGTTGAACCGTGAAAGTTGTGGCGCAGACCCAGAGTGTGGCCCACCTCATGAGCAATCAACTCTCTTAACATAGCATTAATGTATTCCTTAGGGACCTCCTCCTCTGAGCGAAGGTCCCCCCGAAGGAACAACGCCGAGATTCCAAAGGCGGTCTGCTGGGCCATAAAAGGCCCCATCATACATAACCGAGTCAGCCCTTGAGGATCACCCCCTTCAGGAAGAGGAGAAGAGAAGCCTTCTATCTCAGAGAGCGGCAACCCTTTTACTGCCAAGCGTTCCAACCGGCGAATAAACCTTCGGTATTCCTCCTTCACCGCCCGGATATAACCAGCATCCACGATAATATCGGCATCCAAAATCTGACCGGTTAATGGGTTCACCCGCGAAGGCCCCATAGCAAAAGCGCCATACATAGAGGTGATCCAGCGAATGGTACTGTAGCGCACATCGGCAGGGTCCCAATCAGCATTGTCCGGTTGAATCCGAACTTCTATGGCATCTTTAAATCCTGCCTTCTCGAAAGCCTTATTCCACATTAAAACTCCTTCTTTGATGGCCTCCCGATATTCTACTGGAACGGTATTCTCAATCCAAAAGACGATAGGCTGTTTAGGTCGAGAAAGAGGGGCTTTAGGATTTTCCTTCTCCAGGTGCCATCGGTTAATATATCGGACAAAATTCTGAAACTTCTGGTCTCGGGAATAGTCCCGGAAAGCGGTGACAAAATAACCCACCCGGTCATCCGCTAACCGCGGCACATAATCGTTTTGAGGAAGTTCAGAAAGACTGTAACGGACTTTAAGAGTCATCGCCCGGCTATCGGGGAGGGCCATATCATACCGGGGTCGGCTGTTGGTGAGGATGAAAACGGATTCGATTTCTATGTTTTGCGGAAACGCCTTTACCGTGCCAAAATAGGATTTGTCTCGATCTAGGTTATATCCCCCCGGCATTCCAGGAGGGTTAACCCAGTTGGTTAGGTCAGCCAAGTCTATGAGAAAGAGGCCTGATAAATCCACAAGGAGGGATTTCCGCTCTTTATGCTCACTTTCTATTTTGAGGGAAGCCAGGACGGAGTCAGAGAAAGACCTCTGCACCGCTCGATGAACTGGATCATTAGGATCCGCCCGGAAATAAACGTTACGCTGAATGAACTGGACGTTGTTATACACCCGATGGAAGCGACAGAGCTTGGTGTCCATAGGGAATCCAGCCAGAATCGAAGAGCCGATACCACTTTCTAAAGTAATAAGCACGAGATAATCTTTATCGAGCTGATCGGGGCGAAGCTCAAGATAAACCTTCTCCTTCTTACGATAGAGGGTGAATAAGCCTTCCAACTTCTCGGCTTCTTTAATCACTTCCTCAAAGGGTTTAAACTCTTCTTTCTTCTCCTCCTTTTTCTCCCCCTCTTGGGAACCGGAAGTCACTGCAGAGGATTTTCCTGAGGGAGGAGTAGCTTCTCCTTGGGGAGCGGATTTTGCTGAAGGTGTGAAACCAGAGAGGGATAAGAGGCTAAGGAGAAGGATGAGGGATAAGGGAAAACAGGGAAGAACACACCGAGAGGATTTTTTCACTTCTCACCACCTCCAACACTAGTAGAAAGAGCATTTCTACCGAAATCCTAATAATTCTTTCTCCTCTCTACAGGCTTTCATCCTTTGAGGTAAGGTAACCACAACTGTAAAGGTTGCGCTGGTAGTCGCAGGCTAAAACCTGCGACTACCAGCCCCCTCCCCCACAAGGGGGAGGGAAAGCGCAGAAGAGAGAATGAAACCATCAAGAGGAGAAAAGTACAATCACCCTATCCGAGTTTCGGCTATCGGGTAAAAGACAAAGGCTTTTCATCACTTCGGAAACATATCTTCTATAGGAGGGGGGGAGGAAAATAGATGGAGGCGTTCTTCTGCCGCCAAACCCGTTTGGCCCGCAGGGTCTGTTTCGAAAGCCAGCTCCCAATATCGGCGAGCGCGGTCATAATCTCCTCGTTCGGCGGACTTGTCTCCCTCCTCAAGGTAGTAGGATGCCAAATTTTGTCGAGCAGATTGAGCCTCCTCGGTGGTTGGCTCCCAATAGATTGCAGCTTTCCATTCTTGCTCAGCCTTAGCCCGAAAACCAAGGCGATAATAAAGATCGCCTAATCGCAAGTGGGCAAGAGAACTTTGAGGATTCACTGCCACCGCTTTGAGATAAGCTCGAAGGGCCAATTGAGGGTTTTGATAGAGTAGTGAATCCCCCCAGGAGATAAAAGCGATAAACGCATTATTCCTCGCTATCTGCCCCTTTGGGGTATTACCCACTCTTCGGGCAATATCTGCAAATTCCTCCCCCGCCTCTCGGTAGCGTTTCTGGTGATACAAACGCAAAGCCCTTTCAAAGCGATCAGCAATCGCTTGATCTTTCACATAGCTCAAATAACGGGCATAAGCGGAATGCACCCCCACAGCCAAACCTACCACCAGCAAACAGAGCAAAATCCCCAAGAGTACTCCGGAGAAGAAACGAAGGAGGGTAGGGTGGAGAGAAAAAGCCTTGGGCTCTAGAGAAGCGGTAGGCTCTGAAACCAAGTTACCAGGGGGGGCATCGGTGGTAACAGGGTTTAGGGAATCGAGCGGAGCGAAGGAGTTAATCGTTAATCCACTGGTCATTATCTCTAAAAGAGCGGATTTCATCTCCAAAGCGGACTGAAACCTCTGAGAGGGGTCTTTAGCCATAGCTTTAGCTAAAAAAGCTTGCAAAGGCTCAGGAAGGCCTGCTACCGGGAAGGGATTATGATGCATAATCTTATAAGTAATCGTTACAATGCTGTCTCCTTGAAAAGGCTTGTGGCCCGTGAGCATCTCATACATCGTCACTCCCAGGGAGAAGAGGTCTGTTCGTTCATCTACCGTCTTCCCCGCTACTTGCTCTGGCGACATATAGCTGGGGGTGCCGAAAACCTGTCCATCAGTGGTTAAAGAAGGCTCCACTATTAGGCGAGCGATCCCAAAATCAGTGAGTTTTACTGTTCCGTTCGGGAGAAGGTGAATGTTATCTGGTTTAATATCTCGGTGAATGACCCCTTGGGAATGAGCGTAAGCGAGGGCATCAAGAACCTGTACCACTATGCGGAGAGTTTCCTCTATAGAAAGAGGCCCTTCCACTTGCAGGCGCTCTCGGAGAGATTGCCCCTCTAAATATTCCATAGCGATAAAATGACGGTCTCCCTCCTGCCCCACCTCATAGATGGTAACAATTCCTGGGTGGTCGAGGCGTCCCGCAGCCCGGGCTTCTCGGTAGAAGCGTTCAATCCTTTCCCGGCGGGCAGAGCCAGTAAGGTGGGGAGGAATAAGGAGCTCTTTGAGGGCCACCCGGCGGTTCAGCACGGGATCCCAAGCTTCATAAACAACGTCATTACTCCGGGCAATCTCCCGAACAATCTGATACCGCCCCAAAGTGTTCATAGGTTTTGGATCGAGGTTTGCTAGTGAGGTTCCCGATGCAGCAAGGTCTCAACCTGGGAGAAAGAAACCCCTCCTGGCCGAAGAGCTCGAAACATTCTTTCGTAAGATTGGTAGGCGGTTTGGTAAATCTGGCGGAGCTCCCCCTCGGAGATTTGGCACCCCCTTTCAAACCATTGCTGAGCAGTAAACCCCATCGCTGCGGTCCCCGCAGAGGCATAAACCATAGCCAAAGCGTTGCCTGCGAAAGGAAAGAGCTTGCTCAACTGCCGAAAACCCTCTCGCAAAACCATCCCTCCGGCAAAAACTCCTATCAGCTCCCAGGCTCTTTCAAGGGTAATAGGAAAGCCATAAAGCCTCCCGATTTCGAGGATCATCCGAGCTTGTAGAAAGAAGAGAAGGATGGCATCGGCCAAAGGGAGAGGCGGACATCCCACAGCGGCTGATAGACCTACAGCCTGGGCAATCCGGCTGCGAATCAAAGAACTCCGATACTCCGGTCGTAACCGAGAAAATGCATTAAGTAGGCGAGGATCCATTAAGACCATTCTCTTGAGGAGTTGAGAGAGTTGGGTTCCGCACTGGGCCGAGAGGAAAACCGGCTCACAAGAAAGAACACGCTGAACTTTCTCCACCTCCTCTAAAGCTGGCACTCCTTGGTCTATTTTATTAACTTTATTAACGGCCCAAAGAAGAGGTTTCCCTTGCCTTAACCACTGAAGGACATATGGATGCGAAGAGATCTGATCAACCTCCCGATAATCCCAGAGGAGAAGAATAAAATCCGCTTGCTCCGCTGGAAGGGGAAGGGGTGGGTATGTTTGAGAGGAGCTGAAAGTGGGCAAATCTAATAACAGAAAGGGGGTAGGGACCACACTTTGCAAAAAGGGAAAGGTTTCCGATCCGAGGCTAAAATAGGCTTCTTCACCCTCAGTTAAGGTTGAAACAAGGGTGGATTTCCCTGTCCCGTGAGGCCCCGCGATAAGAACAGTTGGGGATTCTTCGGCGAGCAGGGCGATGAAAGAATGATAAGTTTCGTCAAAAATATCGTGCAGGAGACGGGGCAAATTGGGAAGCCGATGGAGTAACCCTTCGATTAAAAAAGCTCCCCCTGGAGGCAAAAAGGACAATTGTTTATTAAACCAATCCCGGACCTGCCGGGGAAAAGCCTCTAAGAAAGAGGTCGCCATTTGTTTCAGCCTCGCTGTATCTTTGATTCGGTTAAAGGAAGCGCAAGGGGTGATCTCTCCAATCTACACCCGCGGATACACCATCAAGAGTCTTTCACCCAACTTAATCTTAACAAGGTACCCAGTTTCTCACCACAGTATCATCCTCTTACAATAGTTAGGTTTCTTCTTAACCTTCTTTATCTTCTTTGTTGGGAAGAAGAAAAGCAAAACTTAAGAGCCAGGAGGTGACAAAATGGCTAAACTCTCTATCGGCCCTGAAGACGCTTTGGTTATTGTAGATGTGCAGAACGATTTTCTGCCCGGAGGCGCTCTTGCTGTGCCCGAGGGAGATCAAGTTATTGACCCGATTAACCGAATTATTGACCAATTCCGATTAGTCATTGCCACCCAAGATTGGCATCCGGTGGATCACAAATCCTTTCAAGAGCAGGGAGGGCCTTGGCCAAGGCATTGTGTTCAGGGGACCCCTGGAGCAGACCTGAGTTCTCGGTTGAAGCAAGAAGCCATTCATAAGTACATCCGCAAAGGCGTGGGGCGAGAGGGGATGGGTTATTCTCCCTTTGAGAATCCCGAGATGGAAACCACCTTGCGGGAGCACAACATCCAACGACTTTTTGTAACCGGTTTAGCCACCAACTATTGTGTCCGGGCCACCGCTTTGGATGCCCGGCAAAGAGGGTTTGAGGTCGTCGTTCTGACGGACGCGGTTCGGGGAATAGACGATCCTCCAGGAGCCGTACAAAAAGCCTTGGAGGAGATGAGGACCTTAGGGGCTTCTTTAGCCACTACTGACGACTTAGAGAAGACTCCTGTAGTCTCCTAAGACAGGTAAACTGAAGGAGAACATCCAACTTTATTATTGGGAGCTAACGATGAAATCTTTTCCTCTCTTAAGCAGGTTCTTTTTGTTTCTTCCGCTAACACTTATCCCCCTCTTCCTGCTAGCGTCTTGCTCCCAGGGAGGGATTTTCGAGCTCAGCTCCCGCGACGAGATCCGTCTGAACCACCAAGTCGAGGAGGAGATCCGGAAAACCCATCGGATCTTCCCCGAGTTGTCGGAACGCCTTGCTCAAATTGGCGAACGATTGATTCGTGCTGGCCCCTGGCCAAAGGAGTTCGCCAATACTTACTCCTTTGTTGTAGCAGAAGACCCCAAAAGGCCGGAGACGATCAACGCCTTCGCTGCTCCTGCGGGTTTTGTAGTGGTTTACAAACGCCTTTATGACGACCTGCGGGAACGGGGAGGCGAAGGAGCCATAGCAGCGGTGCTAGCGCATGAGATCGAGCACGCAGCACGGCACCACGTCTCTCGAAGCATTGAAAAACAGTCGAACTTAGGATTAATCGCCACTCTTTTAGGGATTATCACCCGGAATCGGGCGGCCGCTCAGGCCGCTTCTATCCTAGCAAGCCTCCAAAGCTTGAGATACTCCCGGGCCTACGAACAAGAGGCCGACGAGTACGGAATCTATCGGCTTTGGAGAGCGGGCTACGCCCCCTATGCAATGGCGGAAGTATTCCGCTACTTCCTCTCTAAAAAGGAGGGCGGGAAGACCCCTGCTTGGCTTTCCACCCACCCAGCGGATGAAAAACGCCTGCGTCTCGCCGAGGAACGGGCTAAGATGCTGGGCCAACGCTCCCCTCATCAGGTGATCACCGAGGCAAAAGTCTATCACGAAAAAGGCCAGCCGTGGATCCCTGTAGGCTGGGTAGATGGTGTCCAAAAGGATATGACGGTTTTTCTTCCGGACCAACCGGGGAAATCCGTGAAGATAGATAAAGTGGAATTCGGACGTTCCCGGTTAAAAGGGAAGTCGAAGAATCTTCCGGAGGGTACGGTAGTTCAATTTAACCCTCCCTTAAAAGGAGCTTATCCGTAAACCAAAAGGTGGAACCTGATGAAGGGGAAGAACGCTCAAGGAAGTTCAGGCTTTCAGCTCCGAGCTTTGCAAGGGAAGGCCTCAGGACCTGCCCTACGCTTAGTCCTTCTGGGGCCTCCGGGAGCAGGGAAAAGCACCCAAGCTCAAAGATTGGTGGAACACTTCCATATCCCTTACATCTCGACCGGGGAGATCCTTCGCCGAGAGGTTCAATTAGGGACTCCGCTGGGGCAAGAAGTGGAAGCTTGGGTCAAAAAGGGCCTTCTGGTCCCCGACCCTCTTGTGGCTCAAATCGTGATCAAGGCCTTGAATACCCCCGAGGCGGAAAAGGGCTTCCTCCTGGATGGCTTCCCCCGAAACGTCCATCAAGCGCGTTTATTGGACCATCTACTGGAGGAACACCCTTGGCCTCTCAGTGGAGTTTTAGATCTGGTAGTCTCGGACGAAACTGTGATCAAGCGTTTATTAGGCCGAGGTCGATTAGATGATACCCGGGAGACGATTGAACAACGCCTCCGGGTTTACCGAGAGGCAACGGAACCCGTTCTCGCCTATTATCAATCGAAAGGCCTTCTCATTCCTGTGGATGGAGAAGCAGAGGTGGAGGAAGTCACCCGCCGACTCATTCAAGTGGTAGAAAACCTTGTCAGGGAGAAATCTTTAGCAAGTCCATAAGCTCCGATCGCGTTCGAGGGTCTTCCCGGAAGATCCCCGAAACATAGCTGGTAATCATCTTGGACTGCTGCTTTTGTACCCCTCGGATCATCATACAGAGGTGCTGGGCTTCAATAACGACCGCTACTCCCCGGGGGGTTATTGCTTGCTCGAGAGCATTAGCGATCTCGATAGTCATCCGCTCCTGCACCTGAAGCCGGCGGGCGAACATATTAACAAGGCGAGCAATCTTGCTAAGCCCAACGATCTTTCCATTGGGCAGATAGGCGACATGGGCTAAGCCGAAAAAGGGTAGAAGGTGGTGCTCACAGAGGCTATAGAACTCGATATCTTTGACAAGGATCATATCATCATAAGTTTCCTCAAAGATCGCCCCATTCAACACCCCTTCGACGGTTTCATCATACCCTTGGGTCATAAAACGCAAAGCCTCGGCTGCCCGACGAGGAGTCTTCAAAAGGCCTTCCCGCTCTGGGTCCTCCCCAATCTGCCGAAGGATTTCATAAAAGAGATCTTCCAACGTCTTCTTCTCCATAGTACTCGAAAAGGTTCTTCGAAGTTTCATGGAGGGCTACGCGATAGAGGGCTTCACCCAATTCCGGTTTAAGCAAGTTCCAGATCACCACCACCAAATTCTCTGAAGAGGGAATGATTCCCGCCAGCTCCGATACATCGTAGTTGAGATGTTTATGATCCATCTTTTGAAGGATCTTCTCCTCCACCAGCTGGTCCAAACGGGCTAGATCTATACACATTCCCGTAACAGGGTCAATCTCTCCTCGCACAGTAACTTCTAACTCATAATTATGACCATGCCCATAGGGGTTTTGACACTTCCCATAGAGAGCCTCATTCTCCTCTTCAGAGAGGCTGGGGTTGTAAAGACGGTGAGCTGCGCAGAAATCATAAAGTCGAGTGAGGTAAACCATCTCCTGCTGACCTCGATATTCTACCGATAAATCCTTTCCTTCAAAAACCCGAACCGAGTGAAGAGAACCTTCTTGAAAGCAATCTTTTAGGGCATTCCAAAGATAAAAAGCAATATTTTCCGTTGTCGGAACGCGACCGTTAAAGCAGGGATGGTCTCGGGTGAGGAAGGCGTCTTCGAGCGGTTCGAGGGCTTGAGCCAAAGCCTTTTTCACTTCGGTGACGTTAACAACCATACCCGTCCTAGGGTCGATATCCCCTTGAACGGTAACGTAACACGTATAATTATGGCCGTGTCCGTGGGGAAGATAACAACTCCCAAAGACCTTTTGATTCTCTTCTTCCGACAAGTCCGGATGATAATAACGATGGGCAGCGGAAAACTCAGCTTTACGAGTTAAGGAGAGCATAGGTGGGATAGACCTATAAGAGCACGGTACACCGTGCCCTAATTGCTTTCATCCTCCCAATAGAATGCCTGCATCTCAGAAACCTTGTTCGGTAGTAGGAAGGGTTCCCCCATGTCAATTATAGACCATTTTGAAAGAATAGGGTAAGAAAAATCGGGTTTCTCAGGGGGGAGGAACCATCCCTGAAAATTCGGGGATATAGAATCATAAGGTCTGGGATTTTGGGTTTTGGTAGCGCTGAAGAGCATCAGATATGGGATAATGATATTAAGGTATTAAGAGTGGTCAGGAACATCCAAAAGACCTTGGTAGTGGTCGCCCCCTTTAGGGTGTACCCCCTACACCCCCTGCGTGTGGAGGATGGACGCAGGCTCAAGCCCACGACTACCGAAGCCTTTTGAGAAAAGATCGAAGAGACGAGGAGGAATAGAAGATGGTTGATATTGGCGAACTTCTGATAGAAATGCACGAGAGAAAAGCTTCCGACCTTCATATCAGTGCAGGCAACCGCCCAATGATGCGGATCCATGGGGAGATGACCCCGGTGCGAGATGAAGTACTGACTAAGGAGCAGGTTCATCAAATGCTCTACGATGTAATGGAGGACCGGATCAAGGCGAAGTTCGAGGAGACCTTTGATGTAGACTTTGCTCTAGAATTTACCTTGCCCGGCACTACCGACCGCCTTCGTTTCCGAGTCAACGTCTTCCGCCAGAAGAACGGGGAAGGAGCAGTTTTCCGGTCTATCAAGACAACCCCCCCCACCTTTGAAGAGCTCGAGTTGCCGGAAGTGGCGAAAACTCTGGCTCGCAAAGAGCGGGGATTAGTACTCGTTACTGGTCCAACCGGCTCGGGTAAATCGAGTACTTTAGCAGCGATGATTGACCTGATCAACAATGAGCGGGCAGGACATATCATCACTATTGAGGACCCTATCGAGTTTGTCCATCCCAGTAAGAAATCCCTGGTCAATCAGAGGGAGTTGGAAACTCATACCAAGAGTCTGAAAAACGCTTTAAGAGCCGCTCTCCGAGAAGACCCCGACGTCATCCTTGTGGGGGAGCTACGCGATTACGAGACCACCGCTTTAGCGGTAGAGGCGGCCGAAACAGGACACTTAGTTTTTGGAACTCTCCATACGATTAATGCTGCGAAAACTATAGACCGGTTAATTGATATTTTCCCGCCTCACCAACAGAATCAGATTCGTTCTCAATTGGCAGGGTCTCTGGAGGGGGTTATCTCACAGTTGCTTCTGCGCACAGCGGACGGACGAGGACGTGTAGCAGCTCGAGAGATTATGGTGTGTAACAATGCGATTCGTGCCCTCATCCGAGAGGGAAAGGTTCACCAAATCCCCAGTGTCATCGAAACGAGTAGCAAAGAGGGGATGATTACGCTAGAGCAATCCCTCAAGCAGTTGATCCTGTCTGGCCGAGTGACCCGGGAAGAAGCGATGCGCAAGGCGAAAGATTTGGAATCCCTTGCCGCCTTGTTGGAGGAGCTCGGGGGTCCTACGCCGGGCTTTCCTTCTCTAGGAGGCCTACAAAATATGAACGTCCGCCGCTGAACAGAAAGCGACTCAGAGTTTGGTAGTCGCAGGCTTCAGCCTGCGACTACCTACCCAGGTTCCCTCCGGATCCCCGGGGAGGGTTAGGGCGGGGAAAACTCGTCACACCCTTGAAGGGGCGCTCTGCGTTGTCCATCGTGGAGAGAACAAGAGGTGGTGCTCCCTCCCTCAAAAGAGGAAAGAAAAGAGGGGAAAGGAAATTAAGCGTGGAAACTTCCTGAGGCAGATGGTAAACCCCTAATGTGCGGTATTGCTGGCATCTTATGCCGTCACGGCAAGGTACCGGTGGCTCAAATCCGGAAGATGGCAAGTCTCCTCCGCCATCGGGGACCTGATGATGAAGGTTATCTCTGGTGGTCCGAGCCTTCGGGTCAACCCTTTCTGGCAGGCGGAGAGGATACGCCTCCTGCGGTTTGGCAAAGCCAATTGCCCTATTCCCCCCAGGTACATATTGAAGAGGCCCGAAGTCAATCCGCTCAGATCCTGCTAGGCCACCGTCGGCTGAGTATCCTTGACTTAACTGAAGCAGGCCACCAACCAATGGGTAATCCCCAAAGAACCCTCTGGATCCTCCACAATGGGGAAGTTTATAACTTCCCTGAAATTCGAGAACAATTGCGATCCCTCGGCTATTCCTTCCTTTCGGATACCGATACAGAGGTGATCCTCTACGCCTATCAGGAGTGGGGAGAAGAGTGCCTTCATCGTTTTAACGGGATGTATGCCTTTGCCCTCTGGGATGCTCGGAAGGGAGAGCTGTTCGCAGCCCGAGACCGTTTCGGGGTTAAGCCTTTCTACTATTTTTTCAATCCCGACTATCTCCTTTTTGCTTCGGAGATCAAAGCCCTCTTGATCTCCGGCTTAACCCCCTTTGAACCGAATGATCCCCTTATTTACGACTATCTCGTTTATGGATTAACGGACCATACCCCAGAAACTCTTTTCCGAGGGATTAACTCGCTTCCAGCCGGCCATTGGCTCCGGCTCAGTCTTAAAGAGTGGAAACCGGTCCTCCATTGCTATTACCCAATCCCTTTTACTATCCTTTTGACCTCTCATTCTCCTTCCTTTCAAAGCTCGGAGGAGGAAGCCCGGCAAAAACTGCGTTCCCTCCTTCAAGATGCAGTGGCAGTCCGCTTGATCAGTGATGTACCTGTGGGAACCTGCCTCAGCGGTGGAATAGACTCTTCTTCTATAGCCTGTTTACTTCATCACTTAACCCCGAACAAAAACCTCCGTTGTCCCGATTACCAACGCACCTTCTCGGTGATTTATGGGGACGACCGGTTGGATGAAACACCTTACATTGACCAGGTTGTAGCACAAATCCAATCTCAACACCACTACACCACGGTTACGCCTAAAGACTTGTTGCAAGACCTAGATACCTTTATCTGGCATCAGGAGGAACCCTTCGACAAAGTCGGCGTTTATGCTCAATGGCATATTTATAAGCTCGTCAAAGCGACGGGAACCAAAGTGACCATAGATGGTCAAGGGAGCGATGAGCTCTTTGGGGGTTACTTGGAATATTTTCGGGATTATTATCGAGCGCTCATCAGGCAGGGGCAATTCGTCCGTCTAATGGATGAACTTCTCCCCTTTTTGATTCGGCATCGCTATGCAGGGCTTTCCTTAATTCTTCCTACCTGGAGGGGCGTTGTCCGCCGCCTTCTAAAAGGTTTTGCTCTCGTTACTTCTCAAAAGGGTCAACGTTTTTTTAACCTCCACCCACCCTGTGGATTATCGAACGATTTCTACCTTCAATACCGAGATCGTTCCCTTGGGAGCGGAGGATACCTCTCCCTAACTCAGAAACTGTTGGCCAGCCTCACTCAAGAGAGTATCCCTCCTTCTTTAAGGATCGGTGATAAAAATGCTATGGCCCATTCGGTTGAGTCTCGTTTTCCTTTCCTCGATTATCGCTTGGTAGAATTTGCCTTTTCTCTTCCTGATTCCTTTAAGATTAGGCGAGGGGAAACCAAGTACCTCCTGCGTCGGGCGATGGAAGACCTTCTCCCCAAGGCGATTTCCCACCGTCAAGATAAAAGGGGTTTTTGGCTGATCCTCTCGGATTGGTTTCGGCAAGAGCCTTTACGCTCCTTTCTCCAAGACCTCTTCGCTTCCTCATCTTTTCAACAAAGGCCTTATTGGAATGGTTCGTTTTGCCAACAAGAATTTCTGCGTTTCCTCCGGGGAAAACCTTATCAGGGTTTTTGGCGATGGGTTAATCTAGAGCTGTGGCTGAGACTCTTTTGGGATTCTTTTCCTCCGCGTTAATTCTCTCCTGGTGGGAAAAAGCTAAGATGGGGACAAAACCTGGCGCAGGCTCAAGCCTGTGACTACTGAAGATGAAGAGGAAAAGGAACAATGCCCGTTACCATCGTTCGCTGCGAGGATTATCACCTCTCTCAAATAGAAGAGGCTTTAGAAACCCTCCTTGCCCCCTTAGGAGGATGGGAAACTTTTATCCGGCCGGGGGACCGAGTTTTAATAAAACCTAATTTGATCTCGGTCTCATCCCCTGAAGAAGGAGCGATTACTCATCCAGTACTGGTTCAGGCTGTAGCCCGGGCCATCAAGAGAGCTGGTGGGTTTCCTCTGTTGGGAGATAGCCCTGCTTTCTACACCCTCAAGCAAGTCCTCCGAGCAGGAAGATATTTGCCGATACTAGAGGAAGAAGAAATAGAGATCTTGGAGTTCCGCCAACCCGTTATCGTTTCTCATCCGTTAGAGGTCCCTCCCCTTCGGTTTAAAGTGGCTCAAGAGGTTTTGTCGGTAGATAAGGTCATTAATCTGCCCAAATTGAAAACCCATCGCCAGCTAGGGTTCACCGGAGCGACCAAAAATCTCTATGCTTGTATGCCGGGGAAAAGAAAGGCTTTTTGGCATATGAAAGCCGGATGGGAACCCACCTTATTCTGCTCTCTGCTTCTAGGAGTAGCTGGAGTGGTTCGTCCTGTTGTGCACATCACGGATGCTATAGTAGCGATGGAACGAGATGGCCCCAAAGGAGGAGATCCTCGTCCTCTCGGATTGCTAGTAGCAGGTACCGATTATCTAGAGGTGGATCGGGTATTAGCAGAAATCCTTTCTCTACCCGAAAGCCACCGTTTGGTGTTAAAAACAGCGGAGAGCTTCCAGGAGCAAAGAGCCTCCTTAGAAGAAATACTTATTACAGAAAAGCCTTTAGAATCGCTAAAGGCTCACGATTTCCGCCATAGCAAGCTGGTACCCATCGGTTTCACTTTACCCCGGGTCCTCCGAAGTATTCTGAAGAACTGGTACTTATCCCATAAAGGGGGAAGCCGGAGAACATAAGAGAGCAGAGCCTTCCCCTTGTTATCTATGAAAGGAGGTAGAAGTCAACATTGGAAAAATTAAGGGTAGGTATCATCGGCACTGGGGGAATTGCAAACTCCCACGCCCGAGGCTACAAGGCTAATGCAGATAAAGCCGAATTGGTCGCAGTATGCGATATCGTCGAAGAATCAGCCCGATCCTTTGCCGAACGCCATGGATTTGCGGAAGTCTTTACAGATTACAAAGAGCTGTTAGCTTCCGGAAAAGTAGATTGCGTTTCGGTGTGTACGCCTAATTACTTACATAGCCCCGTTAGCATTGAGGCTCTCAGACAAGGGGTACACGTCCTTTGTGAGAAACCGATGGCTACCACTATCCCAGATGCCGAGCAGATGGTTCAGGAAGCCGAAAAATCTGGAAAAGTCCTTTACATCGGCTTTAACCATCGCTTTATCCCCAACTTCTACAAGGGGAAGGAAGTGGTTGAGTCGCGTTTGGGTAAACTTCTAGCTGCTCGAGTGGCTGTAGGACACGGGATGGCCCTCCGTCTTCAGGAGACTTGGTTTGCTGAGAAAGCCAAATCGGGTGGGGGGACTCTCATAGACAACGGTGTGCATATGATTGATATGCTGAGGTGGTACTTTGGGGATATTGTGGAGATCTCGGCCCAAACCAGCCGAATGGTGATTTCCAAAGGTGATGTCGAGGATAATGCTATAGCGATCTTCCGTTTGGCTGGGGGAGCCAGTGCCTCCCTTCAATGCAGCTGGACCTGGTGGGGAGGTTATCATCTCTACTTCGAGGCTATTTGCGAAAAGGGGGTCTTAACTTTAGATAGCGGAAAATGTATCCTTTATGATACATCCCAAGATCATTCTATGGAATTGGAGCTCCCCTCAATGGATCCTTGGCAAGAGGAAATTTCCCATTTTCTGGAGGCCTGCGCTGGTTTAAAACCGCCCTTTGTTACTCCACAAGACGGGTTAGAAGCGGTGAAAGTTGCGGTAAGTGCTTATGAGAGTGACCGATCTGGCCGGGCCCTTCGCATTCATTAGTTGGGCTTCGGTAGCCGCAGGCTAAAGCCTGCGCTGACTTAGACACTTTACTCCTACCCTAACCCCCTTATTGGACGAGAGGGTCTTGGGAGTACTATCTCCCGTTTATGGGGGATACAAAGAGCTACCCTAAAAGGTGCTCCCACCTAAAACCTCGTGCCTTTGGGTTTGCCCCTATCAGCAGGAGCAAAACCGATTTCGCTCCTGTAATTTTCTCCTTAAGGATAAGGAAAAAAAGGATTAAAAGAGGAATCTTGACTTTTTGTGAAGAAAGAATAAAATGGTAGAGGGGTACCTCTTCAATGTTGCTAAGCCACGAGCGGAGGGAGGTGGCTTTCCCCGAAGCAACATTGAACGCCCTTTCTTAACCCCCTTCCTTCCTTAAAAGATCGTGGGAGATGAGGAGGAATCCCCTTTAGGCACGCATCCCCTTTTTATAAGGGGGATAGTGTACCTCACTGCAGAGAGTAAAAACTTATCACACAAGAGGAGGAGTCAGCGAATGAAACCTATTGCTTGGTGGCGCTCCCTTGTTGTGCTTGCCACTTTCGGTGCGTTCCTTTGGGGTTTGTCTACCCCTATCCAAGCAGGTATTCCCCAGTCGGATGACTTTAAGGGAACCCAGCTGAAGTCCTTTTGGAAGTTCAAGAACATTGGAACGGAAGCTCCCACTGACGTCAAAGTTCAAGATGGGAAGTTAATCATTACCGGTTCGGGAGCAGATGTCTGGATGGGAACTTACTCCTGGACAGTCCTTTACCAGGAGAACATTAGTGGGAATTTCTCGATGCGGGTGAAAGTGAACCGTATTGGCGACTGCTCTCCGTGGAGTGCTGCTGGGGTTTTCATCGCTCAAAATGCTGCGGAGAGCAATAGCGCAGAAAACCCAGATGGTACCCCTGTTCACTTCCTGATTCACGCTACCCGAGATAATGGGACGGAGATGAAAGGAGGCTCCTTGAATCAGAGCCGGGGGAATGGGTTTGCTGCTGGACGAGTCCCTCCCTATTGGGTTCGCTTGGATACCTTTGGCGATGGAACGGTTCGCTTTGTTAAGGGATACACCTCCTTAGATGGCCAAAACTGGGAGCTCGTTCGCACTGATGTAATCCCCGGCCGAGAAGATGAACCTCCTTTGAAGGAACCCTTCATCGCGGGCATCCACACCCAGGTCCACTGCGGTGAAGACACCCGGGAGAATGAGTTCGAATCCTTTATCGTGGAGCCTTTACCCATCGCTACAGTAACCGGAACAGTTAAGGATGCCGGTGGGAAAGCAGTGGCCAAAGCGACTGTTTCTGCTTTGAATACCACTACTGGTGAGATCACTTCGGTGAACACTGCTGATGACGGGACTTACAAACTCTTTCTCTCCCCCGGCGATTATCTGATTGTGGCGGAAAGCGTTGATGCAGCTCCCCAATCCCTCACAGGACTGAAAGATGGAGATAAAAAGTCCCTCGATTTCCAGGGAACAGTTCTTCCCTTCTTAGACCTGGCTACGGATCAGGGAGGGAAGTGGAAACTCTTTAAAGGAGGCACTCTTCAGGACTTCTCCTTTGCCGACCCCAATTTTAAGGAAACCGCTGAGTGGATTGATGTCAACGCTCCGGAGAATGTCCAAAATGAAACAGGGGAGTGGACCTATTTCTGGTATCGGTCCACTTTTACTATTCCTGCAGACTGGCAAAAATTCAATCGTCCCCTGTTCGTAGATCGCTATAACGTTGACGACCACGATTGGTCCTTCTTTAACGGAAGGTTCCTGGGTTCTCAGATTTGGAACGCAGGTGGTACCCGAACCTACGCTATCCCCCGAGATGCGGTAAAGTTTGGGGGAAATAACGTACTAGCGATCAAAGGCTGGAATGGCCCAGGTGGAGCGGGTTTCACTGCCCAGGCTCCCTTGATCCGCTTCGGATCACCTTTGGTGGGAACAGTGATCGCCCGGCTGGTAACCCCCGATGGAAAGCAACCGCAGGGGGATACTGTTTTTGAGATAAAGGGTAAAGTTACCCGCCGCGCCACTGCTCAAGAATATGGAGCGGTCTCCTTTGGTAACCTCCCTCCGGGAGAGTACACGCTTTCGGTGGTTGATCTGGCTTTTGATGCCAATCCGCTAGCCCAGGCTAGCCAAACCGTCAAGGTGGAGGGAGGCCAAGTAGTTGAGGCCGGCTTCTCCACTGAGGTAGTTTCGAAGATTGAAGTCCTCAGCCTCCGGGCCGCCGACCTCAAAGCGGCTGGAAAACCGGGATGGCGGTTCCTTGGGACTACCCCGGACGATCAGAATAAGATTAAGCAAAACATCAATGAATATGCTAAGCCCGATTATCCCGACAAAGGAGCGGATAAAATTGTCCCTACAGCCACTTGGCTAGAGGACTGGGAGTTGGTACCCGGTGATGCCGGCCCTGCGGGAAGAAGTGGTGAACCCGGAGGAATTCCGGATAACTCCAACTGGGTCCAGCGTTTGCACATTGTGATCCCCAAGGAGTGGGAGCAAGCCACTGCCTTTAGCCTCCAGGACTTTAACATTGATGATAACAACTTAGGGACTTTCTGGAACGGTGTAAAAATTGGAGAAGGCTCTGGCTGGCTAGTTAACTGGAAGTTCAAGATCCCTAAGGAGATCATCAAGTTCGGTGCAGAGAATGTCCTTACCATCGTGGGGAACGAAGGAGGCGGTGGTGCTGGACATAATATTGACTATGGTGGGCCTCGTATCCTGGCCGCCTTTGGTAAAGTAGCTGCGCCTCCCGCTCCTGCGGCAGTCTGTGGAGACGCCAACGGAGATGGCCGAGTGGCGATCAATGATGCCATCTTGGCCCTTCAAATTGCCGTCGGCACCCGGAAGGCGACAGATGCTCAACTGGCCGCTCTGGATTTGAACGGTGATGGGAAGGTAACCATTGCCGAGGTCATCCCTATCCTAAGGAAGGCAGTGAATCCGGCCTTTACCTTGACAGGAAAGAATTGCAAGTAAGCCTTTCTCCTTGAGGGCAAAGGCTTAGTAGAAGAGGGGAGGTCCTAAAGGACCTCCCCTCTTTGGCTTGAGCCTACGTTCCCCCTGTGATCCCCCACTGACGGGAGATCAAAA
Organism: uncultured bacterium; assembly: GCA_964429225.1. Classification (GTDB taxonomy): domain Bacteria; phylum Armatimonadota; class DTGP01; order DTGP01; family CAYSAW01; genus CAYSAW01. Next base: position 335,833 of record CAYSAW010000002.1, read on the forward strand.
GAAACTCCCCTACCTTGGAGTAACTCGTAAAACTTTATCATCCCCTGGTCGAACCGTTCCTCGCCCATCCCGGTTCGATGTGGTGATATAAAGAGCACCGTCAGGGCCTTGGACCACTGCCCGAAGACGACCGTATACACCGGAATGAACTCCTGTTTCCCACCATCTTTCAATCCGGGCTATTGACCGGGGGCCATCCAGAATCACTCGCTGAAGGTGCGAACCTGCCAGGCTTGCAAAGAAAAAATTCCCCCGGAAGGATTCCGGAAAAAGGGTACCGGTATAGAAAATACAACCGGCCGGAGGAACAGAAGTGCCGGGAAAGTGCAGGATAGGGTTTACCACCCCTGGAAGATTTGCTGCCCCCAACACCCGGGGCCAACCATGATTTCCCCCTCGCTCTACGATAAAAAGGGAGTCTCGGGCGGTTAACCCTCCTAACTCCCCACTAGGACCATGATTGGTACACCAAAGGTCTCCAGTGGCAGGGTTCCAAGCTAATCCTTGAACGTTACGAAAACCTAGAGCATAAACCGGCGAACCTGGAAAGGGGTTATCTAAAGGAATATTTCCTTCTGGGGTCACCCGGAGGATTTTACCTGCCAGGCTAAAAAGGTCTTGGGCCAATTCAGGGACAGAAGAGTCGCCAGTCCCCACATAAAGCATCCCATCAGGGCCAAAACGGAGGATCCCTCCGTCGTGGATGAAAGCCCCGGGGATTTGGTCTATGATAACCTCTTCATTTTCGGCTCGATCCCCCTTGTCGGTAAGCCGGCTTACCCGGTTGAAAGTTCGCAAGCCCTCCTGCCGGGTATACATCACATAAATATAAGGCGATCGAGGGAAATCCGGATGAAGGGTTATCCCCATCAGGCCTCCTTCTCCCAAACCCTTTGCGGGAATCGTCCAATAAGGTTCAGTTCTTAACACTCCGTTAACCATCACCCGGATTCTCCCAGGACGCTCGCTGACCAAAATCCGACCGTCAGGAAGGAAAGCAATATCCCAAGGAACCTCCAACCCCTGGGCAAAGACTTCTACATTGACTTCCTCCACAGTAGAACGACGGACAGGAGCTGGAGCAGGAGGAGGTGGGGCAAGAACCACTCGGGAGCCTCGAGGGGGCAAACCCGGAGGATTTGCCTTGAGAGCTACTCGAAGAAGTATCAACACGTCTCTCAGGGTTGCTTTCTGGTCAAAATCCACATCGACATTTTCCAAGGCTTGACCTTCAAGGGTTCGGAGGCCAATCACCCCTTGTAGGGCTAGGATAACGTCCTCTAGCGACAAGCGACGGTCAAGGTTCACATCCCCCCTGGGCTCCGATCCAGTGATCACCGAGTAGGAGGGAGAAGTTAAGCAGAGCAAGAGAAACCAGCTGAGTATTCCTATAAGAGCAAGAGTATTTCTGCCAAGGTTCATTCACTACCCTCCTGGAATTCATCTCATCATACCCTTCTTTTCTCCGAGGAGGAACCAAAATCCTGTTGAGGTTTTGGATAAGGAGGGTTCCATCTCCGGGAGATGGGGTGCAGGTGGTATGAGGCATCAATCGGCGGACTTTATTAAAGCCTGGTACAAACAGTAGGGGCACGTGGCATGCCGTGCCCCTGCTAAAATCTACCGATCCTCTTCCTGTGGAGAGAACAATAGGGTAGAGGAGAAGGGTTAAAGATGAGGAGTCTCTTTACCTATACCCTAATCCTATGTCCCGCCAATAGAAAAACCTCGGAGCCGTAAACGGAGGTCACCAGGACTTTCGGCAAAAGCTAGGGCTGTCTCCTGACTGATTATCCCCTGTTGACAAAGCTCATAAAGATGTTGGTCAAAGGTTTGCATCCCTTCTTCGCGCCCTTGGGCGATAGCCATTTTCAATTCGCTCAATTCCCGCTTCATAATTAGGTCGCGAATACGCTGGGTAGCAACGAGAATTTCCATAGCAGCCACTCGACCTTGACCATCGGCCCGAGGTACCAGGCGTTGAGAGACGATCCCTCGGAGATTATTAGCTAGGTGCATATAAACGGGGTCCTGCTCATCCGCTGGGAAGAGGTTGAGGATCCGCTCAATCGTTTGAGGGGCATTCGTCGCATGGATGGTTCCAAGAGCCAAGTGTCCAGTTTCTGCCATATGGAGTGCTGCTTCCACCGTATGGCGATCCCGCATCTCTCCTAGAAGAATCACATCGGGCGCTTGACGGAGAGCATCCTTGATGGCCTCCTCAAAACTGGGCGAATCGGTTCCGATTTCTCGCTGACTGACGATAGACTTCTTGTCTGGGTGGAGGAATTCAATAGGGTCTTCCATAGTAATGATATGTCCTGCAGCGTTTTCATTCCGGTAGTCAATCATTGCGGCCAAAGTGGTGGATTTCCCAGAGCCTGTGGCCCCCGTCACCAGGACCAAACCATTTTTAGACATTGCTAGCTCTTTAAGGATAGGAGGAAGATTAAGCCCATCGAGCGTTGGGACGGTAGTTTCTACTTTGCGAAGACACAGCGCTACTGTGCCCCTTTGCATGTAGATATTAACTCGGAAACGACCTATTCCTTCGGCTGACCAAGCGAGGTTAACACTTTGGTCTCGGGCAAAGGTTTCTCGGTCTCGCTCCGTTTTCATTAGCTGTTCAGCAATAGCCTGCGTCTCTTCGGGCCTTAAGGGTTCCGTACCTGCTGGTGTAGCTACTCCGGAGATGCGCAACATCGGAGGGGCACCTACTTTGAGGTAAATGTCGGAGGCCTTTCGTTCCACGCATTGGCGAGCGAGATCCTCTATGCTTACCATCGCCTTCTCCTTTTCCAATAGGTGGGATCAACTTCTATTCTAAAAGTTCCCCCTATAGAGAGCAAGTAGGGGCATAGCATGCCCCTACATCCCTTTACAGCCTGCGTAAAAGGGTGCGACTACTCGACTCCTCTCCTCGGTAGTCGCAGGCTGAAGCCTGCGCTAAGTGGGAGGGCAAACCTCCCGGTGAGCCGAAAGGGGAACTAGGAGGTGGAGGAACCTCCACCCCTCTCCTCTCTAACCCGGATCTCCAGAAGCTGATCTCTACCATCGAAAATATATTCTCCAGCTAATCTATAGCTCTCGGGCAGGCGAAGCAAACGAGGAAGGACCTCTCGAAGGTCGGGAACTAAGGGAATCCGAGCCAAGAGTGAAAGAGGGACCCATTCAAGGTAACCCTCAGGGGTGGGAGGGGGAATAAAAAAAGGGACTGTACCAAGGTAAAAGTGTAAACGTCGCCATCCCCCGAGAAAATGCCGAGCAATGATCACCCCTTTCTCCTGAAGGTCCTCGGGTTCCACTCCTGCTTCTTCCATCACCTCCCGGTAAGCAGCCTCTTGGGGAGTTTCTCTTTCTTCTACTCTACCCCCCAGGCCATTGTAGAACCCCGGAAAAACCTCCTTGTTCTCCGCACGACGGAGAAGGAGTAGAAAGTCATCACTGCGGAGGAAGACAATGGTAAAATCTCCCTGAAAAGGCTCCTCCCGGTATTCTTCGTTCATTCTTTATTATTCTCCCTGTGGGCAGGAGCGGAGAAAAGACACCCGCATTAACCCTATCTGTCAATGTCTCGATGGGTAAGAGGTTGCAGGTTTCCTTCCCTTAGGTAGAACCTCTTTGTACGAGAACGAGGGGCAACCCTGGGATGCGGGTTCGGTAGCTAAGTACACCCTAAAGGGTGTAACTACCGCTCCCTAAAAAGGTTTAGCTATCCTCCACCCTAACCCTCCCCCCTTGGGGAGGAGGGAATCATAGGGCATAGCCTGACAGACCCTCACAACCTGTGCCATCCCTTGGGCTGAAAACCCCCATACCCGCTGATTAACCTGAGGGAGGCGGAGGGGGAGGAGGGGGAAGTTCTTCTCCCCCCGAGGGAGGCGGTTGTTGCTCTGGTGGCTGTTGGCTAGGAGGTTTCTGCTCCGGAGGTTGTTCTCCAACGGGAGGTGGCGGAGGAGGAGGTTGCTGGGTGGTTACCACCGTCACCTCAAGGATAGAAGAAACCGAACCGACTTCCGCCCGAATCCGAGCAATCCCTGTCTTTAAGGCCTCTACCTTTACTTGGTTCGCTTGTACAGGAAGAATACGGGCGATTTCCGGATCTTGGCTAGTAAAGTCTACCTTTGCGTCCGGCACCACCTTACCCTCCTTATCCAAAGGCTCCGCGGTAAGCAGTAACTGCTCCCCGATCCTTAAAATGGGAACAATTCCTGAAGTGGGAGGGCTACCGGCTAAAATCCTAATACTCGTCACCGAAACCGAAGGAGAGGGCGGCGTAGCAGGAGGAGTAACAGGCGATGTCGTTGGAGGGAAAAAGGGAGTCCCTCCTCCCCCACATCCCACCAGTCCTCCTAATAAAAGGATGAAACCAGCAAAAACCCTTAGTCGTTTCAATGACTTCCTCCTTAAGAGATCTTTTCACCCCTTTTGGGAAAAGGCTTTCCTACCTTGCCCTGTTTTCATTGCACCCTTAATTTCTTTCGGTGGAAAAGACTCAAAATCTTTGTTTTCATATTAAATCCTTAAGGATGCAATCGGAGACATCCATAGAGAACAATAAAGTCCTCTTTCCCTAAAACCTCATCCACACCGAGGGCCGCCAACGGTAATCCAATCGCCAAAAACCCAACTGAAAAGCATATTGTAAAGCAGTCTGATACTCTCTATGAGTAATCCCTCGATTGATTTCTGAATAGCGAGTGGCATTGACCAAACCGGCAGGATAATACTGATCCATAAGGTTAAGGTAAGTATCACGCCCCAAGTAACGGGCAACCCATTGTAAAATCTCTCGAGTATCCTCTAATCCATCCGGCATTACCAAATGGCGGAGAAGCACCCCTCTTAGAGCTATTCCCTCTTCATCAAAGATAAGATCTCCTACTTGGCGATGCATCTCCAGAATTGCTTGACGAGCGACTTCAGGATAATTTTCCACCCGGAGGTACCGGCGACTTTTAGCAGGGTCCCAGAACTTGAAATCCGGCATATAGATATCAATTAAACCTTCAAGCAAAGCCAAGCTGTCAAGGCTATCGTAACTGCTGGTGTTATAAACCAAAGGTAAGCGTAGCCCCTGTTCAATCGCTAGGGGAAGCGCTTCAATGATCTGGGGAACCACGTGAGAGGGTGTAACAAAATTGATGTTATGACATCCTAACTTTTGAAGATGGAGCATAATCCGAGCAAGCTCTTCGGGGGTTACCGGCCGACGGTCGAGCCCCCTATGACTGATATCGAAGTTTTGGCAAAACACGCAGAGTAGGTTACATCGGCCAAAGAAAAGGGTTCCGCTTCCCCTCCAACCGCGCAAACAATCCTCCTCACCGAGATGCGGACCGTAGCTCACCACTTCGGCATAACGTCCTACCGCGCAGGTACCCTTCTCCCCCTCCCATCGGTTAGCGCCGCAACTCCGAGGGCAAACTTGGCAATCTCGGAGAAGGGCTTGAGCCTTCTCTACTTTTTCAGCCATACGCCCACTGCGGTAAGTCTCCAGATAAATAGGCTCAAAATCTTTCCGGGGGAAAGTGAAACCCTTGCAAAACTCCGGGATTTGCGCCTTCATGGGTGAACTCCTTAGGGAATTCCATTCCTGCTAACGGATATTGCCCTTGCTTTAGGCCTGGCTTGAACTTGGCAATGATCCCTTCTTCTCAGAGGACATCAGGATCTTTGAGGTATGAGCATAGCAGATACATAAGGCTAAGGCATCCGCAGCATCATCCGGCCGAGGCTTCTCCGGAAGCCGAAGCAGGGTTTGGACCATCGCCTGCATCTGAAATTTGTCCGCATAACCATACCCCGTTACCGCCAGCTTAACCTCCACCGGCTTATACTCTACCACCTCCACGCTTCTTTGGGCAGCTGCTAAGAGGATAACTCCTAGACTTCTTCCTACCGAAAGAGCAGTTTTGCTGTTCTTTCCGAAAAAGAGATGTTCCACCACTATCACGTCTGGACGATGCTGGTCTATCAAGCGACTAACTTCTTGATAGATGTGTAATAATCGTTCTTGAAGGGGTTTTTGAGGAGGGGTACTGATAACCCCATAGGTGAGGCAGACTAAAGTCCCCTTTGACTTCTGAACCAACCCATAACCGGTAGTTGCTGTGCCAGGGTCAATCCCAAGGATCGTTTCCATCATCAGAAAACCTTAAGGCTGAATGACCACTTTCATCGCCGTTCGGCTTTCGACTAATCGGATGCCCTCCACGACCTGCTCCAAGGGGAGGATATGGGTAATCAAAGGTTTAATGGGGACTCGCCCCGTGGCAATGAGAGACAAGGCTAGCTGATTGTGGCGGGGAAGGGAGTCTGCAGAACCGTGTACGAAGAGCTCTCGATAATGAACCAGGTTGGCATCTAAGGTAATATAAGGGTTATCTTTGGGCAACCCTCCAAAGAAATTGATTCGGCCTCGCTTTCCCGCTAAAAGCAAGGCTTGTTCCTGAGCTTTCCCAGAGGGAGAGGCTACAATCACCACATCGGCACCGCGTCCCTCAGTCTCCTTGAGTACTACTTCTAAGGGATTTACCTCATCCGGATGAAACACCTTATCCGCCCCCATTTGCAGGGCAATGTTTCGGCGATACTCAGAGCGTTCAAAAAGGAGAACCTTATCGGCCCCGTTCACTTTTGCTAAAGCGGAATGCAGGCAGCCGATGGGGCCACCCCCAATAATCACCACTGTTTGGCCCAGCCCTACTTGGCTCAACTCTTGACCATTAATACAGCATGCCAACGGTTCCGCAACACAAGCCTCTTCAGCAGGGGTAACTTGGGAAACGCGATTTACCCCTTGGTTCTCTATCGCCCCGGCGGGGATAGCCATATACTCGGCTAAAGCCCCGGGGTGTTCGTAACCGATAGCGGTCCAACGCTCACAGCGGTGCCGAAGTCCCCGAAGGCAATAGTAACATCGTCCACAGGGGATTACCGGAGCCACTTGCACCCGATCGCCCACCTGAAAGGGGATTTCCTCCGAGAAGACTTCCACTACTCTTCCCACGAGCTCGTGCCCCAGAATTTGAGGGGGGTGAACATTGGTTTTTCCATAGCGAAAGGTTCGCACGTCGGTACCGCAAAGGGCACAAGCCTCCACTTTTATTTTGATGGGATAGGCAGGAGAGACCTGAGGTTCTGGAACCTCCTTCACCACAATCTTTTCAATCCCTTCATAAACCGCAGCTCGCATCTTTTTCTCCTGTTTTTATGCGTCATAGCTTTGGCAGATGAGACAGGCCATCGCACCTCTAAAGGGTGCAACTACCAAACCTGGTTGAAGGTAGGGCAGGTTCAGAACCTAACCCTACCGCACTATTGCTCTCTCCCCCTGGATAGGGGGGTTAGGGTAAGCGGGGCTTTGGATAACCTCTAATCGAGATATTTTTCGACCACCTGAGCATTCTTAGCGAAGAGCTCTTTTAAAGCTGGATACAAGCTCTTGTAAATCTGGTAGAAATCGGTATAGCGTTCGGTAATGCCCCCTTGAGGCTCCACTACTTTTTCAACCTCAATGGTCTTCCGGCAAGCTTCTTCAACGGAGGACCAAAGGCCGGTACCGACCCCTGCTAGGAGGGCCACTCCGAAGGCAGGTCCCTCGTCGATGTTCAGAAGGGCGTGGGGTTTATGCATCACATTGGCCTGGATTTGGAGCCAGAGGGGGCTTCTCGCTCCTCCGCCGGAGGCTCGGACTTGCTCCATCGGGACTCCCATCTCCTCCAGGATTTCGAAGGAGTCCCGAAGGCCGTAGGCTACTCCTTCCAAGACTGCTCGAACGAGATGGGCGCGAGTGTGACGGAGGCTTAAGCCGAAGAACACTCCCCGAGCGTGAGGGTCTGCGTGAGGAGTCCGCTCTCCGGTGAGATAGGGGAGGAAGATCAGGCCTTCACAGCCTGCAGGAATCTTCCCCGCCTCCTGAGTGAGGTGATAATAATCCCCAACCTCCAGCAAATCCCTTAGCCAACGCAGGCTCCCTCCTGCCGAAAGCATTACGCCCATAACATGCCATTTCCCTGGTACTGCATGACAGAAGGTATGCACTCGGCCCTGAGGATCCACCCGGGGCTGATCCGAGAAAGCGAAAACAACTCCTGAAGTTCCCACGGTAGAAGAAACGATTCCGGGTTCAACAATGCCGGTGCCTACCGCTCCTGCAGCCTGATCTCCTGCCCCTGCAACCACGGGGGTTCCTACCGACAAGCCGGTCTCCTTGGAAGCCTCTTGGTGGATTTGACCTGTGACTTGAGGAGATTCATAAACCTCGGGGAGCCAAGAACGAGGGATATCTAAAGCTTGCAAGATCTCTTCAGACCACTGACGCTGGGGAACATTGAGCAGAGAGGTACCGGAAGCATCCGCCACGTCCGTCGCATAGACCCCGGTCAGGCGAAAACGGATATAATCCTTAGGGAGGAGCACCTTGTGCACCCGGGCGTAATGATGTGGTTCATTCTCCCGAAGCCAAACAATTTTCGGAGCGGTAAATCCTGTGAGCACAGGGTTAGCAGTAATCTGACGCACTCTCTCCGCACCTACTCGTTGAGTGATCCACTCACACTGTTGAGCGGTTCGCTGGTCGTTCCATAAGATCGCTGGGCGGATCACCTCATTATGAGGCCCTAGGAAAACGGAGCCGTGCATCTGTCCCGACAAACCGACTCCCGCCACTAGGGAAGGCCGAATCCCCGCCTGGGCAATAACCTCGCGAACAGCAGATACCGTTGCTTGCCACCAATCCTCCGGGTTCTGCTCCGACCATCCGGGATAGGGGCTGTAAAGGGGATACTCTACCGAAGCCGAGCTAACCACTCGGCCCTCTTGGTTAATCAGGACTGCTTTCGTTCCTGTGGTACCAACATCAATCCCCAGAAAGTAGTCCATTGCTCCTCTCCTCCTCCGAGATGTCTCCATCCTTCCTTAAGCCAAGGCGATAAAGTGATCGCGAACCCAGTCTAAGATTATTTTCGCCGCTTGGAGATGAATTTCCGCTAGATGGTGGTCATAGAGCAAGAAAGGGAGGCCTTCGGCCGATTCTGGGGTGCGAGTATTGAGAAAATCATCGTTGAACTCCGCGGCTGCGTTCATCACCTCGAGCGGGGCTTGAAGGGCATCGGCCATCGCCACCAAGTTATGGCCCCGGGAGGATTTGTGTAGGCTTTCTAAGTTGGCAGCCCGTAGGGCTTTTTCTGCAGCCTGCTGAGCGAAAAAGACACTGGCATAATAAATTCCTGCGTCGCAAAGGGTCATTGCTGTAGCGAAATCGGCTCGTGCCTGTGCCCAGTTATATTCCGCATCCCTTCGCACCCTAAAAATCCCTAGGAAGGCCGAAACAATCCTTTAGGCTAAGCGCATTGTACTATAAGTAGGGGTAACCCGACAAGGGGTTCCATCGTCCGTTGACAAGACCCTGAAGGGGAGTTACACTAAAGGAGGGAGGAAATCTCTCTATCTCTGGGCGGTTGGCTCAGTGGGAGAGCGCCTCGTTCACACCGAGGAGGTCAGTGGTTCGAATCCACTACCGCCCATTAATAGATTTGGCATTATCGCCCTCTCAGAGAAAAGAATGTGTGGCTTGCTTTTGGGCTCTTTCTCTTGTTTTTAAATACTCTCCCCTCCTCCTCTAACCCCCTTCTTCCAAATACCCCACAGAAAGCCAAAACATTACCTTCGAAGAAGGAGGTTTACCCCTCAGAAGAGTGGGAGCAGCGGAACCCCGAAGAGGTAGGCTTATCCCGCTTGACCCTGGAGGCTCTCAAAGAGTGGGTAGGAGGAGATGGGTGTGTAGTACGCCACGGATATTTGGTTTACACCTGGGGTAATCCCTCTCGAAGTACTGATGTCGCCTCCGCTTGTAAACCCGTCATCAGCACCCTCCTCCTGTTCGCTCTTCAAGAGGGCCGAATCAAAAGTCCTGACGATAAAGTAAGTGATTTTGAACCCCGCCTCCGAACCCTAAACGGAGGCAAAGACAGAGATATTACCTGGCGGCATCTCGCCTCTCAAACTTCAGGATACGGCTTGATTGAGCCGCCCGGAAAAGCCTATGCCTATAACGATTACGCTATCGCCCTCTATTATGACGTCTTAACCCAGAAGGTTTTTAAAGAAGAGGGGACTCGACTCCTTAAAAAATATTTGGCAGACCCCCTCCAATTTCAAGACCCCTATACCTTCAACGCTTTTGGCCCCCAAGATCGCCCCGGACGGTTAGCAATCTCGGTTCGAGACTTCGCCCGCTTTGGTCTGCTCTATTTACGCCAAGGACGCTGGAAGAAACAACAGCTCATCAGGCCTGATCTCCTCCGCTTGGCACTGAACAGCCCAGTTCCCGCTGATACCCCTCTCTCCAGTGGGCAAGAAGCTGAAATGCTTCCCGGTCAACGCAGTCTGGGGGGAGGGAGGAATCAAACTCCCCTTGGCCCTGGACTTTACAGCTTCAATTGGTGGCTCAACCGAAGGGATAAAAAAGGTCGTCGCCTCTGGCCGGATGCCCCTCCTGATACTTATGCTGCCAGTGGGCACGCAGGGATACGAATGCTCTGGGTCTTCCCCTCTTGGGATCTCATCGTCGTTTGGAATAACGCCCGGATCGAAGGGAGCGATAACGACATTGGTAATCCCGATTCGCCCTTAAACCGAGCTGTTCGCTTCATCAAAGAGGCAGTAGAAAATCAACCCTCTTCCACCTCCTCCCCTCGAACGATTCTTGGTATCCAAGGAACACGATTCCTGATCAATGGAAAACCCACCTTTTTGTTAGGAATCAGCTACTACGGGGCTTTAGGGGCTTCCCAAGCAACCCTCCTGAAAGACCTCGAAAGGATGAAACAGTATGGATTCAACTGGATCAGGGTCTGGGCCACTTGGGGAGCCTTTGGAAATAATGTCTCCGCAGTAGACGAGGAGGGAAAAGCTCGCTCACCCTACTTGGAGAGGCTGAAAAAACTTGTTGAAGAGTGTGACCGCCGACAAATCATTGTTGACATCACCCTTTCTCGCGGCGATGGAGTTGCCGGTCGGCCCCGCTTACAGTCCTTATCTTCCCATCGTCGAGCAGTGGAGACCCTTATCACTGCCTTAAAACCTTACAAGAACTGGTATCTAGACTTGGCTAACGAACGCAATATTCGGGACAGTCGTTTTGTTAGCGTAGAAGAGCTGAAGGAGTTGCGAGAGACGGTTAAGCGCCTTGACCCTCGACGGTTCATCACCGCTTCTCACGCCGGCGACCTTTCCGAGGAGGATCTGAAAGATTATCTATTAACTGCCCAATTAGACTTTATTGCTCCCCACCGGCCACGCCATCCGGATTCGCCTCAGCAAACTTTAGCCCAAACCAAGAAATACCTATCCCAAATGCAAAAGTTGGGGCGATTAGTTCCTATTCATTATCAGGAACCTTTTCGCCGAGGATATAGCCCCCGGAGTTGGGAACCTCCCGCCTCGGCCTTTCTCACGGATTTGAAGCAGGCCCAAGAGGGAGGAGCAGGAGGTTGGTGCTTTCACAACGGCGATCAAAAGGATCACCCTGAAGGTAAGCCCCGCCGATCTTTCGACCTACGGGAGAAGAGCCTTTTTGAGCAGTTGGATGAAGAGGAGCAAAAAGTTTTAAAGGTGCTTCTCTCCTTATCAAAATAATCGGAATCAGGTTGAGCGTAGTCGTTATTCCTCCCTCTCTCCCTCCTCTCTAGGTTTCTTCGCCGAGAATTAGGAGTAGAACTAGGGGTTCGACCTAAATAGCCCTTAGAGCCTCTTTGTATTAATCCCCCTCCTCTAATGGCCAGCGTTGTGGAGCAGGCCCCGGTTGATAAACCTTCCGAAGACGCTCAAAGTCCTCCCAATGAGTCAACACTTCTTCCGGTCGCTCCCGGCTTCGAGCAAGGAAGCCCACCTCCGGAGCATAACCGGAGGGTAAACGGGCATCTTGGTAGCGAATATCTACACTCCATCGCACCTCATCAGACCGGTTGGGCAGAGAACGGTGAGCGGTTAAATTGTGAATCAAAAGAATATCCCCTACCTCCATTTCCACAGTGATTGGCTCAATAGGGGGAAGCTCCTCCTCCGGAATCTCAAGATAAAAACGCCCTCTTATCCGCCGATGGCGCAATATCCCCCCTAGATGACTTCGGGGAATCACCTGCAAACAACCGTTCGTCACAGTAGCAGGAACCAAAGGAATCCAAAAGGTCACTTGGAGCACCTGATCACATTCCGGTTCCATATAGCCAGCATCCTGATGCCAAGGAACTAAAGTTAAGTTATGTTCCGGGAGCTTGGGCCGCACCCGATAAGCAGGATGACACATAATTTCCGGCCCTACTAGTGACTCAGCGATGTCCAATAATTTAGGGTTGATCAGTAAGTTAAACAAAGCAGGGCCAGTATGCACTCCACTAAAGAGAGCATAAAAGGCTTCCTCCGATTCCCTGCTAATACAAGCTAATCGGGTGTTGAAACCCTCATCTTCATATAGTGAGGAAATCTTCCCTTCCGTGTAGAGTTGACGGGCACACCGGTCCACCACAGCTCCAAATTCCTGAATAAGAGGAGTGAGGTCCTCCAATGATAAAACAGAGAATAAGAGTAAATATCCTTCTTCCCAAAACTGCTGAACCTGTTTTGGGGTAAGTTCTGCCATCTTTTTCTATTCCTCTCTCTAGGGCTTCTATCGTTCTTCTTCGAGAAAAAATCCTTCCTCTCCTCCTTTCTAGGAAGCAATCTATAGAGGCAAGGCATACCCCACCCCTACTCAAACCCAGCGCACCCTTTAGGGTGCGTTAAGCCCCCTATGACCTCCTGTGGAACTGCTTTTACGAAGATAATACTTGTGTGGGCTGGGTCAAACCTGATACCCAAAAGAAGAGGGGTACGGCCAGGCGTACCCCTCTTTAGGGAGGTCTGTGATAGTTGCCCTTCAGCAAAAAGTCTCGTAGGGCTTGAAGAGTGGGCCACTTATTCCGCGATGATTTGAACCCTCCTTGCCAAGATCTGGTTGCCAGAGTAGACCCCGGTTATCCGTACCGGGTCACCCTCTTGGAGGTCTTCTACCCTTGAACTCTCAAAATGGACCAACCAAATTTTTCCCCGTTGGTCTTCTACCTGGAAATGTCGGGAATTATAATCCACGGCGGTTATACTTCCCACTACCTCAATCGAATTGTCTCTGCGATCCTGGCCAAAGTTTGGGCGAGAGGAGCTTCGACGGTTTTTGGGATTCTCATATCCATAGTGGGGGTATCGGCGGAAGCGTTTCTCTTCGGCTTTACGAGCATCTTCCGCTCGTTTCCAGGCGTAACCCGCTCCTGCTCCCAGGATCAATCCTTCCGTGATGTCTCCTTGAAGGAGCTTCCACGCAGCTAATCCGCCTAGCACATAGGCAGTGTTCTTCCGACCTTTGGAACCCGCTTGGGCAGGTGGGCTGGAAAGGACCAAGGATACACTTGTAACAAGGCTTAAGGTGATAATGAAGAATCTGGTCATTTAGTAGATATGCCTCCTTCCTCAACGATGGTGGTGATGATGATAGTGAACTCTGTGGCTTCTATAGTATCGGCGGGATCGCTTAACCTTTTCTTGTTTTCTGGCTTGATCGTATCGGTGGTAGGAATACCCCGCGGCAGCGCCAAGAATAGCGCCTCGGGTGATGTCTCCTTCTAAAAGCCTCCAAGCAGCTAATCCTCCAAGAACAAGGGCAGTGTTTTTTCGCCCCTTGGCCCCTCCTTCCGTTGGAGGTGCAGGCATCAGCAAAGAGAAACCGGCCAGCAAGGCAAGAATTAATATCCCTCTCTTCATCTTCTTACCTCCTAGTTAATCCTCATCATCGCAGAAGAAGCGATGGTGCTTATGCCAACCTACTTTACGACCCCGGTCCCACCCTGGAGGGTGAGATCGTCCTAGAAGGATGCTTCGACGAGGGTAAGCAAAATATCTCTCATCGAAATCCCGATCGAAACCGGAGAGAACTCGGAAGACTCTCTCGCGCTCCCGTTCTCTTCGCCGGGCCTTTTGGTACCGGTCATAGGCGGCCGCACTTCCCACAAGCAGGGCTAGTCCCGCTTCGGTATTCCCTCGAACCAAGTTGTAAGTGGCCGCCCCTCCGAGAATAAGAGCGGTATTCCTCCGGCCTTGGGAACCTGCAAGAGCAGGAGAGACCATCCCTCCCAAAACTCCTAGAACCAAGGCTAGGCCAACTACACTTCTTCTCATTGAACTTCCCCCTTTGGAGCAGAGGATTTGAGGATTTCCGCCGGATTTTCTTTGCCATCTGTAAGACGCCTCTATTTTAGAAAACGTTCCGCCAACCTTCCCTCAATAGGAGCTGTTTATCCAGGAAAAGGTGCCAAATAAAGGGATTTATCTCACCCTCTTCAAAAACAAAAGCGGAACTCCTTTTTGGGAGAGATCCTTAGCTTCTTCTACGTTCTTGGAAAGCTGGCGGCTTTTTTATCCCCAATTGGGGAGGCGGATCCCTATGGAGAGAGAGCCCCCTCTTTGCATCGCTATAGTCATTTGTGATATGGTCATCGAAGATAAACGCACCCATAATAAGACACTGGTCAATCTTTTTAACAGCATTATCACCCGGCAGTTGCCTTGTACTCATCCGAGAATGTTTATAATGGCTTCGCTTACCAACGGTATCGGGCATTGGCCCATTACTTTCTGTATCCGAGGCCCCTCAGGGAAAGAGATCCTCCGGACACAAGGAGACGTGAACTTCAGTGACCCCCTGGAGGTTGTAGATGTGGTTGTAGAGGTTTGCTGGCTTCCTCTGGAAGAAGAAGGGACTCATTTTGTAGATGTTCTCACCGATCTTACTCCTTTAGCGGAACGCCGCTTTAATGTGATTCTTAGGGAAGAGGATGATTCTTAAGCTCTCTTAAGAAATCTAACTCAAAAAGCGGAAAAAATCGCCGATACTTCGAAAAGAGTTAAAAAGCCTCTGATGATGCAAAAGCTAGCTGAATGGGCAGATGAGTAAAGCTAAAACCTTAGGTTCCTATGGGAGTAAGAGATGCGGGGAATAGTCATCGCTGGCACCCATAGCGGAGTGGGTAAAACCACTGTAACTACAGGAATTCTATCTGCTCTGAGCAAACGAGGGTTGAAAGTTCAACCCTTTAAAGTGGGTCCAGATTATATTGATCCCTCCTATCACGAATCGGCCTGTGGTGTCCCCTCTCGCAACCTGGACCCTTGGCTGATGGAGGAAACGGTGGTGAGAGAGCTTTTCTGGCGAGCAATACGTGGTAAGGACCTAGCTATTATCGAAGGAGTTATGGGCCTATATGATGGGGTGAGTGGAGGAGACGACGAGGGTAGTACCGCTCACCTGGCGAAGATCCTTCATTTGCCAGTGGTTCTAGTGGTGGACGCCAGTGCGGCCTCGAGGAGTGTTGGGGCTATGGTGCTGGGATTTAAAGCCTTTGATCCGCAGGTAAACATCGTAGGGGTGATTCTTAACGGCATTGCCAGCTCCAAACACCTGGAGTTCGTCAAACCTTCCTTAGATAAGGCGGGCGTAACCCTCCTCGGTTACTTGCCACGACGACCCGAATTAGCTCTGCCCGAACGGCATTTAGGGTTGATACCAGCTTTGGAAGGTTCTATCGCACAACAGTTTTACGACCGTCTAGCCTTTCAGATAACACAAACTGTAGACCTAGACAAGATTGTCTCTTTATCTGCCTCAATCCCCTTCTCCGCGGAAGGCAAAACAGGTATTTTCCCGGAAAGGATGCTCCCACCAAAGACAGCGATTGCAGTGGCTATAGACAAGGCTTTCAGTTTCTATTACGCCGACTCTCTGGATTTGCTTGAGGCTTGGGGTGCTGAAATTGTGCCTTTTAGCCCTTTAAACGACCGGAAGGTGCCAGACAAAGTTGGAGGGGTTTATATCGGAGGAGGCTTTCCGGAGCTCTATGCACCACCTTTATCGGCCAACACCTCTATGCTTGAGTCGTTACGGCAAATAGCTCAAAGAGGAATACCTCTCTACGCCGAGTGTGGTGGCCTAATGTACCTGGGCTTGAGCATTGAGGATCAAGAGGGGCAAACCCACCGGATGGCAGGAGTCATTCCTGCTCGAACTACTCTTAGAGGAACAAATTTGACGCTTGGCTATCGAACAGTGTGTGCCTTGCGAGATCACTTCCTGTTAAGGAAGGGCGAGCAAATCCGAGGGCATGAGTTCCATCTGTCTGCTCTTAAAGAAGGGCCTAACGAACACCAGGCTGTATACCAAGTCATAGACCAGAATGGACGGCTTGAGGGCTTTCGGGTAAAAAATATTGTGGCCTCGTATGTCCATTTGCATATGGGAAGCAAGAGGGATATGGCGCGCCGTTTCGTGGAGTACTGCGCCCGTAGTGCCCAAGGTAGGAGATGAGCAGGTAGTTGCAGGCTTCAGCCTACGCTCGACGCCCCCCAAAGGGGACGACTACTTAGCACTTAGCACCCACAGCAAAGGAGGTAAAACCTCTGGAGCTCCAGAAATTCTATCTGCTCTAAACAAACAAGAACTGAAAGTTTAATTTTTTAAGGCAACAGGTTTTAATGGCACCCTAAGGGTATGGAAACATAGGCCCAGCGATCCCAAAACTTTAAAGCAGAAGGGAGAGACAAAAAAGACCTCCCCTCCTCAACTCAAATAACAGTTTGGAACGCTTCTCCTTCTTCATCTTCAATAGAGGGAGCCGAGGGTACCAATCAGCTAGGCTTAGAAAGGGTGAGCTCTCGGTTTTCCTTCTTTTCACCGTTCAAGCAGGCCCAGCGTTTCAGCTCTTCCGCTCCTATTATTAAACGATCAATCATCTCCAAACGAGTTGAAGGGGATAGATGATGCCATTCATTATGAAGAGTGCGTGCTATCTCACAAACTTCGTGAAGGATATCCAGCTCAATAGGAGGGGGCATATCTCCAGGAGGTTCTTTTAACTGCGCTTGGATCGCTTTCTCTTCCTCTTCCATCATACTCATAAGAATCCCCCCGCTTACCAAAGGGCAAAAAGCAAAGATTTTGATTTTTACTCAAGGCCCTTAGTGGTTAATTCCTTCAATAATTTTTGATTAGAGATGAAGTAGTGGGGCAATCAACTACACCCCTACCTCCTGATTTATTTTACCCGAAAGTAGGGAATGTTAGTCTTGATGCTCAAACGGGGAAAAGAACAAACCTCCCCTCTTTGTACTCGGTAGAGAGGGGAACAGGCTAGAGGACCGATCTCCAACCCTTCTCTCGTTTACTCCCGAATAGGGGAGAAATGGATAACCGTCACAATATCATCCTGAGAAATAGGATGGGCGTAGATCCGCTCCAAGAACTGGATCACATCTTCAATGGAGCGCATTTCCGGGTTTTCTTTCTCAATCTCCCTGGGGCTAAGTTGGCTAATCGGTTTTACCACGACCGCGTCAATAATTGCGGTGAAGAGTTTATGGCGGACCCCATAGCGTCGGCCCAAGGTGATCCATACGATTTGACCCGGGCGATACTTGTCTGTTTTGTCTCCTAAGCGGATGGTCGCTGTTTTGCGCCCCGTTCGGAGCATATCGCCATAGACTTCGGAGTAAAAGTTCAATGCAAACATCCACAACCCTCTCTGAAATAGTCTAGAGTGAGCAAAAAGACTGGCAAGCTAAGGATTTTGGAGTGAGGGGGGTGCAAACAAAGCCCTCTTTTTAGAACTCTCTGGCTTAATTCTGTTCTTCATTCCTCTAAGAGATTATAAAAGAACTCTTCCTAAACTTCTAGGACCACCGGGAGAATCATTGGTCGTTTTCCTGTTCGTTCTCGGAAGAATTGGCTGAGACGCGATTTTATCTGAGCCTTAATCGCAGACCACTCAGTGGTGTCTTGCACAGTTTCGGCAATCACTTCGGCTACCAATTGCCGGGCGGTTTCCATCACCCCATCTACCTCACTGGTAAAGACAACGCCTCGGGCAATGACGTCAGGGCCAGCAACGATTTCACCGGTCTCTTTATCTAAAGCAGTGACCGCAATTAAGACACCGTCCTGAGAAAGATGCCACCGATCCCGCAAAACCACATCCTCGACTGCTCCTAGCCCGATCCCATCCACAAGGACACTGCCTCCGGGAACTCTTCCTACCACCTTCGCTTCCTCCTGAGAGATCCGGAGGACATCACCAATTTCTAACAAGAACACTTGATCAGGAGTATAACCCAGCTGATAGACCATCTCGGCATAATGGTAAAGGTGGCGCGGTTCCCCATGAACCGGAACAATATATCTGGGGCGAGCGAGGTTTACCATCAGCATCAACTCCTCTCGGTTGGCGTGACCAGAGACGTGGACGGGGCGAAGGTCTTCATAAATAACTTCTGCACCTCTTCGGAAGAGGTTGTTGATGGTGCGGTATACTAAATCTTCGTTGCCCGGAATAGGGTGAGCACTAATAATTACGGTATCCCCTGGCTCTAATCGCACACGTTTATGTTCCTCCATAGCGATCCGGCTTAAGGCGGACAAAGGTTCACCTTGACTTCCTGTAGTAAGGATCACAATCTCATCCGGGCAGAAGCGAGAGAGCTCCTCTACCGAAATCCAGGTTCCTTCCGCAATCTCCAGGTAACCGAGGTCTCGGGATATGCAAATATTTTCCATCATACTCCGCCCAATCACTGCGACACGACGCCCATACCGACTGGCGATGTTAAACACTTGCTGAATTCGGTGGATATTGGAGGCGAAAGTAGCGATAATAATTCGCCCCTGGGCGGTTTGAAAGATTTCGGAGAGTGTCTCCCCAACGATGCGCTCCGAGAGGGTGTGTCCGGGCTTCTCTACGTTGGTCGAATCGGTAACCAAGGCCAAAACCCCTTCATCTCCCAAGCGGGCCAAACGGGCAAAATCCGTTAAGCGACCGTCAATCGGCGTGGGGTCAAACTTAAAATCACTGGTATGCAAAATCGTACCTGCTGGGGTATGGAGGGCAAGAGAACAAGAATCGGGGATACTATGAGTGACGCGGATCCACTCCACCTCAAAGCATCCCAGAGGAATCCGGTGGCCTGGCTGAACTGAAAAGAGGGGGACCTTATCCGCAAGGTTGTTCTCCTGGAGTTTTTCCCGAGCCAGGCCCAAAGTGAGAGGAGTGGCGTAAACCGGGGCCGAGACCTCCTGCAGAAGATAGGGAAGGGCGCCAATGTGATCTTCGTGGCCATGAGTGAGAACAATCCCTCGAATCTGCTCTGCATTCTCTCTTAGAAAAGTGAAGTCGGGGATAACAAGATCCACTCCCAGCATCTCCTCTTCAGGGAACATCAATCCCACATCTACCACCAAGATGTCTTCCCGACATCGGTAGGCGGTGATGTTTTTCCCTATTTCCCCGACTCCTCCCAGAGGAATGATGTCTACACTTTCCAGGACGATGGTCTCCAACTCCTTAGGCTTTGATAGGTGTTCCCAGAGTCTGCTCCAGGACGGTTGCTAAAGCCTCCTCTTCTTTCGAAGTAGCCGGAACCAGGGGCAACCGTAAGCTCCCACAGTCAAAACCGGTGAGGCGCAAAGCAGACTTAACGAGGATAGGGTTTGTTGTGGCAAAAAGAGCTTTGAAGAGAGGAAGCAGGTGATTGTTGATCCGTACCGCCTCCTCCCATCGGCCAGCCACAAAAGCGTCAATCATTTGGCGCATTTGAGGCCCAACCACATGGGCAGCAACGCTGATAACGCCATAACCTCCTACGCTTAACACGGGAAGAGTAATCGAGTCATCTCCGCTGTATACGAGGAAGCCTGGGGGCGTTTTAGCCACAATCTCTGCCACTTGCTCCAGGTTCTTGCTTGCTTCTTTAACCGCCTGGATATTCGGCACATCCTGAGCCAATCGGACTACTGTCGCCGGCTCTAAGTTGCGGGGAGAGCGAGCAGGGATGTTGTAAAGGATCACCGGAAGGCGTGTCGCTTCAGCCACGGTTCGGAAGTGGCGATAAAGGCCCTCCTGGGGAGGATTATTATAGTAGGGCACTACGAGCATAATGCCATCCACCCCAATTTCCTCTGCCTCTCGGGTGAGCTCTACACTCTCTGCAGTACAATAGTTTCCGGTTCCCGCAATCACTACTCCCCGATTACCCACTGCTGACTTAACTTCTCGAAAAAGACGAAGCTTCTCCTCATTCGTTAAGGTAGGAGATTCCCCTGTCGTTCCACAAACGACCACACCGTCACTCCCCGTTTCTAGCAAGCGCACTGCCAACTCTTGAGCGCGCTCATAATCTACTTGTAAATCCTTATCAAAGGGGGTGACCATAGCGGTTAAGAGACGTCCTAAGGCGCTCATTGGTCTCTCCTTCTCCAAGGGATCAGAAAAACTTTTGGGCTATACTCATTGTACCCTCAAAAGAGAGGCTTTGGCAAAGGAGGGAGAGAAGGGATTGAAAGCGAAATAATTCCTGCTTCAGAGGAGACAAGGAAGAAAACGAACCGAGGAGAAGCACACCTTCAAGATGAGTGAGGGAGTATGCCCAATGAAAATCACCCAAGTAGAAAGGATTTTGCTGGACGTCCCCTTTGTGGAAAGAGTTGCCCACCATATGAACCGGTACCTCTCCAGCTGGTCGGTCGTGGAAGTTTGTAAGGTCACTACGGATACCGGTCACATAGGATATGGGGAGACTATTGTGAATTACACCTGGGGAAGAGTTTCTCCTCAAAAGGTAGAGCAAGCTCAGGGGAAGAACCCTTTTGACCTGCTTTGGGATGATAGCCTAGGAGCAGGTTTGCAAATGGCTCTTTATGATCTCTGCGGAAAGATCGCTGGAGTGCCTTGCTATCGTCTCCTAGGCCCTAAGGTGCGTGACCGCTGTCCCATCTCTTGGTGGGCCATAGATATGCCCCCCGAGGATTGGAAACGAGAAGCGGAAGTCGCTTTAGGAAGGGGGTACACTTCTTTCAAACTTAAAGCCCGACCCTGGCGCGACATCTTCGCTCAGGTTTCCGCAATTTGTGAAGTGGTACCCTCTCATTTTAAGTTGGATATAGACTTCAATGGGCTTCTGTTGAACACCGCCAATGCTCTGCCTGTTCTCACCGAGTTGGAGAAGGAGGAACGAGTGGCCATTTTCGAGACGCCTATCCCCCAGGAGGACGTTGAGGGAAATCGCTTTTTACGAAGTCGGTTAAACCGACCGATTGCTCATCACTTTGGAAGTCCCCCTGTACGGACGGCGCTCCGGGAAGACGTCTGTGATGGTTTTGTGATTGGAGGAGGGGTGAACAGCATTCTACGCCAAGGAACGATCGCGAGTATGGCGAATAAAACCTTCTGGCTTCAGATGGTGGGCACAGGGCTAACTACAGCTCTTTGTCTGCACCTAGGAGCGGTTTTGAGCCATGCCCAATGGCCAGCCATTACCCTCCACGAGCTCTACTCCGATGATTTACTAATGGAACCTATCCGCATTGAAGGAGGGCAAGCTGTGGTTCCCGAAGGCCCCGGTTTAGGAGTGGAAGTGGACCTCTCTGCTTTAGAGCGTTACCGAGTGGAAACCCTCCCTCAGAAAAGCCCTCCTACCAACTTCCTCTACCGAGTGGTTTGGCCAGAGGGCCGCTCTGTTCTCTACGCTCAGGAGGAGGATTATCAAAGAGACTTTTATGCAGGAAACCAACCGGTCTTTATCAGAGGGGTTCGCTTGGAAGAGATTGCCGACGACGGTAGCCTGAAATGGCGTCACCTACGAGAACAAGCTCTACGAGGACCAGTCACTGAGTATAAAAGGACTTAAGAAGGCTTCTCCTTTAACGCCGTTTTAGAGGGTTAGCCTCAAGGAGGAAAGGAATTAAGCCGTTCCATCGCTAAAAGGGTAGTGTGAGTAGCACTCAAAGTCAGCTGGAGGAAGTTATTACCCTTTATCGCCAGCATCTGAATCCCGGTCTGGCGAATTTAATGCGTTTTGGGGGATACGCTGCCTTAGAAACCCGGGCAGAAGGAGCCCTTATCTATGATGGGCAAGGTCGGGAGTATATAGACTGCCTGGGAGGGTACGGGGTTTTCGCCTTAGGCCACCGGCATCCCCGGGTGATCGAGGCTGTGCGGGAACAGCTCGACCGCCTTCCTCTCTCCACACGCACCTTCTTCTCGGAACCAGTAGCCCGTTTAGCCCAACGCTTAGCAGAGCTCTCCCCTGGTCGCTTACAATATGTTTTCTTCTGTCATTCCGGGGCTGAAGCAGTGGAAGGGGCTTTGAAAGCAGGTCGAATTGCCTCGGGTAAACCCGGGGTGATTTCTGCCACAGGTGCTTTCCATGGTAAAACTTTTGGAGCCCTTAGTGCCTCGGGAAGAGAAGTGTTTCGTAAACCTTTTGAGCCTCTACTCCCCGGCTTTATCCATATCCCCTTCGGTGATGCAGACGCCTTAGAACAGGCGATTACTCCCGAAGTGGGAACGGTGATTTTAGAACCCATCCAAGGAGAGGGAGGGGTAATTGTTCCTCCCGAAGATTATCTGCCCCGAGTGAGAGAAATCTGTAACCGCCACAAACTCTTGTTAATCTTGGACGAGGTCCAAACAGGCCTAGGCCGAACCGGGAAACTCTTCGCCTCTGAGTGGTGGGGAGTGGAACCAGATATTCTCTGCTTGGCTAAAGCTTTAGGGGGTGGAGTAGAACCCCTTGGAGCTTTTCTCGCCACCCCGGAAGTCTGGGAGAAGTTTTTTGGGGAGAACCCTACTCTCCACACCACCACCATCACCAGTCTACTAGCCATCCGAGCAGGGCTAGCTACCCTGGAGGTGCTGACAGAAGAGCAAATTCCGGAGCGGGCTAAGACCCTGGGGGGAAAGTTCCAAGATTTCCTTCGAAAAGTCCAGGCCGAACATCCTCAAATGATCCGGGAAGTGAGAGGAAGAGGTTTACTCATCGGAGTAGAAATGGCCCACCCCGATATTGCCCTCCTGGTAATCGGAGGATTGGTCAACCGAGGGGTGGTCGCAGCTTATACTTTTAATAATCCTCAGGTGATTCGCTTTGAGCCTCCGTTGATAATTCCAGAAGACCTTCTCCAGCGAGCGGGGGAGGCCTTTGCAGAAGCTGTGGAAGAAGCCGAAACTTTGCTGAAAATAACGAACCTCACTCAATGGGAGAAGGAGTAAAAAACCGATGCCAATCATCGAGTCGTCAGTAATTATCAAAGCTCCTGTCAATAAAGTGATGGAATTAGCTCAGAAGATCGAAGAATTCCCTGCATTTATGGAAGATGTGGAGAAGGTGGAAATCCTTCACCGAGAAGACCAAAAAGTAATCAGCCGATGGTCAGCAAAACTCCCGGAATTTCACCTAACGATTCGTTGGACTGAAGAAGATTGCTGGGATTTACCAGCCTATACCTGCCGCTTCCGGCAGATAGAAGGGGACTACCGCAAGCTCGAAGGAATTTGGACCTTCTCGGAGGTTCCTGAAGGCACTCTCTTCCGTTCGGTTGTGGAGATTGAGTATGATGTGCCTCTTATAGGCTCTCTCCTTCGGGGGTTGATCGCCAAAAAAGCTCAAGAGAACTTAGATGCCACTCTACAAGCTATTAAACGAAAGGCAGAAGAACAAGTAGAGTAAACATATGTCTAGATGGTACGCTTGTAATCCTATGTAATCCTAACTTTCTGGCAAAAAGTAAGATTGATCTAAGCGTTTAAACCACCGAATATGACCGTCCACAAAGCTGATATTGTTGCCTCGAAAATGGCGTGGCCAAACCCAACCAGGAATCTCTTTGCCTTTCTTCTGGGCGCGCAGAAGAATCCATTCCTCTACGAGGTCCCGCTCTCCGGGAAAAGACCCCTCTACCATTTGCTGAACCTCCTCCCCCAGAACATCGTGCTCCCCTATAGGCCCTCTTAGGCTCGGGTCATCGTTAGGCGCATCAAATAACAAGATGGTTTTTGAAGGATCAGGAATCTCGGAAAGGAGACGAGCATCGGGTTGGGTGGGCTTCCGACGATAAACACCGGCATAACGGTCAGGTTGAGCAATCCAAGCATTATAGGAATAACTAAAGGTTCTGAGAAAATTAGCAGGGCAGATAAAGAGCTCCTGAGAACGCACATAAGGGGCTATTGCGGAGTCCCAAGTTCTGCCTCCGGCAGAAGAGGGATCAGGAAGTCGGTGAAGAGGAAAGCCTCCATCCCAGTCATTGGTATAAGCAAGAAAAGCCGAGGTGATTTGTCGGAGATGAGAAGTGCAAGCGGTTTGGTAGGCCCTTGCCCGAGCCAG
Organism: uncultured bacterium; assembly: GCA_964429225.1. Classification (GTDB taxonomy): domain Bacteria; phylum Armatimonadota; class DTGP01; order DTGP01; family CAYSAW01; genus CAYSAW01. Next base: position 360,073 of record CAYSAW010000002.1, read on the forward strand.
ATGAAAGAGGGGGAGAAGGAGAGCCGAGAGGAGGGTTAGGAGAGCTATAACTACTAAAAGCTCGATTAATTGGAATCCCCTCTCTTGAGGGGGTACCAAGTTTTTGACAACCATACCCTTTAAATACGATACCCCCTATCATCCCCTGTCAACGGGGGATGGAACCCAGGCTCAAGCCTACAGCTACCAAAGAGTAGGAAGAGAAGCACCTCACTTTAGACCTGCTAGGCGAAGGATGCGATCAACCTCTACAGTCTCTTCGAGTGTATCTGCTAAACGTTCTAGCTGGCTCTCAATCTCGTTCTCCGGGGGAGGGGAAGAGAGCATACACCCCTTTTCTTGGGCTATCTTCTTTAAAAAGCGATAGCAAAAAGGTTGCGAGTCGAACAATCCGTGAAGGTAGGTGCCAAAAACCCTTCCCTCTTTTTCCTGGGCACCTTCGGGCTCGGAGGTGGATAAACCCAAGCGGTGGGTCACCCAGAAAGCTGGCCTAGCCTCCCCCAAAACTTCGGTCCGACCGTGATGAATCTCATATCCCCTCACTTCTAAGCCTTCTAATCCCGGCAATTGGCTAATTGCCGTTGTTTGGGAGAGGGCTTTTGTTGGAGCAAAGACGGTCTTCAAAGGTAAAAAGCCTAATCCTGGATGCGAGGAAGGGGTTCCCTCCACGCCTCCAGGGTCCTCCACCTCAACACCGAGCATTTGGTAGCCTCCACAAATGCCTATAATTCGACCTCCTTGGGAGTAATATCGGTGGAGAGCCTCCCCGAAACCCTGAGCCAAAAGCCATTTTAAATCCCAAAGGGTATTCCGACTTCCTGGGAGGATAATTAAGTCGGGATGCCCTATTTGCCAGGGGGTCTCTACATAGGTAAGACTCACCTCCGGGTGAGCTTGAAGGGGTCGAAAATCTGTAGAGTTGGAAAGATGGGGGAAACAAAGGACTTTAATATCAATTTGGGCCGAAGAAGAAGGATTACAGGATTCCTCAAGAACGGTGGTATCCTCCTCTTCGAGGTGTAAGCCTGGAAGATAAGGGACTACTCCTAGAATAGGGCGATTAGTTTTTTGCTCAAGGAATCGTAAAGCGGGCTCTAGGAGAGAGAGATCTCCTCGAAAACGATTGATGAGGAATCCCTTGATGCGCCGTCGGTAGGAAGGGGGTAAAAGGGCGAGAGTGCCGTATAATGAGGCAAAAACACCTCCTCGGTCAATATCACCGACCAAGAGCACAGGGGCCTCGGCCATCTCAGCGGAAAGATGGTTGGGTAAGTCCCTCTCCATCAGGTTAGGTTCAGCGGGGCTTCCGGCTCCTTCTAGAAGAACTAGGTCCGCTTCTTTCCGAAGGCGCTCTAGAGAGGCTTGGACGAGGGGGAGGAGGCTTCTTTGATAAAGAGGGTACTCCGACCAGGGGATTGTGGCAAAGGGTTGGCCCAGGAGGAGGATATGGCAAAGGCCTCCTGCGCTAGGTTTGAGCAAAAGGGGGTTCATTTCGACTCGCGGTTCAGTTCCACAAGCTCGAGCTTGAAGGGCTTGAGATCGTCCGATCTCTCCTCCTTCAGGAGTGACTGCTGAGTTGAGAGCAATATTCTGAGCTTTAAAGGGGAGGACGCGGTAACCTCGGCGGGTTAGGAGTCGGCAAAGACCTGCTACTAGGGTACTTTTGCCAACATAAGAGGCTGTACCTTGGATCATCAACGTCAGGGATCGGGGTTTTCTTCTTTTCATAGGATGTTCCTTTTGGGGGAAAGCCTCCCATCCTTAACTCCTCCCCGTGTGCGGGGAGGGGAACCAGCGCACTAAAACCTTACCCTCAAAACTCTCGCTAACGAATATACAACCCCTCAGGGCAATCCCCTACCCCTACTCGCCCGATAAACTCATCCTTGAAAGTATCCAAAACTAAAAGATCACCTGTAGAAAGGACCGAGACGTAGAGATTTCCCCGGGTATCGGTCACCATCGCCCAAGGGAAAGGGGTTACCTTCAGAGCTTGAGAGGGAGGGCGAAGAATTTCCAGTGCCCTGAAATCATAACTGGTTAATCCATTCAGAGAGTCGCTTAAATAAGCTTTACCGTTAAAGGCGAAGGCTAGGGAACCGGGTGCCCCACCAATATCAACCCTGCCCACCACCGTATCCGTTTTGGGATCAATAATGTTGATCCTCCCCGGGATATCCCCGAAGTTCCCTGTGCACACTACGTGAAGCCTACCCCGGCTATCCTCTAGGATAGTTTGGGGGTTAATATCCACGGGAATATCCTTGATCACCCGGTTGGTAAGGGGATCAAGGACGGATACCGTGCCTGGGCCATATTTAGAAACTCCGGTGCTGGGATCGAAACCCTGAAAGTTAGTATTAGTGACGTAAACCTTGTTATTGGCATAGGCGATTCCGGTAGGCCCACTCCCTACCGGAATCCGTTGGGAGACTTCGAGCTTATCCAAATCTACCACTGCGACTTCGTTGGTTAAGAGGAGGGTGACATAAGCCCTCCGCCCCACGAGAGCCATTTGCATCGGGTTAGTGCCTTCGCCAAGGCTAACAGTACCCACCGTTTTTAGGGCAGATAAATCAACGATCTGCAAAGTATTAGACCCTGAATTAACGATGTAGCCTGTTTGCCCCTGCGAGACCATTGCATTAGGGATATCCCCCAAGGGGAGCAAATTCAATCGAACTACTTCTCCTTGCTTAGTGCGAAGGTTAAAGAGGTCTACGAGAGAGAGATAAGCAGGCCCTTTACACTTAGGGCCGGCGTTAAGGACATAAATGAAGCGATTCTCTTCAGGGGTAAGGTCCTGCTCGGAGAGCAATCCAACCGCAAATTGAAGCAGTCGAATCGCATCAGCAATGGTGACTTTACCATCTCCATAAAGCCGACCTTCTGTCCCTGGTCGAGGAGCCACATCCGCCAAAGTGATTTTCTCGGGGGTAGCGGGTTGAAGTCCTGTAGCGATTCTCAGGGTTAGGATCACATCGGAGAGGGAGCGTTTCCCATCACCATCGACGTCCCCCGGAAGAGGAGCAGAGAAGAGAGGAGAAGCCCAACAAAACCCGCTGAGGGTTACAACTACTAAGGTTACCCAAAGCCGGGATGTTGAGATAGGTTTCTTTCGTGACGGATAATCCGCACTTTTTACAGAGAAACGAAGATAGAATCTTTTCATTTTTCCCTCCCATAGAGTGAAAGGTTGGGAGGGGACAACGGGGCAACAAAAAATCCCCGCGCCGTGGTTTGACAGCCGGGGAAAGACTAGTGAAGAGAAGCCTAATCTTTTAAGGTTCTCTTCGAGCCAGGCTTCTCAACACCGTTGGCCGCCGTCTCCCCTCGGAGCGACGAATCCTCAGTGCGCGAGGCTTACGCCTCCCGGACCGGTCTCCTGACTTCCGTATCGTCCTACTCCCCGCGCCTTCTCAGCCCTAGGTGGGGCCAATGGCATTCTGCGGGTTTCGTCCACGGTCACAGTTGCGGGGCAGTGGCGGATTTGCACCGCTCTTCCCAGCGTCCGGGCACTGCATTTATGCAATTGTTGCTCCAGCACTCGAACCGGTTTTAACACCCCTAGGATGCAATAGAGGCACTTCTATATTAACACAATATTGCCAAAGAGGTCAAGTTTTCCCCACCTTTGGAGTGCGTAAGATTTTTGGTTACTGAACCGCAATACGCAGACTAGAGCCCTGTGGCTACCCGACTACCCAACCTTCCCAACCCCAGGGGGACCCTTAAAATCGGAAGAGCTGAAATCTTTGCCGTCCTCAAAGGCCTTCCTTATAATGGAGGAGGAGAAGACAAGGGTTTCTGACCTTTGGAAAAGAGTCTTATTATGGCTATCCGATCCTCCTCTAAAAGTTCTATTGAAGAGAGTATTGTGTTAATTACCGGCAAAGAAGAGGGAGCTAAGCAAGCCGAGGCTGAACGACGAGTGAAAGCGGTGGTGCACCCCGATTTCTTTGCTTTTGACCGAACGGTTTTGGATGGCCGTTCTACCAACGCTCGGGAAATTTGGTCAGCGGTGAGAACCTCGCCTCTAGCTTCTTCTAAGCGAGCAGTAGTCGTTTGGCGTGTTAATGCCTTGGAGGCTCGAGAACAAGACCAGCTGGCTCAGTTTTTGGAAGAAACTTTTCCCTCTTCCACCTTATTGGTATTGGTGACCCTAGAAGATGACTCTCTCCGTGGAGGGGTGAGTGCTAAGCTGATGGCATGTATTCGGGAGCAAGGGAAAATCCTTACCTTAGACCCTCCACGTCCTCGAGAGGCAGTCCAGTGGGCCTTGGAACAAGCGCGGGAGCGTTATCTAAGGATGGATTATCCAACAGCCCAGGCTTTAGTAGCTCGCGTAGGATCCGAACCTTCTTTGTTGAAAGGGGAACTCGATAAGGTTGCTCTTTATCTTGGAGAGAGAGGCGAGGTCACCCCAGCTCTGGTCGAGGAACTGGTCTGCGCTTCGGCGGAACATCGGGTGTGGGAGCTCACCGAGGCCTTGGGCCAGCGAGATGCCAAAACCGCTTTTAAAGTACTCAACCATCTCTTATCAGCTGGAGAGACGCCTCATGCCCTGATTCCTTTAATCTCGGCTCAGCTTCGGCGCATTTGGCAGATGAAAGCTCGTTTAGAAGGGAAAAAGCTTGCAGAGAAATCGGCTCTGGAAGATTTCCCCCTCCATCGTTTGGCCGATTTTCAGCTCCAAAAACTTGAAAACCAGGCGAAACGCTTCACCTGGTCTGAGTTAGAATCCGCTCTAGAAACCTTGCTAACCGCCGAACTACTCCTCAAGGGAGTAGAAGAAGGGCCAGATAACCCTCGCCAGGTATTAGAAATGGTTCTCTTTCGCTTATGTGGTTGCGGAGGCTCCTTGTCGCTCGGCCAAGGCCTTGTTATAGAGATGCATTAGACGGGATTTTCTACGGGCAGCGTTATTTTTATGAATAATGCCTCGTTCTGCTGTTTTATCAATCACGCTAATTGCTTTCCTAACCATCTCCCAAGCCGTGGTAGGATCTGTTTGAATAGCCAATCGGGCCTTCTTAATCCAAGTTTTCATCGCCGATTTTGCGGATTTGTTTCGCAACCGTCGCTTCAGGCTTTTGCGAAGGTTTTTAAGGGCGGATCGAGTGTTAGCCATCGGTTTTTTTCTTACCTCCTATATTTTATTTATTTTATTAAAGTGAAAAGCAAGATAGAGTTTACCCTTAATTCCTCTGGGGGAGGTCTCACTCCTATCCCTGGGCACGGGGAGTGAGACCAAGGTAAACTGGGTAGTCGCAGGCTTTAGCCTGGGCAACGCACCCTAAAAGGTGTGACTACATATTTCAAGGTGAGCAGTTCACATCAAAAGCCAAATCCATAGGGGGATTATAACAGAAATTGGCGGTGTCTGCAACGGAGAAGACTTCAGAGGGAACCTTGCAAACTTCACGTATAGCCCGGGCCACTGGTCTCCTAGCGTGGTCCGTGTTTCTCAGTCGGGTTCTAGGATATATTCGGGATGCTCTGGTTTCTCACCATTACGGAGCCAACCGGTTAAGTGACGCCTATTTTCAATCCTTTACCATCCCCGATCTCCTCTACTTCTTGATAGCTGGAGGAGCCCTCTCTTCGGCTTTCATCCCCGTTTTTACCCAATATCTGGCCGAAGGGAAGGAGGAAGAGGCCTGGAAGGTATTCAGCGTAGTGGCGACGGTTATGGTTCCTATTGTCACTCTTTTCGTCCTTCTGGGAGAAATTTTCGTTTACCCCCTTTGTCGGATCATCGCCCCAGGTTTCACTTCCGACCAGATCCAGACTTTGGGTTACCTCACTCGCATTATCCTCCCTGCCCAGATCTGCTTTTTTCTTGGAGGACTACTGATTGCCACCCAAAATGCTCGCGGGCACTTCTTTGGCCAGGCGATCGGGCCTTTAATCTACAACCTTGGTATCATCCTGGGAGGATTATTTCTTAGTGGTACCGCTCAGATCGCCGGCTTCTCCTGGGGAGGTCTTTTAGGGGCTATTACGGGAAACCTTCTCCTCCAGCTCCTTCTGGTTTGGCGGTTAGGGATCAAATATCGTCCCTCCCTGGACCTGAAGCATCCCGGTGTGATGCGGGTGGGCCAGCTGATGTTGCCAGTGATCCTTAGCTTATCTTTACCCCAAGTAGATGTCCAGATCAACCGGATTTTCGGCTCTTACCTCGGCCCGGGGGCCATTGCTTGGCTGAACAATGCTAATCGTCTCATGCAGGCTCCTTTAGGTGTTTTTGCCCAATCCTCGGCCATTGTGTTACTCCCCGTTCTGTCGGAGTATGCTGCTCGGAAGGATTTCTCCGCTTTTCGATATCAGCTTAGCCGAGGAGTGCGAAGTATTCTCGCGATGACACTTCCGGCTTCGGCGATTTTCATTGTGCTCGCCGAACCGATTGTCAAAGTCGCTTTTGAACGGGGTCGCTTTGGCCCTTACGATACCCACCAAACCGCTTTAGCCTTGATTTGGTATTCGGTGGGGATCTTCGCTTGGGCAAGCCAAGCGGTTATTGCCCGAGCTTTTTATGCCCTCCATGAAACTTGGGTCGTCTTCCGAGTAGGCACTTGGATGACCGGGGTGTTTATTCTTCTCAACCTCCTTTTTATGAGGATAATGGGTCACGCAGGCCTTGCTCTCTCCACCTCCTTATCTGCAACCCTCCATATGCTCATCTTATTAAAGATTCTTCAAAGTCGGATTGATGGAGTAGATGGGAAACGGATTCTCTCCTGTTTTCTCCGTTCACTACTTGCCTCCCTAGTAGCAGGAGGTGTGAGCTGGGCGATGATGAGAGGATGGTTCCTCCTTTGGCCTGCCACAAGAACCCTAGTAGTAGCCCTCCAAGTTCTCGTGGCTTCCGCTTTGGGTTTCGGTGCTTACTTTCTGACCGGAGAGATTCTTCGTATGGAGGAGGCCCGAGAGGTTCGAGAGATCTTCTTCGGTCGTATCATGAAGATTTTATCCCGACACCCAAAGAAGTGTAAGGCCTTGGACCGTCCGTAAAAGCTGAATATTCTTCTTTTTAGTATGAGAGGAGTGAGAGGACGGGGGAAGATGAAAATCAGTCCAGGGTTGCTTGAAAAATTAAGAAAAGTACGCCTCATTGCTACCGATGTTGACGGGGTACTGACGGATGGGAGACTCTACTTTGGCCCTCGCGGAGAGATAATAAAGACTTTTCATATCTCCGATGGATTAGGAATTGACCTGGCCCAGGCGGTTGGGCTTCCCCTCGCTTTTATCAGTGGTCGGGATTCTCCGCCTCTGCGCCGGCGGGCCAGAGAGTTGAAGATTCCTCACGTTATCACCGGTTGCCCGGATAAGAGTATCGCCTTGCGCCAACTCGCCGAAGAACTGCAATGTACCCACGAGGAAATCCTCTACATCGGTGATGATATTAATGACCTTCTCGGCTTCTTAGAGTCGGGAGTAAGGATCGCCGTTGCTAACGCTGTCCCTGATTTGAAGCGACAGGCAGATGGAGTTACCGATAACCCGGGGGGCCAAGGGGCGGTTCGAGAGGTGATCGAGGCGGTTCTTAAAGCTCAGGGCCGATGGGAGGAAGCGGTTTCTGCTTACTTGCAAAAACTTTCTCGCCATCGGCCTCCCCCTCGAAAGCCGGAGAGCAACACCAAAACTGAAGCCCAGGAATAATTTGTTACCTTCATCCTCTCTTCAGTAAGGGAAGGCAAAGAGAAGATGCCTCAAACCCTTCGCATTTTGCATACCGCCGACTTGCACGGACGTACCTCCCCGGAATGGGAGGCAAAAATTCGAGAGTTAAAGGAGAGATGCCAACCGGACCTCCTATTGGATTCCGGGGATGCTTGTAAGGCGGGAAACCTAGGAGTTTACCCCTCAGAGCCTGCCCTGCAAGCCTTATCTCGATTGGATTACACTGCTATGGTTCTGGGCAATCGGGAAACCCACCTTTGGAAATCTCTTTTAGCCAAGAAAATCGCTGATGCCCGCTTCCCCGTTCTTTGCACCAACTTGGAGGTTCAATCTCCTCCTTCCCCAGTAAGAAAAGAATTCATCCTCAATAAGAATAATCTTAGGATTGCTCTTTTGGGTTTAACTGTTCCGATGATCACCCGCAAAAAATGGATTCACCATCTTTGTGACCTCTGGTTTGAGAATCCGGTGAAGGTAGCGCAAGAAATCGTTCCCCTTCTCCGCCCCAAGGTGGATTTGGTAATCCTTTTGAGCCATCTGGGGCTTCCAAAGGATCAAGAGCTGGCAGAAGCGGTTTCGGGGATTGATCTCATTTTGGGAGGGCATACTCATACCGTTACCCCTCAGCCTCTTCGGGTGAGGGAGACTTACATCCAACACAGTGGCTATTGGGGACGAACTGTAAGCTTACTTCAGGTTTGCCTTGAAAGAGAGCCGGAGAGACGGGTGAGCGTTAAAGGAATAGAAGATGCTGGTGTGGTTATTCCCTTATCTCCTCCTTCTTTGGATTGCAGGCAGTATCGGGGGTAGCACCCTTAAACTGTTCCAAAGAACCTCCTTCCGCCTAAGACCCTCCGAAGAAATCCTCTTTTCTTTGGCCTTAGGACAAGGAATTATTGCTTACGGCATCCTCTTCTTAGGTCTGCTCGGAGGGTTGAGTAAGGCCTTTTTACTCGGATGGCTTTTTATCCTTCTGCTCTTCTCCCTTCCCTATCAGAAGGAATGGATAAGAACCCTTCGGGAAGGTTTAAGGGGTTGCCTCTTTCTGTTGGGCGGGTCCTCTTGGGTGGAAAGAGTGGGGGCAGGAGTAGCCCTCTTCCTATTTTTCGGTACTCTACTGGGAGCCCTAGCTCCCCCGGCAGGCTTTGACTGGGACGGTCTCTCTTATCATCTTGCGGTTCCCAAAGTTTACCTCCGGGAAGGGCGGATCTTCTATATCCCTTATGACCACCATAGTAACTTTCCCTTCACTCTGCAAATGTTATTTACTCTGGGCCTAGCCTTTGGGCCTCCAGGACTGGCTAAACTCTTTCATTGGGGGTTTTTCCCTCTCTCCGGAGGAGCTACACTGCTCCTGGCCCGGCGAATCAACCCCAAAGCAGGTTTTTTGATAATGGCTCTGCTTTCAGCCAGCCCTGCTCTCATCTGGGAAAGCACGGTGGCCTATGTTGAGTTGGCAACAATGGGGTATATCACTCTATCCGTTTATGCTTTCCTCCAAGGATGGCGGGAGCAATCCCCCTTCTGGTTTATTCTAAGCGGTATTACTGCAGGTTTGGCTGTAGGCACTAAAACCTTTGCTTTGCTCCCCGCTGGAGTTCTGGCTATCGTCCTTCTCATTATGAATTTGAGAAGGGGGAAGAAACCTTCAAAAGCCGATGGAGTTATCCCCTCCGCTTCCCAACCTCTCTCACCGATACGATCACTCTTCCTTTACCTCATCCCGCTGGGTCTGATTTCTAGCCCCTGGTTTATCAAAACCTGGTGGTGGACCGGGAACCCTGTTTACCCCTTTTTCTACTCTTTCTTCGGAGGGCGCTACTGGAGTAAGGAGTTAGCTCTCCTTTATACCCAGGAACAGTCAGAGTTTGGTACCGGTTTGAGTGTAGCTAGCTTTCTATTCCTTCCTTGGACTCTTACTTTCCTCTCTCAATGGGTGGTAGAACTCTGGCAAGAACAAAACACTTTTCTAGCCCGCCTCTTTCAGGGCCATTTTTACCCTTTCGCTAAGGGAATAGCTCCTTATGATCTTCCTGGACCTATTGCTTTGGGGCTTCTTCCCCTGCTTATAGGCCGTAAGCTTGCTCAACCCACCAAGGCTTTGCTGGGAATTTTCTTCGGCGTGATCCTTTGTTGGTTTCCTCTTTCTCAGCAGAGCCGGTATTTATTGCCCCTTTTACCCTTACTGATTGGAGCTTGTGCCGAAATCCTTTACCGAAATCAGGAGAGGGAAAACCAAGTAGCCCCTTCGCGGGCAGAAAGCTCCGTCCTTTGGGTTATCGTCTTTCTCCATTTGGGATTAGGAACGATCAACGCTTGGCAATGGATTCAACCGATGGGAAAAGTGGCCTTGGGATTAGAGTCCCAAGAACAGTACCTTTACCGGCGGTTGGACCTATATCCGGCGATTCGGTTTCTCAACCAGCTCCCTCAAGAGGGCAAGTTACTTCTTTTTGAAGAGACGCGAGGGTTTTATTTTAATCGAGAGTACTGGTGGGCGAACCCGGGTCACCACACTCTTTTCCCCTATGATCGGTTTCATTCCGCAGAGGAAATGGTTCGGTGGTTTCGCAGGAGAGGATTTACCTACGCCTTGATCAATCTGCGATGGATCCAAAGAGATTGGGCCAAAGCCCATTGGGCCCAGCTCATTCAAGAGGCGATCCGCGAAGGTTTCTTCCAATTGATTTTTACTGAAAGGGGTGTACAAGTTTATCGGCTAGAAGAGAGAAGCTCGGCTCTCGATCATCCCTCATCGATAAAAACGAGGGCTTCTAGTAAGGATGAGTTTGCACAGGCTGAAGCCCGTGACTACCAAAGTTCCTCATCAGAAGGTTTACCCTTCTGAAATCCACCTTCCTGGTGGGGAGGGTGCGGATTCCGCCAATCCAAATAAGAGAACTCTTTGACCCCTTTCCCCTTAACCCCTATAATGATGAAGGGACTTGAAGAGAATAAAGAACATTTTTGCCGTTCTCTACGAGACGATTTATGCTTGGGGCACCAGATAATCTTCAGGAATTTGTGGAAGCTTTAGAGAAAGCGGGCGAGCTCAAACGGATTTCCATCCCTATAAACCCTGTTTTAGAGATCACCGAGATCGCAGACCGCTGTGTGAAAGGAGGGGGACCGGCCCTCCTCTTTGAAAAGCCGGTGGGATCCCGGTTTCCCCTTTTAATTAACGCCTTTGCTAGCTGGAAGCGGGTTCATCTGGCTTTCGGGGTGGAAGATATTGAGGAGCTGGCTGAACAGATTCGGGAGCTGATTCACCTGACCCCTCCCCTCTCTCTAGCGGACAAGCTTCGGGTGCTCTCTCGGCTCAACCGTCTCAGGTCGGCTCTACCCCGGCGGGTAAAATCAGGCCCCTGTCAAGAGGTAGTAATGGATCCTCCTAACCTTTTGGAGCTCCCCATTCTTCAATGCTGGCCTCAAGATGGAGGCCGGTATATCACTCTTCCTCTCGTCATCACTCAAGACCCCAAAACCGGTCGCCGGAATGTGGGGATGTATCGAATCCAAGTTTTCGACGCTACGACCACCGCAATGCACTGGCAGATTCATAAAGTGGGACCTCGGCATTTTGAGGCCCATTCCCAAGAAAAACGACGGATGGAAGTCGCTGTAGTACTGGGAGGAGACCCAGTGACAATATATACAGCCACCGCCCCCCTACCGGAAGGAGTGGACGAAATCCTCTTCTCGGGATTCCTCCGTCGGAAACCGGTTGAGCTGGTAAAGTGTAAGACGGTGAACCTAGAGGTGCCAGCAGAAGCAGATTTTGTCATTGAGGGTTATCTCGATCCCGAAGAAAGGTGTTTAGAAGGTCCCTTTGGGGATCACACCGGCTTTTATTCTCTGGCGGATTATTATCCCGTCTTTCACGTCACTTGTATCACCCACCGGCGGAACCCTATCTATCCGACCACCATTGTAGGGCGCCCCCCGATGGAGGATGGTTGGCTAGGGAAAATTACAGAACGTTTGTTCCTACCCCTCATTCAGCTCCAACTTCCCGAAGTGGTGGATATTAATCTGCCTGTAGAAACCGTTTTCCATAACTTGGCCATCGTCAGTATTCGAAAGAAGTATCCTGGTCACGCCTACAAGGTAATGCATGCCTTATGGGGAATGGGACAGATGTCCCTTTGCAAATGTATTATAGTCGTAGATGAAGAGTGTAACGTCCATAATTTGCAAGAAGTAATGTGGCGGGTAGGAAACGCTGTAGATCCCGAGAGAGATATTCAATTTGTCCGGGGACCTGTAGATGTGTTAGACCATTCCGCCCGGTTTCCGGCTTTTGGGTCTAAGATGGGTATTGATGCTACTCGGAAATGGAAAGAAGAGGGCTTTAACCGAGAGTGGCCTGAGGAGATCGTAATGTCGCCTGAAGTGAAGAGACGCATTGATGAGCTTTGGCCCCAGTTGGGGATTGATCTCCCTGGTTTTCAAGCGCAAAAGTGGGGAATTTAGCAAACGATGCCGAGTTTAGCTGTGGCCATCACTGGAGCCAGTGGATGCATTTATGGGGTACGCTTTCTCGAGACCGCTCTGAACTACTTTGATCCCCTTTACCTTGTACTTTCCAACCGTGCCCCTGAAGTGATCCAGCATGAACTGGGGCTAACCGTGAGTCCGGGTCCCCTTTCCGCCCAGCAATTATTAGGACCTCCTGGGGAGAAAGTGTTCTCCTTTCATCCCGATGACTTAAACGCTCCTCTAGCCAGCGGGTCGTCAGCACCTGACGCTTTGATTATCATCCCTTGTAGCATGGGAACTGCTGGCCGGATAGCGGCAGGGATCTCGGACGATTTAATTACTCGGTCGGCAGATGTAATGCTGAAGGAGCGGCGCAAATTGATTATCGTGCCCCGGGAAAGTCCTCTGAGCACTATCCACTTAAGGAATCTGCTCACCTTATCAGAAATGGGGGCAATAATCCTCCCTGCCTCTCCTCCCTTCTACCACCAACCCCAAACTATTGAAGACCTCATCCGAATGGTGGTCGAGCGAGCTCTCCTTCACTGTGGCGCCTCACTAAAAGACCCTCACCGCTGGGCTGGTGCCCCGAAACCCCGTTAAGTATAATTAATTAAGTTTTCCCTCCGGGTCCCTCTTAAAACGAAAGAGAGCAGATTTTCTCTTCCTCCTAACCCGCCTAATCATTAAGAATCGGAGTAGGGCCGGAGAAGAGACGAGGGGTGTAAATCTCCGAAGAGACATGGCGATAAGCATCGGGATACCGGCGAGTCACACAAGCTTTGCATCGCACCTCTACCTTAAGGCCCTCAAAGTAGGAGGGAATATTCGGCACGGGTTTACCACATTCGGTACAAACAGGCATCTTATGAGTCCTCATCTCAATGAAATCCCCTTCTTTTTTAGAATCTTCAAGGCCATCCTCCTTACCTCAGGCATTATAGCCAGTTTGTGAAGAAGGAGTCAATGGTGTTCAGGGTTAAGCTGGAAGGTATCAGGGAGATAGGGTTAGGGAGGGGAACCTCCAGGTAGCTATCTGGAGGCGAACCACCCGAGCATCTTCTACAAGCGGGGATAATCGAGGGATTGGGAACCGAAAAAGGAGGAAAACCAGTAGTAGCCGCAGGCTTGAGCCTACGCTCATCCCTCGTGGATGGGGAGGGTAAAAAAGATTTCTCCCTCCACCTCCGTTTCATAAATGACCTTGAAGAAGAGCAACCTCTACCAGGTGTTCCACACACCGATCCGCAGAAGATTGGAGCTTCTGAGAAACCTCCGGAGAGCAGAAGAATCCCTCTCCCAACGCTTGTTTACAAACCTCAATCGCCCTTTCCACAGAAGGAGGATAATTCATCGCCCACCCTCCCCTCTCTGCAGACCTCATAAAAGAGCGGACTTTAGGATCGTAACAAAGTCCAACTCCGGGTACTTGGGCAAGGAGAGCAAAGATCAAACCATGAAGGCGTACCGAAACCACTAGATCAAAATGAGTAAGGTAAACAGGCCATTGACGGGGATCCGGCAACTCCTCACTCAGGAAAACCATCTGTTGGCAGTATTGCAAAATACTATTGCCCAAAGGAACATCCTGGTCGGGATAAAGGGGGATCAGATAGACATCCCGACCTAATTCTTCTGCGAGGCGATCACAAAAGATGGCCCACTGAACCGGGTCCTCCTCCTTCCAAGGACGAAGCAAACAGGCAATCTTCCTACGACGACCTCTCGCCAATCGGCTTGGAGGGATAGGAGTTGAATTGGGTTTTTCGGACGGTTGGCCAGAAGATAAGGAAATTTCCTCTTGAGTAGCTTCGTTAGCGAGAGAGGGATGGGAAGGGAACCTCCTTCCCGGTGGAAGGAGAAGGGCAGGGTCTGCTCCTACAAGGATTTCTCGCCCCACCCCTAATTGCCTGAGAAGATCTGCTGAGTCGGCATCTCGAACCGAGATGGCAGTCACTCCCTGGAGAACTCTTCTCACCAACTTCCGGGAGGCGGAACGGTGAAGAGGTCCTATTCCCTGGGCGTAGATAAGAGTTTTTCTTCGCAGGAGGCGAGCGAGCAGAATCAATCCAAGGTAATAAAGCAAGGACCGAAAGCTGGTTGCGTCTTGGAGGAGGCTTCCTCCTCCACTGACGAAGAGGTGACACCAAGCCAGAGCTTTTAACAAATCTCGGCCCGGATTCCGCTGAAAGGCCTGAACAGAATGCAAAGATCGGGTCATTGCGGGGCGGGCAGAGAGCACACCTATTTCCATCGGAAGAGGATCTTCCGTCCTCCTCCTATTCAAGCCTTCCAAGGTTCCGGCTAAGACCGCTTCATCACCGACATTGCCAAAGCCATAGTAACCGGAAAACAGAACCCGTATAGGCATTTTAAGTTAATAAAATCGATGGATGCTATGAACCTTTTGTATTTTAATACCACTAGGGTACGATGCAAATTTTCTCCCCTCTTAAAATATCCCATAATCTTCCTTTTTTAACACTTTCCATACCACTAGACTGCGATGAAAACGAAACCCTCCTCATAAAAGAAAACTCATTCCATCCCAGGCAACTTCGATACCATAAGGATGGAAGAAGTTTTCGAGATCTGAATGAAGCCAGCCTCCGTTATGAGAGAAGTGTATTGCGACAAAACGAGCTGAAGGCTTTAAACACCCCCTCTTTTCCATCTCCTGCTTCGCTCGAACTACTCCCGGACATCCCAGATGCCCATCCAATGTATCCTTTTTGCCAGAGGTACTATCCAGAAGAACGAGATCAAACTCAAACTGGCTGAGGAAATCCCAAGTCTCCTCCGAATACCAACCGGTATCGTTGCCTTGTAAAACAGTCACTTGTTCCCATTGCAGGATATAATTTAAGCATTGCTCTTTCGGGTCATGGTTCGCTAGAATTGGGATAGCGGAAACCCCTTCAGAGAGCAATAATTGCTCCCAAGGAGAGATGCGATGGAATTGAACCCGGTACCGGAGGAGATCCTCCTCTGAAGAGAAGCCCATCTTCTCCTCAACCCGTTGGTTCCCATAAACATGGAGAATCCGATCTTCGGGCACCACTGAGAAACCTGGTCGGCGATAGAACAATTCTCCCGGTTGCCAATGATCCTGGTGGGAGTGGGTGATGAGCAGATGTTGGAGGCGGTGAGAGGGGAGAGAATAACGAAGGGTATGCCAATAGGAGTCAGGCCCCCAGTCAATCCGGATCGTTTCCCCTAGGGCATAAGCGGTACGGCTGCGTAAATCAGGGCCACCTTCCTTCTGGGCCTTCAGACAAACGGGGCATTCACAAAAGACAGCAGGCCATCCTTCCGCTGCCGCTGTACCGCAAACCAGCAACCTCACACCTTCTTTTTCGACAAAATCCCGTAAAATCCTGCCAAACCTCTCGAAACTATAGGATCAAAAGGAAGTTGCTCCTTCCTTCTCGAAGAGGTTAGAGGAAGGAGACTAGCTGAAGATGTCAGAAGAGAAGGCGATGGGAGAATTGCGGATACCCCCTCGAATCTTGATGGGGCCTGGGCCTAGTAACCTTCATCCCCAAGTGCTCCTTGCGCTCTCTCAACCTCCTCTCGGTCACCTCGACCCCCAATTTATAGAGATCCTTCAAGAAAACGCCCTCCTATTACGGCAGGTTTTTCGCACTCATAACCTCGTGACTCTAGCGATGAGCGGAACTGGGACTTCAGGGATGGAATCCGCTTTCTATAACGTCATCGAACCGGGTGATCGAGTGCTTGTAGGGGTTTATGGCTATTTTGGAGAAAGGATGCTGGAGATGGTTCGCCGGTGCGGAGGCGAACCCGTGGCTCTCTCTGCTGAATGGGGAAAACCCCTTCCCGTTGACCAGATTATTAATACCCTGAAAGCAAACTCCTTTAAAGCGGTCGCTTTAGTCCATGCTGAAACTTCCACAGGGACCCGCCAAGATATTGCGGAAGTGGGAGCTTTCTGCCGAGAACGAGATACTCTATTGATTGTGGATACCGTAACTTCCCTAGGAGGGATGCCGGTAGAAGTGGACGCTTGGGGAATTGATGTCTGCTACTCCGCCACTCAAAAATGTTTAGGAGCTCCTTCCGGTTTGGCCCCTATCACTTTCAGTGACCGGGCGATAGAAATCCTCCGAAAGCGCAAAACCCCCGTGCCCTCCTTCTATTTGGATGCAGACCTAATGACCCGCTATTGGGTAGAAAAGGTTTATCATCACACTGCGTCCAGCCATCTCCACTATGCCTTAAGGGAGGCCCTTCGCTTGATTCTTGAGGAGGGGCTGGAAGCCCGATGGGAACGCCACCGTCAAGTTCACCAAAAGTTGGTGGAAGGCTTGGAAGAACTCGGCTTAGAACTTCTTCCTCCCCCGGATTACCGTTTACCAATGCTCAACGCAGTAAAGGTACCCGAGGGAGTGGAGGAAGCAGAAGTCCGTGCCCAATTGCTTCACCAATATGGCATTGAGATCGGCGCAGGATTAGGCCCGCTAAAAGGCCGAATTTGGCGCATCGGTTTAATGGGTTATGGTGCGTCTCTCGCTAACGTTGCCTATCTCCTCTTCGCCCTTAGAGAAGTCTTAAGAGATAAAAGAAGATAAAGTGGCTCCACCCTTATGAGGTAAACGGATGATAGCGCAATTTCATGGAGTGATTGTTCCAACGATTACCCTTTTCCGACCGGATTGGTCCATAGATTGGGAAGCGAACGCCTATCATATCGAGCGTTTGTTAGAAGCGGGCGTCCACGGCCTGTTTGTGCTGGGGAGCACTGGGGAATTTATCCACCTTACCCCGGAGGAGCGGGAAATCTTTACCCGATGGGCAGTGGAGCAGGTGAACCATCGAGTGCCGCTTTTTGTGGGCGTAGGAGATTGCTCTACCGAGCAAGCTTCTCACTACGCCCGGGTAGCCCGAGACGCAGGAGCAGACGCTATTGTGATTTTAGGACCTTATTATTGGCAACCGGGAGAAGCTCACTTAAGAGAATATTTCCGAGTAGTAGCCGAAGCGGGAGAACTTCCTGCTTTTATTTACAATTACCCTTCGGTTACAGGATATTCTCTCTCAGTGGAACTCATTCGCTCCTTGGTGGAGAGTTGTAAAAATATTGTGGGGGTAAAAGATACGGTCGATAACATCAGCCATCTCCGGGAGATGATTGAAGAGATCAAACGAGAACGCCCCGACTTTTTAGTCTTTTGTGGCAACGATGATCTCTTTCTTCCCAACCTCACTTTGGGTGGCGATGGATGTGTTGCGGGTAGTGCTAATTTTGCCCCGGAGATTGCGGTTGCCCTTTACAATGCGTACCGCCGAGGGGATTACGAAAAGGCCCTCTCCGAGGCGAAACGGTGGTCCGCTCTGCTGGGAATGTACCGTTTAGATGCGTACTTCCCAACGATCGTGAAGGAGGCGATACACCTTCGAGGTTGGGGGCCAGAGATCGTGGTTCGCTCTCCTGCTCTCCCTCTCTCTCCGCAGGCCCGGGAGAAGGTTCGGGAATATCTTTCACGAGCCGGGCTGATTTAAACCGATGGGATGCGAATCCTTGTAGATGCCCTACAAATGTTACCGGGGCGGGCAGTGTCCGGCGCCTTGGTACTCAAATATCAGCTACGTTCTTTGGCTGAAGTGGACCCCAATAATGAGTACATCCTTTTAGTCCCTCCTGGCCGAGAAAAAGAGTTTCTCCCTCCCCAAGCCCCGAATTTCACGGAGATTACCATCCCTTTTGTCCGAAGGAGCGTTCCTCTTCGGCTTCTTTGGGAACAATGGCTTCTACCTCAATGGGCAGAAAAGCATCCTTTCGACCTTCTTTATGCTCCTATGAACATCGCCCCCCTCGCTCTTGCTTCTCCAATAGTACTCTATCTGCAAACAATGGTAATGTTTACTCATCCCCAAGAGTTTCAAGGCCCTCGGTCGGTGCTACTGCGGTGGCTGATCCACCATTCTGTTGTTCGGGCAAAGAGAGTAGCTGTAGTTTCCCAATCGCTGGCCCGAACTGCTCAAACTTTTTTTCCTCTCCAAACCAGCAAGCTTCGTGTCGTGTACCATGGTGTTGGCCCTCCCTTTGGCCCCCTTCCCAAGGAACAGGCTCAGAAAATCCTTTGGGAGAAAAGGAGGCTCACTCCCCCTTTTCTCTTATCCGTGGCCAATCCTCAGCCGAGCACAAAAAACCTTGGAAGCCTTCTTCAGGCCTTCTCCTACGTTTACCAAGACTATTCTCAGCTTAAACTCCTCCTTTGTGGAGGGACTAAAGAGATAAAGGACTATGGTCCAAAGGTCGTTCGCTTATTAGAGGACAAGCACCTTGCAGAGAGGGTTTTCTTCTTAGGATACTGTTCTCAAAAGGATCTGGCTGTTCTGTACAACTTGGCGGAGTTTCTGGTTATCCCTTCTTTGTGTGAATCCTTCGGTCTTCCTCTTCTGGAAGCAATGGCTTGCGGATGCCCTGTTCTCGCCTCGGATGCCCCCGCTTTACCGGAGATCGGAGGTCCTTGTGCTCTCTATGTTAATGCGAGGGATCCCGAAGCAATGGCCGAGAAAATCCGAGGACTTCTGGAGGACAAAACCCTTCGGAAGGCTCTCAAGGAGTGGGGCTTAGAAAGGGCGAAATCTTTTACCTGGAAGGCAAACGCCGAAGCTTTATTGGCCCTATTTCAGGAAGCTGCCAGCCAGGGAACCTAAAGACGGTCCCTTTTGTCACTCCTAGTGGAAAAAACTCTGTGGCTATGTAGGACATCTTGTTATGATAAAGGAGGTTACTCGGTTGAAGTTTTTAGGAAGGATTTTATTGCTCAGCATAACTCTCTTATTCTTAGGGCCTAAGGTGAACTCGGCTCCTTCTTCCCCATCAGTCACCTTGGTAGATATACCGGGTTTGAAAAAAGTTCTGGCTTCTCATAGAGGAAGAGTAGTTTTACTCAATGTCTGGGCTACTTGGTGCCCTCCCTGTGTGAAAGAGTTTCCTCAACTGATTCGCCTCCATAAGAAGTATCGGGCACAGGGTTTTGAAGTAGTTTCTGTTTCTGCCGATGATCCCAAAACACTCTCCACTGCTGTTATCCCCTTTTTGAAGAAGCAGAAACCCTCTTTTAAGGTATATATAAAGAATGCTGACGATGAGGCCTTTATTAAAGCACTCAGTAAGAATTGGGGAGGAGACCTCCCGGCTAGTTTCCTTTACGACCGTCAAGGTCGCTTGCAGAAAGCCTTCACTGGAGAACCTAATTTAAAGGAGATGGAGAGGGTTATTAAGAGCCTCCTCAATCAAGGAGGAGGAAAGAAGAGCTAACCCGTTAAAGAAAAAGGGTGGCCTTAGAGACCACCCTAAAAAGTTTTCTCCCAAAGGTATCCTAATCCATTCGCTCCACCAAGATACCCACACACCAAGGGCCTTTCCCTGGCCAAGATTGGTGTCCCTTCAGCCGGCGGTTGATAAACCAGAATCTTACTCCCCGAGTTTCGCTATAATCTACTTCCAAGGAACCAGGGATAGACTCCTTGTGGCTTTCTGGGAAGCCATATCGGCGAAGAATTAATTCATATGGATCTCCGAGTTTGATACCTCGACTCGTAATCGTTGATGGACGGCTCCCGAACTGGCCGATAGCCACTACCCGCCCTTCTTCATCCAAAACAAAAACATTGGAGAGGTTCTTCTCCGGATAATTGTAGATCCACACGGTTACCTGGGGAAGAGGAGGGCCTTGCTGGGGCTGTTCTCCTCCTAACCCGGGCGCTCCTGGCTGACCAGGAGTGCCATAAGGGCCATAGGGACTAGGAGCTCCTGGAGCATAAGGGCTAGCTCCTGGGGTGTAGGGAGTGGAAGCTGGACCATAGGGACTGGGGGCGTAGGGATTCGGGCCGTAAGGGGTCATCCCCGGAGCACCTCCATAGGGTGCCATTCCATAAGGGCCAGGAGGGGTACCAGGCAATCCTGTATATCCCTGGTTGACGCCTTGCCCCTGCTGAAGAAGGTTATTTACATCTATCAAAAGGCGGTCCTTTTGCCCAGGAGGCATAATCACCGGGGTCACTGTCACGAAAATAGGAGGGTTAGTCACCAAAACTCTACTCGGAGTCCCATATCGACGGATCACCCTTAACCCAATATCTCCTAACCGAATCCCAGCTAAGCCCTGCTCCCGCCGAGAGATGGCCGCAGAGCTACTAGTTGTTAAGCTGATTGCGAACAAAAGAGAAAAGCTATAAGTCAATATCGGATAAGAACACCGAAATCGCATCGTCTCTTTCTGCCTCCTGAGGGAAAACTAACCTCTAATTCCATCTTAGTCTTTCAGGGTTGTAGCTGTAAAACCCTTTTAGGGCCAACCCTCTATTGGTTCCAACGCTCTTAAAAGGGTGATTCGACCTCTCCACCCCTAACCTCTCCCCGTACACAGGGGGGACTAACGCACCCTGAAGGACGTAACTCTACCCGGTTGGAGAAGTTGATTTTGGCAGTAGTCGCAGGCTTTAGCCTGCATTGAAGTTGCCCTACCCGAACCCTCCCTGTGGACGGGGAGGAAATAAAAGGTATCTTCAGCTAAATTAAGGCCACTCCTTCTCTAACCCCACCACCTTGCGTAGGATACGAACCACATCAGCAATAGTAATCCGTCCATCGCCATAGGGAGCCCCTGCTTTCGAGCCAGTACCCGGTTTAGGAGCTACATCCCCAGCTTCGATCTGCTGAGGGGTAGGGGTAGCTAACCCTACTGCTATCCTGAGGGCAAGTACCGCATCGGATACGGCTAACTGCCCATCTCCATTCAAATCCCCAGGGACTATAGGGGAGGCTTCTTGAACAATAGCTCGAGTGGTGTAGATGTAATCTCCGCTATTCGAGCCGTTCCCGTTCGCTGCATTTCCTGCCACATAAAACACCACATTCCCTGTACCTGCAGGAGGCGCTACCCAATCAAACTCCCAACTCACCGGGCCATTCGTCGTCCCTTCGAAAGTCCCATCATCCGTATGCTCTATATACTGAGGGGCACTCGCCCCACTCGGCCCTCCTACTGCAAATTGGGTCAGCTGACTATTCACTATCTTGATCTCTCCCCCTCGCTCGTTCTTTCCCTCTTTCTTCACCGTCGCTTCAAAACCCCAACGTCGCTGACCCGTCTGCTGAAGGGTGACCTTAATCCGATAGGTTTGACCAGGGACATAGTTGGGGGGCACTTCAATACTCAGTTTTCCCGACCCCGAGTTGAGGGCAAAGGAGCTGTGGCAACCGAAGTCGTTGCAGGTGCGCTCTCCTGGTGCCCCCGTTCGTCCCGCTGGAGGGCCAGTAGAATGAGCCCAAGCTCGAATCACAAAAGCAAATATCCCAAGCAGGCAAAAAGCCTGTATTCCTTTTTTCATCTCTTCTACCTCCTCTCTCTCAACTTTGAGATGGTTTACTCGCCATCTTTCTAAGAAACTAACCCCTAGTCTTTTTGAGAGTACTTAAGCCCTTAGAAGATGGAT
This sequence comes from uncultured bacterium, assembly GCA_964429225.1. Taxonomy (GTDB): domain Bacteria; phylum Armatimonadota; class DTGP01; order DTGP01; family CAYSAW01; genus CAYSAW01. The sequence continues at coordinate 381,709 of CAYSAW010000002.1, forward strand.
AAAAAACTACACAAGGGGCATTCCTTTCAGAGAAGAGCATCAGGCTAATAGAACAACTTTCTCTTGCACAGGCGTAGTGGTGATTTCGGGTCCTGTTTCGTGGAGATAAAGGTTGATCTCACTTCGGACTCCAAACCTCCCTGGGAGGTAAAGGCCTGGTTCTACAGTGATGGCTATACCGGGGAGAAGGTATCGCTCGTCATGGGTTTCGAGGTTATCCAGGTTAACTCCTGGGCCATGAACCTCCGTTCCCAAATTGTGCCCAGTACGGTGAACAAAACAAGCCTCCATACCAGCATCTTGGAAAACGCTTCGGGCAAGATCATCCACCTCATAGCCACGGAGGGTATTTCCTTGTTCAAAAGCTTGCTGGATAAGGCCAACCGCTGCATCTCGGGCCGAACGCGCTAAGTCAAAAGCTTCTTCTACCTCTACAGGAACTCGATCCCCGCAAAAAGCCACCCAAGTAATATCCGCATAAACCGCCTGGGGTAATGGTTTCTTTGCCCAAAGGTCTATTAAAAGTACTTCACCTGGTTGAAGAGACCGACTCGTCTCGGGAGAGGGGAAATAATGGGGATCAGCGGTATTTGGTCCTACTGCCACAATAGGAGGGTAATCGCTCACTAACTCCTGCTCCTGATAAAGCCTTAAAATCTCTTGCTGAATATCCCACTCGGTGAGAGAGGTTTCCTCCAAAAGACACTGTCTTAACCATTCAAAAAGATGATCTTTGATCGCCATCAGCTGCTGAGCCGATTGCCGATGGAGGTGATACTGCTCCTCGGTCCAGCAGGCTGCAAACCGCTGCAGAAGGTTGGCTGAGGAGACCACTTCCACCCCACAGGCTCGGACCATCTCTAACGTTCCTGCATCCACCCGGGAAACCGTTGGAAGAGCGCCTCGAGGAGAGTATTCCATTGCAACACAGCGAGATCCTTGGAGGATCTTCCGAACCTGTTCTTGCAAATCCCGCCAGGAGGTATAGGTGACCCTAAGGCCTTCTTTCCAGGGGAAGAGAGGGGCATCTAAAGTATGGACGAGAGCCACTGGAGTGCCTTCCTTAGGAAGGAAGACAAACCACCGCCGGGTTAGGGGGGCTTCTTTGAAACCCAGGATCTGAAGAGCGAAAGGATTCATTTTATGGAAGTCGTAGAGGAGCCACCCATCCAAATGGTCTTCTTTTAAAGCTTGCTGAATAGCCCGAATATCCATCCCTTTCCCCCTTTTATGATGACCCCTGAGGAAGTTTGCAGGTTCCCCCGTCTCCTTCTAAAATCCATAGGCGAGTAACCCACCATCTACTGCAATACTCTGGCCAGTAATGTAATCGGAACCTGAGCTGGCCAGGAGGAGGGCCACCTCCTGAAGCTCCTCCACCTGGCCGGTGCGTCCCATAGGAATACGATTCAAGATTCGTTGAAGCCTTTGGGGGTCTTTCTCAAAAATCTCCTGGTTCAGGTCTGTAATAAAAACGCCGGGGATAATCGCATTAACCTGAACATTATAGGGTGCCCATTCTATGGCCAAGCTCCGAGTTAGGCCCATCACCCCTGCTTTACTCGCGCAATAAGGGAGAACTTCGCTTAGCCCGAGTTCAGAAGCCAAGGAGGCGATATTGATGATTTTACCCTTCCGACGGGCTATCATTCCTCGACCAAAGGCCACACAGGTTAAGAAAAGGCTGCGAAGGTTAGTGTTAACCACTCGATCCCAATCTTCGGGAGAGAGATCCAAAGCGGGTTTACGAACAATAGTTCCTTGGCTATTCACCAGGACATCCACGCGGCCAAAACATCTTTCTAAAGTTTCCGCAGTGGACTGTACTTGGCGCTCGTCAGTGGCATCGGTGCGAAGTACTGGAACTTGACCCTCTAAGCCTAATTCCCGGATAGCTTGTTCCAACCGTTCAGCCCGACGGCCTACAGGGATAACAATCGCTCCTTCTCGAACAAACCCTCGAGCGATGGCGAAACCGATACCGGTGGCTCCCCCAAAGATGACGCAGATCTGATCCTTTAAGCGTCCTTCCTTCATCGGTTATAGATCCAGGTTATCAGGCCCCACACTAGGAGGATTTTCACGGCGGTTCGCCAATCTCCTGTTAAGAGAAGCAAGCCGCCCGAAGGCACCAAGATGAAGCTAGGAGTTCGCAGAATTCTTTTTCCCGTTTTAAGGCCTAAAGCTCCTAGCACCATACAGCTTAAACCGAGAAGGGGGAGAGAAAGAGGTTTCATCTCTTTAACCCCGCTCTTCTTGTTGTCTCTCCCGGATCCTTAGGAGGACCTCCTGTAATACCTGAGTCAACCGCTGGACTTGCTCAGGGGGGCTACTCTCATAGGCCTCTTCTAATCGCTCTTTTAGGAGGTCTTCAATCCACTCCTTCGGTGTTGAGGGTTTTGGGGGAAGGTTTAGCAGTGGCTCCACTCCTTTCGTGCTTTTCTGCTCCTGGTAATAATCCCGGAGGAGTTGTCGTTTCCATTCAGCCTCCGCTTTTCGGCGTTTTTTACTTGCTCTCACCACCCAATCATAGGAAAAACCGGCGGCTTCTACTGCGGCTGCCCAACTGCCGAAATGCTCCTTCCTCCGAGCGGTCGCATAGAGGGAGAGATGTTTATGGCGGATCACCGCCGAAGAGAGGTCTTCTCCCATTCCTGCCAGCCGACGGATCTCCTCTAAGATCTTTTCCCGGGTCCATCGGGTGATCTTTTCCGAACGCCGCTTACGCCCCTCGGCTGCAATAGGAGAATAATCTAAGCCGGTTGCTTCCACCGCTGACTTCCAGGAGCCGAAATATCGGATGGCAGCTGAGACGAGACGCGAATCAATGGCTTCCACTCGGCTTTGGGTGAGATCCGCCCCTGCAGAATGAAGGCGCAAAATCTCCTGCATCACCCGTTCTCGAGACCACTTCTGGCGACTCATCCTTCCCTCTGAGCTCTGGTCAGAATGGTGCGCAACTCAGCGAGTTTGAAGGGTTTGGGCAAATAATCAAAAACCCCCAAACGCATCGCCTGAACCGTTGTATCCACGGTGGCATAGGCGGTCATGATAACCACTTTAGTTTGAGGATATTGCTCTCGGATCACCTTCAGCATATCCAAGCCGGTTGTCCGGGGCATCTTCAAGTCCACAAGAACGAGATCAAAGGGTTGTTTTTGCATTGCCAACAACCCTTCGTGAGCTGAAGAGGCAGTGACCACATTATAGCCATCCAGCTGGAGAATAGTCCCTAGGGTATCAAGAAGGTTTTGGTCGTCGTCCACGAGTAAGATACGGAACTCTTTTTCGGAGGGCATCTTCTTTCTCCTGGTTTTCTCCAAGAAGGGGGAGGCGAAGAGTAAAGGTGGTTCCCCCGGCATCGCTCTGGACAGAGATGTTTCCGCCATGCCGTTTCACCACTTCATAGCAAACTGCAAGCCCTAGACCAAAGCCTTCTCCTACTTCTCGCGTAGTAAAAAAGGGGTCAAAAATTCGGTCAAGATACTCCTGGGGAATGCCTGGGCCAGTATCCATAAACTCAATGACTACTTCTTGATCTTCCCGATAGGCGCGGATCCGAAGTTGTCCTCCTTGAGGCATCGCTTTTAAAGCATTGTCTATAATGTTACCAAAAGCCTGGCGGAGCTGGTCACACTGGCCGTTGAGAACAGCCCCCTCGATCTGAAAGTCAGTCTCCACTTGAACCCGATTCTGCTCCGCGATAGAAGCAAAGTCCTCCAGGCTTTGTTGTAAGATCCTTTCCAGATGACAGGGGGAAAAGGCCACTCGCCCTCCCCGTTCAAAACCTAATAGTTTATTAATGATTTGGCCGATCCTCTCGCTCTCTTTGAGAATGATCTGGAGGAAGCGCCGCCGCTCCTCGGAGGTTTCGGTCTCCAAAAGTCGCTCGGCGGAAACAGAGATAGTCGCAATAGGGTTATTGATTTCGTGGGCAACCCCAGCGGCCAAAAGACCAATACTGGCTAACTTTTCCGACTGAACAAGCTGACGGTTCTTCTGCTCGATCTCCTGTACCATCCGGTTGAAATTCTGACCTAATTGCTCCAGCTCATCTCCAGATCGAATTTCGGCCCTGGCAGTCAAATCCCCTTGTTCCACCTGCTTCATAGCGGTCATTAGCTCTGCCAAAGGACGACTTACCAGAACGTGAAGGACGATGATGAGGGCCAGGGCGAGAAGAACCAAGGTAACCCCGGTAATCACACCGAACTGCTGGCTATTCCGAGTTAATTGGCGGTAAGTATCCACGCTGGAGAAATCGATTTGAATAAAGCCGACCAAATCTCCTTCCGAGTTATGAACTGCTTGAACGGAATGGTAGATCCAATTCTCTCCCATCCGACCAGCAGGGCCTTTCTGTCTTCTGGCTAGATCTAAGAGGGTAGGCAGAAAAGGAGGAGAAGGAGCGGACGAAGAGGTTCGATACACTCTGACCCAAGGCTTTCCTTGGGGAGTGAGAAGGGCTACCTGTTGTAAGGAGGGCAGAGTAGAAATTTCCGAAAGAACTTGACGGGCGGAGGAGGGATTCCGGGCGATCAGAGCGGGATAAACCCGTTGGGCAATCACCGTGGCCAGGATCTGGGCTGACCTTCCGGATTGGGTGATAAACTGATCCTGAAGCGTTTTATAGCCATAGTAAGCGTAAGTTAGGAAGGCAGCTAGGACAATGCCCGCCACAGGCACGAAAACCTTCCATTTGATGCTTAAACGCTTGGGATGAAACCGGGCGAACCAATCTCTTTTGTTGTTTTCCATAGACGTCCGCTGGTATTTTGACAATCTAGGACACTATTGTCAACAGCGGAAAATCCAACCTTGGAGGGGAGCCGGTTTTAGATTAAAGCCGGCGACCACCTTTACCTCCACTCTAACCTTCCCCATAAGGGGGGAGGGGATCATAAAGAGGTTTGGTAGTCGTACCCTTTAGAATGCGCTGATTTTGAAAGGTTCGAGTCTCCTCCATCTTATGCTATAATTGCATAAGGATTAGAGTAAAATTTCTTAGAGAAATTTTCGCTGAGCAACCTTTGTCACCCTATTTTCAAAATCTCCTTACCCGAAAGAAAAGAAACCCTATGGCAACCCTAACTACTCTTAAGGTTATCTCCACAGAACAGGAAATAGAACGGCCGGACCCTCGGGTGGATGACCTTACCATCCCTATTCGCTCTCCGTTCACTTCGGGGTTAACTTATCATATCATTACCTATGGTTGTCAGATGAACGTGGCCGACTCCGATCGGATGGAGGCCCTCCTTCAGGAAGCGGGTTATACCCCCGCTGAGAGCGAAGATCAAGCGGATGTCATCCTCATTAATACCTGTTCTGTCCGGGCCAAACCTGAGGACAAGGTTTGGAGCAAACTGGGGGAACTTCGCCGTTTGAAAGAACGAAAGCCTCACCTCACTGTGGGGGTTTGTGGGTGTATGGCCCAACGAGTGGGCGAAGAACTTCAACACCACTCCCCCGGAGTAGTGGACTTAGTTATAGGTACGGGAAACGTTGAGCGGATTGTAGAGCTGATTGAGCAAACGCGCAATACTCGACATCCTCTTGTCGCTCTGGAGCTACCCAAAACCCGGCAGGAGGCCTTGTCTTGGACTCCCCGAGGGTCGCGCTTAGGAGCTCAGGTTAAGCTAAAAGAGTTTGTGCCCATTATCGAAGGTTGTGATAAGTTTTGTACCTTCTGTATCGTACCCTACACCCGGGGTCGAGAGCGAAGCCGACCGATGGAAGACATCCTTGCCGATGTAGAATACCTCGCTGCCCACGGCTGTAAAGAAATCATTCTTCTGGGCCAAACGGTTAACGCCTATGGTATGGCTGAAGATGGGGGTCATCGAAAAGCCCGCCCCCACTTTGCTTACCTCCTCGAACGCCTGAACGAAGTGCCCGGAATCGAACGCATTCGCTTTACCAGCTCCCATCCGGCGGACTTCCGGGAGGAGATGATTGAAGCGGTAGCCCATCTTCCTAAAGTGTGCGAGTGGATACACCTACCTTTCCAGGCCGGTGATAATGAAATCCTTAAGAGGATGTGGAGGAATTACACTCGAGAAGAATACCTCGATCTGATTCACCGCATCCGCCAACGAATCCCTCAGGTAGCCCTTACCACTGATATTATTGTGGGGTTCCCCGGAGAAACCGAGGAACAATTCCAGAGAACCTTAGATCTGGTTCGAGAAGTCCGCTTCGACTCGGCCTTTATGTTCGCCTTCAGCCCTCGGCCAGGAACACCAGCTGCCTCTTTCCCCGACCAGGTGCCCAGAGAAGTCAAGAGAGATCGCCTGCATCGGTTGATCGAACTGCAAAACCAGATTACTTTGGAGATTAACCAGTCTCAAGTGGGGCAGGTCTTTGAAGTTTTAGTAGAAGGGTCTTCTCCCAAGACTCCGGAATTGCTAACAGGTCTAACCCGAACGAACAAGACGGTGAACTTCCCTGGATCTAAGGATCTGATTGGGCGATTGGTTTGGGTGAAGGCGGTTGAGGCCCATCCTTGGGGATTTATGGGCGAGCTTATCTCCTCTTAATCTCATTCTTATGAAACGGCATCCTAGTTTACACGGGCTTTCCTCCGACCATCACATCGGTTTGGTTCAAGCTCGCCGCCTTCGCCAGCTGGCTTCTTCCAATCCAACTCCAGATAAGATGGAACAAACCTTACAAGATTTTCTCTCCCATTGGCAAAACGCTATCCGCCAACACTTTCGGGCCGAAGAGGAGGTCCTGCTCCCTTATCTCGCTCGATACCTCTCGGAGGAGGACCCGTTGATTTTAAGAACTTTAAAGGACCATATTCGCTTGCGCCGGCTGATTGGAGATCTCACCAAGGCTTTAGGAACGCTACCTCCTCCCCTCTCTCTTGCCCAGCAAATTGGTCAAGAGCTAGATCGCCATATCCGTTTTGAAGAGGAGGAGCTCTTTAACAAGGTCCAGGAAGTAATGCCCGAGGAGGAGCTCTGGGAAATGCGCCCTCTTATGGATGCCCTATCTCCTCCTCTCCTCCGCCGAAAGGGTTAACAACCTTCAAGTTAACCGCATCAACCTTTTCTCATCTCCCCATCACTCTCAAATTAAGGGAGGGCTAATGTCTAAGAGCTTTCTTTTGGGGATTCTCACGGTGATCCTTCTAGGAGTAGCGCTTTTTGCCCACCCCATTACGAAGGAATATTTTGCTCTTCAGTGGAGCAACTCTCTTCCCTTGCTGGCACAGAGAGCGAGGCATCAACCTCCCTCCGAATGGACTAACTTGCGGTGGACGATTGATGAAGTCCCTCTGCTGGAGAAAGTGAATTGGCACCAGGTAAAGGAGAAAATCCGTCAGCAGAGTAGGGACGACCTGATGCGAGCGATAGTTGATCTTATGGCCGAGCAAGGGACTTTAGTTCCTCCTCAGCTCCCCCAGGACTCCCGCTTAAGTCGGAATCCTGTTTATCTTACCGCTTGGATCGAGTCACAAATCCCTCCCCTAGGCCAACCTAATGCTGAGCAAGCGGATAGGATCCTTACAGCAACCCGACAAGCTCGCCAACTGGATAGTGACAACGCCTTTTTTGACTTGATTGAGTCTGCAGTATTCTGGACAACCCATCGACCGGAAGAAGGGGTGAAGCGTCTGAGGGAAGCGCTGAAGAAGAAGCGTTATGAACCCTACAGTAGAGCGATTGCGGAAATCCTTTTCCATTCCGCTCAAACGGTGGGCCTTTCGCCGGTGCGTTCGGCCCTTTACACCCGCAACGTTCTGCAGAATCTGCCTCATCATGTCCTTCTCCGGCGAATGAGCTTTGAGGTGGATAAAAAAGCCCTGGCTTTAGAGAGTACAGGTCAAGTAGCCCAGGGAATTCGGCTTCGGTATGCTCTTCTGCAAGTAGGGTCCCTCTTAAGGCAGAAGGAGCCTTTGTTAACCGGGGTGACCAACGGGGTGGGGATCATTCTGGGTTCGGCTAGTCTTCCCACCCCGGAGGAGTTTTTATCTCGGCTTCGGCAAGCGGGTTTGCGCCGAGAGGCTGAATGGGCTCAATCGGAGATTAATACCGCTACGCTCTGGCGAGCCAGGATCTCAGGATACGTTCGGGAAGGGGAGGACTGGCTTATTCCTTTGACCCGGGCGGGTTATCTCTGGTATCTTCAAACCGCAACCCTTCCGGAAATAGGGTTAACGCTTCTATTGTCTATTTTAGGTTTCATCCTCAGCCTGCAATGGGTTAAAAACAAAGCTCCCCTTCCGCTTCGAGGGCTAGGGGGATTTCTCTCCCTTTGGGTCATTAAAGGGGTCGTGGTAGTTCTCCCGGCTTTGAAACTCGTAGGAGGGGCAGGGAAAACCCTTTTGGAAGTGAAGATAGGGAGCGATCAATTTCTCTGCTTAGCCAGCATTACTCCTGGCTTAACTCTCCTGATAATGGGGGTAGCAAGCCTTATCCCTTTGGGCAGAGGGAGAGAGGATTCGGGGAATTGGTGGGAACGTTGGATTGTCCTTTGCCGGGATATAGCCCCTTGGTGCTCCGCCGTCCTCCTGATCGGTTTCTTCTATCTGAGTCTTCGCATCCATAATGAGTTGTCATTAGCTACCCGATTATTGTGGGAGGGAATGACTACCGGAGAAATTCAGCGAATGTTGAAGTAAAGATCTAGAAGGCGTGTTAACGATTGATGCTCAAAGCGAGGGGGAGGAGAAAGAAGGCATCCCTATGGGAGAGCGTAGTGGCTCGGTGTCTTCCATCGCTTTTTCTCCGAATAGTCGGTATCTGGCTTCAGGAGGTATGGCTGGCATTGCAATTTGACGAGTCCCCAATATGGTGATCGGATGGCACCTTTGGAGATGGGGAAATCGCCCTGTCGGATGTGATTTTGACACGAGCAGTGGGGGACAACCTTTCAACCAAGCTAGAAGCAAGATTTTTTCAGCAGATGTTGACAAAGAAAAAGTTCTATGGTATACATGGTATATGGTAGAGATACAAGATGCGGGAGTAGTTCAGTGGTGGAACGCCAGCTTCCCAAGCTGGATGTCGCGGGTTCGAATCCCGTCTCCCGCTTTATTCTTTTCTTTTTATAGGGGTGTAGCTCAGCTGGGAGAGCAGCGGTCTCCAAAACCGCAGGTCGCGGGTTCGAATCCTGCCACCCCTGCTGACGAAAAGGGGCGGTTCCCCCAAGGGGGAAACGCCCCTTCAGTATTTTGAGACATTCTGCGCACTCTAAAAGATGCGCCATAACACTACCGAATTGCTCCCGAGGGAGATTGTTGAGGGAAGATAACATCTACGAATAGATGCCGAAAAATCAGCAAAAAGTTACATTAAGGACCCCGGGCGAAACTCTGCCGAGGTTTGACGTTTTCTCTTTAGTTATGGTAGCATTGGGCTGATAATATCCGATGAAACCCCTTCGCTTTTTAAAGTTCCTAAAACATATCCTGATTCTTTTAGGTTTATCCTTTCTTCCCTCCCTCCCAGTTCAGGCGGATTTGTTGGGCGATGTTACAGGCGATGGTCAGGTTCGCCTGGAGGATGTGGTCCGGGTGTTAAAAGTGGCAGTAGGGCTACAGAAGTTTAATACCTTTCGGGAAGCCTTTCTGGCCGATGTAGCCCCCCACCCCGGTACAGGGGGGAGGAAAATTGGAGATGGGAAGATCAACTTATTAGACGTTATCCAGCTCCTTCGCTTCGTCGCGGGCTTGATCTCCCCGAAAGATTTTGGGATGGAGGAAGTCCTTCTCGCTCTAGACCCCACTATCGCCGTTTTAGGTCCCGGTGAACAGGTTCAGTTTACCGCAGTGGTGGCGGGGCCGGTGCAAGGGTCTATTCGTTGGAGTCTAGGCCCTGGTTCAGTAGGAACATTAACCTCTACAGGTTTGTACATCGCTCCCCAAGAGGTTAGGGATTTCGCTTCGGCGGTTGTTTTTGCGGAAATAGATAACTTATCGGTAAAAGCCGATGTTTTCATTGAAGAGGCCGGGCCGCCTCCTCCGCCTCCTATCCCTCCGGGGTGATTCTGCCCTTATGAGATTACTTCTGCAATCATTAAGATTAGGGCTCATCCTTCTCCCTTTCTTACCCCTTCCCCTTTCAGTTTGTGCTCAAGATTCCTTTCAAGAAGGCACTTCTTTCTCTTTTGGACCGGTAGAAGGATTGAAAATTGAGAAAATTCAAGGTGTTTTACCCTTCCCTGGTACCCATACTTCTGTGGCTATCTCGGTCTCCAACGCCAGCTCTAGTACCTATCTGATCTTAGCCCTCGGGCTAAGGGTCTTTTATAACCAGCGAGAGATCACTTCTGATTATACAATCACCCCGGCGAAGGAGAATCCTCAAAAGATCCAGCCGCAATCTACTGTTACCCTCCGTTTAGAAATTGAGACCTCCTCCGGCCCTCCACAAGGTCCTCTTTTGGTCACAGTAAACCTTATGGGTTTCCACTCAAAAGTAGGGTCGGGGGTGAATTTACTCATTAATCCCTCCTTAGAGGAGGGGGAATATGATCCTTTAGACCTACCCCAGGGATGGCTCTTCCGGACGGAATCCCCAGCTACTGCAGAAATCCGCTGGACGAGAGAGGTATTCTTCACGGGGAATAAAGCCCTCTGCGTTGAAAAAACGGGGAAAGGGGGCCAGGCCTACTTGGAACAACTCCTTCAAGGAAACCTATTCAAACCGAATACCTTTTATACCTTTAGTGGATGGGTTCGAACTGAGGATTTGCCCCCCGATACTTTTGCTAGTCTCTTCCTCTGGTGGAAAGATGATACTTTTCACCCGGTGAATGTCCAACCTCCGTTAACGGGTACCCAGAATTGGCGGTACCTCTCCACAACCTTCAAAACTGGCCCGAATCCAGTGGAGATCGTTCTAGCCCGGGGAGTGGTTTACGGTAGTAAAGGAGGAAAAGTCTGGTTTGACCACTTCTCCTTAACCGAAGGGGATCGAGATGGAGCGATAATGCTTCAGAGTACACCGGTCACCTTGGAAATTGGCGGCGCCACTCGAGGGGACCTCAACCTTGATAGGCGTGTCACCGTGGCGGATGCTGTTTTAGCCCTTCGTTTCCTTCTGGGCCTCGCCTCACCAACTTCTGAGCAGATGAAACATGCAGACCTAAACAATGATGGCAGGTTACAAATCACCGATGTGGTGCTTCTTCTTCGCCTAGCAGTCGGTTTATCTTTACCGTGATAAGGAGGGAATAATCACCAATGAGAGGATTAAGGTGGTGTTTCCTTTTAGGGGCTTCGATCACCGTTTTCTTCACCGGTGGCTTTCGGCCGGCCCTGGCCAACCCACCCAAAACCCAGAATGTTGTTCTGGTTACTCTGGACGGTTTGCGTTGGCAGGAACTCTTCTACGGTGCTGACGAGCAACTTATCAACAAAGAGAGTGGGGGAGTTGCTGATATAGCTGGTCTTAAGGCGAGGTACTGGCGTAATACCCCTGAAGAGCGTCGTGAAGCCTTATTCCCCTTCTTCTGGAATATCCTGGCAAAGCAGGGGCAGGTCTTTGGCAATGTTCGTAAAGGGAGTGTAGTCAAAGTAACCAATGGGATGAATTTCTCTTACCCTGGTTATAATGAAATCCTTACGGGAGTGCCGGACCCAAGGATTAATAGCAATGAAAAGCGACCTAACCCGAATCTTAATGTTTTAGAGTGGCTTCATCAGAAACCTCGATATAAAAACCGAGTAGCCGCCTTCTGCTCCTGGGATGTCTTCCCTTATATCCTCAACCGGGAGCGCAGTGGACTTTATGTCAACGCTGGACCAGAACCAGTATACACCTCCCCCCTTACGGAACGCTTAGACCTGCTGAACCATTTGATCTCCGAGACCCCGGTTCTTTGGGAGGGGGTTCGTTACGACGCCTTTACCTTCTACGCGGCCTTGGAATATCTTAAAACTCGGAAGCCTCAAGTGCTTTATATCGCTTTTGATGAAACCGATGAGCGCGCCCATGAAGGCCGATATGATCTCTATCTCGATACTGCCCATCGGATGGATACCTATTTAGAGATGCTCTGGAAAACCCTTCAATCCCTTCCCCAATATCGTGGGAAAACTGCCCTGATCATCACCACCGACCATGGCCGGGGCGATACCCCTGCAGATTGGAGAAATCACGGAGCCCAGGTCAAAGGGGCAGAATATATCTGGGTTGCTCTTATCGGCCCGGATATAACCCCTCTGGGGGAGAGAAGTAACACTCCTGCTTTGACCCAAAGCCAAATTGCTGGAACCCTAGCAGACTTGCTAGGAGAAGATTTCTGCTCCGCAGTTCCTCAAGCGGGGAAACCTATTCCAAGAGGGTAAAGGAACTCTTTATCTCGAAGATAGAGGTGTGAGGCGTTCCTTTTCTGCTCTTAAGGCAGGAAACCCAGTAAGTAGGCGAAGTATTCTCCTCGGGCTGGCTCTTATTCCCCCTTCCGCTTGGTGGCTTGCCCAAATCGAGTACGTCCGCTACTCGGATACCCCTACTATCCCTGCTCTCTTCTTCCACTGTATTGCAACCCTTTTCTTGCTCAGAGGTTTCAATACCCTTCTTCAGCGAAAATGGCCTAAGTTTGCTTTCTCTTCCCAAGAACTCTTAGTCGTTTATGCCCTCCAGGTTATCGGCTCAAACCTCGCTGGGCACGACCAGCTTCAGATCCTCTTTACTACCCTAGCCTGGGTCCTTTATCGAGCCACCCCTGAGAACCGCTGGGAACAGTATATCCATCCTCACCTCCCCAAAAGTTTAATTCCCACCGATTATTCAGCTTTGGATCATCTTTTTCGGGGAAACTCCTCTCTTTACGTAGAAGGGAATTGGAAAACCTGGTGGCTTCCCCTTTCGATCTGGACTCTTTTCCTTTTGATTTTAGTTTTCACAATGTACTGCCTGGCCAGCCTTTTCCGTCGGCAATGGGACTATGAACGGTTAACCTACCCTTTAGCCCAAGTTCCTCTAGCGGTTGCGGATCCCGAGGGAGGGACTTTTCGCCAGTGGCCCTTTTGGCTGGCTTTTACTTTGGCTTCCGGCGTGGAAGGTCTTAACCTTCTTCACTTTTTATGGCCTACAGTACCAGGACTACCCTTAGGGGTTCGGTACTTTATTTTACCCCAACGCCCTTGGAGTGCTATGGGTGCCATTCCCATCTGCTTCTATCCCTTTGCTTTCGGGATTACTTTCCTTTTGCCTACCCAGCTCGCTTTCTCTTGTATCCTTTGTTTCCTGTTCACCCGGATGGAGTTAGTCCTTTCCGAGGCTTTTGCCTGGAGGGAGCCAGGGGGGTTTCCTTATGTCCAAGAGCAAGGTACAGGGGCTTATCTCGCCTTTGCTCTCTTTGTGATATGGAATGCTCGGCATCACCTCCGCCAAATCTTCCAGCGAACCTTCCGGGGTCAACCTCTGGAGGATTCCGAAGAATCCCTCCCCTATCCTTTGGCCTTGCTGGGGAGCCTAGCGGGAATTCTCTTCCTTCTTGGGTTTTTAGTGCTCTATGGAGAACGCTGGTGGGTAGCCCTATTTTACCTCTCCCTCTTCTTTATGTTAGTTTTAACCTGCACTCGGCTTCGGGTTGAGATCGGCTTACCCACCATTGAGCTTTATCAAAGAGGTACCGACGACCTCCTCAACCAGGTGATAGGAACCCGAAACCTAACCCCTAGGGAATTGACGCTTCACACCCTCCTCTTTTTTGAGAATCGGACCCATCGGCAATTTCCTATGGGTCACCAGCTCCATGCCATGCGGTTAGCCCAGCAAGGTCGGCTCCATCTGCGTTCTCTTACCCTTCCTTTACTCTTCGCCTCCCTTTTAGGGATCCTTTGTGCTTTTTGGGCATTACTTCACGTGACTTATCAAACGGGTTTGGGGTCTGCACGTTTTACCGGGCCTGCCAATTGGGCCTTTGGGAATGAACCTTGGATGAAGCTAGCCTCCTGGCTGCAAAATCCCTCGGAGCCACGCTGGGGAGCTATAGGAGCCTACAGTTTCGGTGCAGGGATCACGGTTCTCCTTGCGATACTCCGAGCTAAGTTCCTTTGGTGGCCGATTCACCCGGCGGGTTGGGTGGTAGCCAGTAGTTTCGCCTTGATGAGGTTATGGCTTCCTTTATCTATCACTTGGTTGATCAAAACCCTCATCCTGCGATATTCAGGACTGCAGGGATACCGAAGGGCCTTTCCCTTCTTTTTAGGCTTGGTTATTGGGGATTTTACCTTCGGCTTCTTACGCACCCTTCTGGATCTGACTTTTCATCTTTACCTCCCTGTAGATTCGGGCATAGGAGGGCTTTAATCCCCAAAGGGCTTAGGAAGTGCATCGCCTAGACTTCGGCTTTTTTATCCCTTGACTTCCCTCCTTTGGTTCCTTTCCCGCCTCCTAGGTCTGTAAAATGGTACTGAGGGAAGCTTCTGATGAAGGATCTTTCTATCATTATCATCAACTATCGGATGGCCCACCTGTTGAAATCCTGCTTAACCTCTCTCTACCAACGGATCTCCAAGGACCTAGATTGGGAAGTTCTGGTGGTGAATACCCCTTCGGAGGATGGCGCTGAAACCCTGTTAGCAAGAGAGTTCCCCCAAGCCCGTTTAATTAGCGAGACTCGCCCTGGCGTCGCTCTGGCTCGAAATCGAGGCATTGAGGAATCGAAAGGAAGATATATCCTCCATCTCGACTCCGACACCGAAGTTCTTCCAGGTTCCCTAGAGAGGTTGGTCGCTTTTATGGACGAGCACCCGGAGGCGGCTGCCTGTGGGGCCAAGCTGATTAGCCCGGATGGAACTTTGCAGTATTCTTGCCGAAAGTTCTACACCTTTTCAGCTATCCTTTGGCGGCGCACCCTTTTGGGACAGTGGTTTCCCCAAGCGCGCCCCTTGGTAGACCATCTGATGATGGATTGGGATCACAAGGATATACGGGAGGTAGACTGGCTTCAGGCAGCAGGATTTATGATGAGTCGAAGGGCTATTGAGGCTCTTGGTCCTTTTGATCCTTCTTATTCTTACTGTTTTGAGGATGTGGATTGGTGTTTTCGTGCCTGGAAAGCGGGTTGGAAGATTTATTACGTGGCAGACGCTCCTATCATCCATTATTACCAGCGACAGAGCGCCGGCTGGAACCGACGGACCCTGGAACATCTCCTCAGCGCGATGAAGTTTTACTGGAAACACCACCTCCGCCCTTTGGATGGTGGGCACTTACCGGAGAGAGGTTGAGGTTAAATGAAACTCGGCGCATTCGGGATGCTTCTTACCCTCCTCGGTCTCCTTTGCCCTAGGAGCGGAACCCCTCAGGAGGAATTTGTAGGCCCCTTCCGCAGTTGGAAGAATGTGAAAACTGATTATGGAGCGGTGGGCGATGGTAAAGCGGACGACACCCCTGCTATTCAAAAAGCTTTTGACGACCTCCGACTCCACAAGGATTCTTGTGTCCTCTACTTCCCCGCTGGGGTTTATCGCCTTACCCTTACGGTAAAAACAGAGCGCAAAGCCCACACCGATGGTATGGGAATATCCATCATCGGGGAGGACCCCCGGAAGACTATTCTTCGGTGGGATGGCGAGAAAGGCGGAAGGATGCTTCAGTACGACGCTTGGTATTCTAAGATCAGCCGGCTGACCCTAGATGGTGCGGGGAAAGCGAGAGTAGCCCTAGCTTATGGCCCTTCTTTCTCTACTTATAACGAAACCTCGGATATGATCTTCAAAGATGTGGACATCGGAATGCAAATGGGGATGGGAAATGAAAGCCAAGGTCAGGCAGAGAACAAGGTGGTTCGGTGTCAATTCCTCCGATGTTCCCAAGCAGGACTGATGACCGTTAACTTCAACTCGATGGACATCTGGGTTTGGTACTGCCGGTTTGAGGATTGCGGATACGGGCTTTACAACTCCGCGGGCAATTTTCACGCTTATCATTGTTTATTCTTACGTTCGAAAAAAGCGGATATTGGTACTGCGAACTTGATGGTGTTCTCCTTTGTGAACAATACCTCCATTGGCTCTCGTTGTTTTATAGATTTTCGGTCAGGGCACTCTTGGGGATCGCCTTGTTCTATTACCAGTAACCGTATCCTCGATCCAACCGGAGACCAGGCCATTCGTTTAGGTAACGGAGGTCCTTATCTAGTAATGGACAACTTCATCCGGTCTCGTCCCGGGACCCCTGGCCCGGTTGTCGAGATGACCTGGGGCGACCAGACCTTCATCGGCAACCGGTATACAGTTCCCAACCCGGTTAAGGAGTCAGGTCGATTCCTTCGGATAGATGAAAAAATTGTGGATCGCCGGGTTATCCCTTCTTCCCTCCCTATTCTTCCCTCTTTCCCGGCCCGCACTCGTCGCCGTGTCTTTGAGGCTCCAACCGGAGCGGATGCTGAAACCCTCCAAACCCTCCTCCTCTCAGCTTCTCGGCTTAGGGGACAACGCCCAGTGGTCCATTTACCCAAAGGCCTCTATAAAATTGACCGGACCTTGGTCATTCCTGCCGGGAGTGACCTTCAATTAGTCGGAGATGGAGCTGCCGAAACCGCTACTGTGCTTCAGTGGACTGGTGATCCTCGGGGAGTATTGTTGAAGCTAGAAGGACCTAATCAATCGGTTATTCGGGATCTCTCCATTGTTACTGGCCAGGGGATAGGGATTCTGATCGAGAATTGCGATCAACCTGGTGGGTACGTTTATGCGGATCAGCTGAATGTTTTCGGAAGGGGGCTTACCGAAAAGCCTCGGGCAGGAGTATTAGTGAACAAGGTGGAGCAGAGTAATGTACTTTTGGTCTGTTTACAAGGAGGAGGCTGTCAGAAGTGGGTTGAGGTGATAGGTGGGAGAACCCCACAGAAGCACCAGAAGAGAAGAGGGCATATTCTAGTATGCTGTGGAGCCACGGGAACCAGTGACCTTCAGTATGTTGTTAAAGAAGGAGGACTGCTGATAGTCCGGAGTGTTTACCACGAGATAAGTGATGAAAGCCCTCAAGCGATCTTGCTTAATGACCGAGGGTGGTTGACGATAGATGCTACTCGTTTCTCTTACAAAACTTCACCGGAGCACCCCCTTATTCGTTTGGAGAATTTCAAGGGAGGATTGACACTTCTCACCAGTTTACTCCTACCAGTGAATTCTCTTCATCCAGCCCGGATTGAGATGAGGGGTAATGGACAAGAGAGCAAAGTGTTGTGTATGAACAACCTTTTTTGGCAGAATGGGGGGGAGTTAAGCGTAGACCAAGTTTGGGCGAACAGAGCTCAACCCATGGCCCAAGGAGGGATAGTACTCTGCAATGTGAATTATAGTTCTCAGGCGTCAGCTAGGGGGAAATCTTTTGATATCCTGGAGAACCGGGGGGAAACCTCTTCCGCTTTTGTTCGGGAGATGCTAAGCCCCTTGCGAACCTCTCGGATTTGGTTGCCTAAACCAGTGCCTCTTGGAGTGACGGGTATCCTCTTGCATCGAGTGATCAGTACCGCAGGGCAAGAGGGAGTGGCAGTAGAGATTCGGTCATTCAGAGGAGGGTAACCTTTGGGTCCCCTGGGGTAGGGGTGATCCGGCAAGGCGACTCTACCGAAGCGTAGAATGGTGGGAGTGAGAACTGTACCCCCTACTTTACATCTCAGGGATATAACTGAGGGTTCCTGAAGGAAATAAGGATAGGGAATTAAGAGACGGCCATTAAGCGAATCTAAGGGATAAACTTTAAGAGTAACTTCTAAAGATATCCCAAAGCATCGAGCATATCGGCGATCTTCTTCTCCTCCTCTGGAGTATAAACCGGTTTCTCCTCTGAAGGAAGATAACCGATCTCCTCTAATTTGTTGGTAATTTTAGTGATACACTCCTCCGGAGATTCCCGATCCGTCTCGACGATTACCTCTGGGTTAAGGGGTTCTTCATAAGGGTCAGAAACTCCGGTAAAGTTGGGAATTTCCCCTACCCTGGCCTTAGCATAAAGGCCTTTGACGTCTCGTTGTTCACAAACCTCCACCGGGCATTTCACATAGACTTCCACAAAGCGACGGATCAGTTGCCGAGCTTCCTCTCGAATCTCCCGATAGGGAGAAATAGCGGCAGCAATAGTTACCACACCGTTACGGGTTAACAAATGGCAAACATAAGCGATCCTGCGGATGTTAGTATCTCTGTCCTTTTTACTAAAGCCCAGCTCCGGATTGAGATAACGCCGCACCTCGTCACCATCTAACACTTCCACTTTAAAACCCCGCTGGCGGAGCTTCTCTTCTAAAAGCCGAGCCAAGGTAGATTTACCGGAACTGGGTAAGCCTGTAAACCAAACGGTGAAAGCCTCGGACATAC
Organism: uncultured bacterium; assembly: GCA_964429225.1. Taxonomy (GTDB): domain Bacteria; phylum Armatimonadota; class DTGP01; order DTGP01; family CAYSAW01; genus CAYSAW01. The sequence continues at coordinate 400,001 of CAYSAW010000002.1, forward strand.
TGCCTCCTTCAACCCTTTCTCTAAAAGTCCTCTCGGAGCTAAAAGCTGGTACCGCTGGTAAATTGAAAACTGCTGACTTTCAGAAGGGGCATCCAAGTGGGGTAATAATCCCAACAAAGGCGGCCCTGCCCTACTTCCTCAACCTCCTTAAAAACCCGGAGAGGACTTTCGTTAAACCGTAGGTTTTTCACTCCGTAGCGGATTCGCCCATCCTCAATCAGATAAAGGCCGTCTCGAGTCATTCCCGTAAGGAGGAATTGCATCGGGTCCACAAAACGGATATACCAGAACCGGGTAACCAGTAACCCTCTTTCAGTGCCGGCGATCATCTCCTCCAGAGAAGAAGACCCGCTTTGGAAGACTAGATTAGTGGGAGTTCCTGTAAAAGGGTGACCGGTTTTCTGCGCCCAGAAACGAGAATAGCAGAGATTCTCCAGCTTCCCCTCCCGAATCCAAGTGACTTGGGGAACCGGCATACCATCGGCGAAGAAGGGGCTTCCGGGACAAAGCGGGGAGGTGGGATCGCTATATAAGGTTACCAAAGAATTCCCTATAAGCGTACCTTCTTTCCCTGAAAAGGCGCTACGCCCTTCATCAGCAGATTTAGCGTCCATTGCCTGAGGGAGGAACCCCAGAAATTCCGCCACTGCGTTAGGTTCGAGAATCACTGTCCATTGGCCAGGAGAGACTTCCTTCGGGTTTTTCCCCAGTAGGGCTTTTTCTACCGCTTGGCGAGCGGTCTGCTGAGGAGTAATTTCTGACGCTTTTCGATGAGCTGACTCGGCCCATCCGGAGGAATCCGGTCCCATTGCGGTGCAAGTAAAACGAGCCATCGTCTCCCGGTGAAAAGCAAAGAGGCCAGAGGAGTTAGCCACCGCTGTAAAGGACACTTGGTTAAGGTAGCTCCCCGCGGAATTTAACCCTCTCCCTTCGCACTCTTTAATGGCCTCCTGGACAGCTTTTGCTCGGTCACAAGGGGTAAGATGAGCTGTCTCTTCATCGTAAGCTGAAACAGAAGGGTATTCGGCAGGAGGAGGCGGAGGGAGATACTCGGTATCTGGAGCAGAGGCTAGAGCAATCTCCTCCGCCTTAGCCACAGCACGCTGTAGCGCTTCCTCTGATAAATCGTTAGTTGCTGTACGACCGACTTTATTGCCAAAAGCACAGGTAATCACCAAACGGGTATCCCTTTTCACCTGGTTTTGGATGATTTCATTATTGGCATAGCGAGTAGCAGATTGCTGATATCCAGTTAGGCAAAGTTCCGTGTGTTCAGCACTACTCAGAGAGAGTACTCTTTTGAGCAAGTCTAAAGCTTGGCCCTGTTCCAACATCGTCTCCTTCAGATAGGTAATTGCTAAAGGAAAATGTTTAACAATGGTTGAGCACCCGCAGGTTTCAACCTGCGTTAGTTCCGGTAGCCGCAGGCTTTAGCTTGGATGGGGTTTACCCCATCTCCTACCAAAATCCAGTGCACCCTAAAAGGTGTGACTACCTAATCCATCCGTGATCCCCCCTTGGTAGGAGGGTAATAAGGGAAAACATCCACCCCTACCCCAACCCTCCCCCATTGAAGGGAAGGGAGAAAGGGATGATCGGAGGCATCGCTTTAGCCTTATTTAGCAGGGCGAACCCGAATGTGGCGGAAACGGGCAGGAGCAGAACCGTGGGTCATCTGAGAGATCTGCATCGGGTCTCCCTTTCCACAATTGAGGACCCCATTAGGCACCCAAAAACGTTCATCACAAATAGCATCGCAGGAGTTCCAAAACTCGGTAGTCATACTCTGATAGGTGACGTTTTTTAACATTCCTACGATCTTTCCCTTCTTAATTTCCCAGAAAGCATCTCCACCAAATTGGAAGTTACATCGCATCTGGTCAATACTAAAGGAACCCATCCCTTCAATATAAATCCCCTCTTGGGTGTCGCTAATCAGCTCTTCTAAGGTCAGCGGCTTTTTACCAGGTTCCAGGCTTAAATTAGGAATCCGGACGATAGGAATGCTTGACCAATGATCGGCCCGACATCCACCAGTGCTTCGTTCCAAGCCTATTTCTCCGGCCACTTCTCGACTGGTGGAATAACCGGTAAAGACTCCGTCCTTGACGATATACCACCGCTGGCCTTCCACTCCATCATCGTCAAAGCCTTGAGTAGCCAATCCATGAGGAAGGGTATTGTCAGCCACAAAATTGACGATTTCGCTTCCATACTGTAATCGGCCTAAAAGATCAGGTACAGCAAAACTACGCCCTGCCAAGCTCTCCTCATAGCCAAGGACCCGATCGAGTTCGGTGGCATGCCCTACTGACTCATGGATGGTCAAGGCCAAGTTATGGGGATCGAGGATCAGATCCCGGTAACCATCAGGGCACTCCTTCGCATAGAGATGCTCGATAGCCTGTTCCGCCACTCTTTCAGTATTGGCTAACAAATCCTCGGCGTTAATATTTTCGTATCCCTTGGTGAGGGGAGGAGGGAGGTAAGATCGGCTTCGAGCATCGTTATTCCCCACAGCAGTTGCTTGGTACCCAGCACCCGTAGTAACCACTTCACTCTGAAGGACCGAACCTTCGGTATTCATAAAGAAGCGTTCATCTTTACGAAGGGTAAGGAAGCTGAAGGCTTTTCTGATTCCTGTTTTCTTGAGAAGTCGGGAGTTAATCTCCATTAAAAGGCCTACTTTTTCACTGATGGGGACAGTAAAGGGGTCAATTTGGTAATCGGAGCGGAAGGTGAAGTTCTTGGGAGGTTCGGGAACCAATCGGACTCGTTTTCGGAGGAGACCTGCACTGGCCCGGGCAATGGCTATAGCCTCCAGGGTTACCCGATGGACCTCCTCGGGGGTGAGTTTTCCGCTGCCGGCAAAACCCCAAGCTCCATCCACAAGCACCCGAACGCCAAAACCCGCATCCTCGGTATCGGTAAGAAGACTGATACGGTGGTCTTCTGCATTGATATTTTGCCTCAGGTAGCGATTAATCCGGATATCTGCATACTCGACCTTATGCAAGAGGACAGTATTTATCGCTACTTGAGCTAAATCTTTCATCAAAGTTTCTCTCCCCAGCCAGATTTTCTTTTATAAGGATAGATATTCTATAACCCCTTTTGATCTTTCAGAAGGGGTTCTCCCTGTTGCCCCAACACCCTTTCGCCACGTGTCTTGGCCCTCCTCTTTTTTGTTACACCCTAAAGGGTGCGACTACCCTCCCGTGATCCCCTCCCCCATCAAGAGGGAGGAAGACCGGAGGCTGGGATAGAAGGGTTCAGTAAGGGCGAGGTGGTACCTCACTCTTACTAACTGCTCAACGCATTTACTTTCGCTTTAGACCTGAGGAACTCTAAAAGATTCTTAAAGGGATCTGGAGGAGGGGTCTCAAAAATCTTCCTCTCTCCTGAAACCGGGTGATCAAAAGCAAGATAGTAGGCATGAAGAGCTTGTCCTGGCAAATTCTCTAACAATTGTTCGATTTTTCTGTAATCTTCAGCCGAGCGAAAAAAGTTCCGGGGAGGTTCCCTACGCCCACCGTAAAGAGGATCTCCTATCACCGGATGACCGATATAGGAACAATGGACCCTGATCTGATGGGTGCGTCCCGTTTTTAAATGAGCTTCAGCAAGGAAACAAAAGAGAAAGCGTTCTTTAACGATTAACTTTGTCTGGGCAGGTTTAGCTTGAGAAGAACCCCGCCCCTTAGAGGGGGGGATCACTGCCATCTTCTGCCGATGGAGGGGATCCCGGCCAATAGGGAGATCGATTTCTGCTTGGGTGAATCGAGGCTGACCCCACAAGAGAGCGAGATACCGGCGCTCCGCAGTACGCCTCTGAATTTGCTCTTGGAGGCTCCGATGAGCAAAGTCCGTTTTAGCAATTAAAAGGAGGCCGGAGGTATCCTTATCGAGGCGATGGACAATACCTGGTCGTTCTTCTCCCCCTAAATGCGAAAGACAGCCTTCCGAATGAGCCAGAACCGCATGGACGAGAGTACCCGTATAGGCTCCTGGGGCGGGATGTACCACCATCCCGGCAGGCTTATTAACAACGATGAGATGTTCATCCTCCCAGAGGATATCGAGGGGGATCGGTTCAGGAACCAATTCCGGAGGCCCAGTGGAAGGTATCTCGAGGCGGATATATTCTCCCCCCTGAACCTTATGACTGGGTTTCGTGATCTTCCCATTAACTGTGACGAGGCCTTCTTCAATAAAACGTTGGATTTGGGAGCGCGAAAGGTCAGAAGCTCTCTCCGCAAGGAAGCGGTCTACCCGTGCTCCTTCTGCCTCTTTAGGAACGAGGTACTCCCTCACTTCAACGAGAGGTAGCAAGAAGGGAGGTGAAGCATTAAGGATTTCTCCCTTTCTGCCAAGCTCCTCTTCCGATTTTTGCCTCCTTTCGCCAATCACTTTCTCTTCCCTTCTCCTTCAGAGCTTTCCCTCTTACCAGGAGGCTCTAAACCCTTTATACCTAGGGAGGTGTCCCGGTTGAGTAAGGGCACGGCGTGCGTGCCCTTACAGCCTGCGCAAAGGTCTACCCTATTCCTAACTCCTCCCCACGTGCGCGGAGGGGAACCAATGCACCCTAAAGGGTACGCTTACCCAACCCGGTAGGAGGGGTTGGATTTTCGGCAGTAGCTTTGGCCTGCGCAACGTACTAAAGGGTGCGACCACCTCTCCTGGAGAAAGGGTTAAGAATTAAGAATGGGGTAGCAAGGGCGTAGCGTTCTATCTTTATAGCTTACTCCCCTTTACTTCTCTTGCCAACCGATCTCCCTTAAAGCTTTAATTAATCCATCATAGAATCCACTAGCGTATTCAGCAAAGACAAAAATCCGAGAGCGTTTATGCGACTGTCCATCAGCGGGTCTGGATTCACTAATAACAAGGTACTTGGCTCCGTTGGAGGTCTCCTTCACGTCGAAGAAGTAGGTTCGTCTTCCAGCCACCACTTTCACAGAAAAGAGTTCTTTTCTCTCTTGATCCATGGGATATCCTCTTTCAGCTGATTTTTCTCCTCTTCAAGGTGATCCCTTGCCGATGGAAGGGTATATTTTACGTGATCTCACCGTAGTTTTGATGGGATTAACAACCTATTTTCTACTTTAAGGATTGCTAAGTGCTGCTGGGAGTTCCTCAGGGTTAAAGGGTTTAGGTTGCAATAGAGATAAAACTTTATCCCGCTCCTGGGCCGAGAGCTTGCGGTAAAGTTCCTCCTCTTCAAGTTTCTCCGCCAAGATCATTTTACGCTCATATAAATTGTGCAGAAGGAGATGAGACACAGGGTCTTTGGGATTCTCCTCCACGGCCTTCTTCAACTCGGCGATGGCTGAATCGAGATGCCCTTGCTCTAGGGCCATCAACCCTTTTAAGAGAGGGGATTTGAACTCGGGAGGAGAAGGCCGATTTCGAGGTGTAGAGCCTCCTTCCTCATCCATTTTCTTTCCTGGCTGATTTGAAGAAGCAGGCTTCTTTGAAGAATCTCCTCCTTTCCCCTGATGGGAGGAGGATTTAGAGGCAGAGTAAGGTTCAACCACCAAGGGTTTATTCCAGGTAGGTACTGTTAAAGGGGGAAGCTTAAACCCTGGAGGGGGCGGAGGGGGATTAAGAGACCTGGGAGGAGAAGGAGGTTTAGTAGGAGATTTTTTGAGAAGATTCGCTTCTTCCTTTAACGAGGGCATGGGTGAAAGCAGATCGGGAGAGTTGGAAGGTAGAAGATGGTTTGTTTCCCTCTCTCTTCTTGGTAAAGTAGGAATCTCGGGAAAGCGTTCCGGAGTACTCATCGGAGGAGGCAAAGAAGAAGAGGGGTTTAAGGTTTTCGTTCTCCCGTAACCTAGGGTAAAGCCTATCACTACTGCAGTGACCAAGGCCCCGGCTAAAGCGGAAACCACGCTGATCAAAAGGGTACGGTTCCCTCGGGTTGAGGGATGTAATCCTTCAAGTTCTTGTTGTTCATCGTTCAAGGGCCTTTCGGGATCCATTTTTGCCTCCTCCTCGGGATAAGGGCCTTCCTCCAAAGGATAGCCACTCATTTAGGAACTCAGAGTAAGAGAAGAAAAGCCGGCCCTGAAAGAGGGGGCTTTCCTATTCTAGCTTTCCTTGCTTTTCAAGAAATTCCAACACATCTGAGAGACGAAAACGTCGCTGGTTACCCACCGTCCGGTGGTGTTTTAACCATCCACGATTAGTATACCTCCTCACCGTTGTAGGACAAACACCAAGGATACGAGCTGTCTCTTCCAGAGTGAGCTCCGGGTCTAATAATCGGCGGATCAGATCCTCCCGGCTTTCTCGAAAGGGCCTTTTGTAGTATTTCTGAGCCTTCTCCTCCTGGAGGAAGGTTCGCGCTAGGATACGAAGATGTCGAGGCAAACGATCGAGAATCTCCTGAGCCGAAGGTTCTCCTTCCGGTGGAGAGGGGGGAGCAGTAGTCTCCTTGATCGGAGGCTCCTGCCTAGGAGCCGGGGTTTGCTGAAGAGAGGAAGCTCTTCCTCCTAAGGGAGGAGATAGGTCTTCGGACTTTACTTCTTGGAGAACCTGGGCTTCCTCCTTAGTGATGGGAGCAGTAAGCCTCCAAGAGATAGGAGCCTCAACCTTTGCTGAAGGATGGGATGTCCGAAAGGATGGAATAGACAACTTCTCAGAAAGGGTCTGCTTCTTTTCTCCCTCACTCTCCCGGTCCGAAAGCGCTGAAGGTTTTTCTTTCTTTTTTTGAGCAAGTTCCGACTGCTCCTCAACATACCGCAGCCAATCTTGCAAACTCCTCATTGCTGATCCCCCAAGGGGGCAGTCACCCCTTTACTCCTCAAAGATTTGGGCAAGGGGGATTTCCAAACCTGTTAAAACCCCTTCCCCTCTCAGAATTTCCTCCTCTCCAAGGACTACCCTCTGGGTAGGAGAAGAAAAGACGATGATCTGATGTTGGTTTGGTTCTACCACCCAAACCCTTTCTGCTCCGATGGAAAAATACTCTTCCATCTTCTGCTGAACCTCAGTCCAACTCTCCTCTGGCGAAAGAATCTCCACCCCTAATTCTGGGGCTACCTCCAGAAAGCCTCGAGGGGGAACCGATGGTAAACGCTCTCTCGAGTAAAAGGCGAGATCTGCCCCTCTTATCATATCAGGGTTTCTCCGAGTATAAATCCCTGCTCCCCCTCCCATCACCCACCCTAAACGACGTGGCTCAACAAAACTGGCTAGAAGACGGCTAAGGCGTACTTCAATGATACCATGCCGGGGACTTGTTGGACTCAAGGTTTTAATCCTTCCCTCCACAAGATCACAGGGACCGATATCTCCCATTGTCAAGAGTTCCTCCCTGGTGATGAGAGGGGATTGGGTAGGTTGAGTTTGTGTTCGCATAAGTCCCTCCAGCAAACTCGGCTCTTCTCTTCAGAGGATAAGCATTGCATCCCCAAAGCTGTAAAACCGATATTTCAGACGAACAGCCTCCTGATAAGCCTGGAAGACAAAGTCTCTCCCTGCAAAAGCGGATACCAACACTAGCAGAGTGCTTCGGGGAAGATGGAAATTGGTAATCAGGGCCTGAACAACCCTAAACCGGTAGCCGGGAAAGATATAAAGGCCTGTGTTTTGCTTACCCGGGTGCACAACTCCTTTTTCATCGGCGGCGCTCTCCAGAGCGCGAACACTCGTCGTCCCTACAGCGATCACTCGACCTCTAGCCCGATTTACCTTATCGGCATTCTCCGGGGTAATTTCGAATTCCTCCGTGTGGAGGCGATGTTCCTCAATATTTTCTTCTCGGATGGGGCGAAAAGTATCCAAGCCGATATGCAAAGTTACCCAGGCGGTTTCTACTCCCATCTCCCGAATCTGCTGAAGCAAACGTTCGGTAAAATGGAGGCCTGCTGTAGGGGCTGCAGCCGAGCCAGGGACCCGGGCATAAACCGTTTGATACCGTTCCGGGGAGGCGAGAGGCGCCTTAATATAGGGAGGTAAAGGGGTTTGCCCATATCGTTGGAGCACTACTTCCTCCGGAAGAGAGGTTCGGAAAAGAATGCGTCGGGTACCCTCCTCGGTCAACCGTTCCCCTACTTCTATAGAAACGGTTCCTTGATTGAGAAGAACCATAGATCCTGATTTTAAGCGTCTGCCCGGGCTAACGACTGCTTCCCACTGCTTCTCTCCCAATCGCTTTAGCAGAAGGATTTCTGCTCGACCCCCGGTAGGTTTACAGCCTACCAGCCGGGCGGGAATGACTCGGGAGTCGTTCATCACCAATACATCGCCTGGCCTCAGAAAGGAGGGAAGCTCATAAAAGTAGTGGTGCTCAATGTTCCGGGTATCCCTGTGGAGGACCATAAGACGGGAGGCATCCCGGGGTTCTACGGGTTCCTGAGCGATGAGCTCTTCGGGAAGGGGGTAATCAAACTCCTCTATTCGCATAGCACTCTGAGACAAAATTTTCTTCCTCTTCTAAAGAGCTAGCTTTCCTATCTTAATCTTACTGTATTCCCTAGCTCTTGGGAAAGGGTGCCATCTTGGTAATGGGAGGTTTTGGGTAACCGCACCCTTGGGGGGATACCCTAAAATCTTACTGAGTCCCACCAGATTCATCATTCCCTACATTGAAGGTTTCCTAGACAAGAGAAAGAGCGTTGTAGTACCCTTAAAGTAGGGACCTTTTTGTAGAGAAGTTTGGTTGTTTTAAGGAGTGCCAAGTTGGCTGTTGACAAAATCCTTCTTCCCCAAGAACCGACTGTCTCCGACCCCAAGATCTACCGCGAGATGGGCCTCAACGACTACGAGTTTGGCTTAATTTGTGAAATCCTCGGCAGGAAGCCCACTTACACGGAGCTGGGAATGTACGCAGTGATGTGGTCGGAGCATTGTGGCTATAAATACTCCCGGCCGGTGCTGCGTCTTTTTAAAACCTACCGGGAAGCCTCCGACCAGGGGGCTATGGAGAACGCCGGGGTAATCCCCATTGGCGATGGCCTAGGAGTGGTCTTTAAGATGGAGAGCCATAACCACCCGAGTGCAGTGGAACCTTTCCAAGGCGCCGCCACCGGAGTCGGGGGGATCCTTCGGGACATCTTTACCATGGGAGCACGACCTATCGCCGTTCTGGATAGCCTTCGTTTTGGGGACCTCAAAGACCCTCGAGTGAAGTATCTCCTGGATGGAGTAGTGAGTGGAATCGCTTTTTATGGTAACTGTGTGGGGGTACCGACTGTCGGCGGAGAAGTCTATTTTAACCCTTGCTACCAAGGAAATCCCCTGGTCAACGTGATGGCCCTTGGTCTTGTTCCTCTGGACCGTATCGCTCGAGCCCGAGCAGAGGGAGTAGGCAATTCGGTAATGATCGTTGGTGCCCGAACGGGGAGAGATGGGATCCACGGGTGTAGCATCCTTGCCTCTACGGAGCTGTCGGAGGAATCCTTGGCCAATCGGCCAACGGTTCAGGCTGGAGACCCCTTTACAGAAAAGCTTCTCATTGAGGCCACCTTGGAAGCTCTTCAGACCGGTTATATTGTAGGCATTCAAGATATGGGGGCGGCGGGGATCACCTGCTCTACTTCAGAAACTGCCGCCAAAGCAGGAACGGGTATTCGTCTAGATGTTCTTAAGGTCCCCCGTCGAGAGGAGGGAATGACCCCTTATGAAGTCATGTTGTCGGAATCCCAGGAGAGAATGCTCTGTATTGTTCAAAAAGGGCACGAGGAGGAGGTAGCCCGGATTTTTCACAAATGGGGCCTTAACGCCGAAGTCATCGGCGAAGTCACTGCCGATGGCTTTCTTACAGTGACGGAAGGAGACCGAGTTGTCGCTCGGGTTCCCGCTCGGTCCCTAGCGATAGATTGCCCTACTTACACGATGTCCGCCTCGGAGCCGGATTACCTGCGGAGAGTCCGCGACTACGATTTCACCTCCCTACCGGAGCCGAAAGATTATGGCCAGGTCCTTCGGGAGCTCCTCGCTTCCCCTACTATTGCGAGTAAAGAGTGGATCTACCAACAGTACGACCATATGGTCCAGATTAACACTGTTCTTCTCCCTGGAGCAGACGCAGCGGTCTTACGAATCAAGGGAACCCAGAAAGCCCTGGCTATAACAACTGACTGCAACAGCCGATATTGTTATTTGGATCCCTATCAAGGAGCACGGTTAGCGGTTGCTGAAGCGGCTCGTAATCTGGCTTGTGTGGGAGCGAAACCTCTAGGGATTACCGATTGTCTCAATTTTGCCAGTCCTGAACGCCCTGAGATCTTCTGGCAGTTTCGACGCGCTGTTGAGGGATTGGCCGAGGCGAGTGACTTCTTCGGTGCTCCGGTGGTGAGTGGAAATGTATCCTTCTATAATGAGACTCCGGAACATACCATCTATCCTACTCCTACCATCGGGATGGTAGGACTGATTGAGGATGTTGAGAAGGTGGTTTCCTCAGGTTTTCACCAGGAGGGGGATGGGGTTTATCTTGTAGGGCCTTGGGAGTCAGAGGAGCCTTGGGACGGCCTAGGGGGATCAGAATACCTCTGGATTCGGTATTCCCTAGAAGTGGGACGCCCGCCCCAACTTCACTTAGAGATGGAGCGCCAGGTCCAGGAGTTCGTGAGAGAAGCCATCCTTGAGGGAAGGATCGCGTCGGCCCACGATTGTTCTGAAGGGGGTTTGGCAGTGGCCTTAGCTGAATGCTGTATCCAAGGGGGAAAGGGGGCAAAAGTGGTTCTGCCCCCAGGAACAAGAGGGGAGTTGCCGTCTATACTCCTCTTTGGCGAGAAGGCTTCTCGAATCCTGATCAGCGTGCCGAAAGATCAAGAGGTAATCCTGGAACAGAAGGCAAAAGCTAAAGGTGTGCCGTTCTATCGCTTGGGAGTTGTCGAAGGGGAGTATCTCCAAATCGCTATCCACCAGGAATATCCGTCAGGAGACAGAGAGCTATTGAGGGAACGCGTGGAGGAGTTGGAGAGAATATGGCGTTACGCCCTGCGAGGAGCTTTAGAATAATTTAGAAATAAGAAAGAAGCCATCTCCGCAAAGGGATTGAAGCCAGAATAAATGAGCGAGGAGAAGTATCCTTTGGAACAGGATAAGCCTCAGGAAGAATGTGGAATTTTCGGTATTTATGGTAAGGGTGAAGATGTGGCCCGTCTCACCTACTTCGGCCTCTTCGCCCTCCAACACCGGGGGCAGGAATCAGCAGGCATCGCCGTAGCTGATTCCCAGGATATCGCTGTACATAAACGGATGGGACTGGTTAACCAGGTCTTTGATGAAACGGTGCTCAGGGAGCTCCGGGGCTACATCGCTATTGGCCACACCCGCTACTCAACTACCGGGAGCAGTGTCCTCTGTAATGCCCAACCTCTTCTGGCCTCTTCAACGATTGGCCCCATCGCTGTCGCCCATAATGGTAATTTACTGAACACCTTAGAGCTTCGTCAGGACTTAGAGAAACGGGGAGTAGTTTTCGAGACGACGAGCGATAGCGAGATCATCGCCCATTACCTAGCCTATTATGCAGATAGAGGACTGGAAAAGGTGATCCCTCAAATGATGAAGGATTTACGGGGAGCCTATTCTTTAGTAGTTCTTACCCGGAAGCATCTCTACGCTATCCGAGACCCCTATGGCCTTCGCCCCTTATGCATAGGGCGGATGCCTTCAGGAGCGATTGTTTTCTCTTCCGAATCCTGTGCTCTTCATGTTATAGGAGCAGAATACCTCCGGGAAGTAGAACCTGGAGAAGTGGTGATAGCCTCTGAAAAAGGGATGAAGAGCTTCCTGGCCGCCTCTTCGCCCCGCCGTGCTCTCTGCATTTTTGAGTTCATCTATCTCGCGCGCCCGGATTCTCACCTCTTTGGGCGGTCTATTCACTTGGCCCGGCAGAGGATGGGAGAGGAGTTAGCTCGGGAACAGCCAGTCCCTGGGGCTCATCTGGTGATTCCCGTCCCCGATACGGGCATTCCTGCTGCCATCGGTTTTGCCCGAGCCTCAGGGATTCCCTTTGGAGAAGGGTTAATCAAAAGTCGTTATATCCAACGCACCTTTATTCAACCCGACCAAGCGATGCGGGAGATGGGTGCCCGGATGAAATTTACTCCCCTGAAAGAACAGCTAGCAGGCAAACGCGTTATTGTGGTTGATGACAGCATTGTTCGAGGTACCACGACCCGTCAGATTGTTCAAATGCTCTTTGATGCAGGCTGTACCGAGGTCCATATGCGCATTACCTCTCCTCCCATTCGCTATCCTTGTTTTTACGGCATTGATATGGCCCATCAGGAGGAGCTGATTGCCTCTCGCCTCACCGAGGAGGAGGTATGTCGGCATATTGGGGCCACCTCTCTTGGCTACCTTAGCCTTGCAGGGCTCATCCGGGCTATCGGTGTTCCTGAGAACCTTTTCTGCACCGCTTGCCTTACCAGTTGCTATCCCATTGAAATTCCTCCGGATGTCAAGCTCAGCAAGTGGGCGTTAGAGGAAGAAAAGGAGAAAACAGAAGTCAAGGTTTCGGTTTAAATCCTCTCAAAGGATGAAGGGATGATGGAATTCAAAACGAGTGATCGTCTTAAGCTTCGGGTAGATGCTTTGACTTATCGCCTTCAGGAAATTAGCAAAGAAGTCACCCAAACGCGTCGTCGAGCTTATGAACTGCAACTGCGCTTAGAAGAGATAACTGTTTCTGCTTTGCTCAAGGGGGAATCCTATCCCCAAGAAGAGTTACAATCCCTTCGGAGGGAGTTAGAGGAGTGTAACGCCCGAGCGGACGCTGGTGCCAGTGAAGAACAGCGTTTGCGAGAAATCCTTCAGGAAGCCCGCCGGGACTACCTCCGTCAGCTCCGCCAGGAGCGCCGATCCCGGTGGATTGTCTTTGAATAGGTTTTGACCTCACACCCTTAAGGGTGCCACTACCTCATTTGAGCAGAGGAGGACGAGGTGGGTGTTCAGTTGATCAACCCTCATCCCCCTGGTGCAGGAAGGGAATTTTCGGCTCGCTGGGTGGAATTTTACTTTTTTATTTAAATCGCATCCCAGTGGTATTGAAAATAATGTGATATTGAGATATGAAAACTGAAAGGACTACCCGCAAAATCCGTATAGGGGTTCTCGTCTCCGGTAAAGGCCGGGGAACCAACCTGCAAGCCATCATTGACGCCTGTGCGGACGGCCGGATCCCCGGTCAGGTAGTCATTGTTATCAGCACAACGCCTGGGACGCCTGCGATTGAGCGCGCTCAACGGGCTAATATCCCGACTTGTGTCCTCCCTCGAAGGGATTTCCCTTCCGATGAAGCGCTTGACGAGGCAATCCTAAAGATCCTCCAAGAAGCTCGGGTGGATTTGGTTTGCCTTGCTGGTTATATGCGCAAGGTCGGCCCTCGCCTCTGTTCCGCCTACCGGTGGCGAATGATGAACATTCATCCTGCTCTACTCCCCTCCTTTAAAGGGAAAGGACTTTATGGCGAGCACGTCCACAAGGCGGTCCTCGATTACGGTTGTAAAGTCTCTGGGTGCACAGTACACTTCGTCACTGAAGAGTATGATGAGGGACCGATCATCGCTCAAACTTGCGTTCCTGTGGAGGAGGGGGATACGCCGGAGACTCTTGCCGCTCGCATTCTGCCCAAAGAACATGAAACTTATGTGAAGGCGATTCGCCTCTTCGCCGAGGGGCGGTTGGTGGTTGAGGAGGGGCGGAGAGTGAGGATTCTCGGTGAAGCCAAAGAGGATCCCTCCTGAAGCGAGGAAGCTGGAAGCCATCCTCTTCGATCTGGACGGTACCTTAGTTTCTAGCCCCCTTAACTTTTCTTTAATGCGAGAGGGATTAGAAAAAATCTTGGCCCGCTATGATCTTGACCCCCTTGGCTTTCGCCCGATGGATCTTTTGGAGGCGGTGGAAAAGGCCCAGCTTTTCCTTCCCCAACTCTTAAGGCGATCTTTTTGCCTAGAGGTTGAAACCCTTTTTCAGAGACTAGAGCTCTCCGCGGCCCAAGAGGCTGTTGCGGTGGAGGGAGCAAAGGAACTTCTATCCACCCTTTTACGCAAAGAAATTCGGGTGGCCATTGTAACTCGGAATTGTCGAGTAGCAGCCTTAACGGCTCTTTATCGATCCCAGATGATCACCGAGGACCATCAGCACTTTGTTTTTGGGGGAGAGCTCAACCTCCTCAGTCGGGAGGATGTTCCTTATCCTAAACCTCATCCTGCCCACTTATTAAGTGCCTTAACACAACTCCAGGTTTCCCCGGACCAGTCGGCAATGGTAGGAGATCACCCGATGGATGTAGTAGCTGGAAGAAGATTAGGACTTCGGACGATTGGTCTGCTTCAGGAGGGGAAGATCGATCGTTTTCAGGAGCACCCTCCCGATCTTTTAATCTCTTCCCTAAAGGAGGTTTTGCCTGCCCTCTTGGAGAAAGGTTGGATATAATTCCCTAAGTATGATAGAAAGAGGTCATCCAGTACCCCTTTAGGATAGCTCTACACCCTTCTACATTCTCCGGGAGGTAGAGAAGCAGAGTATGGATATCGAAATTCCCGGTGCCCGCGAAGCTCAAGGGAAACTCAATACCCTTATTGCAATTACCGTGGCAATTCTTGCCACCTTTATGGGGATTTGCAAAGTCAAGGACGATAACCTCGTTCAAGCGATGATGCAAACTGAGTCCCAAGTTGTGGACACCTGGGCGGAGTTTCAGGCGAAAAGCATCAAACAGCATTTGGCTCAAATGATTCTCGATCAATCCCTGATCACTCCTCAAGCCCTCCCTTTAACTCCTGCAGGGCGTCACCTGTATGAGCAACAAGTCCAATTTTTCCGGGGAGAAGTCGAGAGGTACAACCAGGAAAAAGCCCAGCTTCAGAAGAGAGCGATGGACCTGGAAAAACAGTACAACGAACTCAATTTCCATGATGATCAATTTGACTTATCGGATGCTATCTTATCTATCACCTTAGCCCTTATGGCAATTACTGCGTTAACCCAAAAGCGTTGGTTATACTGGCTGGCCTTAATCCCCGCTTTTCTGGGGATACTAATGGGTCTTGCTGGCCTCTTCTCCTGGCGGATTCATCCTACCCCTCTCATTCGCTGGTTATCCTAAGTTCTTTATCTCCCCTTGCGGGGGATTATAGGGGCTAAAGAAGACCAAACCCCAAAAGAAAGGGCAAAAGAGAATGAAATTAAGGAGAAAAAATTCCTCCCCTCGACCGGTTTTAATCACTGTAGGGCAATGGCTCTTTCGCCGGCGTGGTTGGCTTCCTCTTCTTCTCGCTCCCCCACTCCTCTGCAACCCCTATCGGGAAATCGAACATTCGGGGATAAGTATCCTCCTCTCTCTCTTTCTCATCCTTTTAGGAGAAGCTCTTCGGATGTGGGCAGTCGCTTATGCGGGCAGTGTCACTCGAACCCGAATAGGAAAACTAGGCCACTTAGTGACCGAGGGACCCTATGCTTATGTTCGAAATCCTATTTATTGGGGTAACATCCTTATCGCCTGCGGAATCCTCTTACTCTTTGAACAGCCTCTCTTAGTGGTTCCTGTCCTTCTCCTAGTTTTTCTTTACTACCACCTTATCGTTCTATGGGAGGAGGATCACTTGGAAAAAGCCTTTGGGCAACCTTATCAGGATTATCGTCGTCGGGTGGCCCGCTGGTGGCCCTTTCCGCAGAGCAAGAGGGGGGGCAAGAGTTCTCCCTTCTTTCTATGGCGGGAGGTTTTAAGAAGTGAACGAGGGACCTTTCTTACGCTCCTGGGTGTCTTCCTCTTTTATAGTTTGGAGGAGTACCTTGAGCATTACCAAAGGGGGCATGCGCTCCTTATCAACCTTTTTGCTTACTTTCACTGGAGATAATCGTCAGAAGACTTGGAAAATGGTATAATATCTAAGAATAATGAAGATCCGCAAAGCCCGAATCTGGGACGCCGAAAAAATCCATCTGCTCATTGAGCCCTTTGCTCGCCAGGATGAGATGCTCCATCGGAGTGTCTCGGAGATCTGCGAGAACTTACGGGATTACTTTGTTGCAGAAGAAGACGGTCGATTAATTGGTTGCTGTGCCCTTCACGTCAACACTCCGGAGCTAGCAGAGATCAAGGCGCTAGCGGTGGCTCCAGAGGCCCAAGGCAAAGGGGTGGGAACAGCCCTAGTGAAAGCTTGCATTGAAGAGGCCCAGGAGCTCGGTATAGCAACGGTGTTTGTGTTGACTTACCGCCCGCCCTTTTTTGAAAGGATGGGCTTCCGGAGGGTGGAAAAATCCACCTTGCCCCATAAGGTTTGGAACGAATGTATCTACTGTAACAAATTCCCGGTTTGTGGGGAGGAGGCCCTCGTTTTGCCCGTCTTCTCCCCAAAGGAGGGTTAATCTCTTCTTCCTCAGGTTCTCCTCCAAGAGAAGCTCCTTACCCTTATCAGATTTTGGTTACTGCCGGTTCAACCTACCTAATACGCACTCTCTAAAGAGTGCGCCTCTCTAATTCCCCTGAGTTGGTAACCGCGGGCTTCCACCAGGGTTCGGTTCAGCGGGTTGTGCCACCTCCTTAAGGGAACCATATCTCCTAACGAAAAAAGGCAGCCCCATCTGCGAGACTGCCTTCCTACACCTGTCCTCCGAAACCTTTCTAGTTTTTGTCCTTTATCTTAATCTTAGCTTTATCTTGACGGTTTTGGGGAATAATTTCCAACCGGATAAAACCGATCCCTCGGATACCAAGCCTTTTCGCTAAACCCTCTGAAAGGTCGGCAACTCGATGCCGACTGCTTGGCCCATAGTCATTCACTCGGGCAACAACCCTTCTTCCATTGCGCAGATTGGTGACTAAGACTCGTGTATTATAAGGGAGGCTTCGGGTGGCCAAGGTAAGAGCATGACGATTGAAACGCTCTCCATAAGCGGTGCGCCGGCCGTGAAAACCCGGCCCATACCACGAAGCTTTCCCTTGAATCACCCTTGGGCCTGTTCTACGCAGGGCCTCAGAATTCTTTGCTGAGACCTCTCTTAGGCCGGTCGTTTTGGACCAGCAGGTACCTACCAGGACAACGGCACAGCCGACCAAAGTGATCGCCTGCACTGTCCTCACGACGGTTGTCGAGAAGCTCATCTTTCCTCCTTAGTCGTAAATTAAGGAGGACAGGTGCTTTATGCTTGTCCACGAAGAGAAGGTCTTCACTACTCTGTGGACAAGAGAGAGTTTTACCTCCCTTTCTGACGTTCTTAGCCCTCTTAAGGTTTCTCTTCAGCAAGAGGGGGCTTATCTTTCGGAAAAAGGAAAGAAGCCCCCTCAAACAACCAAACTTATTATAGAAAGGAATACTTGTTTTGTCAAAAGACAAGGGGTGACTAGCAGAATTCCGTTAGCAGTAGTCACAAGCTTTAGCCTGCTTTGGGTTTTAGTAGGGGCAACTGGGAGGAGGCGTTTTCATCTGCAGATGATTATACCCAAAAGCCATAACTGGGAATACCCAAGATAATGCCAACAAGAGTCCAGAGGCTACCCACGATAAATTCCCCCAAAATAAGGCCGAAGAAGAAGGGGAGGGATTGGCGATAGAGGCGTAACCCTCCATAACGGAGAAGGAAGAGTTTGATAACCCAGGCGATGAGGAGGGGACACCAGATGATATGAAGCGACCAGGAGCTGGAAACAGCGTAGCCTACAGGATGGAAGGGCCACCAATCGAACCGCATCCGTAAAGCCATTAAAGTGAGGGTAAAGATTAAACCAACCCCCATAGCCATAAGGGCTGGATAGTTAGTTCCTTGGGGTGTTTGAAGCCAGGACTGGAGACGATTCCAAGGTTCGGGGCCAAAGGCCCATAACACAGGCCCTACCACCTTGGCAGACCCCGCACCAATCTGATAACCGATGTGAAGAAAAGCCCAGAAGGCGCATAAAGAACCGAAGGCTCCTGCTATCAACATAGCCAACCCCAAGCGTTGGGCATTCATCCGAGCCCTCTCCGCAATCTTGAAACCTTCAAGTTGGAAAGGCATGGGATGAGCCCGATAGGCCCGGTTGAAGAAGTAGAAGAGGGAAAACATCCCCAGATTTCGCACTCCCAAAGCCTTGGTCCCCGCAACATCCACAAGAAAGACATCCGGCCCCCCATTATGGAGGTCATGGGCAGGAGGCCCTAATTCGGCCCGAATCCGGGTGATGGCAATGGAAAGCAAAGTATAAACGGTAAAGAAAACCAACGTCACCCATAAACTCATCCCAGCGATAAGACAGAAAAGTATCAAGAGGAGAGAACCGAAGATTAAACCGATGAAAGCAGTTCGATAACGCCAGGGCTCCTCGGAATCCTCGACTTTGCTGGGAAAGCCTAAAGCACCTTTGATTACCTCTAACCAGTGCTCTCTTCCCGTCCAGAGAGCGAATAATGCCAGGCCGATATATCCTGCAAAAGATTGCTCGTTAATAAAAGGAAATTGAGGGATCACATCCCAAGCAAAGGCATTGGCAATAATCCGCTGGGCCTTCCAAAAAAAGAAGAAGAACCAACAAGAGAAAAGCAGATCAACCGGCAGGAGAATCCCCAAGCCGATCACGAAGGGGTAGAAAGAGATAGTCATCCAACCAATAGCGCTCCAAGGTCGCTGACTAAAAGGGGTGATATTCTGTACCCGAACGGGGATACTGGGTACGGAGGGGAACCAGAAAGCCAACCCATTAATGAGGTCAATGGAACCCGCTATTAAGAATCCGATCCAGAAAAGGCGATTGCGGTAAAGGGAGAGTTTAGGATCGGTCATCTCTAAGGGCAATTGTACCAGAGGATAGGTGAGGCGTTCACTTTCGATCCAACGTTGACGGAGAAGCACGTTCATACAGAGCATTAACCAGAGGAGAAGGGTGATGAAGAAAGTCCAAGCCAATACTGGGACGGACCAAGCTAAGAGGAATTTCCACTGATAAAGACTGGTTTCCCCTTGGTACAACCCCTGGAGAGCTTCCGGGTTTGACATCACCAACCAACGAGGAAGAAAGGGCAAGAAGAGTTCCGCCCACCGGTTTTCTGGTCGGGCGAACTGAAAACAATGACCAATATAAGAGACAAGGATTTCAATAAAATCATGACCGGCTACTGCAGAGGCGATAGAGAGCATTAGGTAGATGGTCAGTAATTCTCCCTGTGAGAAAGCCCATTGAGGGAATATCCTTTTAAGGATTTGGTTGAGAAGGGTCAAAACCACGATCCAGAAAACCACATTAAAGAAGACGGAGATCGTTGTGGGGTGCCCAGAGTAACGGATCAGCTCCATCTGCATAATCCAGTAGGCATTGACGGGCATTAACAGCAGGGCGAAAAGAATTGCCCGGCGTGTGACACCCCCCAAAGGGATAGATTTCGGAGCTTCATCACCCTGAGCCGAAGCCAAAGGAGCTAAATCCACCAGGGGAGGAGAAGGTTGGGAACCTCTCTTTCTTTTCTGGGTTGAACTCAAGGCTGGATATTCTACCCAAAGAGTTTTTAACCGAAGCCTCTAAAACTTTCTCCATTCAGTACGGAATAACCTCCTTGGAAGGATGAAAAAACCTTGGCCGCACCTGGAGAATCTACGTGTTTTCCAGGGAAGGGAAGGGAGGTCTTTCAATGGGTAGCACTTACGATAAAGGTCTACCTTTAGAGCTCTATCTCCACGACATCTTTAAATCCTATGGATACAATGTTTTTCACAATGTTGGAAAAGAAGGGCGATCCGGCGTCATTCATCAGATAAACCTCTATGCCGAATACCAAGCCCCCCTGCATACCTCACGCCTCGTTATTGAAACAAAATCCGATGATAAACCGGTGGATAAGAATCAGATTATACAAATCCTCCAGATAGTGGAGGATATTGGGGCGGACAAAGGGATTATTGTCACGACAGGCTCCTTCACGCCAGGGGCTTTCCAAATTGCTGAGAATCATAACATTGATCTTTGGGACGGCAATAAACTGAGCAAAATCCTGGAAAAGGTAAAAATCCTTAACCAGCGAACTGCAGAGTTTTATCCTCCCCGCATTAACGGCGTGGTACCTAGAATTAATCTTGACCAGGCAAGAAGCATCATCAGGACTCTTCTCGAAGAACGTCGCCAGGGAGGTTTTCTAGGCATTGGCAAAGTGGAAGAACAGTTAGAAAATCTCGTTTTGTGGTATTACCCCTATTATGAGGTTGAACTAGAGTGCACCCTCTATGAAAAAGAGAGGGTAGGTCTCTTCAACAAAAAAGAGATAGGGAAGATTATCTCCGCCCAAATATCCATAGATGCCCTCACAGGGGAAATTATTGATCTGGATAATGGTATAATTGTTTACCCTTTCGGATCGATTTGCCGGTTTTCAGAAGAAGAGATTATTTTACTCAGAACCTTCGCTAGGGGATGGTTTTTAAAAGGACGATTGCTAGCCGCAGGTTATTCCCCAGGCAGATTAGAAAGGGTCTTTAAAATTTTACTAAGCAAAGGGTTAATCCAGAGAGCTCGACTAGGGTCGCGTTGCTATTATCGCTCAAATCTAGCTGAGTGGATCATCGCCACTGAAGTCCGTGCTGCTTTATCACTCTATCCCCGAAAAATACAATCATTAGGAACTTTTTATGAAATTAAGATGTTAAACCAACCTCTTCAACTCTTCCCTGGTAACCCTTTAGAACCCTCTGAAGTTATAGAAGCTTTGATTAACCGTTGGCCCGAAACCGTTATTAGAAGAATTGAGATCTTGCACTACCCCTTTTATGTTTTTCATCTTAGGCGGCCAGACGGGTCACGGCGCGTAGAAGCTTTAGATGGAGTCACAGGTCAAATTAATGGAGCTCTGTCAAAAAGAATTTCCTTTAGCCAAAGGAATACTCTTACGCAGGAGGAACTTTTTCTGCATCCTAGGAATTTAGAATTGAAAACTCTCCGGGGGTGAAGTAAACTCTTTTGCCGAAGGGAGGATTCCATGAATTCCCGTTTCAAAGGATTCACTCTGATTGAGCTACTGGTAGTGATTGCCATTATCGCCATTTTAGCGGCCATTTTATTCCCTGTCTTTGCGAAAGCCCGGGAACAGGCCCGGCTCTCGAAATGCACTTCCAATTATCGGCAGTACAGCACAGCCTGGCTCGCTTACCTCCAAGATTATGACGGTACCTTCCCCCTTTTCCAGTTTGACTACCCCTTCCGCAAAGGGGAATTAAATTACACTACCTGGGACCTTGCTATCCAAAAGTACATCAACAATTTTGAGGTATCTCGCTGTCCTAGCGATCCCTTTCCAGCTTTCTTCAAATTTAAGGATGGGAGTGTGATCTACCGCAGTTATACCTGCCCTCGCAACTTGATTTGGAATCCGGGTAGTTTTCCTCGGGGGGAATTATACCCTATGAGTGAAGCCACGGTTCGTCAACCCGCGAATACGATTATGATGTTTGAAAAGAACCAGGGAGCCGAAGTTAACGGTTGGCCTTATCCTCAAACCGAACGCCCCTCTGGGTCCTGGCTTTACGCTGCCGCCTTTGAGAACTATCAACAGTGCGCTTGGGAGCGTCATGGAGATCGGATTAACGCCCTCTTTGCCGATGGTCACATCAAACTCCTGCACGGACGCCGGCAAGGAGCGTTCCGTTATCCTCCTCAACCTGGGGATAAAAGCTTCTTCTGGCCCAAGCTAGAGGGATATGTCTTCCGACCCGGTGCCGGGGCCTATTTCGATCGCAACAGCAATGGGAATCAGTTTTGGGAGGACTGTAACCTACCGGGGGAACCGCCCAGCCCCACCTGCAAACCTTAGGGAGGTAACCTAAACCCCAAGTATGAAACCTGTGTGTATCTCCACCTGGCCTTTTGGGATGAAGGCGAATCAAAAAGCCTGGGCCCTCCTCATCCAAGGAAGTTCTGCTTTAGATGCGGCTGAAGCCGGAATTAACGCGGTGGAACTTGATCCCTCAGTAAATAGTGTAGGAATAGGAGGATTACCTAATGCGGAAGGGGAGGTTGAATTAGACGCAGCCATCTATTGGGGGCCTGGTCGCCGTGTGGGAGCAGTGGCAGGTCTGCGAAAAATTGCCGAAGCTGTTTCTGTCGCCCGAGCGGTGATGGAGCGAACCCCTCACCGGATGCTCGTAGGGGATTCGGCCCTCCGGTTCGCTTTGGAATGCGGTTTTCAAGAGAGAGACCTCCTCACCCCGGAATCCCGAGAGCGCTGGTTGAAATGGAAAGAGGAAGAGGGCACTTTCAGCCACGATACTATCGGCCTTTGTGCCTTGGACCAAGAGGGTAATCTATGCGCGGCCACTTCCACAAGTGGGGTGGCTTTTAAACTTCCCGGTAGAGTGGGAGATTCCCCTTTAGTCGGCTCCGGGCTATATGCAGATAATCAAGTGGGCTCGGCAGCAGCCACAGGATTTGGTGAAAGAATCATCCCCTATTGTCTCGCCCTACGAGTAGTTCTAGCAATGGAAGAGGGTTTATCTCCTCAAGAGGCTTGCGAAAAAGTGATTCGCTGGGTGGTTGAAGATGATAGAGAAAACCTTCGTTGGCAGATGGCTGTCATTGCCCTCTCCCGAGAAGGTGAGGTGGGAGGAGCTAGCACCAAACCAGGTTTCTCCTATGCCCTCTCTAACAAAGAAGGAACACGATTAGTTAGCGCTCCTCATTGGGAAGAGTTGGGGTGAAAGCGGAAGAAAATAAAAGAGAGAAGCAAAGTAGAGATCCATCTCTTGCTAGTGGGAAGGAAGCAGAGGAGGAGAAAATATCCCTTGGCAGGTGCAGAGAAATATACCAAGGCGAAGAGCGACTGCCAAGATAGGGCTTGGATCTGCGGTGTGGATGTAGGAGGGACTTTCACTGATTTTTTCCTTCTCCAGAGAGATGGCATCACGATCTATAAAGTGCCTTCCACGCCCGAAGATCAATCTTTGGCGGTCCTTGAGGGCCTCCAAGCCTTAAGAGTGACCCCTCCGGGAGTTGTGGTTCATGGCACTACAGTAGCAACGAACGCTCTTTTAGAACGAAAAGGAGCAAAAACTGCCCTCATTACCTCTTTGGGTTGCCGGGATGTGTTGGAAATTGGACGGCAAACCCGCTTAAACCTTTACGGGCTGATCCCTCAACGCCCTAAACCCTTGGTACCCCGTTCCCGCCGCTTTGAAGTCCCTGAACGCCTCGATTGGCAAGGGCAAACTCTAATCCCCTTGGATGAAGGGGAATTAGATCGAGCTCTTGAAGAAGCCCGGGCTCAAGGAGTCACATCGATTGCTATTTGCTTTCTCTTTTCCTTCTTAAACCCCTCCCATGAGCAACAGGCAGTAGAGAGAGCTCGGGCCAAGGGGTTTTGGAGTACTGCCTCCTCAGAGGTGGTACCGGAGTATCGGGAATATGAACGGATGAGCACCACAGTGATTAATGCCTATGTGGGGCCGGTAATGTCCCGCTATCTTCAACACCTTCAACAAGAATTGTCCGAACGAGGCCCTTTCCACCTTCGAATTATGCAGTCCAACGGGGGCATCCTCTCTCCGGAAAAAGCTTCTCAGCAAGCGGTTCGTACAATCCTCTCCGGGCCAGCGGGAGGGGTAGTTGCCACTTATGCCCTAGGCCGCCAAATAGGAGAACGCCGTTTGATCGGTCTCGATATGGGCGGAACTTCTACAGATGTTTCCATTATAGACGGAGAACCATTAGTAACTACCGAAGGTTCGATCGGAGATCTACCAGTGAAAATCCCCCTGTTAGAAATCCATACAGTAGGAGCAGGAGGGGGGTCTATTGCTCGGGTAGATAAGGGAGGGGCGCTTCAAGTCGGGCCTGAGAGTGCGGGAGCAGACCCAGGACCTGCCGCTTATGGGAAAGCTTCCCTCCCAACAGTGACCGATGCGAATTTCGTTCTTGGCCGGCTCCTTCCCGATTTTTTCTTGGGAGGAAGAATGAAGGTTTTTCCTGAAAGAAGCAGAGAAACTTTAGAAAAGCTCTCCCAACAGATAGGAGGTCTTAAAGTGGAAGAGACTGCGGAGGGCGTCTTACGGGTTGCTACAGCTCGGATGGCCCGAGCTATTCGGCGGATCAGCGCCCAAAGGGGGAGAGATCCCTCCCACTTTACCTTAGTAGCCTTCGGAGGCGGAGGTCCTCTCCACGCTTGCGAGGTTGCTGAACAGGTCGGTATCCCCTCGATTTTGGTGCCTCCCTATCCGGGGGTATTCAGTGCAGTGGGATTGGCCCTAGCCGATATTTCATTGGAATATTCCCTCAGCCGTTTATGGCAAGAGACGCCTTCTCCTGAGAGGTTGAGAGAGCAGTTTGAGCCTTTAATCACCCGGGCTTTGGAGGACCTAGGGAAGGAACAAATAGGTCCCTACAGCCAAGATACCTTATTCAAAGTGGAAAAGATGCTCGATATCCGCTACCGAGGGCAATCCTACGAAATCACCATTCCTTTAAAAGGCTACCAAGTGTCATCAGCGATACGCCGGTTTCACCAAAAACATCGGGAACTTTATGGCTTTAGCAACCCTCATTGGCCGGTGGAAATCGTTACTCTTCGGGTGAGAGCTCTCCTACTCCATAGGCAACAGCTACCTCCAATGTGGCCGGAGGGCAAAATTTCTGGTCGAGTACGGCCACTTGCAGAGATTCCAGTCTACCACCGGCAGTGGCTAAAGGTGCCCCTCTATGACCGGGAGAGCTTACCCTCAGGAACGGAGTTACCTGGACCTCTCCTTATCGCCCAAGCGGATGCAACCACCTGGGTTCCCCCCGGCTGGAGGGCCAGGGTGGATTCCTATGGTTATCTAATCCTGCAAAAACGCTTTGGGGTTTAACCCTCCTAAGAGCATCCCTCTACCTCCTCCTTAACAGGATAAGCTTTACCCCAAGGCTGTTTTAGTTCGCTATTCTCTTCCTCTGAAGAAGTAGACCTGCTTTTAAAAAGTCGCCAAAGATATGTTAAGTTTTACCTTGAAGTATGGAAGGATTAATTGGAAGAGAAATAAGGGATACAACCGAGCAGCGCGGAACGTCTGACTTCTTTTTGCCTCTATTAACTTGGAAGAGAAATAAGGGATACAACTCCAGTTCGACACTCCTTTCTCAGTAACGA
>CAYSAW010000002.1:425137-538093 GCA_964429225.1 uncultured bacterium
TTGGAAGAGAAATAAGGGATACAACTCCAGTTCGACACTCCTTTCTCAGTAACGAAAAACCTCAAAGAGGTGAGAAGCTACAGTGGCGGGTTTGTCAAACCATCCGAAATCTGCTCAAGATAGTGCCTTCAATAGCCAAGCGTCCTCACCCTCAAAGTCCTTAAACCATCCTTTAGAT
The DNA here is from genome assembly GCA_964429225.1 of uncultured bacterium. Classification (GTDB taxonomy): domain Bacteria; phylum Armatimonadota; class DTGP01; order DTGP01; family CAYSAW01; genus CAYSAW01. The sequence continues at coordinate 425,316 of CAYSAW010000002.1, forward strand.
TTAGCCTCTCGCTACAAACGTTGGATACTATTTCTTCGAGCTTTGATATGGATTATCACTTTAGCTAACCTACAAGAATATGAACTGGATCCTTGGATAAGGGATTGGTATTCTCAGCTTCAATTTTTTGGTTTTTTGTATATTCTTGCTGGGGGAATTATCCCCCTTAGACTTCCTATGACCCCTTTTCACCTTCAACTGCTCTGTTTACTGGATACACTCTTCATCACTGGTCTAGTAAAGGCAACGGGAGGGATTCACAGCCCTCTCTTGGTGATGTTCTTTATACCAGCGGTGATGATCGGTGTCTTTGGCAACTTACGGGCAAGTATTGAAATGCCGATTCTCATCCTTCTGTGGGTTACCTATATCTCCCTGGATCAAATACCTCCTCTGCCAGACATTGTTGACCTTATTTCACATCATTGGTCTCCTCTATCCTCTATTCTACCGTGGCTACGATCTCCTGTTTTCTTAGATGGTTTTGGAACCTTTGTTATTTTACTGATGATTCTTCCCTTGCTTCTCAATTCCCTCTACACTCAAAATCGGTTGGCTCGGTGTCTTATTCTTCTGCGTCGGCGAAACGAAGCCTTAAAAGTGAAAGTGAAAGCACAGGCTCGGGAGTTGGAGGGAGTACACAAAGAAATGATTTCTCAGCTTTCATTAGCCTTGGAGTATCGGGATGGAACCGCTAGAGGGCATATCCAGCGAATGGGTTATCTTTCTGCAATGATTGCTCAAGAATTGGGATTACCGGAGCAAGAGGTAGAGTTAATCCAACAATGCGCCCTCCTTCACGACATTGGCAAAATCGGGATCTCCGATTTCATTTTGCTCAAGCCCGAGGCCCTAAGTCCGGAGGAGTGGGAGGTGATCCAAACCCATCCTCTTCTGGGAGCTCGTATTCTCCACGGAGGACGCTCCCCTTTTTTACAAAAAGCGAGGGAAATCGTTTTAACCCATCACGAGAGATGGGATGGAACGGGTTACCCTTTAGGCCTTAAGGGTGAGGAAATTCCTCTTTCGGGAAGAATCGTGGCTCTTGCAGATGTTTTCGACGCTTTGCTCTCTCCCCGTCCCTATAAACCTCCGTGGACTATGGAAGAAGCCATTAGGGAGATACAACAGCAACGAGGGAGACACTTTGACCCCCAGGTGGTTGACGCTTTCCTGAGGTTAGTAGAAAGAGGGGAGGTTCATAAAATCTATTTGGGGGGTTTTACAAACCCAACGCTAGATAGGGGGGGGGGGGGGGTTGCTTGATTGGGATTTTTAACTCAATCACCTTTTCACTGGTTCTGAGATAAGAAGCGATAAGCATCCTCGGCGTAAAGAGGATGAAAAGAGGGGTTAAGATTCACCGCAGAAAAGAGATAGCGGCGTGCTCGATTTTTGTCACCTAAGGCCTGATAAATCTTACCGGCCCGGTAGAAGAGTAAAGCATCTTGGGTATTAAGGCGCAAAGCCTTAAGAAGGGCTTTTTCTGCCTCCGGGTATCGCTTGTGCTTGTAGTAGGCCCAAGCCAGAGCAGTATAGGCCTCGATACTCTGATGGTCTTTGATCTCTGCCTCTGCCAATCGAAGGGCTTTATCTAGGTGCCTGTCATGATCCAAGTAGAACATTGCTAGGATGAGTTCATCCCCCTCTATCCCCCTTTTAAGGTGCTCTTGAACGATTTTCTCTACCCGTTCGTACTGTTTTTCAGCCTCCTGCTTCCTCCCCAGCTTGAGGTAAAGATCTCCGAGTTCAATGACATAGGGGATAGGAGGGTGCTCAGCAGTGGCTTGGGTAAGCAGATGAATCGCCTCATCATATTTTTTCTGAGAGGCCCGAACTCGGGCCATCCCTGCTAGAGCAGGGATATAGCGAGGAAATTGTTGAAGAGCGAGCTGGTACTGATCTTCAGCGGCTCGAAGATTACCTGTTTTGAAGTAGATCTCGCCCAAACGAACCCGGCACCAAGCGGTATTCTCTGCATAGGGCGAACCTGCTTCAATGGCCTTACGCATAAGAAAAATAGCTCCCTTGGCATCTCCGTAGAGCCAACGGAGGTAGGCCCCTCGGCTGTAAGAACCCTGGTCAGGGCGGAGGTCTATCATCTTTTGGGCCGTCTCGAGAGCCTGCTCATATTGTCCTAACTCCAGATAAGCATCGCTCAGCAATCCGTAGGCTAAGGGATCCGAGGGATTTTTCTGAATCGCCTGCCGAGCATAACGAAGAGCTTCTCGAAACCGATGGCGGATGGTGCCTATCCAGGCGAGATTTCTTAAAGTGACCGCGTCCTCAGAATTTATTGCCTGAGCTTGGAGGAAACACTTTTCTGCCTTGTCATACCAATCCAGGTCCCCTGTTTCCCGAGCTTTTTGCATCAAAAGAGCACCTAAGCGGTTATACAAATCTACCTCCTGGGGCTTTTGAAGAAGAAAGGATTTCATTCGGTTGATGGAACGATCTAAGGCAGTAGCATCTCCAACAGAGATTTCTTTCAGAAGTTGGTTAAGGGAAAGGTTAGAAGGAGAGGGCGAGGTAGAGAAACAAAATTCCCCCTGCAGAGTAAACCCTATGAGGAGGATGACTCCGATTCCTCTAAGCATCGCATCTTCTCCTTATCTTCTCCTTGAGCTAGCCAAGGAAAGGCGACTGGGGATGGAAATTACACTCCACCCTATTGCGCAAGATCAAGCCTGCAACTACCCAAGTTTCCCCTCCCATGGACAGGAAGGGTTAGGGTGGGGGTAAAGGTTCGGTAGCCGCATCCTAAAGGGTGCGCCTCCCTATGATGGGACGCAGGCTAAAGCCCACGGCTACCTGTTCCCTCCCCCGGCTAGAGTGGAGGCTACCCTCTACCGGCAAGGCAATCGGGGATAGGGATTGTACCTATCCCCGATCCGTCAGACTTAAGGAACTACCTGCCCCCGGATCTCACCGCCGGGATTAGCTTTTGTGTGGACGTTAACATAGGTCTTTTTCGTCAACAAAGCGTTAATAGCGTCTGCGAAGGTGCTTAATCCACCAGCAGGTTGGAAATTAGCACTGGTTAATTTCTTAACCAAGGTGGCTGGGAAGGGGCCCTCACTGGCAGAATAGAGAGGGAAGATAATAGGGCCAGCTTGCCCCAGAGGACCTACATGGATATGGGCAGCTACCACATCCTGAAGGCCTTGAGTGTTGAGGGTAACCGATATCTCGGTTTGGGCGGCGTTGATCTCAAGGGTGGCTGTTCCGGTGGCGGTGGTGGTTACGGGAGGGACTTCCTGAGTCCCGCTTAAGGAGGCTTTTAAGGTAACCGGGCCAATCTGACCTCGGATTTCTCCCCCTGGATTAGCTTTGGTATGGAAGTTGATGTAAGTTTGTCCGCTAAGGAGGGCATTGATAGCCTCTTCAAAAGTGTTAATCCCTCCTGCCGGGGTGAAATTCTCCTTAGTTAAGCGTTTGGTGAGAGTGCCTGTAAAAGGCCCTTCCGCGGCCGCATAGAGGGGGAAGATAATGGGACCAGCCTGCCCTAAAGGCCCGACGTGGATATGAGCTGCCACGACATCCTTTAACCCCTCGGTGCTTACGTTAACAAAAATCTCGTTGCGGAAGGGGCTTATGGTAATAGTGGCGGTTCCTTTAGCAGAGGTTGCTACTGGGGTTGGAGCTTCCTGGTCTCCGCGTAAAACCGCACCTAGCACCACAGCAGGAGGGGGTGGAGCGGTTACTTGAGCGTGAAGGGAGGAAACAGGTCCTCCTTGCGGGGTAGCCGCATAGGGGAAAACCTGATGATAGAGAACATCGTTACCGTTAACATTATCCCCCACTGGAATGATCTCTTTATAGGAGGGACCGCTAGCGATAGCGGTGAGGGCGATATCCACCACATCATCCCCCAAGCGACGGCCGTTTGGCCAACCTGAAGGGACAGAGCCTCCAGTAAAGGCACTTTGGACGGTATCTCCTCCAAAGAGGCTTAAACGGCTGAAGCCTGGTTGCCCCGCTAGGGGTACCGGCCCTGTGGAAGTATCCACTTTTAGCAAGTCAGGAATAAAAATCTGGACGAGGTCTGAGCGATTCTTATCCTGAAACTTCGTACCTAACACGGCGTTCAGCAAGCTCGCCAACTCGGGATTCTCGGCGTAAGATTTGAAAATCGTCTCATCGTTGACAGGGGACTCCTGATTATAGCGGTCTTTATCCCGTAGGGCGACGAGCAGTTCATTAAAAAGGGGATTGCCCATCCGTCCTACTTGAATCCAGGCTCCAGCGTTAAGAGGATTGCGAGGCGCCCGACGAAGGGTTACCCGGGGTCGGCTCGTGGTGGCAAAAACTCCTACCACCGGAACATCATCAGGGCCGACCAGCTGGCTAACAGGGATCTGGAGGGCAATAGCGTGAACGTTATATCCGCTGAAACCATCCTTGCCAGGATCACGAACTCCGAGGAAGTCGAAAATGGCAGGGACATCGGCATAGAATCCGTCATCCCGTTGACCCGCGAAAACTTTGGTACCGTCGGCCAAAGTGTAAATCGTATCCCGGGTGTAGCGATCTAACTGTTCGGTACTCAAAGCCCCCTGAATGAGGTTGCCAGCACTGTCGTAGTAGAGAGGAGTGGTCCTAGGGCCTACATTCGGCGGGGGTACAAGCAATCGTTTGCCTTCAGAGAGGAGTATCCGTTGCTTTTTATCGTGGAGTACCTTCTCAACCGAATAGGTTTGCACCAAGTTTTGGCGACCATCCCCTACGTTGAGAATCGGCCCTGCTTCAATTCCCAAGCCATAAGAGACAGCGGTATCTGCATTTTTGAGTTCCGTTTTAAAGAGGAAGTTGTAAGTGATCGTTGGTTCACCGGTAAAGAAATAACCTCCTTCCGCTTTTCGAGTCGCTTTAACAATGTGGATACCATAGAGGACATCCTCTGGGAAGCGATAGTAATTAATCCCGTTTCCGGGGTCCTCCAGGGGGTTAACGGTCACAAGGATATTTAAAACCTTCTGCCCTTGCTCGTTGAGGCTGATGAAGGCGTAAACATCGGCAATGTTGGCTCCGGGGTCCTGCATAATGAGAGGAGCATCGTTATGGCTGGCACAGAGACCGGGAAAGGAGAGAAATCCTTCCAGCAAAGCACTCACCAGTAAAAGGGTGTAGAAACGTTTCATAAGTTTACCTCCTCTCGCATAAAATAAGGGGTTGTTGAAAGGGGAATATTCCAAGATCACTTAATTATATCCCATAAAATTTTAAAAAACAAATAAAACTGAAAACTGGTAAGAGCAACCTTTTCTCCATAGGATGATGAAAACCTTCCTCGCTTAATGAGGAGGATTTATCTTCTTCCTTATAGAAAAGATAAATAAGCAGTTTTTAAAAGACCCGATTCCCTAAGGGTGCCATAGGTTAAGCAAGGTCAACCCATAGATTTGCCTTTACGGGAAGGAAGGAGGTTACTGCAAAAGTGAGACGAGGCTTTACCCTGATTGAGCTGTTGGTAGTGATTGCGATTATCGCTTTGCTGGCGGCGATATTCTTCCCAGTACTGGCTCAAGCCCGAGAAAAGGCAAAACAATCTATGTGTATGTCCAATATGAAACAGATAGGCCACGCCTTGGTGATGTACACGGATGATAATGACGACACCTTCCCCACCAATTTCTGGGATGCACCTCCCATAGGAGTAGGGGGACATGACTCTCCCTTGGGGGCCAAATATCGGAGTAAATTTCGGTGGATTTGGCAATTACATCCCTATTTACGCAACTTAGGGGTTTGGGTATGCCCCAGTGACCCTGATCCTAAGGGGCCAGGAAGTTGTTACGACCCTAATCCTAACGAATGGGGTATTCCCACCCCTAACTCCTACGGTATCAATATGATGCTTCTGCGATATGTAGGGCCTGGTGCGCCGGATTGGTTTGGGGAACCCTCTCCGATGCAAATGGCAGATTTGAAAAAACCTTCTCTTCTCTACGCTATTTCGGACAGTAGCCGTTGTGTGATGGAACCTTGGTGGGTGGATGTGTGTACTCGCTTTGCCAATTGGGAGCGATATTATCCTCGAGATAATACTGGGGGAGGGATGGCAGCTCGGGCCTTCAAAGATCGGATTAAGGAACCTCGTGTACATCGCCATCTTAAGGGGTCCCTCATCGTTTTTGCGGATGGTCATGCTTCTTGGCGGGATTTTAGCCGGATTTGCTCAGGGGTTCCGGAGTGGGATCAAGGATATCATTGTCGGAGTGGGGAGGGGATGATGCCTTAGGAGATGAATTCCCCTCTCTATAAGCGGGGAGGCGGTAGGGAAGACTAGCCAGTCACCCCTGCTAAAACCCAACGCAGGTTAAAGTCTACGGATACCCGAATCTCCAAGGGGGAACGACGCTCAAAAGTTTAGACGGGGTAATAGGCGGAGAAAGAGAGAAAACAAAAGAGCCACCAGTAAGAAGATATTTACTGGTAGCTCTCGCCGAAGCTATGTGGACCCGAGAGTGTTTACCCGGCGGGAGCCAAATGGCCCCACTTACCCTGGAATTCCTCCGGACTGAGCTTATAATAATCCGCGTTGACTTCCAGGTATTGAGCCCACTTCTCGGGGAGATCGTCTTCAAAGAAAATCGCATCTACAGGGCACTCCGGAACGCAGAGGCCACAGTCAATGCATTCGTTGGGGTCAATAAACAACATAAACTCGCCCTTGTCCTCTTCTTCGCGTGGGTGGATGCAGTCTACAGGACACACCTCCACGCAGGCGCGATCCTTGACCCCGATACAGGGTTCAGCAATAATGTGTGTCATTGAATACCTCCTCTAGTGAACACTGGAATTTCTTCAGATTTCTTCTTGCCATCCTATCACTTTCAGTTCTTAAGGAGGCTCTTCCCTCAAGAGACTTCCCCCAATTGCTCCTAGAACACCTCAGGGAGGTATTCTTTGGGAACAAATTGGAGATTCAAAGATCTCAGAGTCTCCTTAACTTTGTCGTGATGGAGTACCAAGGTTGAAGAAATTATCCTCCCGCAATTTAAGAGAAAATTTCACAAATCCTTCCCAATATCCACTATACCTTTCTCTCCAAAGAAAAAACAAGCTATATCCTCCCTTATTGTCCCATCCCTCCCTCCGATAGGAGGGGATTCCCCAAATACCTGATGAAGATTTTCTTTGGGGAAAACTCATAAAAGTTTCCTTTCTTACCCTCCCCCCTTGTGGGGGAGGGTAAGGGTAGAGCAGAATCCAATGCAAGCTAAAGCCTACGGATACCCTACCTAAACCTTATGCCAATCGGGCTGGTGGGTATCAATCTCTGTGAAATTTAACTCTTCCTTTGCCCCTTCTACAGACAAACTGAGATAACCCTTCTCAAAAACCCCATAAAGACTGGAGCAATGATTCAGCAAAAAGGGCATCCAAGTCGAGGAAGCTTCTTGGGGAAATGGGGTACCGGCTTTGGGATTCTCCTTCGGCTTCTTTGGGGGCTACTATTCCCAACCCCTGTTTGGTCGGAGGAGCGATACGTTCTTTTAACCCTGCTTCACACTAATGATCTCCATGGGCGAATTGTTACGGGCACCGACCTTGCGGATCGTTCTCGAGGAGGATTAGCCCGAGCGGCACGCCTTATCAAGAATATCCGTCAACAAATGCCTTATGTACTCTTATTAGACTCGGGGGACTTGATTCACGGGACTCCAGAGGTTTTTCTCTCCGAAGGCCGTTCCATCATCAAGGTGATGAATCATTTGGGCTACGATGCAGGTTGTCCAGGGAATCACGAGTTTGATTGGGGAGCGGAAACAGCTCGTCGGGTTCTCTCAGAGGCTCGGTTTCCCTGGGTTTCGGCCAACCTCCGAGAAGCGACCACAGGAAAGCCTTGGGGGCCTTGTCAGGAGTATATCCTTAAACAGGTAGGGCCTTTAAAGGTGGCGATTTGGGGGTTGACAACCCTTCAAACCCTCTCTTTTGAATGGCCTTCCTTTCTGCAAGGAGTCCGTTTCGAGAACCCTGTGGAGACAGCTCGCCGATTAGTCCCTCAATTAAGGCAAGAGGCCGACTTAGTGATTCTTCTGTCCCACCTGGGTTTACAAGAGGATCTCTCCTTGGTTTCCCAGGTACCGGGGATAGACGTTCTTTTGGGGGGGCACTCTCATTCCCTGCTTCCCCAACCCCTAGTCCTGGGGCAAACTGTCATCCTTCACTCCGGGGCTTATGGGGAATATCTCGGTCGGCTTGATCTCATTCTTCAACAGGATCAGCAAACTGGAAGATATGCGATTGTCTCAGTGAATGGTTGGAGAGGGAGGTGGTGGGCGGATCTGCAACATCCACCTTTGGGGGTTCCCTATCCCCGGTCTACGACATTGCCTTTAGACTCTTCTCTAGCTCCTGATAAGGAGGTATTACAGGTTTTTGAGTCTTATGAAGCCAAGGCAGAGGAGATTCTGAATCAAAGGCTGGGACAAGCTTTAGAAGACATTGGAGATGAGGGGGCGCCAGGAGATACTCCCTTGGCAAGGGTTTTAGCGGACTTGCTTCGGCAAGCCACCGGAACGGAGATTGCTTTAGTAGATGGCAAATGGCGGGGAAAGTTGCCTCGGGGTCCCCTTCGAGTTCGCGATTTATGGGAAGTTTGTGATGGGTATACTGCTCAAAACGTGGTGATTGTTCAAGTCAAAGGGGCAGATCTGAAGTCAGCTCTGGAGCAATGGGCAGGTTCTCCCCAAGGCTTGGCCATCGGTTTATCAGGGGTTTGGGTTGAATACAACCCTTCGGCCCCCGAGAGGGAGCGGATTCGTTCCGTTTGGGTTAATGGAAAACCTTTAGAAGAGGGGAGATTCTATCGCCTCTCTGCTCCGGCTTATGTCCTCCGTCGATTCCCTTCTCTCAAAGAGAGTCTTGTAGAGAAGGACCAAGCAGGTTGGACACGGATATTGTTGAGAAAGGCTCTTGAAAAAATAAAAATTCTTACCTACCCTTCCGAACCTCGCTTCCGGGAGGTAGGAGGATAGGGGAGAGAGAAGAGAGGAAGGGGAAGATATGATGGAGCCTAAAGCCAGCGACTACCAAACCTAACCTCTACGAGGAATAGCTATGACAACAAAAACAGTGATCATCTCGAAACCCTATCAGGTGATGCTTCAGGAAGAGAGTTTGCCGGAGAGGACTTCTCAAACCTTCAGGGTGCGAACCCTAGTGACAGCCATTAGTATCGGCACGGAGATGACTGCTTACACTGGGGATTTTCCTCCGGAGAGCGCCTGGGCCCGTTATCTTCGCTATCCCTTTCCAGCAGGGTATAGCAACCTTGGGGAGGTTATAGAAGTAGGGACGGAGGTTAAAGAAGTTCAAGTAGGGGATAGAATTGCCGGCTATCGGCCTCATACCCAGTTAACCCATTATCACTGCAAAGAGTTTTGGCTGAAGGTGCCCTTAGGAATCAGTGATGAGATAGCTGCAACGTTTTCCCTAGCGTTAATCGCTTTAAACGGGGTACGCAAGGCTCAAATTACTTTAGGGGAGAAGGTAATCCTTTTCGGCTTAGGACCTATAGGGCTTTTAGCAGGTCAATTCGCTCGTTTGAGTGGGGCACGGCCGGTCATTGGTGTGGATTTGTTCTCAGAACGGAGGGTTTTAGCGAAGAAAGTAGGCTTTGATTTCACTTTAGATGGAAATCAAGAATCTCTAGCAGAAACCATCGCTCAGCTAACCCAAGGGCGATTAGCGGATGTTGTTTTTGAAGTTACTGGAAACCCCCAGGTGATTCCCAAGGAATTCCAGGTGTTACGTCGGCAGGGGCGTTTGGTGGTTTTGAGTAGTCCCCGAGGACCGACCCTCTTTGATTTCCATGACCTCTGTAACGCCCCAAGCTACACCATTATTGGTGCTCATAACTCCTCGCATCCCCCCTATGAAACTCCAGATCATCCCTGGACAATGAGCCGGAATGGGGAGCTCTTCTTTGATTTAGTGGAGCGGGGGGAGTTGAAGATTCAGGAGCTGATTACCCACCGGTTTCGGTGGGATCAGGCTTCGGAAGCTTATCAACTGTTACATCAGGATCGAGGAAAAACAGGTATCGTTTTGCTGGATTGGAGAGAGTAGAAGCGATTCGGAGGGCTAAAAACACGCAACCCAGGTTATAAAGGCGGGAGGGTAGCTCGTTCCTAACACCCTCCGGGGCTACGGTTGTGTTGCGTGGTTTAATGGTTTAGAAGGAAATCCCTGCTTTATCAGGAGGAGAATGATGGAAACAAGAAGGGGTTGGTTCCTTTTCACTCTGTTTTTTCTCTCAATGAATCTTCTTTTAGCAAAGGATTGGCAAGATCTTTTTGATAAAAAGAGCCTTAAGGGATGGCGGAAGATGGCTGTCCATGGAGGTCGGGGAGGGGTATGGGTCGTTGAGAAGGGGGTTATTGTAGGGGATCAGGATACCGATCATACGGGAGGCCTCTTAGGTACAGAGAAGAAGTATTCGGATTTCGAGATAGAGTTGGAGTTTCAGGCGGATTACCCCGTGGATAGTGGTCTCTTCCTACGAACTCGGGAGGATGGGATGGGTTATCAGATTACTATAGATAACAAGGAGGGAGGGTATATAGGGAGCCTTTATGCTCCTGCAGAAGGAGGATTCCTCGTACAAAACCCAGATTGGGTCAAAGTTTATCGGAAAAAGGGGTGGAATCGGCTTCGGGTTCGGATTGTGGGGCAACCTGCTCACATCCTTTGCTGGTTAAACGGGGTTAAGATGCTTGATTTTCAGGACACTCGGGAGCGGTATCCCCGAGAGGGTTATATTGGTCTTCAGGTGCACGGCGGTGCCGGCGCTTGGGGGGAGAAATGTAAGGTACGTTTTCGGAATATACGATTAAAGGAACTAAAAGAAAGGGGAACGAAGTAAAATTTGCAGGGATTAAGGTGGCCCTCTTGAGGAGAACTTTTGGGTTTCCCCATTAGTAGGGGATGGTGGAAGACACGTTGTCTCATTCTGTTGTTACGCCTAAAGAGCTACCAGAAGGCTTGGATCCGGGTTGTTTACCTCCTTGGGGAGTAAGAGACCTCCCTGCCCCCCCGCCTTTTAATATTCGGAATGCTTTGCGCCTTATTGGGCCAGGAGCTATTGCTTTAGGGATTTCCATCGGCAGTGGTGAGTGGCTGTTGGGGCCAGCAGTCACCGCCAAGTACGGCGCAGCTCTCTTATGGATTGCTACAGTTTCTATTCTACTTCAGATCCTCCTCAATCAGGAGTTAGTTCGCTATACCATTGCCACAGGAGAACCGATTTTCACGGGGTTTATGCGAACCCGCCCTGGGCCCATTTTCTGGGGATGGGTTTACTCTCTGCTCCTCTTTATGCAAATTGGTTGGCCGGGGTGGGCCTTATCGGCGGCGACAGCAATTACTGCGGCCTTCAAAGGCTCCCTCACTACGGCGGAGGATCGGCATACCATTCTAATGTGGGGATACGCCACTTTTGGGCTTTGTCTTCTCATCATCACCTTGGGGCGCAAAATTGAGAAGACCCTAGAGTATGCTGAGTGGTTTATGGTAGCGTGGATTCTGATCTTCTTGTCGGTTATAGGCGTATTTTTTACCTCAAAGGGTACTTGGGCCAAGGTCTGGGGAGGTTTTCTTGGGTTAGGTGGAGCACCAATTCCTAAGGGAGAGGATTGGATTTTGCTGGCCTCCTTTGCCGCTTATGCTGGGATGGGAGGGATTTGCAACGGGACTATCACCAATTGGGTTCGGGATAAGGGATGGGGTATGGCTTCGTCGGTAGGCTACATTCCTGCAATGGTAGGAGGCAGACCAGTGCCTCTTTCTCAGGTAGGGAATATTTTCCCCTTAAGCTGGGAGAATCTTCAACGTTTCCGGGGATGGATGAAATATGTCTGTTTCGAACAGAAATGGGTTTTCGGCTTGGGTTGTTTCCTGGGGATGGGGCTTCCGGCCTTACTGACTGTGGAATTTGTGCCTCCGGGAGCGGATATTACCGGAGGCTGGGCCACCGCAGTGTACCAAGCGCAAGGCATTGCCAAAGTTTTTGGTAGGATGGCCTGGTTCCTTACTCTGCTTAATGGATTTTGGATCCTCTTCTCTTCTCAGCTGGGTCTTACAGATATTTTCTGCCGAACGGTTACGGATATCCTCTGGAGTGCTAATCCTCGGATCCGGGTTTGGGTTAAAGGTGATGTTCGAAAGGTTTACTACTCGTTACTAGGGATTTATGCTCTTTTTGGGATGTGGGCCATTAACCAGGCCACACCAGGGATGTTAATCCTCATTGGGGCTTTCGTTGCTTCCTTCAATTTTGTGGTAATAGGAATTCATCTACTGGTGGTACAGAAGAAGATTCTTCCCCCAGAGTTACGGATGCCCCGCTGGCGAGAAGGGGTTTTATATCTTTTTATAGCTATGTTTGCCCTCTTCACCTTTTTGGGCATTCAATCACGGCGGTAACAACAGTTGTAGGTTTTAGCAGAGCTCATACGTCAGTCGGTTCCTGTAAAACTAGAGTTCTTCTTTGTTCGGAGGTTTATTTTATAAAGAGGTTATCGAATGTCTTTTTCTCCTAGTTATTGGGTTAAACTGCTTTTCGTTGCGGTAACGGGGGCCATCAGTGCAGGAGGGTACCCCGCAGTGGTGGTTCTTATGGCTTTGGAAAGCGCTTGCATTCCTATCCCTAGCGAGGTCATTATGCCCTTTGCTGGCTACCTTGCTTATACAGGGCGATTTTCACTGTTTAGGGCAGCTTTGGCTGGGGCGGTAGGGTGCGCTTTGGGGTCTGCCCTGGCTTACTGGGTGGGGAGTCGTTTAGGGTACGACTTTGTGCGCCGGTATGGCAAATATCTCCTTATCCGGGAGCACGAGATTGAATCTGCAGAGAAGTGGTTTAACAAGTACGGTCAATGGGCAGCCTTGATTTCTCGAATGTTACCGATTATCCGTACTTTTATTTCTCTACCGGCCGGGGTAGCTCGGATGTCTTTTCCTACTTTCCTTTTATTCTCCTTCCTAGGGAGTTTTCCTTGGTGTTATCTTTTGGCTTATGGGGGGTATCTTTTAGGGAAGAATTGGATGGAGATTCGCCATTACCTCCACTCCGCGGATGTAGTGATTGTGTCTCTAGGATTACTGGCTATTGCCTGGTGGGTGAAGACCCGACGTCAGGCGAAAGAATGCCATTAGTTGCCCCTTTATAGGTGTTACCCCCTATGTCCCCCATCAACGGGAGAGGGTGCAGGTTGAAGCCTACGACTACCTTTTTGAAGTTTCTCCCCCTGGCGCTGGCGTTGGTGCTCCAAAGCCGCTGAAATTAATCCTCGGAAGAGAGGGTGAGGGCGATTGGGCCGGGACTTAAACTCGGGATGGAACTGGCTGGCAATGAAGTAGGGATGTCCAGGAAGTTCAATCATCTCCACTAATTGGCCGTCGGGAGAAGTTCCGGAGAAGACCAAACCGTGGCGTTGGAGGATGGGACGGAATTCATTATTCACCTCATAGCGGTGGCGGTGTCGCTCGTAAGCGAGTTTATCTCCATATAAGCGGGCAGCAAGGGTTCCTTCGTGGATCCGGCAGGGATAAACGCCTAGGCGCATTGTGCCTCCTTTGCGGTCAATTCCTTCCTGATCCGGAAGGAGGTGAATGACAGGGTAAGGGGTATGGGGATCCACTTCTGTAGTGTTTGCTCCTTGTAATCCGCAGACATTTCGGGCATATTCAATCACCGCCATCTGAAGGCCGTAGCAGAGTCCTAAGAAGGGGAGATGATTTTCCCGGGCGTAGCGAATAGCGGTGATTTTTCCTTCAACGCCTCTTTCTCCAAAGCCTCCGGGGACGACGAGGGCGTCCGCTTCTCCGAGCAGATGAGCCACATTTCCTTCATGAATATCACTGGATTCCACCCATAGGAGGTCTACCCGAGCATCATTAGCGATCCCTCCATGGGTGATGGCTTCAATAACACTTTCATAGGCGGCCTTGAGATGAGTATATTTACCTACAATAGCTACTTTAACACTGTAGGTAGGGTGTTTGATCCGCTCGACCATCTTCCTCCAAGCGGTGAGATCGGGCTTACCGTTTTCTAAGCCTAACCGTTTCATCACTTGTTCCGCTACCCCTTTTTCCTCCAGGAGGAGAGGGATTTCGTAAATGGTTTCTGCGTCCAGAGATTCGATAACCGCCTCTTTATCTACATCACAGAAAAGGCTGATCTTCTCTCGCATCTCCTCAGAGAGGGGTTGGGAGCTTCGGCAGACGATAAGGTCGGGTTGAATACCGATCTCTCGCAATTTAATGACGCTGTGTTGGGTGGGCTTCGTTTTCAGCTCATTGGAAGGGCCGAGATGGGGGATAAGGGTAACGTGGACATAGAGAACGTTTTCGGGCCCTACATCCTTTTTAAACTGGCGAATTGCTTCGAGGAAAGGCAGTCCCTCGATATCCCCTACGGTACCTCCAATTTCCACGATGACGACCTGAGCTCCACTGTTGCGAGCTGCTCGGCAGATTTGTTCTTTAATCTCATCCGTAATGTGAGGGACGACTTGAACGCAAGCCCCGAGGTAATCTCCCCGGCGTTCCTTCTGAATCACGGCACCATAAACGGAACCGGTGGTAATACTGGAGAGGCGATTGAGGTCCACGTCTACGAAGCGTTCGTAGTGGCCTAAATCCAGGTCAGTTTCCGCTCCATCTTCAGTGACGAAAACTTCTCCATGCTGGAAGGGGTTCATCGTTCCCGCATCTACATTGACGTAGGGATCCACTTTAACGATAGTGACGTCGAAGCCTCGGTTCTTCAGCAGACGACCGATGGAGGCACTGGTAATCCCTTTGCCTACAGAAGAGACTACACCACCCGTGACAAAGATGTACTTCGTTACCATCATCGTTCTTACCATTTCCTTTAAACGAGAGATTAGGTAGGATGAACCTATGATCGTCCTTACTCTTCCTCCTGTTCTCTAGGGATGTGAGTAAAGAAGAGCGATCCTTTTCCCAAGGCTTGGGTTTCTTCTAAAGCTCTCTCCAAAAGGAGTTTCGCTTTAACTACTGCGCTAGGGACTTCTTCTCCCCGGGCCAAGTAGGCGGTAATGGCTGAGGAGAGGAAACACCCGGTTCCGTGAACGGGAGGGTCAGTTCTTCGTTTGCTAGGAAGCTCCACCCAATCTTGCCCGTCAAACAGGAGGTCTATCACCTCATCCCCAGGGATATGTCCCCCTTTAATTAATACGTATCGGGGGCCTTTTTCATAAAGGATTCTGGCAGAGATTCGTGCTTCCTCTAGGGTATGGGTAGGATGCCCCGATAGAGCTTCGGCCTCTTCGGCATTAGGGGTAATGAGGGTACATAAAGGGAGTAGGCAGTCCTTCATTACTTGAAGTCCCCGAGGGACTAACAGGGAGGTACCGTCTTTCGCTTTAAGGACAGGATCGAGAACCACCGGACCGAGGGAGCGTCGGCGGATCCGGTTGGCGACGAGTTCAACAGTATGAGCTCGGGCTAGCATACCGATTTTCGTTGCAGAGATAGTAAGGTCTCGAGCAACCGCGTCAATTTGATCGGCAACTAACCGGGGAGGGACAGGATGGCGACGGTAGACTCCTCGGGAATCTTGTGCAGTAACCGCAGTTACCGCGCAGGTACCATACACGCCTAGGGCGGAGAAAACTCTGAGGTCTAGGGGGACTCCTGCGCCCCCTGAAGAGTCCATCCCTGCGATAGTTAAAGCTACTTTTAGGTCAGCCACGGTGCAATGCGCTCAGGGAATTCTCCCAAGTGATGGACGACGAGGTCCGGAAGAAGGTCGGGAGGAGCCACCGCTAGCTCCTCCAGGGAGGTAACGCCGGTTAAGGTTAATACCGAGCGCAGGTTCAAGCGTTTGGCCATCAGGATGTCAGTATCAAGACGATCTCCCACCATAACCGCTTCTTCGGGGGAGACCCCTGCCATCTGAAGGATTTTTCTTAAGCCATAGGTTTCGGGTTTACCAATAAGGATTGGCTTTCGTCCGGAGCAAGTCTCAATGGCGGCGACGATACTTCCCCCGCCAGGTTCAACCTTGCCTCCTTCTAGGGGATAGGTGGGATCTCGATTGGTTGCGATAAAAGTTGCTCCTTTAAGGATGGCCTGCTGGGCGGCCAGCAGTTTGAGGTAGTTGATTCCCCGGTCAATTCCAACGACGACATAATCTGCCTGGCAATCTTCAGAGGGCTCGACGAGTTGCATTCGGGCTAAGTGCATCTCTGTCCGGAGGCCTTCTTCGCCGATGACGAGGACTCTTGCTCCCTCGGCCCCCTGTTCCAGAAGGTATAAGGCGGTAAGGTAAGAGGAGGAGATGATTTCCGAGGGTGGAGCGATGATCCCTTGGGAGGCGAGTTTCTCAGCATAATAGGTGCGGGTTCGGGCCGAGTTATTGGTGAGAAAGTAGACCCGATGGCCCAGATTTCGGAGCCACTGAACAGTGTGAGAGGCGCAAGGAAGGGGTTCTCTTCCTCGATAAATCACTCCATCTAAATCGAAGATGAAAACCATAAGATGATTACTGTTCCTCCACAACGATAGCAGGAATTCCTTTTCCTTCTAGATCTTGGGCTTGACGCTCGGCCTGGGTTTTATCTGGGAAAGTTCTCTCGATTTGCACTTTATAAACTGTTCCCCGACCGGTTTCTGTGATATGAATAGTAGAAGGATAACCTTCCTGGTTCAAACGGTTTACCAGGTCCAAAGCATTTTGCGCGGAACTAAAGGCTCCTACTTGAACTTTCCAAAGGGTTTTGGGGGGCTCTGAAGCGTTTCCTTCAGGGGGAGAAGGAATCGCTTCTACCGAACCCACCTCCCCTTGAGGGGTAATAGGAGGCTCTTCTTCTATGGAGAGGTTTTCTCCCGCCCGAGAGGAGCTCTTTTCTTGAGGAGGGGTTCGAGGGATATTAGGAGAACGAGGCGCCACCCTCGTTTCTTCTTGGGAGGGGAGGCGGGGCCTCTTTAAAGAGGGTAACTCAACAATTTCAACACTCCCCTTGGCTTTTGGAGGAGGAGCCGAACTCCTTTCTACAGGAGGAGGCGATTGTTCTAACTTTGGTCCCACAAAATTTAAGCCAAGATAGAAAGAACCAAGAAAGACTCCACCAGCCAGGAGGCTATAGGCGAAGAGATAGCGGCGGTTCCCTTTTCTCGAATTGGGGCGGGAAGAGGCATTCTTTGCTGAGGCTATCCTCATCTTCCGGGCCTTTGCTACCTCTATTTTACAGAGTGCGATGAAACCTTTTCCTCTCTTTTTCATTATAACCAAAGTTGAGGGGAAATACCTAACCCGCTGAGGAGGATTTTAAAAGGCAAAGATCTTTTCCTGGTAGGGATACGGTTTCCCCTCAAGGATTTTTCAGAGAGGGAGGAAGATACCCTTACGAAGTTAATAGGGGCTGTTATGATAATGGAAATTAAAGGTACGCCTATATTGGTTGATCTCTTTCTGAAGCGCTTTCTCGAGGGCATCAAGCATCTTTAGCATTTTTTGCTGGTCACGAGGGGAGAGATACCTTTCTACTTCGTCTCGCAATCCTTGGATCGCTTGCAATCTTTCCACAATCTCGGCCCCTCGCCGGTCGATCTCCAATAGACGCTTTACAGAGAGATTAGAAGAAGTAGAGAGAGGACGAGAAGGGGTCTTCAGAGGTTTAAACAACCGTCTTTTTGCACGATAACGATCGACGATGGCTCCTAAAAAAGTGCCCAGTAAACCTCCGCAGAGGAGAACAGTGATCTCTAGAGGCCCCATTTCCTTTTCACCTCCTGATGATAGGGTTAAAGAGTTAGGGGTTTAGACTCGCACCTTTCGTGCTTTATTGGCCTCCGCACTCTTGCCAGGTAAATACAAGTCAATTTCTCCACTTAGTTTATCTTTTAATAGAGAAACTTTCCACCGAAACTTTTGCGGGATTTCCGTTATTATCCTCCCTGTAATGGCAAAAGTATTGAGAGAATAAATGAGTATTCGCTAGAGAGCAAGAAGAGGGAAGCTTCAATTTTAAGCGAGGAATAACCCTAAGCTAGGGGCAGGTTATCAATCTGCTTTACTTCTTCCTCAGAGCCAGATGAACCCTTGCGATCAACCGCTGAGGGTCCACCGGTTTAGGGATATAGTCATCAGCGCCAACTTCTAATCCTCGCACTTCACTTTCTACCTCTCCTTTCGTCGTCAGCATAATGACTGGGATTTGGGCGGTTTCGAGCCGCCGTTTCAAGTGTTTGACCAGCTCATAGCCGTCCATCCGAGGCATAAGGATATCCGTGATGATAAGGTCCGGCTTTTCTTTAAAAGTTTTTTCTAGTCCTTCAACGCCATCGGAGGCAGTGATCACCTCGAAGAACTGGTCTTCGAGGATCTGTTTAAGCATTTCTCGGACTGTAGGGCTATCATCTACTACAAGGATTTTTTCTTTTGCATAAGCTTCAGGAGGTGTTCTTTCTTGGGTGAGTTGAGAAGCTGGAGATGGTACCGGAGAGGAAGTGATAAGGGATTGTTTTGCCAAGGTAGCCAAGAAAGGAGAAGTTTCCCCGTCAGAGGGCACAGCGAGGAGCTCCTCAGGCGGGATCAGACCTTGCTTGATTTTCTCCTGGGCATCCTCCCAGAGAGTTCGCATCCCTGCACGTCGGGCAGCAGATCGAATTTCGGAGGGAGGAGCATGATTAAGGATCAGTTGTCGGATTTCTTCGTTGACCACTAGGATTTCATAGACACCAATGCGTCCTTTGAGTCCTGTGAAAGCACATTCTTGGCAACCTTTTCCTCGGATAATAACTTCCTGAGAGGCGTCGGAACAGTAAGGGCATACTCTTCGGACCAGGCGTTGAGCGATCACTGCTGTCAGGGCGGAAGCGACTAAAAAAGGCGCTAACCCCATCTCAACAAGGCGTGCAGGAGTGGAGGAAGCATCATTGGTATGAAGGGTGGAGAGTACCAGATGTCCCGTAAGGGCGGCACGTAAGGCGATCTGAGCTGTTTCAAGGTCCCGGATTTCTCCTACAAGAATTACATTTGGATCTTGGCGAAGGATAGACCGAAGGGCCGAAGCGAAAGTAAGCCCTGCTTTCTCATCCACTTGGACTTGATTGATGCCTTTAATCTGGTACTCTACAGGGTCTTCTACGGTAATGATGTTAAGGGCTTCCGATCGAATATGATGAAGGATGGCGTAGAGGGTAGTAGTTTTCCCGCTCCCAGTGGGGCCGGTGGTTAGGATCAACCCTTGGGGGCGAGAGATGATCTGCTTAAGGGTTTCTAGATCTTCTTTCCGGATGCCCAGATCGCTGAGACTTCGAGGGTTGTCCGAGGTATTCAGAAGCCGGATAACCGTTTTTTCTCCATAAATGGTAGGGAGGGTCGAAATGCGTAAATCTACCTGGCGTTCTCCGACTAAGACCCTGGCTCGCCCATCTTGGGGGCGACGGGTTTGAGCGATATCCATATTGCCAATCACCTTAATCCGGCTGGTGATGGGGCCGTGAAGATGTTTGGGAAAGGTGATGATGTTTCGGAGGTAGCCGTCAATTCGGTAGCGAACGTTAAGGCGGGTTTCCTGAGGTTCTAAATGGATATCGCTAGCTCCTTCCAAGACTGCATCGGCGATTAAAGTATTAACAATTTGGACGATAGGGAGGCGATCCACTAAATCCTCTAGGTCGTCAATAGGAACCGTATCCTCCTGAATTCGGAGAAGTTCCACCATCACAGGAGGGCTGAGCCGTTCAAGGCGGTCAAATTCGACGGGTTCAGAGTAGTAGCGGCGAATACTTTCCTCTAGTTGAGAAGGAGGGGCGACGTAGAGGCGAAGGGGTAGGGGGATTCGGCGCCGGAGTTCCTCCTCAGCTTGAAAGTCGAGGGGATCACTAATAGCCACGTGCAGAACATTCTCTTCAAGGGCAAAGGGAAGGATTTGATATTTTTGAGCTATACTAGCGGGTAAAACCTCCAGAGCCTTGGGGTCTGGTCTTAGTTTCGTTAAGTCTATCGTAGATAACCCATATTGTTCCGCTAGGACCCGGGCGATTTCTTCTTCCGTGACGAACCCTAGGCCGGTCAGCACTTTCCCCAGGCGAAGGCGGGAGGCCTTCTGATGTTGCAGAGCAATGTTTAATTGCTCTTCTGTGATGAGATTCCTCTCTAGGAGAAGTTCTCCCAAACGCTTCTTCATTCTTTCCCTTTGGCAACCTTTCTGAGAGTTTTTGGAGAAGAGGGAGTCTCTTTTTCCAGATGGGAGAGAATATGTTCAGTAATTTTAGCAAGGAATCCAGCAGATAGTCCCTCTAAAAGAGTGTCCGAAGGGAGGTCTCGTAAAAGTTGAAGGGCTTTTTTAAAATAGACCTCTGCTTGTCGGTCTTCTCTTCTCTGGTGAAGGAGATAAGCAAGTTCAAAGGGTGCTAAGGGGTGTTGGGGGTTGAGGTAGAGCACTCGTCGGAAAGCCTCTTCGGCTTTCAGCGATTCTCCTCGTTTTTTATGGATTTGCCCTTGGATGAAGTAGACCTCGGCTTCCATAGGGGCTAAGGCCAAGGCCTTTTCACAATATTCCAAAGCTTTGGAGTAATCTTCTCGGCTAGCGAGGATTCGAGCTCCTAGGCAATAAGCTTCTGCGAGATCGGGAGCCAGGGAGAGCGCTTGATTGAGGAGATCGAGGCTTTCCTGAACGGAACCCTTTTCCCAAAGTTCTCGGGCCTGATGCAGCAATTCATTGGGGCTCGCCGAGAGGGAAAGAGTCTTTTCCGGAGAAAGTGTTTTCCCTCCCTTTCGGAGAGCTTGGGAGGAGAGGGAAAGGGATTGAGATGCGGAGGCGAAGAGAGTTTTTTGTTGAAGAGAGACCAGGTTTTCAGGAGACAAAGGACGTTGGTAGACCAAAACCTTATTAATAACCTTAGGTTGAAATTCGGAAGGGATATAACCAACACCTTCCGCGAAGCCTAGAAAGAGATAACCTCCTGGTTTAAGGCATCGAAGGAAATTATGGAGAACGCGGCGGGTGGATTCTGGTTTGAAGTAGATCAGTACGTTCTGGCAGAAGATCACGTCCATTGGAGGAATCTGGGAGAAGGGAAAAGGCTCCGCTATGAGGTTAAGGTATCGGAATTCGACTCTCCGCTGAAGCTCTGGAATAACCTTCCAACCTGAAGATGTTTTGACGAAATAGCTCTGTAAAAGAGAGGAAGGCACATTCTGTATATCTCCGTCAGAGTACTCCCCCCGGCGAGCGAAGGTTAAAGCGACTTCACTAATGTCGGTTCCCAAAACATAGATCTCCCATTGCGTGGAAAAACCGAGAGCTTCTAAGGCGGTAATAACGAGGGAATAGGCTTCTTCACCGGTGGAACAACCTGCACTCCATAAACGAAGAGACTGGTCTTTACGCCCACTCTTGAGGATGTCGGGGATTACCTTATCTTTGAGAGCGGCGAAGTGAAGAGGTGAACGGAAGAAACGAGTTTCGTGAATCACTAGAAGCTCGCCTAGTCGCTGAGGCTCCTGGGGGTCTTGTTTTAATAGGTCCAGGTAGTCTTCGATTCGGGAACAGTGTCTTTCTGCCATACGCCGGCACAAGGCATTGTGGAGGACACCGAGGCGATCCAAGGAAAAATGTAGTCCCAGCTGCTTTCCCACCACATCAGCAAAAAGGGACAGCTCCCCTTGGGTTATTGGGTGATGGGGTTGTTGGCAGGGTTGAGTCTGCCAAAGGTAAAGGTCTTCTTTACGTTGAAGAGTTCGCTTCATAGTTCACTGACGATCTGTCTTAAACAGAATAGCCTCTTCAAGTAAGGCTTCTTTTATGAAAAGGGAAGCAGGAACGTTTCCATGATCCCCAAATAGAGTATACCCCTTTCTCAAGTTTCTTAAGGAAAACGTCGTCGGATTCCTAAGAGTTCGCTCAATCTTTCAGAGATACGTTCTAAAGGGAGGATCTCATCCGCAAAGGGAGCGGTGTTTCCAGGCATTCCCCAAACAGCGGAGCTGGCCTGATCCTGGACGATAACGTATCCTCCCTTCTCTTTGATTTTTTGAGCCCCTTGGGCTCCATCCGCCCCCATCCCTGTTAGAACCACGACGAGGGCGTTCTTACCATAAATATCAGCGAGAGAGGAGAAGAGGTAATCAGCCGAGGGACGGATGCCCTTCCTTGTAGAGGAAGTATCTAGGTGAATCCGCAGATCTTGCGTAACGGACATATGGGCATTGTCTGGGGCAATAATTACCTCTCCGGGAGATAACGGAAGCTCTTCTTGGGCAATTCGGACTCTTAACGGAATTTGGGTATCTAAAGTTTTGGCAAACCACTCAGCGAAGCCGGTGGCAATATGTTGAACGACCAACACAGGGACGCGCAGGCTTGTTGGCAATTGGCTTAAGAGGACTTGAAGAGCCTGAGGCCCTCCAGTGGAGGCGGCAATGGCAACCACTTTGAATTCCGGAGGGGCGGAAGGAAGCCGCTCTTTGGGAGTTGCCTCAGCTTCTGCCTTCGTTCCTGATCTCCCTCTTCTCCGGGGCATGACGGGGGTTTGAACAGCGGTCTTCATTTTAGTTTCTAGAAGCTGGAGGTAGCTTTCCGGATGAAGGAGTTGATCGGAGCGTGGCTTCGGTATGACATCTATAGCCCCCAAGGCCTTCCACTTTTCTACCTCTTGAGGGTTCTCCAGAGGCAAGGCGGTACACAAAAGGGTTGGCGTGGGTTGCTCTGCCATAATCCGTTCCAAGGCTTTCAGTCCATCCATAACAGGCATCACGATATCGAGGAGGAGGAGATCTGGCTTTAAACGTTGGGTAAGCTCCACTGCTTGCAGACCGTTTTGGGCTAGTCCCACAACTCTCACTCCTGGGATTCGGCCTATGAGTTCAGAGAGTACCTTCCGAGCCATTGCCGAATCATCAGCAATCAATACATTAATTTCGGAAGGGGATTTCTTCACTCTTCCATTGAATTGTTCCATATTTCCACCCGGTTTCTACCCGATGAGTTGTTGTAGGATGGTTAAGAAGTTTTGTTGATCAAAAGCTCCTTTAGTTATATAGGCCGAAGCTCCTAGTTCTAAACCTTTTAGGCGTTCTTCGGGGTCTTCCCGGGAGGTTAAAATAATGACAGGAATACGAGCGGTTCTGGGGTCTGCTTTGAGGGCTTGGGTGAGTTCAAAACCGTTTAGGCGAGGCATTTGGATGTCGGTGATGATCAAATCGAAGGGTTGGGACAAGGCTTTTTCTAAACCTTCCTGACCATCTTTAGCTGTTTCCACGAGATATCCATGGGCTTCTAAGATAGTACGCTCCAACTCTCGGGTGGTTAAGGCATCCTCCACTACAAGGATGCGGGGAGGTTGTTTCTCCTTTTGAGGAACAGGCTGAGGCGAGGATAGAGGAGCAGAAGGTTGATGAAGGGCCCGGTGAAGGAGCTCATTAGGGCTGAGAACAAGGACCGGTTGCCCGTCTCCTCGAATAACGCCTGCAATCGTCAGACGGTAACCACTGATGAGGGTTCCCAGAGATTTGAGGATCACGGTTTCTTGGTCTAGCACCGCTTCTACTGTAAAGCCCAAGACGTGGTTTCCAGAACGGAGAAGGATGACAACAGTTTCAGGCTCAGCAGGAGCGAGGCCTAAGGTATGGGCCATAGAGATCAGAGGGAGGGCCTGACCATGCCAATCGAGAACAGGTTTACCTTCTAAGGTTTTAAGGAGGGAGGGATGAAAAGCCACCAGAGATTCCACCGCAGAGGAGGGTAAGCCGAAGCTATACCCTCCCGCTTGGAAAAAGAGAACTTGAGCTGTGGTCAGGGTGAGGGGGAGGTCTAAGATAATCCGGCACCCCTGCCCTTTATGACTAAGGACTCGCACCTTCCCTTCGATCTGCTCAATGTGGAGGCGCACAATATCCATTCCATAACCTCGGCCGGAAACTTCGGTTACCTGGTCTCGGGTAGAAAATCCGGGAAGGAAGATCAGGTCATAGATTTCCTCCTCAGAAAGATGGGAAGCTTCCTGGGCATTGAGGAGGCCTTTTTCCATTGCTTTTTGGCGAATCTGTTCGGGATCAAGCCCTCTTCCATCATCTTCAACCTCAATGAAGACTCGGGGACCCTGTTGATAGGCTCGGATTAGGATTCGACCTTCTACCGGTTTACCTGCTTCAACCCGCTCTTCCGGGAGTTCGATACCGTGGTCTACTGCGTTTCGGAGGAGGTGAATCAGAGGATCTCGAAGATGCTCGATTAACGCCCGGTCTAATCGAGTTTCTCCGCCTTCGGTAGCAAAGGAGACAATTTTATTACTTGCCTGAGCCAAGTCTCGGACTGCCCGAGGGAAAAGGTTGAAGAGGCGTTGAAGCGGTTCCAAGCGCATTTCCATTGCTACCGCTTCTAAGTCGTCAAGGACCTGATCGAGGTGTTCCTGAAGGTCTCGGTGAGCTGAATAGGCATGCTGAAGCGTGTTCTCCAATTGTTGATGTAAGGCTTTGAGCGAGGCGAACTCAGGAGTGTGAAGCTTTTGCGGGTCTTCTTGGAGCTCCAAGCTTTTGAGCAGAGATTGCTGACGTTGAACGAGGTTTTGGAGATCCTCGAGTTTTTGAGTGAGGTTTTTTCCTCTTAGGGAGGCGTAGGAGACTTCACCAGCTAGATCAAGCACCCGGTCCACCTGATGGCGGGAAATGCGGATGGTATGTTCAGAAGAGCGATCCATCTGAAGAGGACTTTGAAATTGAAGAAGCGGACGGTTAAAATTTTCTAAGAGGGAAGCTTTTGCTGAAGGAGTGGGTTGGGCTTCTCCATCCTGAGGAGCGGTAGATTGAGAGACAGGACTGGGGAAAGGCGTCACTTGTTGAGTGACCTCCTGGAGACGGGTTTTCAGGGAAGCGATTTCTGGAGGTTGGGCGGAAGGGGCTTCGTTAAGGAGATGGCCTAGCCATCTAACGGTGGTGAGGGCGAGGTCCAGAGCTTCGGGAGAGAGAGGAGTTTCCCTCTTTCCGAAAGCACTAAGTAGTTCCTCTAAGGCGTGGGCTAATTCCCCTAGAGTTTCGTAACCGACCATCCGGGCAGAACCTTTTAATGTGTGAGCGGAACGAAGAACTTCTTGAAGGATTTCCCAATCTTCGGGATGTCCCTCTAAATGGAGGAGGCCTTGGTCCATCTTTTGAAGATGTTCGAGCGCTTCTTCACGAAAGAGACTCAGAAAGTCTGGGGGGTTCATTGGTTCTCCTCGGTTCGGTTCCGTCGAGTCGGAAGCGTTGGATGACGGTGGTGAGGTTTTCTGCGGTAAGGCGCAGTTGAGTGGCTCCTTGGGCGATTTGCTGACCGGCGTCTCGGGTTTGTTGGGCGCCGGTGGCTACTTCTTTCATTGTGGCCACGACCTGCTCAGTAGCGACGCGCTGTTGTTGAGTAGCCAAGTGGATCACCTGAATCTGGTCTAAGAGATGACGGATGGCCTCCATATCCTGCTGGAAATAGTTGATCGCCTCTTCTACATCTTTAGTAACTTCTTCAGTAGCAACTACCGTTGTATTGGTAGCCGCTTGAATTTGGGCGATCATCTCTTTGACTTGGCTAGCTGATTTTTTAGTATCATCCGCTAACTCTTTAACTTGTCGGGCAACTACCGCAAAGCGTCGTCCGTACTCCCCGGCAGCAGCGGATTCAATAGCAGCGTTGAGGGAGAGGAGGTGGGTTTTGCTTGCAATTTCTGTAATGAGGTCCGTAATCTCACTGATTCGCTGGCTACTTTCCCCTAGATGGAGGGTGCGTTGGGCCACGTCGTTAACCCGCTGACGGACTCGTTCCATCCTTTGCTGTGAGAGCGAGAGATGCTCTTGATTTTGCCGGGCGGTTTCATAAACTTTATCTGCGGTCTCGGCGACTTGCTCTGCTGAGCGGTTGAGCTCTTCCATTGTTGCGGAGACTTCAGCAACCGCTGAGGCCTGTTGGGTCGAAGCGGAAGCTTGTTCAGCGGCGGTGGCTTGGAGCTGGGCTACGGCAGAGGAGAGAACCCCAGCCGTCTCCCGAATGGTAGAAACCATTAAACGCAAGTTATTCACCATCTTGTTGAAAGCATGACTGAGGACATCCCGTTCAGAGCGAGGTTGAATGACAATTTCAAGATAACCTTCAGCTACCCGTTCTACTGCTTCGGAGAGGCCTCGCAAAGATTGTACCATCTGTTGGGTCGCTTTGCTGAGAACATCTTGCTGAGAACGAATTTTGGGTTGAATACTTAAATCCCCTTCAGCCACTCGGGTAGCAACTTCAGCGATTTCCTGAAGGTAAGCAACCATCGCTTTGAAAGCATTGACCATTTTGCCTACTTCATCTTTTCCAGCTGGAGGAAGGTCTGAGGAGATCTCTAGATCGCCTTGGGCGATTCGATGGCTTGCTTGCTCTAACATATGAAACGGATAAGCGATTTCGTTCGAGAGCCACAAACCTATTCCTATGGAGAGGAGAAGACCGAGAACGCCGGATAAGGCCAGGTACCGGACCAAATCTTCTACCGCCTTTAAGGCTTCCCTTTGCTCAATATCTGCTACAAGGTACCAACCTAGAGATTGAATTAAGGGATTATTTCCCGGAAGAGGTGATGCAACAACCAGGGACTGGAATTGTTGAGTGTCATCCTTTCCGAGGACATATCCCTGGGGAGATTGCAAGGCCTCCTTTGCAGAGGGCCAAGTTCGACCTTGGGATTGCCCTTTAGGGTCGAAGATGATCTTCCCTTCTCTATCTATGAGGTGCACTTCTCCCGTGGCTCCGAAATTATGACGAGAGAGGATTTTTTGTAAGGGGATCCGAAACAAGTAACCTAAGAGGATTTTCCCCCTTTTTTGTTCCAGAGGAGTAAGGCGAAGGGCTACCCAAAGACTTTCAGCACCTCCTTCCTCAGAGGTGAGGCCGATAGCTGCTCCTGACTGCAGAGCTTTAGCGAACCAACTTTGGCCGATTAATCGCTCAGGGTTGAGGAGAGGGGGACCTGCCCATGCCTCGAGAGAACCATTTCCTTTGAGAAGGTACAAGCCGTTAAAGTCGGTTAAACCAAATTGGAGGAAAGACCGGAGAACGGAGGTCTCTTGTTGAGGGGTCGAGAGAGCGCTCAAGTTCCTTCTTAGGAACCTAAGGGTCTTTAGTTGGTTTTCCAAAAACTGGGCCACTGAATGACTACTTTGGACGACTACAGTTTTGAGATAGAAGCCGGTCTGGGCTTGGATAGATCGGCTACCCAAGTACCAAACCGAGGTAATACTAAGTAAACCAATTACCAGTGTGACTCCGACAACAGAGGCAACGACTCGGTTTTTCAAGCTAGCTGTCCAAAATTGTTTCATCGGCGGACTCTCCTTGGTTTGCACTCTGGGTTAAAGCTCGAGAATTTTGAACTGCTTTGAGAAGAGCTTCAACATTGAGGAGGGTAGCCATTTGATCTCCCCACCGCAGGATTCCCAGGGAATACTCGCTTTCCACTGGGGGAGGGATATATTCCGCTTCCCCTTCAGTTAAATCAATCACTTCCAAAACGTCCTCTACTAGGAATATACCGCGCAAGGTATCGCTGCGTACGACGAGCCACAAAGGAGGTTTTTCTTCAGCAGATTGGGAGCGTGGGGGAAGGCCTAAGAGAGAAGACAATTGGATAATAGCCTCCAGTCGTCCGTGGAAATTGCCAACACCAACTAGGAAGGGGGGACTTCCCGGTAGAGGGGTAAAGAGACCAGGTTCTTCTACCCGTTCAGCCTTTTGAACAGGTATGGCATAGAGCTCTGCATTAACGGTGAACAGAACAAAGGCCGGATTCTCAACAGGAAGTCTTTGAGCCGTTCTATGAACCGATTCTTCTTCAGGTTCCATCACCTAGCTCCGGTTTCTCGCACTGTACTAAGTTGTTTTAGTAAAAGAGGGCTCATTTTGTGTAGTAAGACTTAGAAATTCATCCTACCACCAAGAATTGTAGGTTGGTCCTCCCTCTCTTTTTATTCCATAGGGAGAGTTTTATCATCTTGGCAATTGGTAGAGGTAAATCCCTTATAGGGGTAGATTTACAAGCGTTAGAAGGCATTTTGCATTATTATATTTCGTCAAGGAGGGGAGGATATCCTATTCACCCGGTTTTTAGAGGATTATTCTGAATCTCTTTTTTTCAAAGATCACTTCCACCTTCGGTAGTCGCAAGCTTTAGCCTAGGTTTTAGAGGGCTATTCTGAGGCTCCCTTTTCAAAGAGGGCAAAACCTCTTTTCAAGTTTCTATTTGGTGGGGTTACTAAGCCTCGTAACCCACACTTCAATCCTAAGAAGGAGTAAGACGATGCCTGAATTAGTGGATTTGGAAGTACACGAGGTCTCTTTGGTGGATCGGCCGGCCCATCGCCGGCCCTTTCGGATTTTTAAGAGAGAGGGAGGAACAACCGG
This sequence comes from uncultured bacterium, assembly GCA_964429225.1. Taxonomy (GTDB): domain Bacteria; phylum Armatimonadota; class DTGP01; order DTGP01; family CAYSAW01; genus CAYSAW01. The sequence continues at coordinate 453,707 of CAYSAW010000002.1, forward strand.
AGTGAAGAAACAATGGTTTTGTCTTTTTAAGAAGTCTCCGCTATCTGGGAAGGAGGAAACCTTTTCCGAAGAGGAGAGAGGGGAGGATCTCCTACCCACTCCTCTGACTGATCTGGAGAAGGAGACGCCATCGCCTATGGGAAAGGGGGTCCCTGTTCAAAAAGAGGTTGGAGAGGAAGCAGACCAATCTCTCCTTCCCAAGGAGGTAGAAGCGTTTATCCAAGAGTGGGCAGAAGTGGCTCAGTATCTGCAAGAGGGGCAAGAGAAGATAAGAAAGCGGATAGAGAAGCTGGAGAAACAGATGGCCCAAAAGCAGAGCCAAGAAGAGCCAGGAAAACCATCCTCTCTTTGGACTGGAATTTTAGGTTAGGTTCTGCATAAACCAAACTCTTTAAGTAACTTCAGCTAAGATTTTGGGTCAAAGAAAGGAGAAGAAAGAGATGACAAATGGTGAAGCCTTGCAAAAAGCTCTAATGACTTCGGATTTAACTACAGGATTGCTTTCGGATGCCCAAGCCCGGGAGTTCATCCGGCAGGTTTTTCAAGCCACCCCTATGCTCCAGTCCGCTCGAACAGTGATGATGGGCGCTCGCCGGATGAACATTGATAAGATCGGTATCGGAAAACGTTTGCTGAGGAAGCGACCTGAGGGTACCAATTTTACTACCTTCACAAAACCCTCAACTAGCCAGGTTCAACTCTCTGCAGTAGATCTTCAATTACCCTGGGAGATTACGGAGGAGGTGATTCGGTATAACTTGGAGGGGGAACGGTTTGAAGAGACGGTCATTGCTTTAATGACTCAGCAAGTGGGCGTAGATTTGTGTGATCTAGCCTGGAATGGCGATACTACGGATCCCTCCCCTACCACGATTACCTCAGCGATGTCTGCTACGAATCCAGGAAATGGAGGCACCCTAAATGTGGCGAGTACCACGGGCTATCCCGAAAATGGCACGCTGGTCATTGATCAAGAGCGCATTCAGTATGAAGGGAAGACAGCGACTTCTTTCAAGAATATCCTTCGGGGAGCGGATGGCACTACTCCCGCTTCTCATTCAGCTAATGCAACGATTGACCTTGCTACAGATGGACTCCTCACCGCGACCGATGGCTGGTTGAGGAAGGCCAATCAAGCAGGGCGTACTCTGGATGGTAGCACCGTTAACGGAGGCTCGATCAGTAAGGAGCACTTTGCAGAGGCGCTGAAACTCTTGCCTTCGAAATATCTAACGGGAGGGACCTCCGCCCGCTTCCGTTGGATAATGCATCCCCGGCAGCGGGTTAACTGGTTAACTTATCTGGCTTCTCGCAACACCGGGGCAGGAGATAGCGCCCTGTTAGGTCCTTCAGGGGCGGGCCAACCCTATGGTTGGCCTATTTTAGAGGACGCGGCTCTCCCAACAGGAACCATTGTATTCACGGATCCCCAAAACCTGATTATCGGGATGTCTCAAGACATTTTGATTAAACGGGATACCTCTAGTAAGGAGGTGATTTCCCGGGGAGTGCGTTACTACCAAGTGGACCTCGCAGTGGATGTGCAGGTAGAGGAACCGGATGCCATTGTGAAGATCATCAACTTGGTCTAAGGAGAGGGGAATGGCACGTTCGGATGAACCGATTGTAGCAGGGAACGTTGGCACTGGGGTTTTTAATGTTGAGACGACTACCCCTTTAGGAGCCAGCCAAACTTTTGTGGGGCCAACTCGGGATACCCAGATGGGAAGTGGGGGCGGAGTATATCATTGGTTTTTGGTATTGGCAAAAGCGGATCAATCGGGGACGATGTTTATTGAAGTGAGTTATGACGGGGTATCCTTCTTTCGACCGGATAATGGGGCTACCGCCGGCGATTATGTAGCGAGTTTGTCGGCCAATGATACAGTGGTTTTGCGAGCTTTTATTCCAACCCGCTATGTACGAGTGAAATTCACCAATGGGCCTAACCCCCAAGGGAATTTGAAGATTTATTCCAAACATGCGGGGGGTTATTAAGAGGGAAAGGGTGATAGGGGCATGTTGTGCCCTTTATACCAGAACGCCTCTATAATCCTCCGTAAACAGGGGCGGTGTAGACAGTAGGGGCGACCGGTCGGTCGCCCCTACTTAAACCCAGCGCAGGCTAAAGCCTGCGACTACCGAGGATGGAGGAGAGCTCTTAGAGATAAAGAAATCCCCCTCTTCTCAAAGATTGACATCTCCTTTTGCAATTTGGTACACTCTCTATGGATAAAGTTGACTTTTTAAGTCTATTCAGTCAAGAAATAGGGGTAGAACCGATGGCCATCATTGTGGAAATTCCTTCCATCTTCCGGAACCTAACCCACGGGGCCTCCGAGGTGGCAGTGGAGGCCACCACGATTAAAGAAGTAGTAGAACAGCTGATCCAGCGTTTCCCCGATTTGGAAAAACGCCTCCTCGAAGCAGATGGTTCTCTGAAACCCTTTGTGAACCTCTACCTGGGAGATCGGAACACCCGAGACCTCCAAGGATTGGATACCCCTGTATCGGAGGGAGACCGGGTCGCCATTCTCCCCGCCATCGCCGGAGGGGTTAAAAGCCCCTCGGCTAAGCTTCCTCTCGCCCTCCCATTTCTCTTAGGAGTTGTTTTACTGATCTGCCTCCCCCTTCAGACCGGATGTAGGCAAGCCTCTGCCAGCAATCCTTCTTTAAGAGTAGGTTTGTACCCTAATGTGACCCACACTGTGGGCATTGTGGGGTTACAAAAGGGAGTTTTTCAAAAAGCGGTAGGGAAAGAGCATCCTATCCTTTACTATCTCTTTAATGGAGGGGGAGAAATTATCACTGCCTTAACTATAGGAGAGTTAGACCTCGCCTACGTGGGACCAGGCCCTGCCGTGAACGGGATTGCCCACGGAGCCCCTCTTCGCATCCTGGCGGGAGCTAGTGAAGGAGGGTTTGCTCTAGTCGTACCGAGAGATTCTCCCATCCGCCAAGTAAGGGATTTGTCAGGTAAACGAGTGGCGGTACCCACACTGGCAGGAACTCAGGATATTTGTCTACGTCATCTCCTCGGGGAAAATGGCTTGGAAGATAGTGCTAAAGGGGGCACCGTTCATATCTTTCATGCTACCCCTTCAGAAATTCCCAGTCTGTTCGAGCTCAAGCACATTGATGCGGCTCTTGTCGCGGAGCCTCTTCCCTCCTTACTTCAGTATCGCTTTAAAGCGAGAAGACTTCTGGAAGCGGATCAAATCTGGTCCCAAAGTTCTTTACCGAGTACAGTGTTGGTGGTCTCGGAAAAAGCTTTGAAGGAAAAATCGAATCTAGTACGCCGGTTCCTTAACGCTCATTATGCAGTAACCTCTTGGATTCAGAATCATCCTCAAGAAGCTCTCCAGGAAGTTCATCGTTTTTTAAAAGCCAACCATCGCAAGATAGCTCCTGAAGTTCTTATTCAGGCTTTCCAACATACTCACTTCACCTCTCATCTCTCTCCTAGAGCGCTACAAGACTTTGTGGATTTAATGAGTGCCTGCGGATATCTCCCTCAAGATAAAAGAAGGCTCGTATTAAGGGCTTTCCTTCCTTCTATTCCCAGAGGTTAGAAAAAGAATGCCCCTTCGGATTAAGAATATTTCCAAATATTTCCCGGCTAAGGGGAACAAGGAGGCCCCCGATACTTTCTCGGGAGGAGGAACAAAATTCCCCCTTCGCCGGCTTAAGGCAATGCTCAAGCCGAGCCCACCGGTGATGGAACCAGCTCTTCTCAACATTAACCTCGAGATTGCAGATGGAGAGTTTGTTGCTATTGTTGGTCCCTCTGGCTGCGGCAAATCTACCCTGCTGAATATTATCGCAGGCTTTGAGAAACCTGACGAAGGATCGGTAGAGGTAGATGGAGTGCCGATCCAAGGCCCGGGTCGGGACCGGGTGATGGTTTTCCAAGAATCGGCTCTGTTTCCCTGGTTAACAGTTGAAGAGAACGTGGAATTCGGGTTGAAAATGGTGGGGGTACCCCCGGAAGAACGACGGCAGAAAACCGCCGAATATCTGCGAATGGTTCACCTCAGTCGGTATGCAGGGGCCTATCCTTATGAGCTTTCCGGAGGGATGAAACAGCGCACTGCTTTAGCCCGGAGTCTGATAATGAATCCGAAGATCCTCCTGATGGACGAACCTTTTGCCGCTCTGGATGAGCAAACTCGAACGGTACTCCAGGGGGAGTTACAAAATCTTTGGATGGAAACCCGCAAAACCGTGGTTTTCATTACCCATAGTCTCTCCGAAGCGGTGCTTCTGGCGGATCGAGTGATTTTAATGACCGCCCGGCCGGGGCGTATCCTTTGGGAACATCCTATTCAAGCTTCCCACCCCCGAGACCTAGGGGATTGGCACTTGGTTTTCATCCGGAATGATCTCTTTCGTATGCTAGCGAAGGAAGTGGAAAAGGCCAAACGAGCAGAGATGGACAATGATTGGCATTTGGAGACGAATCATCTTCCTACTGATATTACTCGCTATCTGGGAGGGAACATCTAGAGCAGGGGTATTACCCGCTTTGGTGCTTCCTCCTCCGAGCGCGGTTGGCCAAGAGCTATGGCAGGGATTGACCCAGGGTAACCCTCCTCCCTACCTTCTAGCTGCTTGGGCCAGCTTCCGGCGCATCTTAATCGGCTTTGGCCTAAGTCTCCTTCTTGGCACCTTCATCGGTATCGCCAGTGGAAGGAATCCTCTTGTTGGAGATACTCTGGGTACAATGATTGTTGCTCTTCAGTCTATCCCCTCTATTGCTTGGCTACCACTCGCTCTTATCTGGTTCGGTTTGACAGACCGAGCTATCATCTTTATGGTGCTTATTGGTTCGACCCTTCCCATAGCTATTCAGGTGGAGAATGGGGTGAAATCTATCCCCCCTATTCTGCTTCGGGCCGCCCAAACCTTGGGTGCTCAAGGCTTTAAAATGTTTCGCTATGTCACTCTTCCGGCGGTATTTCCCTCTTTAATTTCCGGAGCGCGAACCGCCTGGGCCTTTGCCTGGAGGAGCTTAATGGCCGCTGAATTAATCATCGCCACGGTGGGGTTAGGGCAAGTTTTGATGTTAGGAAGAGAAACCTTAAATATGGCTCAGGTTATCGCAGTGATGATGATCATTGGCTTTTTAGGATACGTAATGGATAACTTAGTTTTCCGCTGGATGGAGGAGAATATCCGCCAGAAATGGGGTCTTGCGGGAAAATAATAGCAGGGGCCTGGCATATCGTACCCCTACTACAACTAAAGAAGAGGTCAGAGGTTCTCTTCTTGGAAAAACCTGTACTCCCTTGCAAGTTGAATAAAGAGGGATAACCCTTTTTCTTCTTCCGAGCCTAAACGATAGCGCATCACGTTATAAAGATAATCTCGGCAAACTTCTGGCCGAATCCCTCGTCGTTGCCCTTCGCGTTCAGCAATCTCTTCAAGATGAGCCAGCCCCTCTTCGGCGGATTGGTATAATTTGTCCACTAGCTCCTCCGCCCATCCCCCCCGAGGGCCAATCCAAACCGCATAGACAAAGGGAAGATGAGTACGCTCATACCAAAGCTCCCCTAAATCGTATACTAGCCAGGAGTTCCCTCGCTCTCGCAAGGCGGGATCCCCAATCAACAAACCTGCATCGTACCGGCGAAGCATTTCCGTTAACTCCGGAGGAAAGGAGATAAATTCGGGGGGATCCGCTCGTGTTTGGTGAAATAAAAGTCGGCACAAAACCGAAGAGGTTCGAGAACTTATGTCTAGGGCTACAGATTGGACCTTCGACCACTCTCTCTTAGTAAAGAGAAGGATACTTTGGACAGGTCCCCGGGCCGAGATTCCTAGACCGGGGAGCCTTTCGAGTTCTGGGTGACGGAAGGCCTCAATACTGGAGATAAGCCCGCAATCTATTTGCCCTTCCTTCAGCAAGCGGATCAGCTGAGATGGGGGAGCCGAAATCAGCTTCACCTGCTCATCCTTTTCAAGACCATAGACAAGGGGACAAGCGTTGAGATAAGGAACTGTCCCAACACGCCAATAGGGAAAGGATGCTCTTTCTTCCAATATACTTAGCCTCCTTGGCTTAGCCTCCTTGGTGACCACTCCAAGGTCCCCTCTTCAACCGGGTAAAAGCCCCTCCTTCAAATATTATAAAGCTTCCCCCTGTCCTTGGATACCTTCAGATAAGAGGAAAACCTACAAAAGAGGAGTTATTATTAAAATAGAGATAAATCCTTTGTTTTCCAATTTTTGAAAGAAAAAGAGAAAGTCTTGCTATTTGGTATTCCCTCTCGACGGATAGGAAACCTTTGTCTGGGAAATAAACAAGTAGAGAGGACGATTTTTCTGAAAGCTTTTCTCAACCTCTTGCTCTGTTTGACCTTGAATCCGCGCCATGTTAGAATTTTGCGGAGGAAGAAGAGAAAAATGGCTCACTACCGAGTTCTAGACCATACCAACCCCATTCTTAGGCGAGTAGCCTCCCCAGTAGAACGCATTGACCAAAAAGTTAGGGAGATCGCTCACAACCTCCGGGAAACGATGATTGCTTACGAGGGAGTTGGTCTTGCTGCTCCACAGGTAGGTATCCCAGAGAGGATTATCGTCTTCCGAAACCAAGAGAACAAACCAGAAGGTGTTTTAATTAACCCTGTTCTGGTTACTTCGACAGGAGAGGAAATCGGCAACGAGGGCTGTTTAAGTATCCCTGGCCTTTATGGGCAAGTGCCCCGAGCTCAAGAAGTTGTGGTAGAGGGTCTTAATCTCTCGGGAAAATCGGTTAAAATTGTCGCAGAAGGTTTTCTTGCCCGGGTCCTGCAACATGAGATAGACCATTTAGATGGGATTTTGTTCATAGACCGGGCAATCCCTGAAACCCTGCGTCGTTATGTCCCAGAAGAAGCTCTCGCTATTTAAACTATTGAAGAAGGGCTTATCCGCCTTATTCTGTTAGAATCCTCTTTATACTCCTCAAAACTTCAACTAAGTAAGGAGAAGGCTAATGAAAGTAATCCTCACTCAAGATGTCCCTCATCTTGGTAACGCGGGAGATATGGTAGACGTTTCGGATGGCTACGGAAGAAATTATCTCATTCCTCGGGGTATGGCTATCCTTGCAGGAAAAGGAGTATTAAAAAACCTGGAACATCTACGTCAAGAGGCGAAACGAAAAGCAGAACGGGCAAAAGCCAGTGCTCAAACCCTTGCAGAACAGTTGGCTCAAACCCCTATCATCATTAAGGCCCGAGCAGGTCAAGAAACTACCCGTCTTTTTGGCTCCGTTACGTCGCAAGATATAGCGGATGCTATCCAACAACAGTTCCATATAGAAGTAGATAAGAGAAAAATTGAGCTGGAAGAACCGATAAAGAATTTGGGGGAATATACCGTTCCTCTCCGTCTTTTCCCTCAAGTGATTACTCAGATTAAAGTCATTGTTGAACCGGAGAGTGAACCCACTGGCTAAAAACAGAGGCTGAAAGTGTTGCACCATCAGTACAAGACCCCTGAACCTAGAGAGGCTCCCAATGGATAGCTCGGTATTAGTAGAACGAGTACCCCCCCAAAATCTGGAGGCGGAACAATCTACCCTCGGCTCGATGCTCTTGGATAAAATGGCCGCCGAGCGAGTAATGGAGATTCTGCGCCCCGAAGACTTCTACCGAGAGTCCCACCGGAAAATCTATGCAGTAATGTGGGACCTCGCTGAGCGCGGGGAGCCAATAGACCTTATCACCGTAACCAATGAACTTCGGCGGCGTAACCTTCTGGAAGAGGTAGGGGGAGCCAGTTATCTTACCACTCTTCTGGATATGGTTCCCCACTCGGGCAATGCCGAGTACTACGCTCGCATTGTGGAGGAGAAAGCAGTCCTCCGACGCCTGATTGACGCTGCAACGGGGATTATTGCCGATGCCTACAACCCCACTGAAGATATTGTTCAGGTAGTGGACACTGCCGAGAGCCGGATCTTCCAAGTCGCCCAGCGTCGAGTGGGGAAATTCTTCTTTCCCTTAAGAGACCTTATTGTCGATTCCTGGGACCGCCTAACCGCTACCGAGGGTCAGGAGGGAGTGACCACTGGGGTACCCACCGGTTTCTCTGACCTTAACCTGAAGACTTCCGGATTTCAACCCTCAGATTTGATTATTATTGCGGCGCGGCCGAGCGTGGGGAAAACCGCCTTTGCCCTCCAAATCGCAGTAAATGCTTCCCTCCAGAGAAAATTAACGGTGGCTATTTTCAGCCTAGAAATGAGTAAAGAACAGTTAGCTCTCCGGATGCTGTGTAGTGAGGCTCGGGTCAGTGCCCACCGTCTCCGTACCGGATATGCTCGGGAGGAAGACTGGGCCAAAATCAGTGAAGCGATGGGACGCCTCTCCGAACTGCCTATTTACATTGACGACACCTCCGATATCACAGTGATGCAAATGCGAAGTAAACTGCGCCGCCTCGCCGCCGAACATGGCCTTGGGTTGGTTATTGTAGATTACCTCCAGCTCATCCGAGGGCATCAGCGGGCCGAAAACCGGAACCAAGAGCTCTCCTCCATCGCCCGGGCTCTAAAGAGTATGGCCAAGGAATTTAATGTCCCTGTAGTTGCCCTCTCTCAGCTCTCCCGAGGAGTGGAACGCCGGGAGGATAAGCGCCCTCTCCTGTCGGACCTTCGGGATAGCGGAGCCATAGAAGCGGAAGCCGACCTAGTGGCTTTCTTACATCGCCCCCAATACTACGAACGATCACCTGAACCTCAGGAGGAGCTACCTCCGGGGGTCACCCGAGTTGAGGAGACAGAGATCATCATCGCGAAGCACCGTAACGGCCCTACAGGTGTCATTAAACTCGCCTTTCTGCCGGAATACGCCCGCTTTGATAGCCTGGAAACCCATCGGTGAAGGTCTTAGTAATTGGAAGTGGAGGGCGGGAGCACGCCCTGGTCTGGAAGTTAGCTCAGAGCAACCACATCCGGAAGATTTTTTGTGCCCCTGGTAATGGTGGAATTGCTCAACAGGCCCAATGTGTTCCCTTAAAAGCAACAGATTTCAAGGGTCTGTTGAAGTTCGCTCAAGAAGAGAGGATTGATTTAACCGTAGTTGGCCCTGAAGCCCCCCTTATCGCCGGTATTGTTAACGCCTTCTCCCAAGCAGGGTTGCGGATTGTCGGCCCCCCTGCGGAAGCAGCCCGCCTGGAGGGAAGCAAAGCCTTCGCCCGAGACCTAGCCCGGAAGAAAGGTATCCCCCACCCTCCATATGCTGTTTTCACTGATTTTGAGTCCGCCAAAAACTATCTTGAAGCCCATCCCGGGCCAGTGGTCGTTAAAGCGGATGGAGAAGCCCTTGGAAAGGGAGCAATTGTCTGCGATACAGTAGAGCAGGCAATAGAATCAGCTCGGGATATGCTGGTGAATAAAATTTTTGGGCCTGCAGGGGAACGAATCCTCATTGAGGATCGGATGCAAGGCGAGGAATTCTCAGCAATGGCCCTAGTCCAGGGCAACCTAGCCCGCTTAATGCCTGCCTCTCAAGACCATAAACGGATTTACGAAGGCGATCACGGTCCCAACACTGGAGGAATGGGAGCCTACTCTCCCGTGCCCTTTGTAACCCCTGAAATAGATCGGCAAGTAATGGATCGCATTATTGATCCCGTGCTCAACGCCTTGATGGAACAAGGGATTGAATACCGAGGATTCCTCTACCCGGGTTTAATGATGACGGAGGCAGGTCCTAAAGTGGTTGAATTTAACTGCCGGCTAGGGGACCCCGAAGCTCAAGCGGTTCTCCCCAGAATGCAAAGCGATTTGCTCGAGGTCCTTTGGGCCATTGCTGAAGGAAAATTGGAGGAAGTTCCAGAGATTCGATGGAGTCCTCAAGCTTGTGCTTGTGTTGTCGTCGCTTCTAGGGGGTATCCTGGAAGCTATGAAACAGGGAAACTCATCACGGGTCTAGAAAAAGCCCAATCTCTCCCTGGAATTTTTTTGTTCCACGCCGGGACTCGTCGAGAAGAGGGGCGATACTATACCTCCGGCGGAAGAGTTTTAGGAGTTACCGCCCTGGGTGACTCCCTTCAACAGGCCCTGGATCGCGCTTATCGAGCTATCCAGCGCCTTCACTTTGAAGGAATGTACTATAGGAGGGATATCGGTTGGAGAGCTCTATCACACCTCTCGTAGGAATATTAATGGGAAGTGCTTCCGATCTGCCGGTGATGAAGCCGGCGGTAAAAGTTCTAGAAAACTTTGGTATACCCTATGAGATCCGAGTAATTTCGGCCCATCGGACGCCTCATCTCGCCCATGAATATGCTTCCAACGCAGAAGCAAGGGGCTTAAAGGTCCTTATTGCAGGGGCGGGAAGAGCAGCCCATCTGGCAGGGGTTTTAGCCTCTCTTACGGTTTTACCCGTTATCGGGGTGCCTGTACTCTCTGGTGCGCTTAACGGAATGGATTCGCTTCTCTCTACTGTCCAAATGCCTCCGGGGGTTCCTGTAGCTACTGTCGGGATCGATTCAGCGGAAAATGCTGGGCTTTTGGCGGTGCAGATTCTGGCAACTGGTGATCCCGTCCTCCGCGATCGCCTCCGGGAATACAAGTTGAATTTAGCGGAAAAGGTTAAACAAGCGGATCAACAAATCCGTCAGCGATCCCCTGTGCGAGCTGGATAAAATGGCCTGTGGAGCCAGTAGGGGCAACGGGCCGCTTAATCCGCGCTATCCTCCGTTTACGGGGCTAGCCCCTTCCTATATCCCCTGCGTGCGGGGGATATAGGAAGCTCCCCTGCACGCAGGAGATGACAGAGGAAGCACTCCTAAAGGGTGTGACTGCTGATCATAATTCCTCATACACCGGTAAAGAGGTGATTGCTTCCCTAACCTTTTTCTTAGCGGGCAACCTTTGGATTAGGTTATAATGATTGGGGATTGTAAAAAGAGTCGGTAGAAAGTATTTTTATTTTCCTCAAGAGTGTAATAGGCAAGAAAATGATTGACCGCTACACCCTCCCCCGAATGGGGGCTATATGGTCTAAAGAGAACAAGTTTAAAACTTGGCTGGAAGTCGAAATCGCCGTCTGCGAAGCTTGGGCCAGGCTCGGAGTAATCCCTGATTGGGTGCCCGAAGCCATTCGGCAAAAGGCTAAAATTGACGTTCACCGAATTGAAGAGATCGAGCGCACGGAAACCCGCCACGATCTCATCGCCTTCTGCAAAGCGGTCTCGGAGTACCTAGGAGAAGAAGCCCGATATCTCCACTTTGGCGTCACTTCCTATGATATTGAGGACCCCGCGCTCTCTCTTCTTCTCAAACAATCTGCCGACCTCCTATTAGAGGATTGCGCTGAATTAATAGAGGTTATTCGGGAGCAAGCCCGGAGGCACAAATATACCTTAATGATTGGCCGAACCCACGGCATCCATGCTGAACCCATTACCTTTGGCTTCAAATTGGCGGGATGGCTGGACGAAATGCAAAACAATGTCCATCGCCTCCAACAGGCTAAAGAAGCCGTCTCCTATGGCAAAGTATCCGGCGCTGTGGGTACTTATGCCAACGTAGACCCTCGAGTGGAAAAATATGTCTGTCAGAAGCTGGGCTTGAAACCTGCCCCGGTATCCACCCAAATCCTCAGCAGAGATCGCCACGCCCAGTTCATCACCACTCTCGCCATCCTTTCCTCCTCTCTGGAGAAATTCGCTACCGAGATCCGTAACCTCCAACGCACCGAAATCCGCGAGGTGGAAGAACCCTTCTACCAAGGGCAAAGAGGCTCCTCAGCAATGCCTCACAAGCGTAACCCTGCCACCTGTGAGCAGATCTCCGGATTAGCTCGAGTCCTTCGGGGCTATGTCCTCCCAGCCTTGGAAAACATCGTTACTTGGCACGAACGCGACTTAGCCAACTCCTCCGTAGAGCGCATTATCCTCCCCGACGCTTGCATCGTCGTGGATTACCAACTCCAAACCCTCACCCGGGTCGTCCGGGACCTCCAAGTTTATCCCCAACAAATGGAGAAAAACCTCCATTTGTTGGGGGGATTGGTTGCTAGCCAGCAGATCCTGCTAGCCCTGGTCAACAAAGGAATGCTTCGTGAAGAGGCTTATAAAATTGTGCAGGAGCTGGCTATGGAAGGCTGGCAGAAGGGAAACTTCCGGGATCTCCTCTTGAAGGATCCTCGAATAACCGCTCTACTCTCCCAGGAGGAGATCGAAAAAGCTCTTGACCCCTCCCTCCATCTGAAAAATTTAGACCTCATCTTTGAACGATTGGGGATTTAAATGAAAGTTAAAATCTTCGTGACGCTGAAGCCTACCGTGCTTGACGCCCAAGGCCAAGTGGTGAAAAGAGCCTTGGAAAATCTTGGCTACTCCAATTTAAAAGAAGTACGAATCGGTAAATACATCGAGGTATCCCTAGAACCGGGTGAGAAGCCCGTGAATCAACAAGTACAAGAGATGTGTGATCGCCTTTTGGCCAATCCTGTAATGGAAGATTATCGCTTTGAAATCGAGGGATCAACAGAATGAGGTTCGGGGTTGTGGTTTTTCCTGGATCGAACTGTGACGCGGACACTCTTTATGTCCTCCGAGAGGTCCTCCACCAACCCGCCGAGTTTGTTTGGCACGAGGAGACCAACCTTCAAGGTTTGGACTGTGTGATTCTTCCGGGGGGTTTCTCCTACGGGGATTACTTGCGCACTGGGGCCATTGCCCGCTTCTCCCCTGTGATGCAGGCAGTCAGAGAGTTCGCTAACCAAGGAGGGTTAGTGCTAGGCATCTGCAATGGCTTCCAGATCCTATGCGAAGCAGGCCTTCTCCCCGGAGTCCTGATGCCGAATAAGGGCCTGCGTTTCATCTGCAAATTCGTCACCGTTAGAGTGGAAAATAACCGCCTGCCCTTCACCCACCTCTATAGTGAAGGGCAGGTACTCCGCATTCCCATCGCTCATCACGGAGGCAACTATTACTGTACCCCGGAGACCTTGCAATGGCTTGAGACACATCGGCAAATTGTCTTCCGCTATTGCACCCCAAGGGGCGAAGTGACACCCTTGGCCAACCCTAACGGCTCTTTGGCCAACATAGCAGGAATTTGCAATGAGCGAGGAAACATCTTGGGATTGATGCCCCACCCGGAGCGGGCTTCCGAAACCCTTTTAGGAAGTGAAGATGGAAAGAGGCTTTTTGAAAGTTTAGTCCACTATCTTGAGCAATCCCAGAAGACTGCAAGAGCACGCGCCTCTTTGTAAAGTAACAGGGGTAACCTGGTAGGATCCGCTATTACCTCTAGATGTTGGTACCTGCAGGCTTTAGGTAACCGCAGATTCAGCCTGCGTTAGACAGATAGGACAGATACAAGGCTTGTCTCTACTATTCGTGTTACCCCCTTTACAGGGGTGCCCCTTTTTATCCCTTGCACACGGGGGATGATAGAGAATGCACCCTTAAAGGGAGTGACTACCCAATCCCCTTTCTAATAGCAGCAAGCTTTAACCTGGGCGATAACACTTTCTAGGGATTATGGAAGAATCAAAATGAGGAGAGGAGATCTCCTCTCTTGAAAGAGGTATCCTAGGAGATCAAAATGGCGCGTTTCCCCCTCGGGTTAGCTTTTTTACTTTTGATTGAAGGAAGCACCCTTACTTTCGCCAGAACCCCTCCTTGGCCAATGTTTCATGGTGATCCCGCCCACCGAGGAGTTAGCCCTTTTCGTGGACCTAGCGCTCGGGTGATCCCTGTTGGAGGCACACCTACCCCCATTGAACGATGGAGTGTCTCCGTCGATGGCCCTGTTGAGGGTTCCCCGGCAGTAGGTGACCACAATGTAGTTTATATCCTTTCAGGAAAGGGAAGCCTCTACGCTTTTCCCCTAGATCCTGTAGACACATCTGCGGGATACCCCAGTCGTCCAACTCCTAAGCCATTATGGGTTTTTCGCTCCCTAACGCTGGTGAAAAACCCTTCTCCTGCTATTGGTCCTGATGGCACGGTCTACTTCACCGCGGATAATGGGTTTCTCTTTGCTGTCCAACCTAATGGTCAAGAGAAGTGGCGGCTTTTTCTAGGCCCTCCCCCCTTAACTTCTCCCACCATTACCGATAGCGGCACCCTCTATATCGGAGGGGCGAACAACCTCTACGCCGTTTCTCCCGAGGGAACCCTCCTCTGGAAGTTTCCCTCGACGGGTAGTCTCTCCATCGGTACCATCACGATGCCCCCTTCTTTAGATGAGCTAGGTACCCTTTTCTTTGGTACGGACCGGGGGAGTATTTGGGCGGTCTCCCCTACCGGTACCCCCCTTTGGGAATACCAAGTCGGTTCCCCCCTTCGCACTTCGCCAGTCATAGACCCTTTCGGTGCCCTCTATATTGGGGCAGAAAACGGTCGGCTCTATGCTCTCAGTACTAGCGGACGAAAACTCTGGGATTACCCTACTGCTGGTCCTATCCTCTCCACCCCAGCCCTAGCCCCTAACGGGCTGATCTACTTCTCCGGCATATCCTCTGTGGGCGTTACCCGGAAAGAGAGTGGCGAGATCGAGTATACCACTGTTTATAGCCTCTTCGGTCTGCGCGTTGGCCCTAATCAGAGTGTAGGAGCCGAGGTCAATGTTACCCTCACAGTTACTGGCCCGCCTCCTGTAAACTCTGCCTCTTCCCCTCTCATCTCCCGAGAAGGGAATCTCTTTTTCGTTTTAGCCAATGGCCCCCTCTTCGCCACCGATGCCTCGGGTGCCTTGATCTGGGAACTCCCTTTGGACGATGTTACCAACTCTTCTCCTGCCTTGGCAGAGGATGGAACCCTCATCATCGGCACTTCCTCCGGAAAAGTTATTGCTCTTCAAGGGTCATCCGTTCTCCTTTCCACTCCCTCCGTTACCGCGGTTCCCGGCTCTTCCCTTCGGCTTCCTCTCAACCTCTCCGGCTTGGTAGGAGACTTCACTTTGGATGTGGCTTTTGAAATTGTAGGCCCCTCTTCCGCTCCCCCTCTCGGTATCGGCCCCTTATCTCTAGGCCCTGCAGGAAAGGGGGCTGTCCTTTTCCCCGATGTTAACCAAAATCGGGTCTCTGTCCTCCTCTCCTTGCGTAACACAGGAGGAACCACTGTACAAGGAGCATTGCTAATAATTCCTCTAACCATCCCTAATAATACTCCGCCAGGGACTCTTTACCAAGTGAACTTCCTTCGGGCTAATGCCTTTGAACTGACCGGCCAACCTTTCCCCCTGGAAACCCGAGGAGGCCAGATTATTATTAAACTCCTCGTACCGGGAGATGTGAATGGAGATGGCTCGGTGGATGTTTTAGATGCTGTCCTCGCGCTGAATGAGATGCTGAACCCGGGTACCCTCACCGATATCCAGCGTCGCTCTGCCGATGTTTACCCCCGGACTGTTGGAGTTGGAGGAATCGTTACTGTGGGAGATGGTGTTATCTCCTTGGGGGATGTCCTGCGGTTGCTTCGCCGAGGTCTCGGCTTGGAAACGGGGCCGTTCCCGTAAAAAAGGGCTTTCTACCTTTGCCTCCTCGAAGATCCGCTCCCTCTCCCGATAAGCCCGCTCTAAGTCCGCCAAACTGAAGCCCAAAGGTCCTTTAGTTGGAGACCTCTCCTTTTCGAGCAATTCTAGAAGATGGCCGATGCACAAACGGAGCTCTCTGGCCAAAGCAGGATTGGGATTTCTGCCTGATCCAAGAAGAGGTTTTAACGACTGAAACAAACCTTCTTCTATCTGTTCCAAGTGATCCATCAACCGCCGGCGCAAGACCTTCGGAGAAAGCCGGCGCGTTTTCTGAGCCTTCTCTTTCCCCATTGTCGGACTGTCACACCCTTCCTTGCAGGAATGGATTTACAATTTCTATTTTTTATCTCCTCCCCCCGGCCTCAACGCTTGGAGAATGGCTTCTCGCAACTCTACCAAAGCCAGCGTCAACTCCTTAATCGCCTGAGATTGCTCCGTTAGATTAAGTTGAACCAAGCGATACATTAGTAAAAAGGCCGCTATCGGAAACCCATAGTTCCCCATCCAATCCGGAAAGGATTCCATTTCTTTGCCTCCTCCCTCTTTATTCCGGGAAACCCCTTCCTAGTCCCTATTAGAAGGACAAGGGTCTAAAACCTTGCAATAAGCTTCAATATGCCCAAGGGGATCCTCGAAGACCTTCGGGATAAAATCAGTTAACCAACACTTTTCCGGGGAAACCTGGACGATAAGCCACCTCCGGCCAAAATCCGTATCCGGCCGACCGATGCTTTCTAATAATCCCCGCTCCAGAAAGAATCGCCAGAACTCTCCCGAACGATCCCCAAAAAGGAAATCTCGGAGAGCTCCTGAAATCACCTCCCCATAAGTTGGAACCTCCGTACGCCTCCGACCCCACCACTTGGTATAAGGATTAAAAGGGTCTTCGGTGCTGGCTGGTGGTCCTCCGGAATACTCGAGGTATTCATAAAGATCTATTACCCGATCGGTGTAAAGCACTTTTCCTCCCCCCCTTTTTGTAGAAAACTCCTAAACTAAGGGCCATCGAACAAAAGGACAAAGCTGATGATAAGCTCGGAGGGTATATCTGTCTATCTGTTGGGCATAAGCTCCCTCCTGGTAATGTTGGGACAAAGCTCCTTGGACAATACTCGAAGTACCTTGATCTCTACTCCCCGACAGCCGAGAAAGAATATCCGCAGCAGATAAAAGAGCGGTTGCCTCCGCAACCTCGGGAGGAACAGTAGTGGAGAATCCCCACAAGCCATTAATCTTGATCCCTCCAGCTCCTAAAGGAAAAACCCCTGAAGGATAAATCAAAGCAGTGGTAGGTAATTGATTATAGGGAAAAGTCAGAATTTCCGAGATCGGAATCCTCTGCTGGTAGATCTCCAAGAAGTTCAGGGAAAGCAGATCCGGTATGGGTAGGAAAGCCCGGCCCTTGCCATCAAAAGTCCGAGTTTCTGTGACAGTGATAAAAGTTCGATGAGTAAAATGATCCACTTGACGCGCTGCTTTCTCTATCGCATCACTGATCTCAGCATCCTGCAAAACGGTAGTATCCCCTAAAGGCGATAGGTCAAGACCCCGCAGGTACCGGCGTACCTCTGTTACTCCTGTATAAGCCATTGATTTAAGCCACCTCCCTTCCCTAGAGCCCAATCCCTCCTTTTTCTAAGAGAAGGACTTTATCAGCGATGGCAAGGTGTTCCTCCGGTGAGTGAGTTTGGCTATGGTAAAGAGCCTCTTGTGCTGTCTTCTCCCAATCTACTTCTCCCTCGGTAGATAAAACCTGAAACCTCTTCCCACAAATCTGACAGTAGATGTATCCCTTTTCTTGAATCATCTGTACCTCCTCCTTCCTCAAAAGGGGAGAGATCCGGAGTATCCTTCTAAAAAGATGTCATTACCCGGAGCCTTCTCCCTATAAACAAGAGGAGAAAATCCTTTCTTGCCCTCTATTCTCCAACGGCCTTCCCCTTTTTCAGTCCAAAAGTTCGGTAGTCACACCTTTTAGAGTGCGTTAAGCCCCCTATGATTCCCCGTTGACGGGGGATCAGGCACTGGCTTAAGCCCGCGGTGACCAAAACCTCCCCGTTCCGCTCAAGGCCCCTTATTATCCCTTGCACGCGGGGGTTGAACGGGGGTCCACACGCCTTTTTACACCCCAAAGTCTTCTTTACTAAGGCCTACTTAAAATGAAATCTTGCCTTCAAAAGCGAAGAAGAATCAAGGGAGGTTAAAGCGATTCTTGAACGCTATGGCGCTCCTACGGGTTTTCCTATCAGCTTCTGAAAGAGACCCCTCTGCCTTCAGCAAGCTCGGTGCACTCCTCCTGATTCTAACGGGGTTAAGTCTTCCTTTTTGGGGAAGTCACCCTACCCCCCCTCCTGCGGGTAAGAAGGTTATCCGATATCTGACTTATGAAACGGGAAAACAGCAACAAGAACTGGTTCAGGAAATTGTTCGGCGCTTTGAAGCCTTAAATCCCGATGTTCAAGTTCAAGTGGAGTTTAACGCCAACGCCCGTCGAAAGGTATACGTGGAACTTGCTTCGGGTACAGCCCCCGATGTTTTTTATGCTGTCACCGATGACATCCCCCGATTAGCTGCCCGTAAAACGATCCTCAACTTACAGCCCCTAATTGACAAAGAAGGTATTGACCTCTCCGGCTATTTTCCTAAGGTGGTCCAGGCCTTGCGTTACAAGGGAGGGCTTTATGCCTTTCCTATCCACTTTTCCACAGACGTTCTCTTCTACAATAAGAAGCTGTTTCAGGAAGCAGGGCTTCCTTTTCCTAATGAACAATGGACTTGGAACGATTATTTAAGGTCTGCCCAAGCTCTAACCCGCCGAGATTCCCAGGGGCGTACGCAGATTTTTGGTACCACCCTTCCAGATCCGACCAACATGATTTTGATGAACGGGGGGCGGATTTTTAACCAAGATTATACTCGCTGCGTGATCAACAATCGTCAGGCGGAGGAAGCCTTGCAAATACTTCTAGATTTACGATTTAAGTATCGAGTGGCCCCTACTCCTCAACAACTGCAAGACACCAGCGCGATGCAATTGTTCCAAATGGGCAGAGTAGCAATGATGCCAGGGCGCACTTATATGGTTATTGATTTCAATAAACAGATTACCGATTTTGAATATGATGTCACTGTGATGCCTCCCCTCAAACGTCGAGAGGTTCGTTTGGCAGTAGGAGGAAATTGCATCTCCGCTCAGACAAAGAATCTTGAAGCAGCTTGGCGATTTGTCAAGTTCTATTCCTCTCCTCAAGGAGGTTTGGCGCTTTTGGGAAAGGAAAAGAATGCGGTTCCCGCTTACTCCAAAATCGCTTGGAGTCCTCAATATTTTCTGAAGCCCCCTCCCCAGAATACCCGGGCTTTCATCACCTCCCTAAAAGATGCAGAGATCCTGGTTCCCCCTATTATCGGAGCGGTAGAGTATATAACCCGCATCCGGGATCCTGTTTTCGACCAGATTCTCCGAGGAGCATTGCCTATTCGAGAGGGCTTAAAAAAGATCGAGGAGGAAACTAATCGGCTTTTGAAGGAGGATTAAGGAGGACCGCCCCCTCCATCCCCGTTGACGGGGAATGGACGCAGGCTAAAACCTGCGACTCCCAAAAGGGGTTGGGGAGTCGCACCCTATAGGGTGTGCTGATTCCCCTCTTTCGGACCCCCAATTAAAGGGATGAGAATGTTAAAAATTGCTTGGAAAATCCGAGAAGCGAAAGGTAGGTTTCTGAAAAAAGAAGAAGCTCTAGAAGGTTATCTCTTTATCTCTCCTTGGCTTCTTGGTTTTTTAATCTTTACCTTGGGGCCAATGCTCACCTCCTTCTATCTGAGTTTCACAAAATGGGACCTTTTACGGCCCACCCCCTTATGGGTAGGACTTCAGAACTACCAGGATTTACTGAAAGACCCTGATTTTTACTGGTCGCTTCGCCAAACCCTGTTGTACACCCTTCTGGCTGTTCCCGTGGGGATGGTAGGATCTTTAGTTGTGGCTTTAATTTTAAACCAGCAGGTCCCAGGCTTGGCTTTTTTCCGCACCCTCTATTATCTTCCGGCGGTTACCTCGAGTGTGGCGATGTACCTCCTCTGGCGATGGCTCTTTAACCCGGATTTCGGCCTGATTAACTATCTGCTGACGACTTTTGTTCCTTGGCCCACTTGGACGGAAAGAGAATTAGGGGTGCATTGGGTACCTTTAGTCGCTCATCCCCCCGGTTGGCTTTCTGACCCTCGGTGGGCGATCCCTGCCTTGGTTCTTATGAACCTTTGGTACTTAGGGAGCGGGATGATCATCTACCTAGCAGGTCTACAAGGCATTCCGCCCCATCTCTACGAAGTAGCGGAGCTGGATGGGGCTTCTTCTTGGCAGAAATTCCGTCATATCACTTTACCTCTTTTGACCCCGACTATCTTTTTTAACCTTACGATTTCAGTGATTAATTCTTTCCAAGTTTTCACCGCGGCTTTTGTAATGACGGGTGGAGGCCCAGCCAAAGCCACCCTCTTTTACGTGCTTTATCTCTATCAACAAGCCTTCGATTTTCTGCGGATGGGCACTGCTTCGGCTATGGCCTGGGTACTCTTTGTGATTATCGTTCTTTTAACCTGGGTAAACTTTAAACTCGCTCCCCGGTGGGTCCATTATGAGCAAACTTAGGGAAATATTCTCGGGTGGAAGAAAGATGAGAGGGAGAAAAGAGAAACGATGGATTTTCCTAGGGATTAGCATTCTAGCTCATCTGTGTCTGCCGAGTGTTTCGGCCCAGGCTCCTTTTCGGCTTTTCTAACGAGCGATAGAACAATTATTGAAAATAGATTAATGGTTTCTAGGAATCCTGATGAAAGCTCATTACCCTTCTACTTGCTCTTGGCGGATGCGAAAGCGAAGGCGAGAGGTTCTGCAAAAGAGCCTATCCTTTACCATCCTCTCCTTGGGGGCCGTGATTTTTCTCCTCCCTTTCTTTGGGATGGTGAGTACTTCCCTCAAAACGCCTGGAGAGGTGTTAAGGTTCCCTCCCACCTGGTGGCCCGAACACCCCCAATGGCAGAATTACCCCTTGGCGTTATCTCGTTTAGACTTCTGGCATTTACTAAGAAATACTCTGATTATTGTTTATTCTAACTTGGTGGGTCAAGTGCTGTCCGCTTCTTTAGTGGCCTTCGGCTTCGCCCGGTTGCGTTTTCCAGGCAGGGATCTTCTCTTTTTTCTGATGCTCAGCACGATGATGCTCCCCTCAGTAGTAACCCTCATCCCTTTGTACGTTTTTTATAAAAACTTGGGCTGGATCAACACCTTTTTGCCGCTGACCCTTCCCGCTTACTTTGGAGGGGGTGCTTTTTTTATCTTTCTCCTCCGACAATTTTTTATGACAATCCCCAAAGAGCTGGAGGACGCGGCGAGGATAGACGGATGTAGCTCCTTTGAAGTCTATTGGCGGATTTTTCTACCCCTATCACGCCCTGCCTTAACAACGGTTGCCATCTTCTCCTTTATGAGCCACTGGAATGATTTTGTAGGCCCTCTCATCTATCTGCGAACACCTGATAAGTTTACGCTCGCTTTGGGCCTCCAAACTTTTCAGGGGCTTTATTCAACCGATTACCACTACTTAATGGCAGCTTCCATCGTGGTGGTGTCACCGGTTATCCTTATCTTTTTCCTAGCCCAACGTTATTTTGTACGAGGCATTATTTTGACAGGGCTGAAGGGGTAAAGGGGAAAAGAAGATGCCGAAGCAGATCAAACCCTTGCTTTTATACCTCTTCTGGAGTGGAATGATGCTTACCCCCTCTTTATCTCTCGCTTGGGAACAAAAAGAGTTTTTCATCGGTTTTTGGTCACCCCCACCTCCTCAAGAAACAACTTATGCCCGCTATAAGGAGATCGCTGAAGCAGGTTTTAACCTGGTTCTAGGAGGAAATGGAGTAGCTTCTCGAGAGATTAATCAAAAGGCTTTAGAACTCTGCCAGCAGTTGAACTTGAAGATGCTTGTGCTCGACGATCGCATCTACGGTGGACAGACGCAGAACTTAGAAGAAGTTCTTCAAGATTACAGCTCCTTTCCTTCTTTTATGGGATTCCTGGTTAAGGATGAACCCAACACTGGGGATTTCACCCAACTTGCTCAGTTTGTGAACGCTTTGAAAAAAAAGAATCCTCGACTTTTGGCTTATATCAACCTCTTTCCAACCTACGCGACCCCCCAACAGATGGGAGCAGAGGATTATCCCCAGTACCTCCAGCGCTTCCTTCAGGAAGTACGCCCAGAAGTTCTCTGCTTTGATCACTATCCTCTTTTAGTGAAGAGAGATCGGCCCGACTTTTACCAGAATTTAGAATGGGCTAGGGAGAAAGCACTATCTGCAAGGATTCCCCTATGGGTGATCCTCCAGGTGGAGGGCATTGAAGGGGTTTATCGCAGTCCAATAGAAACGGAGCTCTCCTGGCAGGTGATGTCCGCTTTGGCCTATGGAGCCAAGGGAATTCTCTACTTCACTTACTGGACTCCCCCTCCAGGAGTGGAGAGGCATTTCGATGGGATCATTGGCCAAGATGGGAAAGCTCGCGCCCATTATGAATGGGTCAAGGAGATCAACGCGGTTCTAAGAGCTTGGGGCCCCTATTTGGTGAAAGCAAAGTCGGTGGAGGTGTTTCACATAGGCGAACCTCTGCCCCTAGGTACCCAAAGATTACGCAAAGACAGCCTCCTAAAAGAGGTTGAGGGAGGGCCAGCTTTGATTGGTTTACTGGAGGTAGGGAGAAACCGGCTTCTTCTTTTAGTGGTCAACCGGTCTTACAAAGACTTCGCCCGTTTAAAGCTCTTTTTTAACTCTAAAAAGTTTGGAGAGTTAACCGAGATCTCTTCTGCTGGGCAGAAAGGAGTACCTTTACTAAAGGGTGAGGAGGCAGGAGAACTTACCTACTCTTTGGTTCTAGCTCCTGGAAAAGCCCGGCTATACGAAGTTCAACTGATTTCTGAAAGTAAGGGAGGACTTTTAGAATGATCTACGGCTATGCAGGCTTGTTAGCAGGGCTGATCCATGTTCTTTCCGGCCCCGACCATCTCGCTGCGGTAGCACCTTATGCAGTGAAAAACCGGAGGCAATCGCTTTTTGTGGGTCTACTTTGGGGATTAGGTCACGCTTCTGGCGTCACTCTCGTGGGCTTTCTGGCCCTCCTTCTACGAGGGATCCTCCCCCTCCAATCCCTCGCCTCTTGGGGAGAGCGTTGTATTGGGGTAGTTCTAATCGCGATTGGTCTTTGGGGACTTCGGATCGCCCTAAGCCCTTATCTCCATGCTCATCCCCACTCTCACAATGGGGAGACTCACATCCACTTTCACCTTCATCCTCCTGGGGAACCTCATAAAGATCCCTTGACTCATTCCCACGACCACGCTCCTTTCGGGATTGGGATTCTCCACGGTTTAGCGGGGAGTTCTCACCTTTGGGGAGTGCTCCCAGCTCTGGCTCTTCCTACCCGGCTGGCTTCCGCAGTGTATTTGGGAACCTTCTGTTTAGGGAACCTGTTGGGTATGATAGGGTTTGCTTTGGTCTTGGGACTCATCGCAGAGAAATGGGCCTCTAAAAATGTGAAGGTTTATCGAGGTTTATTAGGGGCCTGCTCTCTTTCGGCTATAGTAATCGGAGTGTTCTGGTTGACTTAAGCCTTAGGAGGAAGGGGGACTATTCTCCCCTCCTTCTCCGGGTAAAAGAAAAAGGGCCCTGGGAAGTTAGTAGCTATCAAGGAGGGCTTTTCAGTCCTTCCGGAGGGATTTTTAACATCCCAGGGCCCCTCGAGAGGGGGAGTCACTATTTTAGACGATTGAAGTTGCAAAAAGTTTCAACGGAGGGAGGAGCTCAATGGTTTGGGTTCAGGTCCTCTATTGGAAGGAGATTCCTTCTCAGATCAAGGTCTGGGATGAGCAGGGAGAGGAGAAAATTCTGCTTCCCCAGCGGTTTCAAGAAGCGATTGACACTTTAGCGATGATAGCTGGTGAGGAGGCGAGTGATGCTTACTTAGAAGGTTGGCACTGGGGGGAGGAGTTCCAGCGGGAAGGATTACGGGAAGCCGTGGTCCAACAAGTAGTGACAGAGATCGAGAAGGAATGGCCAGAGGAACGCTTGCGGGCATTGTTAAGAGCTGCCCGGGAAGAGAGAGGATAGAAAAACTCATCTTAGAGAGGGCTTATCCTACCCTTTTCGCTAACGGTAGCCGCGGGCTTTAGCCTACGCTGAGTTTGATCGAGGGGATAACTAATCGGCTACCCTCCCCCTTAACCTGTGCCTCACGCCCTCTAAAGGGTGTGGTTGCCTTTCCCAAAAGAGAAACCTACCGGCTTTCCACTCTTAGAGTGCGGTCTTCTAAGGGAAGGGGTATTCGGCAACACCCCTGGTTGGCAGAAACGTGAAAAGCTAAACCCATCATTAGGGCGGCTCGACCATCCTCTCCCCTTGAAAGGGGGTCCCGATCTTCTTCAATGGCTTGAATCAAGTCCAACACCGCCCATTGCATAGGAGGAGGAGTAGTTTCATCTCCGGGGATAACCTCTACTTGGGCTTTTTTATTAGGCCCGAATTGAAACCATTCTCTTCCTTCCGGAGGCGCTTCCGGATACTGGTACCGCCAGATTTCCAAACCTTCTCGGTAAGAGTGAATGACAATCCGTCCCTCGGTCCCCAGTAGTTGAAGTTCAAACCCCTGCATTGTAGCGATGTCCGCAAAAGCATAAACTCCTGAGGAGAAGTGGATCATTCCTAAGCCTCCAGGGTCCCCTCCTTGGGGGGATTCTCGGGTGGCGACTAACCAATCCGGCTCACCAGCGAAGTAGCGAAACATATCAAAAAGATGAGTACCATTGTGGATGAGGGCGGTGTAAATAGCCCCGAACATTGTTGTGAGACGGCCAATAGCTCCGGAATCCAAAAGTTCCTTTGCCTTACGGTAGGTAGGATGGTACCTCCGAGGATGGTTAATCAGGAGCTTAGTCCCCGATTTCCGGCAAGCAGAAATCATTGCATCGCATTCCTCCAAAGAAGTAGCCATCGCTTTTTCACAGATGATACCTTTGGCTCCGGCCTCGGCGGCAGCAATAGTACACTCTGCGTGAAGAATAGCATGGGTGGTTACACTCACAATATCTGGTTTCTCCTGAGCAAGCATTTCCCGATAATCGGTATAGAGATGAGTAACTCCCCACCGCCGACCGAAATCTTCTAAAGCTTGTGGGTTAATATCCGCCCCGGCAACAAGCTCCACTTGGGGCAACGCCAAGTAAGCCGAAGCATGGGAACAAGGCGTTCGGTCGTAGTTGGTCATCCATCGTTTTTCCTCATCAATTTTAGATCCTTTACGCCCACAGCCGATGACAACCGCTTTGTACATTTTTAACGCTCCTTGTAGACGGGCATCAGATAGCAGAAGAGTTCCGCGGTGGTTAGCAAATCGAGGAAGTTGTGAAAGAGAACATCCTCCAGCAAGGAGAGATCTTTCCTCCTTATGCTAAGATCGTAAAGTTCGGGAATATGAGAGCTCGGTACATCCTCCTTTCGGGTTCGTTTGCAGAAGTACCGCTCGAGGGTTTGAAGTTGGCAATTGGGTACTCGACACTTCCAATTTTTTCGGGCTAAATCAAGGACATCTATATGAATGTCATAAGAAGGGAGAGATAATCCATAGTATCTCGCTCGATCTAAGATATAAGGCAAATCGAATTTTCGGCCGTTGAAACTGATGATTCCAGAGAAGTGAGCCGTTATTTCCAAAGTAGAAGCGAGGATCGCCATCTCCTCCTCATAACTGCGAGCAAGGAGCTGGCAGAGATAAAATCGGTTTTCGCTCCACCAAAGGAAACCAACGAGAAAGAGGGGACTTTGCCATAATCCTGTGGTTTCAATATCCACCAGCAAAGAGTACTCGGGGATAAACTGAAAGTATGTCCTTCCTAAGGACTTCCCTGTGATGCAATCTGAGGAGAAGAATTGTCCTAGGACCTTGGGAAAATCTCGGCTAATGGGGGGAAAATCCAGGGGTTCGTAAAGAAACCAGTACGTCCCTTCCTCTCGCCTTCCGATGCTCCCTCGAGATAGAATATTTCCTCTCCGGTAGATCATCACCCTAGGGGGATAAGCGGAGAAATCTTCTTCGGTAGCGAAGAAATCGACCAAAACTGAGTTATCTCCTCTCCGAAGGGGTTAACCGTTCTGCTCTAAAGCCATTTTATGAAGGGGTATATCCCTTGTCAAGAAGGAGGAGCCAGCCCTTTTACTCGAGGCTCTTGAAAAGGGTTGAGGCTATCCGAGTAGGAGGTTCAACAGATTCGAGGAAGTTGCTCTCCGGCCAGCATATCCACCACCCGAGTACCACCGATCTTGCTTTCTAAGAGGACAAGACCAGGATCCTTTTCCGTAACAACTCCAATAAGGCTAGCGGATTGCCCCAAGGGATGAGATTTTAACAGGGCTAAAGCTTCCTCGGCTTGATGAGAAGGAAGAAAGAGAGCAAATTTCCCTTCATTAGCAACATAGAGAGGATCAAGGCCCAGCAATTCGCAAGCGGACAGAACTTCCTCCCGGAGGGGAAGGTTCTGTTCCCAAATCTGAATCCCCACTTGAGCAGTTTTGGCGATCTCATTCAAGCCAGAAGCCAACCCCCCCCGGGTCAGGTCTCTCAGGCAGTGAATCTCCAAGTTCGCGTCTAAAAGGGTTTGGACAAGTTTACTCAGAGGGGCGGTATCACTCACGATTGTGGTTTCAAAATCGAGGCCTTCTCTCACCGAAAGAACCGCAATACCGTGGTCTCCCAGGTATCCGTTAACGAGAATCGCATCTCCAGGCCGCACTTGTTGGGGGGAAATATCGAGAGAATGCCTTACTAAGCCGATCCCTGAAGTGTTAATATAGATTCCATCTCCTTTTCCTTTATCTACCACCTTAGTATCACCAGTGACCACCGTTACTCCGGCTTGCTGAACAGCTTTTTGAATGGAGGACAAGATTCTCTGAAGAGTTGCTATTTCTAGCCCTTCTTCCAAGATGAAGGCGAGGCTCAGGTAAAGAGGAATTGCTCCGACCATTGCGAGATCATTAACCGTTCCGTTAACCGCTAGCAAACCGATGTCTCCTCCCGGAAAGAAGAGAGGGCTTACTACGTAGGAATCGGTGGTAAAGGCCAACCGTTGCTCTTCCAAGGAGATAACAGTAGCATCTTTTTCGTGGCTGAGAAGAGGATTTTCCAAAGGAGGAAAGATCACCTGTTCAAGAAGACGATGCATTAGGCGCCCGCCGCTTCCGTGACCTAGAAGGATTTTGGGGCTTTCCACTGAGGGAACTGGACAAGTTATCCGAAAATCTTTTCGATTTTCCATCGTTCTCCTCTAAGAGCAGAGATGTTATACTCCCCAATGACCATATTGGGAGCTAGGTTACAGGCACCTCTTCAAGATGAAGCAGGGTTCCGCTGGCGATAAAGATAATAAGCCGAACAAGCCCCTTCACTAGAGACCATCGTTGCCCCAAGAGGGTGCTCCGGGGTACAACGGGTACCAAATGCGGGGCATTCATAAGGCTTTTTTATCCCTTGAAGGATTAAACCACTAATGCACTCGCTCTCCTCCTCCCGATGCATTGTGGTCACCCCAAACTTCTTCTCCGCGTCATATTCAGCATATTCGGCTCTTAACCCTAAGCCACTCCGGTTAATCGAACCAATCCCTCGCCACTTACGAGGCACAACTTCAAAGACTTGACGAATCAACCGTTGAGCTAACGGGTTGCCTTCTCGGCGAACCGATCGAGTATACTGGTTCTCTACTTCCGCCCGTCCTTGCTCCAGCTGAGTAACTACCATCAGGATTCCCTGGAGGATGTCCAAGGGTTCAAAACCTGTAACAACAATAGGCACATTGTATTTCCGGGCGATAGGCTCATACTCTTCGTAACCCATCACAGTGCACACATGACCAGCAGCAAGAAAACCTTGAACCCGGTTAGAGGGCGAAGAGAGGATTGCTTCTATAGCAGGAGGAACCAGGACGTGAGAAACCAGGAGGGAAAAGTTTTTCAAACCTTCTTGACGCGCTTGGTAAACAGCCATAGCATTCGCCGGAGCAGTAGTTTCAAAGCCAACGGCAAAGAAGACCACTTCTCGGTCGGGATGGGTCCGGGCCAAAGCGAGTGCATCAAGAGGGGAGTATACAACGCGTACATCTCCCCCTTCCGCCTTCACTTGGAAGAGATCCTTGGTAGTCCCCGGAACCCTCAGCATATCTCCAAAGGAGCAGAAGATGACCCCCGGTTGGGAGGCGATTTCAATCGCTTTATCTATTATCTCCACAGGAGTCACACACACTGGGCAACCAGGGCCATGAACCAAAGTGATCTCCGGCGGAAGAAGGTGGTCAATGCCAAATTTAACAATGGCATGGGTTTGGCCCCCGCAAACCTCCATAATAGTCCAAGGGCGAGTCGTCATCCGCCGGATCCACTCTGCAAAACGTTGAACCGCTTCAGTGTCTCGATACTCTTCAATATACCGCATCTTACCTCCCAGAGGAAGATATATAGGACCTCCACTAGAAAACCCTTCAACAAATTGCTCAACTTAGGAGAAACCTCCTCCCGAATTATCCCTTATAGTCTCATCGATGAACCGACTTCTCTGTTTCTCTTTATCCCTCCGGACTCCCCCGAATCTCCTTCAGTTCTCCCAACTCATCGAGATACTGGAACACACGCTGGGCTTCGACTTCCTCCAGCTTACTAATGGCAAACCCCACATGGACAATCACGTAATCTCCTACTTGGGCTTCGGGTGTATAAACCAAGCTCACCCGGCGAACAATACCCCCGAAAGAGACCTTTGCTGTTCTTAAGGGGTCGTCAAAGATTTCAAGGACTTTACCCGGCACAGCTAAGCACATTTTCACCTCTCCATAAGGCGCCTGCCACCACTGCTTGTCCTAGAGCAATTCCTCCATCATGGGGAGGAACTCGCTGATGGCAATAAGGGGTGAATCCCTCTTCGAGAAGGCGCTGGCAGGTTCGCTCCAGTAAGTACTTATTTTGAAAACATCCTCCGCTGAGAACAACCTTCTCCCGGCTAACCTTTTTGGCCACCGATACTATTAATTCTACAAGAGCATTATGGAATCTTGCGCTGATAAGACCCAGAGGGGTTTTTTTCTTTATATCCTCTAGAATTGCCCTCAGGAGAGGTTCCCAATCGGCTATCAAAGGTTCCTCCTCCGAGAGGGGAAAAGGATATTTTTCCTCGGTGGTGAAACCACTTAAAGCGTACTCCAACATCATTGCGGGCTGACCTTCAAAGGAGGCTGTTTGTTTTAACCCTATCAGCGAGGCCACGGCATCAAAAAGCCGGCCCATACTGGTGGTAAGAGGGGTTGAAACCTTCTTCTTGAGCATCCGGTTTAAGAGGTCCAATTGAGAGGGCTTCCAGGAGTTGAGGACATATTCGGGTAAGGGGTGATGGATAAGGAAGAGGAGACCTAAAGCAGATCGGCGTGGTTCACGCGCGGCGGAATCTCCTCCGGGGAGGAGAAAAGGGCGGAGATGACCAATACGCTCAAAATGGCCGTAGGTGCAGAGGAGAAATTCACCACCCCACACTGTGCGGTCCGTGCCATAACCCGTTCCATCCCAAGCAACACCCAGAACAGGTTCTACCAGTTGGTTTTCGGCCATACAAGCTGCAATATGCGCGTGGTGGTGTTGGACCCGTAGCAGAGGTTTCCCTAGGGTTTCAGCGTATTGAGTGGAGAGGTAATCCGGGTGAAGATCACAAACCACTAATTCCGGTTCAAAGTCAAAAAGTTTTTGTAAATCACCGATCACTTGGCGAAAGGCTTTGAAAGCCTCTCCGGTTTCCAAGTCACCAATATGCTGAGAGAGGATAACCTGATCCTTATAAGCAAGGGCGATAGTATTCTTCAGATGGGGGCCTACTGCCAAGATTTTAGGCAAGGAGAAAGGAGCAGGCAGAGCAGAAGGAGCATAACCTCGAGCCCGGCGAAGAAGGAGCGGACGATGGTTAGGGTTGGTTTGTTCCTTCAAAGGATAAGAGAAGACGCGGCACAAGGAATCGTCGCAATGACGAGCAATAGGACGATTGTGCATTAAGAAGGCATCGGCAATTCCTTTAAGCCGATCACGAGCTTCCCGGTTATCTGTAGCAATAGGTTCATCGCTCAGATTGCCACTGGTACACACCAAAGGAAAAGGACAAGCCCGCATTAACAAATGATGAAGAGGGGAATAAGGAAGCATAACCCCTAGATAAGGGTTTTGAGGAGCAACTTCCGGTGCAACAGGGATTTCACTTTTGGATTTTTTCCTGCAGAGAACAATAGGACTCTCTGGGGAGGTAAGCAAGGCTTTTTCTTCGGGAAGGAGGTCACAAACCCGTTCAACCTCTTCTAGGGAGGGGAACATCGTTGCAAAGGGTTTTTCCTCTCGGTGTTTTCGGTCTCGTAGTTTTTGGACAGCTTGGGAGTTTCGAGCATCTACTAAAAGTTGGAATCCACCAATACCTTTTAACGCGATGATCTGGCCTTGCTGGAGTAAAGAGCTCACCTTTTCGAGGAGGCTAAGAGGTTCCCCCTCTTCTATGAGACCGTTACAGAATTCCAGCCAGATGCGAGGACCACACTGAGGGCATGCGATAGGTTGGGCATGGAAACGACGGTCACTAGGATTCCGATATTCCTCTTCACATTGGGGGCACATATTGAAGAAAGCCATTGTTGTGTGTGGGCGGTCATAAGGGATGCCTGTAATGATGGTGAATCGAGGTCCACAATAGGTACAGTTAGTAAAAGGGTAGTAATATCGGCGGTTTTCCCGGTGGAAGATCTCTTGGAGGCATTCAGAGCAGGTGGCAAGGTCGGGAAGAACTTCCACCGTTTTCCCTGGGGCTTCTTCACTATGGCGAATTTCAAAGCGTGGGTATCCAACGGGATCGAGCCACCAGTATTCAAGCCGAGTGATACGAGCGGGAGGGGGTTTTTCTTGGGATATCTCTTCTAAAAAGGAGAGGAGAGATTGCTCCTCTCCTTCTACTTCAAGCGAAACCCCTTGGGAGGAGTTCAACACCCAGCCTTTCAAGCTGTAACGCTGAGCCAAACGATACACAAAGGGACGGAAGCCCACTCCCTGAACCGCGCCTTGGATCAAGATTTTTAACCGTAAGTAGGAAGAAGCAGAATGATGGGACCTCATCAATAACTTCGGTTTACCCTTCCAGTTCAACTCTCTCCAGCTGAACCCCCAAAGCTGAGGAATCTCGCACCTCCTCAGACACTCGAGCGATGAGCTGAGCTCCTTCCACAAGAGTACCCTTCACAGCAATCTCAAAGTGTTCCCGTAGATGTTCGGGAGTAATATTAGCCAAGGCACCAATCGTTACGTAAACCTTGGTGACTCGACGAGCTTGATTCTCTTTGGCAACAGTTTCAATAGCCTCCAAAAGGCGTTTCATTAGGGAGGTTTCATGCATTTGATCTCTCCTTCCCTATTTCGGTCTCAATTTGTTGGAGGATCTTCTCTAGATTGGCTAGAACCTCAGGAGAGAGAGGCGCGCCCATCTCAAATTGTTTTCCTTCTAGACCGACGATGATCACCTGAGAAGGCATTTGCCCTAAGACCCGGGCTAACTCAATGGTCTCAGCAAGGCCGAGACCGTGACTAGAGGATTGCCGATAGTCCCGGGGCAGAGGGCAACGATGGGCCTCCCACCGGAAGAGGGTGCCCGGAGGATTTCCCGATAAAACCACATCAATCAGGAGGACAAGGTCCACCCCCCGCCACAATTCCAGGAGGGAGAATCCCTCGGTGTCGGTTTCCTGGATGTCCCATTCAGGATGGAGGGACTTTAACCGACGGGCAACATAAAGCCCGAGGGCATCATCACCCCGGAATTCCCGCCCACATCCGATGATACGAAACTTCATCCCGCTCCTCTTAAGAAGGTATCTCCTCCTCTACTTCTATCCTGAGGAAATGAGTGGCACAGGAGATACAAGGGTCATAATTGCGGATCGCTTGTTCACACTCCCAAGTCAGTTGTTCTCTAGGGAGGTGAAGGCGAGAAGGAACAAAATGCCATAAATCCTCCTCGATCCTTCTCTGGTTTTGGGCAGTGGGAGGAACGATTTTAGCAGAGAGAACTGTCCCCTCTTCATCCAATTCGTAGCGATGGTAGAGAATCCCTCGGGGTGCTTCAGTACAGCCATATCCAATACCGGCTTTGGGGGTCGGAGTGATATAAGGCGCGTCGGGAGGTTCGTACTGTTCGATAATCCGGAGGGCCTCATCACAGGCGTAAAGGATTTCAATGGAGCGAACAACAATGCTCATAAAGGGGTTGTTACAGGGGAAGGGAAGACCGGTTTCTCTCCAAGCTTCTTGAGCCAGGGGAGTGAGCCGATCAAAATTAAGGTTAAAGCGGGCAAGTGGCCCAACTAAATAAGATCCCCTACCTCTGATCACTGACTGGAGAGCGTTGGAATAAGGCACTTGATATTCTTCAAAAACCCTGTCATACTCCCGGACGTCAACGTCCAGGCCTTTGTTGGAAACGAGTCTCCCTTCGTTAAGGGGATACTCCTTGGGATGACGAAGGGCTACATATTCATAATCTTGCTCAAAATCCGGGAAAGAGAGGCGCGAGGTCCATCGGACCATTTCTAGAGCGGTTTCCCTGGCCCACTTGAGAGCTTCCACCTGTTCTAATAATTGGTTTTTGGAGGGGACTTTGTAAAAGCCTCCTACCCGGACGTTGATAGGATGAATCTCCCGACCAGCAAGGAAGGCGACCAAATCGTTTCCTGTTTTCTTTAGCTTCAGAGCTTTTTGGACGATCTCTGGGAAATCTTGCGCCATTTGGATGGCGTCCTGGTAACCTAAAAAGTCAGGAGCGTGGAGGAAGAAGACATGAAGAGCGTGGCTTTCAATCCACTCCCCGCAGTAGAGCAAACGCCGAAGCTCGCGGAGAGGACCTTCAACCCGCATATCAAAAGCTTGCTCAATAGCGTGACAAGAGCTCATCTGATAAGCAACCGGACAAATGCCACAGATCCGGGCGGTAATGTCCGGGACCTCGGTATATTTCCGGCCTCGGAGGAAAGCCTCAAAAAAACGAGGAGGTTCAAAGATTTTCAATTGAACCTCCGCAACTTGACCATTCCTTAAACGAAGATATAAAGCCCCCTCTCCTTCTACCCTAGCTAAGTAATCTACTTGGATAGTTCTACCTCTCATAAACTTTACTCCCTTCTCGGAAGGCCTCCGAATAGGCGTTAAATAACCGTAGAGACCTGACCATATCCTGATTAGAGACGCCTAGGGTCTTCCATTGCTGACCAAGAGACAACACATTAGGAGACTCCATAGGGCCATAGCATCCGTAACATCCTCGATGATAAGCAGGACAGATGGCCCCACAGCCTGCCTGGGTTACTGGGCCTAAACAGGGGATTCCTTGAGAAACCATCACGCAAACAGTTCCCCGGCGTTTACACTCTACACAAACACTATGAGTAGGGATGTTCGGTTTGCGTCCAACCAGGAGGGCACTGATGACTTCAATGAGTTGATATTTGTTAATGGGACATCCTCGAAGTTCGAAATCCACTTTCACATGGTCTGCAATCGGAGTCGATTTCTCTAAGGTTTGGATATATTCGGGTTTAGCGTAGACTACCGAGAGGAATTCCTGAACCTCTTTAAAGTTTCTCAGGGCTTGGATCCCACCAGCAGTAGCACAAGCACCAATGGTCACCAACCAGCGAGATTTCCTCCGGATTTCCTGGATTCTCTCAGCATCGTGGGGAGTAGTGATACTCCCTTCTACCAAAGAAAGATCGTAGGGACCTCCCGCCTCTGCACGAGTAGCTTCAGGGAAGTAGGCGATATGAATGGCTCCGGCTACAGACAACAATTCTTCTTCGGCATCCAGCAAACTCAGTTGACAGCCATCACAAGAGGCAAACTTCCATACCGCTACTTTGGGTTTTCGGCTTACCGGCATCTTTAGATCTCCCTGGTTTCAAAGAAAGGTCGGATATGAGCATAGGAAAAGACAGGCCCATCCTTGCAGATAAAGGTCGGGCCAAACTGACAATGCCCACAGAATCCGAGCGCACACTTCATATTTCGTTCCATTGAAAGATAGATAGCCTCTTCAGGAACACCCCGATCCCGGACCTCCCGCACAGCGAATCGCATCATAATTTCGGGACCGCAAATCATCACCACGGTATTTTCAGGATCGAATTCTACCTGATGGAGAAGCCGGGTTACCACCCCAACATTGCCTCGCCACTGTTCATCACCGACATCTACAGTAACTAATACATTGGTATCTAGCCGGCCACTCCACTTCGCCAGATCGGAGACGTAAAGGAGGTCCTGAGGGGTACGGGCTCCGTAAAGGAGCCAAAAACGCTGGTAGTTTTGACGAAAGCGAAGTATCTGATGGATAGCTGGCCGAAGGGGCGCCAATCCGATCCCTCCAGCGATAATGAGGACATTTCTTCCTTGAGCAGATTCCAAAGGCCAACAGCTCCCAAAGGGGCCTCGAAGGCCCAGAATATCTCCTCTCCTCCTCTTTGTCAGAGCGGAGGTGACAGCACCTACCGCCCGAACAGTATGAACGATCCTTTGAGGGTCGGAGGGGTCTCCACTAATAGAAATCGGAACCTCTCCTACACCAAAGGCGTAAAGCATATTAAACTGCCCTGGGGAAAAGCGATAGTCTGAGGAAGGAGCGGATAGGGTAAGGGTGAAGGTGTCCCCCGTTTCCCGGCGAAGAGAGAGAATTTCCGTCAGTTGAGGTACCCAAAGGTTCTTTTGTAGGATTGCAACCATTTAACGCTCCCTCCCCAGCCCATAAATATCGAGCAATTGGATTCGAGTGGCTTGAAGACGATGAGCGACAACTTGCAATAAACGTTTGAAGATCTCGTAACCCAGGTGATGATCCTCTTCGCAGAGAACAAGAAGCTTCTCCCCATCTAAGACGAGAGCTTGAGCATCATCAATCGCCTTTGCGTCAAAATATTTTCGGCGAGGAGGCACAGCGGAGGACCACCCTACCACTTCTCCAGGGCCAGCAGTTTCAATCATTAAAGACCCTCTACCGGGGATATAGGTGCTTAAAGCAATTTTCCCACTTTCAATAAGATAGAGGGAACGGGCTTCATCCCCCTCGTGAAAAAGGATCTCTCCGGGCATAAAGGTCTCCTCTGATACAAGGGTTACCAATTTTTGGAGATGGGCCTCCGATAAACCTTTAGTAAAAGGGTGTTGCTTTAACTTCTCCTTTAATGCTTCCTTTTCCATAGTAGGCTCCTTATCCCTGGTTTTGCTTCCTGAGGTCTGTGGCCCGGATCTCGGCCACTTCTTGAGTAATATCAATCCCCACCGGGCACCAAGTAATACACCTTCCACACCCCACACAACCCGAGGTACCAAACTGGTCGATCCAAGTAGCCAGCTTATGAGTCAACCATTGACGGTACCGGGCTTGAGTGCTTGCCCGGATCGAACCACCGTGAATGTAGCTGAAGTCCATTGTAAAACAGGAATCCCATTTTCTCCATCGCTCCACATGGTCACCAGTAAGGTCTGTCACTTCCTCAACGGTAGTGCAAAAACAGGTAGGGCAAACCATTGTACAGTTGGCACAGGTCAGACAACGCTGGGCAACCTTCTCCCACTGAGGGTTTTCCAGATTACCATAGAGTAAGTCTTTAATATCACGGGTATCCAGAGTACGACCCATTTGGGTCGCGGTCTGCTGGATTCTTGCTTCTGCCTCTTGGATTAAAGAAACAGGTGCCCCTTCCAAAGGAAGGTCAGAAGCAACTTCCGCCCCTTTAGGAGAACCGATTTCCAGGAGGAATTGGTGGTGGGAGGGGGAGAGGATCTCCGTAAGGGCAAGATCGTAGCCCGAGGTGACTTTCGGCCCTGTTTTCATAGAGGTACAAAAGCAAGTCTTCCCTGCTTGGGTACAATTTACAGCCACAATAAAGAGGTTCTCCCGGTGAGCCTGATAATAGGGATCAATAAAAGTCCCCTCGAGAAAAACTTTGTCTTGGATAGCTATGGCCTTTAATTCACAGCCACGAACTCCCAGAAAAGCTCTTTTAGGAGGTTTAGGAGTTTCGTCTAGGGCAGAGAAACCTTTACCATTACGAGAGAGACGAACTAACCGAAGAGCAGGGGGATGGAGAAACCTTTTCCAGGAGTGGGGGCCAACAACATATCCGAAGTAGGCCTTATCTGCTCTGCGCTTCAGCCGGTAATAGCCCGCTTCTTGCTCATCAGACCAACCGATAGGAAGCTCATCCGAAGAATGGATTTCATCATAAACAATCGCTCCCTCACTCACTTTAGGGCCAACTACCTGATAGCCTCGTTGCTTCAGAGCTTGGATCAACAAGTCTAAATTTTCCGGTGCTAACTGATACTGAGGGTATTCCTTAGAAGACCGTTCCATAGTTCTTCTCCCGAAAAGGTTCGGATAAAGTTAATTTCTTCTTGAATTACTTTCTTTCTCCTCTTTAATCCCTCCTTCCCTTACCATTATACTCTTTTTGTGAACAGATTCACAAATAACTCCAATGAAATCCTTGGATTCTCTTTCTTCCTGAGCGATTGATGTTACCTTTCCTAAAGGGTGTGGCTCTCCTATTACCCCCTCTACCACAAGGAGGAAGCTTTAGGGGTAGTAGGGGCAAGGTGTACCTTGCCCCTACTTAGACCCTACTTATTTCAATAGGGAACAAGAAGAACCGTTGGAGAATACTGAAGCATAGGAACCCAAAGGCATAACTTCAGCCTCCACAAAACAAGGGGAAGGACCTTATAGAAGAGAACCGGGAGATCTCGGATCAGTAGACAGGTGGGGGGTACGGGAGGAACCGTACCCCCCACCATTTTTTCTGATCAGCCAATCTCCGGAAGAGGCGACAGACGGTCAGGATGAGGGGCTCGGGCTCGGATCAACAGGGCTTCAATATAACCTCGAGCTTTATCCGGGTGGAGGTGAGCATAGATAATCTTTTCGTGGTCCAAGCTGTTAATACGGTCGTTCATCGCCTTAAGGGCATCCATACAATTAATGAGAGCTTGTTTAACTGGAAGGCGCTCGGGGGCAATATCAATGCCGAAGTAACCCCGATAGCCATACATCTTTAGGGTATAGAGCAGGGCTTCATTCTGCTCCGGCGACATCACCCCAATATCCAAGTCCTGGTCGAAATTGCCTAAGGGTTGGCTATTCCAGTGGGTATGGGCAAGCCGGGCTTCCCGCATCACACTGGCGAAGGCGTAAGGAAGGTCTTCATAACCCATTAAGACATGACCGACTTCTGGGTTCAGGGCGACGAGAGCGTGCCCTTCTTCCAGGAGTTTTCGGTTTTCAGGGTTTTGAAGGCGTTTCTCCACCGATTGGGCCATCAGGATGCCGTTGGGAGTGTGCCGGTAGATATTCACACCCCGGGGTTCATAGGGTTTAGGTTCAATAGCAATGCGCACTCCTGGAACTGCGTCCATTGCCTCGGCTAAACCCGCTTCAAACCGCTCCCACATCCCATAGAAATCCAGGCCAAAATTATTTTCGTAGCCGTCTCCACCAGGCCATACAATGGCGAAATCGGTATCCATCTCCTTGTTCAGTTCCAAGGTTCGGATGGTGCGCTGGATGGCAGATTTCCTTACGGATTCAATGGGGTTAGAAAGGGAACCAAACTCGAACTGCGCATCATAGAAGAGATTGGGAACAATGGTAAGGAGGCGAATACCGGTATCCTTTTGAAACTGCTTAAATAAGTCTAGGTTATCCTCATTCACCTCATTAGGATAGTGGGCTTCCACTGCTTGAAGCCCATAGGATTTGAGCGAAGCGGCCAGCTCTAACCGCTGTTCCATCGGCATATCTGGCACATATCGCTCATGCCAACGCCCCCCACTGGGAGCAAAGTACCAAACTCCTGCGGAGAACTTAAGCTCTAGGTTAAAAGTCTGCAGATGTTTAAGAAGTTCGTCAGGATTCCGAACTTTTGCTTGCTCCCTAAGATCAACTAAAGCCATAGTTTTCTCTTATCCTCCCTTCTCTAGAGGAGTCATCCACTGGACGATCTTCCGGCGGTTTTTGGAAGAGAGACAACCCAGCCTCCGCAGATTAATCCTTGGATAGGAGTCTCTCCCCTCCGCCAGCTGGTTTCTACACAGAGCCTCGAAATCCTGCCCAGCAAAAGGCGAGATTAGACTAAGAGGTTCAGGAGGACGAGGAGGGTAAAGAAGCTGAGGAAAGTAGTAACAAAGACAACAGCAGAGACAAACTTTGGCTCCGCGTCAAATTCGGTGGCCAAGATACTGGTATTGACCGCCGTGGGCATTCCCGAGAGAAGGATGAGGGTATTTCGAGTAACACCTGAGAGGCCTAAAAGGGAGACCACGGGGAAAGCCAGTAAGGGTGAAAGGAGGAGCCGTAAAAAGCAAACCAAAGCGATTCTCCAAACATCCGCCCGCAAAGTAGATAAAGATCGGGAGAGTTGTACCCCCAGGAGAAGCTGAGCAATGGGGATCATCGCTAACCCTAAGCTGTGGAGGGGATCGAGAATCGCCGAGGGGATAGGCACCTCGGCAAGGCGCAGAACACCCGCTACTAAGGCAGACCATATCACAGGCATTTTAAAGACCGTCCGAAAAGCCTCCTGGGGACCGAGGCGGTTCCTCGCCGCATAGTAGATAGCTAAGGAACTAAGGGTGGAATTCTGTAAAAGAACCCAAAGAATAGCTCTTTCTAATCCCTCCTGACCAAAAGCGTAGTAAGCAACAGGCATCCCGTAGTTACCAGAGTTGCTAAAAAGGGTGCAGAGCATCAGAATACTCTCTTCTTGGGCATCTCCCTTTTTGAGGTATACGATCCCCCGAATAGCCAGCCAAAGCAGAAGGATGAGTAAATAGAGAAAGCCAGCAATGCGAAAGAACTCCTGAAGAGAGAGACGGGTGGTAGAAAGAGAGTAAAAAACCAGAGAAGGCCCAAGAACATAAATGGAAGTCTGGGAGAGAGTTCGAGGGTCAAGAGGGCGCCAACGTTCAAAGAGGAAACCAATGGAAAGAATCAATAGAACAGGAAAAAGAACCTGAACCGCTATCTGCATTCCAAATCAGTCAACCGGCAAAGGAGATAGCCCGTTAACCCTCGGTTCTACCCATAGAGGGAAGAGGGGTAAACCAGGTGTTAGCGGGCTATACCTGAACAAGAGCATCACTTGGGTACGACTTTGCTAGCCTGGGGACCCTTTGGACCCTGAGTAATCTCAAATTCTACTTCTTGCCCTTCTGTCAGGGTTCGGAAGCCGGGCATTTGAATAGCGGAGAAGTGGACAAAAACATCCCCTCCGCCATCATCCCGGGAGATGAAGCCGTAGCCTTTCTTTTCGTCGAACCACTTGACTCTTCCGGTAGGCATCCCCGTCCCTCCTTTCAACCCGTCTGAAGTTTCCGTGGGACAAGGAATGCGCTACCTTGGAGCCCAACCTTAACCCTTCAGACCGGTGATCCTCGGAGCGAAACGCTCCTCAGTGTGATTGTAACAAACAGGGAAAGCGATGTAAAGGGAAAGGTTATTCCTGAAGTTTTCCCTCACCCCATAGACCCTTAAGCCCCAAGAGAGGTATAATCTCCCAGGGTCTCGGAAAGAGACAGTTGCCTGCAAAACCGAGAGGTTTCACCACGGACAGGCTCTTCCAGAGCAAGATTCTAAGGAGTGTAAGGAAAGGAGGCAGAACAACGGGGTTTGATGAAGCGCTTACGAGTAGGTCTTTATCCCTCTTTAACTTTTCGCATCGGCTTATTGCTTCTCCTTTTAGGGATAGCCGGGGTCTTCTTCCATTCACGCTCGGAGGTTTTTCTCACTCCTGACAACCAATTCGAGATCGCTCGGCATCTCGTAGAGGTTGGCTTGGTCTCCTTACCGATGACCCTGATTATCATCACCCGGGGAATTGATCTTTCTGTAGGAAGTATTGTTGGGCTTTCGGCAGTGGTAATGGGATTCTCTTACCGAAAGGGCCTTCCCTTTGAAATAGCTATGGCTTTAGGGTGGGGAGTTGGAGTCTTATGTGGACTCCTTAATGGTTGGTTTGTGGCTTGGGTGAGAGTACCCCCTCTTCTGGTAACCTTGGCCTCGATGGCCATCTACCGGGGCTTTGCTCTAGCAATTAGTGGAGGAAATGCAGCTGGGGACTTTCCCCCATGGTTTGCCATCCTAGGACAAGGGATGCTGGGGCCGGTACCGGTTCAAGTACTGATTTTTGGGGTGATGGTGCTCCTCTGTTGGTTTCTACTAAGTCGAACCCTCTGGGGCAGAGCGATTTATGCGGTAGGCTTTAATGAACAGGCCTCTCGGTGTGCAGGGATTCCCACTCGGCAGATCCTTTTGCTAGTTTATCTACTCAGTGGCTGGTTTTCCGGATTAGCTGGCTTGATCTACTCCGCCCGAATGAATAGTGCCCGGGCAGACGCAGGTACCGGCTTCGAGTTGGAAGCGATCACCGCCGTACTCCTAGGAGGAACAAGCATCTCCGGAGGAGAAGGACATATCTTCGGGACAGTGATCGGCCTCTTTTTGACCAGCTTCCTTCGGAATGGCCTCACCCTCTTAAGAGTTCCAGGGGAACAGCAGATGGTGGTCCTAGGATTAATGTTGATTGGGGCGGTGGGGTTAGACCGAGTATGGGGGCTTTATTGGCAAAAACAAGTCCTCCGTATGACCGGAAATCCCCAGAGGAGACAACGTTGAAGAGAGTGATGTTGCCTAGAGAGATTAATTAAATTAACATTGTGCGGACGTAGAGACCTCCAGGGAGTTTACGGATCAAACCTTTAAGCTCCAGGGTTAATAAACGGGAGCTCACTTCATAAGGAGGAAGGCCTGAAGCTTCGATAATCTCCTCTACTAACTTTTGCTCAAAGGTGATAAGGTCTAGAATAGTCCGCTCTTCAGGGGTGATTTCAGGGATAGGGAGTTCTTTTCTTTCCTGAGGTTGGAGATGAGATAGGCCAATGGCGTTAAGGACATCTTGGGCGTTTTCGATGAGGGCTGCACCATCTTTGATCAGGGCGTGACATCCTGAAGATCGGCCGTCATCTACCCAGCCTGGTACTGCCATTACCTCTCGGTTTTGTTCAGCGGCATAGCGAGCAGTGATCATCGCTCCACTATCCAATGGCGCTTCGCAAAGGACTACCCCTTTCGATAATCCACTGATCAACCGGTTGCGAGCAGGAAAACGCCAAGCATCCGGTTGAGTACCTGGAGCAAATTCGGTGAGGAGAACTCCTTGACGAGCAATTTGCTCCGCAAGGTCTCGATTCTGAGGGGGATAAATCAGGTCTATTCCGCTTGCCATTACTGCTAAGGTACGCCCTCCTTCTAAAGCCCCCTTATGAACCGCGGTGTCAATCCCTTGAGCTAACCCACTAACGATGGTACAACCCGCTTGGGCTAGCTCCTTCGCAAGATGACTGGCTATTTGTCGAGCTCGGGAGGAAGCGCGGCGAGAACCAACAATGGCCACCGCAAAGCTATCGGTGGAAGAGAAGGTTCCTCGTACAAAAAGAAGGGGAGGCGGATCGAAGATCTCTCTCAAAAGAAGAGGATAGTCCGGATCCTCATAGGTGATCAGCTGAACCTTCAAGGCTTCTAACCGACGGAGGTCCTGCTCTACCGAGACCTGGCGAGCCCAGGATATTCGTTCTACTATTGAGGGAGGGAGTTTGAGCTTCTCGAGGAGATAAGAGGGCTTCTCTTGGAGAATAGCTTCAGGGGAACCATATTCCTCCAGGAGGAGGCGAAGTCGGCGGGCTGTTACATCCGCTTTACTCAGTTTCACCCAGGCTTCTACTCTTGAGATGGCCATTGATTCCTTTATCCTTTCTGTTAGAGATGACTGGATAAATGAGAAAAGTTGCCCTAATAGAAGATTACTTTTTTACCCCCCTGCTCCAAAAGGATTAGCTCCAAGGATCATCCTTTAGGCCAAAGGATTTCTCCAAATTCCAGAATCGCCCATGAACATATCCTTGCCCTCGAACAATGCATAGTTTTCGTGCTAACACATCAGCCCGCCACTGAGGGGAGGCCTCTTGGGCACGATATTGAGCGATGATCTCCAGATACTCCCGCTCCATAAGGGACCGGCCAAGCAAGGCTTCTTTCTCCTGGCGAGCCTGGAAGATTTTCCGACGGGTGGGAGAAGAGATGCCCCCATTTTGAACCAAGATGTCAAATAAAAGAGCAAGCCCACGTTCGGTTTTTACTCCCATCAACTGCGCTAGCCTCTTAGCTCGCTCAATCAAGGTTAGGCTAAACTCCACTTGAACTTGTTGGAAAGGGGGATAAAGGCCCAGGCGGATAAACCGGGTTCTCCACGGTTCCACCACTTGTTTCCGAGGACTATTGATCTTTCGGGCAAAATTCAGTTGAGTGGTCCGATCTGCGGTGAGAATTGAGAGAAAAACTTGAGTATCAGGGGCAAAGATCGCTTGAAAATGTTGAGGATCTCTTTTGTACATTCGGA
Source organism: uncultured bacterium (assembly GCA_964429225.1). GTDB lineage: Bacteria > Armatimonadota > DTGP01 > DTGP01 > CAYSAW01 > CAYSAW01. Next base: position 495,797 of record CAYSAW010000002.1, read on the forward strand.
GGAGCAAGGGAGGGAGAGTCCCCTGTCCCATATTCCATTGAAGGATGCCAAAGGAGAGGCCTTGGCCGTCAAAGTCGCCGGTCAAATTGGTAAAACCCCGCCCCTCAAAGGCTCCTGTTATAGAGAGAAGTTTGTAAGCGAGGGAAACAAAACTTTTTGTCCTAAACCGCCGTAAGAGCTCTCGAAAGAAAGCTTGGGCTGTTTGAGGCCCAATGACCCCGGCTAAGTCTCCCTTATTCCCCAAGAAGTGTGTTTCTTTAAAAGAGCTAATCCCTTGAGAGGAGAGGTCGAAGCCATAATTCTCGCAGAACTTTACAAAGGTGGCAAGGGTTTGAGGTCCCACTACTCCGGGTTCCCCCAAACCCATTAACCGCTTTAAAGCGTTTATTTGGGTAAAAGAGAGGTGTTGGAGAAGAGTTAAAGCGTTATGCTCCTTGTCCTCAAGCTGAGTTTCATCTATTCCCTGCAAGAGAACCTCAGGCATTTAGCTTTCCTCTTTGTATAGAGTAGGGGAATTTGATCCCCTCTTTCATCGGCGAGAAGGGAGTTTTGCCCCCTTTGCTGACGAGGTAAGAAGGCCAAACTCTACTAAAATCCCCTCCCCCTTGAGGGGGAGGGTTAGGTGGGGGAAAACTAGCCGCACCCTTTAGGGAGCGATAACGCAGGCTAAGGCAAGAGCGACCGGTGGGTTGTTACTACCAACCAATTTCTAGGGGGAATTAAGTTCCTTCCTGATTCCAACGCTTCCAGAAACCCGGAGGGAAGGGCCCCTTGCGGTTAAGGGTCATCTCCCCCCAAGTCCAGTCATTAAACCATTTAACGTGTCCATCAAAGAAGACCAGGTTGTTTCCGGTGTTATGCCGCCCGGGCCAATGAATATAGAGGTAGTTAGGAGCTTTGGAGATAGGGGGTGAAGAAGCCTTATCCTTTTTGCCTCCATACACATTACCATCAATCTGATCATTGGTATCAATATCAGCGTCAGCATCCTTTTCCGTGGTACCATGGCCGGGGCTATCCGCAAAGTGGATAAATTTGGAGGGGTTTTTAATATCGGCAACCGTTGCTTCAACAACAGGTTGGCGGTGGGGATTAAAGCTCGTTGCATCAGCAGTCTCGGTGTAGCTGAAGAAGTGGTCATCCGAGGGACAATGGAACAAGTCCGGCGTCTTATTATAGGCCCGAACCCGGTTGGTCCACCCTCCTTTCTGCCCCCAAACCCAGAAAGCCTCAAAGGGGTTAAGAGTCTCATCCCAGTCGTCAAAATACATATGCAGTGCAGCACTAATTTGCTTTAGATTGCTTTGGCAATGGGTAGAGCGGGCCTTCTCGCGTGCCTTGGCAAAAACGGGAAAGAGGATCGCCGCTAAGATAGCAATAATCGCGATCACCACTAACAGCTCAATCAGAGTAAAGCCTTTTTTCTGCATCTCTTGATCCCTCCTACTTGACTTTGAAGATATCGTTTCTCTTTTCCAAGGGATGAAGTTCAAAGGGTGAGGCAGTGGACGCTACTCCCCTTACTTGGTTTTATTATAACCTAAAGAGGGGAAGGGAGCAAAGGGTATAAATAGCTGAGATGAGCAAACCTAAAATACGGTTCTCTTGTACAACTGGCTTTCGTGTCCTCACTCAACCCCCAAGCCTTAGAAATTCTGTCTGCTTAAGTACCGCCCTTTCCTGGCCCAAGGGTTGCTATTCAAAAAGAACCTTCTAAACCTTAGACTGCTCTCTCCCCTCTTTTGTGGTAGTATAAAACTGGCTACTATGAGCTCTTCTAATCTCTCCTCCCCAGTGATTTCTGTGCGGGACCTGCGCAAGGTTTATCGGGTCCACGAACGGGAAGCAGGTCTTTTGCCTGCTCTCCAGAGTTTGATCCGTCGGCGTTGGAAAGAGATTCCTGCTGTGGATGGCATTACTTTCGATATCACTCCGGGGGAGATTGTGGGCTTCCTTGGCCCTAATGGTGCGGGCAAAACCACCACCCTCAAAATGCTTTCCGGACTCCTCTACCCCACCAGTGGAGAAGTAACTGTTCTCGGCTATACCCCCTGGCGACGAGAGAAGAATTTCCTCCGCCAAATCACCCTTGTAATGGGGCAACGAAATCAGCTGATTTGGGATATACCGGTGATTGACTCCTACGAGTTGAATCGAGCGATTTACCACATTCCCTCCCCTACCTACCGCCAAACTTTAGAAGAGCTTACCGATCTCCTCGATTTAGGTCCTCTCCTTCACCGGCCGGTTCGTAACCTCTCCTTAGGCGAGCGAATGAAATGCGAAATCGCTGGGGCCTTGCTCCATCAACCGAAAGTCGTCTTCCTCGACGAGCCGACCATCGGATTAGATGTCACGATGCAAAGACGGATTCGCTCCTTTATCAGTGAATATAACCGAAGGACAGGGGCCACTATTCTTCTTACCAGCCATTATATGGCCGATGTCGAGGCCCTTTGTAAGCGGGTCATCGTCATTCACCACGGTAAAATCCTGTTCGATGGCGACTTGAATCGCCTGGTTCAACAGTTCTCAGCACATAAGACCATTGAAATAGAGCTCAAGGAACCTGTTTCTCATTTAAGAGGATACGGAGAAGTCGTCTCTAGCGAAGATGGCCGGGTGACCCTTCGGGTACCCAAGTCCGAAACCCCCACGGTGACTGCTCGGCTTCTCACCGATCTTCCGGTAACGGACCTAATTGTTGAAGACCCTCCCATCGAGGAGATTATTGAGATTATCTTTTCTCAAGGCAAACCGGCTGGATGAAAACCCTACGGGAGTTACTTCCTATCTACCAAGCCTACTTTAAATCTACTGTGGCGGTCCAGCTCCAGTACCGGGCGGAACTTGTGATCTGGTTAATTGGGATGGTTCTCGAACCGGTTATCTATCTGGTAGTATGGGCTACAGTAGCCCATTCTCGGGGAGGAGTTGTGGGAGGGTTCACCGCTGGTGATTTCGCCTCCTATTTTATCGTTCTGATGATGGTTGAACATCTCACCTTTACTTGGGTAATGTGGGAGTTCGAATGGCGTATTCGGCAAGGGACTCTTTCTCCTCAGCTTTTGCGCCCCCTTCATCCTATCCATGCAGACGTCGCCAACAATGTTGTCTACAAAGGTTTGACTTTAATGGTTATGCTTCCCACCGCAGGCCTCCTCTCTTGGGTTTTCCACGCCCGGTGGCATCTCCATCTCTGGTCTACCCTTGCCTCCTTGCCGGCCCTTCTTCTCGCCTTCCTGGTTCGCTTTCTTCTCGAGTGGGCCTTGGCCCTCTCCGCCTTTTGGGTTACTCGGGTAAGAGCTGTCAATCAATTTTACTATGTAACCGTTCTTTTTCTTTCGGGTCAAGTAGCCCCTCTGTCTCTCCTTCCTTCGGGGCTACAATACCTCTCCGAGATTCTTCCTTTCCGTTGGATGGTTGCCTTCCCCGTGGAGCTCTTCCTAGGAAGACTTACTCCTAAAGAGACCTTCCTCGGTTTTCTGGCCCAAGGATTTTGGCTGACCATCGGCATCCTTCTCGTCAAAATCCTCTGGAGAGCAGGCATACGCCGATATTCAGCAGTGGGAATATGACTTATCTTCGGTTATTTTGGCTTTTCTTCCGCATCGGGGTTTTGAATGAGCTGGAGTACCGGGCCAACTTCCTGATCCAGCTCATCACCTCCCTGCTAGGGTTAGGGTCCGCTATCGCCGGGTTAGCAGTGGTTTTCTCTCACACCCATACCTTGCGGGGCTGGCGTCCGGAAGAGATCCTGGCCATTTTGGGGATCCACTCGCTGGTCCGAGGTGCTATCAACTTGGTCCTTCAACCGAGTATGCAACGTCTTATGGAAGACGTGCGGCAAGGCACCTTAGATTTTGTCCTTACAAAACCCGAAGATTCTCAAATGCTTGTTAGCCTTCGGCAAGTGGAGATATGGAGGATGATAGACGTCTTCTTGGGGTTAGGGGTATTGACTGTTGCTCTCGTTCGATTGGAAGCCAGAGTTGGAGTTGGGCAAGTACTAGCTTTTACCGTAGCCCTTCTCGCTGGTGGAGCAATTATCTATAGCTTTCTCCTCTTTCTGGCGACTTGCACTTTCTGGTTCATCCGAGTGGAGAACATCCTGGTCGTTTTTCAGAGTATGTACGAGGCAGGACGCTGGCCGGTGGGTATTTATCCCCCTTGGCTTCAGCTTTCTCTCACCTTTTTAGTCCCTGTGGCCTTTGCAGTTACTGTCCCAGCCGAGGCACTAGTGGGACGGCTAACCATAAAAACCCTGATCGGCGCTATAGCCCTCGCCCTAATCCTCCTAATTGCTACCCGTTGGTTTTGGAAGTTGGGGCTTCGATACTACTCAGGCGCATCAGCATAAGGTATCAGGGTCGGAAAATCAACGGACAACTCCGCTTGCTTTGTCGCACTTCCTAGACTTACCCTCCTCTCTCTCCTAAAATCCTTTGGGCTGCTCGAAGCCCGGAGAGACCGACTCCAGCAACTCCACTTCCGGGAAAGGTCCAGTGCCCTACCTGATAGAGGCCCTTCAAAGAAGTTTGGGGGCCTGGAAGCTTCCAACCGGATTGACTAGGAATCGGAGCCCATCCCACAAGCGATCCCCCAGGATTAAAAGTATATCGCTCAGCGGTTAGAGGAGTAGCAACCCGGCGAACAATCGCCCTAGCCTCTACTCCGGGATAAATCGGCTTAACTCTTTCAATTAACCGATCCCCTAAAGATTCTTTCAAGGTACGATAAGCCTCTAAGGCACGATATTCCGAGGTACGGCGAGTTTCTGGAGGAGCCTGCCAGCTATCCAATCGGTCATAAGGAGATAACGCTTGAATCAACACCATTTGTACCCCGGGCCGTGCCCGATCAGGGTCGGAATAAGTTGGGGAAGAGAGGATTACTGAGAGAAAGGAGGGGAATGCACTCATTAAGTCCGCATAGGCAGTATCATAATCACTGGTCTGGTGAAAAACAACAGTATGACTCTTCGTTTGCTCCGAGGTTTCCAAAGCCAGATGAACAATCAGAGCGGAGGGAGCAATTCTCCACTGTTCTAAACGATGGAGTGTCTCCTCCTCCGCTTCCTCTCGAGGTAAAAGCCGATCCCAAAGATCGTGAGGCGAGATATTCGCAACAACAATAGGGCTTAGAATCTGCCTTCCGTTCTCCAGCTCTACTCCTAAAACCTGGTGATTTTTTACTAGAATCCGGGTAACCAGTTGGCGAACAACCACCTGACCTCCTCGAGCTTCAATAGCATCAGCTATCGCTTTGGCTAAAGCTTGGGCGCCTCCCTTGACATAAAAAGTACCTCCCTGTCCGTGAAACTGATACCATCCTTGGGCAAAAGCGAGCGCAGAAAGCTGGGAAGGGGGAAGACCATACAATGGCCAAAGACCTGCTACTACCGCCCGAGCCTGAGGATTCTGCAAATAATCCCCTAAAAATTCCTCCGCTGTGGCCTCCTGGTATCGAGAAACCAGAGGGGGTAGTTGGGAAAGTCCCCTCTCTTCAAAAACTTTCCCCAAAGAACAGAGGTCCTGGAACAAGCGGGGGATATTCAGAGCCTCCTCAGGGAACCTCTGCTTCAGTAGTTCTTGAAGACGAAGGAGAACCCCCGGAATCAGATACTCTTCCTCTCCTAGGACCAAAGAGTAAGCTGGGTCTAAAGGGAGGAGCGTCAAGTTCTCTAAAGCACCTGTCCCTTCTAAGGCTTGGCGAAGCCAACCTCCTTCTCCCAGCCCCCCACAAAAATGGAAGGCCGAATCGAAAGTGAAGTCACGGCCAAAGTACTGGACATACCCTCCTATCTTGCTATGCTTTTCCAAAACAAGAACAGATAACCCTGCCATCGCCAGTCGGACAGCACAGGTCAACCCGCCTAAACCGGAACCAATCACGACTGCATCATAATGTTCTCTTAAAGAAGGGGTTAATTGTTCCATAAGATTTATTGCTCCCAAAACACTCTCCCTTTGTAGGAGAGGCGTTACCTATCATTGATCCCAACTCACTCAACCCATCCTAACTAGCTAGCAGGATTCACCTCTTGTCGTTGAGGTTCCTGGAAAGCCAGGGCAAAGATCACTCCTGCTAAAATCGTAATCATCGCTGGCACAGCGAAAACTCCCAAATAATTTGTTTGTTCGGCTTGGGTGAATAAATCCTTCAACCATCCAGCGAAAAGCCCGCCGATTAATAATCCCAAACCGAGAACTGCAAAGTTAATCAAAGATTGGGCAGAGGCCCGAATATCTCGAGGAGCCACGGTATCCGTGTAGATAAAAGCCACCACAAAGAAGAAGACGTAGCAGAATCCATGCAAGGCTAAAGAAGCTATAGAAAACCACACCATAACTGGAGCGGTTTGGTAGAGGGGCCAAGTGAGGGCAAAGACGATGTACCGAAGAGGCCAGGCTAGAATCCCTAGGAGCATAGTGAGGCGGATCCCCCACCGAGGCAAGGCATAGGGCAAAAGAAAAGTCATAACAAAAATCTCAGCAATCTGTGCTACGGTCATCCAAGCGGGCAAACTCGCCGAGGTGATGCCCACTGTTGGTCCCACTTGCTGGAGGAAGGGGAAAGTCAAAACATAATAGAGGCGCAACTCTGTGGCGACGATAAAAGCGATGATGAAGAAAGTCAGATAACTCCTATCCCTTAGCAAAACCAAGGCCTCCCGGAAGGCCAGAGGGTCTGGCGCTTCCTTTGTTGGCGGAGTATGAGGGAGAAAGAAGCTGAAAAGACCCATTAATAAAGACATAATCCCGGCAATAATAAAGAGGTCGATAAAACTAGCTCGCTCACTGCCAAAACTTGATCGGACATAGGCAAGAAGCCAACCGGAAAAAATCCACCCCAGAGTGCCCCACACCCGAATGGGGCCGAAGTCACGCTGAGGGTCTTTCAAGTTCCGAAAGGCCAAAGCGTTGGTTAACGCTAGGGTAGGGGCATAGAGCAAAGCATAAATTAGCATCAGGATCAACATCGGCACCAAGGTCTTTTGAAAGGCCATTGCAATTAAAGCCACACCCCCCAGCAAATGGAAGATTCCCAAAGCCACCTGAGCAGGAAGCCACCGGTCGGCTACTTGTCCCCCGGTAAAGGGAGCGAGGAGATTAGCTAGTGGCAAAGCGCTGTAGATTAACCCCAAGCTCCTTCCGGTAAACTGAAGGTTTTTCTCCAAATAACCTGACAAAGGGGGTTCCCAAGCCCCCCAAATCGCATACTGCAAAAACATCATGATGCTTAAACGAGGTTGGGAAAAGGCAAGGCGAAAAGCTCGTGCTAGTTCTCCTAACAAGCCACCTTGTTCCTCACTCATCTTCTTCCCCCTTAAAAAGAAAATTCCGCTGATAGGCTCGAAACAAGCCGAGAGTAGTCTCTCTTAGTGAAATAGGCGTTCCTCTTAACACCGAATGAAAAAAGCGACTTTGCTTACCCCAAGCTTCGGTAAGACTCCGCAACAGCGCCTCTCTTCTCCGCTCCACCAACTCAGCACGAAGGATTGAAGGTAGCCCTTCTTAACTATTATAGCACAGCACCATAATGTAACTGCAGGCAAGATGGTTAGCTTTTTAAACCCTTTCACTATATCCCCTTTATGAACTCTTTAGGTACGGGGTCATAAATCCCAACAGAAAGATAGATCTACTTATCAGCAGGATAACCTACTCCTGCTCATCCACCGAAGCTTTGATCCCGTAGCTGTTCGACACCAGAAACATCTCCATAACAGCGTGGCCGATCCACTCGTTGCGGACCACGAAGGGGTGCAATACCATTGCAGACCCACCTTTTTGGGCAAAAAGGAGGATGACGTTCCCCCCTTCTCGGCAAAAGAGGAAATCGGCCCCCTCTTAGGGAATCCCTTCTCCTTGGAAAGCCAATTCCGAGGCAAACCCCAGAGGTAACCCGGGGTTTGCGGCAACCAACCCTATTTCTTTGGAAAGCCATCCTTGAGGAAAACCTTATGCAAAGAACTCCCTTACACCCTTTCCACACTGAGCTAGGCGCTACTTTTACCCTTATAGCGGACTGGGAAATTCCCCATCATTATACCACCCCCTGGGAAGAAGCTCTAGCAGCCCGAAAAACAGCCGGGTGGTGTGATCTTTCCTACCGGGGGAAAATCTGCCTTTCCGGTAAGGACCGAGTCCGATTTTTGCACAACCTTGTATCTAATGACATCCAAAGGCTTCAGGTGGGAGAAGGTTGTTATGCCCTCTTCCTAGAGCCTAAAGGGCATATTATCACTGATATGCGTGTCTATGCCCTAGAAGACTCCTTCTTGTTAGAAACCGAACCGGGCCAAGAGAACCGACTAGCCCGCTTGCTCGACCGCTACCGCTTCCGAGAGAAAGTAACCATTGAAAAAGTAACCGAACAATGGGGAATTCTCTCGGTCAATGGCCCCCTCGCTAGAGAATGGATCAGTCAATTCCTAAACCAAACCATCGAGCCTCTGCCCGAAAATCACTTTGTGCGCAAAGAGTGGAAAGGAAGAGCAATCTTTCTGATGGGAACCACTTTCACCGGAGAAAGTGGTTTTCATCTATGGGTCAGTTGGGGACAAATTGAAGAAGTTGCTCGGGAGCTCTGGAACCTTCGCCCCGAGAAAGCCCAGGCTATCGGCTATCAAGCCTGGGAAATCCTCCGGATCGAGGCTGGCATTCCCCGGTTAGGCCCTGAACTCAACGAAAAGATTATCCCCCTGGAAGCGGAGCTTTACCACGCCATCTCTGAAACCAAGGGATGCTATATCGGCCAAGAAATCATCGCTCGTATCCTTAGCAGAGGCCACACCAACCGAAACCTCCGAGGCCTTCGAGTAAAAGGGGATCAGGTGCCGGAGCCAGGAGATCTCCTGGTTGCTGAGGATCAAGAAATTGGCTGGATTACCAGCGCTACCTGGTCTCCAACTTTAGAGCAACCGATCGCTCTAGCTTATATACGTCGGGAATATGCCCAGCCGGGGACAACAATAAAAATACAGAGAGCGGAAAAGCAGATTTCCGCCCAAGTAACCCAACTCCCCTTCTACCCTGGGGCCAGTCAGAAGGGGTAACTACTCCTTACTCTCCGCTTTCATCTCCGCTTTGCGCCAACGCCGCAAACAGCGAAGGGTGCTTCTTCGCTCCTCCCGACGCCTCTGCTCCCCCGCGGAGACATAAACTGCCTTACGCTGGGCCTCCCGGAGAATCCCTTCTTTCTCTACCTCTTTACGGAGCTGGCGCAGAGCCGCTTCTAAATCTCCATTGACTTTAATCGCCGGCATCGTCGTTACCAACGCGCTTCTACAAAGTAGTTTCCCAGTCAAAAGAAGAGATTAAAGAGGACTTCTCCGGAGTGTATTGTAGCGAATCAGAAGAGGGTCGTCAACCCAGTCATTAAGGCCTAAGGCGCAAGCAGTAAACCAAGAACGCCGATTCCTTTTAGGAGCAATGGGCAACAGCGAGATCCGGCCAACCATCGCCATTAAAATCGCTGGTTACTAACATCTCCTTTCCTACATCCTCTACCCTCTCTAAAAGAAGGTCCTTTTAATTTTCTCTAACTTTTAAAAGCCTTTCCATCGCAGCCCTCTTGGTAAATTCGTCAACCGACGCTCAAACAAACTCTTATTATCCTAAAGGCCTCTTTCAAAAGGTTTCCCTTCTCTATTCCTTGAACCTATATAATAGAAAAAGGAGGCTTTTCAGGAGGGCAACGGGGATGAATAGGAAAGCTTTCACCTTAATCGAGCTGTTAGTTGTTATTGCGATCATCGCTATTCTCGCCGCTATTCTTTTCCCTGTTTTTGCTAAAGTTCGAGACAAAGCCCGGGCTACTAACTGCGCCAATAACCTCAAGCAGATGAGTGCCGCTTTTCATATGTACTTTGATGACTGGGACGGTATGTTCCAGCCCAGCGAAGGTTGGTATCCTCTGGGTCATGATCGGGGATGGATCAATGAAATCCGAGCTTATAACAAAACCTTGGGTATCTGGAAATGCCCTTCAAGTAACGTCAACATCTCCTATACTACCGGGGGCGGTGCAGCAAGTTATCCACCAGGTTTCTACTTTTGGGGAGAGGCCACCGTTTCCGATGTGAAAAACCCCAGTAAGTTCATCCACTTTGCAGAAGCTATCGGTTGCTGTAATGTACCTTTTGACTACAACCGAAAGCCCTTTAACCCCAACTCCAAACTTCCTCAGGACCCATCAACCGGAGATGCCGACCCTACTGCCGACTCCCAACCGGATGGTTTACTCTATCACAACTCTTCCGGCCAACCGGTCAACAGACCCGAACTCTCGGTACCTATTGAAGCCATTGAGGGGCGGGGACGTACCTGGGAGATTCACTCCCCAGGCCGGCATAATGGAGGCCTTAACATCGTTTTCTTAGATGGTCATGTCAAGTGGTTCAAAGATTGGGTATGGGGTGAAATGACGATGCGCCGCCGAGGACCTTACCCCCCAGGCGACCGTCGTAATCGCTCTGGAAGTGAGTATCCTGAACCCTAAAGCTACCGCAATCGAATGCGGGTTGACGAAGGGACATAAAAGATGAAAAAAGAGAAGTTCCTCTTAATCTCGATCCTCCTCCTTTACTTTCCTACATCCTCTACCCTCTCTCAAGAAGATCCTTTGTCTCTTCCAAGCAAACAACAAGAAATTAAAGCTCTCTTGCAGTTCCTCTCTGCTGAGGAAGCAAAATCTACTGATACCTCCCCTTCAACTCCTTCCTCTTTAGATGAACAACCTCTTCCAGAGGAGCATTCAACAGTACCCCCTTGACCTCTTTGACCGGGTGAAGGCCGGGCGATCCGGGGATCGCCTCTAAAAAAGGTTTCTGAAAGGAGAATCCGGTGGATCTATTCTCAGCGATACCTAACAGGGCAAATCCCTAGGGCTACTCACCGCACAACCCTGGTCTACCGGTTCACGGAATCTTTTCAAGGGGGAATAGAATATAATGCTCGAGTCAATACGCTCAATCCCATCGCCAACTGGAGGCTTCTCTCAGAGAAAGCCAATCAACCTGCCCTCATCTTGGGAACCAGCTCAGATCGAATTGGTACCCCTTCAGGCCAATCGGTCTATCTGACTATCAGTAAGAACTTATCCCAAGGACAAACTTTCGTCGTCGCTCCCTATATCGGAGGGGCTTACAGCGAATTTGAAAAGCGTCTCCTCTTTATAGGCGGCCTTAACCTTCGGCCCTCCGGGGAAAACTCCCTCACCTTGCTCCACGACGGTGTTAACTCTCACCTCCTAATGACTTACGATTTTAACAGTCGGCAATCGGTTGGAATAGTATTCGTTAAAGGAAAGCACCCAGGAGTAACTTTCAGTATCGCCTGGTGATCCTAAAAAGAAACCACTTTATCCGATTCTACCACCCACTGAACCAGGTCTTTCATTGTGGCAATTTCAATCCCCTCGAGAATCTCCTCTTGGGTAACTCCTCTTTCCCGAGCGCAAACACCACAGAGCTTCACTTTTGCCCCTTCCAAAAGGCAGGCTCGCAAAAGCTCTTCACAATTGGGCATCTTCTGATCCAGCATTACCGGAGTCTCCGGAGGGTCTTGCCCCTTTTTGGGACCAAACACTGCGTCCTCAAAGAGAAAGAGGTTTACCGAATGTTCCTCGTGGAGGGCTGCAAGCACAAACCTCAGAGCGGAGTATAATCGCTCTTTCCCATAAGGGGGGTCTCCAACAATGACGGTAATAGTAGCCATAAAACTCTCCTGCCGGTCTATGAAATTATCTGTGAGATCGACTCCTCACTCACCCTCCAACACCCCTTCCTACTTATGGCCCCTACCTCAGGATTAGGGGTCTGCTTACCTAACTTCCTTCGTTTTCCAGCGGTCTCCGGGGTCCCAAGCGATCACCATTTCTCCCTCCGAGGCCATCATCCGGGCCGGAGAGGTTGTTTGTACTTCTTCCTTTGGGATTTCCAGCGCAGAACAAGGCGTTCCGAACTTGGGTTGAGCATAGGGGAGATGAGTTCTCCCCCGAGCAAGGATGTGCAAGTAATTGGCGGAGTCTCCTTCATAAGGAACCCCGTGGTTCCAAGGAACCCAGGATCGACCGTTACAATAATGGCTCACAAAAGCCCGGCGGAAGCGGTCTTGGCTACGGTTGGGGAAGCTTCGATGGAGAAGATGTCCATCAAAGAAGATCACATCACCGGGGTCTACTACTACAGGGATCTTCTCAGGATACTGACGAACGACCTTGGACAGAGTGTTCACCTCATCATCTAAATGGCTAGCATTCTGAATGGTAAATAAGTTGCCAATAGCTCCTTCAGCATGAATCAAGCTTCCTCGCTCCGCATCCGGATAAATTGGTTCATGATGCGACCCAGGCACCACCCAAAGACAACCATTTTCCTCATCCGCCCGATCAAGAGCCAACCAAGCCCCAATTAAAGTATCCGGGTAAGTAGTGATATAATAAGCATCCTGATGCCAACCCTGCCCTCCCATACCAGGAGGATTCAGAAAGAGCATTGTTTGCAAAGCCAAAACATCTGGGCCGATTAAAGCCTCAAGAACATCCAGGATACGCGGATGGAGGAGGAAACGCTCACTCACGGCGTCCACCCGATGGAGCATATGGATCCGGCTGAACCGGCGGAAAAGCTCCTCCTCCGTTGCTCCAGAAGGAGGCGGAGCCACTCCTGGAAGGGAAACTCTTCCATAGAGAATATCCATCGCATGCTCCCGGAGAAAAGCGACCTCCTCCTCAGATACCAACTGCCTCACCACAAGATAACCCTGGGTTCGGTAGAACCTGTACTCCTCGACGGAAACTTTGTAACGGTCGGGCCTTTCAACAGCAACAGGATGATAGCTCATTCTTAACCTCCCATAGGGAAATGCGCACCCTAAAGGACACCATCATCTGCTTCCCTCTCCCTTTATAGAGGAGGGCTAAGATAGGAGGCAAAGTACACACCCTAAAGGGTGCAACTACTACCAAACTTCTATCCTGGGTAGCCGCAGGCTCTAGCCTACGTTAGATTTTGGTCAACGGGAGATGATAAAGGGCATACCCCTTTTTGTCTCTTACCCATTAGCCTCCCGTAAAAATCCGGTACCACGCAGCCACTTTTTGTATATAAGCTTGTGTCTCCCGGTAAGGAGGGATACCTCCGTGTTTTTTCACCGCTCCTGGACCTGCATTATAACTGGCTAAGGCAAGGGCCAACTGTTTCCACCAGTTTTTACTCTTATGCCGGTCCAGCAAAGTTCGCAGGTACTTGACTGCGCCAAAGATATTCTGCACCGGATCATAGGCATCAACAACCCCTAAACTGGAAGCGGTCCCTGGCATGAGCTGGCCCAGACCCATCGCGCCCGCTCGAGAGGTCGCCTCCGGTCGAAAACCACTTTCTACTGCAATCACCGCCATTACTAACCGGGCATCCACCCCGTACCGGATGCTGGCATTTAATATCGCAGAAGTAATTTCATCCAACTCCTGAGCCGAAAGAGAGGGGTTAAAATAAGCAACGGTTCTTCGATAAGCCGAAAAAATTTCTGCCGGGGTTAAAGCTCCTGTCCGAGAAACAAAACCCCGGGAAGCAGAACGACTTCGCGTCCGGGCACCAGTCCGTTGGCCCTTAGTAGAGCTCTTTAAAGAAACTCTCTTCCCCTTTGAACCAGAGGTGTTCTTGCGAGAACGTTCCTCCAAATATTGAAGAAGCTCGGTTTCGAGGACCACCGCTCGAATGTAGGCCCCTATAACCCCCTCCTCAGGTTGATTCTCTGTAACGAGAAGAACCCGAACTTTCTCATCAATCCGGAGAGGAGGGACTTCTCCTCGGCCAACTACACTTGTTGATCCCCCCTCTGGCGTCCTTAGGAGAAGTTGATACTGGTCTCCTCCCACACCGATACCATTGATGACCCCTCGAATCTCATAAGCAGAAGCGAGGCTATTCTCATTTTGGGCGGAACCTGTAACCACTCCATAAGATTGAGCCAACTGAAGATAGCGCTGAGGAGAAACCAAGTCGCCTGAGTAGGCTCTCGCACAAGGGGGGAGAAGCAGTGTCAATCCCAGGAAGAATAAAGCCTTATAATAAAAAGAATACCTCTTCACTGGAAACTCCTTTAACCATACTGACAAGGACTCCCCTCTCTCGACGGTTACTTTGCTCTTTCTAAAACCATTTTAAAGGATTCTCCTCCGAGAAGGGAAGAATATTCCCTCTTCCTTTAAGGAAGGGCGGGATTCACAAACTCGTAAACCACCCCTGTCTTCTCCAACCGCTCCAGAAAAGCAACCAGTTCCTCCAACCGACGGGAGAAACGGTCAGGTTTCCAGGCAATTACCGCCTCGAACCTTCCTGCCTCCGCCTCCTGAAACAAACGAGCCATCTCAGGCCCTCCCCGGCTCTCCCAACCCCAGTCAATATAAATCCCAACAATATCCCACCCCAATTTTTCAGCGTGCTCTCGGCACAAGCGTATCTGCTCTTGAATAGATTTCTCCTGCTCTTCGGGATCCTTGGCCGGTGTCCTCACATAAATCACCGCTTCCATCTCCACTCCCTCCACCCCTTCTGCTAACCTCTAACCATCGAGACTTTTGACAAGAAAGACTCGCCCTTTTACAATAAAGGCGTGAGAGTTTCTCCCTCCCAGGAGAATCATAAAGAATCTTCTCCGGAAATCCTTCTCGAATGGCGGGTTCATCTGGCTCGCCACCACCCTCGAAAAGCCTTTTTCACCCTGTTGCTCATTCTCGCTTCCGGAACCCTCTCTGCTCTCGCCCTTGGCCACTTCCTTCTTGGAGGCCTTACCGCTTTGGTCCTCCTAGGTTTCCTACTCGACTTCTTTCTCCCTGTCACTTATCGCCTCGACCAAAAAGGAGCCTCTGCCCGGCACTGGTGGGTCATCGGCCGTATCTCCTGGAGACAGGTGCAACGCCGATGCCTGGTAGAAGGAGGGATTTATCTTAGTCCTTACAAAAAGCCGATTTGGCTAGAAGCCTACCGAGGCCTCCTGCTACGATGCACTGAAGAACAACGCCCCCAGCTGATGGAGATCATTAAACAGTGTACCCCTCATCTAGGAGAACACAAAGAAGGTTTACAAAGATAACCTTTTTCAGGATGCCCAGCAGAGGCCCTATACTATACCCAGTAGGAGCGCACGGCCGTGCGCCCTTACGTTTGGCAAAATTAAAAACCCCTCCGCAGAAACCAGAGGCTTAGGATTAGGCCCGCAAGGAGGATACGATAAAGGCAAAAGGTCCCTACTCCATGCCGACGGAGATAACCCAGAAGAAAAGCAATCGCTAGATATCCTGAAATCCCTGAAGAGAGAACCCCTGCTACCATCACTGAAGCCTGATCCCGAGGAAAGCCCTGGTGAAGAAGATGAAGGGCCTTCCAACCCAAGGCTCCGGCAATAATGGGAGCGGAAAGGAGGAAAGAAAATCGGGCGGCCGCTTCACGAGTAAGCCCCAACCATAGCCCCACAGAAATGGTCGCCCCTGATCGAGAGACTCCGGGGAATAAGGCAGTCGCTTGACCTATTCCAATGAGCAAAGCCTCTCCCAAAGAGAGGGCTTCCTCTTCTCTCTGCTTCCTGCCTTTTCGATCCACCCACCACATAAGAACTCCGATAACAATCAGACTCCCGCTAATCACCACAGGTGCCAGAGGATATTTTTGGGGGAGAGCCAACAGCTCCAAGCGTTTCTCCAAAAGAACCCCTGCTATTCCCGCCGGAAGACACCCCACCAGGATTTTATAAAATAAAGGTCTCTCCTTAACTCCTAAACGCCACCAATCACTCCAAAAGTATCCTATAACTGCGATCAAAGTACCCAGGTGAAGGGCCACATCAAAAGTTTGCCCCGGATCCGGCCAACCGAGTATCCAGGGGAAAAGAATGAGATGCGCCGTGCTACTAATGGGCAAAAATTCGGTAATGCCTTGGATTACTCCCAACACAACTGCTTGAAGAACAGTAATCAACGGAAATACCTCTTCTCGTAGCGTTTATAGGAAGGGGGCTTTTTAAAACGCCGGGTTTCAGGAGTACGAATATACCGGGGTTTTTGTCGTTCTAAAACGAAATACTTATAGGCGGTTTCCAAAAGAGAGGCAACCGGAGCTGCCAAAAACATCCCAATCAATCCTCCGAATTCTCCCCCAATTAACAAGACAATAATCACAATGGCAGGATGCAACCGCATATGATACTCCAAAAGCTTGGGGAGGAGGATTTTGCTCTCGATAAAATGCATTAATGCGAAAAAGAGGAGCACCCACAGAGCACGTGTTACATCTTGTAAAGCCACAATACCGACAATCGGTATTCCTCCTATGATTGGCCCAATAATAGGAATCGCTCGAGTTACCCCGGCGATCACTCCTAGGGTGAGGGCATAATCCACTTTTAGGAGCCATAAACCCGTTCCTACAACGATCCCCGCAATCAAAGCCAGGGTAATTTGGGCGATCGCATAAGACTGGAGGATCTCCGCGGCCTCTCTTAGGAGGATAATCGCATCCCGAACCCGAGGCCGCGGCACAAAAAAGAGAAACTCTCGTTTCAGGGAACGACTGTCTAAAACAAAATAAAAAGCGAGCACAGGAATGAGGATAATATCAATAATATGCGTCAACCACTCCAGAGTAGAGATCACCATCCCGCGAAGTATCTCTCCCAGGCGGGAGAGTATCTGGCTGAAGTCCTGGGAAGCCAGAAAACTTCGCAAATCCGGAGGAAGGGCTTTGTACCACTGTTGGAATTGCCCCCAAAAATGCTTCAAAGAAGGGGAATCCGGCCTTAGGAAATTCACCAACTTAGAAAGCTCATTTTTGAAGGGGGCAACAAAATAGATGTTGGCTAAAACAAAAGCTCCTAAAAGCAGAATGAAAACGACTAAAGTAACAATTAACCGCTGAGTTTGGCGATTTCCCCAATGCCGAGGGATATTTCTCTGAAGACGATCTACCAAGGGGTTCAACACTAAGGCTAACAGTGCGGAAATAATGACCGTGATCAAGATGAAGCGCACTCGATAAAGAAAATAGAAGGCCCCCAGAACTATGGCCAGGCGAAGTAAGACTCCCCAAATCAGCTGAAAGGTGAGTTCAGCTCGAGTAGCTTGGCGAGATGAATTGAATCGACTGGGGTATCTCATAGGCGGAAATAATAGCAAAGCGCTTCTCGAATCCGCCGGGCTGCTTTGCCATCTCCATAAGGATTCCGGGCTTGCGCCATCTGGCGGTAGGCCTTCGCATCCGTTAAAAGCCGGCTAGCCGCTTCCACAATCCTCTCCCGCTCTACTCCAACTAACTGAACAGTTCCCGCAAAAATTCCCTCTGGACGTTCGGTGGTCTGTCGTACCACCAGCACCGGTTTTCCTAATGCCGGAGCTTCCTCCTGGATACCTCCGCTATCCGTGATAATCAGTGTGGAGGCCCGCATTAACTGAACAAAAGGGATATAATCCGGGGGATCAATGAGGCGTACCCTCTCTAACCCTCCTAGAATCTCCTGGGCCGTCTCCCGAATCAGAGGATTTCGGTGCAAGGCATAAGTCACCCGCACCTGAGAAAAGCGTTCCACTAAGTCTCGCAAAGCCCAGCAGATATTCCGGAGAGGTTCCCCCCAGTTCTCTCGCCGATGAGCTGTAACCAAAATCTCTGTGTAAGGAGAGGGTTCCGGCTCGGGCAAACGGGAAGCCACTTCAAGAAGAGCGTCAATTACGGTATTCCCTGTTACATAAATCTTTTCTGGGGAGATTCCCTCCCGCAAAAGGTTTTGACGCGCTGTTTCGGTTGGGGCAAAATGGAGGTCCGCCAAATGGGTGGTTAAACGCCGCATCATCTCTTCAGGAAAGGGGTTATATTTATCTTCGGTACGCAAGCCTGCCTCAATATGGCCTACAGGAACTTTGTGGTAAAAAGCAGTTAAAGCAGCTGCAAAGACTGTCACTGTATCTCCCTGAACTAAAACCATATCCGGTTTCTCTTCAGTAATAAGGGGATCCAGGCCCTTTAAGGAACGAGTGGTAATTTGAACCAGGCTCTGGCCCCTCTCCATAATATCAAGGTCGTAATGAGGTTGAATTTCAAAAACCCGTAATACTTGATCCAACATCTCCCGATGCTGGGCGGTCACAACAATGCAGAGTTGAAATTGGTGAGGATATCGGGAGAGCTCGCGAAGAACCGGAGCCATTTTGATGGCCTCCGGCCGAGTGCCGAAGATAGGCATAATTTTAACCATAGGAAAGAGGTTCAGCTTCCCGCTACTGAGCGATTTTTAACCAATCGTGAAGGAGAAACCAAAAACGACTTGTGGCAATTGCCATTCGGGCCATTACTGTTTGACCAAAAATGGCCCCGAAAGAGATCATTAAAAGCCAACGCCCGATTAAACCAATATTACCGAAAATCTTCTCTTTGACCCCCTCATACTTAAACGAAAAAAAGAAGTAAATCATCACACAGAGGAGGGTAAGGGTGATCACCCAATTATTGGCATAATCCTGCCAACGAGTAATCCCAGGATGGCTTGCTCCGGTGGGGAACAGAGGAACAAAGGAGGCATAAACCTGGGGCAAGTAAAGAGTGGCTAAACCTTTAAAGACCATCCCCGCAGCCAATCCCATCAGGGTACCGATGAGCAAACGACTGAACCAAACATATTTCGGCATATAAATCGTGTAGTAAAGTAAGCCGATCAAAAAGGGGAAAATCAACCACCATTGCCCCTTATCCACCATCGGTTGCCACCATTTAGGGTAAAGAACCGTTCTCCAAGCCTCCCGAATAGTATATCCTGAAGCAACACCGATAAACAGATACTCGAAGAAACGATAAACAGGGTTTTCCCGGTAAAGCAGGGATAACATTGCTAGGGTGCAAAGCGCGCCGGCCCAAACTGTGGCCTCCGTCCAGCTCATCTCTGCCCCCTCCTTCTAACCTTTATTTCCAAAGCATTGCCAATAATAATCAACACAACAATCAGAAAGTGGGTCATTGAGATCGAGGTCATAGATTTCACTCCAAGCCCGCTTTCACCCAATAATACTTCATACTGAGCTGCTCCAGCCAAACCTTTAAGCATCCCCACCACCTGTCCAGAGTTTAAAAAGGGGAAGATGTCTGCAGCCATAACTGCTGTAGGAGCCACTGCAAAAGGAACTTTCGCCGCACTCGTGAAAAAAGCCATCCAGGCACTATAAGTGTTGGAAGGGGTAATATCTACCACCAAACCTATATCCCGAGCGGTCTTGATCCCCCGCATCGCAGGCACTTTCGACAGAGGAGTACCATGAGTATCCGTCTTCATCGTTCCCGGAACATCCCGGATCAGAGAGGATAAAGTAATACTCATCCCTGCCACCGGGCGGAAGCCCCAATCCACCCAATCAATTCCCTCCTTCCGACCATATCTCTTCTCCAACTCCAGGGCTATATTCCGACCATATTGTGGCCCCACCGGATCAAACCCCATAATGGCAAAACGGATCCCCCGACGCATCAGATGAGCAATCAACGCCCGGGTTTGAGGGAGGTTCTCCCCGATAGTGCCTGCCTCATACTCCAAACTCAAAATCACCATCTTGTCTTTCGAAATCTTCTTCTCGATAAAGTTATAAAGCTTCTGAGCCTCTGGCCCTACCCGAGGGGGAACCACCCATTGAACAAAAAAGGGAAAGGTAATCGCTAAAAATAACAACCCAAAAAGGAGATGACGAGTCCGTTCGGTCATTTTAAAACTCTCCGAAGAACCGACCCCGCTCTAAATTGAGCCAGATTCTTAAGGAGGTCGCCAACCACCCTACCGCTATACCAAATAAAAGAGCTCGTTGAGCAGACATATTAATGGTGTTCATAATCCAATCCATTAGGTGCTCCACTTTTAAGAAAGAATAAAACCGCCCTTCAGGAATCCATCCTGTTGCATACTCTGTGCCAATAGGCACATTGCCTAACATCACGATGAAGGCGGTGACCATCATCAGCGTGGCCTCAGCCGAACGAATCCGAAAGGCCCGATAGGCTGCGGTAACGATGAAAAAGGCAAGTAAGCCAAAAACTGTAGCTCCTAAACTGGAATACAAACCATCAAAAAGGAACAAATACAACTGGTGGATCAAAGGATGATTTGGGCGGTGGAATTCCCATATCCCGACCACCGCCATCCCAATTAACCCCACAAAGAAAATCAGAGAATTCTGCCAACCGGCGGAGAGGCGAAAAAGGGCTTTCCCATTAACCCGACACAAGTTGAAAATGGCCATCCCTAGGGCCATAGTGTAGATAATATTGGTCCAGTCGCTGATAGGTTCTAAATAAAGCGTAAGAATATTGTGGGTTTTCACCTTATCCGGAGGAATCCAACCCTTGGGAAAACCTGGAGGAATTACAAACTCCAAGAAATAGTAAAGCCCCGCTAAAAAAGTCATTCCAATAATCAGAAACCGCCGAAAACGAGCAGGAAGAAAAACCTGAAGAGCGACCAAAAGAGCAGTAAATAAAAGAATACTTCCCCCGATATAGCCCCAAAGCAGAAGACCTTGAGATCCTGCTGGAACCGATGGCATTATCCTCCACCCCCCAGATAAGTTTTCAACCACAACATCCAGGAATGATTGGGGCCCAGGGTAGTGGTCAGCAAGGTTCCCACAAGAATCCCGATCAATAACACCACTTTAGACCAATCTTGCCCCACCAAGCTCCCCAGAAGGGTTGGTTCCCTAGTAAGATAAGCAGTCGTAGCATAATATTCCTCTGCAATAATCGTGTAATCACAGGAGGCGATAAAAAAGGGGATCTGGGTTGTAGAAGGGGTTCCTGCTACTTGAATAGCTCCTACTTGCCGCCCAGCCTCTCCCAAAAGGAGGGATTCCGCATAGAAATCTCCAAAGAAGAAATTCGCTGCCACTTTCTCCCGATTCATAATCCCCATCACGCCGGAGGCATAAGCGAACTGCCGATCCGAAAGAAAGCGGATGTTCTCCTCTGAAAAGGCCTCTGCTTTTCCCTCCGCAGTATAAGCTTCTCGGAGGACCTCCTCCGCAATAGGATAGATGGCAGGGTCGAAAACGGGGATTATGACCTGAGTGCCATATCGGGCAGCTAAACGAGCCACATACCCAGCAACAGCCAAGGCCTGAAGAGTGATAATGTCTAAACCTGCCAAACCTGTTGAGAAGAGGATAGGCCTTCCCATTTCCGTGGCCCGCCCTACCGCCTCATCTATAGCGGTCAACCCCGGTATCCGCCGGATATAGAGGTCTCGGCCCCGATGAGCAATCAAAATATTATAAAGGATCAAACCCGATAACAAGGCCTCAATCAATAGAACCAACACGTTCGCATGTTCCATCTTCACCTCTGTTTTGGACGCTGACTCAGCTCCTCAATCCTCTGGATCAACTTCTCTACATTTTCGATTTCCTGAAAGAAAGTGGCATACTTCTCTATCCGATCCAGCCCCAGGAAAGGCGCTAGGAAAGGCACAGTTAACAATACCGACTGTCCCGTTAAACGACTTACTGGTTTGTTCATCTCCAGAAAAAAGATCACAGGGGTTTCTAACCCCCGATCTACAACCTTGTGGGCGATCTCCTCAATAATGTTCTCCCGATCCGCCGGCTCCATCCCGCTCTTCTCCCGATATGCCTTACGCCAAATTTTATTTTATTCCTTTCGGCGAGAGGCTAAGAAATCCCTTCTTCCAGTAGTCGCCAGATTCAGTCTCCCTTTAAGGCTTTTTCACCCACCTCAAACCCCAGAAACCTCCCCTTTATCCTCCAAACTCAGCAACCGGATCCGGCAGAGATCGCTGGATCTCCCCTAAGCGATATCCGAAACCTGGACCCTGAAGGGTTGACCAATCTACTTGGCCCTCGCACCGCCGATAGAGGCCCGGATGAACTGCCGCCTCCGGAAGAGAAGCTTCGGGGTAAAATTGCATCGCATTCGTCTCCACTCCCATCAAAGTCCCCGCATAGGCAGATAAAAGAATATGAGGAATCTGAGCTAACATCGGATTCGTTAGATCCTGCACCATAATCGCCATCCCGTGAGCTTTGGCCCAACAAAGGCTCAGCAAAGCCCCTGTCTGAGTTTTACAAGTTTTCAAAGCGACGCCATTCCATCCTAGAGACCGCCCCAAGCGGATGAGCTCCCAATTATGGGCACTCTCATCCATAAACAGAGGCTTGCGGGAGGAGACACTATGAACATCCCTCCGATACTTCTTCAAATCGTAAGGGAAAGGCTGTTCAACATAGAGAATCCTTCCATAGATCCAAGGATGCTCCCAAAGAAGCCGATCCAGAATCTCATTAACATAGCTAGGATCCGTAACTGTACAATTGAAGTCGGTAGAAAGCCAATGGACTTCATATTGAAGAGCAATTTGTCCCACCTGAACAATCCGGTTATAATCCCACTCCGGATCATTGCCCCTCAGTTTAATCTTGAGACCCTTTAATCCATCTCGCTGAATCCAATCCCCTAAAAGGAGGGGATACCCATCTTGAGGCTCGTCGCCTGTAAGCTCCTCAGGAAAGAGGGGATCCAGTCCCCCCACTAAATGCCAAGCCAGCAACTTCTTAGGAGGATTCGGCACTAAAAAATCTTCGGGATATTTCCCCCGGAAATCCACGCCAGAGCTACGAGCGGGCTTTAAATAGCAGGAGAGATCATAACGCATAAACCGAGCGTTGTAAGTTTGATAGATAGGAAGGTGATGGAGCTGACCATAAGCATCGTGAAGAGCAATATCAAAAGGGGAGCAACAAAGAAGCCCTGCCAACCAAGGTACTGCCTCAGACCGTTTAACACCTCGGTTAAAGTCCTTTAGGAGTTCCGGTAACCGTTCCTGCTGAAAGGTATAACCCACTTCCAGGGGATGCCCCTTCACCTCAAAGTCCGCCCAGGCTTTAGCCAACTGAAGACAAAAATCCTTCAACCTCTGATGACGGAGGTCATAAGGAAGATCACTGGGCCAAACCCATTGCACACTCAAAGGGGTCTCTCCCCACCCTTCTGCCTCCCTCCCCCAGTCATCTCGAACTTTCAAGCAGACCCGAGCACAAGTCACCGAGCACAAAGTCTCGGGACCAAACTTCAAGGGAACCCGGGTCCGAACGGGAAGGAAGTATAACCGAGTTGCTACTGGACGTACATCAGTATCCCTTGAAGAAGAGTTCATCCTCTATACCTCAACAGCCTCCTACCTTTTTCAAAGCCTAGCCAATACATTTCTAAATTGTGGAAACGGTTTTAAAAATCCCTTAAAATCGAGTAAACCCTTCCATCTCCCTCTTCCGGCGAGAGGAGAGGATAGGGGCAAAGTCTTCACCCCCTTTTCTGCCCTCGGGGGTTCGAGAAGAATTCTAGGACCCTCCTGTGTTCAATTCCGCCAGGCCGAACGCAAGGGATAAACTTTCAAAGATCTCACCCTTACTGGTCCCCCAACAGTAAAAAGAGCTAAGCGGGTATCTTGGGGATCCGGCAAAAAGCAGGAGGACAAAGACACCTTCCCCTTGTTGCCGAAAACCTCCAAAGAAGTTCGATCCACCAAAATACGCAACTGCAACCGGTCTTCTATTGGTTCTAAAGGAGCCGAACAGCCAAGGCAGAAAAGGGTTCTCTCCTCCACCTTATAAATAACCTCCTCCCCCCGGATCCGGAACCCCAAGGCGGAAGCATCCCTCAACTCGACCTCCAAGTGAAGATCAAAAAGGTCACCCTTTATTCCTTCAAGCCAATTCTCCCCTGGTTTGAGGACTTTATCCCTCCACTTGTATCCTTGGGTGTATAGCCTCCGAATTTCTCTCACCGGATACCGGCACATCCGAATCCCCTCGGGGAAAGTGCGAAGGGTTAGCTCGCAAGGAAAAGTCATCTGTTGATTAAAAGGCATCCCCGGGTACTTCCCTCCTCTCATCCAAGCGATCTGGATTCGTCGTCCGTCAGAAGGGGGGATATCATTAAAAGTTTGAGAAGCGTAAAAATGAGTACCCCAATCCCCCTGGTGTTTCCCGCTCTCCTTTACAAAGGTCTCTCCGTCAAAATGACCAATCAAGTAATTCCCATCGGCGGAGAGCAGTACCCACCGGGTGTTTTTCGGGTTACCATCTACCAGAAGTTCAAAAAGATCCGGACATTCAAAAAAACCGTCTATCTTACTCAAAAGAGTCCACTGCTTGAGATTCGGGGAAGAGAAGAAGTGAATACCATCTACACCCTGCCAACGCACATAAAGGGCCATTATCCATCTTCCGGAGGGGGTATGCCAGAAAACCTTCGGATCACGGTTTTCCGGAGCAATATTCTCTAACACAGGATTACCGGCATATTTTCTCCAAGTACGACCTCGGTCATTACTATACGCTAAACATTGGACAAAAGGGTTGCCTGCTCCTGTATAAAGGATCACTAACGTCTTTTCTCTTCCTTGCTGGAGACCGGCAGTGTTCTTCCAGTCCACTACCGCACTCCCTGAGAAACACATTCCATATTCATCCGGATACAAGGCAATAGGAAGTTCTTTCCAGTGGACCAAGTCTGTGCTAACGGAATGGCCCCAGTGCATCGGCCCCCATTCAATTCCCGCAGGATTATGTTGGAAAAAGAGGTGATACTCCCCTTTATAGTAAACCAAACCATTGGGGTCATTCAGCCAATTTTGTTTAGCAGTGAAATGGAATTGAGGGCGGTAAGTTTCGTTATAAAGTTCCTCGTTCATCTTCTCCCTTCAAGATAAGAGGGTATAGGGGGAGGAGCAAGATAATTTCCAAGGACCTCCCGAACAATCTACTTCCCCAAATCGGGCCTCTTTCCCTTGGAAGGGAAGCTCAAGGGGCTTAGGTAGAGCTAACTTGGGGCATAGCTATGGTTCTCCTCCCCTGCATAGAAACTGATCTCCTCCCTTATGGGAGAGGACTAGGATGGTGTTTTGAGTACTTTTGGATAGTCGCAGGCTTTAGCCCGCGTTGGATTTTAGTGGGGACAAACGGCCACTCTTACCTCAGCCTGCACCTTGTCTTCTGTTAATCGGTTGAAGACTTAAAAAGAGAACAAATCCGATGTCTCCTAAATTGAGGTCAACAGGGGAATAACATTGAGGACTTTAAAGAGGGATTTAGAGGCGGAACTCGGAGGCTAGCTCCTGGATACGCTCATCAGTAAGAGAAGCATTGTACTCCAACCATCTTTCTCGTGCCCAAACTTCTAAACGGTTTCCCATCCCTACCAAAACTAAGTCCTTTTGAAGGCCTGCTTGCTCTCTTAGGTTCTGCGGAAGAAGGATACGCCCTTGATCATCTAAGGGAACTTCGACAGCAGAGCCTAAAAAGAACCGTTGCAAAGCCAACCGATCTGCAGAACCGATACTCTCAGCCATCAGTTTCTGGGCCATCTCCTGCCAAGCATCCAAGGGAAAAATCCACAAACACCCCCCTAATCCCCGGGTCACTACCACTGGTGAACCCATCCGGGTCCGAATCTTAGCTGGGAGAAAAGTTCTCCCCTTACTATCTAAAGTATGTTCATACGAACCGGAAAAGAAATTCATCTCTTTAGAAAAAAGACTCTTCTCCCCTAATTGGGGAAAAACCGGCTTAAGCAGCTACCAACCGAAAACGGATCTCTTGCCCTCTTCGCCAGCCTCGAGGAGCCAATTGAGTGTGTTCTGACAATTGAAGCCGACTATCCTCCTGAATTAATGTGTCCACAAAATCTCTACAAGACTGGTTCGCTCGATAAGCCACACAGCGAGAGCAGTATTGGCCCTCCACAGGTTGGCCCCCTCCCGCTGGGACAATCGCTAGCTTTGTGGGAAAAGGCTCAGGAGCGCCACAAAGGTCACAATACTCTAAAGGATATAAGGAGCTCCCCGTCTCTAAGCAGAGGTCCTCGATAACGCGGTAAAGGGTGGAATTAAAAGAAGGATACACTACTCCGAAAGAATAAAACTGCACCACGGATTCCAAAGCTAGCAGAATTTCGGGAAAATTAGACCGAGAACTCTCCTCCAAGGGCTTCAAAACAAAGGCGGTTACGGGACCTTCCGCCAACATTCGTACTTGGCATCCCACCTGAAGCTCCTCAGCTAAGGCACGGATCTCTTCCAATTCGTGATGATTCCGGGTTTGTACTAAAAAGAGAGCAATAGGGCCACCTCTTTCTAGCCAAACCGTCACTGCCCCAGCAGACTGTTCTCTCTGAGGTTTCATATCCATCTTCACCACCATTCTGGGAATTCTATGGGTTTTTCCCCCACTTTTCCCCACCATACACCACCAGTGTAAAAAGGCGAAGTATAGTAAGTCAAGGGAAAAATATGCGTAAAATTTACAGGGAAAAGTAAATTCCCTCTCATCTCTTCTCCGGGCTTTTCCTACCCTCGAAAGAGGGTAGGAAAAGTCTCCGAAAGAGGGTAGAAAAACCCTGGAGGAAAAAGGGCTCTCTGACCGAAAATAAAAGTGGATCAGGCCGAACCACGAACTCCCTCCTCCATCCTGGGGAGAAAAACCCAAAGAGAGGAGGGGGTTGCCCAGAGATGACCTCAGGTTCGTTGAGGGTCTCCTCTCGACGGGCTGAGAGGTTCGGAGGGCACGCTGAGTTCTCTCTAGAACTCTTCTTGTCTCTGCGATCGCCTCAAAAGGCAAGGAGAGCTGGAGGGGAAACCAGCGACCGAGTTCGGCCTGATCTTTTTATGGGAAGAGAAAACCTTAGGGAAGAAAATCCCAACAGACTTTCAAATACCCTACCCAAACCTATAGAGACCCCTAGAAACGAAGCCGTTCCGCCGTGATCCCTTCATCCAAGTACTAAAGGTACCTCCCTCGGCTTAACCTCCCTTTCACCGCTTTCTATCCGGTAGAGCGCTTCTTCCATACTGCTTCTCACTTGGGGGTCCTCCTCTTGGGGAAGATAAGCCTCAAGCACCCGCCAAGCCTCCTCCGTACCAATCTGCCCTAAAGCCCAAGCAGAAGATTCTCGAACTACCGGATCATGGTCTTTCAAGGCTTGAGCTAAGGCAGGAATCGCTCGGGGGTCCTTCAAGTTACCCAAAGCCACAGCAGCGTTTCGGCGGATTCCCTGGCGTTTAGCACGCTTGATAGGGCTATTGCGGAAAAGCTGGCGAAATTCCTCCTCACTAATGTTCAAAAGAGCAACCAAATTAGGGAAGGGGACTCCTCGAGCCGGCTGAAAGCGATCCTCCT
Organism: uncultured bacterium; assembly: GCA_964429225.1. Classification (GTDB taxonomy): domain Bacteria; phylum Armatimonadota; class DTGP01; order DTGP01; family CAYSAW01; genus CAYSAW01. The sequence continues at coordinate 523,016 of CAYSAW010000002.1, forward strand.
GGGTAACTTTTGCTCTCCGATTCCAAGGACATACTTCCTGACAAAGGTCGCAACCGAAGACCCAGTTTCCTATAAGTGGTCGTAGCTCTTTGGGAATAGAACCCCGAAGTTCAATGGTGAGATAAGAGATACATCGTCGCGCATCCAGCTTATAAGGGGCTACAATAGCCCCTGTCGGGCAAGCAGGAATACACCGGGAACACCGGCCACATCTCTCTTTTACCGGCTCATCGTACTCCAACTCTGCGTCCGTAATAATCTCTCCTAAGAACACCCAAGAGCCTAAATCCCGATGGATCAAGTTTGTATGCTTGCCAATCCAACCCAGACCCGCCCGACTGGCTAAATCTCTTTCTAGCACGGGTCCCGTATCCACATAAACTCTTCCCTGCGTGATCGCTTCCACCGACTTTACCAGCTTCCAAAGCTTCTCCTTCATTACTTCGTGGTAATCTTCGCCCCAAGCGTAGCGAGCTACACGCCCATAAGGCTCCTTCACTGGAGGGGGAGGAGACCCTGTATAGTAATTTAGAAGAACACAAATCACCGATCGAGCATTGGGGAGAATTTCCCGAGGGTCTTTTCGTTTCTCCCTATACCGCTCCATATACTCCATCTTCCCAGCAAAACCAGAAGACAACCACTGATCTAAAAAGGAAGTATGAGGAGGTGGCTCAGCAGGGGCAATACCTACCCGGTCAAAACCCAATTCAAGGGCTTTTTGTTTAATCAGGATAGTTCGCCTGCGTCGTTCTTCTGGAGAAGAAGAAGCCATTTCATCATCCCTGATTTTTTGTTTTATCCTTATTACTCTAAGGGTGATCGTTTCGCCCCAAGAGAGCTTCGCAAAGCTACTAGTAGGAAAGAAGAGAATTTCTGCTGGGCTATCTCCCCCTTTTCTCCGTTGGTAGCGGTAAGCTTTAGTCTGTACTGAGTTAGCCCCACCTCGAATCTCCTCCGAGTGGAGGCGGGAACCAGTAGTCGCAGGCTTTAGCCTGTGCTCCATCTCCCGCGTGCAGGGGTAACCATCCCCTCCTACCACACCTCTTGTAATAACCTTATTAAAAACCCTTTACCCCTTTAACCCTGTTAGCGTCACCCCTTGGATAAAATATCGCTGAGTAAAGAAGAAGACTAAGAGAACAGGAAGCATCACCAAAGTTGAAGCTGCCATTAACATCCCATATTCACTCCCATGAGCAGATTGAAACAACCGAAGAGCATAAGCCAAGGTCATCTTTTCTGGGCTGGAGATATAAATTAGAGGTCCTAAGAAATTATTCCAGGAACCCATAAAGGCAAAAATGGTCAACGCAGCCAAAGCCGGTTTAATCAGCGGCATCATAATAGACCAATAGATACGCAAATAGGAACAACCATCAATTTTTGCCGCATCCTCTAACTCTGTTGGGATGGTTAGAAAGAACTGCCGGAGAAGAAACACATTAAAAGGCACGGCAAAGAAAGAACCAATCCAAAGAGGTCGGAGGGTATCCACCCAATTCAGGGCGCGGAAAATCAAAAAGACGGGGATTAAGGTCACCGCCGAGGGTAGCATCATTGTGGAAAGCATCACGACAAAGAGAATATCCCGACCCGGCCACCGAAGGCGAGCAAAGGCAAAAGCTACCAAAGAACTCGAGAAAATCACCCCAATAATATTCAAGAAGGTGACTAAAAGGGTGTTAATGAGGTACATTAACCCGTAAAGAGTCTCTTCCGGCAAAAAAGTCAGCGCTTCTGCGTAATTCTCCCAACGAAGGCCGAACTTTTTGATTTTTTCTAAACGTTCTCTTGGTAAAAGGAGGCGTTCTCCTCTACGCTCCTTTGGCTCCACTACTTGGCAAATCCACTTTCCATCCCGCTCTTCCCTTTGGGCAACCATGAGGGAAGTTCCCCGAACTCGGGCTAATCCATATTCCTTTCCGCCAATTTCAACCTGTACTTGACGGCGCGGGATCCAAAGGGGAGGATACCGGAAGATGTCCTCATCTTCTTTGAAGGAGGTTGTAACCAACCAAATAAAAGGAACAGCAAACAAGAGAGCTCCTGTAGCGAGGACAAAATGGAGGAGAGTCTGCCGACGAGTCTCCCTGTAAGCCTTCTTCTCCTTCCAGGTAAGAGAGGGAAGCACCAGAACTCGCTCGTGAGTTAACAACCCAGCTTCCGCAATCAAAAGGGCTAAGAGGTAAGAGACTGGTGCGGTCAAGGGTAAACGAAGTATTATCCCTGTTGTTATCAAGATCAAAGCTAAAGAAAGAAAAGCCCGCAAGCTTCTCTGTCTCCATCCCTCATACAAGAGGGACATAGCCCTGCTCACCACACCATAGAAGAGCAGAACCACAGCTATCCATAATAGAGGAGTAATCTTTGTCGCCAACATCGCCACACCTCACTTGAACCAAAGCCTGAAAAGGCCACCCTGTTTCTCTGGATTTACTTCGCTCTCTCCCCTTCGTAATGAACCCACAAGGCACCCAAGCGAAGCTGGAGCAAGGCTAGGGAAAGGATCAAGACGAACAAGATCCAGGCTAAAGCAGAAGCGTAACCCATCTTAAAGTATTGAAACCCGTTCCGGAAAAGAAGGAGAACAGGAACCAGCGTGCTATCTGCTGGCCCCCCTGGAGGCTCCCCTGTCATCACATAGACCGTTTCAAAAGTTTGGAGAGCACCGATGGTCCCCATAATCAAGTTGAAAAAGATGTAAGGACTAATCATAGGAATCGTTACATAACGAAACTGTTGAAAAGGAGAAGCTCCATCTATCTCAGCAGCTTCATATAACTGCTGAGGCACCCCTTGAAGGCCGGCTAACCAGAGGATCATTCCTCCGCCAGCCCCCCAAAGCCCCAAAAGGATCAACCCAGGTTTAGACCAAACTTCGGAAGCCAACCACTTGGGAGGCTCCCAACCCAACCAGTTTTGGAGGGTGGCCCTCCAAGCAGCATTCACCAACCCATACTCAGGGTTGAGTACCCAAACCCATAGGATAGCTGCTGCCACCGTGGGTACTATAGAGGGGAGATAGTAAAGGGTTCGGTAAAGGCTCATCCCTTTTACTTTGGCATTCAAAAGGAGAGCAATGGCCAACCCCACCGCCATATTTAAGGGAATACCCAAAAGGGAAAGATAGAAGGCATTATAGAGCGATTTCAATAAAAGGGGAGCATCATCGGAAGAAGAGAGCAACCATCGGAAGTTCTGAAGCCCCACATACCGGGGAGGATGTAAAACATCGTAATCGCAGAAGGCCAAAAGGGCAGAGGTGAGGATAGGTCCGAGAGTAAAAACCACAAAACCGATGATCCAGGGACTAGCAAACAAGTATCCAGCAATGGCCTCCTGCCGCATCAATCGCCCTACCCGCACAGTACGCCGAAGAACAACCACAAAGGCGATCACCAGCCCGCTTAAAACGAGAACAAAGAGAGCAGGGAGGACCCAAAGGGGGAGAAGAGGGTACCGCTCCCGGTAAAAAACTTTATCCAACTCCTTCTGCACAATGCGCTGGCCATCGGCCAAAGCTTGCTCGGGGGTCTTTTTGTGACGAATAGCCAACTCAAAAGCCCGAGCATGTTCATCCCATAGTCTTTGGCCAACAAAAGTAACCGGGCGAAAGCGTGAAACCGGCATTAAAGAGAGAAAAACCTGTAAAGCCTTCCGCAACCGAGGGTCGGGAGGAGCAAACTCCCTGAAAATCACCTCGTTAATCCGGCGGTTGGCGGACATATTAGGCACATAAGGCCTTCCTTTACTGTAATTATAAGCCCTTTGTACTCGGTGCATAATCCGTGCCGCTTCTAAACTCGTCATCCATTTGATGAACTCCCAAGCCTCTTTAACGTGTTTTGCCCCTCGGGGAATAGCTAAAGAGAACCCTCCAGACCAAGTAATAAAAGGAGGAACTCCCTTAAAGCGTCCTTCTCCTCGGAGGCGTGCAGAGGGTACAGGGGCAGGAGCTACCCCAAAATCCAAATCAGGAGCATATCGAGCGATGCTATTCAACACCCAATTGCCATCGATTTTCATCGCAATCCGACCGATAAAAAAGGGGTCTAACTCAGCTGATTGAAAACCGGATTGAAAAGCATTGACCTTCTCCGCGCCTCCCAGATCATCATACATCTTCACCAACCAGCGAAGAGCCTCCGCCGAGTAAGGATTGTTTAATGTGCACCGACGACCATCGGGAGACATAAACTCCCCACCATTCTGCCAGGAATAGAGATAGAACCAAGAATTCCCATAGTTAGGAATAAAGCCGATGGTCTTAAAAGAGCCATCCGGGTTCTTTCGGGTGAGCTTTAGCGCATAATCGTGAAGTTCCTCCCAGGTACGAGGAGGACGGTCAGGGTCTAGACCAGCCTCACGAAACAACTTCCGGTTGTAGTACAGTGCCCGATCATCCGTTCCATAGGGGATAGCGTAAACCTTCCCCTTGTAAGTCGCTTCTTGCCAGCAAGCTGGATAAAAATCCTCCTTCCGGATTTCTCCCGGATCTTTTGCCAGCAAATCGTCGAGGGGCATAAAAGCATCCCGAGAAGCCCAATCGCCTATCGTAAAGCGATCTTGATGGATCACATCCGGGGGTACTTTGCCAACGATAGAAGTCATCAGCTTCTGAGGATCCATCCCTCCCGCTCCCATTTGAAGCAGGGAAACTTTGATATGGGGATGACGGCGTTCAAACTCCCGAACGGCTGCATCCTGACCTTTGGACTCCTCTGAGGACTGAAGCCCCCAAACGACTAAGCGAATCTTCTCCCGGCACTGTCCCGGTGTAGGGAGAAGCAGGAGTAGAAGAAAGAGGAGAGTTCGCTTACGGAACTTCATCACTGGCTCCACCGTTCAGAAAATAGGATTGGCAATATTCTGTTCGGCGAGATGGCCCTTTATCTTTCCCGTCCCTTCTCTCCTCAACACTAGGAGGCTTATAGTAAAATGATAATAGCCATCGCATACTCTTTGGGATAATGAGGAAGGGACAAACCCCTTAGAAAGGAGAATTCTCTTGAGTAAAAAACACTTCCTTTTTTTCCTTCATCTTACTCTGCTACTTTCTCCTCTTTGGGCACAGACAGCAGAGACCCAGGAACCTGTTCCTCCTTCAACAAAATCTCAACCATGGCCCCTCCTGATAGGAATAACCGCTGGAACTTTTTTGTTGGATGAACCCATCGCTCACTTATCTCGAACTCTTTTTTCGGAGGAATTTTATGGAAGCGTCAGCAAGATCAGCGGTCAAGTCGGTACTCTAGGGGCACTAGCAGCTACTGGGGGGCTATACTTAGTGGGCAATCGGAAAGAGAAAAAGACTGCTCGCTTAGCTTTGGAAGCAGCCGCCGAAACCACCGGTATCGTTTGGGGCTTAAAACTCCTTACAGGTCGGAAGAGGCCCAAACAAACCCACGAGGAGATGGTCCTCAAAGGTCCCTTCAGCGGCTATTCCTCTTTTCCCTCTGGGCATACTGCTCTCGCGTTCAGTTTAGCAACCGTATATGCGGGGCATCATCCCAAACAGAAGTGGCTCTATTACGGTTTGGCAGCTACCGTAGGCCTGAGCCGAATCCAATCCCGGTCCCATTTTGCCTCCGATGTTCTTGTAGGGGTAGGCATTGGTTATTTGGTTGGTCAACACGTCCTGGGTTCAGGGGGGAGAATCCTTCGCTGGCGCTTTTAAGCCGCTTCTAGTATAGTCCAGGCTTTAGCCTGCGTACATCCCCCGTTCCCGGGGGATCATAGGGGGCTACCAGCACCCCCCTTAAGGGTGCGGCTACCAAACCCAATAAAAGTGGTTGGTTTGGTAGCCGCGGGCTTCAGCCTGCGTAATAGAAATAAATCAGGGTTTGAGGTAGGGGCAATGTCTGCGTCGCCCCTATCCAACCTGTGTCCCCTCCTATCAGCTCAGTCTACGTTCCTCCAGAACTTTTTTGCTGAGCTATCTGCTGAACCCAAAGGGAAATGGCAAGAAGGAACAACGTTTGGGCAAAGGTCAGCATTTCCCGGGGCGGGGTGTTGAACACAGTGGCGGGAGGGACAATCTTAGCGAGGATCGCCCACAACACCACTAAAACCCCGATAATGGTCAACCATCTAGCCACTTGAGTAACTTTCATCTTGGCCCTCCTTTTGATTTAAGATGGAGAATGAGGCATCTTTTCTCGGCTTCCCTTTACAAAACGCCTGCTGCAAGGAAGCCGAGCTTCCTCACCTATCTCGTCACCCCTGGAAAGGGGTGCTTCTCCCTAGTGGTTTGTGGGCGTCAAGAAAAGGGATAAAACTCAACCTCCTATAAAGGCAGAAAATCCGAAAGCACCACGGTATCCGCAATCCAAAAACGCTCCTTATAGACACCAGGTTCAGCCTTCAACCGTTTAGCCTCGGCCTCGAAATCTTCTTTGGTACGGCCAAAGAGGGTGTGTTGAGAAATTTGGGTAGCCAAAGCCAAAGGCCTCTTGTAAGCATACTCACTCACATCAAACTCAATCCTCGGAAGAAGCTGAGTTTGAATTCCTTTGTAAAAATAGAGGTGAGGAGGATACCAAGGAGGACCCAGAACCGCCGATACCGGTTCACCAGCATGCCATCGGGCCTCTACAGAAATCAAAGAGGTATTGATATGATCCCGATGGCGATCCTCTGGCCCGTGAGTAAAAATGGCTTCCGGCCTCTCCTGACGGATGAGGCGGATACATTCCTGAAGGGTTTCTTTATCGTTGACCAACCCCATATCGGGCCGATTTAAACAATATCGCTGAGCTATCCCCAAAACCTTATCACATTCAGCAGCCTCCTGGGCGCGAACCGAAATGATGGTTTCCCGCATTTCCGGTCGGGGATAGCCTTCGCAACCATCTGTCATTATGACCACAACCACCCGAACCCCCATGGCAGAGAGCTTCGCTAGGGTACCCGCCATAGTGATCTCATCATCGTGATGCGCTCCAAAAACCATCACTCTTTTGTAATTCATCCTCAATCATCCCTCAAGAGCTTATTCGACCTCAAGGGAACCATCCCTTCTTTCTTTTGGAATATCTCCCCTCAGCATAAGTTAGCTAATAGGGTTCTCTTTCTTTACCCTTATCCCCGCTGGGCTTTGCTCCACACATAGGGAGGGCTGGGTTTCCTGCTAAGCCCTAAACCTCCTTTTGGCTTGCAGGGGCAAGCTCAATACAAGCTGTAAGGCATAGCACGCTATGCCCCACCCTCATCTTCCAACCGGGTTCCATAACCGCACCCTTTAAGGGTGCGCCTCCCTCTCATCCCCCGCACGCGGGGATGAGACACAGCTGAAGCCTATGGTCATTCCATCATTTGTTCCCTATAGAAAGCTCCTGTAGATACCACGTTCCTCCGCCCCACTCTTTTGCGATTATCTCTTTTCTCTCACTGCTACTGGAGGTGTCTTCTGGCCCTCCCCCGAGGTTTGAGGAGTGGCCGAGGGATTCGTCATGCGCATTGCTTGGACAGGATCTGGAACTCCCGGAGGAGGTTCCCTAAAGAGCCGACCAGAAGGGTACCATCTAAGCTCACCATCTGGGCCTCGGAAGAGAAAACCTCCAGGCACGGGGCGAGTCTCCAAAATTCGGTAACCTGCCCCGAACTTTTGCAAAACAAATTGCCGTTCAATCTGGGTGCCTTGGTCTGTAATTTTGAGAATAAGGTATTCATCAGGAGAAGGACGCAAAAGCCATAAATGGTTTCCTAAAGGAAAAAGATTCTGACTCGTTCTCTCCCTTTCTAAACGGCTTCGCCCTGCCTCAGAAGCTGCCATCCCCAGAAGAATAGGGGATCGTAGAGCATCCGCCTGCCGGTCGCTGAAGTTAAGGAATTTAAGGATTAGGAAACCGACCAAGAAGCTGGAGAGAAAAATGGCCAAGGCAATGGTCAACAATCCCCGGAACAGGGCTTGGGCTATAGGGGAATCCAGATTCTCCTCAGAGATCTTTTCAGAGTCCATAAAATCCCGCGAAGATTCCATTATTGGTCTCCTTTCCTTGGTTCAGGTTCATTTTTCCCTTCGATGTCAATTCTAAGATTCCTGTTAGCTCCTTTGGTAACCTATTTTATCCTCCCCCGTTTGACTTCCCTTGGAACCGATTCATAAAATGAGCTTGAAGTGAGAATGCGTACCGAAACTCGAGAGACACTTCGGCGGCGAAAGCGAAGTCGTTGGTGGGTACTTCTCTCGTTTTTTTGGTTTGGGATTCTGTCTGGCCTAGCAGTCTTACTCATTTTTCTCACGGTAGTCTTCTGGAATATCTCCCAAATCCTCCCCCAAATCGGCACTGAACAGACGATAGGCTTTGCGGAATCCACCAAGATTTTTAGTGATGATGGCCAGCTCCTTGCTGTTGTCTTTTATGACCAACATCGGGAGTATGTCCCTATCCAAAAAATCCCCAAGGTTCTTCAAGAAGCCACGATAGCTGTAGAGGACAAGCGCTTCTACCAACACAGTGGTCTGGATTTCCGCCGGATCCTCGGAGCGATCTGGGCAGATATCACTCACAAAGCTCCCCTTCAGGGAGGGAGTACCATTACTCAACAGCTTGCTCGAAACCTCTATCTCACCCGGAGAAAAGTCCTCTCCCGAAAAATCCAGGAAGCTATCCTAGCTGTGGAACTAGAGCGTCGCTATTCCAAACAGGAGATTTTGGAGTTCTATCTCAACCAGGTCTACTACGGCTCCGGGGCCTACGGAGTTCAGGCAGCCGCCAAGACTTACTTTGGCAAAGATGTCTCGCAGCTCAATCTAGCCGAATCGGCTCTTCTCGCAGGTCTCCCTCAAAGGCCCAGCTACTATTCCCCTTATGTTAACAAAGAAGCGGCTCGAGGCCGGCGGAACGTGGTCCTGCAACTGATGGCCGAACAGGGGTATATCACCCAAGAAGAAGCGGAGCGAGCGAAAAAAGAGCCTATCCGATTAGCCTATCGCCGCCCCTCAGGCGCCCGAGTTCGGCGGGCTCCCTACTTTATTGATTTTATTCTGGATGATCTGGTGGAACGCTATGGAGGGGAACTGGTCTTCAAGGGGGGCCTGAAGGTCTACACAACCCTCCATACCCGGATGCAGATGGCGGCTGATAAAGCGATTAAGGAGGGGCTGAAGCGAATCCAAAGTTCTGGGGCGCATCAAGGGGCTTTAGTCTGCATAGACCCCTACACTGGTTATATTCGCGCGATGGTTGGAGGACGAGACTATCGGGAATCCCAGTTGAACCGGGCCTATCTTGCTCGACATCCCCGTCAACCTGGATCCGCCTTCAAACCCTTCGTCTATACTGCCGCCTTGGAAGCTGGAATGTCTCCCTCCACCCGAGTGTTAGATGCCCCGATTTCCCTCTCCGGAGGCCCTGGTGGAAAACCTTGGCGTCCCCGCAATTATGATAAACGCTGGCATGGAGTTGTTACTTTAGAAAAAGCAGTAGCCTATTCCATTAACATCCCTGCAATCAAAGTGGCCCAAAAGGTAGGAGTTCGCAAGATCATTGAAGTAGCCCGAAGGCTGGGGATTAAAAGCGACTTACAACCCAACCTCTCTATCGCCATCGGCACCTCGGGGGTCACTGTTTTGGAAATGGCCTCCGCTTATGGCACTTTTGCCACCGGAGGCTATCACGCTGAGCCAATGGCCATCGTCAAAATCCTCGATCGAGAGGGAAACCTCCTGGAAGAAAATCGCCCCCAGATTCAAAAGGTTTTAGACCCCCGGATCGCTAAAGCAATGGATCAAATGCTCCGGGCAGTGGTGCTGTATGGCACAGGGCGAACAATTCGTGACCGTATTCCCGAGGCCCGGGGGAAAACAGGAACAACTCAAGATGACCGAGATGCCTGGTTTGTTGGATATACTCCTGATCTCTGCGCCGCCGTTTGGGTGGGCAACGACGACTATACTCCTATGAAAAAAGTCTTTGGAGGCACGATCTGCGCTCCCATCTGGGCTGATTTTATGGAAACCGCCCTAAAGGTCAACCCGAAGGGACCACGTCTCCTCCTAGCGAAACCTCCCGTTGAAGGTAGGCCCTCGGAATCCGAAAGGCTTCACTCCCCTTCCCGGGAAAGATCACCCATTCAAGAACCCGAATCGGGCGGCTCTTCAGAGAGCTGGACAGTGCGAATTCGGATCTGTGATGACAGCGGGATGGTCGCTTCCCCCTACTGCCCCGCCACTCACTTAGAAGAGTTTCCTTCAGGCGCTGAACCTCGCGGAGTGTGTACCCTCCATTCTACGCCTCCGAGTCCTAACCCCTCCCAACCTCCCCTCCCTCCCGGAAGAGTAGAGACCTCCCCTCCATCAATAGAAGCTTCCCCTACTCCTCCTCGCCCCCTATCCCGGAGACGCTATGTCCGGGTGCGCCTGTGTGTGGAGACTGGCCTCCTAGCCAATGACTACTGCCCTTATACCGAGCAGAAACGCCTCCCTGAAGACGAAGTCCCTAAAGAATTCTGCAATATCCACGGACCGAGAGAATGATGGAAAATGATCTACCGTCCTGTTCCACCTCGGCGACCCCTTTCGCAGATTGAACGGCGGGGGCGAATCCTCTCTTGGGGAATCTCTCTCTTTTTCCTGGGGCTAGGATTACGCCTCTGGTATCTCCAAATCTTCCAAGGGGAAAAACTCTACCAGCTCTCGGAAATCAACCGCATCCGTCAAATTGTCACCCGGGCTCCTCGGGGAGAGATTCTCGACCGCAATGGCAAACCCCTAGCCCAAAGCAGAAAATCCCTTGCCCTCGGAATTATGCCGGATTGGGAGAAGGATAACCCCAACCTCCTGGAACACCTCGCCCCCATCCTGAAAACCTCCCCCAGTGAACTCCGAAAGCGCATTAAGGAAAACCAAACCCTTCCTTACGACCCGGTGATTCTCGAAGAGGATATTTCTCCCTCCCTTCTCGCTCAAATTGAGGAACAGAAGGTTTACCTGGGGGGTACCGTCCTCATCCCTAGCCATATTCGTTACTACCCCGACGGGAAAGTCGCTGCTCATCTTTTGGGGTATGTAGGTCAGATCGACGCAGAAGAGCTGAAACAGCTTCGCAAGCTCGGTTATCGTATGGGTGATCTCGTGGGAAAAACAGGGATCGAAAAAGAGTATAACCACCTCCTTAAGGGGAGAGATGGAGGCCAGCAAGTTGAAGTGGATGCTCTAGGTCGCATTCGCCGAAGGTTATCCCTTCAACCTCCTATCGCTGGCAAAACCTTAATTCTTACCATTGACCTCCGCCTCCAGAAGGCTGCCTGGGAAGCTCTCAAAGGAAGACGAGGAGCCTTGGTAGCCATTGACCCCAGGAATGGGGAGGTCTTGGCTCTAGTCAGTAGCCCTAGCTACGACTTAAATGCTTTCAGCCCTAAAATCACTAAGGAGTTGTGGCAGAAACTCAATACCGATCCCTCTCGCCCCCTCCTCAACCGAGCAGTGCTAGCGACTTACCCTCCAGGCTCTACTTTTAAAACCGTTACAGCTGCCTCTGGCCTGAAGCACAAGGTGATCACCCCACGATCTACCGCCTACTGCCCCGGAGGGATGCCTATCGGAGGCCGCTTTAAGCGATGTTGGGCGGTCCACCGTCGGGTAGATTTCTATAAGGCCATTGCCCTCTCCTGCGATGTCTTCTTCTACCGAGTAGGGTTAAGTCTGAACCCTACCGCCTTTGCTAAGGATGCCCGCTCTTTCGGCTTGGGTGTTCCTACGGGTATCGACCTTCCCAGCGAGAAGAAGGGTTTAATTCCTGATCCTGCCTGGAAACAACGCCGGTGGAGGCAACCGTGGTACGGCGGAGATAAAGCTAATATGGCCATTGGCCAAGGTTATGTGCTTACCAGCCCCCTTCAAATGGCCTTGGAGTGCTCCGTAGTAGCCAACTGGGGGAAAGTTTGGAAGCCTCATCTTCTTCTCAGAGTAACCGATACTCAAGGCCGATTAATCCATCGGGTCAAACCCACTTTAATCAGACGAGCAACGGTCTCCCCCCAAATCTTGGAAGAAGTGCGAAAAGGGATGCGCTTAGCTGTTACTGCGGGGACAGCCCGGGTAGTAGATTTGCCTAATATCCCCACAGCTGCAAAAACAGGATCCGCCCAAAACCCCCATGGAAGAACCCATGGTTGGCTGATCTGCTTCGCCCCTTATGACCATCCTCGCATTGCCATTGCCTGCATTGTGGAACAAGGAGGTCATGGAAGTACCTCGGCGGGGCCAGTGGTACGCAAAGTCCTTGAAACCTTCTTCGGTCTTCCAAGTACCCCTGAAAAGCGAGGGAGGATGATAGAATAAAATAAACTCAACCTTAGGGATGATTCTCCTAGGAAGTCTTAACCCTCTCCTCTCTCTAATGGAAATGACCTATAGGAGTAAACACTGAAACGGTTCTCTTTTTAGGCTCTATTGTCGAGACTCCTATAGGGAGGACGAGGTAGACACCGAGCTATCTTCCCCCTTTTGGCTCACCAGGAGATTCGCCTTCCCTAGCGACCTCACCTGCAGAAGCCTCTCTCTCAACAACCCTTTCTCCAAGCTAAAGGAGGGAGGAAATCAAACGTTAGTAGAGAATTAAACAGTGGAGTTCCTTCAGAACTAAGGAGAAGGTCCTTAAAACTTTGCCGGAGGGATTTAAAGATGTACAAGAAAGGTGAGGCTCGCGGTTTAACCCTTCCTCTTCTTCTCGCTCTGTTGATCTTCGGTGTAGTGGGGGCCAAGGCCTTTGCCTCCCCCCTTAGTGACGATTTCAACGGGTCCCAACTCGACCCCAAATGGCATGTGACGATCTTAGGTGACGCTATTAATCAAGATCACAGCGTTACCCTTCAAAATGGTCAGCTCCACATTATCGCCGGGGGAAGCGACATTTGGGATAACAATGACAATGGTCTCTTCCTCTGGCAAGTAGCCGCAGGAGATTTTCAAATCTCTCTTAAACTGATCTCCCTTAGCCGAAGTGATGACCCCAACGCCCAAACCGATTCCTCCGCTAAAGTGGGGATTATGGTTCGGCAAAACTTGGACAACCAAGGCGTGAATGTTTTCGCCATCAGTATGAACAAGGGAACCCATATGCAAGCCCGGATCTTCCCCGGAGCCAACACCGGCCCTACCTCCGGAGGACGCCTGGGTTGGCAGGATAATGTGTTCCCTCAAGACACCCTCTGGCTCCGATTAACTCGCAAAGGCAATTTGTTTATTGAAGAACTCTCAACTGACGGTAAAACCTGGGGGCCCGCCCACGCAGAAACCCATCTCTTTTTTGATCGCACTACGGTCCCTATGACTGATCCTGTTTTAGTAGGAATTGCCTTGACCTCTCACAACTCGAATGCCACTGCCTTAGCCGTGGTAGATGATTTCACTTTCACCCAACTCGAAGGAGGGTTAGACCCCTCCCTCGGATTTGCCTTGGTCAACACAACAGATGCTAACGGGCAACCCCTCCCCAAAAGCCTGGTTCAAGTCAGCCAAAATAATCAGGTGATCGCCCAACAAAATACCAGCCCCGCTGTCTTCGCCCTCAAACCGGGGGCCTATGAAGTCCTTGCAGGGGGAGCTGGGTTCCAAGCGGGCAAAGCTCAGGTAACCATTCAGCAAGGTCAATTCACAGAGACCACCATCAAGGTAGGAAGTCCTCTTCCCTCATTAAACCTCGCCAACAGTGATGGGCAAGGAAATCCCATTGATAATCCGGTGTTGGGAAAAGCTTCCTGGAAAGTCTTTGTACCGGAGAACAACACCGACCCCCTGGCTAATCAGAAGCTGGATCCCGCAAAACCTGACTATGACGACAGCAAGTGGCAAGACATTCTAGCTCCTGGAGATGCTGCTGGGGATGTAGGCACAAATACCTTCTTCTGGTACCGTTTAACCTTCAAAATGCCCGCAGACTTCCCTAAAACAGACCTCGTCCTTGGCGGGTTCAACATTGATGACAACGATTGGACCTTCTTCAATGGCCACCTCATCGGCTCCACCGCTGGATGGAACACCATCCGCAATTATCCCGTACCCCAATCTTACGTGAATTGGGGCGGGAATAACACCATCGCGATTTTGGCCTACCAAGGAGGAGGGGGAGCCGGTTTCAATATTTCTGCCCCCACCCTCCGAGCTCTTAGCGAACTCGAATCCTACGCAGTCATTAACCTGTCTGACGCCAACAATCAGGATGTCTCTAACCTCAACGTCAAGCTGATCCCTGAGAACCCCACCCTTCCGACCTTTAATGTGTATCCTGGAGCGCTACCCGGCCAACCGGCTATTCTATCAATAGGGCCTTTACCTCCCGCTCCTTATACCCTCCAACCCAACCCTGCCGCCCTGGCAGAAGCAGTAAACTCCAAAATTAACTTGGCCAGAGGAACTATCGCCACCCTCGACCAAAAAATCACCGTGCTTACCACCTTCGATGAGTCAGGCGGAAAGACAAGCCCCTTCGACGATGACTTCAAAGGGGCATCCCTCGACCCTAAGTGGAAAGATGAAGACCTTAACACCAGCGGGGGTTCCACCGCGGTATCCAACGGAAAACTTACGGTGAATGCAGATGGTGCTGATATTTGGGGCTCCCGAAGTGGTTTCCGCTTCGTCTATCAGAAGGTGAACGGTGATTTTGCTTCTTGGGTCCGAGTAGAGAGTGTTCCCCAAGCCCACGAATGGGCCAAAGCAGGTTTAATGGTCGCCACTTCCAATGATCCCGGAGCAGTCTTCGCCGATGTTATTGCCACCCGGGACCACGGGGTCCGAATTCAGGCCCGTTTCCATCCGAACAACGGAAATGTTCTCCTGGACCGGGGAGTAGATGGTATCCAACCACCCGTGTGGGTGAAACTCCGCCGGGTTGGTACCTCCGTTGCAGGCTTCTACTCCTTGGATGGTAAGACCTCTATCCTTGTGGGAGGAGTGGATCTACCTAACCTAGGGACCAGTGAAGCGGTAGCAGGAATTGCTCAAACCTCTCATCAGGATGGAACGGTAGACGCAGGCACCTATAGCTCCTTCCATCTTGTTCCTATTTCAGTAGCAGCTCCTCCAGTAGCCCCGGCGGTGGTATGTGGGGATGCGAATGGAGATGGGAA